>CAVSWT010000024.1:0-378425 GCA_963731745.1 uncultured Ignavibacteriales bacterium
CTATTTTGAATAGCCTCGTCAAATCCATATTTTTGTAATTCATTTTGTTACAAAATTCAGTCAATTTATTATTAAAGGCAGTCATGAAATTTAGTAAATCATTTATTCCAACTCTTAAAGAAGTTCCGAATGACGCTGTAGTAACAAGCCATATACTTATGCTTCGCGCAGGTTTAATTAGAATGCTTTCCGCTGGAATTTATTCATTTCTCCCGGTTGGATATATAGTCATCAGAAAAATAAGTGAAATTATCCGCGAAGAAATGAACGCGATAGGCGGACAGGAATTTCATTTGCCTGCTTTAAATCCAAAAGAGATTTGGGAAGAAACCGGAAGAGTTGAATCATTTGGCGATATATTATTTCAAGTTAAAAATCGTGAGTATGTTTTAGCTCCGACTCATGAAGAAATTATGACTTATCATGCAAGAAATGTTTTAAAATCTTATAAAGACCTTCCGCAGATTTGGTATCAGATTCAAACCAAATTTAGAAACGAAGCGCGCCCAAGAAGCGGAGTTATTAGAGGCAGACAATTTTTAATGAAAGATGCCTACACGTTTGATAAATCCTAGGAAGATTTGGATGTAGCTTACGGGCTTCACGATAAAGCATACAGAAATATTTTTGACCGCTGCGGATTGAAATATTTTGTGGTTGGTGCTTCAAGCGGCGCAATGGGCGGCACAGGCTCGGAAGAATTTATGGTTAAATCAGAAGCCGGCGAAGATACTGTTGCATATTGTGAAAGCTGCGGATATGCTGCAAATGTGGAAGTTGCAACTTCAAAAGTTGAAGCGAAGAAAACGAGATGAAAAAAGTGAAGAGTTAAAAAAGATTCATACACCAAATGTCCATTCTATTGACGAGCTTTGTGAATTTTTAAAGATTGATGAAACTCAATGTGCAAAATCAAGAGTTTACATTCACAATGGCGAACCGGTTTTAATTTTAATGCTCGGAAATGATGAAGTGAATGAAACCAAGCTTGAAAAAATTTTAGGAGGAAATGTTCGTCCAGGGCATCCAGAAGAACTAAAAGAAATAACTGGTGCTGATGCTGGTTCAATAGGTCCGATAAAATTTTATGGTAAAATAATTGCCGACTTAAAATTAAGAGACGCAAACAACATGTTCAGCGGAGCAAATGAAAATGATTATCATATTGGCGGAATAGATTTAAAACGTGATGTTCCGAATATTGAGTATGCCGACTTGCGAATTGTTAAAGCAGGAGAAGGTTGTCCAAAGTGTGATAAAAAATTAGATGTATTTACAGCAATTGAACTTGGACATATTTTTAAGTTAGGAACAAAATACTCAGTTTCCATGGGTGCAAATTTCCTTGATGAAAACGGGAAAGAAAATCCATTAATCATGGGCAGCTATGGAATTGGAGTTGAGCGTGTAATGGCTTGCTATCTTGAACAGCATCATGATGAAAACGGAATTGTGTGGGACAAAACATTGGCTCCTTTTCAAATTCATATTTTAGGGTTGAATATGAAAAATGAAAAGGTAACCTCTACCGCGGAAAAATTATATGATGAATTAAAGAAAGATGGCTATGATGTTTTATTCGATGACAGATCCGATGCGCAAGCCGGTGTAAAATTTAACGATGCTGATTTGCTCGGCATGCCTGTACAAATTATTGTAGGCGACAGAAAATTAAAAGAGAATAAAGTTGAGATAAAAGTACGTGCTACCGGTGAAAGAATGGATATTGGTTTAGATGATATTGAAAGAGAAGCTGAAAGAAATTTTAAAGTAGTATTTAATACAAACTAATGAGTGTCATTTAGACAAACGAAAGAAATCTCAGCTATTGTAACGCAAAAGATTTCTCTCTCGAGGACTCATTCGAAATGACAATTCTTGAAATTCACTCATCTCAATTTTTCCAATATTGAAAAGTTTAATAATAAAATGATCAAACATATAATTTTTGATTTATCAGAAGTATTTATATCCGGTGTTTATGGAATTGAAAAAAGACTCGCACCAATACTTAACCTTGATGAGAAAATAATTGCACAATATTTTTGCGGCAATTCTTTACAAAACTTGATGCTTGGTGATATTACAGAAGATTTTTATTTGGATGAAATAATTTTAGCGAGCAATTGGAATATTGAAAAAGAAATTATTAAAAAAGAAATCAGGCAAAATCTGCTTAATGAAATAAAAGGAACAAAAGAAATTCTATTTAAGCTTTCCAATAATTTTAACTTGATTCTACTTTCAGACCATTGTGCTGAGTGGGTTGAACACGTTTATAATTCACACGACTTTCTTTCAGTTTTCAATAAAATTTATTTCTCATTTCAAATAAAGTCGACTAAAAAAAGTAAAAGCGCACTTGAGTTTGTTTTAAAAGAAAATTCATTAACTCCTTCTGAATGTTTGTTTATAGATGACAGTACAACTAACATTTCATTTGCAAAAGAACTTGGAATAAATTAATTCATTTTAAGGATGCTGAAGATTTGAAAGGAGAGCTGGAAAAGTTCAATATTATATAGATTTTAATGCAAAAAATAGGGCACGGATGACACTGATTGAACTGAGTTTCACTGATCGGAAGTGTTTATAGTCCAATCTTTTCTTTTCTAGCTTTAACTAGGTTAAAATACTTTTCTTTCATTTGCTCTGATAAAAAACTTACGCTGATTAATCTTTCCCATTCATTTTTTACTTCGGGAAATTTATTTAATACATTAGAAATAACAGAATCATTTAACTTCAGTCTTTCTTTTCCCCAATAATCAATTAATACTTTTGAATTTAAATTTCTTTTCTTGCCTGCTAATGGAAGTGCTATTTCTTCCTGTGCTGCCGGAAGTGCAATAGTTGTGTTTAATAAATCATAAGCAGGACTCAATTCAACTTTATCGTTTTTTGTTATCAAAGAATAATTTTTCAAGTGCATGTCTTCATTGCCGACTATAAAATTAAAAATAGTAAGTCTGAACAATTTTACTTTTTCAATCAAAGGGAAAGTGCAAAAAGTATCAATTATAGTTACAATTTTTTCCATGCTGTAATCATACTTTGTTTCTCTGCTTAGCTCCGCTAATTGTGCGAAATCTTCAAGTGATAGTTTTTTGTTTTTACCGTAGCGGTCAAAGCGTTTTATGAAATATGTCAATCGATTGTCCACAGAATAAACCAATCCGTGAATTGGGATTTCAATATCGACTAATTTTGCAAGGCGCATCGTTAAATCTTCGTTCTCCGGAAGCTCTGAATAAAAATTACTTTGGGGTTTTAAGATATATTCGCCGCCGCGATCAACTATTTCAAAACGATTTTCTTTTACATTTAACTTTGCACTAAGCTTTGGCTGAACCCCTTGTATCGACATTTTTACGGCTCTAACAGCCGCTTCTTTTAATTGTTCTTCTTGCGATAATGGAAGGTCTCTTAATTCCTTTAAATTTCGTGAAAGTAATTTTAATCCCTCCAAAGAATATTTTTTATCACCGCATGGTTCATAAGTAATCGGGCAGATATTCATTCTTCCTCCTCAACAGTTACCGAGCCAACCAAATCTTTTCCCGTAATTACAAGTATGGAAAAGAAATCATTCCTGTCGGTTTTTGTCTGCCTGACTAAAGCTTCTAATTGCATTCCTTCTGGTAAAAGACCTTCAAAGAAGGGGGGGAATTGATCAAACTCATATTCTTTTTTGGTAAGCGGTAATGTCAATGATACCGGAGGGCCATCATAATTATCTTCATATATGAATTTGTATTTCTTACCTTTTTCGACTTCAATTAATCGGCCGCTGAATTTTCCGAAATTGTAAATTTTAGCTTTCTTCATTTTCTTTTTCCATTAAATGCATTAGGGGACTATTAAATTCAATCGTTATATTTAAGACGTCAAGAATTTTTGTTAAAGAATTAAGCTGAATAGTTTCTTTTCCTTTTTCAGCATCGAATACAACTGATTTACCCACACCAGCTAAATCAGCTAATTGTTTTTGGGTTAATCCGCTTTTTTTTCGGTGAAAAAAGATTATTTTTCCTATTTTTCTTATGTCCATAATTTTTGCTATAACAGTAAATATTTTCGTTTGTAAGCAATTTATGGTTTATTTTTTTTAAAATCAAGATAAATTACTGCTATGACAGTAATTATATGCAAATATGACTAAAATGGTTTAGTTCATCTGATTATAATAGGCATTTATTGTTATAACAGTAAAAATATTAAATTGAAAATGATTTAAAGAATATAATTATGAATAAAATATTATTTCTCGTCTCCACACCAATCGGCAATTATGATGATATAACTATCCGTGCGTTAAATATTTTAAAAGAATGCGATTTTATAATTTGCGAAGAATATAAAGAAGCGAGAAGACTGCTTTCACAATTTCAAATTGAAAAGGAATTAATCGCTTTAAATGAACACAATGAAAAAGAAATTGTAAATGATCTTCTGCTTGAAAATTCTGGAAGCAAATTCAGTTGCATTAATTTCTGATTGCGGAACTCCTTTATTTTCTGATCCTGGCCATCTATTAGTTGAAGTTTGTATCTCTCAAAATATTCAAATTGTTCCGGTGCCGGGAGCCAACTCTCTTTTATCTGCTTTAATTGGTTCTGGTTTGGACTTTGAAAAATTTTATTATTACGGCTGGCTTTCACCGAAAAAGGATGAAAGAAGGTCGCAGCTTTATAGTCTTAAAAATATTACTGAAGTTATTGTCTTGCTCGATACACCTTACAGATTAAAAGCGCTTTTGGCTGATGTAGTAAAAGTCTTTGGAAAGAATAAAAGAATTGTAGTCGCATTTGAATTAACAATGAAAGACGAAAGATTTTTTAGAGGAACGGCAGAAGCTATTTTAAAAATAGCTGAACAAAGAAACTTGAAGGGGGAGTTTGTGTTGATATTGGATAATAAATCAAAGTAGTGGAGTAAAATTGAGTGTCAAAAAAAACTTATTTTTAATAATGAGTATTTAACTAATAAGCTTAATCGCTAGTATCTAATTTTGATTCGTCAATTATTTTTTCAATTGCATCTTTTAGAGGGACATATTCTTTACTGACCCTAGATGCCAAACTTAAATCAACATTTTTTAGTACATTTCTCGAAAATGCAAAACCTAAATTTTGAATAACAGTTGGCCGGTCTTCATGTTTTCTAATGATTTGAGTATAAATATCTAATTTAACTTTCAATATTCTAAATTGTTCATCACTAAAATATATTTTCCAATTAGAATAGAAAGATTCTAGTACCATATCCTTTAAAATTGGATCTTTAATTTTTGCAGCTACGCAGTACTCAACCAAAAAAATGCAGAAGATTTCATATTCAAAAGTTAAACTAAAATTTGGAAGATATAATATTTCCCGGCTTAATCTAACTTCAGCTTCTTTTGTATTGTTATAAATAAATAACCTAAGTGAATCAGCTAGATTTTGTATCGGCGAATATGGTTTAGTTTTCTTAAAGAACAATTGCAATCATTTCTCCAATGTTAATTTAACCTAATGCTTAAGTTAAGTAATTTATGTCATGGTAAGCAAGCAGACGTTTTCAATATGATATGTATGCGGAAACATATCAACAGGCTTCATTTTAATTAATTTATAACCGCTTTCAGTTAGTAATTTTATGTCCCGAACTTGAGTGGTTGGATTGCAGCTTACATAAACAATTTTTGCCGGGTTAAGTTTGATAACATCTTCAACTGTGTTTTTATGCATTCCGCTTCTTGGAGGGTCAAGAATAACCACATTAGGATTTGGTAAATTTAATTCTTCTGCTTTGGAATAAAACGGTTTATACAAGTCTGCCGGAATAAATTTTACATTAGTAATATTATTTAGTTTTATATTTTCTTCTGCATCTTTTATTGATGACTCAACTGTTTCAATTGCATAAACTTGTTTCACTTTGCTTGAAATAAAAATTGAAATTGTTCCGGCGCCTGCATAAAAATCATAGACAATTTCATTGCCATTCAATTCTGCAAAATCAAGTGCGGTTTGATAAAGCTTTTCCGCCTGCAAAGTATTAGTCTGAAAAAATGAATTTGCACTTATTCTAAATTTGTAATTGCCTATGTTATCATAAATAAATCCGGATCCGAAATAAACTTTTTCATAATCACCAATAGCTACCGAGGCTTTTTTTAGATTTACATTATTAATTATAGTTGTAATTTGAGGCACTTCAATCAATAATGCATTAGAATATTCTCTCATTAATTCTTCATCATCTTCACCAGTAACAAGATTTACCATTAAATCATCAGAATGCTGTGAATGTTTGATAACTAAGTTTCTCAAATAACCCCGGTGAAATTTTGTTGTATAAATTGTAGTTTCTTTCTTTTTAAAAAAATCACGAGTGAAATTCACTAATTTTATTTGACAATTCGGATTGAAGAAAGCATTCATCAATATCTAAAACTTTATCGAAGATTCTTGGTATGTGCAGGCCAAGAGCAAAATCTCTATCAATTATATTTTCATTGTTGATTTCGTCTTTTGTCAGCCATCTTTTATCAGCAAAGGAAAATTCCATTTTGTTTCTATAGTAAAAAATATTTTCAGATGGAATAATGCTGTCAATATTTAAATCCTTAAATCCTCCGAGTTTATCAAATATTTCTTTTACTTGCTGCTGCTTAAATTTTAGCTGATCGTTATAATTTAAGTCTTGTTGTTTGCAGCCACCGCAGGTTCCAAAAAATTTACATCTTGCTTTAATTCTTAATTCAGACGGAGTAATTATTTTTTCAACTTTAGCTTCAGCATAGGATTTCTTTATCTTTAATAATCTTGCTTGAACTTTATCGCCCGGATATGATCCGTTTACAAATACTACATAATTCTTTTCATCTGTTTGACCATTTGAAGGCTGAATTAATTGTTTATTAACTTTGGAAATTCCTTTGCCTTCAAAAGCATATTTTTCAATGTCTAATTCAATTAAATCTCCTTTTTTCACTGCACTTCTTTCTTCAAAATTAATATTTCAAATCCAATATGTTTATCGCCTCCTAATTTTAAGTAAACATTCGACTCATGACTAATTTTATTTAAAACTTTCTTATAATAACTTTTTTCATTTTCTGAAAGCGAATGAATTTTATCTTTAAGTTGATGTATCCCATGTAAATAAAAATCTTTTAAAGTATAAGACAAATCTTCTTTATAAATCAAAGAGAAATTTCTATTCAAATAATAATTTTCCAATTCATCTGAGTTCATCGGAGAAAGAGAGGAAGTTTCCCAAATATCAGTAATAAATTTTGGCTGTGTTGAAGATAATTTTATTATTTCTCCAACACACAAAATTCCTTCAGGTTTTAAAATTCTTTTTAACTCTTTTACAATTTTATTCCGGTTAGAACTGGAAATAGAAGCTTGCGCGTATATTAAGTCAAATTTTTCTTTTTGAAAATCGGTGTTTTCAAAATTCATCATTCGGGCAGAAATTCTTTCTGCTTTTGAAAGCAGCAAACGTGACTTTAAGAGAGATTCATTATCATCAACCACTACAAAAACATCTGCATCATAATATTGCTGAAGAGCTATTGCAATCTCTTCACTGTTAGCTCCGATTATGAGAATTTGTTTTTTTTCTCCATCGTTATTAAAATTTTTAATTAGGGCTTCGATTTGTTTATCAAGTCCGGGAAGAAAAATAAAATTGCTTTTTTTCAAAATGCTTTCTTAGGGAATAAATGTGAATAGATATTTAAGTTTTAAACTTACTTAATGTAAAAGTAACAAAAAACCAAATCATCCTGTACCGGTTTACATTGCCTTTCTAAACTAGTTCAGGTATTTTTGAATGGCTGACTAAATCTTTACTCGAGGAAATAGTGAAAAAATTACTCTTCTTATTTTTAGTGATTTCATTATCATTTTCTGCACAAACAAAGCATCCTTTAACCGTGGAAGACTTATGGTCAATGAAACGAATTGAAAATTTTGATGTTTCCCCTGACGGACAAAAAATTGTAATAGAAGTCAAAACTTATAGTATGCAAGCTAATGAAGGTAATTCTGATTTATATCTAATAAATTCTGATGGAAGCGATTTTCATCCATTGAAAAATTCTGATAAAAATGAAACCGGCCCTAAGTTTTCGCCTGATGGGAAAACGATTGCTTATCTATTATCAAATCAAATTTGGACAACCGAAATAAATGGTAAGGGTAACAAACAGTTAACAAATCTATCAACTGACGTCTCCGGAATAAGATGGTCTAATGATGGAAAGAAAATTTTATTCGTTTCCAAAGTTTATCCGGATTGTCCTGATGATGCATGCAATAAGCAGCGGATAAATGAAAAAGACTCCAGCAAAGTTAAAGCAAGGATCATTACTGATTTAATGTTTCGCCATTGGAATGAATGGAGAGATGATAGGAGAAGCCATTTATTTTTACTTGATGTTAGTACAAAAGAAATTACTGACCTGACATTCGGAAGTGATTTTGATGTTCCGCCAATTGCACTGGGAAGTGATAACGATTATAATTTTTCACCTGATGGAAATGAAGCTGCATTTACAATGAATGAATCAGACCATCTTGCAACTTCAACCAATAATGATATTTTTATTGTAAATCTTACCGATGTAAATAAAGAAAGCAGCACGCCTACAGAAAAGATTTCTATTAGTGAAGGAGACGATAATCAACCAGTTTATTCTCCTGACGGAAAGTATATTGCATTCACTTCCATGCTTGTTGCCGGGCATGAATCCGCTCAGGCATTTTTATTTTTGTATGACCGGGAAAACAAATCTTTAACTAATATGACTGATAGTCTGGATCGGTCAATTAATGGATTTACATGGTCGCCTGATTCGAAATCAATTTATTTTACAGCAGATAATGAAATTTATAATTCAATTTATAAGCTGGATATAGATTCAAAAGAAACAAATTTAATTTTAAAAGAAGGCAGCAGTAAAAATTTGATTGTTTCTCCGGATAATGAAACAATATTTTTTATGCAGCAAAGATCGACATCTCCATTTGAAATATTCTCAATGGATACTGATGGAAAAAACATTAAGCAAATTACTCATATTAATCAAAAGCTGCTTTCACAAATTGAAATGATACCGATTGATACTATTTGGAGTGAAGGAGCAGGCGACTATAAAGTCCAATCGATTTTAGTTAAGCCTCCATTTTTTGATTCCACAAAAACATATCCATTAATCTTTTTGATTCACGGAGGGCCGCAAAGTCATTGGGAAGATGATTTTCATTATAGATGGAACACAGAATTATTTGCTTCAAAAGGATATGTTGTAATTGCTCCTAATCCCACAGGAAGTATGGGTTACGGACAACAATTTGTTAATGATGTCTCAAGAGATTGGTTCGGCAGGCCTTATATTAGATCTAATGAATGCTTACGATTATGCATTAAAGAATTTAAAGTATATAGATACAACCAATACATTTGCCGCAGGCGCATCGTACGGTGGAACTATGATAAATTGGATTGAAGGCCATACTGATAGGTTTAATGCTCTGGTTTCGCATGACGGGGTTTTTAATACTGTAAGTTCTTGGGGAACTACCGAGGAACTATGGTTTCCTGAATGGGAGTTTAACGGCACCCCATGGACGAATAGAGAACTTTATGAAAAATGGAATCCTCAGAGATTTATTCAAAATGCAAAAACTCCGATGCTTATATTCCAGGGTGAAAATGATTTTAGGGTTTCAGAAGAACAGGCATTTCAGTTGTTTACGTCATTGCAAAGATTGGGAGTTGATAGTAAATTAATATTATTTCCGGATGAGTATCATTTTGTAACTAAACCACAGAATGCTCGTCTTTGGTGGAATTCAATTTTCGATTGGTTTGATAAATACAAAAAATAAAAAGGAGACAGAATGAACAGTATAGATAATGAAGATGAAATAACTTTTGATGAGCTGGACTTCGGCGGAAAAAGCGAAGAAGATACTGAAGAACAAATTCATTTTGTTGAAGAAAATTTGTGGACTAAGCTTGAACGAGTCGGTAAAAAAATATCGTTCGCAAAAGATATTTTAGCTTTATATAAATACATGAAAGATCCTTATGTATCATGGCATAGAAAAGCCATAGTAGTTGCCGCTCTTATTTATTTTATTTCTCCTATAGATGCAATCCCGGATATCACTCCTTTAATTGGTTATCTTGATGACTTAGGAGTAATTACAGCTTTGATGAAATATCTTGGAAGTGAACTGATTCCCTATTATGATTCTAAATATAGGCCGTAAGAAGTATTAATTAATTTTTATATTGATTATAAAATTTGATTTTATCCCGAATCTTTTTCGGGATATTTTTTATTTATAAATGAATGGAATGTAGAATGAATTTCAAACTTGCCAAAAGTGATATATTATTTAGGGGAAAAGTATTTGATTTACAGGTTGATCAATTAATTTATGACAGCGGTAATGCCGGAATAAGAGAAATAGCTGTTCATCCTGGCGGAGCGGTGGTTGCTGCGATTAATGATGCCGAAAAATTAGTGATGGTCAAACAATTTAGATATCCGCTTCAAAAATTTTTAATTGAGCTGCCGGCAGGTAAATTAGATTTTAATGAAGACCCTATGTTATGTGCTGTGCGAGAGCTTCAAGAGGAGACGGGTTATAAGTCAGATGATGTTGTCAAGCTTGGAGCAATCTCCACTACTCCTGGATTCTGTACGGAAATACTGCATATTTATTTAGCAAAAAATTTAAAGGCGGGAAAGCATAATAGGGAAGAAGGTGAATACGGTATGGAAGTACTGGAGTTTACTTTCGATGAAGTTGAAAAGATGATAATGAACGGTGAAATTATTGATTCAAAAACTATTTGCGGTATTCATATGGCAAAAAATTATTTAAATATTAAATGATTTAGAGACAGCTGCAGCAGTCTAAATGCCTAAAATCCATCTTTGAAATTACTTTTAAAATCATCTAAATTAGCTCAACTTAAATTATTTCTAATATGTTAAAATCATTACAAGTAAAAGACTACGCATTAATCGAAGAGATTAATGTTGAGTTTGGAAACGGTTTAAATATAATTACCGGCGAGACCGGCGCGGGTAAATCTATTTTGATAGACGCCATGAGTCTTTTGCTTGGTGAAAGAGCATCGATCGAAGTTATTAGAAAGGGAGCTAACAAATCTGTGGTTGAAGGTATATTTGATATCGAAGCCAATAAAAAAGTAAAAAATATTTTGGTTGAAAATGATGTTGAATATTTGCCGGAACTAATAATGCGGAGGGAAATTTCCTTAAAAGGCGCAAATAGATGTTTCTTAAATGATACCCCGGTTCCGCTTAATTTAATAAAAGATGTAGGAAATTTACTTGTTGATTTACATGGCCAGCACGAGCATCAATCTTTACTGCGAACTGAAACTCATATTGAGTTTTTAGATGAGTTTGGGAACCTTGATAGAGATTTAAATAATTACTATAAAAACTATACTAAACTTTTATCAGCGATTGACGAATTAAAATCTTTAAAAGAAAAAGAAGCATCTTTAAAAGAGAAAAAAGATTTATATGAATTTCAGATAAAAGAAATAGATGCGGTTTCACCAATAGAGAATGAAGAAGAAAAGCTTACTGAAGAGCTTAATATTCTTGAAAATTCTGAAAATCTTTTAGAGTTAACATCTAATTCTTATTCAAAGTTATATGAATCTGAAGAATCAATTATTGATTCGCTCGGTGAAATAAAAAACAATCTTGAAGAATTATTAAATATTGATAAATCATTTTTAGATTCAGCGAATGAATGTGAAAGTGCGATAACATTAATTAAAGATATTGCTGAATTCTTAAGGAATTATAATTCTAAAATCGAACTTGAACCACAAAGGCTTGAAGAAATTAGAGAAAGACTTGGCGCAATAAATCTTCTAAAGAAAAAATTCGGCGGTTCAATAAATTCTATTATTCAGCATCGTAAAAAAATTGGGGAAGAATTTGAGCTGGCTGAAAATTTTTCTGAAAAAATATCATCGCTTGAAAAACAAATAAATCTAATCAGAATCGATTGCGGTGAAGCAGCAGCCATTCTTTCAAAAAGAAGAATTGAAATAAGTAAAAAAATATCAAAACAGGTTCAAGAAGTTTTAAATAATCTTGGCATAACAAACTCCAAATTTGAAGTAAGAATAACTCAAACAAAAGCGGATAAAAAGAATGATAATTTTGTTATCATTAAGGAAGAAGCATATAAATTTAATTCAAATGGAATTGATGAAGTTGAATTCTACATTTCCACAAATGTTGGTGAAGATTTAAAACCATTGGCAAAGGTAGCATCCGGCGGAGAGATTTCAAGAATTATGCTGGCACTTAAAACCATTCTCGCAAACAATGATAAGCTGCCGTTATTAATTTTTGACGAGATTGATACAGGAGTAAGCGGGAGAGTCGCTCAAAAAGTAGGTAATGCCTTAAAGTCGTTGGCAAAGTATCATCAAATAATTTCAATAACTCATCTGCCTCAGATTGCCGGACTTGGAGATTTTCATTTTGCTGTTGAAAAAGTTGAACTAAAAAATAGGGTTGTAAGTTCTATCAAAATGCTTGATGAAAATGAAAGAGTAAAAGAAGTAGCAAAATTAATGAGCGGCGAAAAAATCACTGAAGCAAGCTTAAATGGAGCAAAAGAATTAATGGGAATTAAGAGTTAATTGTTTCAAAATGAAGCGATTCTATTTTTAAAAAGTGAAATGGTATAAATCCAAACATTCTCTTGAAATAATTTTATTCCGTTTTAATTATATCTCTGTTTTCAAATCATTTTCTTTTATAGCTATATTATTTTGAAGTCTTATAAGTTATATTGAATAATGAAGTTCCAAATCAACTATCTGAAATGATAATTTAACGTGTTTACGCCATTGTTAAGATGAATTTCAAAGTGTAATTTTAATAAACATCATACTGCTTTAAAATTAAAGTTAGTGAATATTATATCATGTAAATCTTGATTTTATAAGTAGTAAAAGCGATTTCAAGATAGATTTAAATTGTACTATAGAGCAGTAATTCAAGACTTATATTATTAATAAATTTAAAGAAGTTCACAATACACAAATTGAATTTGTAAATATTTTTAATAAATAATAAGAAGGAGGATTTAAATGAAAAGAGGAATACTGGTTTTAGTTTTCTCTCTAATTTTAACAGGATCCTTAATGGCTCAGTTCGAAGAAAGATTTGGCCTTTTAACCGAAACTAACTTAAAGGAATATGCTCGTCCATTTGCAACATCAATTGGAACAGCAATGAATTCAGGCGGATATTACACGGCAAGCATTCCTGCATTTTGGGGATTTTCTTTCAGCGTTAGAGGAATGTTAATTTTAGTTCCTGATGATCAAAAAACTTTTACACCTGTGCTGCCGGAAGGATATGTTGCAGATATTCCTGCCGCAACAATTTATGGTGAAAAAGGCGGTTATTATTCCGGGCCGAATGGATATATTGTTTCGCCTCCAGGTGCAAATTTATCTGCACTGCCTGTCGGACTTCCTCAAATTTCCGCAAGCTTTTTGGGAACTCAAGTGATGTTAAGGTATTTGCCTGAGATAGATCTTAATACAGGAGAAGATAATAAAGTAAGTATGTTTGGAATTGGAATTGCGCATAGCGTGAGCCAGTACATTCCCTTAATTCCTATTGATGCTGCAGTACAATTAATGTATAATAAGTTTGAGATTACAAATATATTTAAAGTAAAAAATATAGCTTTTAACGCACATGTAAGTAAAACATTGGGATTATTTACACCTTATTTTGGTTTACAATATGAAAGTACAACGGTTAACATAGATTATACTATTAATGGCGATCCTAATAGCGGAGATCCGGAATTACGGCAGGATAAAGAAACCAGTGTAGAAATTGATGGTGATAATTCATTTAGAGCCACTGTCGGTGCATCATTAAAGTTAGCAATATTAGTATTGAATGCAGATTTTAGTTTATCATCCCAGCCGATTGCAACTGCTGGTTTGTCGTTTGAATTTTAATTTAAGGAGAAATAATGAAAAAATATTTAACTATTATATTTTTCGGCATTATTACCCTCTCATTTTCTATAATAAATATAGGGTGTGATGAGTTCAATAATTTCCCGGTTAATATTCCTATTTCCAAACAAATAGATGCTACCGGAACTAACAATGATATTTCGGGAACAGGAGATTATTGTATTGATAAAGATTCAGAGATTTATCAAGATCATTATGGTAAAATAAAAAGTTTAACTTTTATTCAAGCTGCATACAGGACTAAATCAGTTACTGCCAGCGGTATAGCTGCTCCGAATTTGCAAGGTGATATAGTTATAACTATAAAGGATCAATTTGGTGGTTTACTTTTTAAAGTTACTATCCCAAATGTTAATCCTTCGGACTATATAACAAAAGCCATTGTTTTGTCTTTGACTCAAACTCAAATTCAGAATATGAACGAATATTGCGGCGACTTAAATAATACTTGCTTTAATGCAACCATAGAAGTACTAAACATTACGGGCGGTACTCCTGTTTATGATGTTAAAGGTATAGTGGATATGGTATTTGAAGCGGATACAGAATTATAAATAAAGTTATTTTAATTTTTTATAAAGACTGTCTTGATTAAAATTCAAGACAGTCTTTTAGTTTTTAAATAAGAATTAAAATTTCGTTAGTTTATACTTAATTTTGTAAATATCTGATTTACCTCTCGAATTAGGGCCTATTCTAGTTGAATAATATATATAAGAACTATCTGCAGGGTTAATTGAAGCACCAAAATTAAATTTGCCCGGTATGTTCAGCGTCTCATCCATCTTCGACGGAAATGAATATGAATCATTTTGTAAAAAGCTTATATACAAAAAACCTTCATACTGATCTATTCTTCTTGTAAAAATAATAGTTTTATTATCCTGTAAAAAGATAGGGTAAACTTCATCATTATCTGAATTAAGAATATCTAAACTTTGCGGAGGCCCCCATCCATTATTAACTGCTTTGCTTAAAAAAATGTCGTGTCTTCCGCGTCCGCCTAATCCGTCTGAAGAAAATAGCAGACTCTTTCCGTCAGGAGAAATTGAAGGGCAGCATTCATTCCCGGAAGTATTAAAATCTCTTCCCATATTTACCGGGTTACCGAATATTTTTCTTGTAGAATCATAAGTCACATAATAAATATCGTCGCCGCCGTATCCACCATTACGATTCGAAAGGAAATAAACTCTTTTATCATCCGGTGCAAAGTAGGGATCAAATTCGTCAGCAGTAGTATTAAAAGAAACCGGCTTTGGTTTGCTCCAAACTTCTCCCGTTTTTATAGACATCCAAATATCACATCCGCCAATTCCATTCTCATAAGCAATAGCGCCCCAAAGAGCAGTTCTACCGTTTTGTGTAAATGTGATTCTTACTTCAGATTTTTCTGTACTGATTGTATCCGGCGAAAATAATTCAGGTTTGCCTTCAAAATTAATTGTTTGTGAAAAGGCAGCTGTGTAAAGAACAATAAATAAAATTATGACCTTCTTCATAAAATAATTAACTCATAATATGTTTTGGAATTATGAATATTAACATAATAATAATTTATTTTACTAAACATGTAATATTTTGATACCTAAAAGGAATTCCCTCTTTTTAATATTTATATTTGAAATATGTTGAATGAAAAAGATTAAGGGGAAAAAAGTTTGAAGGAAGGTGATTGTAAAATTCAATCCGCCGGAAAACATGGCCTTAATTTAATGGCTTACAAAGCCGACAACTGTAGTTTTAACTGTGTCTAATATTCCTTTTGCAAAATTATCTAATTTCTTTTTTGCTAATCCCTTTTGCTTCAATGCTTCCATTACAGCTAAGTCCTTTTTACCCAATAGAAGCCATTCAAAATCATCTTTTGTGAGTTTACCTTGTGAGAGTAAATCCGACCATCGTTTTAAATCATCCTTTGACTTTTCCAGAAAATCCTTTCCATCGCTTATTGCTTCGTCTTTAAATTCGTTCCAATTATCCTCAGAATATTTGATAACATTACTTTTTAAAGCGTTCCAAATTTCATCAAAAGAAGCCATTACGTAATCTCCTTAAAAACATTTTTATTTTTTACTATTTTCAAATTCTATTATTTCATCAAAACCTGTTCTAACTAAATCTTTTGCCTGATTAATAAATGTTTCACTAAGCTTATTTTTTGATTGCCATCTTGAAAGAAATCCGCCTAATAAATGGCCGTCAGGCTTTATTAAAACCTCCCATTGCTGAGTTGTTTCATCATTATTATTTCTTGATTTTGAATACTGATATGCTTCCTCAAGTTTATTTTTCAACTCATCTACCTGTGGAGCAAAATCAGTATATGGATTAGTAGCTTTGTCCATAAGTGAGAGAGCCATTATTTTGATTGAACTGGCCTGGTCAATTGTTGTTTGATCAAAACTACTTAGAGAAGAACAACTAATAAATAGAAGAGATGCTAATAAAACATAAGAAAGTTTTTGAATATATATTTTCAAAATTGCCTCCGTTTAAAATGAGACGACGCAGCAGCTTAGAATAAAAAATTATTTGATTTCAAAAAATAGTGTAAATGACTTTACTACATTAAGAATGATTTAACTTACTTCTTGGAAGATTTGAATGCAATAAAAATTATTTTAATTTATTTTTCTACAACTCTTTCAACTCTGCGATCCGGGATGATCCACATTATTGCCACACCAGCATAAAATCCAAAACCAATCCATGAGTTTATAAATGTTAGAGCAATAGCAATAATATAAATGACTACAGATATTTTACCTTTAAAATCATCGCCGAGCGCTTTAGCTAACTTTGACTCACGTCCATTAAGATTTACCAAGCTTTTCGCTAAAATGAAATATGCTATTGCAGACATTAATAAAACAACTCCGTATAAAGCTACCGGAGTGGGTGCAAAATAATTTTCCCCCATCCAGCCGGTTACAAAAGGTAGAAGTGATAACCAAAAAAGCAGATACAAATTTGCCCAAAGAATTTTACCATTAACTTTTGAAACTAATTGCAGCATATGATGATGATTGTTCCAATAAATTCCTATATGCAAAAAACTAAGTATATAGCTTAACAGCACAGGAAGCAACGGAATTAAAACAGAAATATCTTCGCCTTCGGGAATTTTTAATTCTAATACCATTATAGTTAAAATGATGGCAATAACTCCATCGCTAAAAGCTTCTAATCTGTTTTTACTCATCGAAGACTACATTTATTTTTATTGAATGATTGGAAAAAAAATGCTGAGTGAAAATTACCTGACAACAATTTAATATAATTTGGTTAATTCATGCAACCAAATGCTGGATTTTAATTGAAAAGTTTTAAAGTTATCTTTACGAAAAAAAAATTATCTAAAAAATTGAAAGAATCAGCGTTATATATTCATATTCCTTTTTGTGATCACAAGTGTATTTATTGTGATTTTTATTCTATTATCACCGAAGATAATATTCAACCATTCTTGAATTCAATCAAGAAAGAAATAGAATTTTATTCAACAAATTATTCGCAAAACAGAATTTACACATCCATTTTTTTCGGCGGCGGAACTCCATCTTTAATGCAGCCAAAATATCTTGAAGAAATTATTAATTCATTAAAGAAATTTTATACAATCAGCCATGATGCAGAAATAACGATGGAAACAAATCCTGGGACTGTGAATAAATCCAAATTAAAAGAATTTTTTCAAATTGGAATAAATAGAATCAGTATAGGTGTTCAATCATTTCTTGACGATGATTTGAAATTTTTAACCACGAATTCATGATAAGCAAACTGCGATTGATACCGTAAACAATGCTTACGCAACCGGTTTCAAAAATATAAGCTTGGATTTAATTTTTAATTTACCGGGACAAACAAAAGATAATTGGCTGCAAAATTTAAATATTGCTGTTTCGCTTCCAATAAATCACATCTCAACTTACAGCCTCATTCTCGAACGCGGTACAATTTTAAATAAATTAGTGCTTGATGGAGAAGTTAAAATACAGGATGAAGATTATGATGCTGATTTATATGAATCAACTATTGATTTTTTAACCGAAAAAAAATTTTATCAGTATGAAGTTTCAAACTTCTGCAAACCAGGTTTTGAATGCCGCCACAATAATGCATACTGGCGATATAAAGATTATTTAAGCTTCGGAACTTCTGCGCATTCTTTTATGGATGGTAAGCGATGGTGGAATTTTTCAAGTTTAAAAAAATACATATCGGAAATTGCATCTAAAGGAAATGCAGTAGCCAATTTTGAAATACTGAATGAAGAGCAGAAATTTAATGAATATATAATGCTCGCTTTAAGAAGTAATGGAATTGATGTGAAAGAATTAAAAAACAATTTCGGCAGTAATTGGTTTGATGAAAATTATTCTTATTTAAAAAAACTTAGCAGCGAAGAATTTATGAATGTAAACAAAAATCTGATTTCACTTACAAAAAAAGGTTACGCAGTTTGTGATGAAATAATAAAAAACTTGCTTTGAATATAAATTCTTTATCTATAATGGCTGTTAGTTTCAGTTCATAATTAATTATTTAATCAGAGGTATTCCGTAACAAGCTTCCGGCTCGGTAATTTTTAGCAGATCCGCTAATGTTGGGGCAATATCAATTATTGTAACAGCACTGTTCACTGTTTGAGCCGGCACATGCCATCCATAAAAAATCATTGGAACATGAGTATCATATGAATAATATGTTCCATGCGAACTGCCCTTCGGTGCTTTGTCCGGAAGTAATCCAGCTTGTAAACCAAATGCAATATCTCCTGAACGTACTAGGTTAAAACCATTTAAAATCAAATTAGTAGAAATACGGTTTGGAGTAAGTTTTTGCATATCAGTTCGAGTAAATATTTCAGTCACATCGGGGAATGTTTTTCTCAAATAATTAGCATACGCATCTTCAACTTCATTTAAATTTAAGTTTTTTTCACTGCAAAATTTATAGTCTAAGAAAATCTGGTTATTAGAAATATTGCTGATTAAACTTTTATTTCCATAGAATTGTTCGGAAAAAGAATTAAGAGAATCACGAAATTTTTTTGTACCCAGGCCTCCAGAATTCAGATTATGTTCTTCTCTATAGTCATTGTTCTCAACTACACCATGATCCGCAGTTAGGAACACAATATAATTTCCTTTCCCAACTTGATTATCAAGGACAGAAAGAAGTTCGGCAATTTGTTTATCAAGTTTTATATAAGTGTCCTCAACTTCAACCGAATTTGGTCCGTAAGCATGGCCTATAAAATCGGTTGATGAAAAACTTATAGCCAGAAAATCAGTCGACTTGCCTTTACCCATTTTTTCATTTGTTAAAACTTCCTTTGCAAATTCAAGGAGAAATTGATTGCCATATGGTGTTGATTCCATTATACCATATTTATTTTCAGCCTTTATATTTTTAAATGAATGCGGAAATGAAGTTTTGCCTTCACTGAAAACATCGTGCTCGTATTTACTTTCATCCGGTAATGTGACTTTATAATCTTCGATAGGCAATGATAATTCCCAGCTTCCCGACATATATTTATCCGCAAGCTTTTGTGAATTAAATTTTTCCACCCATTTAGGCAGTTTCTTCAAATAGAATGTTGAAGAAATAAATGTTCCATTTTTACTGTCATACCAATAAGCGGCATCCGCCAGATGTCCTGCAGGAAGAATTGCTGCTCTGTCTTTAAGTGAAATCCCAATAACTTTGGCAGAGTTATTTGTCGCCAATTTTAATTGATCCGTTATTGTTGTTGTCATTAGTCTTCTGGGGGACATTTTCCCTTCATCATCATTACTTCCAATTGTTTTTTCAGTTGAATCATCAGTACAATAAATTGATTTTTGTGTAGCTCGATCGTACCAATTGTTTGCAATAATGCCGTGATAATATGGAGTAGTGCCGGTATATATAGAAGAATGGCCTGGCGCTGTATAAGTTGGCACATAATTGAAATGAGCAAAAGTAAAATTACTGCCTTCGTTCATTAATTTTTTAAATCCGTTGTCGCTGTAGTTTGGATAAAATTTGTACAAATAATCGTATCGCATCTGGTCTACAACAATCCCAACAACCAGCTTTGGATTATCTGCCGCTTTCGAGTTTGAAGCGAAGATGGAAATTATAATCAAGCAAACTAAAAATAATTTTATTTTCATTTTATCTCATCTAAAAATTTGAGAGAAAAATAACTTTTACTAAGATGACCGTAGCACAAATGTTAATTTAATAAATAGAATTTAATTGATTTGAAATTTAAGAATCTTATACTTACTTATTCTATTAAATTAAATAACACGAATTAATTCATCAATTTTCGAAATGAAGTATGTCGGTTCTTCCAGCTTAAGTATATCTTCATTACGATACCCATATAAAACTGCACAGGTTTTGGTATTTGCATTTTTACCGCATTGAATATCCAGCTCGGCATCTCCAATCATTAAAGTTTCAGATGGCTCAACGGAAAGTTCTTTGCAAATTGAAAGTAATGGTTCAGGTGAAGGTTTTATCGCGAGACCTGTTCTTCTTCCCATTACGAATGAAAAATATTTTCTTAAATTAAAATGGTCAATAATTTTATCCGCCTGATCCTGACCTTTTGTAGTAAGCAATGTAATTTTAATATTATTTGATTTTATTTTGTCCAAAGTTTCTTCAACGGCAGGATATAGTTTTGAACTATTTATAAAATCGAAATAAAATCCTTTATAAATATTTATAAATTCCTCAACATCAGAAACCGGAATATTTAAATCTTTAAAGATATCTAAAAAATGATGGCCGATTCTTTTTTGAAATTCTATTTCTTGAAGAGGTTCTTTAATATTTAGAACTTGTAAAGTTTTTACTGTCGTGTCGTAAATATTCTTATATGAATCGACAAGTGTTCCATCTAAATCGAAACAGAAATGTTTTAAATTAGCCAAGTTGACCTATTAACTATTGAAATAAATTTTTGTATAATTGATTAAAATCAGAAAAAAGTTTTTAACATTGATGAAATCATATTTGATTTTAAAATCATCTACGTCATCACCGATCTTGAATAACAAAAATAAATAAAATAAATGAAAGGCATAAATAACATGAAAGATTTCAAATTATTTATATTAATTATCATTACGTTTTTAATATTAAGTTCGAAATCAATATCCTTTGCTCAAAGCGGCCCTGTTCTTTATTTTTGTGAAAAATATACAGCTGAAGGAGAAGTTGGGATAAGTGATGTCTTCACAACAGGATATTTAACAATAATGATAAAATGTAATTATGAATTAGGTTTATCTGACTGTCACATAGAATATGATAAATGGAACTCAATAGCCAATAAATTTGAATTTTATAAAAAATTTGATTTCACTGTTCAGCCTGATATGGATTATATCTATTTCAGCAGAACAGATAACAGTGACTTAAGTTTTGATGAACCTGGAATATTCAGAGTTTTATTGCTTGATAATTATAATGAAAGAATTGCAAGCAGTTTAATCCAAATAGTTAGTAAATAAATTAAAAAATATAATTAAAGTTAAAGGATACATTGGCAAAAAAATGAGCAATAAAATTTTTGAAGTAATAATTGTCGGTGCAGGACCAATTGGGTTGGCCTGCGGAATTGAAGCAGTAAAAAGAAAAATGAATTATTTGATTCTTGAAGAAGGCTGTTTAGTAAATTCAATCTATAATTATCCTATGAATATGACTTTCTTTTCAACCTCAGATAGGCTGGAGATTGGTGAAGTGCCTTTTATTTCACACGGACCAAAACCTACCCGCAGCGAGGCATTAGAATATTACAGGCGAGTTGTAACGTCATGGAAATTGAATGTTCAGCTTTATGAAAAAGTAGTTACCATAAATGATTCCGGGAAATTGCATGAAGTAGTTACAAATAAAAATAAATATTTATCTAAAAAAGTTATTATTTCGACCGGGTTTTACGGCAAGCCGAATTTAATGAATATTCCCGGTGAAGATCTTGCAAAAGTAAAACATTATTATGATGATCCGCATCCTTTTTTTAATCAGAAGGTCATTGTAGTCGGCAGTGCAAATTCAGCAGTTGATGTTGCACTTGAAACTTTTAGAAAAGGCGCAGAGGTTACAATGGTTATTCGTGAAAGTGAAATTAACAAGCGTGTTAAATACTGGGTGAAACCTGATATCGAAAATCGAATTAAAGAAGGCTCAATTAAGGCATATTTCAATTCAAGTATAATAGAAATTAGAGAAAATGAAGTTGATGTAAAAACTCCTGAAGGAGTAATTACAATTAAAAATGATTTTGTATTGGCAATGACAGGTTATCAGCCTGACTTTTCCTTTCTTGAAAATTGTGGGATTGAAATTTCAAAGAATGAAAATCGTGAACCAGTTTGCAATTCTAACACGTTCGAAACTAATAAAGATGGAATATTTTTAGCAGGTGTTGTTTGTGCTGGAATGCAAACAAATAGACTTTTTATTGAAAATTCGCGGTCACATGCAAAAAATATATTTGATTTTATCCAAAGTACGCATAACAGCTCGGACATACCGCTTAAAACAGAAATAAATTGAATAACAATTTATTTCGGCTTATTTTTGTAGACATTCATTTTTTGAATTTAAATTTTTTGAATAAAATATTTTAGAATGGAGTTAGCATGTCACAGAACTTAAAAGAATTATTGGGAAACGATGCTGAAGCCTTATTAACATATAAGGCAAAATTTCCTAAAGACCAACTAAATCTTCCCGGGCCTGATTTTGTTGATAGAATTTTTTCTCAAACTGATAGAAATATAAATGTATTAAAAAATTTACAATGGATATTTTCAACAGGCAGATTAGCAAACACGGGTTATGTTTCAATACTTCCAGTTGACCAGGGAATTGAACATAGTGCTGGAGCTTCCTTTGCTCCAAATCCTCAATACTTTGATCCTGAAAATATTATTAAGCTTGCAATCGAAGGCGGATGTAACGCAGTTGCTTCAACACTAGGCGTACTCGGAATGACTGCAAGAAAATATGCACCTAAAATTCCTTATATCGTAAAAATTAATCACAATGAACTTTTAACTTTTCCGAATAAATTTGATCAAATTATGTTTGCTGGTGTTGAACAAGCATTGGATATGGGTGCCGCAGCAGTTGGTGCAACTATTTATTTTGGTTCAGAGGAAAGTGCAAGACAAATTATTGAAGTAAGTGAAGCGTTTAAATATGCCCACGAATTAGGTTTGGCAACAATTCTGTGGTGCTATTTGAGAAATCCGGAATTCAAAAAGGATAAAGATTATCATGTTTCTGCAGATTTAACAGGACAAGCAAATCATTTAGGTGTTACAATTGAAGCTGATATTATTAAACAAAAACTGCCTGAAAATAATGGCGGCTTTAATGCAATAAAATTTGGCAAAACTCACAAAAAGGTATATTCTGATTTAAGTTCAGATAATCCTATTGATCTTGCAAGGTATCAAGTAATTAATAATTATATGGGAAGAGCCGGATTAATAAACAGCGGCGGTGCTTCAGGTGATAATGATTTTGCAGAAGCAGCAAAAACAGCAGTCATAAATAAAAGAGCAGGCGGTATGGGATTAATCTCAGGTAGAAAAGCCTTCCAGCGCCCAATGACTGAAGGCGTTAAACTTCTAAATACAATACAAGATGTTTATCTCGATAAAGATATAACTATTGCCTAAATAATAAAACCTTTAAAATATAAAATGCGCTTTGATAAAATCGAAGCGCATTTTTTTTATTAACTAAAGAGAAAATTTCATTTCAACAAAGTTAATTTTTTAATTTGAGTAAAATTACCTGCGGTTAATTTATATATATATATACCGCTGGCTAAGCCATTTCCATTAAACTGAACTTTATAATTACCGCTAGATTTTTCTTCATTTACCAGATCGGCAACTTTTTCACCAAGTATATTGAACACCGCGATCGTAACATTACTTGCTTTAGGAATTGAGTATTCAATTGTGGTAGATGGATTAAATGGGTTAGGATAATTTTGTGCTAAGTTAAACACAACTGGTTTATTTTCATCATCAACAGAAACTATCGTATTTCCAGATAATTGCACAACTTGAGCAACTCTTTCTCCAGGTTTTTCAGAAAAAATATACAATCTGTCACTAATATCGCCAAGGGAACTTGTATCAGGTGTATACTTAATAGTAAGCGGAACTTCCTCACCAGGATTGATTACAAATGGAACATTTTTATCCGGGCCAAAAGAAGCGTTTTGGTTATAAAATCTGGTTATAAGCAATGAATCTTGCGAATTATTTTTTATCATAACTGTCAAAGAGGCAGATTGGCCGACTGAGACGTTTCCAAAACCTATGTTATACGAGCTTAGTGTAAATAGATCCGTTTTCCATGGAAATTTAAATGCTCTGTAACTATACATAGTATCAGGGAGGCTTGCTTCAAAAACTATATTATCGTCCGGATCAACTTCCGAAACATCTGCGCTATTTTTACCTTTAAATCCCCACCCTATTACTCTGTTACCGTTTGGAAGCAATCGATTACTACCCATTGCTGCAGAGAAATAATCCGGATCACTTCTATGCTCCCACATTAAAGTTGCAGTTTTTGAAGTGTCATCAATATGATATTCAACTGCTCTTGAGAATGGAGGAGAATGTAAATTCCCGTTATCAAACACAGATATATCACCGTTTGGTAATCTTCTTACATCATGCTGATGTGAGAATTTATATTCATCATTCACAAAATTAAATTCATTATTCTTTCCGCCTAATCGCCAAATTATATCTCCTGTTGTTCTATCGATTTTTGTTATTTCGTCCATGTGTCTTGCAGAGATCAAGATATTATCATCATAATCTTGTTCGACCGCATTTCCATGAACATAATCTATTCTATTGGCTGTAAGTTTTATATCTGGCATTGCATCCGTAATTTTGTAATGATCCCAGCTTCTCCATTGAAAAACAACATTTTTATCATTATCTAATTCCTGAACAATTAATCCTAATACAGTTGCATTAGAATCTCCGCCAGCAACAATTGTATCCATTCTTATTATTTGACTATCATAGGACATTATTAGAGCATGCCCATTAGGGAGAATATTTAATTCGTGGACATCCGTTAGATATCCGTTTCCGCAAGCAAAACTGTCTATTATAGAATAAGATCTATTCATTGCATAATATTTATGTACATTTTCATCGTAATATGTCAAAACCCCAGAACTTTGCAATTTAAAATCATAGCATCTTGGTGCCATTTTTCTATAAAAAATCGGAATGCCTGAATTGCTAGTAATCATTAAATAATTATTAAAGTCACTGGGATAATTAAACGGGGATAGAAAAAAATACTCTTCATCTGAATCGACTTGTGTTGTGATATTAAGACCTGGAAAACCATCTGGTAATGAATCAGTAGATTTACTTCTTATTTTATCCAAATTATTTTTAGTTTTTTCAATGTTTAAATTTCTTAACATTTCTTCAATAACATAACTCTTCTTCGTTATTTGATTGTCAGAAACTTTAAATTGAAATCTAAACTCGTTCAGATTACTACCATTTGTGGATACTGATCCATTATTTGTTTTAACATATACTGTTTCCCCAAGCATATATGGATTATAAGGCTTGAAAATTAATGTTTTATTATCATCAGATAAAATTAATTTACCTTCATGATTTCCACTGTTAGACCCAGTAACCGAAATAAAATTATTTCGAATTTGTTGACGTGAGAGTTTAGTATGAGATCGAATAATTATATTATTTTCGGGGGAAACCATCTTACTGTTAGGTAGCGGGGAGACATAATCATATCCGATATTTCTATATGATTTATTGATTTGTTGTGCATGTATTAATTGTATAACTAGTATAAAAGTTATAAATGGAAATAATTTTTTCATTCTTTTCTTCCTCAAATTATTATTCAAAAAAAATAATACGAAAATAAATTAAATCATTTTTTGAGTACGAGTTTTAGAGTACACCTAAATTACTATGTGATTGTTGACAAAAAAACACAAATAAAAATCAAGAATTAGTTTATAACCCTAACAAATACTCTGCAACTTTTCCTAATTCTTTTACTTGTATATTGGTAAATGAAGGCATGATAACCCCTGGATACTTTTGTTGGTATTCTTTAAATCTATCGGAATCCATATATGATGATGGATTTCTTAAATAATTTATTAGCTTATCTCTTGACCAGTTTTCTTTCAAGGCATAAAGGGACGGACCCATTTTTGTCCCCTTTAAATTTGCACCGTGACAATTAACACAGCCAAGTTTAGAAATTAATTCTTCACCTGATAATTCTTCGGATGTCATGTTTGTTTGAGGCATTGGGTTAGCCGAGGATTGCCCATTTTCTGTATCAACATTTTTTGATACTCTTCCCAAAAAAAATAAAATTAAAAATAGAACTAAAAACGAAGCAACCCATATTTGTGATTTTGTCATAAAAAGTTTTCTATAATAAGTTATTATTCGATTTCGAATGAGGCATTAACAACTGCTGTTATTTCTTTTTCAATCGAACTTAAATCGTTTATACCATAATCAGAGATTTGGTTAGATAATCGCGGAGTAATCTGAATTACACCCATTCTTGCATCACGCATTGTCCCGATGCTTCTGCCGGTAGCTTCAGCAATTTTTTGTGCTCTAACCATAGCATCTTTAGCAGCAGCGGCTTGAATATCAATTTTGAGCTCAGCTAATTTAGTGTAATGATATTCGGGCATTTCAACATTAAAGTTAACGCCCTTTTCTACCAGTGAAGAAATTTCTAGAGATATATTTTTTATTTTTTCAACATCCGTTGACTGAACCTCTATTCTTTGAGAATAATTATAAGCTCTTACAATATTGGTCTGATATCCATTTTGTCCAATTTCATAAATAGGATATGAATTTATCGTAGAAAAATCTATCTTGTTTTTAGGAAATCCTTTTGAGTTAAGATATGAAATCAGTACTTGCATTTGCGAATTCAGCTCCTTATAAGCAGCGCTTTGAACTGCGGCTTGAACTGCTATATTTCCCTTCAATACTGCTAAATCAGAAATGATTTCCTTTTTTGCTGAACCGGTTACATTTATGGTTTGATTGGATCTGTAATTTGATTTCCAGGTTGAAACAAATATTATAGAACTTATCAAAAATGCAACTGATAAAATTGCTGCTGGTAAAATCAAATTATTTTTATTATTCATATATTTTTAACGTGCACTTAAAAAAAATATTTGTTTAATAAAACTATCAAAAAACTGAAACTTTAACAAAGCAATTTCTAGGAAGTTTAATTAAATACCAAAGATAAAAATGAAAAACCCAAACAAATTAAGTAGTGAGAAAAGTCCCTATTTACTTCAACATTCATATAATCCGGTTGATTGGTTCGCCTGGAGCGATGAAGCGTTTAGTAAAGCACAGCAAGAAGAGAAACCTATATTTTTATCTATTGGATACTCAACTTGCCATTGGTGCCACGTAATGGAGAAAGAATCTTTTGAAGATGAAGAAATAGCCGCTTTAATGAATGAAGCATTTATTTCAATTAAAGTTGATAGAGAAGAGCGTCCGGATATTGACGGCATTTATATGACTATCTGCCAGATGCTCACGGGCAGCGGGGGTTGGCCATTAACTATTATAATGACTCCGGATAAAAAGCCTTTTTTTGCGGGAACCTACTTTCCCAAAAGTGAACGATTTGGAAGAATGGGGCTGATGCAATTAATACCAAGAATAAAAGAATTATGGCAAACTAAAAGAGATGATTTATTGAAATCTGCGGAAGAAATTTCTTCTGCTGTCTCCAAAAGTACGCGGATAATTAGTAATGAAGATTTAAATGAACAAGTTTTGAAAAAAGCATTCTTAAATTTGAAGAATAGATACGACCCTAAATTCGGCGGATTTGGAACTGCGCCTAAATTTCCTTCGCCTCACAATTTAACTTTCTTATTAAGATACTATAAAAGATATAAAGAAAATTCGGCTTTGGAAATGGTAGAAAAAACTCTAACACAAATGAGACTTGGTGGAATTTATGATCAAATAGGATTTGGATTCCACCGCTATTCAACTGATCAGAAATGGCTCGTTCCTCATTTCGAAAAAATGCTTTATGACCAGGCTTTACTTGCCACTGCATATGTGGAAATGTATCAAATAACTAAAAATGAATTCTACAAAAAGACAGCTGAAGAAATTTTTGAATATGTTTTAAGAGATATGACAGATTCAAATGGTGGATTTTATTCAGCAGAAGACGCTGACAGCGAAGGCGAGGAAGGAAAATTTTATGTATGGATTAACGCTGAATTAAAAAAAGTGCTTGGAGAAAATCATGAATTATTTTTAAAAATATTTCAAATTAAAGATGAAGGCAATTGGATTGATTCCGTTCACGGCGGATTTAACGGGACAAACATTCCGCATTTAAAAAATAAACTTGATGCTGAAGATGAAATTAAATTTGAAAAAATAAGAAAGAAGCTTTTTGAAAAAAGAGAAAAAAGAATTCATCCCTATAAAGATGACAAAGTTTTAACTGATTGGAATTCTTTAATGATTTCAGCTTTGTGTAAAGCATCGCAATCGTTTAATAATAATGAATATTATTTAGCAGCAAAAAAATCTGCAGAGTTTATTTTAAATTATCTGCGAAATAATGAAGGAGTTCTTTTACATAGATATAGAGATGGTGAAGCGGGTATAACCGCAACTTTAGATGATTATTCATTTCTTATTCAGGCTTTGCTTGATTTATATGAAACTGAATTTGAAGTTAAGTATTTAACAGTGGCAATTGAATTAAACGACTATTTAATTCAGCATTTTTGGGATGAAGAAAATGGCGGTTTTTATTTTACTTCAAATGAAGCGGAAAAATTAATTGTTCGTCAAATGGATTTATACGATGGAGCAATTCCTTCAGGAAATTCGATTGCAACTTTAAATTTGTTACGGTTCTCCCGAATTACCGGCAATACTGAATTTGAAGTTAAAGCATCTTTAATCGGAAAAACTTTTTCACAAAGTATTGCAAACTCACCATCAGCTTTTACACAATTTTTATGTGCATTAGATTTTGCAATTGGACCATCAAATGAAATTGTAATTGTTGAAGGCAATAATTCAAAAGAAGAATTTATCAAGAAGATTCGAGAAGAATTTAATCCAAATAAAGTTGTTATATTAAAACACGAAGAGTTAGAAAAAATTTCGGACTATGTTAAAGATTTAAAATCCAAAGATGGAAAAACAACAGTTTATGTTTGCAAGAATTTTGTATGCGATTTACCAATAACAGAAGTAGATCATTTGAAATGAGTTCTCAAAAAAAAGGTAAGTTTTCTCGACGGTTAATTTGTTACAGAATCCTTGGTTTGTCAGTCAGAGCTTGTCGAAGACTGACAAACTACAGAATAAATTCACACTTCGACAAGCTCAGCGTGACAGAAAATTTAGTTCAAGTTCAAGTATTAATTTTTGAAACTTAAACATGAACTTAAACTCTCATTTCCGCTTCGGCCTATAAATATGTGTGCTTTGTCCAAAGAAAACTTCCGCAGCTTCCATTACAGTTTCTGATAAAGTTGGATGTGGATGAATTGTCATTTTCAAATCTGTTGCATTGGCTCCCATTTCAATTGCTAGAACACCTTCTGCAATAAGTTCGCCGGCACCTGGTCCGCAAATACCAACGCCTAATATTCTTTCAGTTTCCGGATCAATTATTAATTTTGTAACTCCATCAAATCTGTCAAGTGTAGTTGCTCTGCCTGAAGCAGCCCAAGGAAATTTTGCTGTTTCATATTTTATATCTTGTTCTTTGGCCTGATTTTCTGTTAGACCAGCCCAAGCTATTTCAGGATCAGTGAAAACAACTGCGGGAATTGCAAGCGGCTCAAATGCAGCCTTGTGTCCATCTATTACTTCAACTGCAACTCGGCCTTCATGAGATGCCTTGTGTGCAAGCATTGGCTCTCCTGCAATATCCCCAATAGCAAAAATATTTGGATCATCAGTTCTCATTTCTTTACTGACTTTTATCCAGCCTCTATCATTTAATTGAACTTTCGTGTTTTCTAATCCAAGTCCTTTTGTTTCAGGCCTTCTGCCAATCGACATTAGTACATATTCATATTCATCTTCGCTGGTTTTTCCTTCTTTATCTTGAATCTTAACTTTAATGCCTTTTTTGGTTTCTTTAAGTTCAAGCACTTTCGAACTAAGCATAATTTTATCATACTGCTTTTCAATTCTCTTGCTTAGATGCGCAACTAAATCTTTATCGGCACCCGGCAATAGTCCTGGAAGCATTTCAACAACAGACACTTTAGTCCCTAATGCTTGATACACTGAACCAAGCTCAAGGCCAATATATCCGCCGCCAATTACTAAAAGTGATTTTGGAATTTCAGGTAAATCCAATGCTGAAGTTGAATTTAAAAGTCTTTTACTGTCAATTGAAAGAGCAGGAATTGTTGTTATTCTTGAGCCGGTAGCGATGATGGCATTTTCAAATTTTAATTCTTCCGTTTTACCATCAACTTTCTCAACTTTTAAAGTTGAAGAATCAACAAAGCTAGCAGTGCCCTGAATATAATTTATTTTTCTTGCTTTGGAGAGCTGTCCCAGTCCGCCTGTCATTTTATTTACGACTTCATTTTTCCATTCTCTTAATCTATCCAGATTTATTTTTGGTTTTGCGAATTCAATTCCCCAATTTTTTGCTTCTTCAGACTCATGAAGCAGCTTTGCTACATGAAGCAATGCCTTGGAAGGAATACATCCACGGTACAAACAAACTCCGCCAGGGTTTTTGTCTTTATCAATTAATGTAACATCCATTCCGAGATCGGCTGCATAAAAAGCGGCAGCATAACCGCCGGGGCCTGCGCCGATAACTGTAACTTGCTTTGGCATTTAATTCCTCATAAAATTTTAATTAAACATTCATGTCTCAAATTATAAATCCTACTTAATGACAAATGAATGATTTTTAATTCTCTTAATTATAAATTTTCTTGAACTTATCCGTTTACTTGAACTACTCCTCACCCTTCAACCATAATTTTGATTGGCTGCTCAAGTGCTTCACAAACCCATCTTAAAAATCTTGCTGCATCTGCACCATCAATAATTCTATGATCATATGACAGAGATAACGGAAGCATTAACTTTGCTTCAAATTCTTTAGTGACTTTATCATAAACGGGTTCATAATTTCCTCTGGAAACACCAAGTATGGAAACTTCAGGAGAGTTAACAATAGGAGTAAAAGATGTTCCGCCGATTCCGCCAAGATTTGTAATAGTAAAACATGCGCCTTGAAGTTCATCAAGCGAGGCTTTTCTGTTCCTTGCTTTTTCTGCAAGCATATTCATTTCAACAGAGAGTTCGGTTAAATTTTTCTTATCAACATTTTTTAAAACCGGAACAATTAATCCATTCGGTGTATCGACAGCAATTCCGATATTAAAATATTTTTTATAAATAATTTCCTTTTTCTGCAGATCAATGCTGCTGTTAAACTGCGGGAAAACTTTTAAAGCTGAAGTTATAATCTTTATTAATATAGAAGTAACAGTTAATTTCCCTCCTGCTTTCTCCACGGCGGGATTAAATTGTTTCCTTATTTTTTCAAGCTCTGTTATATCTGCTTTATCAAATTGTGTAACATGTGGAATAACATTCCATGCATAGCTGAGATGATCAGCAGTAACCGAACGGATTTTATTCATCGGTTTTACTTCTACTTCGCCAAACTTGCTGAAGTCAGGCAATGCTTCCGCTTTTATACCTAAGGATGAAAAACCACTGCTTTCTCTTCCTTCATTTAATTTTTTAGCAAATCCTTTAACATCGTCCATTGAAATTCTACCATTTGGACCTGTGCCGGGAACCTGTTGAATATCAATGCCAATTTCCCTTGCAATCCTTCTAACTGAAGGCGCAGCAGGAGCCGCGTTTTTTCTGATAGGCGGCTGTTCATCAATTTCCCCGGGCTGAAATTTTTCTTTTTGGCCGGTGGCTGTTTCTTTTTCTTGTTCAGATTCTTGTTTAGCAGGCTCTTGTTCTTCCTGTTTCGAAGTTGGTTCCGCTTCTTTAGTGGTTTCTTTTTTAGATTCTTGTTGTGAATCTGAAGAAGTTTCAACTTTTAAGATTGCCTGTCCAACTTTTGCTTTTTCACCAGATTTAACTAGCACTTCTTTTACAGTTCCGTTTACAGATGAAGGCACTTCAATTGTTGCCTTATCGGTTTCTATTTCAAGCACGCCTTGATCTTTTTCAATGCTGTCACCGGCTTTAACTAAAATATTTAATACATCGGCAGATTCGATATTCTCCCCTAAATCAGGAAGTTTCATTTCAATAACTGAAGTGCTTGATGATTTTTTTGTTTTTGATTCTTCTTTAGTTTCCGGTTTTGCAGAATCCTTGGCTTTTTCTTTTTCATCTTCAGCTTTTTTATCCTTATCGGGTTTGGCTGCTTTTTTATCTTCGCTTTTCTTTTCGGACTTAACTTCTGCTTTTCCATTTCCTTCATCAAAAGTTAAAATAGATTGTCCTACTTTAACCTTATCACCTGGTTTAATCAAAACATCTTTTACAGTTCCGGCAATTGAAGAAGGAACTTCAATAGTCGCTTTATCAGTTTCTATTTCAATAACACTCTGTTCTTTTTCAACCTGGTCGCCGGTTTTAACAAGTATATTTAAAACATCGGCTGATTCTATATTTTCTCCTAAATCCGGGAGCTTTAATTCTTTTGCCATTTTAAACCTTAATAAAATTTACTACTTAATAAAAAGCTATTTAGTTTTATGAATGCATAGGATTCAGTTTAGCAGGATTTATTTCTAAATCCTTTATAGCTTTTTCGATAATGTTATATTTAATTTTTTTCTCTTTGTATAGCGAAGATAGTGTTGCTAAAACAACATGCTTTGCATCCACTTCAAAGAAGTCACGAAGTTCATTTCTTCCTTCACTTCTTCCGAATCCATCTGTACCGAGTGATGCTAACTGACGGGGAAACCATTTTGCAATTGAGTCCGGTAAAGCTTTAACATAATCTGAAGCTGCAACAAAAACTCCATCTTCGTCTTTGAGTACTTGAGTTACATAAGGTACTTTTTGTTTTTCATTAGGATGAAGCATATTCCATCTTTCAGCATCCAAAGCATCTTTCCTTAATTCCTTGTAGCTTGTTACGCTCCAAACATCGGCTGCGATTTTATAATCATCCTCTAAAATTTGCTGAGCCTTAACTACTTCATTAAGTATTGTTCCGCTGCCGAAAAGTTGGGCTTTAAGCTTAGCAGTTTTCTTTTTTGAAGCTTTTAATTTATACATTCCTTTTACAATACCTTTTTCAGCTCCTTTTGGCATAGGCGGCATTGGATAATTTTCATTCATTACCGTTAGATAATAAAACACATTTTCCTGTTCTTCATACATTCTTCTTATTCCATCTCTTACAATCACGGCAATTTCATAAGCGAATGCTGGATCATAAGCAACAAGATTCGGAATGGTGTAGGCTAATAAATGGCTGTTTCCGTCCTGATGCTGCAAGCCTTCACCGGCAAGAGTTGTTCTGCCCGCCGTTCCACCGACTAAGAATCCTTTTGCCTGCATATCCCCGGCTGCCCAAAGTAAATCGCCAATTCTTTGTAATCCAAACATTGAATAATAAATAAAGAATGGAATCATGTTTAAGCCGTGTGTTGCGTATGCAGTGCCGGCTGCAATGAATGAAGACATAGAACCGGCTTCTGTAATTCCTTCTTCAAGAATTTGTCCGTCTTTTGCTTCTTTATAATAAAGTAGGCTATCTCTATCAACCGGTTCATATAATTGTCCAACGTGCGAATAAATTCCAACTTGCCTGAATAAAGCTTCCATTCCAAATGTTCTTGCCTCATCAGGAACAATCGGAACTACATATTTACCGAGCTCTTTATCTTTTAACAGCTTGGCTAGTATTCTAACAAATACCATTGTGGAAGAAACATCGCGTCCTTCAGTTCCTTTATAAAACTCTTCAAATATATCTTCAGGCGGAGTTTTAATTGGACGAACATCGGTTTTTCTTGAAGGCAAAAATCCGCCAAGCTCTTTTCTTTTTTCCAATATGTACCGCATTTCCGGACTGTTTTCATCCGGCCTGTAAAATGGTGCTTTGGCAACATCTTCATCGGATATAGGAATTCCAAATCTTGTACGGAATTCTTTCAATTCATCTTCATTTAATTTTTTCTGCTGGTGAGTTATATTTTTTCCTTCACCACTTTCTCCAAGTCCATATCCTTTAATAGTTTTTGCAAGAATTACAGTTGGCTGGCCTTTATGCGCAACCGCTTGTTTAAATGCAGCAAATACTTTTTCAGGATCGTGACCGCCGCGTTTCATTTTTCTTAATTGCTCATCACTAAAATTTTTGACCATATCCAAAAGTTCATCATCTGCTCCAAACAAATGTTCACGAATGTATTCTCCGCTTTCAACCGAATACTTTTGATACTGCCCATCAACAACTTCACCTAATCTTTTAATTAATTTTCCATCTTTGTCCTTTTCTAACAAAGGATCCCAATCGCTGCCCCAAATAACTTTAATAACGTTCCATCCTGCTCCTCGGAAAATCGCTTCCAATTCTTGAATTATTTTTCCATTTCCTCTAACAGGGCCATCAAGCCTTTGCAAGTTGCAATTGATGACAAAAATTAAATTGTCTAATTTTTCTCTTGAAGCAAGCGTAATTGCACCAAGAGTTTCAGGCTCATCCGTTTCACCATCTCCTAAAAATGCCCAAACTTTTCCGCTTGATTTTTTTAATCCTCTATCAACTAAATAGTGATTAAAACGAGCTTGATAAATTGCCATGATGGGGCCCAGCCCCATTGACACAGTGGGGAATTCCCAGAAGTTCGGCATTAACCAAGGATGCGGATAAGATGAAAGTCCGCCGGCTGGATTTAATTCGCGCCTAAAATTTTCTAATTTCTCAATTGATAATCTTCCTTCAAGAAAAGCGCGAGCATAAATTCCAGGCGAAGCATGTCCTTGGAAATAAATCTGATCACCGTCATAGTCATCACCTTTTCCTTTAAAGAAATGATTGAAACCAATTTCATATAAAGTTGCCGCAGAAGCATACGTAGAAATATGGCCGCCGATACCACTTTCAATTTTATTAGCTCTTACAACCATTGCCATAGCATTCCAGCGGATTAAACTTTTTATACGTCTTTCAATTTCTCTGTCGCCAGGAAATGGCGGCTGTTTTTCTCTTGTTATTGTATTTATATAAGGTGTGTTTGCGGTGAATGGAATTTCTACTCCATATTTATGAGCGCGAATTTGAAGCTGTTGTAATAATTCTTTAACTCTTTCCGGACCACCGTGTTCAAGTACGTAATCAAGTGAGTACAACCATTCTCTATTTTCAGTTTCAATAAAATCTAATTCTTGTGTTTTGCCATTATTCATTTCGGATAACCTCATTTAAGGATTGTTCGTAATCAATTTAAAATTTTAACTTCAAAGTCACTTTTGAATATAAGTTTAAAAATAACTTTTGTGCCTAAAAAGGCTTAAAATTGGTAAAATTTAGAGATAATTAGATTTGAAACATAACTGTTTTGGCCAAAAAATACAAGGAAGGTGTGATTGTGCAACCAGGCTGTATTTCATTACCCCAGTAACTATGAATCAGCTTCGTGATAAATTTAAAATTTCATCACGAGATATAAGTAATGTAGTAATTTATATTCTTTTTCTATTTAAGGAAGATCATCTTTTTAACCTTTGTAAAATTTGATTTCCCATTTGCATAAACAGCTTCAATTGAATACAAATAAACTCCGGAAGCAAAATTTTGTGCACTCCAAACTGTTTCATGATAACCAGCATTTTGAACTTCATTTACCAGCAGGCTAATTCTCTGTCCCAATATATTAAATACAGTAATTTTGACTTTACTCTCCGCTGGCAAAGAATATTTAATTGTAGTTGATGGATTAAAAGGATTGGGATAATTTTGTTCAAGATTGAAAGTAACCGGCAAAACCTCTTTTGTTTCTTTTGCAGAAGTAATTGCAGTATCCGATAAGACTAAAATCTGAGCACTATTTGCTGGAATAGTAATTTGATAATTTTTTAAATCAGTTCCTTTAACTGCACGGGTTTTAATATTTAATTCATCGTTTATAAAAAATGAGGCTGATGAATCGAATGAAATTTTATTAATTGGAACTGATAAATTTATTGTTTGTTCATTTGCACTGAAATTAATATTAACAATTACATTATCGTTTCCTTTTACTCTTAAAAAAGAATAGACAGAATTAGGAGCCGAGTTAGTAATCCTATCAAAACTTCCCTCAGTTAGTGCAATATTCTTTTTTCTGATTTCAATTAAGTTTTTATAGAAAGGCAGTAGATTATGAGGGTCATTCCAATTAATGTTTCCGCGGTTGGTTTCTTCGCCTACTTCTTGACCGGCATAAAGCATGGGAACCCCAGGCACAGTAAACAGCAAAGCTGCAGATAATTTTGTATCAGCAATTCCAAAAGCTTCAATGAATCTTTGTTCATCATGATTTTCTAAAAAGCGGAATGGCCTGTCGTTTTGAGTATTATGAGAATTTAAATAGTAAGTTATTGATGAATCGAGTGAATTAATTGAACCGGAGTTTGAAACAAGATTTCTTAACTTAGAAAACCAATTCCAATCATAACCCATATCAAATTTTTTATCAAAATATCTATCAAATGAAGCATCCGCTTCAGCTAAAAATACTGCATCAGGCTTCATTGCTTTTAAAGTGCTTCGCCAGGTTTGCCAATACGCGGGACCTGAAACTCGCAAATCATTTATTGCCCACGCTACATCGCAGCGGTAACCGTCAATATTAAAGTCCTGCATCCAATATCTTGCCATGCGCAGGAGGTAATTTCTTGCTGATTCATTTTCATAATTAATCGATGGCAAATCAACCCATGTAAACAAGATACTGAAAATTATTATTTGAATCCCACATATAAAATGGATAGTAGGGAGAATTTTCTTTGTATTGATTTGCATCTTTCATAAAAGGATGCAGCACGGAAGTATGCTGAATTACATGATCCATAATTACTCTAATTCCATTTTGATGAGCAGCATTAACTAAATTTTTAAAATCATCTTTTGTTCCATAGTTTTCTAAAACATCTAGATAATTTGTAATTGCATAACCCGGATTATCGGGACCTAAATTGCTGGTGGTTGGATGAATGGGTAAAAACCAAATGCAATTTATTCCAAGATCTTTTAGATACTGCATCCTTTGTGTAACAGCGTTGAATGTTCCGGCATCACTAAAAGTTCTTACAAATATTGAATATATTACAGCGGTGTCCAGCCATGCAGGATGCCAATATGAATAATCCGGTGAATATGTTCCGGAATCTCCCACAACTACAACCGTTCTTGCCCAGCCCTTAAAATTATTATTATCAGTGGCAGCAACTGTAAAATAGTATTCGCCTTTTGTTGAAGGAGCATTAAATGAAGCGGCTGAAGTAGAATTTCCATTTAAATTTATAATTTCAGGATTTTGGGGATCTGATACCCAACTGAAAGTTAAAACAGAGCTATCCGGAGAAAATGAACCGGAAGCATCCAATGTTACAGCATTTGAATTTACAGTTGTTTCAATTTTAATAACAGGTTTGTGATCAATTATATAATTATATTCAATCTGTTCGCTCTTACTTATTCTGTCTCCATCGAACCGCGTTTGTGCACTGATTTTATTTATGCCCTCACTTAATACAACATTAACTGAAAATTCTTTATTAACATCAACTATACTTTTATATTCAGTGCCGTTAACTTTTACGGCAACTGTATCTGAAACATCTACATCAGCATAACCGGCAACTGTTACTGTATCAGTTAATAGATCACCTCCGGAAGCATATAGTTTTACAAGCGGCGCAATTGAAATCATGGAATCGATATCAGAAGGATTTAACTTAATATATCCTCGTTTATCTTTTCCAATAGTAGCTATTCTTGGTCCGCCTATATCAGTAGTTGAACTATAATTGCCAAGTAATCTTTGCTGGGTTTTTGTATTAAAGAAAAATGCAGCATCGTATATATCAGTATCTTCTTCATAAGATTTTCCACCTTCATTTTCAGTTACTTCTATCGTTCCGTTCTGATCTTTTAAATATGTAAAAGCGCCGAAGTACCAAGGCTTATTATAATTTCCCATGATATCTTCGAGAACATTTAATGGTAAAGAAAATTTTATAATTCCGCCTGTTAGAGTATCAACTGAAATATCGTAACTGCTTTGTAATGGATCACGGGAAACATAAAGTTTATTTTCAGAATTCGAATCAAAATAGGTAGAAGTAGGCGGAGAGATTATTGCATAAATACCTTTTAAATTCCATTCGGGAATTTTTAATTCAACATCATCCATTGCATCTACATAATTTCCATTTATTTCATTAACAATACTGAAACCCACTCTTGTATAGTCAGAGATCTTTTTTAGTTTGATCGAAAAGACAAGTGAATCGTGAGAAGAGTTTGAGCTGATATTAATTTCTTGAATATCTGCTGAGCCTTCCGGAACGTTTGATGGATAAATATAATTTCCATTTCCATTGTCATCACTTTCACCATCTACATAATTGAAGCCTGTCCCTTTTGGATATACACCAAATACATATTTTGCAGGCCAAACTTTGTTTCCTTTTGAATCGCTGCCTAAAAACTCAATTACATGCCTGCCGTCAGCAGGATTATCAATATTCGCTGAAACTTTATAACCATTTCCAAAGCTTGAAAGTTTTATAGGAGTACTTAAACCATCATATGTAGCTTTTATTGATGAAAAACTTAATGAGAAGTTAGAATCGCTCCTAACTGCAAAAGATGTGACGGAAACTGAAGCCTGCGGTGAAGTATAAGTTATATTTTCCAAAGGAGAAAAATCGATGTATTCAGGCCTTGGGTTCAATGTTTTAATTATCATAGTTCGGTGGTTGGAAGATAATAGCGGATTGTCCGGATCATTTAAGTACAATCCGCTGTTGACTATAATTGTATATTCATTCGGTTCGTAGACAGTTAAATTTGTTTTATAAGAATAAACACCATCACTGTCAGTATCGGACATTTGGTTTAATCCTTGCGAATTAAAATCTCCCTTTATATCTACTCTCGTTACGTCGCCTAAAAAATTAAAGTTCGGACTTTTGGAGTCGAAATTAAATGTGTAAGGAGAAATTGAAATTGCACTTACAACTTTAAATGTGGTCGTATCTTCCGTGAAATCTCCTTGTGAATTAAAAACTTTTAAGTATGCAGTATGATTATCGTAACTTAGATTTTGACTCGGTGTATAAGAAAATGTTTTGGTAGATGAATTATAATAGTTTGATGCATTACTAATTTCCTGTCCATCTAAAATAAAAATGATTTTACTTTCATCTATAGTGCTTGAATTAGCCGCTGCTATTTGTGCTGTAATTTCAGGCCGGACATTAGAAACATTACTTTCATTTTTAGGAAGAAAATAAAAAACCATAGGATCTTTAACGGTCACAAAAGAATTATTAAATGGTCCGCCGAAGTTTGCATTTAACGCGTCAGTAAAATAACCCGTAACCCCTGCTTGCCCGACTGTATCTGTATAAGTAACAAATTTGTATTCATAAGTTTGTTGAAGCAGCTCTAAGGTTGTTTCCCATAATCCAGGTTGAGTTTCTTTCATCTTGAAGATGCCGTTAGTCCAATTATTAATCGAACCATTTATTCCAACACCTGAATCTGCGGCGGTTAGATTATGATAAAATTTGAAGTGAACAGGAACTGCATTGGGATCGCCAGGTGCTACTTGTGCGAAAAGTTGTAAATTGATTAATAATAGAAAAGTTGTAACAAGTAATTTGAACTTAGCAGAAAAAATGTTAAAATCATTCATATTAACTCGCCTTATAAAATTATTTTACCCCTAATTTTTTTCTTGAAATGAAATTTCAGCTAAAAAAAATCAAATATCAATTTTAAAAAATGGATTTAAATTTATTTTATTTTGAGCGAAAACCTGCATTTAAAAAGAAGATATATTTTTTATTTATTTTATAGATACTTAAATTAAATCAACTGTATAAATTTAAACTTCATTAAAAATTATTACATGAATTTCGCTAAAAGATTAGATCGTTTGCCGCCATATTTATTTTCTGAGCTGAATGCTATAAAGCTTAAGAAAAGGCAGCAGGGAATAGATTTGATTGATTTAGGAATGGGAAATCCAGATCAAGCGACACCAAAATTTATAATTGATAAATTAAAGCAGACAATCGACGATCCAAAAACTCACCGTTATTCAAGATCAAAAGGAATTCCTGGAGTTTTAAAAGCAATTTCCCGTAAATACAAAAGAGATTTTGATGTTGACATCGATCCTGAAACTGAAGCAGTAACATGTATTGGCAGCAAGGAAGGCCTTTCGCATTTGTGTCTTGCTTTGTTAGATGAAGGCGATGTTGTCCTGGTTCCAAATCCAACTTATCCAATTCATATTTATGGAGTGACTTCTGCGGGTGCAAATGTAATCTCAATTCCGCTGAATAAAGAAAATAATTTTATTCCGGATATCTCATTAATTATGCGTGATATGTGGCCTCGTCCCAAAATGTTAATTTTAAATTTCCCGGCAAATCCAACAACTGCGGTTGTCGAATTAGATTATTTAAAAGAAATTATTGCCTACGCAAAAAAAACACAAATGATTGTTGTACACGATATGGCATACAGCGATATTGTTTTTGATGGAACAAAAGTGCCGTCAATTCTGCAAGTGCCTGGAGCAAAAGATATAGCCGTCGAATTTTTCACAATGTCAAAAAGTTATAATATGGCAGGCTGGCGGGTTGGATTTTGTGTCGGGAATAAAGAAATTTGTTCGGCTTTAATTAAATTTAAAAGCTTTTACGATTACGGTATTTTTACCCCAATTCAAGTTGCAGCCATCGCAGCCTTGGATTCACCTTATTCTGTAACTAAAAAAATTTCAGAAGTATATAAGAAAAGAAGAGATGTTTTAGTAGATGGATTAAATAGCATAGGTTGGAATGTTGAAAAACCAAAAGCAAGCATGTTTGTATGGGCTCCAATTCCGGAAAAATTTAAAAGTATGGGTTCAATGGAATTTTCAAAAAAATTAATTGATGAGGCTGAAGTTGTAACTTCTCCCGGCGCTGCTTTCGGTGAATACGGAGAAGGATATCTCAGAATTTCAATGGTTGAAAATGAGCAGCGTATTAAGCAGGCAATCAGAAATATAAAAAAGATGATGGGAAAGTGAGACTTAATAATACTGTATAGTCATTTCGAACGAGTTTTCGAGAGAGAAATCTTCTCTAATAAGAAAGATTTCTCCCTTCGGTCGAAATGACCACGGTAATTAATAATTAATATTAAATGAATATTTACAACAACATATTAAAAACTATTCAACTAAAAGGTGCGGCTTACTTAATCCTTTTAGACCCGGATAAATTAATTGGCGATAACATTAATAAATTTGTCGGTGTTTGTGAAAAATCAGATGTTGATGGATTTTTGGTGGGAAGCAGTTTAATGCTTGACGGAAATTTTGAAGCATTTGTTAAAAAGGTAAAAAGCCTTACTAAACTTCCGGTAATAATATTTCCCGGCGCAATTAATCAAGTAACATCATATGCGGATGCAATTTTATTTTTATCTGTTGTTAGCGGAAGAAATCCAGAACATTTAATCGGCAAACATGTTTTATCTGCACCAATAATTCGGCAGGCAAATTTAGAAGCAATTTCTACTGCATATATTTTGATTGAATCCGGGAACTCAACCACCGCACAATATATGAGCAGCAGTTTACCAATTCCACGAAGCAAACCCGAAATTGCCGCCGCAACAGCTTTAGCTTCGGAATATCTCGGGATGAAATTAATTTATCTTGAAGCAGGTTCAGGTGCACATGAACCAGTTCCGGATGAAATGGTAAAGTTAGTTGCAGAATATTGTAACGTTCCAATAATTGTTGGAGGCGGAATCAAATCTCCCAACGCTGCAAGGGAAAAGGTTAAAAACGGTGCTAAGATTATTGTAACCGGAAACTTTTTTGAGAATGAGAATAATTGGGATTTAATAAAACAATTTGCAGATGCAGTACATGTGAACATTCCAATTAAAGTTTAAATTTTTTGCTTATAACATTTCTTATTTAAAAGAGGAACTCTTGAACAAACAAAAATTTATTGATGACTCATTAAACGAAAGCTCTGAAACTAAATTAAAGATTAAAGAAGAATGTTCTGATGATATTTTAGCAGCAGTTGATATAGTTGTTGAACGCATATAAAAATAATAAAAAACTTTTACTTTGCGGGAACGGCGGCAGCGCTGCAGATTGCCAGCATATTGCAACTGAATTTATGATAAGACTAAGTCATACAATTGTTCGTCCCGCTTTACCAGCAATTGCATTAACAACTGATACATCAAATTTAACAGCAGGCGGAAATGATATCGGTTTTGAAAATACATTTGCCAGAAGTATTGAAGGTCTTGGTAACGAAGGTGATGTTTTAATTGCAATTTCGACGAGTGGAAACTCAGCAAACATTTTAAAAGCTGTTGATAAAGCAAAAGAAAAGGGAATGAAGACAATAGGTTTTCTTGGCGGAAGCGGCGGCAAGTTGAAAGGTTTAGTTGATTTACCGATTATTATTCCATCTCCAAACACACAAAGAATTCAGGAAGGGCATATTACAGTTGCTCATATACTTTGTGAATTAGTCGAAGATGATCTTTTTGGGAAATAATTAATTCAAATTAAAAATGAAGAATTTAAAATCATTAACCTGGTTTGAATTAATTTGGCTCTTCGGAATTCCTGCTCTATTAAATTTTATTGCCTGTCAAATTGCGATTCCCACCATAGACAAACTAAAAATATTTCCTATAGAGATTACTTATTTTTTAAGCGTCGGCTTAATAGTATTAGCGCCGATGTTCTTTTGGGCAATTTATTTAAGCGGAAAAGAAATTGGTTCATTTAAATTTAAAGATTTATTAAGCAGGATGAGGATTAAAAAATTATCTGGCACTGATTGGATTTGGACAATCATTTCATTTGTGGCTTTATCGCTTGCTTCTTTTCTAATCGCAAAAATTGTTATGCCTAAGCTTGGCTTTGATGCAACTCCTTTCTTTTTTCAAAATATGCCTTTGTCCAATAGCATGATGTGGATATTATATGTATGGCCAATATTTTTCTTCTTCAATATTTTTGGTGAAGAATTTTTATGGAGAGGCTATATTCAACCAAGACAGGAGTTGTTAAATAAAAAATGGACCTGGCTGGTGCATGGATTATTCTGGGCTGGCTGGCATATTCCTATGGGCTTTGATTTAATTTTTGCTGCAACTCCAATTTTCTTTATTCTACCTGCTGTAGTTCAGATCAGAAAAAATACTTCCATTGCAATCGTAGTTCATTTCGTTTTTGGCGCATTCGGATTTTTAGCTTTAGCGCTTGGTTTAGCTCATTAAGTCTGCAGAAATAAATGATCATTTTTTAAATGATAAAAGTGTACTTTTTAATTTCTTAATACCATTCTTGATTTCTTTTTCATTAAAGGCAGTGTAGCCAAGTATCAATCCCGATTCTTTTAAAGAATTTTATTGAATAATCAGACAAAGCATTAACAATTAAATTATATTTTTTTGCGGCTTCAACAACTTCTTTATCTTTTAAACCTTTAGGCAGCCAGCCAATTATCTGCATACCAGCCGGCGACGGATTAATTTTAAGAATTCCCTCTAATTCATTTTCAATTTCATTTATTAAAAATTCCTGACGCGATTTATAAAGCATTCTCATTTTTCTGATGTGCCTGGTAAAGTAACCTTGCTTTATAAATTCCGACACAATCATCTGCTCAAAAACAGGACATTGTCTATCCATCATTGATTTTGCGGAGGCAAAAATATCAACCATTTCCGGGTTTGGTAAAACTAAGTAACCTAAGCGCAAAGCCGGGAAAAGCACCTTACTGAATGTGCCTAGATAAAGCACGCAATTATTTTTATCCATTCCTTGCAAAGAAGGAAGCGGATCACCGTAATATCTAAATTCACTGTCATAGTCGTCCTCAATTATCATGCAATTATTTTTACTTGCATATTGCAGAAGCTCAATTCTTCTTGCCGCACTTGTTGTTATACCAATCGGGAATTGATGAGAGGGAGTTGTGTAAATTAATTTTGGAACCGGATATTTTTTTGAAGAATAATTAATATCTAATCCTTCATCATCCAATGGACAGGGAAAAATTTTGGAATCTGCAAAAAGCATTGAAGCTCTGGCTCCAAAGTAACCCGGATCTTCCAGCCAAACATTTGAACCTGATTCAAGCAAAACTCTACCGATCAAATCCAATCCTTGCTGAGAACCATTTACAATTATTATTTGTTCAGCTGTGCAATTTACAGCACGGTAAGTGCGCAAATATTTAGCAATTTCTTCTCTTAGTGGTTCATAGCCTGCAGCGTCCCCATATCCTAAATGAATGTTTGAAAAAGTTTGAACGACCTGGTTATTCAGTCTTAGCCATGATTTAATTGGAAAATCATTCAACGAAGGCAAACCATTTTGAAATGGAACTACACTTTCACTTACTCTATTTCTATAAATTATTTTAGGTGATATTAATTGATTATTTAATTTAGTTGGAAAATTTATTTTAGTTTTTCTGCCGACTCCTTTTTCAATTATATTTAAAATGTTATCAGGTATTTCATTTACATAAGTTCCCGAACCGGTTTTGCCTTTAATATAACCTTCAATTAAAAGCTGTTCAAAAGCAAGAGATACAGTATTTCGCGAAACATTCAATTCTGCAGCAAGAGTTCTTGAGCCTGGTAATTTCTGTCCGGGTAAAAACTTTCCTTCCAAAATTGATTCTCTGAAAGTATTATACAATTGCTTATATAATGGAATTTCAGAATCAAAATTAATCTTTAATGAAACTAAAGGTATTTCTTCTATTTCTTTCGGCATAATTTTATTGGTAAAGTGGCACCACAAAATTATCAAATATTGGCTCTTTAATAAATACCGATTATAATTTATTTTTTAACTGCTAATAAAATTAAACGGAGAAATGTAAATGAATAGGTCTGACATAAATCCTATGCCTGAATATTATAAAAAATATATAATGCAAGTAAAAGATATTGATCTGAATGCAGCATTAAATGAAAGTTTACAAGAATTATATTCATTAGATATTACAGTTTTAAATAAGATTGGAAATTCTGCTCCCTTACCAGGCAAATGGAGTGTTAAAGAAATCATTCAGCATTTAACTGATACAGAAAGAATTCTAAGTTATAGATCTCTGTTGATTGCAAGGAAAGATAAAACTGTTACAGCCGATTTTAATCCGGATTTACTAGTAAAAAATTCTAATGCTAACGCAAAATCATATATAACTCTGCTTGATGAATTGAAGTATGTCAGGTTTGCAACAACGGCATTATTTAATTCTTTTAGTGATGAACAACTTCTGCAGAGGGGAATAAGTTGGAAATATGAAATATCTGTTTTAGCACTCGGTTTCAATATAATAGGACATCAGGCCCATCATTTTAATATTATTAAAGAAAAATATTTTCCACTGGCTAATAAAAAAATTATTCCGAATGTCGGCATTGAAGAAAGAAATTACAAGGCGAGTAAACCATTTGCCAAGATGATAAAATATATCTGTAATGAATAAAATCATTAGCGGAGATTTGAATGGGCTTAGCCATCGATTTTAAAAAATTAAAACTAAAAAATTGAAGTGAGGATTTATTTGGAAAAATTAAAAAAAACAAATCGTACAAAAGTAAAACGCTCTCCTAAGAGAGCTGTTTATAATAAAGAGACAATTAATAAAATACTTGATGAAACTTTTATATGCCATATTGCTTTTAAAATCGATGGACAAGTTTTTATTATCCCGACTGCTTATGGAAGAAAAGATGATTCGCTTTTTATTCATGGTTCAAACAAAAGCAGGATGCTTAATTCGATAAGATCAGGAGAAGATATTTGTATAAGCGTAACATTGATTGACGGAATAGTAGCGGCTCGATCTGTTTTTCATCATTCCGTTAATTATAGATCATAGTAATTTTTAGTAAGGGTGAAGAAATTTTAGAAACACATGAAAAATTAAATGCACTAAAAATTATTACTGAGCATATTATCCCGGGCAGATGGGAAGAAGCAAGAGAAGCCAAATGAAAAGGAAATGCAAATCACATCAGTATTTAAATTTAAGATCGATGAGGCTTCAGCGAAAATAAGAGTCGGCCCGCCAGTTGATGAAAAAGAAGATTATAATTTAAATGTTTGGGCTGGAGTAATTCCGTTGGAAACAATTGTCGAAAAAACCAATCGCAGATGAAAAATTAAGTAAAGATATATTATTGCCGGATTCTATAAAAAATTATAGAGAATAAATGATAATGAATATTTATGTCAAACTAAAAAATCTAATTAATATTTGGAGTAAAAAAATTAAATGAGAGATTTAGAAATTAAATTAAAAAATTCACCTGGTTCATTAGCAAAAATGGGTGAAGTGCTTGGGAAATTTAATATAAGCATATTAGGCGGCGGCGTTTTTGAAGTTAATAATTATAGCATTGCACATTTCCTATTTGAAGACTCAGCTTCAGCTAAAAAAGTGCTTGAAGAAAGTAATTTTGAAGTGTTAAATGATAATGAAATTTTGATTCAACGGCTTAATCAAGGTCAGTCCGGACAATTGGGAAAAATTTCCCGAATGATGGCTGATGCCGGAGTTAATATTAAAGTGATGTATAGTGACCATGAAAATCAACTGATTTTAGTTGTTGACGATTTAGAAAAAGGAAAAGAAGTTTCTGAAAAATGGAAAGAAGGAAATTCATAATGATAAATGAAATTAAAGAAAATTTAGGGGAATCAATTCAATCTCAACTTGTAGAAAGCAGCAAGTTAGAATGGCAACCATTAATTGAAGAAGGAATTAATACAAACGGAATTTTTGTTAAAGCTTTAAGGTATGATGAATAACTGCAAAAAGAGCTCCAGTTTTTTTATTAAAATTTGAAAGCGGAGCAAAATATCCTGCACACAATCATCCGTCTGGTGAAGAAGTATTTGTTCTGGAGGGAGAAGTCAAATTCGGCAACAAAACTCTACATGCCGGTGACTATTTACATACACCTCCCAACGGTAAACATGCGGTTTGGAGTAAGAATGGATGTGTTATGCTTTTAATAGTCCCTGAAGAAGTTGAGATTTTAAAATAGTAAATGAAGTAAAAATCATTTTATTATATACAAATTATATGATGATAATTAGATTTAAGATAAATTAAAAAATAATCATCGATTTATTTAAAATAATAGAGAACATTTAATGGAAAGAAAACATCAATATACAGTAACTATGCAGTGGACGGGAAACAAAGGCAACGGCACGCTAACTTATAAAGGATATGGAAGAGAGCATGCAATAATTTCGGAAAACAAACAAGAAATTTTATGTTCTTCTGATCCGGTTTTCCTCGGCGATAAAACAAAATACAGTCCGGAAGAACTATTTGTTGCTTCAATCTCGTCCTGTCATATGCTGTGGTATTTACACTTATGTGCGGACAATGGAATTGTGGTTACTGATTATAAAGATAATCCTATTGGAAATTTGCATGAATCTTCAGACGGCAGCGGACATTTTACGGAAGTTACTCTTTACCCGATTGTTACGGTTAAAGACAAATCGATGATTGACAAAGCAAACGGATTGCATCATAAAGCTCATGAATTATGTTTTATTGCAAATTCATGCAACTTTAAAATTGATCTCAAACCTATAAGCGTTTGCCAAAATAATATAAGTGATTAAAAAGAGAGAAAAAGAAGGTACATTGTTACCGGGACAAATCTTCAATTTGCATAAACGCACATGATAAATGGTTTTATTTTTTTATTGTTGTTTGAATAATAAGCAGCTATAATTTGGAGAAAGATAAATTGAAAATTAATAATGATTCCTTGAAACGCGTAATTATAGTTAACAAACCCATTGATGAAGCTTTTGATAAATTTGTTCAACTTGAAAACTGGTGGCCGAAAGAATATACATGGTCAAAAGAAAAACTTGAGCATATTTTTATCGAACCGAGAAAAGATGGTAAATGTATTGAAAAGGGACCTTTTAATTTTGAATGTGATTGGGGCCGCGTTATAAATTGGGATCCTCCTTATGAATTGGTGTTTACCTGGCAGATTAGTCCAAATCGAGTACCCGAGCCAAATCCTGATAAAGCAAGTGAAATTGAAGTCAATTTTTCTGAAGAAGAAAATAATAGAACAAGAGTTGAATTGGTGCATCGAGGCTTTTCAAATCATGGTGATGGAGCGGAAAAATACCGCGAGGCATTGGATTCAGATATGGGATGGAAATATATTTTAAATGAATATGAAAAACACGTTAATTCATAAGAATATGATTGACTAAATTTTTGGAAAAAATTATAAATGTTTAAGGATTATAATTCACCCAAATAGGGCTGCTCCAAGCCATCTCGCCATTGTCTTGAATTAATCTAATATAATACCAATGTTCGCCTACAGATAAATCTTTATCAATATATTCAGTCCGAACTCCACGGCCTTCGTGCAAATCTTTTCCGAGGTATAATAAATCTTTATTGTCTCTAACTAGAATTGCGTATTTTATTTTTGATGATCCTAAGACTTCAAATTTAATTTTAGGGGGAGTTTTTGAAATGACCACTTCCCCCATCCATGCATCATTAATTTTAAAACTTACTTGTATTTTTGTTCCTGACGTTGCGAATACTCTTCTTTCTTTTAATGAATTAAAAATTTCTTCCTTAGTTTTATTTTTAACAATCACGCCCGTTAAGCCTGTTTGCCATTCATTATCTTTTCTTCCAACGCCGTGATGAAACCGCAGCCCATGTCCGTCTGAAGAACCGATCAATCCAAATTTTAAACCTCGTTCCAAACCGTCTTGTACGAAATTTCCAGGCATTCCGCCTCTATGCCTGATTGGTTCATTTCCCATGTATTCAAAAGCGCCGTGAGTAGAAACTATTTCTACATCAGGCTGCACTTCAGGATCATGATTTTCCCAATCTGTTCCCGTCCAGCCGATATGATGGGGAATTGCGATTGCATTATTTTCTTTTAAAAGTTTAAATAAATTTTTTGTAGTTGAAGCAGTAGAATCAAAGCTGAAAATGGGCTTATTCCAGTCTAAGAAAAAAACATTTTTGTGGCCGAAGCCTTTAGGTAATCGCGGTGTAGTCCATTCATAAGCAGCGTAAGTTATAAATTTTCCTGGCTCATAAAATTGCTGTCCAATTATTTTTATCCGGTCCCATTCTGATGGAGTTAATAAATTAGCTGTAAACCATTCATGATCGGTTAATGCTGCAAAGTCGTAATGCAAAATATATCTGGAACGAGTATAACATTGATCGATTGTACCTCTTCCATCGGATAAAGATGAATGCTGATGAATATCACCGTAAACGATTTGCATATCGTCAGGCAATTTTAATTTGGTATCTTCATCATTAACTTGAATTGGAAACGCAATCAACTTTTTATCATCAAAATTCACTTGCTGGACTTCGTAGTCAACATCTAAATTAGAAATATCGGTTGAAAATCTATTTAGATAAATATATTTAATATCTCTTCTTATCGAATAAATAAAACCATCATTGCCTAAAATTGGTTGTGCGTATTGACCGCGCCCTCCCCATCCATCTACATTTAGCTGGTAAAGAGGGGAGTGATGATTATCTTTAACACATTGAACATAAAATCCTTGAGACGGCCTTCCGAAAATCCACAGCACATTATTTTTATCATATAACAATGATGGAAATTCAAATGCTTGATCTTCACCTTTTTTAAACCAATCACTTTCATCAGCGGTAGTATAAAATATGTTGCTGTCGTCTCCATTTAAATTTTTATAATAAACCCATGGAGTAAAACCAACCCTCCCATCCGGCTGCAAGTTAGAATGCCATGCTGCAGTGATTTTGTTATCTTTCGAAACACTTAAAGTTGGGGCAAGGTTAAATCCTTTGTCTGGAGATAATTTTTCTTCGGAACTCCATTTTTTACCATCAAAGCTTTTTAAGATGATTTGATAATTTTCTTCATGCTGTCTATCCCAAACAATATATAAATTATCATTTAAGTATTTAATATAGGGACGAAGCTCCATATCATTTGAATTCGAAATATTTATTGGCTCACTAATTTTATCATCAGCTATTTTTTTAGCATAAATATCAAAATTATTATTTCTTAGAGTTTCCCAGGCTATCCATGTATTTCCCTCGGGATCACTTGTAACTGAAGGATTTAAATCTGCTGCAGAGTTTTTAGTTACCCTTATTTCGTCAGAAAGTTTTCCGTCAGAATAACTGCGGGCATAAATATCCCAATTGTTGTTCCTTTTAGCACACCAGACTATAAATATTGAGTCATCACTTTTCGAAAGAATTCTCGGCCTATGTTCAAAACCTTCTGAAGTTGCATTAACTATTACACTATCCTGAACAGACATATTATTTATTTTCTTTAAAATTATATTCTCCATGCCGCGTAAATATTCTGAGTAAACTACCCAAACATTATCATCTTTATCCTGACAAATGTCCGGGTATTCACCGAAGTTATTAAAAGTTATTTGAACATCTTTCCCATTTAAATTTGAAATTGGCAGCACGTCGGTGGGTTTTTTATAATCATCATTATGTGCAAATAAGGTAATGCTGAAGAGTAGAGCGAAGAATAATAATCTTTTCATTAGATTTCCGGATGAATTTAGATTGATAAAATATAAAAATTAATGAAATTATATTTCAAAAACTGTTTAAAGATTAATTTCAAGATATTTTATTTTTTAAGCATGGAGATTAATTTAAGAGCATTATTCGGTGCATAAGCTTTTTCATCATTGTCAAAATAACAATAAACATCTTTGCCTTCTTTGTTCCATTTCTGAATGTCCTTTTTCCATTTCGAAAGCAATACTTTATTATAATTCCCTTTGTATTTTCCGTCAGGGCCGTGAAGTCGTATATAAACAAAATCAGCAGTTATCATTTTTGGTGATTGAACATCTCCAAGTTCGAAAATGCAAAAAGCAATATTATTTTTCTTTAATATACTGAAGGCATCATCATTCCACCAGGTTTGATTTCTAAATTCAATTGTGTATCGCTTTGTTTTAGGTAGAATTTTTACAAAATGTTTTAATTTATCATGGTTATAATTTAAATTCGGCGGAAGCTGAAACAAAGTAATTCCAATTTTTTTACCTAACCGATTTGCACTTTCATAAAAATTTCGTACCGGCTCTTTAGGGTCCTTTAGTTTTTTATTATGTGTTATAAACCGGCTGGCCTTTACTGAAAAAATAAAATTGTCTGGAGTAACTTCTTTCCAATTTCTAAATGTTTCTTTTTTAGGAAGATGATAGAATGAGCCATTCAATTCAACGGTGTCAAATTTTTTGGTATAGTAGTTTAGCCAATCTTTCTGCTTAATATCTTCCGGATAAAATTTATCTTTCCAATGTTTATAGCTCCATCCGGATGTACCTATGTAATATTTCCCTTTACTCATTTCCCATCTTTTGCTTAATCATTATTATGGATTTACATTACCAAATAATGTAAACAAATCAAATTGGATAACGCATACCCGGAGTATAGAAAATACTATAAAGAATGACGAACTAAAGATTATTTAATAAACATAATCAGCAAGACGAACTGAACTTCAAAATAAATTCAATTCATTCTTTCTTCTTTGCTGTAAAATTTCCATTCGGCTGATGGGAAGTAACAGAAAAATTTCACCATTTTGTTCATCAAAAGTGAATTTAAATCCTTGTAAACCTTTAAGATCAAATTCATTTTTCGCAACAGGGATGAGTGTATATTCCGGCTGGCCTTTGATTAATGCTTTTAGCTCCCCGTCCTTAATATAAATTCTAACTTCATTGCCAGGCGCAAACTCATAACTTCCTTCATATTTCTTCATATCATTTTCATTCAATTTTATTCCCGCTTCGTCAGTCGGTGATTCAATTTCGTTCGAGGTTTTATTTGCTTTAAAACTTCCATTAGGCTGACTGGATGTTACACCTGTAACTTCTCCATTTTCGTCTATATCAAAAATCATTTTAAATCCAGGAAGGTTCCCCAATTCAAAAGTAGTCGAATCAACTGGCAGTAAAGTATATTCTGGCTGCCCTGGCAGCAGTGCCTTTAGTTTTTTGTTTTCAATATAGATCTGCATTGTATTCGAGGCGGTAAAATTATATTTACCTACAAATCTTTTTAAATATGATACATTTAGATCTATAGTTGAATCACTTGATTGATGGCCTTCGCGGAAAAATTTTATTGTATTTACTGTGTTATTTATGTCTACTTCATTAATAGAATCAGCATCAATTGTAAAATCGGCTTTAGGTCCGTACATGTTTTCTGCATAAAATGAAGTTTGCGAAGAAGGAATAAAATCTATAGAATGAAAAGGCCCAACAACTGGTTGAAATATCAGCTTATTATTTCCGGCAGTAATTTTTATTTTGGCGAAAGGATTTTCAAAAACACCTTCATATTTTTTTAGCTGATCAGAAGATAACGAGATTGGTTTTCGCTCGTCTGTTCCGATTCCAAAAATGTAATTGGTAACTTCTCTAACAATACTTACGGGAGGAACAAAATCTAGATTACTTAAAAAGATGATGGCTAAATCATCATCAGGAAACAAATAATTTGCACATAAAAAGCCGGCCATTCCTCCAGTATGCCAAATAAGCTTATGATTAAAATAATTTTGAATTATCCAACCATACCCGTAATAAACTGAATCACCGAACATGCCTGCTTCAACTTGCCTGGATAAGGCCATATTCCATGATCTTTCAGAAAGTAATTTTTTATTTTTAACCGCATTGTCCCAGGCCGCAATATCTTCAACAGTAGAAATAATTGATCCGGCACCAGCTAACTGGTTGAATTCTGTAAATACAGCTTTTTTTATTTTTTTATCTTTTATATCAAACGTATATCCTTTTGCTCTTTCGCCAATATTTTCATTATCTCCACCGTCTAAAGTGTGGTTCATTCCCAAAGGTAAAAATATATTATCTTTCATGAACTGCGCATAACTGATGCCTGCAACCTTTTCAATTATATATGCTAAAATTGCATAACCGGAATTATTATATTTAAACTTTTCTCCCGGCTGAAAATCAAATTTTCTGTGCTTAATTAAATTAATAATATCTTCAAGTGAATCTTTAGATTCCCATTTAAATGGTTTGTCAGGCAGTTCAGTATAACTGGGAATACCAGAATTATGAACAAGCAAATTTTTAATTGTAACTTTATTCGCCGGTTCAATAAAGTCGGGTATAAACTTTGTTAATGTATCATCAAGACTTAGTTTGCCTTTTTCAACAAGTAATAAAATTCCAGCTGCAGTTAGTTCTTTAGAGACAGAACCAATTTGAAAAACAGTTTTAATGGTATTCGGTTTTTTATTTTCAACGTCCATATATCCATAAGCTTTTTCGAATACTATTTCCCCACTTTTCATTATCAATAGAGCGCCGCCAGGGCCATCGATTGGCAGCGATTTGATTACAATATCATTAATAATTTTGTTATCCAATTGTTGGGGAAGGATTTGGAGTGTAAAAAAGAAAAGTATTAATAAAAAAGTATTCTTCATATGTTTACCCTGTTTTAATAATTATAATAAATTATTTTTTAGGTATTTCAATCCATCTTATTTCATCACCAATAGCAATCCCGGTTGAATCAACTAATCCTCCTTTTGCTTCAACAACATATTTAACCGGAGCAGTTGACGGATAGGGTTTTCTAGTTAATGGTTCTGTATATTTATAAAAATTAATTATCCTTTTATTTGAATCAGCGTAAAAAATATCCAGAGAAAATTTTGTGTTGAGCATCCAGAACGATTGAATCTGTGAAACCGGAAATATAAAAAGCATACCTTCATTAAAATGTAAAGAATCTCTGTTCATTAATCCAATTTGCCTTTGATGTTCGTTATCTGCTATCTCAATGTTAATTTTGGCTTTAACATGTGACATAGTATCAAGAAAAATAAGTTCTCCCGTTTTATTAAAAGTTGGTGTTTCAGGCATTACTTTGCGTTTAACTTGTTTAAATAATAATACTACTAAAATCACTGAAGCAATTGCGATAGCAGCTAATATAAGATTCTTTTTTCTTCTTTCTTTTTTTCTCTTTTGAAATTCTGCTTTTCGTTTTTCAATTAGTTTTTTTTGCTCTAATATTTTTTTGTATGGGTCAGTATTCAATTTTGCAACACATTTTTTAATTATTAAAATAGTCTAATTGAACTATTTATTGATTGCTCTAAACTATATAAGTTAATGCAAACTACTGGTAAAATTTATGATTTTAGTAAGATATAAAAAAGTAATTTTTACACTTCAATTTTAGATTGATGAGAATTTATATTTTGATATAACCCAACTTAAGCAAATAAAATTTTAAAATAGGCATTAAATTTTTTAACAATTTAAGGATTCATATGAAAAAAATATTACTGACAATCTGTTTTACTTTTATTATTACATTCCAACAATTCGGGCAGATACCTAATCCTGGATTTGAAACTTGGACAGCAGGCAATCCGGATGGATGGTTTAGTAATAATGCGCAGGGAGTATATACAACAGTAACACAATCTGGTACCTTTCATTCCGGGTCTTCGGCAGCAAGATTGGAAGTAGTGCCGTTTTCTACGATCATAGCAATTCCATTTCTGTGGTCTGGTTCATCGCCTTTAGGCGGATTTCCTATTAGCCAATCCTACGCTAGTTTAACCGGATATTACCAACTATCTCCAGTTGGAAGCGATGGCCTTTTTATAGTTGTATATATGTTTAGCAATGGTTCATACAATGGTGCAGGCTCAATAGAAATTACTAATGCCACTTCTACATATACACAATTTTCTGTACCCATCGATTACTCTACATCAGAACAAGCTGACTCAGCTTCAATCTGGATTTTTGTGGGAGGCGATACCACCGGAGAAGGGGGTAATGCTGGTTCATTTGCATTAATAGATGATTTAGAATTTACGGGAACAGTTGGAGTAAATGATCATGTGACAAATACGGTGCAGACATTTGAATTATCTCAAAACTATCCTAATCCATTTAACCCTTCAACTACTATTTCTTTTAATTTAGGTAAATCTAGTTTTGTTAGTCTTAAAGTCTATAACGTTTTGGGAAATGAAGTTGCTAATCTAGTCGAAGGATATCAGTCTGCAGGCGAACATACGATTAATTTTAATGCTGAGAATCTTTCAAGCGGAATTTATTTTTACAAGTTAACATCCGGCAGCCTTTCAGAAATTAAGAAAATGACCTTCTTGAAGTAGCGGGTTAAAAATAGCAAGTACTAAGTATAAAAGGCCCAATTTTTTTTAAGAAGTTGGGCTTTTTTTTATTCAATCAAAGTCAGTCACATTCAAATCTTTAAGTTCAAACATTCTGTTAATTTGTTTCTCTGTTATACGAGTGCTTGATAGTTCCGGAATATTATCTTTACCAAAAAAATTAACTTCAGAAGTCTCAATACTCGTTTTCGCTTCGCCTCCTGTTAATTCACACAGAAAAAACATTTTATAAATATGATAAGGTAAATCGGGTTTGTGGCCATGAAGAGCCCTGTCGTATACGGCTAATAATTTTTTAGTTTTTGTCAGATACCCGGATTCCTCAAAAATTTCTCTTTCAACATTTTTTGATGGCGGCAAACATACGTCTGCCCATCCGCCGGGTAACGTCCATAAATTATCCATCTTCTCCCGGACTAATAAAATTTTACTATCTTTAAAAACGACTCCTCTCGTATCAACCTTAGGCGTTGCATAACCCGTTTCTTTATTAAAATAATCTAAAATTAATTCGGGGTTTTGTTTTGTATGTTCTGAAATAATTTCTGATGCAATCTGCTGCAATTGTTTATATCGATCAATATCAAAATTATTTTCACTGAATGTCAAGCCGATCTGTGCAATTGCTTGAATTCTTTGACTCCATTCTACCCATTTTTCCTGCATAAAAATCTAATTTGAGTTATTGAATATTTTATTTGTTATTCAATCTATAAAAAATGAAATAAAGATAGAAATGGTAGAGAAGATTAATAGATTGTCTTATTTTGAAGTTTAAAAATCAAATATAAAATGACTCACTTAGAAGAGTTTCTTTATGAATAATTTTTTTAACTTGGAAGTATTAACATCCTCTTAATTAAAACTGAAGGAAAATATGTCATCAAACATAATTGATCGAGATGAAATTATTTTAAACGAAACACAAAATAAAATGATAGAAAGCGGGTGGGGCGAAGAAGTTCTTAAGAATTCGACGGTAGAAAAAATTACTTATTTATCTGATGGATTAAAAGTTAAAGGTTATTTAGCGTATCCGAAATCAGTGGAAAGTAATCAAAAATTTCCATGTGTAATTTGGAATCGCGGCGGATACCTTAACAAAGGTGCAATCGACCATTTTACCGCGAAGGGAATGTTTGGCCAAATTGCCTCGTGGGGATTTGTAGTTTTTGCATCGCAATACCGGGGTAATGCCGGAGGCGAAGGCACAGAAAATCTTGGCGGTGATGATGTGAATGACATTTTAAATTTAATTCCGCTTGCTGATGAATTAAATTTTTCAGATAAGACTAAGTGGGGAATAGAGGGCTGGAGCCGCGGTGGAATGATGACTTTATTAACTTTAAAACAAAATCATAATTTTAAGTGTGCAATTCTAAGCGGAGCAATTTCCAGCTTAAAGCAAAATGCTGATGATCATCCTGAATTAAAAAAATCTTACAAAGAAATTATTGGAACTAAAAATTTCAACAGTGAACTGGAAAAAAGATCGGCAATAAATTTTGTAAAAGATTTACCTGACATTCCATACCTAATAATGCACGGTGGTGCGGATAAAACAATTTCCCCTTTGCAATCAATTGAGCTGGCTAAAAAATTTTCAGAGTTATCCTATAAATACAGGCTGGTAATTTTTGAGGACGGAGATCATTTCCTGAAAAACTATAGAAAAGAAGTAGATGATATCCGAAAATATTGGTTTAAAAAATATTTGCTATAATAGTTTTCAATTGATTTCATTTTTTTATGCTTCATTCATTAAAATTTTCTATTTGTTTTTTATATTGATTAATATTAAAGTTAATTTCATATGAAATTAATGTTTTCTAACTGAAAAGACTTTTGTCTCACTGGTAAATTCCTTTGAATCATATTTAGTTCGATACGGTTTTCCAATATTAGCATTCGCTTGATTTGAGTACATAAATGAAATTAATCAGACAGGTAGTAAACTTCCTCTTATTTATAGTATGCTTATTCTCATCACTCTCCCTTCTAGGCTGGATACTAAATAATAAGTTTTTAACAAGTATGGGCTTAAAGTTATTTCCCATGGGTCCCAATACTGCCGTTGTTTTTATTTTGCTTTCCATACTACTCTTCATCGTAAATAATAATTTTAAGATTCAAAAATCTATAATAAACTTAATTATTTCTTTAGCTGCTATTTTGACCATTCTTCGCTTCCTGGAATTTTTATTAGGCATATCACTGACTCCGGACATAAGACTTTTTTCTGACTTTGATAAAATGTCATTTTTTACTTCATCTAATTTTCTTTTAGCTGAAGTAGCAGTATGCTTTGTAATTTTCAGAAGAGAAATTTCATTATATAGGGGAATTGCCGGAGCATTGGGCTTATCTATAAGTTTTATTGCCGTCATTTTTATTGGCGGATATCTTATCGGTGCACCACTGTTTTACATCAGTGTGAGTATGCCTACAATGGCCATCAATACTTCAATATCATTTTTAGTGCTTGGAATTATCATTGACTTACTAATCCTGCGCAAGGATATAAAAGATAAAGACTCTTTGAAACTTGACATACCATTGGAACGAAAAATTATTTTATCATTTGGATTAGCGCTGTCATTAATCATTTCAATCACACTCTTATCATATGAAGGTATTCTAAAACTTAGAAATACAAATGCTGATGTAACTGAATTTTCGAATTTCACAGGCTTATTAAATGAATCACTTTTATATATGAAAGATGCGTTGTCGAGTGAGAGAGGTTATGTAATAACTGAAAATAAAAATTACCTTAATTCCTTTGATAGTTCGTTTAAGAAGTTAGATAGAAATAGAATATTAATAGATGAAATGTCAAACAAAATAGTAAATTATAAATCTCAAATCGACAGTATAAATTCAATCATATTTGAGATGATTACTTTTTACCAGCAAGTTTTGGATATAAGAAAAGTTGAAGGATTTGAAGCTTCACAAAATATGATTGCTACTAACTACGGAGAAAATTTGATTGAAAAAGTTAGTGCAATAGTAAATAAAATTAATAATGATGAAAAGAATCTGCTTGCACAAAAACGATTAGACATCCAAAAAAGTATTAATAAAGATATATTTATTTTCTCCTTCGCTATCATAATAGTTTTATTTCTTCTTTCATTTGCGTACATCGTAATTCAAAGAGACCTATTGAATAAGCAACATTATGAGCAGGAATTAAAAAGCACCAAAGACCTTTTAAATTCAATTATTGAAAATATTCCGGCGATGATATTTTTAAAAGATGCAACGGAATTTAAATTTACTTTGTTCAATAAAGCCGGCGAAAAACTGCTGGGCTATAGCCGTGATGAGATGATAGGTAAAAGTGATTATGATTTTTTTCCGAAGGAAGAAGCAGATTCGTTCATTGCGAAAGACAGAGAAGTTTTATCTGCTAAAAAATTATTGACTGTAGAAGAAGAAGGAGTTCAAACAAAATATAAAACCAAAAAGATTTTACACACTAAAAAATTAGGATTGTTTAATAAAGATGGCGAACCGGAATATCTGCTTGGAATTTCAGAAGATATCACCGCTAAAAAGAAAATGGAATCTGCGACTTTAAAGCTTAACAATGAATTAAAAATGACTAATGCGGAATTAGAATCGTTTTCTTATTCTGTTTCACATGACCTGCGGGCACCTATCAGGCATATCAGCGGTTTTCTTGAAATACTCCATACAAATATTGCCGAAAGTCTGGATGATAAAAACAAAAGATATTTTAAGCTTATCAAAGAATCTACTATTGAAATGGGAAGGTTGATTGATGATTTATTAACTTTTTCCAGGATGGGACGAGCAGCACTTAATTATTCACAAGTTAACCTTAACATTATTATTGAAAGCATTATTAAAAATCTTCAACCTGATATCATTCGAAGAAAAATTGACTGGAAAATTAATCCCGTTCCCAAAGTGTATGCTGATCCATCACTTATTAAAGTAGTGCTGGATAATCTTTTTTCAAATGCTGTAAAATATACTTCAAAAAATCAGAATGCTATTATTGAGTTTGGTTCAATCGAAAGTAATTCTCTCGAACACATATTTTATCTAAAAGATAATGGAGTAGGATTTGATGCCAATTATATTGATAAACTTTTTGGAGTTTTTCAAAGGCTGCACACCGCAGATGAGTTCGAAGGCACCGGTATTGGTTTGGCTACAGTAAAAAAAATAATTTCCAAGCATGGCGGACGTGTTTGGGCAGAAAGTAATTTAAATGAAGGAGCGACATTTTATTTTACAATACCTATTGAATTTCAAGACTAAGTAAAGGAATAAAAAATTGAAAAAAATTCTTTTCGCAGAAGATAATATGAAAGATGCGGAACTAACATTAATGGCTTTTGAGAGTTCAAAAATATTAAATGAAATAATACACGTAAAGGACGGCAAAGAAGCATTGGACTATTTGTACTATCGCGGTAATTATAAAGATCGCGAAAAAGAGAATCCTATTGTTGCTGTGTTAGATTTGAAAATGCCGAAAGTTGATGGAATTGAACTATTAAAAATCATTAAGTCTGATGAAAACTTGAGGACAATACCTGTTGTAATTTTAACTTCCTCAGGAGAGGAAATAGACCTGGTAAAAAGCTACAAGCTTGGTGTTAACTCATACGTTATTAAGCCTGTAGATTTTGAAAAATTTATTCAAACTGTTAAGAGTTTGGGAATATTTTGGGCATTGATTAATGAAGCTCCGCCCGAAAATTAAAATTTTAGAGGCGCGCTATGCAAAGAAGATTAAGAATATTACATCTAGAAGACAACATATACGATGCAGAACTTATCAAATCAACTCTGGAAAGCTTAAAATTTAAATTCACAATTAAACACGTAAAGACTAAAGAAGAATATATAAAGTATCTTGACGAAGAAGAATATGATTTGATTTTTTGCGATTATAAAATTCCTTCATTCAATGGAATAGAAGCTTTAAAAATTGCTCGGAATAAATTATCAGAAATTCCGGTAATATTTATCTCCGGTACTATCGGAGAAGAGCGTGCTGTTGAATTATTAAAAAGCGGCGCCACAGATTATATTTTAAAAGATAATACAACCCGTTTACCCATAGCGATTGAACGGGCGTTGCACGAGGTTGAGGAACGAAATAATTTAAGAGAAGCCAGGGAAGCATTAAGAAAAAGTGAAGAGCAATATAGAAATATTTTTGAAAATGCCGCAGTCGGAATTTATAAAACAACTATAGACGGTAAAATCTTAGCTGGAAACCCTGCCTTCATTAAAATGCTTGGCTATTCATCATTTGCAGATATTTCTCAATTACATGCTGAAGAAATTTATGTAAATAAAGATGATCGTGTTAGATTTATTGATTTGCTATTCAGTGTTGGAGGAGTGAGAAATTTTGAATCAGTTTGGAAACGAAAAGACGGAAGCAAAATTTATGGACTCGAAAATGCAGTTGCCATAAAAGATTCACTTGGCAATTTATTGTATTTTGAAGGCACTGCCTTAGACACAACTGAAAAAAAAGCTGCGCAGCAGTTTCTTGAAAAAAGTGAAAAGCTTCTTGCAGAATCCCAAGAAATTGCTTTATTAGGGAGTTGGGAAATCAATGCAGCAGAAAATAAAATCACCTGGTCAAAAGGATTTTATTTATTATTGGGCTATCAGCCATTTGAAGTTGAACCATCGCTGGAATTATTTCTTCGTCATATTCATCCTGACGACAGAGAATATATGGAAAAAGAAATTAATGAACTTGATCAGAGATCCGGGATCTATTATAGTGAATATAGAGTTATAAAAAAAGACGGCTCTATTCGATATCATTCAGGTAAAGGTAACGTGGCATTTGATGATAAAGGCAAATTGCTTAGAGTCTACGGAATTGATCAGGATGTAACTGGAATAAAGGAAACAGAAATTCAATTGATTAAGGCTAAAGAAAAGGCTGAAGAATCTGACAGACTTAAAACTGCTTTTCTAAATCAAATTTCTCATGAGATAAGAACTCCATTAAATAGTATACTAAATATTTCGGATATCTTCAAAGATGAAATAAAAAATAATAATGATCAGGACTTACTTATATTGTTTGAAGGAATGGATAGCGCAGGCAAAAGATTAATCCGAACAATAGATATGATTTTAAACATGTCTACATTGCAGATAGGAGCGTATCAATTAAATATCACTGAGTTTAACTTAACTAAAGTTGTACATAAAGTTATGAACGAATTTAAATCACTGGCAACTTCAAGAAATCTTTATTTAGAATTTCATTCCAATTTAGGCAGCTCAAATATAAAGAGTGATGAATATTTAACTTCTCACATCGTACAAAATTTGCTTGACAACGCTATAAAATATACTTTAAAAGGTGGTGTGAAAATTACAACTTTTGATATGAATGATCGGCTTTGCGTAAAAATAGTAGATTCGGGAATAGGAATATCCAAGGATTTTTATTCCGAATTGTTTAAACCATTTAGCCAAGAGTCCATTGGTTATTCAAGAAAGTATGAAGGTAATGGATTAGGGCTTGCGTTGGTTAAAAAATATGCTGATTTAATAAATGCTGAAATTACATTTGAAAGCGAGAAAGAAGTTGGGACTACATTTACAGTCTCCTTTAATCCAATATTAAAAAACTGAAAAACTAGAAATATCAAAACCATAAAATAATTATGCAAGCAAATTACAGTTTATGAAAAACCAACTTGCACTACTTGCAGAAATGTGTCAAAAATATTAATGGAAAATGGTGCAGACTTTGAAAAAGTTAATTATTATATAAAACCGTTTTCTAAAACAAAATTAAAAACGCTGCTGAAAAAAATGAATATGACTCCGGTTGAACTATTAAGAAAAAATGAAAAGGCTTTTAAAGAATTGGATATGAAAAATAAAAAATATTCTGACGAAGAACTGATAGATTTGATGATTGCCAATCCGGATCTTGTTCAACGACCAATTGTTGAAAGAGGTGAAGTAGCAATACTGGCACGCCCTGCAGAGAAGATTAAAGAATTATTTTAGAAAATTAGTATACCGCATATTCACAATCATAACCACGCATTTCAGGATATGTCAATTGAGCTTGTAACTATTGAGGTTGAATTGGAAGATGAAGAATGTTATAAAAAGAAGAATGCTGATAAGCAATTGATAAATTAAAGCTGCTGTTTTACCAGCAGCCAAAAAATTTTAAGAATTTATACTATTTGATTCCAATAGTGATTGAAGCCGTTATATTTCTTGGCAGACCAGATTCCAAATAAACTGCTTCACCATTAACGATATCTGGATTTATAAAAGCAGAACCCGCGTATTTTTTATCCAAAATATTGTTAATGCTTAAAAATCCTTTTACAGAAAAATTATTTGTTATCTTTAATTCTTTATTAAAGCCAATCACAGCGTTCAGAATATTGAATGACGGAACTTCAATTGTGTTTGCGTCATTAACAAAATATTTTCCAATTCCATTTACATTAAGATTAACAAAAAATCCTGATAATAATTCAGGTTGGATACCCAATTTCTAAATTATAAAATCGATCCGGAATGCCGGCAACTTTATTATTTGTGAAGTCAGCCATACTTCCCGGTGCACCATAATGAACCGAATCGACACTATAATTTTTATATTCATTGTTTGAAAATGTTAAAGCCGCATCTACTGTTAATCCGTAATTAAAATTAATTTTTGTGCCCAATTCTATTCCTTTTCTTTCGCTCTTTCCTGCTGTGAAATAAAATCTTCCACCTCTATATGGAATTATATCGTTGGTAATCCTGATTAAATAAACTGCCAGATCAAATGTTAAAGCTTTTATAAAATTAGTTTCGCCGAAATACAAAATTTGCTTATTGCCAATCTCGTAAGTTTTGGATTTAATCGGCTCTAGCAATGGGTTAAGTAAATAAACAGTATCTTGTCCATAAGTACCTGCCGGATCGGTTTCGTTTCCTGCTGGTACTTCAATTCCGCCTCCATAATTAAGATACACACTATTAGTTGGAGTTATTCTATAGTTGATCCCAATTTTAGGAGTGATGGTTTTAAATGATTTTTGCTGCAAACCAAATTCAGGTGCAAGATATTCTTCACTGTAATAAGTAATATTATCATACCGGGCGCCGAGAATTAAATCAATTTTGTCATTAAATATAATTTCATCTTGAATGAAAATTCCAAAATTATTTGCGCCCTCTCTTTTATTCGATCTTAATTCGCTTCCTCTGCCGTTTGTTGAAGAAAGTGAATAGAATAAAATTGCTCCGTCTTGATATGCTTCATCGAGTCCAATCGTTATTTTATTTTTAATTTCTTCTGAAAAATTTTTAATGTTTCGGTAAACAAAATTTCCACCCAAATGATATCGTGTGAAGTCTCTGAAAGTTCCTCTTTCCGAACGTTGAAGATATTTGGGATTAACATACAGCATTCCGGAAATTTCATTTTCATCATTAGCCTGGTGACTTACTTTTAAACCCATTCGTCCGAGACGATTAAACCGCCTTTCATCACGCTGCAGATATAATGAATTTGATTGTTTCGCATCAGCGTTAAATTCTGTTAATGTAAGCGGCCCTGGAATATGAAACAAATCACTTGCAGCGACGACAAAAACTCCAAGACTTGTGTTATCAGATAAATTGGATATTAAACCGAGATTAAAAACCGCTCTTGAACTCGACGAGTGTATTCGCCATCCATCAAAATTTGCATTTGAAAGCGAAGCAAATATTTTCCCATTGCTTAAAGTCGCACTTGAATTAACGGCAATCTTATTGAAACCAAAACTTCCTGCAAATCCTCTAAGATTAACAAAAGAATGATTAGAGGAAGGGATGGTCGAAAAATTTATTAATCCACCCGATGCATTTCCCCAAAGTGCTGAAGCATTTGATTTTATTACTTCGATATCTTCAACAAAATTCAAATCTATTTGGTCAAACGCAGTTCTCCCGTCCGGTTCAGTTTCAGGAAAGCCGTCAACCATTATTCTAATACCTCTTGAAGTGCCCGAGTTTGAACGGTCTCCGGCTCCCCTGGCACCAAAGCCTCTAATAACAATTCGTACATCTTGATTTCCAAAACGTGACTGCGCCAAAACACCAGGCACTGTTTTTAAAGCTTCGTCAATTCCATAACCAGTTAAATTATTTAAATCATTTCGATTTATTAAAGTAACCGAATATGGAATTTCCATGACAGGTTCTGGTGAACGAGTAGCAATTACGGTAACCTGGTTTAGTATATATCTGATACTATCATTTGATGATTGGTTATTTGTTTGACTTCTTAAATTAAAAGTAAATATTAAAATAAAAACAGCATAATATATTTTGTTCATATTAATTCCATTAGTTTAAAGTTGGATAGAAAATATTCGGCTAATGGTTTAGCCTTTATTTTTGAATCAAATTATGAGAAAAATATTTTAGGCGGGGGAGTAGCTGTTTTAGAATAAAAATTAAATTGGTAATAAAAAATTGATTGTATTCTATTGGCTGTTAAGTGTGGCTTTTTAAATTGAAAATTCTTGGCCCGATCTTCCTTAGCTTTGTTTTTTAAATGTAATATTGAAGAGGACTTTCTATCATTATTGTTCAAGTCTTCTTCTAGAATAACGGCAAAAGCTTTTTCAAGCATTTCTTCATTTATATCATTGATGCAGTAAAATATTGTTTTATTAATATCTTTTATTTCTTTGATGATATCATACTTTTTGCCGCGGAATTCAAATTCGTTCTCGTCAAGTCTGTGGAACTGATTATTTTTGAGATCGGCATTATTGATTTGAATTTTTTCGAAACAGTTTGATGATCCAAGTTTTTCAATTTTACAGAACATTTCATTTCTTATTTCTGTTCTTAATTGAAAAAATAAAATTAAGTATCCAAAAGTATTTGATGTGTAAAATAATATTAATATTACGGCTATAAGTTTTTTCAAGTCAACTTAAAAATTTTAATGAAATTTAAATAATAAACTTACAGCAAGCAAAAACAGATTACTATCTTTTCTTTGCTAGTACAATATTCTTTGGATCATTAAAAATAATCCTGCTGCTGCAATAAGTACCGATGCTGCAGGCACAACAACACGCTGTTTGTTATACTTTCTTAATAAATAAATAACAGGATACACACTTGCAACAACAACAAATTGTCCCGCTTCAATTCCAATATTAAAACCGAAAAGCGGTCCCCAAATATTTCCCATTCCGATCATACTTTTTAATAAGCCTGTAAGATGACCTGAAAATCCCGCGCCGTGAATAAAACCAAAACTTCCGGCAATAATCCATCGGTATTTTTGATTTTTTCTAACCAGATTTTCAATTCCTACATATGCGATTGATGCTGCAATTAAAGTTTCTGTAATCGTTGGATTAAGTGAAAGAATTCCCAACGCACTTAAAATAAGCGTGGTAGAGTGTGCAATTGTGAAAGCACTAATAACGCTTAAAAGTGCGCGCCATTCTTTTGTTACAATGATAAGTCCCGCAAGGAAAAGCAAGTGATCATATCCTTGAAGAATATGATTAAAACCTATTTGTAAAAATGTTATAAAATTTTCCATAATATCCTCTAAATTTTTAGTTCATATTCTGATTGAGATTCCTTAAATATTTTGCTTTCTTCTCCTTCGGGAGTCATTATGTTCAAAATATTCATCTGTCCGTTGTATTCATTAAAAAGTGGATTAAATATTATTTTGATTAAATGTATTTCTTCAACCGACCGAAAAATAAAATTGAACCATATGGAAGCATCATCCTCGTTATTAGTTGTAATTTGTAAATCCGGTTTATAGCTGCCATTTATTATTACCCGGAAATGATTCTCTAAATAGCTTTTTTTTAATTTGTCGTAATCTTTTCTTGAAAAATTTTTTGTGCTAGCAGAATTAAAATTTTTTAAAGCTTCAAAAAAATCATTTTTGTAAAAAGTTATTTTGCCTTTAAAATACTTATCGGTTAATGTTGATTCTCCATAGCTCATATGAAAATCATGCATCGCAGTAATGTTTATATTCCAGAGCAATAAAAACGCTAAAATATTTTTTATTAATAATTTCATTTTAACGATGCCATCACATTTGATTGAATGTTGAAGTGTTCTGCCATTAGAGTATATAAAGCTTTTGTATAAGGATTTATATTTAAAGCTTCTTTAATATTTTTGATCGATAAATCTTTATTTCCCGCTGCGTCGTAAATAGCAGCTGCATGATAATAATAAAGAGATTTTTTAGTATTCAATCTTAATGCACGTTCAACAAAATGAATAGCATCTTTGCTTTTGCTATTTTTGTATAAAGCCCAAGCGTAGGTATCTAAAGCTTCTATGTTGAGAGGGCGCCTTTCATATTCTTTTTTTGCCCGTTCCAAAGCTTCTTCTAAATGCACATTGTGGTTAGAACAAAACAAAGCATATTCTTTGTCTACGTCATATCCGTCTTTTTCATGCTGCGCAAATGACTGAAGTACTTTATTGATCATGTTTGTTTCATTTTCAGTATCATCCATTGCTTTATAAATATCTGCAAGCTTTTCAATGAAAAGATGATTAGGAGTTAAATGAGTTGCTTTGACTAAATATTCAATCGCGTTCGGATAATTTTCTTTGGCAAATTCTATATCCGCTAAACCGCTTAAAGCATAACCATAGCCAGGCCTTTCTTCTAATATTCCTTTATAAATATATTCAGCTGAATCAAGTTTACCCATATTTAAAAATAAATTTCCTAAGTTATAAAGCGTCCAGGCTCTATTTTCCTGCCCAATAACTCCTGCATCCGAAGCTAAAACCATAGCTTGAATGGCACCTTGTGTTTGTCCATGAATTTCTCTTAAGTAGGAAGCTCTTGCATACGAACGAAGATCAGGACGAATGCTTAACATTTTATCGCATGCTTCTACAGCTTTATCATATTTACCAAGTTCAACTAATGCATCAGTCAAAACACCGTATGCAAAAGCATTATAGCTGTTTTGATGAATAGCATTTTGAATTAAATTTTTAGCTTTGTGAAATTGATGATATGTCATATAAATTGATGACTTAATTATCATTGCTTCAAAATCATTGTTATTAATATTTAATGCTTTGTCAACTAACTGTTCAGCTCTTGGAATATAGTAGTGATGGTTGCCGGTTATTCTCGATTCTTCCAAAAATATTTGTGCAAGGCTTAAATAATTCTTTCCTTCTTCTGGATTTTCTTTAATCTTCTTATTTAACGCTATTACTTTTTTTTGTTCAACTTTGAATTCAGCCGAATGCCCGGAATCTGCTACTCTTGGCAGAAGATTATACTCTATCTTGCTTTCACTGGAATTTAATATCAGAAATAAAGTTAACGAGGCAATTATTAAACTGGATAAGGTAACTATTAATATTTTTTTATTTTTCATTTTATTCATCTCCGGATTAATTGAAGGATGCCGCAAATTTATACGGCATCCTGGTGTTCATTTTATCATTTTAGTAGAACAGCTTTTTTAGTGATTATATCATTACCTATTTTCAATTGATAAAAATACGTTCCGCTTGATAAACCCGAAGCATTCCAGCTTACGCTGTATGTGCCGGCAGATTTATCTGCATTAACCAAATTTGCTACCTTCTGGCCAACAACATCATAAACATCAATACTTACATGATTCGCTTTTGGAATATTATACTGGATTTTTGTTGAAGGATTAAAAGGATTCGGATAATTTTGTTCAAGTATAAATCCTTTTGGAACTCCTATTCCTAAACTACCATCCTGCACATCAACTGTGCTGTTAGGCCCTTTAGCTGTAAGCTGTTTAACATAATCATATCCTCTATGCGGATCTGCTAAATAAGGGAATGAAGAATATAGAGGAACATCATTTTTTGTTGGACCTGCATTGTATGTTAACTCTGCAACTAAGTTATCTGAAGCCAAGTCAGAATAATTGCCTTCTGCTGCGTCATCAAACGGAAGCCCAACTGCAGCAAGTACTAATCCGCCCACAGCCTGAAGTTCAATTGTTGTTACATCGTCTTCTGGCCTTCTGCCGTTTGGAAATCCATCCATCTGAGGTATTGCTTCAAGTTTTGTACTTGTATTATATGGAGAAGCTGTTAAACCAATTGCAGCTGCTCTAATCAATCCCTGATAAGCATAATTTTTGTACTCATCCGTCATTCTATCTGTAACCGGAACAGCCATATTCAAACGAAGCATATCACCGCCGTATAATTCTCCATTGTCTTCAGTAATAGGAAGAAAATTATTTATGAAAGGTTTACCTTCGCTTAAAGGCCCGCCGGTTTTACCTGTGGCCAATTGATAAGGGATTAAGTTGGGAACGCCAAAATAGAATATTGGATATATGTCTACTAGTCGCGGCATTCCTTCTCCAACTAATCCTTCATTTAAATTAACAGCAAATGCAGTTCCTGATAGATCAGGCGGAGTTGATAATTTTGTTACTGCAAAGGCTCCGTCTTTTCCATTTCGGAAATCAAATCCCGGAGATGAATAACCTGGAATTGTTCCGATTGCAGGATATGACATTGTTTGAATTCTCAGATCTGAAAGCGCAGGAACTGCTCCACCGAATTGGCTGTCATCCATATATAGAGCTAATTCAGGATTAGCAAAATATTTGATGAAATCTTGTTCTTCAGCGCTGTAAGGAGTAACAGAATTCCATTTATCTTTATCACCAATTGGAATTACTGCTTCATTAGTTAAAGGCATTCCCAATCTTGACACCTGAACCCAGGGCCCGCTGAAAGTAGGTTTGCCGCCGTTATCCGACAACGTTTTTATTTTTGGCCTGCTGGCTGATGCCCAAACACCAATAACAAAATCAGGGTCTAAAATATTTTTTGCCATTGAAGTGTTGTGCCCATCTTTTTGTAAATAATCAATAGGCATTTCCATGATTATGGAATGAGTATTAAATCCTGCAACCCCATCTCTGGCATTGTCTGAATTATTAGCGTCTTCACCATATGAACTTCTTGTTTGTCCCAAATCAAAAATGCCTCCGAGATCAACAAAAAAAGCATCGTCTCTCGGTCCGCAAAATATTTTGGTACCGCTGCTCAAAGTTTTAATGGCATCATGAACTAAAGAACTGTAGGATGAATTTAATCCAGCACTGCCTTCAATAGAACGAGGTCCGATATTATTGGGGACGACAATTCCATCGCTTACTAAAGTATTCCATGACGAACCGCCGTCACGGCTTTCTTCCAGTTTGTAAGTAGTTTTAAGGTTCTGTTTCCCTAATCTGATATTAAAGAATGTAGTTGGATCTTCATTTTCATGAGTAAATGTAAAGCGAAATGTTATGTCGTCTTTTGCATTACCTAAAGTTGTTGATGAAGTTTGGTTTTTTATATGTATTTCATACCGAATGTTTTCACCAAAAGTATTATAATTAGGGCCTCCTTCAGGTAATTCAAAAGGTATATAATTCGCAACAATTGTAACCATATTAGTGTCATCCGGTGACCTGAACACATATAAATCTGTATTGTCTGCCAGCGGATCATTACTAATTAAGGGTGCTTCTCTATGGCTTGAAGCAAGAGCTTGGTTCTGTAATAATAGCGTAAATACTATTGTGACTATCAAAAACCCAAAAATAAATAGTGGTTTTTTCATGTGATCATTCTCCTTTCGTAGATAAATAATCTTTAATGATTGTGAGAAAATGAAAATAGTTTTTCGAACAATTTTCGGACATCATCACTCCTTTCTTAGATTTTTAATGATTTAAAAGAATAAACACTCAGAGTTTATTCGGTTATTATTATGAAATATTTAATGATAAAATTGTCAGCACTTTTTATGATCATGGCTTATTTATGATCATCTATAGTCACTATACGTAAGAAGTTTTGAAGTGGATTTAATTTGGATGGATAATTTATAGCTATAAACCTTATTTATGATTTTTATCACGTTTAAAACTTTTTATCGGCAATTAAATCTTTTTTTAGTGAATCCTTTTGTAAAAGATTGAATCCTAATAAGGTAATTTTTCAATTATAATATTTTAATAGAGGCGGAAATGAAAAAAAATATCGGATCAGCAGATAAAATTGTTAGGATAGTATTAGGAGTAATAATTATTGCTTGGGGAATATATGCTCAAAACTGGCTTGGAATAATTGGTCTTATTCCACTAGTTACAGCTTTTGTGGGTACTTGCCCTCTTTATCTTTTATTGGGTTTATCAACCGACAAAAAAGTTGATGTTAAAAAAGTGAAAATTTAGTACACACGCTAAGCAAGTAAACACCAGCCTAAAGTATATTGCCGGATAACTTCCGGCTTTTTTATTCTGCAGCGTTTCTAATATTAAAATTAGATTGAATATAGAAGGTAAATATTTCTTTTTAGCTTATAGCTAAGCATATCGTATAAAGACAATATCAATCCAAAACCATATTCACCCCAATTAAAATTTTGAGTTACTTCACATTGCTTCCTAATTTATCTCGCGCATTGTCTCACAACACATTTTAAGTTCTCGTTCATTTGTAATGTACGGTTAAATAAAATTTGAATGAGATATAAAGGAGCAGATGGAATGAAAACTAAATTTTACTTCCCCATAATATTTATTTTACTCCTCTTTGTAAGTACTGCAGCTGCAGGTACCAATCCCAAAGATGAATTAAAAAAATATTTTAATGATGCCGCACAAAAAGTTAAGCAAACCAACGATCCAGCTGAAAAGAGATTAATTTTAAATAAAACATATGGAAGGGTTCTTACTGCCCTGGATATTTTGAATAACTATCCTTTTTTATCCAAAGAAGAAAAGAAAGGTATTCAAATATACAGAACTACCGCCCTCGATAAATATAATGAACTAAATGGGCTGAACGGATACACCAGAGTAGATGATAACAACCTTGATAGGTTTGCAAACTATAGCGTTCAATCAATTGAGCAGGCAAACACGTTGGTAATATCCATAAGTGTTACAACCTTATTAATTATTCTTCTAATCATTCTTTTATTGAAGCCTTAACAAATATCAAATTATTAGTTCTTCGAAATGATAAAAAAATTTCTTTATCTTTTTATTCCAGCGGCTTTATCATTAATTTTTCTATCATGCGGTAGTTCCGAAAATGCAAGCAAACTTAATGTGCCAGAACAGCCAATAAAATATTCAATTGTATTTGTAATTCATGGAGATGGTGATTACTTATACCATGATCTAAATGGTGATGCCCTCCAAGCTGATGAGGTGGCATTGGAACAGGCAAAAAATATTGGTACAGGTTTAAGAAATTCTGAAGTATTTATTGTTCATCAAAAAGAAGAAAGGCATTTTTTATTTTTCCCTTTAGATGACGGTGAATATTTCTATTATAGAAACGGCGTTTTAATTAATCAAGATTCATACTCAAGAAACAGAGACCAATCGGCTTTTGAGAATGAATCCTCTTTGTTTCAGCAAAACCGGTCAACTGTAAATAATAATATAAGTAATACATTTTTCCTTTTTTACGGCCACCAAATTCCTGAACTTGATGGGAGAGGCTATGATGCGTCAGAGCCTTTAGGAAGTTTTAATATTGATTCTCTAGTGAAAGGATTAAAATCCATTCAGAAGACTTTATATATAAAAAAGTTTAGCCTGGTTGTTCTTTCAAGCTGTAATAACGGAACACCAGGAATTATTTCAAAACTTTCAAATATTGCGGATTATATAATCGCATCACCTGGAAATCTTCATCTGTCATATCTTAATCCAGGATATTTAAAGACTCTTAATGATAAGCCAAAAATTAATTTAAATCGATTTACAAATAATTTTGCTGAGCATGCTTTCAATATTCTGAAGAGTAAAACTGAAACTATGATTTCAGTCGCAGTATACAATATTAAAAAGATAGCTCCACTTCTTTCTGAAATTTATCCAAAATATTCTAAAGCCTTAGCTTCTCTGCAAGCAAAAGGAGATGATAATTTTTGGAAAGGATGCGACTGTGTAGATGATTCTGTTTATGACTTTAAGTTACCGGAAAACGGTGTCAATGTTTTTTATCAGCCGCCATTGTTCGGCAAAGAAAAAAATAAAACTTATAATTCAGGATGGGGATGCTGGGATTTATATTAAAGCAAATACCAAAAGTTTTATATCATTATTTATATTTTTAATTTCCCAAAAAACTCATATCAACTTTCACAAAAATTGCAGTTCCTTTTTCATCAATAATATTGATTCCATTTTTTGTTGATTCAATTTTCTTTACTTCTTTAAAATCATTTGGAATTTCAGTTAATCCGAATATATAAGGAATATTAATATTTTTATTTGGAAATAATTCAATAAAAGTTTTAAAACCAAGCTTATTTAATTCATTAGTCTCGATTGATGCTTTGTGCCCTAAATGAAAATAACTTGTGACTTCTTCAATTCCAATTACATTTTTATGCCTGCCGGAAAAAGGAGGATAATTTCTTCCTCCGTTGCTCATCCACAAAATTGTACTGCTTAATATTTTTGGATTCTTTAATGTAAACCATAACCAGCCTGATTCCGGGCATGAAGCTGTAGACCAAGAGAATGGAAAAGTATCGTCAGAAATTAACATCAGTAAATCTTCGTGATTTTCAAATGTTGGATAAATTCTTAAGTCAGCAAATGAATTGTCATTTAGCCTAAGCTTTTGATAAGTCATTAAAAGTCTGCGGATATTTTAAGAATGATTTTCCATTTGGTTCTACTTCAATTTCATTTGTTGGTGTTCCAGCCCAAACATATTTTGAAAAACTTAATTGTAATCTTTTTTCCGCTCTTAACATTGAATGATGTCCAATTGGAATTTTTCCTTCTCCACCGATAAATTCGTGTTGTTGATAAATTACTGACTCATCGTTTTTCAAATAAATTCTTTTTCGAAGCTCAGCGCCCATAATTTTTTTGTCCAAAGCCAATTCAACACTCGAATCAGTTTGGCTAACTATATTCCATAAATCATTTGCACTAGCTCCATGCGGCCTTGTTTCGTTTTCTAAAATATCGCTATCTCCAAAAGGCGCACAAAAAAAATCGCCGCGTAAAATTTTAAGCATTGGCGGGAATGAATCATCAAGCTTTTCATCTGCCCAATGAGCTTTATGCATTGGTTTAATAATTCTGGAATCGGTGATAAATGTAACATCTGATAGTTGCCCGCCTTGCTCAGTAATTCCTAACGATACTTTATTATTTTTTATTTGAATGATTTTCATCTTTTAAAAATTTTATTATCGTCTTTATATAATTTGCCTGCAGAAATTAATTCATCTACTTGAACTTGAAGCATGGCATAACCTCTGAATTCAAGCTGCTTATTTAATTTTTTACAAACGTTTTTCCATAAATTTGAAAATGTAATTCCTTTTGCTTCGTTCAACGCTGCATTTTCAACATCATCTAAAAATTCAAAAGTTTTATTTATAATTTTTTGTGCATCATTTTTTTCAAGCGGGGGATGATGTGCGGGAAGAATTCTTTTTACTTCTCCAGAATCAAGCATATTTACAATTCTATTTAATGTATTTCTAAATCCTGCAGCGGTTTGAAAACCATGAAAGAAAGGTGCAGCTAAAGCGAGAAATACATCTCCCATAAATAGAGTTCCGGAATGAATTTCTAAAAATCCGACTTCTTCTAATTTATGTCCAGGGAAAGCAAGTGTTTTTAATTCGATGTTTTTCCCAAGTCTAAAAATTGTTCCTTCAACTAATTTAATATCAATATGAACAGGCCCATCCATGAGTCCCATTATTTCAGCTTGTTGTTCAGGTGAATCTGGCAAGTCGTCGGAAGGAATACAAAATTCTTTGTAATGGATATCTAAATCTTCTATCCAATCAATTGCTCCCGCCGCACAAAACTCGGCATTGGTATGTTCTTTAACAGCTCGGTTGCACCCAATATGATCAGCATGCGCATGAGTTATTAATACATTTTTAATTTCATCAACTTCATCACATAAATTTATTATTTGATTTTTCATCTGACTAATGCCTGTATCAATCAAGACACTATAGTGCTCGCCTTTTATCGCATAAACATATAAAGGAACGCCGGGCATTAAATCGATGTTTGTGTAATGAATAAAATTGTTTAGCTTCATGTTGTAATCCTTCTTACAATTTAATAATCCTACTCAATTTTCGGCTCGCCTCCAATAGGTAAAAGTAATCCGCCGTCAACAGAATAAACGGCTCCGGTTACAAATGATGCTTTTTCTGACGCTAAGAAAGCAACGACTTCCGCTACTTCTTTAGGCGAGGCTATTCTTCCAAGCGGATGCATTTGTCTGCAAGCTTCATAAACTGATTCCGGGTTTGCATCCAATGAAGCTGCCCATTTCAAAAGGGGAGTATCAACTGTGCCCGGAGCTACGCAGTTAACTCTTATCTCGTCGCGGGCAAAATCTAGAGCCATACTTCTTGTTAATCCAATCAGTGCATGTTTTGAAGTTGTATACGCAGCAACATTTCTTTGAGTTGCAAATGCCTGTACTGAAGTCATGTTAACTATTGAACCTTTTGTTTTTTTTAAATGCGGAATTGCAAAATGACAGACGTTGTAAACGCTTTTCAAATTTATACTCATTACATTTTCCCAATCATTCTCTTCTGTACTTTCGACAGTGCCATATCGCTGAATGCCAGCGTTATTTGAAACAATATCTATCTTATTGAATTTATTCAAAACTATTTCAATTGCCATTTTCACTTCGTCGGATTTGGAAACATCAGTTTTTATAAAAATTGAATTCCCGCCTTTTAAATTAATCTCTTCCAGTACAGCAGCTGCTTCCTTTTCGGCAATATCAAAAATAGCAACAGTCGCACCTCTTTCGGATAAAATTCTAACTACAGCTTCGCCTATTCCCATTGAGCCGCCGGTTACAATTGCGACCTTGTTTTGAAATTCTAATCCGTTAGACATTCGCGCCTCCTGAAAAATTAATTACCTAAAGTAAATTATATTGAATCCGAGTAAGATTCAAATAAAAAATAATAATTGTAGAATATTTTGCTTGACAATAAAGATTTCAATTTTTAAGTTGAGAATAGTTGATATGTATGAACATATGGACATTCCCAATTAAATAATAAAAATATAAAAACGCAATAAAAATTTCTCCAACAATGGTTATTGAAATTAATCATAAAAGTGCCGTTCCATTGCACATTCAAGTTGAAAGAATGCTTAGGCAATTAATTGATCAGCCTGAATACAGTAAAGGCAAGCTTCTTCCCAATGAAGTAGAACTTGCAAAGCGATTAGGCATTTCCCGAAATACAGTTAGGCATGCAACAAACCGTTTAGTTTATGAAGGTTTATTAATTAGGAAAAAAGGTGTCGGGACAAAAGTTTCTGATAATACAGTTACAACAAAATTAGATTCCTGGCATAGCTTTACACAGGAAATGAATGAAAAAGGTATACCATTTATAAATTATAAAATAAATGTCGATTGGGTTGAAGCCGGTGCATCGGTTGCTAAATTTTTTTCTATCTCTGATGATAAATTAGTGATAAAGATGGAAAGACTTAGAGGATTAGATTCTGGTCCGATAGTACATTTCGTTTCATATTTCCATCCAAGAGTAGGTCTGACAGGAAAAGAAGATTTTACAAAACCTTTATATAAAATGCTGGAAGAAGATTTTCATACAATCGTCTCAGTTTCCAAAGAAGAAATAAGCGCAAAACTTGCTGATGAAGAAATTGCAAAGAAACTTGGCATCAAAAAAAATGCACCAATACTAAAAAGAAAACGTTTCGTTCTTGATCCCGGCGGAAGGCCGGTGGAATATAATGTTGGTTATTATAATGCGGAAAGTTTTACTTATTCAATCGAAATCCAACGAGAGAAAAAGTAATCACGACTGATAAAAGTATCGGTTCATTTTTTAGTTTATAGTTTCCCCTAAATAATATTGAGAAGAGAGATTTATTTCATGAGGGAAAAAATAAAATTAATTGGCGGCATATTATTAATCCTGCTTCTTGCTGCTATGCTTTTCATGCCTGACTCAAAGCAAAAAGATGATGGGAAAATCCATTTGCGGTATTGGTATGTTACAGGCGCAAAAGAGCAAATTCCTTATCACGCTGAAGAATTTAATGCTATTCAGGACAGCGTTGTTGTTGAGTGCACTCCGCTTCCCTGGAATGAACATGAGAAAAAAGTTTTAACTTCAATTTTAAGTGATGATCCTCCAGACATTGTAAATCTTGTTTCACCGGTTGCCAAATGGGCCTCCAGGATGGCTTTAACTCCGCTTGATAATTTAATTAAACAATCATCATTCGATACGACAATTTTCTTCCCTGCGTTATGGAAGGAAATGAATTGGCAAAATCATACTTTCGCTATTCCTCTTTATTCAACTTCATATGCTTTTTTCTATAATAAAAAATTATTTAAGGAAGCAGGTTTAGATCCGAATAAACCGCCTAAAACCTGGGACGAAGTAGTTCAATATGCAAAAGTTTTAACAAAGCAAGACGAACAAAAAAGATATACACAAATGGGATTTATCCCTCACTATGGCAATGTGCAAACCTTTTTATTAATGTCTTGGGAATTGGGAGCAAAGTTTCTTTCTAAAGATGGGAAGAAAGTAAATTTAACGAGTCCGGCAATTGTTAACAGCCTACAATGGGTTGTGAACTATTTTAATGATTACCCGATTGATAAAGTATCATCATTTATTTCGGGATTTGGATACGCAGATCAGCATGGATTTATTTCTGAAAAAATTGCTATGATGGTTTTAGACAATAGTTTTATAGATCAGATAAAATTATACAATCCAAATTTAGATTATGGTGTTTCAGAGATTCCTACTTTTAAAGGACATCAAACCGCATCATCAACCGGAAGCTGGTGGATTGCAATTCCCAAAGGTTCAAAACACGTTCAAGCCGCATGGAGCTTCATGAAATTTGCCGTTAGTAAAAAAATACAATTAGAAGAAATGAATTCGCAAGAAGAAATATTATTCCCTGCCAATCAGCTTGCCGCAAATGATTCTTCATTCACTAAAAATAATAAATCGATTGAGACTTTAGTTAAAATGATTGATTATGCTCAAACGCCGGCAATTGTTCCGATGGCTCATGATGCTTTTTGGAGAGAATTTTTAGGTGCGCGTGAAAGAGCAATCCATCATCTTCAAACTCCTAAAGCAGCTTTATTACAGGCACAAGAAGCTATTCAATATCAGCTTGATCAATCCTTAGAATATGATAGTTATGTTAGAAGCAAAATGAATTTTGGAGATATAAATAATTGAAAGAAAAATTCACAGAAATATGGAAAAACCCATTTAAAAGATCGCAAGCGATTGTTGGGTTTATTTTTATTTCTCCGTGGGTTTTGGGGTTTTTAGTTTTTGGGCTATATCCAATTTTGGTTTCATTTTATTATAGTCTATGCCAATACGATGTTCTAAGAATTCCGCAATTCATTGGATTAAGAAATTATCATCAATTGCTTTTTGAAGATAATTATTTTTGGCTCTCAATCTGGAATACTCTTGTCTACACTGTTTTAAGAGTTCCGTTAAGCATTATTGGTTCTCTTTTATTAGCAGTGTTAGTAAATAATGCCGTAAAGGGAATTAAAATATTTAGAACAATTTATTTTATTCCTTCAATTGTTACTGGTGTGGTGTTATCGGTTTTATGGCTGTGGATGTTAAATCCAGAATACGGTTTAATTAATTCTTTTCTTTCTTTCTTCGGAATACAAGGGCCATTGTGGCTGCTCGATCCAAATTGGTCAAAACCATCCATGGTAATAATGAGCTTGTGGTCAATTGGCGGTGGAAGAATGCTTGTTTTTCTGGCAGCCCTTCAAGGAATTCCTCAGCATCTTTACGAAGCAGTTGAAATTGACGGCGGCGGCTGGTGGACAAAATTCAGAAATATAACAGTTCCATTAATTTCCCCGGTCATTTTTTTGTGGTCGATTTTAGAAGTGATTTTTTCTCTTCAAGTTTTTGTTGAAGCATATATAATGACTCAAGGCGGCCCTTTAAATTCAACACTTTTTTACAATCTCTATTTATACAATAAAGCATTTAATGATTTTAACATGGGTTATGCTTCAGCATTGGCGTGGCTATTATTAGTTATCACATTAATCATTACGGCAATTCAATTTAAAGTAAGCAAACGATGGGTTTATTATGAAGGGGGAAACCGTTGAGTTTGAAAAATGAGAAGCAAAAATATTCCATTAATAAAGTAATGATCTTTATTTTACTTTTAATATTTGCTGCATTCTTTATAATTCCGTTTTTATGGATTGTTTCAACTTCATTAAAAGGGGAAGCACAGATATTTTCCATTCCACCTGTTTGGATTCCTAAAATATTTCATTGGGAAAATTATAAAGAGGTATTTACGAGAATGCCTTTTCTCACTTATTTAAAAAATTCTGTGTTTGTTTCTTCGGCTACAATTATTGGAACTGTTTTATCAAGTTCATTAGTTGCATATGCTTTTGGCTGCTTGAATTGGCCGGGAAGAAATGCATTATTCATTTTTGTGTTAGCAACGATGATGCTGCCCATGCAAGTGACCATGATTCCTGTCTTCGTTTTATTTAAAGAATTTGGCTGGCTGAATACTTTTAAACCTTTAACAATTCCGGCATTTTTCGGCGGTGGAGCTTTTAATATATTTTTATTACGGCAGTTCTTTTTAACAATCCCCAAAGATCTTTTGGATTCAGCACGAATTGACGGCTGTTCTGAACTTAGAATTTATTGGAGTATTGTTCTTCCGCTTGCAAAACCGGCACTTGCAACGGTTGCAATTTTAACATTTATGTTTTCATGGAATGATTTTATCGGGCCGCTGATTTATTTATCGGATAAAATGAAAGGAACGCTTGCTTTGGGATTAGGAATGTTTGTCGGCCAGCATATGACTGAATGGGCTTTACTGATGGCGGCTTCTGTGTTAATGATGCTGCCGATGATATTTATCTTCTTCTTCTTCCAAAAATATTTTATACAGGCTTTTACTATGAGCGGATTAAAAGAATAGAAATAAAAATAATTTCAATCAAAATAAAACATCATGAAATTAATTTTACTAAATAAAAAATTTGTTAAAGCATTTTTATTTACTGCATTTTTCAGCTTCGAGGTATTTGCAGGAGTAACCGGAAAAATTCAGGGAACAGTGCTGGATAAAACAACCAAAGAACCGCTTCCTGGGGTCAACGTAATAGTGCAAGGAACATCATTAGGTGCAGCCACAGATCTTAATGGCGAATATTTTATTCTTCAAGTGCCCCCCGGAAATTATACTCTTAAGGCATCAATGATAGGATATAAAGATGTTCTAATAAAAAATGTTAATGTTAGAGTAGACTTAACAACTCATATCAATTTTGAAATTGAAGAAACCAGCGTTCAGCTAAATCAAGAAGTTATAGTTGTAGCAAAAAGGCCGATTATTCAAAAGGACATTACATCTTCCACACAGTTTGTGGGAATTGAAGAACTTGCAAGACTTCCAGTTATTGATACTAAACAAGCTGTCTTTTTACAAGCTGGTGTTTTCTTTGATCCTATTCCGGTTGTTGGCGGATTGGGTTCCGCCGGAAGAGGAGAGCAAAGATATTCGGTTAGAGGTGGAAGTCAGGATGAAGTGAAATGGTATGTAGATGGAGTTAGATATTCCTCTCTTGTTGGCGGCAGAGCAGATTGGGGAATTTCTACCATCAATGTTAATCTAAATGCAGTTCAAGAAGTTCAAGTGCAAACCGGTGGATTTAATGCAGAATATGGTGAAGCCGAGTCCGGTGTAATTAGTGTAATTACAAAAGAAGGAAGCAGCAACAGGTACACAGGCTCATTGGAATATATTTATGGATTTCCCGGCCAGCATCACTTTGGAAATTACTTGTATGATCCCAAAACCGAAAAAGAATTTTTAGATCATACCCTGCCGGACGGCAGCCTCGATCCGAATTGGTGGACTCCGTATAGGCAATCTCAAATTTATGATTATACTAAAATACCTGACTATACAATTAATGGAAGCTTAGGTGGACCAATTCCATTTACTGCAAACACAAATTTCTTTCTTTCCTCACAACTGAAACAAGAATCCTATACGTTGCCGCATCCAAGAGATTCTAAGCATTCTGAAGATATTCTATTAAGCACTACTTTCCATCAAAGAGAAATGAAGCTGAGATTGAACGGACATTACTATCATTACGGATATTCAACTTTGCAGGAGAATGGTGATTTTACTAATCAAGCAAAATATTATCGCGGCTGGGGTTCGTTGATAGATACTTATACACTTAACGCAGGGTTGCATTTTTCGAATGTTATTACGACTAATCTTTTTTATGAATTAAAACTAAGCGGATCATCAATTGAATTTAAAGAAAGACCAAGCGCATATACAGAGATTGGACGAAGCAAAAATCCAACATTGTTTGGATTTCAAAGATATGATGGATTTGAGGGAGAACCTTTCGATAAATACGCCCCGTTGTTAGTTGGTACAGATAAAACCGGAGATATTTCTTTAGTAGGCAATATAAATTGGCAATTTGATAAAAATAATTTACTGAAAAGCGGATTTGAATTTAGATACAATAAATATGATGAGATAGACAGCTGGCGTTTTCCTTCCTACAATGACAATCCTAAATACTGGCTAAACAGAGGATTGAATGAAGCATATTATCCAATTCAAGTTTCTGGTTACATTCAGGATAAAATGGAATTTGAGAGTATGATTTTGAATTTGGGAATAAGATATGATCTCTTTGATCCTAATAGAGATTGGTTTGATCCCACAAACCTTTTCAATTTAGCTGTTGATCCATTATTTGATGCTTCAAAAGATCCCGACGGCGATCAAATAGATTCGGATGGACATGTAAAATATTCATTTCAAAATGTATTAAATAAAAAGCGTTCGCCTGCAAGAACTTATACAATGATTAGTCCGCGATTTGGAGTATCATTTCCAATCACAGAAAATTCTCTTTTGCATTTCAATTACGGCCACTATTATCAAATGCCTCCAATCGACCAAATGTTTGAGTTTATTTATTTCAGGCCGGAAAATATTGTAACACAAATGATTGCCGAAGATCAATTGGCAGCACAGGAAGGAAGAGTTCCAAAACATATTCCATCGAATGATGGTGATCCGGAAAGAGTTGTTGCCTATACAGCTGAACCACTGAAGCCGCAAAAGACAATTATGTTTGAAGCAGGAATAAAACAAAATTTTGAAGATATAGCAGTGCTTGATGTAACAGCGTTTTACAAGGACGTTTTTGATCAGACACAAGAAAGAGTAGGATTATTTGATAGAGCTATAAAAGGCTACGATCCATTTAAAGATCAAGTTTCTGCAAATCAATCTTATGCCGCGTATCTGCCAGGAGATTATGGTGATTCAAGAGGATTTGAAATTTCTCTGCGTTCAGTTTTTAGCAGGATATTTAATTTAGATTTGAATTATTCTTTCTCCCGTTCAACTCAAGGAAGAGCAAGTCCAAAAACTGTTATAATTGACGGTCAAGGAAATATTACGTATCAATGGGATACTGAAGTAAATAAAAGAATTCCTACTGAAAAAAGTTTCAGCCGTCCGCATATATTAAGAGCTAATTTATATTTAAAATATCCTGATGAATGGGCAGAAAATTTTTGGGGAAGTATTCTTAAAGATGTAAGCGCCAGCATTTTATTTAGATTCATTAGCGGACAGACATTCACTTACCTCACTCCGAATGATCCACCGGACACATATAATAACTACAGATATCCGGCAACTAAAAATGTGGATCTCAGAATAGAAAAAGATATAGCATTTTTTGAAGCACATCATTTGTTGATTTATGCTCAGATTACTAATCTGTTTGATACTAAAAATCTAAGGTCTTTTGGCGATGTTGTTTTTGATGCAAATGCTACCAAAAATTTCGTAGAATCAGGTGCAATTTCCACCGTTGATGCTGGAGGCTATGATATAGGCTGGCAAACTTATTTTGAAAAAAGAAGGGTTTATCTTGGAGCTAAATATTCATTTTAATTTTTTTAAAAAATCATGAAGATAAAGTATACCGGATATTTTTTATGCGATTAAATAAAAAATTATTTTTCATAATTCTGAATTTAAGTCTTTCGATTCTAGTTTTTCCGCAGTCAAGAAATGCAGATTTCAAATTACACGACCGCGGTAATCTGTGGGAAACAATGAAGGATGACGGAACCATTGGAGCACCCGATCCCACAAACAGATTTGAAACTTACCCAAGCATGGATTGGCCGGGCGGGCCGCATGTTTTGAATAAAGATGATCAGCGATCATACATGGTTGGCGCTGGAATGTGGATTGGCGGAAAACGAAATGATGGTTCAATTTTCTTCACCGAAAATGGGCCATTTTCTTTTGTTGATAAAGGAACATTTGAGCCAATTACAAAAACTGAAAATTATATAGGTTCAGTTGATTTTAATCCTAACGAAGCCGAAGAAGTTATAACGGCAAATTGGAAAACAACAGAAAATATTTTTGTAACAAGAATTAGCCGTGCCTGGAGTTTTGTAAATCATAATAATTCAATTATTTCTGAATATGAAATTACAAATCAAAATTCATTTGAGATTACTGATGTTTATATAGGTTTCCCTCATTTAATTCGTCCGAGTTATCAGGATTTTGTAGTTCATAACGGATGGGGAGATGATTTTAACAGAACTGATGAATTAGTTAATTACGATTCGACTCGTTCGTTACTTTATGCCCATGACGATACTCCTAACTTCAGCATACCAAACGATGTTGGAAATTATTATGAAGCTGCAAATGAATTACGGACTCCAGGCTATGCAGGTTTTGCAATGCTTTATGCAGACGCAGCTTCTGATAACAGAAACCAGCCTGCCACAATTTTGTACGCGCAATTATTGAACAATGAAAGATTCTTAACTATCAGCAGTTCGAACGCTGAGAATTTATATAAAATATTATCGGGAGATGATAAATCTTTACAAGCACAACCGGATGAAAGAATAACTCCATTTATGCTTTTGGCTGCCGGTCCTTACAACATAAATCCAAATGCAAAAATTAAAATTGTAATTGTTGAAGCAGTAAATGGAATTGCCTTAGAAGAAGCATTGAAAGGTTTGATTTCTCAGCCAGAACTTCCTAAAGGATTGGATTCATTAAGACATTCAATTGACAGAGCAAAAAACCTTTTTGAAAACAATTATCAATTAGCTTCTGTTCCGCCGCCTTCTCCCGAAATTGAAATTTTTGCTCAGCCAAGTAACCAATCAATTGCAATTTCGTGGTCTCCAATTGAAGGAACATGGAGCAATCCGGTTAGCGGAAAAAATAATTTCCAGGAGTATAGAATTTACCGAAGTGATAAATCATTTATTGGACCTTATACTATGATTCGGAAAATAAGCCCAAGTAGAGCAACAGATAAACAACGTTATTTTAGTGATGATCTACACAAATGGGTTTATGAAGATAATTCAATTAGTCTTGCAACCGGATATTTTTATTCAGTTACTTCAGTCGATAGCAACGGAAATGAAAGCTGGCTCACTAATAGAAATGAGACGGCAATTCAAGCAACTAGAAACGCTGCAGAAAATACCCTTAATGTGAAGGTATTTCCAAATCCTTTTAAAATAGTTTCCGGATTTCCAACCGGCGGAACAGAAAATTACATCGTCTGGTCAAATCTTCCCGCTCTTTGCACTATTAAGATTTATACTTCAAGCGGTGAACTGGTTAAAACTCTACGTCATGATAATTCTAATTCCGGCGAAGAAGTATGGGATCAACTTTCTGACGCGAGACAGCGAACGGCGCCGGGAATTTATTTTTGGACAGTTGAGTCTGACGTTGGCAGTGCCAAAGGGACTCTATTAATTATCAAGTAAGAAAGAAATTGTATGAAGGATAAGATCTTCAAAATTTTTATGGCTATAACTTTAACTTTAAGTTTTTCGGTAACTAATGCTCAATTTGATTATGGTTTTGATTTTTCCAAAGCCGGTTCATCTGGATTGCAATTTCTGAAAATCGGAGTCGGAGCCAGGGAAACTGCTTTAGGTGACGCCGCTTCAGCAATAGTTGATAATGCTAATGCAGTTTTTTGGAATCCGGCAGGAATAGCTTACGTTGAGAAAAAAGAAGTTTCATTTTCGCATAATAGCTGGTTAGTTGATAGTAAGCATAATGCAGCCGTGATTGCTTTTCCGTTAGCATCTTTTGTAATTGGAATAAGTGCAATATCACTTGATATTAATCCCTTTGAAGAAACAACTGCACTTCAGCCAGATGGAACAGGAAGAATGGTTAAAGCGGGTGATTTACTTTTTGCTTTAGCCGCAGCAAGAAGATTTACTGACAGGTTATCAATAGGTCTGCAGTTAAAATACGTAAATGAAAAATTGGATGATTATTCACTCAACAATGTTCTTTTCGATATAGGAACAATTTATTATACAGGCTTTCGGCAATTAAAATTAGGATTTGCCTTACAACACTTCGGGCCGGATATGAAGCTTGTTAATCAAGTGTATAGAACGCCGCTATTATTCAGAGTTAGTGCAGCAGATGAATTATTTTCATCCAATGATTTAAGATTTATGGCCGCAGCTGAACTTGTCCATCCTACAGATAATAATGAATGGGTAAATTTTGGAATTGAAGGAACTTTAATTAACATGGTAAAAGTTAGAGGCGGATACAGAATTAATAATGATATAGGAAAATTTTCATTTGGATTGGGAGTTACTCCGGCAATAACTACTACTCTAAGAATAAAAATAGATTACTCTTATACACCTTCAGAAATAATTTTCACAGATATTCAAAGAATAACAATCGGATTGGAATTTTAGTTCAGAAAGAAATTCGTTCTGAAATAAATTGAATTATTTAAAAAGGAATTTAATTGAAAATAAAATTGTATTTAGCTTTTGTTTTAATGCTGGCAACCAGTTTTATCAGATTACAAACATTTGCTCAAGATATTAAATCGAAACAATTAGCATTGACAAAAGACGGTTTTATCCCATACTGGCTCTCAGCAGGTCCATTTGATCAACCATTGACGGGGTTCGGCGTTCCATCGGACAGTGATGTTATTGATGAAAAAAACATTCAGCCATTTTGGGGTAAAACTGAACATGACACAATATTAAAAAGTGATAATGCTAAATGGATTCCGCAATCAATTTCTTCAAACGGGTTTTTAGATTTTAACCAATCAATTCGATGGAATCTTCCAGGAAATGTTCCTGAGAAAATTTGGTATGCAATTACCGGATATGCGGCGTCTTATGTAGAGAGTCCGGTTGATCAGAAAGCTATTTTAAAATTCGGAAGCAACTCATTTGGAAAAATATTTATAAATGGCGAACAAGTGTATTCTGTAGCGAATGCAAGAAATGCAAATATTGATCAAGATTCAATTAAGATAAATCTAAAGAAAGGGAAAAATTTAATTCTAGTAAAAGTTGGAAATTCCAATGCGAATAATGAATTAGCATTTTTTACAATGATAAAATGGGAATGGGGATTCTATCTTAAGCTGCTTGGTGAAAATGGTAGACCTTTAGAAAATATTAAAATAGATATTCCTGAAAAAATAAATCATTCACAGGTGAACGTAGTATCAACTTTTTATTTTAAGAAATTTGATGACACTTTAAAACAAAGATTTGATGTTGAAATAACATCCCCTCATCCTAAAACAATGAAGGGTAAGTTTGATTTTAAAATCGAAAATAAGAATTATTCATTCGATTTTGATTCAATCCCTTTTGGGAGAAGCAGGCATGAAATATTTATTCCGGAAATAAAAAATGAAGTTAAAACAAAAGTTGTACTTTTAACTAAGGACGAAAATATTGATCAAGAAGTGGTGTTAAGCCCGAAACCGCATTACCAGCTTCACATGATGATGCTTGCACATACTGATATCGGCTACACTCATCCGCAACCGGTTGTAAAAGAAATTCATGCGAATACTCTTGATGAAGTTTTACAAATGTGTAAAGAATATCCGAATTTCAATTGGACAATTGAAACTCTATGGCAGCTGGAACAATATCAGCAGTCACGAAGCCCGCAGCAATTTCAAAAAATTATTGATTTGATAGGTGAAGGCCGTATTGCCGCTTCACCTTTATATTCCAATCCGTTTACAGGCTGGGTCGGAGAAGAAGAAATGATTAGTTCATTGTTTAAAGCAAAAGAATTGAAAGATAAGTATGGATTAAAATTCAATGCTGCTGTTTACAATGATGTTCCCGGGGAAGCATGGATTGTGCCGCAAGTATTAAATAATGCCGGCGTTAATTTTCTTGCTGAAGGAATAAATGAATTCTTCAATGATTATAATATCCAAAAGTCTTTACCTAAGGCGTTTGTATGGCAAGGATCAGACAGCAGTAAAATAGTTACGTATTTAAATGAAGCTTATAATGAAGGAAAATCATACGGACTTGAAGGCGACAGAGGAATTTTAGCAATTGAGCAAAGAATGTGGGAACGAATAAACAAATTAGTGGAACGCGGTTATAAATATGATATGATCTTATTGAACAGTGCGTTTGCAGATAACAGCATTGTTCCAAAGGATCAATTTCTGAATATGATTAAATGGAACAAGGAATATGAATATCCCAAGTTTATTTCGAGTAATGTTTCAAAGTTCGGGGAAGAGTTTGTGAAGAAATATAAAAATTCCTTACCTATCATTAGAGGGGATTGGACTTCTAACTGGGATGTTTTTTATCAAGGTGAAGCTGAAAGAATGAAAGAGCACAGGTGGGTTCAGCAAAATCTTTTATCTGCAGAAAAGTTATCAACCTTAACATGGTTAATCGATAAAAACAAGCAGCCACTTTCCAGTTATGTTCACGATGCATACCGATCAATGCTTAACTTTAGCGGGCATGGCAGCGGCCTTGAATATGGCTATGGTTCCCCGGCTGATAATCTAATTACGCAGGAATATCGAAAAAGTTATGTCCATAATGCCTATCTAAATACAGAAGAAATTTTAGAAAGATCTATGTATAGAATTGGCAAGCCTGAAGAAAGTTTTGACGGCGAGGGAATTATCGTATTTAACACTTTATCATGGAAAAGAAATTCGCCTGTTGAAGTTCAATTCACAGAAGAAAATATGCAGCAATACGAAGTAATTGATCTCGAGACGAATCAAAGGGTAAAAAGTTTTAGAAATGGTTTTAAATTATATTTTGTTGCAGAAAATTTGCCATCCTTTGGCTTCAAAAAATTTAGACTGCAAGCAATCACAAAACCAAATGAAGACATAAATACTGGTTTAAAAGTATCAGACAATTCAATTGAAAATCAATTTTACAAAATAACTTTTGATAAATCATCAAATAAAATTTTAAGTATTCTTGATAAGAAATCGAATAAAGAATTAATAGATAAAGATAATCCTCTTGGTTTTAATCGGCCCTTAATGGAAAAGTTCCAGGATAATCAAACTTTTTCTCAATTAAATTTTACTAACGAAAAACTAGAGATAAAGGATGAAAGCCCGGCTAAAATTATACTTCAGATAAAAAGAGACGATGAATTATTTGAATGTACAAAATATATTCTGTGGAATAATGTTGATAGAATTGATATTGAACAAAAAGTAAATACGTCAAAACTAAAACCAACCGACAAGCTTGAAGAATATGCAATTGCATTTCCATTTAAAATAGAAAATCAAGAAATACGACCAGAAATAATAGGAGGATTTATTGATCCGGAAAAAGATAAAATGCCGGGAACAAACAAAGATGGATTTTCGATTAGGAGATCAGCAGCATTGTATAATAATGATCAATCAATAAGCTGGACTTCATTGGATGCAAGAGTTATCCGTTTGCGAGAAAACAGTAACCAAAAAGTTTTAATATCATCCTTAGTAAATAATTTTCCAAAAAATTGGAATCGTTATGAAGAAAATTCCGGGAAAATAATTTTCAGATATAGTTTCACAAATCAAAAGGGAAAATTTGATCCTATCTTTACTTCTCAATTTGGTTGGGAAATAAATACTCCTCCTATTATTAGAAAAAGCTGGTACAGAACAGAGCCTAAGCATCAAAGTTATTTTAATATCGATAATCCATGCCTCAATCTATTAACAATAATTCCTTCTGAAAAAAATAATTATTTCTTGCTTCGTGTTGAGAATATGAATCCATATAAAAATGCTGCCGGAAATATTTCTTCAGAATTTTTAAGGAATACCACAGCTTCGTTAATTACGTATTTAGGCGAGGAGAAAAAAAAATTAAAAGTGGTTGAAGGCGCTATAAAAATTGATTTACGTCCGAATGAAATTGCTACTATTAAAATTTCATTTAATGAAAATGAAACCGTTACAAAATAATCTTTATGAGAAATAAACTGGTAAAATATATTATTATTATGTGTACAATAATTAGTTCGCAAGCGTTAGAAGGGTGTTTGTTCGACTATGTTAAGCAGCCCAAATCAGCACAACCCGGTGAAACAATCGATGTAGAACTTTCAATTCAAAGCACAATTGTTCCTGAAACAAATGTTCACAAAGGATTAGTAGGTGTTGTTGCTCCTAAAGATTGGGAATTCATTTCTGCCGATTATACATCCGTTTTAGGTGACGGCGTTTTCTATGAGTCCGCAGCATGGCAAGATTCTGTTGAAAAATACTTTCCAAATGCAAACTACGGCAGCAATATGAAGTGGTTTGTTTTATTATCTGATACAGGATACACATATAATGATCCAACTTCATTTATAGTTCATCTAAAAATGAAAGTTGGGCAAACTGAAGGTTGTTTTAATATCGGTTACTTAACCACAAAAGCAACTACCGGTTTGTTGTCTTCCGGTAATCCGCAGTGGACACCGGTTTCCTTTCCACATCCTATTGGAGTTCCGGATTCTAATTTATGTACTTCAATTTTTGAAACCCGGCCTGCGCCTGAATGGGATGAAATACTTGACAGAACAAGCGGCTGGACCGGATCGGATGGTATTTATTCAATTCCATTAAACGGATCTGAACAGCCCTCTGCCAATTCGAATGATGAACATTTAATTTTGTTCAGTGATACTTTTATTGGAGAAGTCGATAATAATAATCACAGAATGAACTCCAAGCTAATTAATAATACTTTGGCATTTATGCCTAACACTCATCCAAATAAAGACAGCATTAGTTTTTTCTGGAGAAAAGATTCTTCCAATAATCCTCAAGCTGTATTTGTCCCGGAGACACCTAATGCGCATTCAGGAGATTGGTATTGGCAGATGGATGGAATTTCCATTGACGATACAATATACGTTTTTGCAATTCGATTAAATGCAAATGGAAGCGGTGCTTTCGGTTTTGAAATAAATGGAGCAGTTCTTATAAAATTTACATATGACCAACAAAATTTTGTATCAAATGTTCAGCAATTTGATACGCCTCTTTTTTATAAAGATTCTAAAAATGGAACCGATATATTATTAGGGCAAGCAATAATGCCGATGACAGAAATTTCCGGCAATCCTTCGTTTGATGGTTATATCTATATTTATGGCCCTAAATCTACCGGCTCAGGAAAAGACCTTGTTGCCGCAAGATTTTTTCCCAAAGACATCGAACATTTTGACAAATGGAAATACTGGGACGGCATTGAATGGGGAGACAGCATTAAAAATTGTGCATCTATAACATCAGGAATTTCACAAGAGTTTAGCGTAACTCCGCTACGCAGTAATAAATTTTTACTTGTTGTACAATCCGGGAATACTGTTGCCGTTAAATTGGGTGAAAGTCCTGTGGGCCCGTTTGGAATATTTCATACAATTTACAATTGTCCTGAAGTATTGCAGAATAAAAATATTTTTGTGTACAATGCTAAAGCTCATCCAAGTTTATCAACTCATGATGAATTATTAATAAGTTATAATGTTAATTCTTTTGATTTTGCCGCGCTATTAAATGACGCAGATATTTATAGGCCTCGATTTATATACTTAAAAATTAACGACACCACAACTACCAAAGTTCAAGAGATGGAAAATGTTGCAGAAGGATATGAACTTGAACAGAATTATCCTAATCCATTTAATCCTTCCACGAAGATTAATTTTAGATTAAAGGAGAAGTCTAATGTTTCATTAATCGTTTATGACATCTTAGGAAATAAAATTTCAGAAATAGTAAAAGATAGATTAAATGCCGGATTTCATTCTTACACTTTTGATGTAAATAATTTAGAAGAGAAATCATTAGCAAGTGGAATTTATTTTTATTCACTTCAAACAGAAAATTCTATAATAACGAAGAAAATGGTGTATCTAAAATAATGATCTTAATAAAAAACATTTTAAATAATAAAATTTATAAAGATGAAACAAAAAGGCATTAAAAAAGGAGGTTAAAATTTTGCCTGAAAAAGTTTTCTATTTCAATGTTGTTCCTATCATTTAATAAAACATAGGAGAATAAAATGCACAGTAAAACTACTGTTAGATTTGCGTTTGCAGCAGCGTTCATCATTGCTGCAGTAATTGCCGGCTGTTTTGTAATTACACTTGTCAGCCAGCCTTCAACAGCTATGGGAGGGGAGCAAATAACATCTGTTGTAACTGTTTCGGTCGAGGGTCAATCGGATGCCACACCACATTATGGTATTGCGGGATTTCTAATTCCTGATGATTGGACCATTGATAGTGTTTATTTCACAAGCACCAGTTACACTGATTATTGCACTTATTTAGATCCGGATTCATCGGACGCAGAACCTGGCGGACAAGTTGATTTTTGGACAGATTCAATTGAATCTCATTATCCAAGCGGTGCTGGTATGAAATGGGTTGTGTATCAATCATCGCAATCTCATTTAACAGCTGTTGATACGGAAGATGTTTTGCTCACTGTTAAAATGACAACTTCTGCGGCTCAAGGTGATTTTAATTTAGGATATTTTGTTTCCGATGCAGCCCTTGATTTTTCAGACCCAACCTGGTATGACGTTAGTTTAAACAATGCTATAAACATCAATGGAGTTGTCCCTGTTGAATTAACCTCATTCAATGCCGCCGCAATGAAAAATGCAATTTCATTAAAATGGGAAACAGCCACTGAAACAAACAATCATGGCTTTGAAGTTGAAAAAAGTTTAGATAACAGAAATTATATGAAAATTGGGTTTGTACAGGGCCATGGTACATCCAGTGAAAGGAATTCATACAATTTTGTCGATAAAAATGTTCACTCAAACAAATACTATTATCGTTTGAAACAATTGGACAATGATGGTTCATTTAATTATTCAAAAGTTGTTGAAGTTAATTATACTGTTATTAATAATTTTGGCTTAACTCAGAATTATCCAAATCCATTTAACCCAACAACTTCAATTCAATTTTCACTTCCAATTGAATCTCAAGTTACAGTAAAATTATTTAATTCAGTTGGACAGGAAGTTGCTCTATTGACTAATGGCCAATTTGCATTAGGAAACCACTCATTAAAAATTGATGCAAGCAGTTTCTCTAGCGGCACATATATTTACACAATTTCTGCTAGAGGGATTGATGGAAGTGAGTTTACTCAATCAAAGAAAATGGTTTTGATGAAATAGCTAATTTAAACCGGGATGACATCGGAAAAGATGTCATCCTGAAATTATGAAATGAAATGTTTATTGAAAAATACGAATATTTAAAACGGAGAAAGAGATTATGAATTCTCTTAAAAGAAAATTAGTATGGTTTCTTATAGTTTTGCTGCCTTTGGCAATTTGGAGCTGCTTTATAGATGAAATTCAGCAGACAAGTTCTGTGGATGCTGGTGGAACTTTTACTGCAACAGTAACCGTTACAGATGTTAATGCCGAACAAAACAACGCGCACAAAGGAGTTTTAGCAATTCTTGTTCCAGAGGACTGGAGTTTTATCAGCGGCACTTATGATACACCTATGGGAACAGGCGATATGGTACTTGATACTTCTGCGCATCCTTTGTGGGGAGATGTTGATACTGTGATTACAAGGCCTGCGGGAATGAAATGGATCAACTTGCTTTCCGATATTGGATATTTGCATGATGCAAACCTTGTTTATGAAGCAACAATAAATCTTCAAGTCGGACAACAAACTGGCGATTTCCCCATTGGTTATTTAGTAACTGTGAATACGGTGGATATCCTTCAGTTTTTGAATGATAAGGATGAAGATCAAACATTATCCGGCGCAGATACTTCCATGAACCATATGGTTACAGTTACCCCAACTGTTGGAGTTAATGAAATCAAGCTTAACGGAATTCCAAATGAATATAAATTATCACAGAATTATCCTAATCCTTTTAATCCTTCAACAACTATTAATTATTCTATTGTAAAGGAAGGCAATGTAAACATAATGGTTTATAATTCGCTCGGAAAAGAAGTTCAAGAACTGGTCGATACATATAAAGCTGCAGGAAATTATTCTGTAAATTTCTCAAGTAGCAATTTATCGAGTGGTATTTATTACTATAAAATTACGACTAACGAATTTACTCAAACCAAGAAAATGATATTCTTGAAGTAAAATTTTTTATTAGTGAGGTTACTGTCTTTATTTACAAAATACGAATTGCGGTAACCTCATCTCAAAATTAAAAATTAAAAATTGATTAATATAAAATCTTTCCGTGATTTAGGAATTCAGTTTAAAGACAATCAGCATAGTATGGTTGGGCAGGACGGTGCTTATTCAATTCCTATACAGGATGAAATACTTTGGTTCTTTGGGGATACTTTAATCGGAACCCGAAAAAAGAACGAAAGTATTTGGTATCCTGATGGAAAACCTGTTGGCCCAAAAGATATGTCTGGCAGAGGGAACTATTAGAAAGATGTTAAATAATAGCGGACTTCTGTTAAGCAATAGAAATTGTGAAAATGGTTTTCATGACTTTGAATATATAACAGATGATTCCGGCAATATAAAAACACTAATTCCTTTATTAAACGCTGAACATCCTGACGTGATTAGAGTTTGGTGTCTGCATGGTGTTTATTTGAATGAAAAAATTTATTTGTTTTTTATAAAAGTAAAAATGATCGACAGAGGAATTTTCCCAGTAAATTTTGAAGTTATGGGATCTGGTTTAACGGTTGGTTCAAATAAAGATTGGAAATTTAAACGCCTAACTTTTAATAATACTGATCTCATTTGGAAAAAAGATGAACCAAAATTTGCTTCAGCTGTTTTAAAGGATGATAAAAATAATCTTCTTTATTTATATGGCGTAGTTCAAAGTGAGGAAGGAATTCAGCAATGTTTTTTAGCAAGAGTTAAAGATGACGAGATTGAAAATTTTGAAAAGTATGAATACCTATCATCTCATTTACCAGGATGGAATAAAGATATTAAAAAAGCAATTCCAATTTTTACAGGAATGCCGAACGAACTTTCAGTTTCATTTAATAATTATTTGAATAAATATCTCGCAGTTCATTCGCTTGATTTGTCGGGTAAAATTGTCGGACGTACATCAACCACGCCATGGGGCCCGTGGAGCGAGCCAACAACTCTTTATGAAGTTAAAGTCAAACGAGAATTAGAATTGCTATATCCGATATTAATTTATGCTGGAAAAGAACATCCATCTTTATCAAATAACAATGGTAAAATAATTTATATAACGTATATCGAATTTGAAGAATACTATCCTCATTTAATAGAAGTTGAATTTGAATGAGGACATAATTTAAGGAGAATTCATGATCCCAACTGTTGATGATCTTAAAAGTGATATTTTAGTTCACAAGACACATGATTTATTTAATCCGCCCGGACTAACAAATTTTTGGGGATGTGTTCAATCGGATGTCGATATCACAGGAATTCGAAGTTTAAATTTTCCGCCATTCGGTTGTTCCGATATAATTACCGGCGGACTTTTTATTAACGATGTTTATTTTCCAACAATTGGAGAAAAAATTAAATTTCAATGGTTTGCAGATAAAATCATTCGAACTGCCAAACATGAAGGAATATTTTATAAATCTTTTACAACAATTCCTTTTAAAACTAAATCTGTTTTAGTTAAACTCATTATTGAAAATAGAAGCGGTCAAGAAAGGAATCTTGAAATTAAAATTGGATTTGTGGGCAGTGTTACAAAAGCCGTTAGAACCTGGAATGATGCATATCCCCCTCTTGAAAGAGATAATAAAATTGAAATTGATAACAAAAAAAATGCGTTGCTTTATAAAGCCCAGCATAGTGAAGCATTTCAATTACAAGGCATATTACCAGAAGCAGATAAAATTAATAAATACGGTGTAACAAAAAGTATAAATCTAAAGCCAGGTGAATCGAAAGAAATTATTTATGTCAATTCTATTGGGGATAATTTAAATAAAATAAAAAATGAATATGACTTTATAATAAATAACGCAGATAAGATCATTGCTGAAACAAAAAGAGAATGGAATGAAGAAATCAAATCGGCATTCACTCCTGGCAATAATCGTTACTCTGGATTTATGCCTACACTCGAAACTAAAGATAAAGAGATTGCCAAGCTTTATAATCTTGGAATATTAGGATTAATATACTTTAAAAGAGATAGTCCATACTCAGTAATTGGCAGGACGTATGACACTTTAATGCCGAGGTATTGGCAGTCGGTTACGTTTATTTGGGATTATGCGTTAAGTTCATTTGCACACGCTCTGCTTGATCCAAAAGTGATGAATAAATACTTAGAGCATTGGATGATGCTGGATATTCATAAACATTTTGGTACTGATTATTTAACTGGCGGTCCCGTTGGACCCTGGTATTCTGTTAATGATTTTGCGTTGATGACAGTTGCTAAAAACTATTTGAAATGGTCAGGAAATTTTGATTGGCTGAATAAGCCATTAAGAACAAAAAAAGAAGGAAGCAAAAAAGTTTTAGATTATTTATTAAAGTATTCAACTAATTGGAAAAAATTTAAAACTAAAAGCGGCTTAGCAGATTATGGCGGAATAAATAATCTGCTCGAATGTGTGAGCACTTACATTCATGAAGTTGCAAGTTTAAATGCAGGTAATGTATTTAATATGCGAACCGGGGGAGAACTTTTAAAATTAATTGGCAATAAAAAAGGAAGTGAAAAACTATTTTCTGAAGCTCAAAAGCTTATACCGGAAATAAAAAAATTATACGTTAATTCAAAAGGTTATTGGCAAACCAGGTTTCCAAATAATGAGTTGGTTGAAGTAAGGCATTGTTATGATTTTATTACAATACTGAACAATATTTCAGATGATTTAACAAAGAAGCAAAAAAGTGAAATGGTTGGACATTTTAATAGAGAGTTAAAAACACCAACATGGATGCGTGCTTTATCACCTGGTGATGATAATGTAATGTTTAGTGTTCGCCCCGATCATCAATGGAATGGAAGTTATCCCGCCTGGCCGGCACAAGCTGTAACGGGATTATATAAAATAGGTGAGATTGATCTTGCATTTAATTGGTTGAAGGGACTTTCTAAAAGTGCTAATCAAGGTCCGTTTGGACAGGCGCATTTTGTTGAATCCGCCATTGACATGGAATCTGGCGGTGCAAGAAAAGCCTCGCCTGAAGGTCCTTATATTTGTGATTGGACCGTTTCATCTAGCGGAAGCTGGACTAATATTATCATTGAATCAATTTTTGGAATTGATGCTAAATTTGATGGTATAACTTCAAAACCGCAATATGGAAAATTCGACTCAAAAGCAGAATTGAAAAATATTTCTTATCAAGGGAAATTATATCATGCTAATAAAAAAGGATTAGTCGAAGCATAAGTGATTTTAAAAACATCAACAGATAATATTAATTGAAACTTAAATTCTTTAATATTTTTTATTTAATTCTATTTATTAATTGTATAGTTAATTCATTTTTAATGGCTGAACCAAAACAAATATCTAAATTTAATTTTCAAAATTTTCTCGAAGAAATCTCAAGCACGAAATCTATCGAAGAGAAAAATGAAATGGTAGATGCTCTTTTAAATTCTCTAAAAGAAATTGGTTATCCATTATTTGAGAATGATACTACAGTAGTTTTGTTGTATTCTGGAGATTCTTCACACGTTGAAGTCATTGGCGATATGACAAATTGGGAATACGGAATTCCCATGATTAAGATAAAAGATACAAAACTTTTTTATCTAGAAGTAAGTTATGAGACGTCAGCACGATTAGAATATTGGTTGAGGTTTAATGAGAAAGATTTCCCATTTACTGATCCTTTAAACACATATAAATCCTTAAACGGATTTGGAGAAATTTCTGAACTTGCAATGCCGAAATATGAACGTCATCCGTATTTCAACGATTATTTACATGGCAGAAAAGGAAGCTATGATGCTCTGCAAGAATTTGAAATCCCTTCGGCTATACTTTCTTACTCTCACACTATTCATGTTTATCTTCCTCCAAATTATGATTCGGCCAAAAAATATTCAACAGTCTATTTTCAGGATGGAAGAGATTATATTGAATTTGCAATAGTACCTCTTGTATTAAATGAACTAATTAATTCGAAAAAGATTGATCCGGTTATTGCCGTATTTGTAACGCCGCCTAACCTTCATCAGCCAAAGGTTCCCAATCGGATGACAGAATATGGCCTGAATGATAACTATGTAAATTTCTTTGTCAAGGAACTCGTTCCATTTATTGATTCAAAATTTTCAACATTTGCGAATTCCGAAAATAGGTTAGTTATAGGTGATTCATTTGGAGGATTAATTTCAGCTTACATTTCTTTCAGTCATCCCGAAATATTTAAAATGGTTTACAGTCAATCAGGATATCATTCTTTCAAGAAAGATAAATTAATTAATTTATTTAAGCATTCAGATAAAAAGCCAATTAAGCTTTATGTGGACAGCGGTACCTATGAAAGAAAGGTTGGAGCATCATTTTTGCCTTCTGAAGAAAATGATTTTCTTGAAGGAAATAGAAGATTTAAAAAAGTATTAGAAGATAAAAACTATAATTTAATTTATAAAGAATACTATGAAGGCCACACCTGGGGCAATTGGCGGAGACATTTAATTGATGCATTAATTTATTTTTTCGGTAACAAAAGGAATCGATGAATGAGATTCGGAATGGACTTTGGCGGAACAAATATAAAAGCTGGAATTTTTTCGGAAGAGGGGAAAACATTGTTGTTCAATGAACAGCAGCTAATCAATTTTTCAAATGAAGGCGATTTAATAACAAACTTAATAAATCATTCAAAAAAAATAAGTGAAGGCTTTTCATTATCACAAGGAGGTTTAGCAATAAAAGGTTTAATAAATACTTCAACTGGAATTTTAGAAGATGACATTGGCGCTGGCGCCTTACTTGCCGGCAAGAATCTTAAAAAAAATTTCGGAGAAGCTTTGTTAATTCCTTTTAAAGTTGAGAACGATGCACGAGCTTACGCCTGGGGAGAATATAAATTTGGTGCTGGACGTGATAGTTCTGCCATGGTTTGTATGACATTGGGAACCGGATTAGGCTGTTCATTAATAGTTGATGAAAAACCTTATCAAGGCTGCGACACTTTAGGTGGATTGCTTGGTGGACACATTAGTATTGACAAAAATGGTCCCGAATGTCCTTGCGGCAATAAAGGCTGTTTGGAATTATATTGCTCTGCAACTGCATTAACTAAAAAGGTGAAGAGTTTATTTCATGAATTCAATGAGTCTGAAAATATATTAAAAGAGTTTTTTACGGCGGTAAGTAAAGGTGAAAAAAAATACATGCAAGTGCTGCATGAATTCCAGGATAACTTAGCAATTGGAATTGTAAATATAGTTCACGCTTATGGGCCCGATGTTGTTGTACTGGGTGGTGGAATAATGAATAGTGCCGATATAATTTTGCCAAGATTAATTGAACTTGTACATAAAAGAGCATGGACATTCCCGAGAAGGAAAGTGAAAATTAAAGTTTCTGAATTGGGAAATAAAGCTGCTGCAATTGGTGCTGCTTTTCTTTAACGATAAGAGAAAGTCTAACATAATTTATTTGGATTTATAATGCATAATCATAATGAAAAAATTACACTCGATCCGTTTGTTGCAATGATTCCCGAGAGAATGACTTCATTTCCACGCGGGCCTTTCGATAAATTGCCTGCATTTGAGATAAGTAAAGGTGAAGTTCTAGACACCTATAAATCGCTTGCAAATGAAATTAAAAAATTGTTGCCAAATGGATTAAGAGTATTAGTGATTGATGGATATCAAGGAGTTAATTGGGAGAGATTTAAAGATAAATTAATTAATTCATTAAACGAACATAAGATTAATCCATACTGGTTGGATATAAGTAATTGTTATGCCTCTCCGAATGAAATTAAAAAAAGAATCAAACCTTTTTTAGGTGATGATGACCCTATCTTTGGTAAACATTATCCTTTAGGTGCAGAAGTTTTTTTCGATGCAAATAAAATTGCTGAATATAGAATTAAAGCTTCAATTGATCGTGGAAATAAAGCCGGCAATTTAACAATTTTTTACGGCTGCGGTTCTTCGTTTATTGAGTTATGGGATCAAATATGGTACGTTGAGATTCCAAAAGATTTAATTCAAGAATTGGCTCGTAAAGGTGAAGCAAAAAATATTGGCCAAGAAAAGCAAAATACTTTTGGTGATTTTTACAAGCGATCATATTTTGTAGAATGGCCTGCATTAAATCGATTGAAAAAAACTCTTTTGCCTAAGATTGATTTATTAATTGATTTACAAGATATCGATACTCCGACTTTCATTTCCGGTGAAGATTTTAGATTAACCTTAAACGAAATTTCACATTCTCCATTTCGTTTGCGGCCTTGGTTTTACCCCGGCCCGTGGGGCGGAAAGTTTATGCAAGGCCATATGGGGCTTGATCCTAACCAGCCCAATTTTGCATGGTCGTTTGAAATGATTGTGCCTGAGAATGGAATAATAATAGAAAAAGATAAAAAGAGACTAGAATTTTCATTCGACTTTCTGATGTTTCAGGAAAATAAAAACATCCTTGGAAAGAATGCCGCAAAACAATTTAAATATGAATGGCCTATTCGTTTAGATTACCTTGATACGATTAACGGCGGGAATCTTTCTACACAAGTTCATCCTCGTCCAAATTACATTAGAGAAAAGTTTGGTGAAACTTATACGCAGGATGAAACATATTACATAGTGGCGTCAAAACCAGGTGCAAATGTTTATCTTAGGTTTAACTGATGATTGCGATCCGGATGAATTTAAAAATGCATTGAAAGAATCGATGGAAAAAGGAACTGAAGTTGATATTGATAAATATGTAAATAAAGAACCAAGCAAAGTACATGATTTATTTTTTATACCTAATGGAACCGTCCATTGCAGCGGAGAAGGGAATCTAGTTCTTGAAATAAGTGCCACTCCATATATTTTTACTTTTAAAATTTATGATTATTTACGGAGAGACTTAGAGGGAAAATTGCGTCCAATAAATATTGAGCGCGCCTTTGGAAACATAAGGTTTGAAAGACGGGAAAAATTTGTTAAAGAGAATCTAATTGCAAAACCTAAATTGATTAGGGATGGTTCTGATTGGAAAGAATATGAATTATATAATAAGCCTTATACTTTTTATAATATTCATAGAATCGAATTTGAACAGTGAATATGAATTAACAACAAACGATAATGCATTTGCAACAAATTTAGTTGAAGGGGAGCAAGTTGAAATAATTTCAGAGAATAAACGATCTATTAAATTATCTTATTTGGAATCAATGTTAATTCCAGCTGCGTCTGGAAAAATCAAAATCATTAATAAGGGTAATAGAACTTGTAAAATGGTCATGGTGTTTATCAAGCCAGAAATAGGAATTTCAGCTCAAATGAACAATCCTACTTTATAAAAAGTAGTTATGAAAAAAACTTCTTTAACTGAAGTAATAAACTTAAAATGCGAATACAAAACAAACCCGTTAGGCATTGATGAAGTTCACCCCCGCTTAAGCTGGATTCTTATTTCACGAAAAAATAAAGTTAGGGGAATAAAACAGAAAGCATATCGAATTTTAGTCTCTTCAACTCAATTTAAATTGAATAATAACCATGGAGATTTGTGGGATTCAGAAAAAATTATTTCTGATCAAACTTCACAAATAGTATATGATGGGAAAAAATTATTCTCAAAAGCTGAATGCTGGTGGAAAGTTAAAATATGGGATCAAGATAATATTCAAAGTGAATGGAGTGAACCGGCATTTTGGAAGATGGGGTTGTTGAAAAAATCTGATTGGAAAGCCGACTGGATTGGATATGATAAGATAAAAAATGAAGTTGATAATAAATATTCTTTTGATAAAAATGTGGATAGGTGGATTTGGCATAAGAGCAAGAAACAAATCGGCGATTTCTATTTTAGAAAAGAATTCGATATAAAAAATATAAAAGAAATTGAATCAGCTAAAATATTAATTTCCGCAGATGAAAAATTTATTTTAAACTTCAATGGAAATGAAATTTGTAAAAGTGATAACAAAATATTTTCATGGACGAGGCCTCAACTACTTGAATTAAACTCTTATTTAATTGAAGGGAAAAATTTAATTGCTGTTGAGGGGATAAATTCTTATTTAACGAAGCCGGGACTAACTGCTAAACTTTATTTAAAATATAAAAATCAACAAACGAAAATCATCAAAACAAATTCAACCTGGAAATCTTCTAATAAATATTACGATGGTTGGAATAAATTGATTTTCGATACTTTCAAATGGAAATATTCAAAAGAAGTTGCGCTAATGGGTGAAAAACCCTGGCGAACCCCGGACAAAGATTTAACTCTTCCTCCCCCAATTTATCTTAGAAAAACTTTCAAAACCGAAAAAAAGATAAAAAATGCATACGTATTTATTTCTTCTTTAGGGCTATATAATTTATCAATAAATGGGGAGCAAATTACAAAAGATAAACTTACACCTGGCTGGACAGACTACAATAGACGAGTAAATTACTTTACATATGATGTTACTTCTTATATTAAAAACAATTCTAAAAATACATTAGGAATTATTTTGGCTGATGGATGGTATTCCGGCTATCTTGGCTGGGAAAGAAAGCGCAGCTATTATGTAAAGAATCCTAAAGCCATTTTGCAGCTCGAGATTGAATATGAAGATGGAGAATTGCAATTAATAAAATCAGATAATAGCTGGAAAGTTTCGCATGGCCCAATTGAAGAAGCAGATATTTTAATGGGTGAAACATATGATGCAAGAAAAGAAAAATTAATTCATGGCTGGAATAAAAATTCTTTCGATGAAACAAAATGGAATAAAGTTAATATCTATCGTAAGAATAATATTAAATTTAATTCTCATCCCGGAAATCCAATTAGAATACTAAATGACATTTTCCCTCAAAATATAACTTCACCATCAAAAGGGATTTTAATCTTTGATCTCGGACAAAATTTTGCTGGCTTTGTTAGAATAAAAATAAATGGAACAAAAACTCAAAAAATAGTTTTAAGATTTGGAGAAATATTAAATGAAGATGGCAGTTTATATTCCGAAAACATTAGGATGGCTCGGGCAACCGATACTTATTTTACAAAAGGTGAAGTTGAAGAGATATGGGAACCATTATTTACATACCATGGATTTCGATATGTTGAAGTTAAAGGTCTAAATGAAGTTCCGGCAAATGATACCATTGTTGGACGTGTTATTCATTCCGATATGCCTCGCACCGGCATGTTCACATCTTCAAATAAATTATTGAATAAAATTTATGAAAATATAATTTGGAGTCAGAAGTCTAATTTTATGGATATTCCAACCGATTGTCCTCAAAGAGATGAACGATTAGGCTGGACGGCAGATGCTATCGATTTTATTAAAACTGCTGCTTTTAATTTTGACGTCTCAGCGTTCTATACTAAGTGGCTGCAGGATTTAAATGACGCACAAGAAAATAATGGAGCTTATCCTGCAATTGCACCGAAACCTGATTTTGGAGTCGGTCCTCTTTATTCGGGCGCTCCTGGATTTGCGGATGCGGGAATAATTACACCTTACATGCTTTATAAATTTTATGGTGATAAAACTATCCTTAAAAAATATTATTTAAATATGCAGCGTTATATAAAATATTTAATTAAGAATAGTCAAAATTACATTCGTCCTAATTACGGTTACGGAGATTGGCTTTCAGTTGATGCTGAAACTTCAAATGAATTAATTGGAACTGCATTTTTTGCTTACGTTGTTAAATTGATGATTGAAATATCTAGGGTGGTTGGTCAAAAAAAACAAATTAGAATTTATAAAATATTATTTTCAAAAATTAAAAAAGCATTTAACAAAACTTTTGTTTTAAAGGATGGGCAATTAAAAGACAAAACACAAACTGCATACTTACTTGCAATTAATTTTAATCTCTTATCTAAAGAAAAATCTTTCCGCACTTTTCAATATTTGATTGAAGACTTAAAGAAAAGGGACTGGCATCTTTCAACCGGTTTTATTGGGCTTAGGTTTTTGCTTCCAACACTTTCAAAATTTAACAGAGATGACATTGCTTATATGCTTTTATTGGATGAGTCGTTTCCTTCATGGGGGTTCATGATTAAAAATGGTGCAACAACAATGTGGGAAAGATGGAATAGTTATTTGCCTGATAAAGGTGTTTTTGATCCCTTGATGAATTCATTTAATCATACTTCACTTGGAGTTATTGGCGAATGGTTTTATTCAAATATCGGAGGGATAAATTTTTTAAAAGAAGGATTTAAAGAAATCACCATTAAACCTCGAATAGGTAAAGATGTAACTTTTGCAAACACAACTTATTATTCTATTCATGGTAAAATTGTATCTAATTGGAAAATCGAAAACCAAACATTCAAACTTCAAGTAAGCATTCCGCCTAATACAAAAGCGTTCATATATATTTATGCAAAATCAAAAAAGGATATTAAAGAAAATAATATTCCGGTAACGAAATCATCAAATGTAAAATATATAAAAAAACAAGAAGGTTATTATATTTTTAAAGTTGACTCCGGAGAATATAATTTTACTTCCATTATATCTAATAAATGAAGATTAATTTTAGTACCAAATTTTCTTGTCTAGAATTTATGATTTTAAGAATGTAATTGACTAAGTTTTATTATTTTTAGAACTTAAGTTCCAATCATTACAACTTAAATCAATTTAATGAATATCGAATCAAGCCACAGAAGAAAAAATATATTAACTGATGAATGGATTTTAGTTTCTCCTCAACGAGCTAAAAGGCCATGGCAAGGTAAAGTTGAAAATGCGGCAAATTCACAGAGACTGGACTACGATCCCAATTGTTACTTGTGTCCAAATAACGTAAGAGCAAATGGAAATAAGAATCCAGATTATAAATCTACCTTTGCATTTGACAATGATTTTAGTGCTTTAGAAAAAAATGTCGAAGAATTTCAAAGTGAGGAAAGCAAGCTTTTAATTTCAAAATCGGAAAGAGGAATCTGCCGGGTAATTTGTTTTTCTCCACGCCATGATCTTACTTTAGCTGAATTAGAAGATGTTGAAGTTATTCAAATAATAAAAAAATGGAAAGAAGAGTTTAATGATTTAGGAAATCTGCCATTCATTAATTATGTCCAAATCTTCGAAAACAAGGGCGAGATTATGGGATGCAGCAACCCGCATCCGCATGGCCAAATATGGGCGCAAGAAACAATTCCCGTTGAACCACAAAAGGAACAAGACAATCAATTAAGATATTTTAATGAAAATAAAAATCCTTTATTAATTGATTACCTAAATCTTGAATTGGAAAAAGGGGAAAGGATTATTTATGAAAATAAATATTTTGTTTTGCTCGTACCTTTTTGGGCTGTCTGGCCGTTTGAAGTTATGATTCTACCTAAAAGACAAATCCAAAATATAAATGAATTTACTAATGATGAAATTGAATTGTTCGCAGATATTATAAAGGTTACAACCGTTAAATATGATAACTTATTTCAAACTCCTTTCCCATATTCAGCTGGTATTCATCAGGCCCCGACTGATGGAAAAGTTCACAGCGAGTGGCAATTACACATGCATTTTTATCCGCCCTTATTAAGATCAGCTTCTATAAAAAAATTTATGGTTGGTTATGAAATGCTTGCAAATGCTCAGAGAGATATAACTCCTGAAAAAAGTGCAGAAATATTAAAAAAGCTTTCAACCAAACATTATTAAAAAATATGAATACTAAATTAAAAGACGCTCTGAATAAATTATACAGTCTCAATGTTGATGAACAATTAAAAAGATATAACAACCTTCTTCAAATATTTTATCAGAAGTTCCCAGATTCAGAATATAAATTTTTTAGTACTCCCGGCAGAACAGAAATTTGCGGAAATCATACAGATCATAATCTTGGGAAGGTGGTTGCCGGCAGCATAAACCTTGATTCAATTGCAGTTGCTTCACATAATGATGATAATACTGCTACTCTATTTTCTGTTGGGTATGATAAACATTTTTCTGTTAACCTCAATAATCTTAAACCAATACACGAAGAAAGCCAATCTACCGAAGCTTTGATAAGAGGAGTTGCAGCTGGTTTAATTAAGAACGGATTTAAAATTGGCGGGTTTAATGCTGTGATACAAAGTGATGTTATAGTTGGATCAGGATTAAGCTCTTCGGCTTCGATAGAAGTTTTAATTGGAAGTATCTTTAATCAGTTTTATAACAATAGTACAGTGACTCAAACTGAACTCGCAAAAATCGGTCAGTATGCCGAAAATAATTTTTTTGGTAAACCATGCGGACTGATGGATCAAGTTGCGTGTGCAACCGGCGGAATTATAACCATTGATTTTAATAATCCCGAAAATCCTTTAATTGATAAAATAAATTTTGATTTTCAATCCACCGGCTATAAGCTTATTGTGGTCGATACTGAAGCAAATCATGCTGATTTAACTGATGATTATGCTTCCATTCCAAAAGAGATGAAGGACATTGCAAAATATTTCAAGAAAGACTTTTTAAACCAAATTACTTTTCAACAATTGGTTTCCAAATTAAAACCGATTAGAAAGGAAGTAGGCGACAGGGCAGCTTTAAGAGCGATTCATTTTCTTGAAGAAAATAAACGTGTGGACAGATTAGTCGAAACTTTAAAGAAAAATAATTTCGGTGAATTTTTAAATATTATAAACGAATCGGGAAATTCATCCTATAAATATTTACAGAACATATATTCCACACACAATTATAATGAACAAGGTGTTTCATTGGCATTAGCTTTAAGCGATTTGTTTATTAAAGAGCACGGAGCAGGAGCCTGCCGTGTTCACGGAGGAGGTTTTGCTGGAACAATTCAAGTATTTCTGCCCGATGAATCAGTCAATGAATACACAAATTTTATTTCCAACGCATTTGACGAAAAATCTGTTAAGGTTCTTTCAATTAGAAATTATGGTTCAGTCTGCCTGAATGATTTATAAATTTAGTATGATATTTTTTCAGCTGCTTTTCTCCCACTCAATCAGCGATTGAAATACCGACTTGCCGCTTAACTCATTTTTCGCTTCAACAATATCTACCATTTTGTTTTCAGAGGATTTTGAGTGAGATATCTCAATTTCGTCATCGTAAAAACTTTCCGTTTGAAAAGAGATAGTAAAATTTTTAATAATGAATTGTGAATGAAATTCCTTTGTAAAACAGTTTAATATTAATTCTACATATTTGGTATTATTTACATGCTGATTTAAATCGAGATCAGAATATTTAAATATTTTTTTCTCAACAACATGTTTTTCTTCGTTAGAAATAATCTTTTCCGGATAAATTTCTAAAGCGCTTTCTTCCGGTTGATAAGGAATATTTATATTCAAGCTTTGCAAATCAACAATCCTTTTGGTCTTAATATTAACCGGCAGCCATGCAGTTGTTGCTTTAATTATTGCAATATTATTTTTATCATAGATTAGAAAATCACGCATAGAATAAAGCTTATATTTGCACTTGGGCCACGTCATAATCTTAATATTATTTGAGTATTGAGGATACTTTTCAACCTCCACCCGCACCCATGACAGTACCCATCCAAGTTCTTTTGCTAACAAATCACCATAACCTAGATGGAGCTTATCTGCATGTGCTGCTGCATTATCCTGCAGATAAATAAAAATTGAATTCATTTTTAATCTATTATTAAGATCAGCATCGTTAGTTCGGATTGATAGATTCTCTTCCAAAAATTCTTTCAATAAAAATTCCTCCTTATATCAACATAAAAAATAATTTGAAAACTATATTAATTTACCGACTAATTGTAAGCTATAGTAAAAATATTTTTCTGAATTCAATGTAGTACAAAATAATGTTTATAAGGTTTTAATATTGCATGCAAACCACTTGAATTAAATTCTATCCGTTCAAATAAATCTATTTATATCTTTGGCATTCTTACTTTATTATAATACCAACACTTAAGGAATATTATTCATTTAAGCTGTAACAATATTAAATCAATTATCGTCTTATAGAAAAGATGCTAAGCAATCTTAAATACAATCTGCTTTTAAAGCAATATAAAGATAGAATATACAGTTATTCAATTTATATGCTTAAGAATAGTATGGATGCTGAAGATGTAACTCAAGAGGTACTTGTAAGATTGTGGAAAAATATTGACAACTTTAATTTAAGTTCTGCGAAATCATATATTATGACAATGACTCACAACCTTTGTATTGATTATCTAAGAAGAAGAAAATTATTTGTGAATCGAGAAATTGAAATCGATGAAGTTTTTGAAGAGACTTATTTAAATGTTGACAAAAGTATTGAACCTGAAGAAATGACAAACAGCAGAGATTTAAATCAAAAATTGAAATCTGCAATTGAATCTTTACCGGAAAAATTAAAAAGTGTATTTGTAATGTATCAATTGCAAGGAATGAAATATAAGGAAATTAGTGACGTTTTAGATATTCCAATAAACAGTGTTAAGGTTTATTTAATGCGCGCACGTACAATACTACAAAAAGAATTAAAACAAGTTAGACATGAATACTCAAATTAAAATTGATGAAGCTTTATTAAATCGAATAATTGCCGCTGCATATGGTGATTGCAGTTTATTAGAAAAAGTGAAAATTCAAATATTAGCATTTAAAAATGAAGATGTTAAAAATTTATTAAATGAATATAAAAAAACTTCAGCTGCGGTTAAAAATATAAAAATAGATAAATGTCCCGATGAAATTATTAATAAAGTTAGTAATAAGATCGGTTATAAAAGCGACAATGTTTTAATTTCAACTTTACGTTTATTAAATAAGCTTTATCATAGACCGATATATGCAGCAGCAATAACATTAATTTTATTTTCAGCGGCAGCCGCATTTTTCTTCATCAATCAGAAAGGCGCTGAGAATTTAACAAACAAAAGTATTGATCAGGCTGAGAAGCAAGTTAAACAGTCGCTTGTTTTTGTTAATCGAATATTTGAAAAGACTGCCGGCAGAGTAGAAAATGACATTCTTAAAGAACAAGTAGCTAAGCCAGTTCATGAAGGTATTTCAACAATTAATAATCTCTTTAAGGGAGGATAAAAAAATGAAAAAACTAATTAAGATAATTCCAATAATAATTTTCCTATTTTCAATCAACTTAGCGGCGCAAGAAAAATACGATTATTCAAATGATCCCGGATATGTTGATTTCGGAGACCTCACAAAGTTTTACGAAAATAATGATGTAACTGAAGTTCTAGTTGAGAAAAATTTATTAAGATTAGTTGCTAATGCAACAAAAGATGAAGACTCTGCACTTTTTGATTTATTGAGCGGGCTTAAGCTGGTGAAAGTAAATTCATTTAAAAATAACGGTTCGAATAAAACCGAAATCATAAAAAAAATCGAAGACATAAATAAAAAATTAACTTCAAAAGATTGGGATAGAATTGTACATGTTAAAAGCGGTGATGAATATACAAATGTGTATATAAAATCAAATTCGTCTGATGATAACATTGAAGGTTTAGTTGTAACCACATATCAAAATGACGGCGAAGTTACTTTTGTAAACATAGTAGGTAAAATAAATCTTGAAAGCATTGGAAGACTTGGCAAAAAGTTTGACATTCCATCACTTGGAGATTTGAACAAAAACAAAGGGAGCTGAAATGAAAAAAGATCATTTAATAATTCCAATTTTTATTGGATTATCAGCTTTAATTTTTACCGGCTGCTTTGGAGTCGATGGCGATTTCATCAAAGTAAAATCATTAGTTATGAATTCTGTAAACGGAGATTTTAAAAAAGATGTGGAATTCTCTGTAGGCTCTGTTGGTATGTCATTCGCAAGACTTATAATAAGCATTGATAATGACGATGAAGATGCAAAAATGATTTTAAGAAATATTTCCGGTGCCCAAATTGGTGTTTATAAGAAAGATCATTATTCAAATATTGATTTTACTTATTCGTCATTCAAAGAATTGGATAGAAAAATGCAAAATGAAGATTGGCAAAGTATTGTAAAACATGTTGAAGGGGATCAATTAACAGCTGTTTATATAAAGTCTGAAGATGATGAAATTAATGAAGCTTATGTTATTAATATTGAATCCGGAGATCTGACAATTGTTAGAGTTGAAGGTGACCTGGAAAATTTGATTGAATATGCTATCAAGGAAAAAGGCTTGAAAGACTTTAGCTATAATTAAAAAATATAAACCCAATCTCTTTATGAAATTGGGTTTATAAATATCAGTTCAAGTCCATTTAATTTATCAGTCTCTGTTTCAACAACATAGAATGTAACCGGTTTTTAGTATAGAAGCCAAAAAACCCCAACAGCTATTGCAATACTGCTAAAGCTGATTGATAAGTTTCTATAAAGGTTAAGTCTTTTCTCAGCAAATTTTAAAGCAACAAATCCTAATACATGTGAAAAAAACATCATTGCCATAATAGTCCCGATGCCGAATGAAATCAAGTACATAGCAGCTTGAATTTTAGTTGGAAGTGCTAGTGCTGGTAATACTCCAAGTAAATGTGAACTACCTGCTAGACCATGAATGATTCCAATGTATAAAGCTGTATGAATATGAAAATGTTTTTCTTTTGCATTATCACTTTGCTGATGTAAATGGAAATGTTTAATTCCTTCATGCTCGTGAATATGAATATTCTTTCGAAAAATTAATTGCAATCCCCAAATACCTATTCCTATTAATACTATTCCAACTATTCGTTCACTGAAAGCAGACACAATATCGATAGGAATTATTTCTCTAAATAGAAAAACAAATATTCCAACAATCAAAACTCCGCTTGTATGTCCTAAACCCCATTTGAATCCAACCTGCCAGCTTTTGTGTTTGGTTTCAATTGCTAATGGTGAAACTGCCGCTAAATGGTCAGGCCCCATAAGTACATGAAGAAACCCTGCTAAAAAACCTGGTAAAATTACCCACATAGAAATCCCAAAAATTAAGTTCTAAAAAACGCTCTAAAATACTATAAAATTTCATAGGAAATAATAGCTAGTTTAATAATAATTTATGCTAATTCTGCTATGGAAATAGTTGAACCTCTTAAAATTGGTAGAGCTTTAATTGTACTGTATAATTTAGGAAGAACGTATTAAAGTATTTAAAACAAGATGTCAGTGGAGATTTTATAAACGTGATGTTAATATAATTTTCTAAAGTGAACAGTTTCCCGGATTTATTAAAACCATAAAATTATTTTTTATTTTGAACAAACATCGAAAAACAAAATTAATTTTTATTATTTTATTCACCAATAAATTCGATTTCTTTATATATTGTTTATGGCCTATTCAACTGAAACAAAAATAATTTATTTCTATTTTTTATTCCCACATAACAGGAGGAGTTAATGGAATTAAGCTTTTTAGATATATCACTCTTTATAGCTTTCTTTGCGGTTGTCATCGGCGTGAGTATGTACAAAAGCCGTAAGGAAGAAAACGAAGAAGATTTTTTTCTAGCAAGCAGAGGATTGATTTGGCCTATAATTGGAATTTCACTTATAGCTGCAAACATTTCTACTGAACAATTTGTGGGAATGGCTGGCCAAGGCGCCGGGAACGTTGGGTTAGCAATTGCGAGTTACGAATGGATGGCAGCTATTACATTAGTAATTGTTGCATTCTTTTTTCTACCAAAATTTTTAAGCAGCGGAATTTTTACCATTCCCGAATTTTTAGAATACCGTTACAATAAAACAGCCCGCTCAATAATGGCAGTTTACATGATGATAATCTATGTTGCTGTTACTATTGCTGCGGTTTTATATTCTGGTGCTCTCGCCCTTCATACAATTTTTGATATGAATTTAACATCTGCAGTTTGGCTTATTGGCATCATCGCCGCAATCTATACAACGTGGGGCGGATTAAAGGCGGTTGCATGGGCAGATTTATTTCAAGGCTCTGCTTTAATAATTGGCGGTGCAATCGTATTGATTTTAGGTTTGTCCGCAGTCGGCGGTTTACCAAATTTTCTTGAAACAAATAAAGATAAGCTTCACATGATACTTCCTGCCGATCATCCTGTGCTTCCATGGACGGCATTAGTAATAGGTTTGTGGATTCCAAATCTATATTACTGGGGCCTAAACCAATACATTGCTCAAAGAGCATTGGCAGCAAAAACTTTAAGACATGGCCAAATGGGTGTAATTTTTGCCGCAATGATAAAACTTATTATTCCTTTTATAATTGTATTCCCAGGTATAATAGCCGCGCAGCTTTATGCCGGAAAGTTAACAAATGCAGATGCTGCTTATCCATTATTGATAAAAGAATTGGTTCCTATAGGAATCAGAGGATTTATTTTTGCTGCTTTAGCCGGTGCAGTTATTAGTTCATTAGCTTCAATGCTTAATTCTGCTTCCACAATTTTTACAATGGATATTTATAAAGGACATATAAATAAAAATCCTTCAAGAAAATTGCTTGTAACGGTTGGTAGAATTGTTACTGTGATTTTTGTTTTGATTGGATGTTTTATTGCACCAAATTTAGGTTCACCTCAATTTCATGGTATCTTTACTTACATTCAGGAATTTCAAGGATTCATTTCGCCTGGAGTTCTTGCTGCATTTTTATTTGGTTTGCTGGTTAAAAAAGCTCCTCCAATAACAGGCGTAGTTGCATTATTATTAAACCTTGTTATCTATGCTTTTTTATTGATTCAATTTAACGAAATAGCTTTCTTGAATAGAATGGCAATAAGTTTTGTAATTGTAATTATTACTATGACCATTATAACTTTAGTTAAGCCGCTGCCAGTTCCAGTTGTAATGCCTGTAAGAGAAAATTTTGATATGGCACCGACAAAATCTATTAAATGGTTCGGTGGTTTTGTTGTTGTAGCTACGTTAATACTTTACGCAATTTTTTGGTAATATAAATTTTATAGGCCGTTTCAAGTTAAATTTATTTGTATGGCAATTTTGAAGCGGCCTTAATTATACTATTCAAAAATCCATTCGGGAGGAACTAAGTTATTTAATTTATTTTTTAGATCTTCATTAAGATAAGTTAAGCCGACTTGGAATGATGCGTTCATCCATCCAAAACCTTCTTTGGTAAGATATTCAAATTCGGTTCCTACATTTCCGTATTCAGCAAAAACTTTATGACTGCGGTTAACAACATCATATTTTTCGGGGATAGTCCCGTTGTAATCAACAAAATTTCTTAATATTGTATACAGCCATTTGTAGGCAAGTCTTGAGGCATGCTTTTCATATCCATAGTTTTCCAATCCTTTCCAGATCATAATTTGATGCGGCGCCCATCCGTTTGGATAATCCCATTGCCTTGGCGGACGTTCATCGGAAATTTCACCTCTTGATCTTTCAGTTGATGCCGCAATACCTCCAGCCTCTTCTAATATCGGTAATGCTTTTTTTATTAAAAGTTCAGCTTGTTTTTTTGATGCAAGATTTGCCCAAAGTGGATAGAATGTTGTGGCGCTTTCGTAGTTAGTTTTTTTCTCAGTGACAAAATTATAGTCGAAGAAAAATCCTTTGGCTTCATCCCACAACAAATTATTGATTATTTTTTTTCTAACGTTTGCCTTGTTCAACCAAAAAGAGCTTTGGTTTATTTCATTTTCATAATTAAATCTGTCGTTGAATTCATTTTTTATAAGGTCTGCGATATCTATTTCATATTTATAAAGAAGAGAATTCAAATCTATAGTGTTAACATTTGCACTAATTCCTTCCAATCTATAACTCGTATCGTGACCGGATTCTCTAACACTTCTATCATGCAGAAAATATTCTTCAAGTTCAGGATCAGAAATTTCTCTTCTTAAATATTTATTTCTGTATTGTTCCAAACTCATATTAGATTTTTCTGCGTAAGATTTTAGAATAGAATCAAATTGAGTTTCTTCAGTCTCCGTAGGCATTCCAGAACCTGAACCAAAGAAGCGGCTTAATCCTGTAGAAGTTAATCTATCTGATTCTGTCCAAATAGTTTTGTATTCTCTAATGCAGTAGTAGACAGCTTTTTGAAGCCAGTTTTTATTTCTCTTTTTTTGATTGTTCCATATTTCTTGTATTAAAGAAGTAAGGAAAGGAGGCTGCGAACGGTTTAAGTAATAAGATCGATTTGCATTTAGTATTTTTCCATAATGTTCAATTTCGTAAAAGAAATTTTCAGCCATTGATATTGCGAGGTCGATTTTGCCGTCTAAAATTAATCCTAGTGATTCGAAATAACTGTCCCATCCGTACATCTCGTTAAACCTGCCGCCCGGGACAACAAAAGGCACTCCTTTTATTTTATTCGATTTATTTTTTTCAAGTGCTAAAACTAATAGTCCTGGCTTGCGGCTTATGGATTGAAGGTATTCATCAGTTATATCTTCAGGCATCTTCACTACAGAAATATTCAAATCACTTCGTTTAGACTCTATCTTTTTATAATATTTGAATGCTTGCTCATCTTTGAAAGGAACATAAATATAATTTTTATCTGTTGAACTTTTTGAATCCTTCAGTGCATTTTCAATATTTTCTTCATCAATACTCCGAGTTAATCCATCCCAAAAGAAATTTTTTATTTGCGATGAAATGCGTTCAACCGGTTGCTGAAAAATGATTTGGGAAGATATCCGAAGTCTTTTTTTTCCTTCTAACTTTGCCAGATAAAGTTCTTGTAAAAGAATTGACAAATTAAAAGTATTACAAACTTCATAAAATTTCCCATCCACACTTCTTAAAGAAAATTTTTTTGGCCCCTTATCATCAACGGTTATTTTTTTATCGTCGTCAGTATCTTCACTTTTTAATAGTTGATTTAAATTTTGTTCTATTTCAACTACTATTTCCATTATAAAACCTTTCAGTTTGTATGAGATTCAACACCAAACTCATCAGTAAACTTTTTATATGGGAATAATAATAGAGCGAGCAGTGTAATTGGAATTAAAGGAAAATAAAACGCAGTATGCACTGAATAATTTTGGGATAGAATACCAATTATAATCGAACCTGAAGTTCCACCCAGCGCTGAAAAAATTACAATCAAGCCGGTCATTGAACTTTGTTTTACTTTTTCTGTTTTGCTTAAAATTATTGAAATTACTGTAGGGTAAACCGGCCCGATAAAAAATCCCGCTAAAAGAATGACGATTGAGAAAAAAGGAAAATTTTCCGGTGCGTCATTAATATGCATCTGATAATTTGCTGTACTGAATAATACTATTAGTATTACTATTACAGCGCATGACAGCAAAAACAATTGACTCTTCAGCCAAAATATTTTTTTTGAATAGTATCCCGCTAAAAATCTACTTGCTGCAATTGATGCCGGATAAATTGCAAGTAATGCCGAAGTCCGTGCTTCACTTAATCTAAAAACTTCTTTATTAAATGTAGGAAGCCAGGTATTTAAGCTTTGTTCAATCATTACATATAAAAAAGCAATTATAACAAAAATCCAAACAGCTTTTGCCTTCATTAATTTTAACATACTTATAATATTTGCTTTCTCAGCTTTGTTATGAACATCAGCTTCATCAAGCTTTGTGAAAAGCATTAATACAAGAGCTGCAGTGGTAAGAGCAGCGATAATCCAGTATGTATCTGTCCATGCAGCAAAGCTTATCATAACGCTGAAAAAAAGCGGGCCGACCAATGAACCTACTTGAAAGAATCCTTCGAGCACATTCATAAGAGAAGTATGCTCTTTTTGATCTTCTGCAATTAATCCGACTGTAGAATAAACTGAAACCTTGGTTAATGCAAAACCGGCACCGGTTACAATATACAGCATTGGTGCAACCCAATAATGATGAACGATTGCAATTACAATGCAGACAACATCGATAGCCAGCAAACCAACTATCATGGAGCGTTTATACCCAAACTTCGGAATGTACGAAGCAATTGAAAAAGATAACACCATTATAGTTAAATCTTTAAATGCTTCGAGACTTCCGGCGGTTACTCTGCTTACCCCGTAATCATTAATTACTTGTAAGATTACTATTCCAACTGTATTTAAGAGAATAGCAAAAACAAAATAGTTTAGATATAAAGATACTTTGAGACCGAAATTTTTCATTAGACTAAATTCCGATGATATGCCCGATATAAAGAACCCTATTACTAATATTCAATAATAGGGTTCACAAAAAATTTAATTAGAAATCAACGCCGATTGAAAATCTTATTGAACGGCCTAAGATTGGACGGCCATTACTTGCACTAGGATCACGCGGATCTCCTTCAGTTAAACCATGTGAGTCATTAAGATTATCAGCATATAGGTTAAATGATAAACCGCTTTTTGTGGTTACTTCTACACCAGCGTCCAATTTGCTGAATGCATCCAACTGAAATACATTATCTCTATCATCCCACCGTTTACCAACATATCTTAATGCACCGTAAATAGATCCGTTAATACCATCGCTTAAGGGAAATTCATAACTAGGGGCAAAACGGAATTGAAAATTCGGTTGACGCCAAATCTTATTTCCAACAGTTTCAGGTGCTTGATCTGATTGCGTGATTTCACCGCTCTGGAATGTTCCGATCAAATTTGCTCTGAATTGACCAACATATAATCCCGCATCAATTTCAGCCCCAACTGTTCTTGTTTTAAGAAGTGCCGAAACTCTTGAAGCTCCAACATCACCATCGTAAACTTCCACAGTATTTAAAAAGGCGGTGAGGAATAAACTATAGAGTTCTTTGTCTACTTTCAAACCAGCCTCAAACTGATTGAATAAATTTGGTTTTACTGTTCCGTTTACATTTATGACACTACCGCCGGCATCTCTTATTTGCGTTCCACTTTTTAAATTATATAAGTCACCATCTCTTACCTGATCAAAATTTGGATACAATGATCCTTTAGATGCTCGTCCAAATATTCCCATAGTATTATTGAGTGAATAATTTATTGCAAAGGTTCCAGCCCAATCATTTCCATCTAAGCTGGCTATTTTATCAATTGTTCCATCTGGCCAGGAACCAGCATCAAGAGTGAAATTAAGATTGAAGAAATCATAACGAGCACCAATATCAAATCTTAATTTATCCGTTGCCTGCCATGAATCACCAGCATATACAGCAAATATTCTGGAATCTCCTGATTCATTAAGTCCGTAATTCCAGCTTCCAGCAACACTATCAGGAGATACATTTTTTATTATATCACCATTTGCAATATTTTGTACCAAAGCGTGATTTCCAATTGTCCAAAAATCTTGAGATGACCAAAATGCTTGATAAGCTCCCAGTGTAATTTTATGATTTGCAATTTCATTTGTTAAACTTATATCGTTAGTAATAGATTCAAGTTGTTTCTGAACTACCCAAAAACCATAACTTTGTACATAACCGGAAGTAAGTGTTTTTCCGCCTTGGGTCATAATAGAACTTGTTCCGAGTTTACCTAATAAAGTAGAAATAGTCATTGGACTGCCATTTGGTACAAGTCCTAACGTATTAGCATTTCCTGAAGTATAAGATAAATTATCACGGACTGTCCAGCCGCTTCCCAAACCATAATCAAAGTTAAGTCCACTAACTAAGCCTTTCCATCCACGGCCATTAGAAAAATCGTAGTTGGCGCTATCACCTTCAGCATTAATTCTTAACATTCTAAATCTTGTAGCATTTCCAAGCTGTGCAAATGTCCCTTCATTATTTCCAGTGCTTAAAGCCATTGGTAAAATCCATTGACCATGATCATTAGTTAATCTTATAAATCCATTTACAACACCTTTATCATAAATCTTAGTAAGCTGTGCAGTAATTTGAGCTCCTTTTTCGGAATTAAATTCAGTATTTCTAATACCAGGAGAAGTTCTGAAATAACCTCCAACCATATAATATAATTTATCAGAAACAGGTCCGCTTAAAACAGCATCAACTCTTTGTTGACTATAGTCAGTCGTTGTGTATTTAAGTGAACCCATAGTTTGATCAGAACCTTTTTTTAAATTAAAGTTTGTTGTTAAACCAGCTTCACCATTTGAAAATACTGAACTTGGCCCGCCTCTTAAAGCTTCGGTTGAAGCAACTGTTTCGTCAATTCTGAAAATACTGCTTTGCTCAAAGAACGATAGAGTTTCAGTTCCATATATAGGCGCTCCATTAATTGACATTGTAACGAATGGGGCATCACCGGAAGAAGGTAAACCTCTTACAAATATATTTGCACCTGCAACTCCACCAGAACTCTCAGACCAAACGCCAGGAACAAAATCTAATGCAGCTGCTGTGCTTGGAGGTGAAAATTGTTCTAACTGTCGGGGTGAAATTGTTGTGATTGCAAAACTTGCATCTTTTTTTGCAATACCTGAACCGCCAGCTGTACCCGTGATTACAACGCCTTCCATTTGCAATACATCTTCCTGCAATGTTGCATTTTGTTCAACAGTGGAGCCGCTTGCAACCGTAATATTAAAAGTTTGCTTTTTATAACCAACGGCACTTATTATTAATGTATAATCTTTAGCTGGCACCTTATCAATAACATAATTGCCATCGAGGCTGCTCGCAGCACCTAAATTTGTATTTAATAAGAATACATTCGCCCCAACTATTGCATTCCCTTTTGTATCGCTAACATTTCCTTTTACAGTCCCCTGAGAATATACAATAGGTGATATAATAATGATCATCAAAAAAAGAAAAGTAATCTGAATTTTTTTGTAATGACTTATCATTAGTTCCTCCCATAAATGAAGCTTTAATAATTAATTAATTGAATTGAATTTTTAAATTGGATACTTGCTGCTTTTCAAGTATTAAGCCATGGCGATACCTATTATTAATAATCAATTTGATAAGAAATTTAACAAGGTTATATTTTATGTGTTATTTATTTAATAACATCCGCTATTAAATCAATAACAAAAAATTATAAAATATAAATACATTTTAATTACTTTCGTTTTTATCGGATATAATTAAAGGATTAGTTTTTGATTTGAAAAGGTTGTACTGCAAGAATGATTTGCAATCAAAATAATTAATTGAAAGCTTTTGCTATGCCAAAATTTAGAAAGCATTTCCATAAATTTAAAAGACCCTCAGTAATCTATTCTCTTCCTGCCGTCTTAATTGTATTGGTGATTGTTATTGAACTTTATTTAGTAATTCCGATTTATAAATCATCCAAAGGGAAAAAAAGTGTAACTGAAATTTATTTTGCTACAAATATTTCAAAAGCACATTTGAAAATAATTCATGAATTTAATGAAATAAATAAAGGACAAATAAAGGTAATTCCCGTAGACCTTCCATTTAAAACTTTTAATACTAATGAAAGAAAAGAATTGCTTACAAGATCATTACGCAACAAGAGTGATCGAATGGATATTTTTGAGGTTGATTTAATTTGGGTGAAACGATTTGCAAAATGGTGTTTGCCTTTAACAGATTATTTTTCACAGGAAGAACGGAATAATTTTTTGCCTAATGCAATCATTTCCTGTTATAACGATTCTACTCTAGTTGCTATCCCACATTATTTTGATATTGGGGTTCTATATTACAGAGACGACCTTCTAAAAAAATATTCTGCGTACAGAGAAATTAAATCAAAATTAAAAACTTCAATTACCTGGAACGATTTTATAAATCTTGCAGGCAAATTTAAAAATTCATCCAAACCATTTTATATTTTTTCGGCAGAAGATTATGAAGGATTAGTTTGTTTTTATATCGAGCTGGTCTTATCTCAAAACAAAAACTTTTTTAAAGAAAACAAATTTGATTTAACTAAACCTGAAAGTGAGAGGGCTTTGCAGTTGCTAGTTGATTTAGTCTGGAAATATAAAATTAGTCCTCTAGAAGTAGCCGATTTTAATGAGAATAGTGGTTATGAATATTTCTTAAAAAAAGATGCATTGTTTTTTAGAGGCTGGCCAAATTTTGAGAGAGACAATAAAAATTTGTATCAAGATACAACTAAAACAAAATATTTAATTAAAACAGCGCTGCCTCATTTTAGTGGAGAAGAACCTGCATTTGTTATGGGCGGCTGGAATTTAATGGTCTCAAAATACACTCCTAAAAGAGCTGAAATAAAAAAATTTTAAAATTTATAGTATCGGAAAAAGCCCAAAAAATACTTTATGAAGAAGGAGGATATTTACCTACCTTAAAAAAATTCTATACAGATAAAGCGCTGCTTAAAAAATATCCTGATTTAAATTATGTGCAGTATCTTGCAAAGGATGGCGTTCATCGGCCTTTGATGGAAGATTATACCAGAATCTCAGATATTATTTCTCATTATGTTAACAAAGCTATCAAAAGAGAAGTAAGTGTAAATAAAGCATTAACTGAAGCAACTGATTTAATAAACTCAAATAAGATTTTACTAAAATGAATAAAGAAAAACTAAAGCAAAATTCATACAGATTTGAATTTAAGCATCTATTGTTTGTTCTTGTGGTGCTGATAATAACTCAAATATTAATTTCTTTTTATCAGAAATCTTCCTTAAAAAATTTTTTAGTTAAAACTCAAAAATGGTATCAACAGGATTCGGCCGAAAGATTGGCAAATTTAACTTCTACTTCGCTGGAACTATTAGTTGATAATATTAATTCATTCAAATTTTTGGAGAAGGAAGAAAAGCAAAAAGCCATCCAATCATTTAATATTATTTTCAGTCAGCAGCTTCTTCAGCAAAATGTAAGAGAGGTATGTTTAATTTTTGTAAATGATAATAATAATATTATTGCAATAGATAATGGCAAAGCGCTATTTGAATTTTTATCAAACAATTTGGATTCATCCAATACTAATATTCCGCATCCCGAAGCATTAAAAATGTTTGCTTCCATTGAAGCTAAATTAAAAAGCAGCGAACAAATTTACAGCAGCCTGGATAACAATGATAACATTCACATATTTGTTCCATTTGTTCCGAAAGGGGAATTTTTAGGTGCCTTGTACATGAAGAACAAACCGGATTTTTCATTCATAACATCTGAGTTTATATCAAGCTTCGATGTTTCTTCAATAATTTATACTTCGATTATTTTGCTGGGACTTTTAGCTATTTATTTAATCACTTCTTATTCTCTTAGGGAAAGAGACCGAACACAAGCACTATTCTTTAGTGAAAGGGAACAGCATATAAAAGAACAAATTACATATGAGAAAGAATCTCATTTTACAAAACGAATTTATCACGCTCATCATAAAGCAGAAAAAGTGATGGGATTTATTAAAGAGGATTTGAAAAAAATTGTGGGCACTGATAATGAAGATATCAAATTTAGAGTTTTAAAATATTCTAATTTTATATCCAGAGTAATTTACAATATGAAATGGTTTGAGCCGCCCATTAAAACTTTGCGAAGTCTAACATTTAAAACAAATCTAAATGAAGTTATTAAATTTATAGTTGAAAATATATTTCTTCGTATTTCGAGTAAGTCTGAAATGTATAGTTTTGATCTTCAACTTGATGAAACAATTCCATTAATTCATATAAACGAATATGCAGTGTGGGAAGTTATAGAACCGTTAATTCAAAATAGCATTGATCATTCAGAAGACGAAAAAATTTTGATTCAAATAAAAACTGAAAATTATACTGATACAAATAAATGTAAAATAAAAATTTGTGATAATGGAAAGGGAATTAATTCTGAATTTTTGAACACAAATAAACAGGGTATTAAAGAATTATTTTTAGAAAATGTAACATCAAAAAGCAGCGCTGAAAATAGAGGCTACGGATGTTATATTGCATACGAACTAAGCAAAAGATGTGGATTGACAATTGACGCATATAACATCAAACCAACTGGCTGCTGCTTTGAAATAACAATCTCAACTAAATAAAAAAATTATGAATAAAATAAATATTCTTTTAATTGAAGATGAAGATTTTGATGTAATGAGAGTAAAGAATACACTTAAATTTTACAAACAAAACCTTAATCTTGCTGATGTAGTCTCTAATGGAAATGCAGCAATTAAAATATTATCTGACAAACAATGCAACATTGATGTAGTTATTCTTGATTATCAAATTGCCGGCGCGTTACGGGGAGAAAGTTTGATAAAAAGAATTAAAGAAATAGACAATTCTCTACAAATAATTGTAATTACTAAAATGACAATCGAAATTACAGATTTCGAATTTGCTAATTCACTTATACAATCCGGAGCGTTTTGGTATTGCACTAAATACCCGAGTGATATTGAAGACTATGTATATCAGCCAACCGATTTTATTATGAGCATATTTAATGCTTATGAAAAACGGATACTTGAAAAACAAAGTCATAGCACAAATAAAAAGTTTAATCAAAATATTGATTCTATTCTTGAAAGAAGAACAATAATTGGTGAATCTATTTCCACTAAACAGTTAAGAAAAGATATTGAAAAATATTCTCAATCAGAGTTGAATATTTTAATTTCTGGTGATTCAGGCACAGGTAAAGAACTGGTTGCAAATAACATTCATTATAGAAGTGAAAGGAAATATGAAAAGTTTGTGGCAATAAATTGCGGGAGCATTCCTCAAGAACTTATTGAAAGCGAATTGTTCGGCTATGAAAGGGGAGCTTTTACCGGAGCTTATACTAAAAAGAAAGGGCTATTTGAAATTGCTAATAACGGCACATTTTTCTTAGATGAAGTCGGTGAGCTTTCTAAGAATGCTCAAGTAAAATTACTTAGGGTGTTGCAAGAAGGGGAGATTGAAAAAATTGGCAGAACAGAAAGCGTAAAAATAAATGTTAGAGTAATTGCAGCAACAAATAAAAATCTTGAAGAGGAAATAAATAAAGGAAAGTTTAGAGAAGATCTTTATTATAGATTAAATGTCATTCCAATTTATATTAGTCCTTTGAAAGAAAGAAGAGAAGATATTGCGATTCTGATTCAACATTTTTTAAATCAGTATTCTCGAGAAATGGGAAAGAAAATTCCTACAGTCGAACAAAAAGCTCTTGAAAATTTAACAGAATATGATTGGCCTGGTAATGTCAGAGAATTAAAAAATCTTGTTCAAAGACTTTTGTTAAATAATAGTCAGGTAGTTACAATTAATGATGTTAATAATTCATTAATTAATCGGCAGCCTAAAAAAGATTTAAAAGACAGTTATGAGAGTATTTGGGCGAAGTCTGGAATTGTTCCTTTAAGAGAATTAGAAAGAACCATTAGAGAAAAATATTTTACATACGTAAGAAATAATTCAAAATCTGATGCTGATGCAGCTCAAAAGTTAGAGTTAGCTCGTTCAAATTTTTATAGGATGTGCAAGGAACTTGGATTAAAATAATGTTTAGCTTCTGTTTTGTATGATAAGAATTCTGGAGGCTGAAGATTATTTGTAATGCTTTAACTCTTCTGCATATTTCTGAGCTCTTATCTCATCTTCCCTCATTTTAAAGAGAACATATAAATCTGAAAGTCTTTTATAATCTCCAAGATTATTTTTGTACTCACTTTCATCTTTATGCTTTATATGAAGATATTCTAATTCTTGTTCAGTTATGTTGTGGTCGAAGATTGTTTCCATAATATGAGATATTTATTTCATTTTGAAATCTTTTCTATTAGAAAAGATTTCTATAGCGGTTTTTTATACTCCTATTACTTTTCACTTATAAGTATATTAAAATTTATATCCAAAAATTCAACTATTATACCATACTAATTAATGATCAGTTTAAAAATTATTGAAGTTATTTAATAATGTTATGTACCAAATTTGGAAAGCAGTTCAGAATAGTACTAAAAAATCTAGTATAAATAAAAAATTTAAAAAATTAATAAAGGAATTGTTATAAAAAAGATAAATTATTTAGAAGTGAAATTTTTAAGGAAGTAATATATAAAAGAATATAAAAAACCAATTGAAGATAAAAGCAAATCATAAACGCCAAGACTGAATTCGTCTGACAATCCAAAGAAATACGCAAAAAATTTGGTGGCTGCAATTATTGCGAAATAAATCAGAAATCCAAAAATTCCAGCTCGAAAAGGAACGATTACAAAATTAATGGTAATGGACGTTAATTTCGATTGTTTCTTTGATATATTATCCGTTTGTGGTATCACTTGAGATTTTACAGTATCCAATATAACTCCCAAAAGCTTTAATTGAACGAAATTAACAACTATAATGCCATTAAAATTGATAAGTAATTTGAAACAAATAAAGGAATAGAATTCTCAGATGTTAAAATAACTCCCTATTATTACCAGAACATTAAAAAATTGTTACTATAATTTAACTTTTATTAGTATATTTTTGCTTGTCAAAAATCACAGTCGCAGCGCTCATATCCCTTTGGCACTTATCTTGCCTCTTTTTAAGTGGAGGATAAAATGGGATATGAAAGTTTAATTTTAATTCTAGCATTAATTTATTTAGTCATCTTTTATATCAAGAAGATTGATTAAATTAATTTTAATAAAGAATTATTTCACTGTTAAATATTACATTATATTCCGCAATCTGCAAATAAAACATTTCCCAATTCCTTGTCACTAAAAAGGTAAAAATTTAAAAAAGTCTATAAATTAGCTTCCACTGTACTTTTCAATAAAAATTAAATCTATTCTAATTTGATAATTCTAAAATATTTTTATTTTACGTGATATTTTTGTGACAAATTACCAATATCTTTTATCTCAAGAATAGGAGATTTATAAATGAACAATGTGTTGGTTATTGAAGATGAAAAAGCTATTTCCGATTTACTGGAAATTCATCTTACAGATCTTAATTGTAAAGTAACTAAAGCATATGATGGTAATACCGGACTAAACTATGCAATTAGCGGTAATTATGATTTGATTGTTCTCGATATAATGCTGCCCGGCTTAGATGGACTGGAAATATGCAAGGAAATCAGAAAAAAAGAAATGTATTCTCCTGTATTGATTCTTACATCAAAATCTGAAGAATTTGATAAAGTGTTAGGCCTCGAAATTGGTGCAGACGATTATTTAACTAAACCTTTCGGCATAAGAGAATTTATTGCTAGAGTAAAAGCTATATTCAGACGTGTACAGGCCATTCAAAAAGAAACTGATAACGAAAGCGATATCAGTATTGGCGATATTCTAATTGAAGTTTCTAAAAGAAGAGTCCTCTTAGAAGGGGAGAGGGTTGATTTAACTCCCAAAGAATTTGACCTTTTGTATCTGCTTTCTTCTCATCCGGGAAAAACCTATTCGAGGGAACAACTTTTAAGCTTACTTTGGGGTTACCAATACAATGGTTATGAACATACAGTAAATTCGCATATAAACAGACTGCGAAGTAAAATAGAAGAAGATGTTTCAAACCCGAAATATATTTTAACAACTTGGGGAGTTGGTTACAGGTTTAATGATTTGGAAAATTTAGTAAATGCATAATCGCGAAGCAAAGTTACATAAAAGAAAATTTAGTGAAAGCCTATTCTGGAAGTTAGGTGCTACGTTTCTACTTATCTTAATAGTGCTCTCAGCTGTTTATTTATACATTTCCGTATTCACCGCTGAGATGTATTTCCAGGAAGCAAATCAAAAGTTAAATGCGGATATAGCTCCTCATATTGCTAATGAAAATCAATGTTTTATAAACGGAAAAGTAAATGAAGATGTTTTAAAAAATGTGTTTCATAATGTAATGATAATTAATCCCAGTATCGAAGTTTACCTTCTTGATACCAGAGGAAAAATATTAACTTACTTCGCTCCGGAAAAAAAAATTAAATTAAAATCGTTGCCATTAGAACCCATTCAAAAATATCTTAGCAACGATGGTAAAAATTTTGTTATGGGCCCCGATCCTAAAAATGAAGATCGAGAAAAAGCTTTTTCAGCAGCAAAAGTTTATGAGGGCAAATCCTTTTGCGGTTATATCTATATTGTTCTTGAGAGCGAAGAATATGATAATGCGATGCAAATGGTTTTTGGTAGTTATATAATGCGGCTTGGTTTCCGATCAATGATTATAACTTTAATAGCCGCAGGAATAATTTCATTAATTGCTTTAGGATTTATCATTCGCAATATGCGTAAAATTATATCAGCCATACGAGAGTTTAAAAATGGGAATTTGAAAGCCAGAGTAAAATTGAAGGGAAAAGGTGAACTTTCGGAGTTTGCTGATAGTTATAATGAGATGGCAGATACCATAGTTCGTAATATTGATGACATGAAAACAATGGATAATTTAAGACGTGAGCTTGTTGCCAATGTTTCTCATGATTTAAGGACTCCATTGGCCTCTATCCAAGGCTATATTGAAACAATTTTAATGAAATCCGATACTTTATCCGATTCAGATAGAACCAAATATATGCAGACAATTTTAAGCAGCACTGAAAGATTAAAAAAATTGGTTGAAGAATTGTTTGAACTTTCAAAGCTCGAAGCAAGAGAAACCAAACCAAAACCGGAACCTTTTTCTTTAGCTGAACTAGCGCAGGACGTTCAGCAAAAAAATTTAATTATTGCTCAAAATAAAAAAATTGAACTCACCACAACATTTCCTTACGATTTGCCTCTAGCTTTTGCAGATATTAGAATGATGGAAAAAGTGCTGCAAAATTTGATTGAAAACTCAATCAAATTCACAAATGCCAATGGAAAAATCAATATAATGTTAAAAAACGAAAAGGATGAGATTCTAGTTAGTGTGAAAGATACCGGGGTAGGAATTGCCGAATATGAATTAAAGCATATTTTTGATAGATATAATCAAGGAAAACGAACAAAACATAACGATGGAATTGGATTAGGATTGGCAATTGTACATAAAATATTAGAAGTACATGGAATTAACATTTCTGTTAAAAGCAATCCTGGTGAGGGGACAAACTTCTATTTTAAAGTTCCGATATATAAAACCGGCGTTAAAATGGTTAAGAATTTTGCTTAAGGTTTCTATTAAATTATAGCATTATTCTTGCTTAGGTTTTCTCACATATAAATCCTGGAACTAATAAGCATTTTATTTCAAATGACCTTTTCGTATCTAAAAAAACATTCTGCATTTCCATTTATTTTATTGTTTGGATTGACTGTCATTTGGGGAAGTTCATTCATCTTAATGAAAAAAGGTCTTGATTCTTTTACTCCCACACAAGTAGGTACAGTTAGAATATTTTTTGCTTTCTTAGTACTGCTTCCATTCGCTCTACCATACATCAAAACAGTTTTTAAAGAATATTGGAAAAAAATTCTTTTGCTTGGAATTATTGCTAATCTGATTCCGGCTATTTTGTTCGCAGCTGCTGAAACAGGACTAAGCAGCTCAATGACAGGAGTATTTAATGCTATCACTCCTTTGATGACTTTGATTATTGGCTCACTAATCTATAAAAATATCATTCACAAAAAACAAACAGTAGGATTAATAATCGCTTTTGCCGGTTCGCTAATGTTAAGCTTTGTTGGAAGTACAGGAAAATTAGACAGCTTCAATACTTATTCTTTATACGTTATAGCAGCAACAATTTGCTATGGCCTTGGCTTGAATATGGTTAGAACTCATTTCCTGAAAATAAGATCAATTGCCCTGTCAGCATTAACAATGTTTTCAATTGGACCAATTGCATTAATTTATCTTTTATGCACTGATTTTTTTTATAGACTTAATAACGTTGAAAATGCCTGGGAATCCCTTGGCTACATTTTTTTGCTTGGCGCTGTGGGTACTGGTTTTGCTTTAATACTGTTTAACAGATTAATACAAAGCACTTCTGCAGTCATTGCCTCTTCAGTAACTTATTTAATTCCCATTGTTGCTGTGCTATGGGGGATAGCAGATGGCGAACCATTTTTTATGCTTCATATTGTTGCTATGATTTTAATTACACTTGGAGTCTTTTTCGTAAATAAAGTAAGCCGCTCGTGATCTAATATTTTAACTATATTAAATTAAAATTCTAACCAACTCACCAACTTTTAGGATTAAGTATCTAATTACTTTGATAAGCGATTAATATTTAATTAGAAATTACTAAGAAGGTATTAATCTCAATTAAATTGTGATTTACTGTTCCCATTAGTATTTTTGATGACTCTAATTAAAAAAGATTTCCAAACAGTTAAAAGTATAGGGAGTTTAAGAATGACAACTATAATAGATATACTAGGACGAGAGATTTTAGATTCAAGAGGTAATCCTACCTTGGAAGTTGAAGTACAGCTTGAAAGTGGAATTATTGGAAGAGCAGCTGTTCCCAGTGGTGCGTCAACAGGAGAGAATGAAGCCGTTGAACTGAGAGACGGCGATAAAAATCGTTACGGAGGCAAGGGCGTTCTAAAAGCAGTTGAGAACGTAAATGAAAAAATTGCCGATCAACTGATTGACTTTGATGCGGTTGATCAAGCTGAAATTGATAAAATTTTAATCGACCTTGATGGTACTCCAAATAAAAGTGCACTTGGCGCAAATGCTACTTTAGGAGTATCTCTTGCCGTCGCAAAAGCTGCTGCTGAAACATTAGGCTTGCCCCTGTACAGATATATCGGCGGAACTAATGCAAAAACTATCCCTGTTCCAATGATGAATATTTTAAATGGCGGTAAACATGCAGATAATAATGTAGATTTTCAGGAATTTATGATTATGCCCGTAGGGGCACCAAATTTTGCCGAAGCTTTAAGAATGGGTTCCGAAACCTTTCATGCATTAAAAGATGTTTTGAAGAAAAAAGGTTATAACACAGCAGTTGGTGATGAAGGCGGATTTGCCCCAAATTTAAAATCAAATGATGAAGCAATTGATGTTATTCTCGAAGCTGTCAATAAAGCTGGTTATAAACCAGGCAGCGACATATTCATTGCTCTGGATCCTGCTTCAAGTGAAATGTGGGATGATGAAAAGAAGTCATATTATTTTTTCAAATCAGATAAATCTTATATGGCCCCGGAAAAGATGGTCGATTTTTGGGTTAACTGGGCAAACAAATATCCTATTATCTCTTTAGAAGATGGCATGTCTGAATTTGATTGGGATGGCTGGAAACTTTTAACAGATAAAATCGGCGGCAAAATTCAATTAGTGGGCGACGATCTTTTTGTAACCAATACAGAATTTTTATCAAAAGGAATTGATCTTGGTGTTGCAAATTCTATTCTTATTAAAGTAAATCAAATCGGAACTTTAACTGAAACATTAGATGCAATTGAAATGGCAAAGAAAGCCGGCTATACAAATGTAATTAGCCATCGATCAGGCGAAACTGAAGACGTTACAATTGCTGATATAGCTGTTGCCACAAACGCCGGACAAATTAAAACCGGTTCTCTTTGCAGAACAGATAGAATAGCAAAATATAATCAACTGTTAAGAATAGAAGAAGAATTAGATAATATTGCTGTTTATCCGGGAATAGACGCCATTAACTATTCTTCATAAATTTTTTTTGAATATTTTTTTAAATAAAGGGCAGGGCTTAACTCTGTCCTTTTTTTATTTTTGAACACATGAAAAAAACAAGGATCTTCGTTGCCATATTTAGGTGAATTAAGTGCATTGTTAACTGCATTATTATGGTCAGGCACTTCATTAGCATTTTCATCTGCGGCTGTAAAAATTGGGCCTCTACAATTAAATATTAATAGGATGATACTTGCATGTATTTTCCTTTCTGCTACAATTCTACTTTTTAATTTTGACATTTCAATAACTCAAAATCAAATTATTTATTTATCTGTAAGTGGAATTATCGGGCTGGTATTCGGTGATAGTTTTCTATTTAAAGCATACCAATTAATTGGTGCAAGAATTAGTATGCTTTTAATGGCGTTATCGCCAGCTATGGCAGCGATATTAGCATTTTTCTTTTTAGGTGAATCGCTTTCTACATGGGGAGTGATTGGAATGATCGTAACTATAACAGGAATAGCATTTGTAATTCTTGAAAGAAGCGGTCAAGCTGGTGTTAAAACGACAACTAACAAAGCCGGAATTTTTTATGGAATACTCGGTGCGTTAGGACAGGCGGCAGGTCTAATTTTTGCTAAGTTTGCATTTCAAGAAGGTGAAGTAGACAAAATGGTTGCTACATTTATTAGATTATTCGCGTCAGTGGCTATTCTTTTACCGGCAGCAATTATCCTTAGAAAATATTTGAATCCAATTACTCTTTATAAAAAAAATCTCAGGGCTTTTGGCGCAACTATAATTGGGACAATTTTAGGCCCTTATCTCGGAATCACTTTTAGTTTGGTTGCGATTAATTACACAAAAGTTGGCATCGCATCAACACTGATGTCAACTATGCCGATCTTGATGCTGCCAATGATTAGAATCATTTATAAAGAAACTCTAACCATTAGGGCAATCACCGGTGCGTTTATAGCAGTTGCCGGAGTGGCAATTTTATTTTTAAGGTAAAACTTATTTAGAACAAGTTTGCTTGAAAGTGAATACATAATTTCTGCCGCAAACGGGAATTACCAGCTTAACAATTTCAGCACCTTCGATTATCGGCATATAAAAAGTGCCTCCTATTTTATCTTGTGGAAAATATTTGCTAGTTCTTAATATTTCGTTTTCCCAATAATCTTTTTGACCTTTTAGAGAAGCCATTTTATTTTGATAATTTATTTCTTCTTCTTGAACTGTCTGATGAAACTCTGCCCTATTTTCCTCAGCTTGTTGTAATTGTTCATCTGATTTGACCTTACCGATTGTAGCAATAGTTGAGGCTATATCAAGAAACGCAATAAATCCATTTATTCCATCTGTTGTCTTTTTTGCTGCTACGGTATGATTCATTTCACTATCAATTTTTTTCAATTGTTCTTCCGGGTCAATTGCATAGAATTGTTTATTAAAGTTTTCATTTCCCCCTATTACTTTTACAGAATAGATTTCTTTTGGATTAAAATAAAATGATTTATTAGATATATTTTTTATTGAAAGATAGAACTCATAATTTTTCCCGGTTTGCCTTTCGAACTGAAGAAGCATTTCAATGTTCCAATCACTTCGTTTGACCGTTTCCATGCCCATGTAAATGTCTTCAGGTTGTTCGATTGTGTGGAGCCTATAAACAGGAAAAGAAACGCATCCGTAAAAAATAATAATAGAAAACAGCGGTAAAAAAATAACTTTATACATTTTATGCCCCTAATTTTGTTTTCTTACTTTTTACAATATAAATGCCATTCGAATTATAATTTTATGAGAAAATTTTGGAGAGGAGAAAAAATTATTTGTATGAAAACGTAGACATGTTGATTAGTTTACTAAACGTTGTTAAAGGTATTGGCCGAGAAAAAAACTAATTCTTTTACCTAATCAATTTATGAATGTGTATGCCACTAATTTCACAACGTTCCGTAATTTTTTTGATATTCTTTTTATTTAATTTGTGAAATTAGTGGCACTAAAAATTAGTGCATTTCAAAACTTTGTTTATCTTCTAACTCTTTGCCGAAATGCTCTTTATACATTTTTTTGTATTTATCTAACAGCTGACCGTCAACTTTTTTACCATTTACATTCATTTCATTTGAATTCAATTCAATATCAACTTTTTCATCAGCTGAATCTATCAGGTTATCTTTAACTAACTCGGATTTCATTTCATCAATGAATGAATCTAGTTTTTTCAAATCTTTATCAAGTGTCTCCATATTAATATGAACATCTTTTATGTTATCCATGGCTTTATCAATTTCAGATTTAATTTTATCCATGTCGATGTCTATATCTACGTTTAGATTAAAATTTAAATCAAGGTTTTCCAACTCATTATTTAGATTTTTAATTTCATCTTCAAGATTGTCTTTATCGAAATCAAAATGGAACTTTTTTATTTTTACATTTTCTAATTCTTCTCTGGCTTTTGCAAGACTTTTTTTAAGCAATTCCTTATTAAGTATTTTTGAACTTAAATTAATTTTTTTGTCCTTTTCAAATTTTTTCATCTGAGTTTTAAACTCTTTCAAATCAATCTGCGGATGTCCAAAACGAAAAGTGAAGTTTCTATCTCCTTTTACGTTGTCCATTTTTTGATAAACCAAATTTTCATAATCTTTAATTTTATCGTGAGGAATTTTTTTGCCATTAATCAATAAGGATTGAATAGAATCTCCCGCAAATTCAGCTTGATAATAAACTTTATTTCCTTTTTCATCCGTATTAAATGTAAAAGTAGGATTCTGGGGCATGAATGATTCATTTGCTTCTGAAGACATTTCTTCTTTAGATGAAGAACATGCTGTTAAGTATATTGTCCCTAAAACTAAAAACACAAAGAGTATAATTTTCTTTTCCATAAGCTATCCTTTCTTAATTATTTATATTGTTGATTACTTAATTTTTAAGACGAATAGGACATATAAAAGTTAGATAGGGATCTTGAATAATTTTTAGTGTATGACTTTTAAATGATAAGCGGAAAAATAGAAGGATAAATAATTGCTCTATTTTAACAATTCCGAAAAGATGTTCTGATAAATCTGAAAAGTCCTTTCATCAAAGCAAATAAAAATTACTTTTTCAATTGAGCTTTCTTTTTCCGAGATTTTTATCGTTTCTGTTAATGCAATTCTTGCTGCTCTTTCTTGAGGGAAATGATAAACGCCGGTGCTGATTGCCGGGAAAGCAATAGTTTTAAGATTGTTTTCAACAGCAAGTTTTAATGAGTTCCTATAACAATTTCCAAGTAATTCATCTTCGTTATGGCTGCCTCCACTCCAAACCGGTCCTACTGTATGAATTATTTTTTTTGCCGGCAAATTAAATCCCGGAGAAATTTTTGCTTCGCCGGTTTTGCAGCCCCCGAGTTTTTTATTGAACTCTAATAATTCAGGCCCTGCAGCACGATGTATTGCGCCATCCACACCACCGCCGCCCAATAAAGAAGTATTCGCTGCATTAACAATTGCATCAACTTTTAATTTTGTTATATCGCCTTGCTGAATTTCAATTTTATTTTTTAACATATTAAATCCTTTCATTATAAGATAAAATAAAATTAAAATTTAAATAAGTAAATCATTTAAAATAAAAAACCCTCAAAGCGGTAAAGAACCTTGAGGGTTAGTGAGTTATCTATGTAGGAAATCTTATCTTTTAAAAAACTCGCTTACAAACATTGACCAATTTTTATCGTCTAAATTTTCTAATTGCCCGATGTACAATTCTCCGTTACTAATTCCGGCATTTTCTTTTTCAGCTTTCGGCATTTTTTGAATAAAGTTTTTATAGTTGTCGATGTCATTATGGTAAAATGAAACCGCAGCTTTACCAATTTTCAATGCAGGTAATTCGGAGTCCAGGTTATCAGCATCAATAGTACAAACCCAATTTTCTTCGTATGGATTTTGTTCTAATACTTCAATATTCTCTTTAAGGAATTTATTGATTTTTGTTATCTTACCGCTTAAAGGAGAGTTAAAGGCAACCACCCTGTTTCCTTGTTTAATGCTAAAGAGATTTTGTCCTTTTGTTACAGCCATTCCGAGATTTGGAAATTCAATTGAATTAACCTTACCAATTAATTTTTTAGCAAAATCATCAATTCCAATTTTAACCGATCCGTTTTCTTCAACACCAGCCCAGCAATGCCCTTCTGAAATGAATACGCCGCCAGGAATTGCAAATTCACCAGCTTTAATTGCTTCCACTTCTTTAAGATGAGTAATATGCACCTTTGGCTTAAGTGTTTTTTGAATTTTATCCTGACGTTTAATTAAAAGTTTATTTACGAATGCTGTTAACTCATCATCAGTGAACGGTTTTTGAACATAATCCATTGCACCGTATTTCATACATTCAACTGCTGTTTCAACGGTAGCGTAACCTGTAATAATAACTACATCAATATCAGGACGCATATGCTTAACAGATTTTACAACGTCAACGCCATCCATAATTGGCATTTTAAGATCAGTAAAAACAAAATCGTAATGATGAGACTGAATTAGACCAAGAGCTTCTTTTCCGTTTTCAACTGTATCAATTGAATAACCATCAAGTACCAGTATTTTTCTAAAGCTGTCAAGTATAACCGGTTCATCATCTACGCATAAAATTTTTGCTTTGGGTTCTTTAATTTCTGCTCGTTTAAGGGTCTTCGCCTCACGACTGAAATCAAGATTTAAGCTTTCCTTTAATGCAACTTCACGTTCTTGAATATGTTTTTTTTCAGTCATCTTTTTGCTGACATATCTAATTACGATGTCTGCAATGATGAACAATACAACTGCTAAAATAAAGAGTGCCATTTTCTTTCTCCCTAAATAATAAAATTGCTTTACTTAATAATTAAAGTCTGTCTGAACTACATGCTGTTAAATTTTTTAATTCGTATTCAAAATCAGATGGGATGATCCTGTAAAACCATCCTTCAAAGTAAGGATCTTTTTCTATAATGCTTGAGTTGTTTAATAACTTTAAATTTTGATCAATAATTCTTCCTGATATCGGACTTAAAATTGTATGAGTTAATTCATCTTTTGTTGATATGAACGCTAATGGGTTACCTTGTACAACTTCATCATCTATTTTAAAAGTTTCTAAATGACTAATTTGGTCTATAGTTTTTAGAAATAAGTCCGTAACACCAACTAAAACCGAACCGCTGCTTTCAGATACTATCCAGCTTGAATAACCAAGCCTAAAATATTTTGAAGGACAGGTAACATAAATAATTGATGATTTATCGTCATTTTCTTTTTGAGCTTTAATCTTATTTTGGATTTCTAAATATTTCATTCCTCTAAAAACGGAATTTAAAATTTCATCAACGGTAAATGGTTTTGGAATAAAATCTATAGCACCCTTATAAAGAGATTTTACTGCATTTTCTACGGTAGAAAATCCGGTTGTCATAATAACCGGAACATCCATTTTTCTTGCATGCAGCTGATCAAGAAATTCAAAGCCATCCATTTCCGGCATCATAATATCGCAGACAATTAATTTATAATCATTAGTATCTATTTTTTTTAATGCTGCGTTTGCATCCAAAGAAGAATCAACAGAATAACTTTCAGATGAGCAAATCTTAGCAACAGCTTCAATTATTACTTGTTCATCATCAATAACTAATATGTCGAATTGCTTTTTCATTTTATTTTTTAATCGGCAACCTTATTGTAAAGATTGTCCCTTTTTTAAGCTCACTATTTACTTCAATCGTTCCATCGTGATTATCTACAATTCCCCAGATAACTGCCAACCCTAAGCCAGTTCCTTTTTGCCCTTTAGTGCTGTAAAAAGGTTCAAATATTTTTGATAGATCATCTTTGGAAATCCCGCCGCCATTATCTTCAATTTTAATTTCTGCATAATCCTTCTGGCCTTGTATATCGATCGATTCCCATTTCTCCCATTGGCACTCTTTATTTACACATGATTCATACATTCCCTGCGTTGGAATTTCAAAGGTAAATACCGGCGAATTACAAACAGGACATTTTTTATTTGGAACCATTAATGAGTAATTGCATTCAGGGCAAACAATTTGGGAGTTATCCTTCAAACTTGCAGAGTTTAATTGATTGCGGTGCTTGCCGTAAATAGGATCAAGATGGATAAAGCTTTCTTTTTCATTTGTAAAAACTTTTAATTTGATTGAAGGCATTCCATCGATTTTAACTTCATTGTCAATTAAATCATGTCTCTTTGGGCATACAGCATGTTTAATATGTGTTATTCCGTATGGAGAAAGTTTAATAAATTTTGTTGAAACAATGATTTTCCCATTTGAGTTTTCAATCGCGTCCGATGCGTTTACAATAAGGTTAATAAAAACCTGCTGCATTTGGTTGGCATCAACTGTCAGTTTAGGAAGACTGGAATCAAATTTTTTAACCAGCTCAATTTTTTTAATTGTTAACTGATTTTCGATTACAGTTACTGCTCTTTCAATAATTTCATTTATGTCCGCGATATTTTTTTTCGGAACTGATTGGCGGGCAAAATCAAGAAGACTTTTAACTATTTCTCTGCTTCTTTTAGTTTCTCTAACAATTACTTTTAAATCATCTTGAAGTTCTTGATTGTCAGTTGTTTTCTTTAGAAGAAAACTGCTGTAAGTTAAAACGCCTGTTAAAGGATTATTTATTTCATGAGCAACACCGGCAGCTAATCTTCCAAGTGAAGCCATTTTATCGGATTGAAATAATTGCAGCCTTGCTTCGGATAATTTTTGTGTCATGTTGTTGAATGATTTAGCCAGTGAACCAATCTCATCATCTTTTTTATACTGAATTGTATAATTTAAATTTCCGGAAGCTACATGCTGTGTCGCTGTTAATAATTCATTCACAGGTTTATCAATCCATCGTCTAACAAAAAAACCGATTATAAAACTGACAGCAAGAACGGCAATTATTGAAAAGATTACGATTTCCATTTCGCTGCTTGCTATCCGCTGATCAATTCTGTTTAATGGCATAGTAATATCAAGTACGCCTAATATTTTTTGACTTTCTTCATGTGCGTGGCAATCAGCTTTCCAGCATGAGGGTTCATTGTAAATGGGATCAATAATTCCCATTAATCTTGTTGAATCAGGATGAAGCCTGTAAATTCGCGTCCTGTCTTTTATAGGCAAGCTTTCCAAGGGTTTATCCTCGGCATGACATGCATAACAGCTTTCAGCTTTCTTATCAACCATCTTTCCAATGTCATCCTTGTTAGATGAATAAATAATTTCGCCAAGCTTATTAATTATTCTTACATTGTTGATATCAGATTGCTCACCAATTGCGTTTATTATTTTATGAATATGTTCACGCTGATTGTAAAGCATGTCATACTTCGTGCTGTATTTTACTGTTTCACTTAATTGATTGACATGGACTTCAGCTTGTTTGAAAAGGTCATTTGTATGGGTTTGAATATTGAAGAATGCGAATATTCCAATAATTATTATTGCGGTCAAACCTACCGCAAAAATCAGTTTATACCCTATTTTATGAAACATAGTTTTCACTTCTATTCACACAATCATTACTTGTTATTACTCGTCGAAACAGAAACCTTTACTTTTTTACCTGGAACTTTTTCTGGAAATTTAAATCCTTCATGGCAATTATCGCATGATGGTTTTACCGCAAAATTATTATCAATATGACAATCTTCGCATGAATTTTCAGAATGTATTTCATCTAGTTTTAATCCGGTAATCGTATGATCAAATTTACCTGGACTGAAATTTTTATGGCATGAAGTACAAGTATTGTCTAACTTGACAAACTTATTTGTATTTCCGTGACATTTTTGGCATTCTAAATCTTTATGAAATATATTTAATTTCCAACCCGCATTTACAGCATGATCAAAGGGCTGCATCTCTTTATCCATGTGGCATTTTGTACACGAGTCATTTTCATGGCAAGTAAAACATTTTTGATGCTGTTCATTAAAACTGGCTTTAGAAGATATTTTTTTGACTTGTGAAGTTTTATTCACATCATGACATTTTATGCAGTTTTCATTCTTATGACAATTCACACAATCAATGGAAAATAATTTTGTGTGTTCGTTATGATAAAATGTTACAAACTTTCCTTTCGGAGAATTTGTATTAAACACAACTTTTGTCGGTTCTTTAACTTCCGGATGAGTTTTACCTGAAATAGCTTTAACTTTTTCCTGCTGAGAAGCCATACTGCTTTTAGTTTTCAACGCATGGCAAGAAGTACATTCTGTTGAATGGCTCCACTGTCTATGGCAATCCATACAGAGTCTGTGATAAGCACCTTTAAGATCGGGCTTAGAAATATCTTCTCTTTTTCTTTCAGCTTCATGACAATTTTTGCAAGGCTGAATTGGTCCGGAAGTATTGTAATGATGGCAAGATGCACATCCGCCGGACATTTCAGACATTTGAGAATGAACTCTGTGTGAGAAAACAACAGGTAAATAATTTTTTTGAAGCTCATCCATTGTAACAACGTCAGGGCCTTTTTCCGGTGACTGATGAACTGTTATCATATCAAACCTTGGACAATCAACTAAACAAGGATTTTGTTTTGTTGGAACATCACAAGTATGACATGTTTTACAGTTTACTTGTCCATTGATTAAATTTAACTTTGGATGAGAATTATTTTGAACCTTATTTGTTTGCGCAAAAGCAATTGAACATAAAAATAAAGTTCCCCAGATTACCCCTTTCATATCATTAACCTTTAATAGTGTATTTTGTTTTTATAACATATCTTTTATCCGGCTGACTAATAACCGGGAAATTAAGAACTATAACTCTGTAAAGCAGAACCAATATAGCTACAAATCCTACTGTCACTGATATTTCACCAACTGATGGAAAGTATGTTCCAAATGAATAAGGCGGAGTATAGGCAACAACAAAATTATCAATTCTATTTAATAACACTCCAAATATAACCAGCGCTGATGCAGTGAATAATAAAGATGGAGATCTTAAAACTTTTTTGGAAAGAAACATTCTTAATGGAATTATTATTCCAACCACAACTTCAATTGTGAACATAATACTAGCAGTATTTAATTGCGTTAGGTAAACAAAAGTTTCTCTAACCATCATATCGCCTATCTTAAATGCAAGATAAATTCCCAAAAGCGGAGCAACCGTGTAGCCTAACGGAGTTAATACTTCCATTTCCGGTTTTTGTCCAAATGATTTTGATGCAAGCATCGATTCAAAAATAACCATAGGAAATCCAACCGAAACAGCAGATAATAAAAATAATAATGGCAGAATTGGTGTTTGCCATAATGGATGCATCTTTGGTCCGGCAATTACCATTAACGTTCCTAAAGAAGATTGATGCAATGTTGAAAGTACAACACCTAGAATAATAAATATGAAAATTGTTTTGCCTAATCCTCTATCCAGTATTCTTAAAAATTTATCGAGGGGTTTGTTTAACGCCGAAAGAAATCCAATCAACTTTACATTCCCAATAAATCTTTCAGTAACAATCGGAAGGAACTCTACGTAAAGAACCGTTACATACATCATTACACAAATACCGACTTCAAATAGTGCAGAGTTTCCATTCCACATCACCAAAGGATGCCAGATGAAATACCATCGGCCTATATCCACAAAAACTCCAATCGCTACAAAAGTGTATCCTAGCATAGCTGTAAGAAGAGCCGGCCTTACAATAGCATGAAATCTTTCTCTGTGCATTATGTGTCCAAGTGCTGCTGAAGTAAAACCGCCTGCCGCAAGCGCAACGCCTGCTGCAACATCAATCCCAATCCATATTCCCCACGGGTACTGATCATTTAAATGAGTAACCGCACCGATTCCAAATAGAAATCTGCCGGCAAGAAATATTAATCCATTTACCGCTAAAAGAATTAAAACAAAAACGCCAGGGGTAAAAAATTTTTTCTGTATTGGTGCTGGCTTATGAAAAGTTTCCATAATTATTTACCCTCCTCACTTTCACCCCTTTTTTTGCCTAACCACATAATACCGGCAAGTAATGCATACAAAGATGCAGGAGGAACGAAATAAGCAAAAATTCCATGCTGAATAGATTCAGAAACACCAGGCGCGGGTTTTGTTCCAAGCTTAGGAAATTGAAGTTTTGTAAAATCTTCACTTGCTAAATACATCCATGATGTACCGCCAACTTCAGTTTCACCAAAAATATGGTTCACATATTTCTCAGGGTTCAGTTTAATTCTTTCTCTTGCGGTTTTAATTAACTCACTTCTCGGGCCATAGGTTAATGCTTCCATAGGACAAATCTCCACACATGCAGGCAGTTTACCGACTTTCGTTCTTTCAAAACAAAAATCACATTTCATGATGTGAGGATTTAATGCTTTATCAAATTCAAATGCCGGCACTTGAAAAGGACAAGCAACCATACAGTATCGGCATCCAATGCACTTGTCGGTATCCCAGGTTACCGCACCATTTTCATTTTTTGAAAAAGCTCCAACTATGCATGCAGAAACGCAGCCAGGATGATCGCAATGCATACATTGTACTTTTACATTAACGGGTAAATTTGAATTTTTATTATTTTCATACTGATTCACTACAGTTAATGCAGTGTGATCAGGGCGTCGCATATTTTTAAAAACAGACTTATCATCGTAAGTATTTAATTCAGCGGTGGGAAGATCATGAGCTGTTTTACAAGCCCACTCACAATTTCTGCATCCGACACAAACTGTTGTATCAACTAAAACTCCCATTCTATCTTCAGATAAAATATTTTTAGGAGCAGCTTTAGTTTCCTTTGATGAAACCCCAGTTATGGCTGTTGTTAATAATCCGGCTGTTTTTAAAAAATTTCTTCTATTTTGTTTTTCCATGATTCCCCAAAAATTTTATACTCCAAAATTGCAAAAAGTACGCCATGAAAAACCATTATAAACTTGGAAGAATTAACAAAAAGCAACAAAACAGTTTTCATAATAAATAATTGCTACTGTTCAGATTCTTGCATGTTAGAAATATCTATATCTATGGGTATGAACTAATCATGGCGTTTTTACAATTAGCGTTTAATTATTAAACGTTGAAATATTCAGTGAACCGCCGTTTATAAATTCAACGTGTGTAAATTTTTATTTCGTTGAAAAAATAGATGAAAACATGCTTTTGTGAAGAGTGCCGTATAAATATTCAACTTTAAATTCAATTCTTCTAAATAAAATATTTGAATGGACATCTTTATAAGTCACAGTAATTAAATAAGTTATAAAGATTAGAAATTGCCTAAAAACGTACGGCATCTAGCTTGCCTATAAGATAATCGAACTTGAGTCTAAAATTTAATTTATGAGGAAAATAAAATGGTAGCATTATACGTCCTTTTAGGATTTATCCTTTTAATCGTTATTGACGCTTTCATAATTAAAGCGGAAAAAAAATATCATCCGGCATTTAAAAAACAATATGAAGTTGTTGAGAATATTCTTTTTGATAATATCAGTGTAACAATTCCAGCAGACTCTTACATTTCTAAAGGGCATACCTGGGCAGAACTTCAGGGAAATGGCCTGGTAAAAGTCGGTGTTGATGAATTTGCTCTCAAATCGATAGGGAAATTTATTGTTACAAACATTACCAAACCCGGCAAGCTTGTTAAAAAAGGCGATCCCATAATTGAAGCGAAGCTGGGGGAAAAACACATTAGTTTCCGTTCACCAATTGATGGAACGATCAGTTTTATTAATGATGATTTAATTGGTAAAAATATTTCTGAACCTTACGGAGAAGATTGGGGCGCAATTGTTTCACCCGTAAATTTTGATAATAATGCCGCAACTTTAAAATCAAATGAAGGTGTAATTGAATGGATGCAAAATGAATTTGTCAGATTAAAATTTTATTTGATAGATTCGATGCAGCCAGGATTAGCTGGCGTTACAATGCTTGACGGAGGAAGAATTGTTGAAGGAGCTGTTTCTCAGCTTGATCAAAATTCAATTCAAAAATTTGAAGAAGATTTCTTAAAAGTTTAAGGGGAAGAATAAAATGAATATGGAAAATTTATCTAACAGCAATCAAATGGGTTTGCTCTTTGATGCAACATTGTGTGTAGGCTGCGGAAGCTGTTACGAAGCTTGCAAAAATGAAAACAAATTACCCGCAACAAATAAAGATTTTTTAAAAGATCATTTATCAAATAATACATATACAGTTGTTGAAGAATATGGAGACACGTATGCACGGAAAATGTGCATGCATTGTGCTGAACCAACTTGTGCATCAGTTTGTCCGGTTGGTGCATTTGAAAAAACTGAACTTGGACCAGTACTTTATGACGCAGATAAATGTATTGGCTGCAGATATTGTATGCAGGCATGTCCCCACAGTATTCCGAGATATGAATGGGGAAGCACATCTCCTCGAGTAAGAAAATGTGTAATGTGCCATGAAAGGTTGAAGGATGGCAAATTAACTGCTTGTGCAGAAGCTTGCCCAACTGAGGCAACAACTTGTGGAAAGGTCTCTGATTTAATTAGAGAAGCAAAACGCAGACTGAAAGAATCCCCTGAAAAATATTATCAGCATATTTACGGTCTTGAAGAAGCAGGCGGAAGTAATGTGCTAATACTTTCTCCGGTTCCTTTTGAACAGCTTGGATATTCTTCAAAAATTCCTTTACAATCAATGCCCAGCTTTACAATGCAGGCAATGGAAAAAATTCCTTCTGTTGTATCAGTCGGGGGAATTTTTTTAACAGGAATGTATTGGCTTACAAAACGCAAAAACGAAATTGCAAAGCAGGAAAAACTTAATTCTGTTAAAGTTGACAAGCTCGAAAGGAAAGAATCAAAATGAAAAAGAATGTTTTAAAATTTACTTTTTGGAAAGTGATTGCCGTAATAATTGGTGTTATCGGAATATATTCACTATACATAAGATTCAGCAAAGGATTGGGTGCATCAACAAATTTGTCTGATTCTGTTCCATGGGGGCTATGGATTGGCTTTGACTTTATTGGTGTTGGATTGGCCGCCGCGGGATTCACAATTGCAGCTACGGCGCATATCTTTAATAACCACAAATATGAACCCATTGCTCGTCCGGCAATACTTACAGCTTTCATCGGCTATATGATGGTGGTGGCGTTATTAGTTATTGATTTAGGCAAACCGGAAAATTTCTGGCATCCATTAGTTATGTGGAATGTCCACTCAGTAATGTTTGAAATTACGTGGTGTGTAATATGTTATTCCACCGTTTTATCAATCGAATTTTTACCGGTGATTTTAGAAAAATTCAATTTACATAAACCATTAAAACTCTTCAAGAAAATTACCATACCTGTGGTGATTTGCGGTGTGCTGTTTTCAACACTGCATCAATCTTCATTTGGCTCGCTCTATTTAATTGTTCCCGGAAAAGTTTATCCATTATGGTATTCATCAATTTTACCAGTACACTTTTTTATCTCCTGCATAGCAGCTGGTTTATCAATGATAATTTTTGAATCATATTTGTCTGCTCGTGCATTCAATCAAGGATTAAATATTAGAATCATTTCGGGATTAGGAAAAGGTGTTTTGATAGCGATAATAGTTTCACTAATTGTAAAGTTTGCGGATATATCTTTTTCTGGAAAACTCAATCTACTTTTCGCGCAGGTAAGTGAAACCTACATGTTTTGGCTGGAAATATTTTTAGGATCAGTAATCCCAATTTTAATTCTTACAAATCCAAAATATAACGTGAATAGAACTGGAATTTATTTCGCATCTATTTTTACAATTTCGGGATTTATTCTTAATCGTATGAATACTTGTGTAACCTCATTGGTAAGATCTTCCGGACAATCTTATGCGCCTAAATTCGAAGAAATTGGTATTACATTATTTCTTCTTTTAGCGGCAATGATAGCCTTCAAATTAGTAGTAGAAAATTTTAATGTATTTGAAAAAGAAGAACATGTTGAGAAGGAAACTTTGGATAAAAAAATAATTTTAACAAACGATATAATCCTAGATAAATAAAATGGAAAATAATAACCGAAAAAGAAGCGAAGATTTGCATTGCATCTGGATGGCGTCAAATCACGTAGATTATAAATTATGCGACAAAGAATTTGATTGTGATAAATGCGAATTTGACAAAGCTATCAGAAACTTATCCGGTCAAAATAATATTGAAGTTAATGGTGAACTCAAGCAAAAGGATATTCTGATCGATACAATTTCTAAAATTGAAAATGAATCGTTTGATGAACAGATATTTTATATAAACAACCAGCTCACTATAAAAAAATTATTTGGGCCTACATATTATCTTGGATTAAATCCGTTATTATTGCCATTGTTTGATGATGTAATAAGCATTGAAGGATTTGAAGATGATGTAGTTTCAAAGGATCAATTTCTATTTAAAATAAAAGGTAAATGGGGCGAAAAAAATTTTTATTCTCCAATAAATTTAATTTTAGTTGAGAAATTGAATTTCAATAAAAACCGGTTACCAATAAATAATAGGCTGGCAGTAATTCTTATTAATGACTTTGAAGATAATATTTGTTCAATGGGGCTAGATGAATGGAACTTCAAAAAAAATAATTCACTTCAATTATTAAAATCTTATGTACAGGCAAATCCGGATATTGGCAATAGTTTACTTGATGGCGGAGAAAGAATCAAATACTTATATCAGTATCTGGGGACGGCAAAATTTCTTAAACTGATTGACAAGGTTTTCAGTTGAAAACCAGAATTTTTAAACATCATAAAAATTAACGTATACTTAAATTAAATTAAGTCAGAGAATCAATGAGCTTATTTCATTGTAAATGATAAAGGAAATATTTACTTTTGCGCAGAGGGAATAGGGGATTTATAAATGAAACCTAAAATAAGAAATCGATTAAGTGTAAGACTCATAGTTACGATTTCTGCAATATTAATTCTTATCCTATCAATTTACACTTACATCTCAATTCATAATCTCGAAGGATACTTAACCAGAAATAGTTTCAATCATGCCTATAATGTTAGTGACGTAATTAAAAAATCAACACGTTATGGTATGTTATTAAATAGGCGAGAAGATGTTCATGAAATTATAAATACTATTGGTACTGAAAAGGATGTTAAGAGTATCCGAATCTATAATAAACAAGGGACGATTATCTTTTCAACAGACTCAAGCGAGATATTAAAGAAAGTAAATTTAAAAGCTGAAGCCTGCGTTGTTTGTCATAATTCTGCTGTCCCATTAAATACTCTCAGCAATAAAGATAAGATGAGAATTTATACAACTCCAGATCAAACAAGAGTATTAGGTTTAATTAATCCTATTGAAAATGAAAAAGATTGTTATAACTCCGAATGTCATGCACATTCTCCCAAAATCCAATTTCTTGGTGTTCTTGATGTAATGGTCTCCTTGTCTGAATTAGATTCAATCAAAGCTGAAACTACAAAATCCACAATCGGCAATTCGATTATAATTACAGTAGTAATAGCGTTTGTATGTGGAATCTTCATCGTACTTCTTGTGAATATACCTTTACGAAAACTATTAGTAGGAATGGAAGAAGTTGGTAATGGAAATCTTGATTATAGAATCTCAATTAAATCTCAGGATGAACTTGGCAAGGCTGCAAAACGATTTAACGAGATGTCTTCTAAGTTAAAAGACGCATATCATTCAATAAAAAATTGGTCTGAAACTCTAAATGATAAAGTAAATGAAAAAACAGAAGAACTAAAAAACATTTACAGCCAGGTAAATCAAATTGAAAAGCTGGCTTCACTTGGAAAACTTTCCGCAACAGTTGCACATGAACTTAATAATCCGCTGGAAGGAATTTTAACTTACAGCAAACTGATATCTAAAAAATTACAAGCGCAGCAAGGCAATGGAGAACATACAAAATTAATTGAATATCTAAATTTAATTTCAGATGAATCTGCCCGCTGTGGAAAAATTGTTAAAGACCTTCTTTTGTTTTCGCATAAGGAGGATTCTGAACTTGTTGAATACAATATAAATTCTTTGATAGATAAAAGTGTGACCCTTATAAATCATCATTTAGAAATTCATAAAATAAAGCTTCATAAAAAGTATGAAGTTGATTATGCAATGATCTTATGTAATCCTCAGAAAATACAGCAGGCATTTATGGCTCTTCTTATAAATGCAATTGAATCTATGCCTGATGGCGGAAACATTTTTATTAAAGTTAATGAGGAGAGTGAAAATATAATAATTAGAATAATTGACGAAGGAACGGGAATTCCGGAAAAAGATATCGAGCATATTTTTGAACCATTTTATTCTACCAAAGAAGCTTCCAAAGGAACCGGATTGGGTTTATCAGTAACATACGGAATAATAACTTATCACAAAGGCGAACTTAAAGTTGAAAGCACATCATCAAAAGGAACATGCTTTAAAATAATTTTGCCGGCATTAAACAAAGTTAAAAGGACGAGTAATGGAAAATAAAGATAAAATATTAATTGTAGATGACGAAAAAATCGTGAGGGAATCATTATTCCATTGGTTTGAAGAAGATGGCTATTGCGTTGATACAGCAGAAGACGGCGAAGCTGCATTAGCAAAATTTGATAAGTATAAGTTTGATCTTGTATTGGCAGATATGAAAATGCCAGGCATGAGCGGGTTAGATCTTCTTAAAAAAGTTAAAGAGATAGACAAAGAGACTATCGTAATTTTAATAACTGCTTTTGCTTCTGTTCCTTCTGCAATTACTGCACTTAAAGATGGTGCTTATGATTATGTTACAAAGCCTGTTGACCCGGATGAACTTGCACACATTGTAAAAAAAGCGTTGGAGCAAAAAGCACTTAAAGTTGAAAACATTCATCTAAAAGAAAATATTGAAGAAATTATACGTCCTGATAATTTGATTGGCGAATCCAACCAGATGCAGAAAATATTTGAGCTGATACATACAGTCGCTTCAACAGATACTACTGTTATGATAAGAGGTGAAAGCGGAACCGGTAAAGAACTTGTTGCAAAGGCAATCCATATCAATAGTAATAGAAAATATTTCCCAATCGTTCCGGTTAATTGCGGAGCGCTGGCAGAAACACTTCTTGAAAGCGAATTATTCGGACATGAAAAGGGTGCATTTACAGGTGCACAATTTAAACGCAAGGGCAAATTTGAAATGGCTGACGGCGGCACAATTTTCCTGGATGAAGTTGGTTCGGTTTCACCTAAAATGCAAATTGAACTTTTACGCGTAATCGAATCAAAACAATTCAGCCGTGTCGGCGGGAATCAATTAATTTCTAGTAACTTCAGAGTAATTACAGCAACTAATGAATCATTAGAAGAACTTGTTAAACAGGGAAAATTTAGAGAAGATTTATATTACCGGTTAAACGTTTTTTCAATAGTTGTTCCACCTCTCCGGGAAAGAAGAGCGGATATTCCAATTCTTGCATACTACTTCTTGAACAAATTCACCACAATGATGAACAAGCCGATTAAAAATATTTCTAAAGAAGCAATCGACTTTTTAGTTAATTATGATTGGCCGGGTAACGTCCGCGAACTAGAAAATGCGATTGAAAGAGCAGTGGTTGTAGGAAAGAAAACTTCAATTGAAGTACCTGACTTGCCCTTCCATGTTTCCGAGAATAGTTTTATGATGGATAATGGTGAAAAATCACTTGCATGCATGGAAAAGAAATATATAAACAAAATCCTGGAAGAATATAATTGGAATATAACAAGAAGCGCCCAAGTGTTGGAAATTGACAGGGTAACGTTATATAATAAGATTAGTAAGTATCAATTGCGAAGACCATAAATTCGGCAATGGAAATAAATATTGTTCCGATTCATATTTCGAATACAGAACTTCTTAATAATATAATAAGAGATTTAAAAAAAAATTTTGTCATTCCAATAAAATTGCTTCCTCTTAAATTTGATGTTGATCCTGCATATTCGATTGAAAGAGCGCAATATTTTTCGACGCAATTAATTTCAATTGCATCGCAGTTGACGGAAACTATAGATGGTAAAATTTTGTTGCTTACAGAGTTTGATATATACATACCCGCTTTAACTTTTGTATTCGGCGAAGCACAATTAAAAGGAAAGCACTCAATCGTTTCTGTCTGCCGCCTTCACGAAGAATTTTATTTGGGAAAAACTAATGAGGAGCTTCTGCTCAGAAGATCACTCAAAGAAGTACTACATGAACTCGGTCATAATTTTGGTTTAGTGCATTGTTCAGATTGGGACTGTGTAATGCATTCATCGTTGGGAATAGAACAAGTGGATATAAAGGGAGATGGATATTGCAAAATTTGTAATAATCAAATAAAAAGTATCATTCAACTTTAAATCTTTTTTAATGTTGCTAAGATGAATCCATTTCAGAATCATGCAATCTAACATGTGTTTTTGATAAAAAATAATTTCTCAATTTTGAATAAAAAGAGATTTTTATTTTTCTTGAATAAGAAAGCTCATGTAATAGAAAATTATTCACTTTCAAAAAAAATCAAGGCAGTAGAAGTTTTTGTAGAATTATTATACAAATTAAAATTTTCAGAAATTGTTTTGTTGTAAAAATCCATAGTAATACATATAAACAGTAAAATTGAGAAAATTTACTTAGAAGGTATAATAATTGCGGTATTAGTTTTTGTTCAATCCACTTAAATGACTCATTATTATAATAAGGGTAGCAATGAATAAAAAATTCTTGTTTGTAATTGATGATCTTGATATGGAATCAAAATCAATAATTGAATTGTTGAAGAATCAAGGACATCAAGTCGAGCTAAATAATAATCTTGATTCTATTTTATCTTCCTATTCTAAAGGAATGCATCACATAATAATTTTAGAATTAACTAGTCCCGGAATTAGCGAACTTGAATTTATTAAAGATATAAAAAATATTGATCCCTTACTTCAGATTATTGTTCTTGCCGACCAGCAATCAAGTGATGTAGCAATAAATGCTCTTAAATATGGAGCCTTTTACTTACTTCAAAAACCTATCAATGTTGATCTTGTTTCGTATTTATTAAAAAATGCCATAGATTATCTGGAAATTAAATCTGAAAATTTAAAACTCAAATTAAATGCAGTAAACGGCAATGAGGGTCATGCTAACGCAGATGGGAATTTAGATAGGTCAATAGCTTCAATGGAAAAACAGCATATCATAAAAGTATTAAATGAAAATAAGTGGAATATTTCCCGTTCTGCGCAAAAATTGGAAATTGATCGAGTCACTCTTTATAATAAAATTAAAAAGTATAATCTTCGAAAAATTTCGAATTAGTTGATTTGTATTTTTACATTTAGGCTATAATTTAAATCCATCCGAATTAAATTTTTTATAGAGTTTACTAATTCTATAGAATATTCTTACGCTGTCTTTTTACTATTCTATTAGTGTTAAAACGAGAAAGAAAAAAAATTTTATTTTGTGCGGCAGCTCTTTTGTTTTAACTCAAATACCTAATTCGTCTTTAACTTCTTTGAAACATTTAACTGCAAAATCTAAATCTTCTTTTGAGTGTGCGGCTGAAATTTGAGTCCGAATCCTTGCTGTTCCTTTGGGAACAACAGGATAGAAAAAGCCAATTACGTAAACACCTTTCTCCAGCATTTTCTCTGCAAATTTTTGGGAGAGAGAGGCATCTCCAAGCATTATAGGAACAATTGGGTGAACGCCGTCTTTAATGCTAAGCCCGGCTGATTTAATCTTTTCACGAAAATATTTTGTATTGTTTTCCAGCTTGTCTCTAAGTTCCGTTGAACTTTCAAGCAGATCTAAAACTTTAATAGAAGCTGAAACAATACTGGGGGCAACCGTATTTGAAAATAAATATGGACGTGAACGTTGTCTAAGCAAATCAATAATTGATTTTCTTCCACTTGTATATCCGCCGCTGGCTCCGCCTAAGGCTTTACCAAGTGTTCCTGTAATAATATCTATTCTTCCCATAACATCATTATATTCATGAGTTCCTTTGCCGTGTTTGCCCATAAAGCCTACTGCATGAGAATCATCAACCATGACCATGGCATTATATTTATCTGCAAGATCGCATATATTTTTTAACTTCGCGATAAATCCATCCATTGAAAAAACACCATCGGTTGCAATCAGTCTAAAGCGCGCTGATTGAGCCTCTTTTAATTTCTCCTCAAGGTCATTCATATCCGAGTTTTTATATCTGTATCTCTGCGCTTTACATAATCTCACACCATCAATAATGCTTGCATGATTGAGCTCATCACTAATTACTGCATCTTCTTCGGAAAGTAAAGTTTCAAATAAGCCGCCGTTTGCATCAAAGCACGAGGTATAAAGTATTGTGTCTTCGGTGCCCAAAAAATGAGTTATCTTCTCTTCAAGCTCTTTATGAATATCCTGTGTTCCGCAAATAAATCTAACCGACGCCATGCCGTAACCATGAATGTCAAAACTTTCTTTTGCTGCTTTAATTACTTCGGGATGATTTGCGAGTCCCAAATAATTATTTGCACACATATTTAAAACTGTTTGTCCGCCTTTAATTTCAATATTTGCTTTTTGAGGGGAAGTAATTATTCGTTCACGTTTAAATAATCCGTCACTTTCAATTTGTTCAATTTGTTGTGAATAAAATTTTTTAATTGATTCGTTCATAAAATTTCCTTTCTAAGAAATTTGTGTTTCTTAGCGGTTTATTTACTACCGCAGAGTTGCAAAGACATAGAGATTAAATATCAAATCCAATTTAAAATTATTTTTCCGGAATTTCCTGACGCCATAATTTCAAATCCTTCTTCAAAACTTTCATATGGAAAATGATGAGTAATTATTGGTGAAATATCCAAACCGCTTTGAATCATAGTTGTCATCTTGTACCAGGTTTCAAACATTTCTCTGCCGTAAATTCCTTTTAAAGTTAATCCATTAAATACAACTTTTTCCCAATCTATGGCTGCGCTTGAAGGAAGAATTCCCAGCAATGCAAGCTTTCCGCCATGACACATCGCATCAATCAATCCGTTTAATGCTTTTGGATTACCCGACATTTCCAAACCAACATCAAAACCTTCGGTCATACCAAGTTCATTCATAACATCGTTTAGATTTTCCTTATTAATATTTACTGCTTTAGTTACTCCCATTTTCTCTGCAAGTTCTAATCTGTATGGATTCATATCAGTTATAACAACATACCGAGCGCCTGCATGTTTAACAATTGCTGCTGCCATAATTCCAATTGGACCAGCACCCGTAATTAAAACGTCTTCACCTAAAACATCGAAAGAAAGAGCTGTGTGAGCAGCGTTTCCAAACGGATCAAATATTGAAAAAATTTCTTTAGGAATTTTCGGATCACAATGCCATACATTTGAAACTGGAATTGAAACATATTCAGCAAAGCAGCCTGGACGATTTACGCCAACACCTTTTGCATTTTTACAAAGATGTCTTCTGCCCGCCCGGCAATTTCTACATCGTCCGCAAACGATATGTCCTTCTCCGCTGACTAATTCGCCGATTTTAACATCATGTACATTTGAACCAAATGCTTCAATAGTTCCGACGTATTCATGACCTGTTACCATAGGAACCGGGATAGTTTTTTTTGCCCAATCATCCCATTTATAAATATGAATATCAGTACCACAGATTGAAGTCTTATGAATTTTAATCAGTACATCATTTATTCCGTATTCGGGAACTGGAACTTCATCCAGCCACAAACCGGGTTTTGAATATTTTTTAACAAGTGCTTTCATAGTTGCCATATAAATCCTTTTAGGAATTTTAAAATTGAAAACTTTTTGAAATCAAAATTAAGTATTATAAAATTGATAGTGTAGTGGGGTAATTCTTTTATTTTTAATTAAATATTTGTGAACTAATTTAGCTTAAATAGGAAACAGTTTTATTTAAGCAAAATCAATTTTTTTGACTGAATATTATGACTATCAATTAATCTGTAAAAATAAATTCCTGAACTTAAATTGGAAGCATTAAAATTTATTGAATGAAAACCGCTTTGCTCGTATCCGTCAATTATGGTTGCGACATTTTTCCCTAACGTATCATAAACGATCAATTTTATATTGCCAGATTTTTTTAGAGTAAATTCAATTTTAGTAGTTGGATTAAATGGATTAGGATAATTTTGAAATAATCTAAATTCTAAATTATTTAAATTCTTTTCATTCACACTTGTAGGATTTGTATCAATTGTATCAACATTTGAGTAATCTGATTCTGCACTATCGGAAACTGCCTTGGCTCTATACAAATAAATTTTATTCGCATTAACTGTCGAATCTGTAAATGTAGTTATGCCTTTATCAACTTGTGCAATCTGAGAAAAATTATTTTCTCCCTGCATTTCTCTTTCTATTATAAATGACTTTGCATTATAGCTTCTGTCTTCCCAGTTAAGAACTACATTATTTGAATTAAAGTTTGCGGTAAAATTTAATGGCGGCACAACCAAACCTGCATTTTCAACTTCTAAACTTGCCATAATAAATGGACCGGTTGCTTTCCCATCATTTGTGCTGATTGTTGTTTGGTAAACATAATAATCATAAGTCCCCGAACGGTACGGATTGCCGCCAAGTCCGGCGCCTGCGCAAGTTTGAATTAGATTTATTGTGCTGTCTTTATTGATTGTGATAAATTCATTTAATATTCCTGCATAACCTTTTTTCACAACTTCCCAATAACTTTTATCGATATATCCAAGCCTGACAGCTTTTGCCAGCGTATAAACAAACATACAAGTAGCAGAAGATTCCACATAATTTCCCTTTCTTCCTCCCATGTCTAAAACCTGCCACCAGTCTCCCGAATTAGGATCTTGAACATTCTTAATTGCTTCTGCTAATCTTTGCAGTATTTCAATAACTTTGATTCTTCCGGGATGATTTAAAGGCAAGTAATCAAGAACATCAACTAAAGCCATTGCATACCATCCATCACCTCTACCCCAAAATCCTGGCGAGCAGCCGGTAACCGGGTCTGCCCAGGCTTGAGTTTTACTTTCATCCCAACCGTGATAGAGCAATCCTGTTACGCTGTCACGTGCATGTTTTTCCATTACAGTTAATTGAGTAACAACATCACTTAATGCAAATGTATCTGCATACGTAATTCCATATTCTGCATAAAAAGGATTTGCCATGTACAAACCATCAAGCCACATTTGATGAGGATATGTTCCGGCGTTCTGATCATCTCTATGCCAAAAACCTCCATCATAAGTGCGTGGTTGAGTTCGTAACTGTGCTCTTAATGTATCAATTATAACTTTATATTTTGATTCGGAAGTTTCATTATACAAAAGTAACGCTAATCTGCCTTCGTTAATTTCATCAAGACTGTGTCTTTCGTATTTATATCCACTGATACTTCCGTCGTTCCCGGTGACTTTATCTATTGAACTTTTTATATATTGAAAATAACTATTGTTATCCGTTTGTCTCCACAAAAGTTCTACTCCCTTTAGAAAAGTTCCGGGTACATAATTCCAATCGTTTACATAATAATTTGGCCTTCTTTTAATCTCAGATTCTGCCATTCGTACCGACCATGGAGTTGTTGAATAACTTTTAATATCTGTATTTTTATTTGAAGACTGACTTAAAATAAATTGTGAAGTGAATAGAATGCAGATAATTGTTGCAAGAAAAATTTTCATTTTTAATCTAATTATTGATGAACTGTATTTTTTACAAAGATACCAAATTAATGTTTTATGAGTAAGGCAATCAAGATGAATTTTTAATTTGGTAAAGTTACAAGTAGGATCAATACTTGAATTAATAATTTGTAATTGAAATATTATTATAAAATTCTCAAACATTAAGTACTAAAATGAAAATTCAGCACTTGATTAAAATTATAATCTCAATATTTATTTTTAATATCCAATTAATTTTTGCATCAAACAACTATGACTTTACTGTGGCAAAAGACGGCAGCGGAGATTTTACAACTGTTCAGGAAGCGATTAATGCTGTGCCGGATTTTAGAAAAAGTGAGACAACAATATTTATTAAAAATGGAATCTATAAGGAAAAATTAATTCTTCCGGAATCAAAAGTCCTGCTTACTTTTATTGGTGAAAATATTGATAGCACTATTATAACTTATGACGATTACGCATCAAAGAAGAATTTATTTGGGGAAGAAATGGGAACAACCGGTTCTTCAAGTTTTTTTATTTTTGGAAGTGATTTCACAGCTAAAAATATAACATTCGAAAATTCTTCGGGGCCAATAGGACAAGCAGTAGCTGTAAGAATTGATGGCGACAGAGTTAAATTCATTAACTGCCGATTTTTGGGATTTCAAGACACGCTTTATCCGCACGGAAAAGATAGCCGTCAATATTACAAAAATTGTTACATTGAAGGCACAGTAGATTTTATATTTGGCTGGTCAACAGCTTATTTCGATAGCTGTGAAATATCTTGTAAAAAAGGAGGCGGCTATATTACCGCTGCATCTACAGAGCAAAATTCTAAATATGGTTTTGTGCTTAATGGCTGCAATATAATTGGCAATGCACCAGACAGTTCTTTTTATCTTGGAAGGCCTTGGCGGCCGTATTCAAATGTAGTTTTTATGAATTGTAAATTATCATCAGTTATAAAACCTGAAGGATGGAATAACTGGGGAAAAGTTGAAAATGAAAAAACGGCATTCTACGCTGAATATAAAAACTCAGGAAAAGGATTTAAGCCCAATGCAAGAGTAGAATGGTCGCATCAGTTAACTGAAGAAGAAGCAAAATATTATTCTTTAGAAAAAGTATTTGGTGATTGGAAACCTTGATAAATAAATTTGAAATATTTTTTATTTCAACTAATTAAAATTTTAATAATTATTTGGTGCAAAACATGACAAATAAAATAAGAATTTCTTCCTTTCTTTGTTTTTTATATGCCGCCGTAATTAGTTTGTTGATTGCTGGTTGTCAGTCTACGAACGATGAATCTAAATCAAATCAAATATCACAACTTAAAGACATTGATTTAGGCGCTGGCGAATACAGCTTCCCATATATTTTGCCAAAAGCCGACAGCATAAAGGCGGATCTTGATAGAGTTTTATCGTATTTCAATAAAAATACCGAATACAAAATAATTGATAAGAAAACAGGAAAAGAAATAAAAGATTTTTCTAATCTTGATCAAGACGCGGATATCTCAACCGGGCCTGACAATGATGTCTTGTCAATTTGGTCTTATACAATGGGAGTAACATACAGCGGCATGTTAAAAGTTACCCAAGCAACCAATGACAAGAATTATGAACAATATGCAGAGAAGAATGTTGACTTTTATTTTGATAATCTCCCATACTTTAAAAGTATAGATTCTGCTTATGGCCAGCAGAACAATAGTTATCGGGATATACTTCATACTAGGGCTTTAGACGATTGCGGTTCAATGGGAGCTGCGTTAATAAAAATCTATAAAGCAACTAATGATTCGAGATACTTGCCAATTATTAATCACATTGCTGACTATATCTCAAATAAACAATTTCGTTTAGCGGATGGAACATTAGCACGCCAGCGTCCGCAAAAAAAATCAGTGTGGGCTGATGATGCTTATATGTCTGTTCCGTTTCTTGCACAAATGGGAAGCCTGACCGGCGATAAAAAATATTTTGATGATGCAGTTAAACAAGTAAAACAAATGTCAAAGTGGCTTTTCAGATGGGATAAAAAATTATTTGATCATGGTGTAAACATTCACAATGAATATGACCCGAATTTTTATTGGGGAAGAGCAAACGGCTGGGTGATAATGGCAATGAATGAATTGTTAGATGTTCTTCCAGAAAATTATAAAGGCAGAGATGACATATTAAAAATTTTAAGAACACATGTTCAAGGAATTGCCGAATGCCAGGGCGGAGATGGATTATGGCACAACCTTCTTGATAAAGAAGATAGTTATTTAGAAACATCCGCAACTGCCATGTTTGTTTACGGCATTGCACATTCAATTAATAAAGGATGGATAGATTACACATATGGTTCAGTTGCACAAGCGGGCTGGGATGCTTTAGCAACACGAATAGATGCTGATGGTGAAGTGGAAGGAACTTGCTGGGGAACTACTTTCGCCGGAGATATTGTTTATTATTATCATCGTCCGGCTTCGCCCAAAGCTTCGCATGGCTATGGTCCGGTTTTGCTTGCCGGAGCTGAGATGATTAATCTTTTAAATAATGATCAGATTGAAATTCAACAGGGATATAGAACCTGGCATTACAGGTTAAAATCAGATCTGAAGAATTAATATAAATTTTAAGTTATTATTAAAATTTAAATTATTGAGAACAAAGCAAACTCAGAAGCCAGCATTGTTTGAGTTGAATTTTTGAATCTAAGCATTTGCTCATCAAACCATTTTTTATCAATTTGATTCGCAATCGCAATTGATCTTATATACTCAATTTCAACTCCCACAATTGAATCATCAGAATGGGCTAGAGCTAAACCGTCAGTAATGAATGATTCTGCTATTTTTTTATTTGAAAAAATAATTGGTTCTTCAGTAATATATTTATTAGAAAGTAAACTTTTTAATGTGTCTTCATAAAAATCTTGCGCAAATCCTAATCTCTCGGCAAATTGTCTAATTATTTTCTTTTCCTGTTCTGCCAACTGATTATCTTTTTTTGCAATTATTAATAAACCTTTCAAATAATTACTTTTATCAAGAACTGAAATTTCCATATTACGGCTCACTAAATATTGTTAGTCTATTAGTATTTCTAAATTTATTAAATTTTATTTTAATATAAATCCCACAATTTTTACCTGGAACTTTATTATTTCTATAATGAATTCAAAATTAATTATGATAAACGGGTTACATATTCAAACACAATATAAAATAATAAATATTTTTGAATTTAATCTTTATTTAAAAAAATGATTAAATTTTGATTAAGAAAATTAGTGTACTCGATTATTATCGTTTGAAATTAAATAATCTTTATTGAGGGAGAAAAAAATGGATTACAGAACCGAATCAGACAGCATGGGTGAGATTAAAGTTCCCACTAACAAATATTACGGAGCGCAGACAGCACGTTCATTAATGAATTTTAAAATTGGCGGAGAAAGATTTCCAAGAGAAATAATTAGAGCTTTGGGTATTCTAAAAAAAGCAGCTGCAATGACAAACGAGGAATTGGGAATTTTACCATCAGAAAAAGCCGAATTAATAATTAAAGCTGCGGATGAAGTGATTGAAGGAAAGTTAGATGATCATTTTCCCTTAGTAGTTTGGCAAACCGGCAGCGGGACTCAGACAAACATGAATTCTAACGAAGTAATTTCAAATCGCGCAATTGAATTGGCCGGCGGTGAAATGGGAAGCAAAAAACCAATTCACCCAAATGATGATGTTAATAAAGCACAATCGTCAAATGACACTTTCCCAACTGCTATGCATATTGCCGCTGTTGAAGAAATTCATCGACGACTAATTCCAATGGTTACAAAACTGCGAGACGCTCTTCAAAAAAAGGCGGATGAATTTAAAGACATAATTAAAATTGGGCGTACACATTTGATGGATGCAACTCCGCTTACTCTGGGACAAGAATTTTCGGGATATGTTCAACAATTAACAAACGGACTTGAAAGAATAAACGGCGCATTACCAAGGTTATATGAATTAGCTCTTGGAGGAACCGCAGTTGGGACAGGCTTAAACACTCACCCTGAATTTGCCGTTAAAGCAGCAAAAAATATTTCAGAGTTAACCGGAAAACCATTTGTTTCGGGAAGAAATAAATTTGAAGGACTCGCCGCACACGACGCTTTAGTTGAATTTCACGGTGTGCTAAAAACTTTAGCTGCTTCATTAATGAAAATTGCAAATGATGTTCGCTGGCTTGGTTCTGGTCCAAGATGCGGAATTGGCGAATTGAATCTTCCTGAAAACGAACCTGGAAGTTCTATCATGCCTGGAAAAGTCAACCCGACTCAATCCGAAGCAATGACGATGGTTTGCACACAAGTTTTTGGAAATGATGTGACCGTTAATTTTGCCGGCGCTAGCGGCAATTTTGAACTCAACGTATTTAAACCTGTAATAATTTTTAATGTGCTTCAATCAATTAGATTGATTGCTGATGCTTGTGAAAGTTTCACTGACAATTGCGTTGTTGGAATTGAAGCAAATGAAAGAAACATTAAAAAACATTTGAATGATTCCTTAATGCTTGTAACTTCTTTGAATCCGCATATCGGTTATGATAACGCTGCAAAGGTTGCAAAGAAAGCTCACAAGGAACATAAAACTTTAAAAGAAGCAGCTATTGAATTAGGATTGTTAAATTCGGAAAAGTTTGATGAAGTTGTTCGGCCGGAAAAAATGATTGGTCCGAAAAAATAATTTCTAAGTGGATCTTTGTGTTTTAAGTGTCTAAGTGATGCGTAATTTTTAAAACTACGTCCCATAGTTCATTTATAAGCACGTAGTTTTCATAGTTTAATAAAGAGAGAATTTTTAATCACAAAATAAAACAAGTTATTGCAAACCTGGAACGGACTAATTTCTCTTTTTATTGCCTGCATTGAATTAATTTTATTAGTAAATCTTCTAATTCAGGCAGAAAAAAATAAACTTAATAAAATGGCAATGTTATTAATTTTATTGTTGATGATTTATCAATCACTTGAATTTTTAATGTGCCATTTAGATATACAGCCTTCTTTTATGCCTTACATTGCATTTGTTGATATCTCTTTTCTTCCGCCATTAAGTTTACTTTTTATTCTTACTTTATTTGGTTATAAGTCAAAGTATTTCATGCTATTTTTTTTACCGGCAATTTCGTTCTTCATATATTATTCATTTGTGATTGACAAATTTGTGGTGACCAGCTGCGCAGTATTTTATGCAACTTATAATTACCCGCTAGGCGATTTATATGGTTTCTTTTATTATTCTTTAGTTTTAGCGGCAATCTTTACTTTAATTCTAAAAGCACTCAAGTCAAAAGGAAGAAATAAAAAATTTGCAATAATTATTTTAATCGCACATTTCTTAATGGCTGTTCCGGTAATAACTGCCTTTATTTTAGCTTGGATGAATAAGCCGGAAACGTTAGATTTGATTGAGAGTCTTATGTGTAAATTTGCATTTGGTTATGCATTAGCACTAAGCATAGTTGCTTTAATGAATAAACAATATGAATGAAATAATTTTAAATATTTATTTAATTATTAATAACGGAATTGTTGTTGAATTCAGAGCAGTAGCTTATGAACGCGAAGGCGGAGACGATAACAAAATAAACTTTTAAAAAGCAAGGCAGTGGAAGATTTTGAAATAGCTTATAAGTTTGATGCTCCTTCAGATAAATATGGAAATTTCATGAAATATAATAAGTTTGCCCGACTCGAATCAAAAGGCAGGCAATTCGAATTGTTCGAAGAAATTTTTCAAAGGTTTCAAGTGCCACAAAATCCTTTGATTTGTGTTACACCTGTTGTTGACGGCAAAATTTTAGCCGAAGAATAAATATATTTTTTGAGATATATTTTGATAATATTTATTACTCATCTTAATTAGAAATTAAATTAAATATTCACAATGAAACAACGATTATAGCATGAAGGATGTTGGTTCATTTTTTGTACTTATTATAATAATAGTTTTAACAAATAGTATGAGAGGAAATAGTTTGTTTATTTCGGATAAAACGAAAACCAAATCTATATCTAAGAAAGATAAGCACTTAGAGACAATCAAAGGATTGGATAAATATTATTCTGATAAAAAATTAGGTTCTTTCGTTGAAGATGGAAAAACTGTTTTTAGAATATTTACACCTAACGCAGAAAATGTTACGCTTGTTGTTTTCAAAAACGTTGCAGATGAAACCGGAACTGAATATGAAATGAAACGCGATGAAGATGGTGTTTGGGAAACAGCTATAGACGGAGAAAATTATGGTTTGTTTTATGGTTACAAAGTGAAGCATAAAAATGATGAAGATGATGAAGATAATGAAGATGTTCTATGTATTGATCCCTATGCAAAAGCTGTAGCATCATTAAATACATATTTCAATCCCAGGAAATCAATTGTCATTAAAGAAGATAATTATGATTGGGAAGGCGACACTTGGATTCAACGAGACTGGCGTGATTTAGTGATTTACGAAATGCACCTCCGCGACATGACGGCTGACCCTACTTCCGGTGCGAAAAATTTCGGTTCTTATCAAGGCTTGATTGAAAAAGGAAATAAAGGCGGAATTGATTATATAAAAAATCTTGGAGTTAATACTGTTGAACTTTTACCTGCTCAAGAATTTGGAAATATTGAATCTCCTTTTGATGATTCTTTAAATGGAAAATACAATACCTGGAACCCATATGAAAGAAATCATTGGGGATATATGACAGCGGCTTTCTTCGCGCCTGAAGCGTATTACAGTGAAGTGGCTAAAGATATTGAATGGAATAAATGGGATGGTCAATCGGCAAAACAGGTAACTGATTTTAAAGATATGATAAAGGCATTTCATAAAGAGGGAATCGGTGTAATGATGGATGTTGTTTATAATCATCTCTCGGAATATGAATTAGGAAACTTAAAAGAAATTGATAATGATTATTATTTCCGTCTCGATAAGCATGGTAACTATATTGCACAAAGTGGAACCGGTAACGATTTAAAAACTGAAAGGCCAATGCTCCGTCGTTTAATTGTGGAAAGTATTCTTTATTGGATGAAAGAATATCATGTGGATGGCTTCAGATTCGATCTTGGAAAATTAATCGACTGGGAAACTATTGAAGAAATAATTTACGAAGCTAAAAAAATAAATCCGCAAGTAGTTTTTGTCTGTGAACCATGGGGCGGAGGTTATGACCCAATGGGATTTTCTCTTCGCGGATGGGGAAGCTGGAATGATCAAATTAGAAATGGCGTTAAAGGTGAAAATCCTTTTACCGGCCAAGGCTGGATTTTTGGCAAATGGTTTGGAAACAATAATCCCGATAGAATAAAAAGTTATGTTAACGGAACTTTAACTAAAGATAAATTTGGTTTATTTCAGAAGAAAGAACACAGTGTTAACTATCTTGAGTCACACGACGGATATACGCTTGGAGATTTTATCCGAATTGGAACAAAAGAAGTTAATCCTGAAGAACCTATTTCGGATATTGATAAAAACGCAGAACTTACGCCGCTTCAATTAAAATTAAATAAACTTGGTGCGTTATTTCTTTTGACATCACAAGGAATGACTATGATTCATTCAGGGCAAGAATTTGCGAGAAGCAAAGTAATTTCGGCAAACACCAAAGCGGATGATAAAAATATTGGTTTGTTGGATCATAATAGTTATGATAAAGATAACGAAACAAATTATATCAATTATACTCATGCAGATTTAAATAAAGAGCTTGTGGACTATTATAAAGGATTAATTCAGTTGCGGGAAACCTATGCCGCTTTTCGCAGAGCAGATTATGATGATGTAATATTTTTTGATGTGACTGATAACGAATTTGCATTAGGCTATTACTTATCACTCGAAAATGAAAAGTTCATTGTTCTTCTCAATGCAAATCCAGAAAAAACAGAAGAATTCATTCTGCCTGAAGGTGAGTGGGAAGTCGTAGTAAATGCTGAACAAGCAGGGATTACTTCATTAGGAATTGTTTCTGATAAGATTGAATTAGAACCATCAACCGGCTTTGTTTTGAAGACGAAATAAATAATTAATTTATAATTAATTTTTTCAAAGAATTCCCGGCAGAATTCGAGATATTTCTCCCCAATTTTAAAATAGAATTTTTTATCCCATGCAAGGAGTTATTATAATTTTTTAATAATTCTTTAGGATAAATTTTATATCTTTCATGATAATGCAATGGAGTAAAGTTCGGCATTATAACATTCGCCCCAATCATTAATCCTTTTTCGTATCCATTTTTTAATAATGCAGCCAATGCGGTTGTTGCCGGCATGTGAACATCTTTTAAAACAATTCTTGCAACTGCAATTGTTTTTAATACTAAATTGATATCCGCTTTCCTTTGATTTCTATACGGTGTTTCCTCTGAAGGTATGAATGGGCTGAAAGAAACCATATCTGCATCTAAATCTCTGCATAATAAAATATCATCTGCAATATCTTCCAAAGTTTGACGAGGCAAACCAATAATATTTCCGCTGCCGATTTGATAACCAATCGATTTTAAAAGTTTAAATGTTCAAGCCGTTCTTCTAATTTTTGTCCAAGGTGATAGATTTGATATTTTTCCGAGTTTGCAGTTTCATGCTTTAAAAGATAACGATCTGCCCCGGCGACCTTCCAATCAACGTAATTATCAAAGTCTCTTTCACCTAAGCTTAATGTAATGGATAAATTAAAATTGTTTTTAATCTCTTTAATAATTTTGGTAATAAATTTTGCAGTTAATAGCTTGTCTTCACCTGATTGTAAAACGACTGTTTTTATTCCAGACAAATAAATTCTTTCTGCTGTTTCTAAAATTTCATCAAAACTCATTCTATATCTTTGGAGATTATTATTCTCATTTCTTAATCCGCAATAAAGACAATCCTGTTCACAATAATTTGAAATTTCAATAATACCTCTTAACACAACCTCTTCACCGCAATATAATGAACGGACTGTATTTGCTCTTTCAAAAAGCAAATTCATACCATATTCTGATTCTAAAGAAAGAAGAAAAATTATTTCTTCTTTTGTTAATTCTTCTTTGTGAAGAATAGCTTCTAGAGTAAACATTTAATTAGTTAGTAATTTATTCAATTTGACCTTTACATTTCTACAAGTAAACATCTCTTTCACCCTTGCCGACTTGCTCCAGCATCTCTTCAACTTTTGTTCTCGTTGTTCCGTTGATGGATTCAATTTCTTTTTGAAAGAATGGCTCCGATACTTTTTTAGTTTCGTCTGTTGCAAAATCCATTAAATATTCTTTGAAAGTAGCCAAAGCATTGGGCACACAAATTTTACCAATGCTGCCTGATTTTGCTAATTCCATAAATCTGTCACCGGTTCTTTGAGAACGATAACAGGCTGTACAAAAGCTTGGGAAATATCCGAGTGAGATAACATCTCTGATAACCTCATCTAAATTACGATGATCGCCAAGCTGAAACTGTTCGAGTTCATGTTTATTTATGCTTACCTGCGATTCTTTATATCCTCCGGGTGCTGTTCGGCTGCCGGCACTTATTTGAGAGATACCAACTTCAAAAAGTTCGCGTCTAAGTTCAGCTCTTTCTCTCGTTGATAAAATCATTCCTGTATAAGGAACAGATAAACGTATTACGGCAACAAGTTTTTTGAATTGAATATCATCGACTGCAAACGGCGGATTGAGTGCTGCCGGTGCATTTAATGCCGGTTCTAATCTTGGAATTGAAATAGTATGCGGTCCAATTCCAAACCTAGAATCCAAATATTCAGCATGCATTAAAAGTGCAAGTGTTTCAAATTTGTAATCTGTTAATCCAAATAATGCCCCTATTCCCACATCATCAATATCAGCTTGAAGAGCTCTGTCCATTGCGTATAATCTATATGCGTAATCATGTTTAGGTCCGATGGGATGCATTTTTAAATAGGTTTGATAATGGTAAGTTTCCTGAAAACATTGATATGTTCCAATTCCAAAACTTTTTAGTCTTTTAAATTCATCCAGATTTAATGGAGCAGTGTTAACATTTAATCTTCTAATATTATTTCCATTAAGATTGATAGAATAAATTCTTTCAATCGCTTCGCCGATAAAGTCTAAGCTAGCTTTTTTAGGATGCTCACCTGCAACAAGCAATAATCTTTTTTGCCCGGTGTTAATTAAATATCTTGCTTCTTCTTCAATTTCATCAACGGTTAATGTTTTTCTAATTAAGTCTTTATTATCTCTTCTGAATGCGCAATACAAACAATTATTTATGCATAAATTTGTTACATAAAGCGGAGCAAATAAAACTAAACGATTTCCATAAATTTTTTCTTTTATTTTTTTAGCTTCGTGGTGAAGCTCATCTAATAATTCAGGTGAGCTTATATTTAGAAGCGCAGCACTTTCTTTTAAAGTTATTCCTTTTCCTTCACTGGCTTTTTTTATGATTTCTTTTTGTAAATATTGATCGTGTAATTTGTCGTCTTCTAATAAAGAATTGATGTAATGTTCATTTATAAATTCCATCGTAAAGCCTCGCCCTTCTTTGAAATATAAATAGTGATGATAAAATACCCACTTAATAAATCGACAATAAATATACCACGTATAGCAATATACTAATCACTTAAAAACTAACTAAGGTTTTTTTATTTCTTGAAAACGAGAAATCCTTTATTTGAATTGAAAGCATAGACATGCTAAAACTATATCGCTTTTAATGATGAACTAACAATTCAATAATGTTTAGACTTATTATTGTTCAATCATTATACATTCAATCGATGGAACGCTTTTTGAATTTTTGATTTGTTATGAGAAAAGAAATTGATTCAATAGGAACAAAATTATTAAACGATGAAGATCTCTACGGCATTCATACTCTTAGAGCTATGGAGAATTTTCCAATTAGTGGAGAAAAGATTAATGTACATCTTATCAAAGCATATTTGTTAGTAAAAAGCGCAGCAGCAAAAACAAATTTTGAAATTGGTATTCTAGACTTCAATAAATATGATGCTATTTCAAAAGCCATTGAATCACTTTTGGATGAAACAGAAAAGTCATTTAACCAAGAATCAGAATCAATCTACAAAAAAATTACAGTTGATCCTTATCAAGGCGGCGCAGGTACTTCATTAAACATGAATATAAATGAAGTTATAGCTAATACTGCGTTAAAAATAATGAATAAGAATTATGGTGAATATGAATATATTCATCCAATTGATGATGTTAATCTTTCACAATCAACCAATGATACTTATCCGACTGCACTAAAAATCGCTTCAATTATTTTGATAAGAGAATTGGCAAAAGCTTTTGCAGAGCTGCAAAGAGCGCTGCAAAAAAAGGAAACTGAATTTTGCAATGTAATTAAACTGGCGAGAACACAATTCCAGGATGCAGTTCCAATTACACTAGGACAGGAATTTGGCGCCTACGCCCAGGCAATTTCAAGAGATAGATGGCGATTATACAATGGAGAAGAAAGACTTCGTTCAGTAAATTTAGGAGGAACAGCGGTTGGCACATCAGTTAATGCCAACAGAGATTACGTATTAAAAATAAATAGTGAACTAAATAAAATTACATCATTACCAATTGCCAAAGCTGAAGATTTAATTGATGCAACTCAAAATCTTGATGTGTTTGTGGAGGTTCATGGTCTGATAAAAGCCGGTGCAGTTTCTATTATAAAAATATGCAATGATCTTCGATTTTTATCAAGCGGGCCCCATGGGGGAGTGGGAGAAATTCAACTTCCCGAAATGCAAGCCGGATCAAGCATTATGCCCGGGAAAGTTAATCCGGTGATACTTGAAAATGCAATTCAGGTTGCTGAATTAGTTAAAGGAAATGACGTTGTTATTTCTAATTTAGTCGGAGCAGGCAATTTAGAATTGAATGCATTTACACCATTGATTGCGCATCTATTTTTAAAATCTGTAGCTATGTTGAAGGATTCGATTTTAAACCTTGCACAGAAATGTATAATCGGTCTAAAAGCAAATGAGAACAATTGCAGAAAAAACTTAATTAACTCATCTGCAATAGCTGCATCTTTAATAAATACTTTTGGGTATGATTTAATTTCTGAAATAGTAAAAGAAGCCGAAAAGAAGAATTTGAAATTGATTGATATAATTAAAGAAAGAAAATTACTGACAGAGGCTGAGCTGATCAAAATTCTTTCAAATCAAATAGGGGTACAAATTGAATACAGTTCCTAATTCAGAACGAAAACACATCGCATTTGTCGGGAGACGAAATGTAGGTAAATCCTCACTTGTGAATGCATTTACTAGCCAGGATTTATGTATTGTTAGCAGCACTCCCGGTACAACAACTGACCCTGTAAAAAAGGCAATGGAATTACCGCCGTATGGCCCGGTTTTACTTATAGACACCGGCGGAATTGATGATGATGGTGAATTGGGAAAGAAAAGAGTTGGCAAAACTTTAAATGTAATTTCTTCCGCTGATTTTGTTGTACTTGTTCTGGATGCCACACAAGAATTATCAATTGAAGAAGAAGAATTAATAAAATATTTAAGAAAAATTTCTACTCCATTTTTAGTGGCTACAAATAAAATTGAATTTGGTGTTAATTTAATTTTACTTGAAGAATTGAAAGAATTAGGAGTAATTCATTTTGAAATTTCTTGTGCTGAAAATGTAGGCATTGATTTACTAAAAGCCCGCGTAACTAGAGTACTGCCTCAGGATAAAAACCCATCTTTAATTGGTGATCTTGTAAAACAAGGAGATGTAGTTGTATTAGTTGTGCCGATTGATTTAGGTGCACCAAAAGGAAGATTAATCCTCCCGCAAGTACAAACTATCAGAGAAGCATTGGATGAAGACACCATTGTAATTGTAACAAAAGATAAAGAGCTGCGTTCGGTATTGAGTAATTTAAAAATTCCTCCCGCATTAGTTGTAACCGATAGTCAGGCAATAATGCGCGTGGCTGCCGATGTTCCGGAAAATATTAAATTAACAACTTTTTCAATTTTAATGGCAAGGTATAAAGGCGATTTATTTTCATTCGCAAACGGGTTAAAAAAAGTAGATGCACTACAGAATGGCGACAAAGTTTTAATTGCCGAAGCATGCACACATCACGCTCAGGAGGATGATATCGGCACTATTAAAATTCCAAGATGGCTAAGGCTTCATACGAAGAAAAAATTATCAATTGATATTACACATGGCCCTGAATACCCGGAAAATTTATCAGAGTACAAATTAATTATTCATTGCGGCGCGTGTATGCTTACACGAAATTTAATGCTTTCAAGAATTAAACATGCAAAGTTATTTGACATTCCGATTGTTAATTATGGGATGATTATATCTTACATGCATGGCGCTATCCCTAGAGTTTTATTGCCTTTCGGTGAAGAAGTTTATCAATAAATTTTTACTGATAAAACGAATTCTTTAATTAATTTATTGCTGATTATAAACTATTTCTATTTACAAAATACTTTTTTTGAAAAAGAAAAAATCTTCCCATTAACAAGAAAAAATTTGGCCGCTTCTTTCTAATCACTTTATAAATTTTTAATTAAACCAAATCAAAAAAAAAATATTGCATGGCATTCAATATGCACACTTGATTTAATTTCATTTTGATGGGGAATCCATGAATAAAGAACTGTTTAATAATTATAAATCCAATGATAAAAGTAGTTTAATTCCTCTACTGCAGGATGTCCAAAATCTCTACGGTTACTTACCTGAAGATGCGTTGAAAGACATATCAGTTTTTGTTGAGATGCCTTTAAGCCGTGTTTACGGTGTTGCAACTTTTTACAATCAATTTAGATTAAATCCGCTTGGGGAAAATGTAATCAAAGTCTGCCGCGGTACTGCTTGCCATGTTAAAAACTCGGCAAATATTTTATTTGCATTAGAAACTGAACTTAATATTAAGGCAGGTGAAACTACAAGAGAAAAAAAATTTACTTTGGAAGTTGTTAACTGTATTGGTGCTTGCAGTATTGCTCCGGTTATAACTGTAAATGAAGATTACTTTGGAAGAATAACAGTTAAAGATATACCGGGTATCATAAAAAAATATAAAGGACAAAGTCAGAAAAAAGAAGTCGAACCAGAATCGGAGGCAAGTTAGAATGAATAGCTTTATTGATAAATGCTGCGATGAATGCTGGCACTCCGCAGAGAAGCCCTGTGAGCAATTTGTTAGATGCTGTACCGAAGGCCCTTTATGTCATCATAATCATGAATGTGAAGATAAAATTAAATGCCTTAACAAAAGATTAAAATATATCGAACATGATTTGCCGATCATTTTTATTGGAATGGGTACATGCGGTTTGGCATCCGGTGCAAAAAAAGTTGAAGAAGCCATCGTTAAGGAGCTTTATAAATTAAATATTAAAGCTCACATTGAACCAACCGGGTGTATTGGTTATTGTGCAAAAGAAGTGATTGTTGATATTAAGCTGCCTGGTAAAGACCGAGTTTCATACTGTGAAATTACTCCAAAGTTTGTTCCTAAACTGATTCAAAAAACTTTAGTTGAAAAAGAAATATTCAAAGAAAAACTTTTAGGGACTCATGGCGATCATTCCAAAGAATTGCCATCAATTAAATCCAATTCTTTCTTTAAACACCAGCAAAAAATTGTTTTGGAAAACTGTGGAATAATAAATCCGGCTTCACTGGATGCATATATCTCCTTTAATGGCTTCAAAGCTTTAGATAAAGTTTTAAGATTGATGACTCCTGAAGAAGTCGTAAAAGAAATCTTAAATAGCGGATTACGTGGAAGAGGTGGAGCGGGGTTTTTAACAGGCAAGAAATGGGAACTTGCACATCAACAGAAATCATCAATAAAATATATGATTTGTAACGCAGATGAAGGCGATCCCGGCGCATTCATGGATAGGTCTGTTTTGGAAAGCGATCCGTTCAAAGTTGTAGAAGGAATTATAATTGCAGCGTATGCGATAGGCGCAACAGAAGGATATATCTATTGCCGGGCAGAATATCCTCTTGCAATTGAACGGCTTCAAAACACTATTCATCAATGTAAACAGTATGGATTACTTGGTAAAAATATTTTGAACAGCGATTTCAGTTTTGAACTAAAAATTAAAAAAGGTGCCGGTGCATTTGTCTGCGGCGAAGAAACTGCTTTGATAGCTTCAATCGAAGGTAAACGCGGAATGCCTAAACCTCGTCCTCCATTTCCTGTAGTATCCGGTTTATGGGGAAAACCTACTGTTATAAATAATGTTGAGACTTTGGCAAATGTAGCATCTATAATTAGTCGAGGCCAAGATTGGTTTTCATCAATCGGTACTGAAAAAAGTAAAGGGACAAAAGTTTTTGCATTAAGCGGTAAAATTCAAAATACGGGTTTAGTTGAAGTACCAATGGGAATTAAATTAGAAGATGTTGTATTCGAAATTGGAGGCGGAATTCCTGACAATAAAAAATTTAAAGCCGTCCAAATAGGCGGACCTTCAGGAGGATGCCTTCCTGACAGCGTTATGAATACTCAAGTTGATTATGAATCACTTAAAGAAGTTGGAGCAATGATGGGCTCGGGCGGATTTGTTGTTATGGATGAAGACACCTGCATGATTGACGTTGCGAAATTCTTTTTAACTTTTATTCAAAATGAATCTTGCGGAAAATGTGTTCCTTGCCGCGAAGGGACAAAACGAATGCTTGAAATTATCGAAAGAATTCCAACCAGCTATAAAAACACAAAAAATAAATTGGATGAGCTTAAAAGATTTAAAGGTATTGTTCATTTGAATAGGCTTGCAGATGTTATTCGTGATACTTCACTTTGCGGATTAGGCCAATCAGCACCAAATCCGGTCCTATCAGGCTTAAGATATTTTAAGGAGGAATACGAAAAACATTTATATGAAAGAAAATGCTCTTCAAAAGTATGCAAAGAATTATTAACCTTTAACATTGATAACAGCAAATGTAATGGTTGTGGTGTTTGTTTAAGAAAATGCGCGGTCGAAGCTATTGCCGGTGAAAAAGGCCATGCACATTATATAGTTGAAGATAAATGTATTAAATGCGGAATGTGTTTCGAAGCATGCCGGTTTGATGCGATTAGTGTGAATTAAAATTTTTATTCGGAGAGATTGATGATTCAGCTTACAATAAATAATATTAAGGTAAACGCCGAAGAAGGAATGACAGTGCTTGATGCTGCAAAGTCTGTGGGTATTTCAATTCCCACACTTTGTCATTTAAAAGAATTAGCTCCAACCGGGGCCTGCCGTATTTGTACTGTAGAAGTAGACGGACAAAGAGGATTGGTTCCTTCATGCGCTTTCCCCGTTTTTGATGGAATGGTTGTTCAAACTAATTCAGCAAGAGTTAGAAGAGCAAGAAAAACAATTGTAGAATTATTAGTTGAAAATCATCCTCAGGATTGTTTGGTATGTGTTAGAAATAAAAATTGCGAACTTCAAAATCTCGCAGAAACTTACAGCGTAAGAGAACATAGATATGTGGGTGAAACAAAATCTCATGCTATTGATATTTCAAGTGCATCAATGGAAAGAGATCCTGCTAAGTGCATACTTTGCGGAAGATGTGTTCGTGTTTGTCATGAAATTCAAAAAATTGGAGCAATCGATTTTACGCAAAGGGGATTTGTAAGCAATGTAACAACTCCATACAATAAAGGATTGAATATCAGTGATTGTATTCTTTGCGGGCAATGTATACTCGTTTGTCCTACAGCGGCATTGAGAGAGAAAAGCTCTTTGAAAGAAGTTGCCGCCGCACTTAACGATAAAAATAAATATACAATAGTTCAGATTGCTCCTGCGGTCAGGGCAACTTTGGGAGAAGAATATAATATTCCTCTTGGAACAGATGTAACAGGCCAGCTTGTTACCGGCCTACGAAGACTCGGATTTAAAAAAGTTTTTGATACAAACTTCGCTGCCGATTTAACTATTCTTGAAGAAGCAGCAGAATTGATATACAGGATAAAAAATAAAAAACCACTTCCTATGTTTACAAGCTGCTGCCCCGGATGGGTAAAGTATGTTGAACAAAATCGTCCTGAAATTTTAGAACATATTTCTTCTTGTAAATCTCCGCATGAAATGGAAGGGGCGGTATTAAAAACATATTACGCTAAAAAGATGGGAATTGATCCTAAAGATATTTTTGTTGTTTCAATTATGCCATGCACTGTAAAAAAATATGAATCGGGGAGAGCCGAACTTAAAGAAGATACTTTCCAGGATGTGGATGCAGTTTTAACAACTCGTGAACTTGTTAGATTTTTTAAGCTTGCCGGAATTGACTTTAGCGATTTGCCTGAAGATAATTTTGATAATCCTTTAGGAGAATCAACAGGTGCCGCAGCAATTTTTGGCACCAGCGGCGGAGTAATGGAAGCGGCGATAAGAACAGCCTATTATAATTTAACCGAAAGAGATTTAGACAACCTCGAATTAAATTCTGTTCGCGGTTTAGGTGGAGTTAAAGAGGCTTCAATAAATATTGATGGAATAAATATTAATGTAGCCGTCGTAAATGGAATAGGAAATATTAAACCTATTCTTGACGATGTTCAAAGCGGTAATTCAAAATATCATTTTGTAGAAGTCATGTCCTGTCCAGGCGGTTGTATAAACGGCGGCGGACAACCTATTCATCAGAAATCGGAAAAAATTCAAAAAAGAATGAAAGCTTTATATCAAATAGACAATAAGATGAAGCATAGAAGATCTTATGAAAATGAATCATTAAAGATATTGTATAAAGAATTTTTTGTCGAACCGAATTCTCATAAAGCTCATGAGATTCTGCATACAAAATATTTTAATAAAAGAGATGTGCTGAAAAATTAAATGACTGCAAGATTTAAAAATTGAATGATCTAAACTATGGATGCCTTATTAAATAGAATTAAGGCGAGTGTTCTCAACAAAACAGTTTGTTGAGTTAATTTTGAATGATAAATAATGTGATAAGTACAGTCTAATTTTAAAGCACAATAATAAAATGAACGACGGAATCGTAACAACTATACTTGATAAATGCAAGCGGTGTTATTCCTGTGTTCGAGAATGCCCTGCAAATGCAATTAGAGTTATAAACGGCCAGGCTGCTGTTATAACCGAAAGATGTATTGTTTGCGGCCATTGTGTAAAAGTGTGTTCTCAAAAAGCAAAGCAAATTTTAAGTGATAAGGAAAAAGTTTTAAGCGAGTTTCTCTTAAATGATAATGCTATAGCAGTTATAGCCCCTTCATTTGCAGCATCTTTTCCAGAAGACTACACAAAATTACCAACCGCATTAAGAAAGCTTGGATTTAAGAAAGTCGTCGAAACCGCTTTTGGTGCCGACCTAATTAGCGAAGCTTATTTAAATGAATTGAGAATCAGCAGGGGAAAAACTGTTATCAGTTCTGCTTGTCCTGCAGTAGTTAATTACATTGAAAAATATTACGAGCAGCTTGTTCCAAATATTGCAAAAGTTGTATCTCCTATGATTGCTATTGGAAGATATTTAAGAGAAACAATTGGCGATGATATTAAAATAGTTTTTATCGGGCCTTGTATTGCTAAGAAAGAAGAATCTATTGAAGAACATGTTAACGGCCTGATTGATGCGGTTCTTACATTTTCTGAGATCAAAAAAATTATGTTTGAAAATAATATTATTCTTAGTGAATTAGAAAATAGTAACTTTGATGCTCCTCATGCGAATTTAGGAAAAGCATTTCCATTAGCTGGCGGACTTTTAAAGTCTGCTAATATTTCCGAAGACATATTAGAAAAAGAAATTATTGTTGTGGAAGGGAAGAAAAAAGTTGTTGAAATTATTGATGAAATAGCGAACAATAATATAAATGCAAAATTTGTTGATATTCTTTTTTGTGAAGGCTGTATTAGCGGGCCAGCTATTGACAGCAACTTGAATTATTATTCTCGTAGAGAAAAAGTAATAAACTATATCGAGCAAAAAATTAATACCGTAGATAAGCAGGTTTGGAAAAGTAATCTTTATAACTCAAGAAACATAAATTTTACAAGAGGATTTTCATCCAAAAATCAAAGAAGGCCTTATCCGCCAGAAGAAACTATTAAAGAAATTCTCGCCGATACTAAAAAATTTACTATTGAAGATGAATTAAATTGCGGTGCTTGCGGTTATAACTCATGCCGAGAATATGCAGTTGCAATTGCAAAGGATTTAGCTGAAAAAGATATGTGCCTGCCGTACTTGATTGACAAACTTGATAAAGCCTACAATGAATTAAGTTCTACACAAGAGCAATTGCGATCGGCCGAAAAGCTGGCGTCAATCGGGGAACTTGCTGCCGGGGTTGCCCATGAAATAAACAATCCGCTGGGAACAATTTTACTTTATTCATCAATGCTTAAAGAAGATTTAACAAAGAAAATATACAACAAGCAGCAGGTTGATGATTTAAAATTAATGATTGATGAAACCAATAGATGTAAAAATATAGTTTCTAACCTTTTAAACTTTGCCCGACAAAATAAACTCAAGATTTCTAAAATAAATATTTGCAAGCTGCTGAATGATATAATAAAATCAATACAAATTAATCCTAGCTATCAAAATATACTATTTGAAAAAGACGATAATTTACACGAATGTATTATTGATGCTGATGAGGATCAATTAAGACAGGTATTTATAAACATCATTAATAATTCTTGTGAATCAATGCTTGAGTCTAAAATTAAAATTTTAAAATTGATTCTAAGTAATGGAAACGATGTTTTGAATGTTTGCATTCAAGATACAGGGCATGGTATTCCCAAAGAAAATTACAGCAAGATATTTACACCGTTTTTTACTACAAAAAAAATAGGCAAGGGAACAGGATTGGGATTGGCAATTTCTTATGGAATTATAAAAATGCATAGGGGAGATATAACATTTCAAAGCGAAACCGGGTCAGGCACTTCCTTCAAAGTAACTCTGCCCAAAAACCTGCGTACTCAAAGTATAAATCTGAATTAAAGGTAAATAAAATGAATAAGAAAAAAATATTATTAGTTGACGACGATATTGATCTGCTTGAACAAAACAAGCTGCAGCTTGAAGCCAAAGGTTATGAAGTTGTTATCGCACCAAACGCAGATAAAGGATGGCAATTATTTCAAGCGGAAAAACCTGATGCTGCTGTAGTTGATTTAATTATGGAAGAGCATGATTCAGGCTTTATTCTAAGTTATAAAATGAAGAAAGATAATTTAGGTAAAAATATCCCGGTTTATATTTTAACTTCCGCAACATATTTAACGGGCTATAAATTTGGAGCCTCGACAGAGGAAGAAAAAGAATGGATTCGCTGTGACGAAATGCTGACTAAGCCCGTTGTCATTGATGATCTGATTCAAAAAATAGAAAATTATTATCAGGCACATAGCGTATAATAAAATTAACAATATTCATGCAAACTTTAGAAACATATAGTGACATTAAACCTAAAGTCCTAATTATTGATGACGAAAAAGGCCTTCGCATCGGGACAAAAAGATTATTGGAACGCGAAGGTTACGAAGTACAAATAGCGGAGAATGGAACTGAGGGAATATCTTTTGGAACCGGACGCGAATTTGATTTTGCTATTATAGATTTGAAAATGCCTGATATTGATGGAATTTCAGTTTTAAAAAAAATACTTGAAAAATATCCAAATACAATATGCTTTATTGCCACGGCTTATGCCAGCTATGATACTGCCATTGAATCTACTAAAGTTGGTGCGTTCAGTTATATACCAAAGCCTTTTACTCCTGAAGAACTTCTGGAAAATCTACAAAGAGGTTTTGATAAACGGCGGTTAACTTTAGAAGCGGAAAAATTAAAAAGGGAGAGGGAAGATAGACTTCTTGAAATTGCTTTTGAAAAAACAAGGCTTAATACAATTATAAATTCTATTACTGATGGTGTGCTTGTTGTTAATAAAGAAGGTGAGACTGTTCTATACAATCCTGCCGCTTTAAAATATCTTGATTTGAATGAAATTAAGATCGAAGAAAAAATTATAGATAAGCTTCATCCCAAAATATCGGAGGTCATTAATAAATTTCTTTTAACAAAAGAACAGACTGCAAAATCTTTTTCAGTACAAATTGATTTAAAACCTAATCATGAATTTTTTATTGAGGCAACTGCTTCTTCTGTGGCCCACCCCAACGGTTCTTTAGCCGGAGTTGTAGTTGTATTAAAAGATATTTCAGATTTGAAGAAAATTGAACTCTTAAAATCTCAGTTTGTATCTATGGTTTCGCATGAGCTTAAAGCTCCAATTGCTGCGGTGTACGGTTATTTAAAGCTGCTCAACGATGATAACATTTTTCTTAAACAAGATGAAAAGAAAAAATTTTTAGAAAGATCGCAAGTAAGGCTTGATGGACTGTTGAAGATGGTTAATGATCTTTTAGATATTTCCAGGCTTGAAATGAAGGCTGTTCAAAGAGAAATAAATGATATTGATGTTAAAGAAGTTATCGAGGGAATAATTGAGCTGTTCAGCTTCGAAATAAAAACAAAAAATATTTCAACCAAGCTTAAGCAAAATGTGCAACTGCAAACACTTAAAGCCGACAAAGAAGAAATTAACCAGGTGTTTTCAAACTTAATCAGCAACGCAATTAAATATAACAAGCAGGATGGCGAAATTATTATCAATATAGATTCAAACGATTCTTACATGATAATTGAAGTTGAGGATAACGGGATTGGATTAAAGCCGAATGAAAAAGAAAAACTTTTTAACGAGTTCTTCCGAGCAAAGAATGAACTCACAAAAGATATCAGCGGAACCGGATTAGGTTTATCAATTGTTAAAAGAATCGTCGATTCATATTCCGGCAAAATAGAAGTTGAAAGCGAATATAATAAAGGAACAAAAATAAAAGTTTATTTGCCTTTTCTTTATAAAAAGAAAAACAAGGCTGAATAAATGCATGATTAATTAACTTCATTTAAAAATAAATAGTGAGGGCGCAATATGTATAGAATAGCTATTATAGATGATGACCCCGATATAATTGATGCAAGTAAATTAGTTCTTACATCAAGAGGCTACGAAGTAATTACCGCGACAAATCCAATTGATGGATATCAAATAGTAAAAGATAAATCACCCGATTTAATAATCCTGGATGTCATGATGAACGAACCCGATGATGGGTTTTTCCTTGCTCAAAAATTCAGGAAAGAAAATATCACTACTCCTATTCTTATGTACACTTCGGTTTCAAAAGCTATAGGGATAGATTTTGGAGTTAGTGAAATTGTTCCGGTTGACGATTTTGTTGAAAAGCCAATATCACCGGATCAGCTAATTGAAAAGGTTGAGAAATTATTACATCAACATCAGGAGAGATGAAATGTTAGTATTAGAAAAAAATGCTTTGTCGGAAGAAGTGGAAAAATTAGTAGAAACTTACGGTACACAGCGTTCCTCTCTCCTTCAAATACTGCAGGCAATTCAACGGAAACATAAATACATTTCCGATTTTGCTCAGCAGGAAGTTGCAAGATTTATGAACATCCATCCTGTTGAAGTCTATAGTGTAATTTCTTTTTATACTTTTCTTCACTCAAAACCTCCGGGTAGAAATATTGTTAGGCTTTGCCAGACAATCTCATGCGATATACAAAATAAAGAAAGCGTAAAGTCGGCAATTGAGAGAGAGCTGGGAATCAAGTTTGGAGAAACTACCAGAGATAACCGCATTACTCTTGAGTTTACTAATTGCGTTGGAATGTGTGATCAAGGTCCGGCCATGATTGTAAATGAAAGAGTTTATACGAAGCTTGATCCGGAAAAAGCAGTAAAAATTTTAAGTGAAATAAAATAGGGAATTAAAATGGAATTATTAATTGATAAGCCTAAAACCAGGATCGGTCCAGTTATATTTTCACAATATATTCCTGGTGAAGGTGTAAAAAAAGCACTAAAGATTGGAAGAGAAGATATTCTTTTTGAATTAAAAACTTCCGGGCTAAAAGGAAGAGGCGGTGCTGGATTTCCAACTGCAACAAAATGGATGTTAACTGCTGCTTCAATCGCCAAAGAAAAATACATTGTTTGCAATGCCGATGAAGGCGAACCTGGAACATTTAAAGATAGAGTTTTGCTGTTGGAATATCCCGAATTAGTTTTTGAAGGAATGATAATAGGCGGATTTACAATCGGGGCAAAAAAAGGTTTGGTTTATCTGCGCGGTGAATATGAATATATGTTAAAATCTTTAGAAGATTATTTACAGATGCTGAGAGATGAAAATTTTTTAGGCAATAATATATTAGGAAAAAAAGAATTCAACTTTGATATTGAAATTAGGCTTGGTTCAGGGGCTTATGTTTGCGGAGAAGAAACAGCGCTGATTGAATCACTGGAAGGCTGCCGCGGTGAACCAAGAAACCGACCTCCTTATCCCGTTGATACTGGCTATATGGGCTGTCCAACCGTCGTAAACAATGTTGAAACTCTTGCTTCAGTTCCTCATATAATTACAAAAGGCGGAGATTGGTACAAAGAACACGGGACAAACAAATCAACTGGATCAAAATTATTTTCTGTTTCAGGCGATTGTGAAAAACCCGGAGTGTATGAACTTCCCTGGGGAACATCTGTGAACGAACTTCTAAAAATTGTTGAAGCTAAAAATACAAAGGCTGTTCAAGTGGGGGGTGCTTCAGGCAATTGCCTGCCAAAATCTCAGTTCGATAGAAAATTAGCATATGAAGATGCTGCAACAGGAGGTTCAATTATAATATTCAATGAAAGCAGGAACATGCTGAAAGTTCTTAAAAATTTTATGGAATTTTTTGTTGAAGAATCGTGCGGACAATGTACTCCTTGCAGGATTGGTAATACAAAACTTCTTGAAGGAGTCGAAATGATTGAACAGGGTAACTTCACTTTTTCATATATAAATAATTTAAAGGAGCTTGGTAGAACAATGCAGGTATCTTCAAAATGCGGACTGGGGCAGTCAAGTCCTAATTCATTTATTTCAATACTGGAAAATTTTAAAGATGAAATTTTCAAATCGAACGGGAAAGGAGGCACAAATGGGAAAGCGTGATCAATCAAGAGTTCCAGTAAGTCAACAGCCTTTTACAGTTGAAAAACCTGCTGATACTTCAATGATAGGCGGAACTGTGACTGTTCAAATAAATGAAAAGAAAGTTACTGTCCCATTAGGGACAACTATTTTGGAGGCGTGTAAACAAAATCAAATTCATATTCCAACTTTGTGTCATCATCCTGACCTTTGTATTGCCGGTGTTTGCCGTATCTGTGTTGTTGATGTTGAAGGAATGCGCACACTTCAAACTGCTTGTTCATTCCCAATAACTTCACCAATTAAAATTCATACTTCAACACCAATGGTTCGTAAAGCAAGAAGGCATATAATTGATCTTCTTTTAAGCGAGCATTATGGAGAATGTTATTCGTGTTTTAGAAATGGTAATTGTGAATTGCAGTCTCTAGCAAAAGAATACGGAGTTGACAGTTATACCTTCGGCCATGTTGAAGAACCACGTTATGAAACAGATAAATCTTCTGCATCAGTTGTTAGAGATATGAGCAAATGTGTTCTATGCAAACGCTGCGTAAGAACATGTATTGATCTTCAAGAGGTTGGAGTCCTCGAAGCAATCGATCGTGGCCATGAAACTCATATAGGAACTTTCCTTGATAAACCTTTGGCTGAAGTTATCTGCATTAATTGTGGACAATGCATTAACAGGTGTCCAACCGGGGCATTAAGAGCAAATGATCCTTCAGATGAAATTTGGGCAGCAATCGATGATCCTAAAAAACATGTGGTAATTCAAACTGCTCCTTCACCGCGTGCCGCAATTGGTGAGGAATTTGGTTATGAAGCTGGGAAATCTTTTACCGGTGAAATGAATACCGCTTTAAGAAGAATTGGTTTCGATAAAGTATTCGATACCAACTTCACTGCTGATTTAACGATAATGGAAGAAGGGACCGAGTTATTAAACAGATTGAAAAAAGCTTTGGTTGATAAAAATGAATCAGTTAAACTGCCGCAGTTTACTTCATGTTCTCCAGGCTGGGTGAAATTTATTGAACATTTTTATCCTGAATATTTAGACTACCTTTCAACAGCAAAATCTCCACAGCAAATGTTCGGTGCAGTTATAAAGACTTTTTATGCTAAAGAAGAAAATATCGATCCGGCGGATATTGTGACCGTCGCTTTGATGCCATGTTCGGCAAAGAAGTTTGAATGCAACCGTCCTGAAATGGTTGACTCAGGATTTAAAGATGTTGACTACGGATTAACAACTCGTGAAATGGCAAAGATGATTAAAGAGGCTGGAATCTATTTGCCGGAAATGCCGAAGTCACATTTTGATGATCCTTTTGGCGATGCTTCAGGAGCCGGGTTAATATTTGGTGCAACAGGCGGAGTAATGGAAGCAGCTTTAAGAACAGCATACGAACTTGTTACGGGACGGCAGGTTCCATTTGAAAATTTAGTTATCGAACCTTGCCGCGGTTTTGAAGGTGTTAAGCAAGCTTCTGTTAAATTAGAAAATTGTGTTGACGAATATAAATTTCTTGAAGGTGTAGAATTAAAATTTGTAGTAGCACATGGAACGGCAAATGCTAAAAAAGTTATGGAGATGTTAAGAAACGGTGAATTGAATGATGTTCACTTTGTTGAGATAATGGCCTGTCCCGGCGGCTGCTTGGGCGGCGGCGGACAGCCTATTCCTACTTCTGAAGAAATAAGAAAAAAACGTGCGCAGGCTATTTATGCAGAGGAAGAATCATTACCGATTAGAAAATCTCATGATAATCTTCATGTGAAATATATTTATGAAAAGTTTTTAACTGATGGACCATGCAGCGAACTTTCTCATAAATTATTACATACTCATTATACGAAACGCGGTAAATTTATTTCCTAAATGAGGATAAAATTTATTACATTATTGTAGTCATATTTTATAAGTAGTCTGTCTCAAGAGTTAAGTTTTGTATGATAAGCTTGTCGAAGACTGACAATATTAAATAATTCATACTTCGATGGGCTTAGTGTGACAGTAATACTATTGAGACAGCTTCAAATATTTTCAGACTTTTTTGCATTTATCCTTTGATTGCAGAATGTCTCGGGGAAAATAATGATAAATTTAACACCATCCTGGGCTGCACACTACGAAGCCTTTTGGGAAACTATCCGCCGTAGAAACTTATGGTTTATAAAGCTTAGGTATGGTGCGGTTCTAATGCTGACTGTATTTATAGTTTTAACAGAATGTTTTTTTGAATTCAATTATTCAAAGTCACAACTTAGCGCACTGATAATAATTACTTCTTCAATTTTAATTTATAACATTTTTTTAAACTGGGTAAGGAAATTTCTCAAATGCGGCTCTGAAGGGTTTAATCCCCTTCATTTTTCGCTTACTCAAATGCTGCTGGATTTAGTCGCCCTTTCATTTTTAATCTTTTTTACAGGCGGAATTGAAACTCCATTATATATGCTTTTCATTTTTCACATGGTAATAGGAAGCTTAATTCTGCCTGGTTACGTTATTTATTCAATTGCTGTATTTGTAATTACACTTTTTACAGGTATAGTAATCGGAAACTATATGAAGCAAATTCCACTATACCACATTCAAGGTTTACAAGATTACTATCTAACTTACAATTTAAAATACTTGCTGTTTGTTATATCAACTTTCTCGTTTGTTATGCTAATAAGTGTGCTTCTAGTAAATCGAATTACTCGTCAGCTGTATAAATTAGAAGAAAAGCTTTACGATTCATTAGAGCGATTAAAGAAAGCAGAAAAAGAAAAACAAAAATATGTCATGGCTGTTATGCATGAAATTAAATCTCCGCTTTCCGCCGTGCAGTCTTACATTGAAATAATATTAGATAAATATGTTGGCCCTATTTCTGATTCGGTTGAAAAAAAATTATTAAGGGCAAAAATTAGAGGCAAAGACGCTATTGATTTAACAAATAATATTTTGAAAATATCAAGATTAAGATTACTCGATGAGATATCAACTGAAAGAGTGGACTTGCAGCATCTGCTTCTTTCCATCTACAAAAAACAAAAAGTTCATATAAAAGAAAAAGGTATTAAACTTGATATTTTAGACCTGAGAAACTCAAAAGACAATATTGATGGAGATAAATTTTTATTAGAGATTGCGATATCAAATCTAATTGGGAATGCTTTAAAATATACCGGCAGTAAAGGAAAAATCATAGTCACATTATGCCCGAATGATAAAAACACATGTATTAAAATTTGCGATAACGGAATTGGAATTCCTCAAAAAGATATCCAAAATATTTTTAATGATTTTTATAGAGCATCAAACATCAAAGAAAAAATGATTGAAGGTGCCGGATTGGGACTTTCAATTGTTAAACAAATTATTGAACGTCATGGGGGAACAATATCTGTAGAATCACCTTCGGAGTTAGCATCGGAAAATAAGCCAGGCACTTGTTTTACAATTACAATTCCATTGAAAACTAATTAATGATTTCGACTTAATTGTCGAAGCAATCGCCATAATGGTCGCTGCACAAATATAATCGAAATATTTCCTTCCAAATAATAAAAAAAACAAGCATTTATACTGGCACTTACTTTGAAATTTAATAACTGGAGGAACAATCATGAAATACATAGTAACATTAATATTTGCATCTATTTTTTTTACATCTGCCTATTCAAATACTCCGCAAGATTCAACATCAGCCGGACATAATGGTCAGCAGGTTAAAGAGCAAGTGAGAGCCCAGCAAAATGGTAATGAAAATCCTGGAGTGTTAAAACAAAGCAGAAGGGGAAAAGATGTTTTTATAGATAAAGACGGAGACGGAATTTGCGATCAGCGAGTTAAAGGAATGGGATTTAGGCGCGGGCAAAAAGCTCATAGGCAGAATGGAAGCGGACAAAGTCAGGGGCAGGGTAACGGAAACGGCAGTAATGGATCTGGTTCGGGACAAGGTAATGGCAATGGCGGTTCAGGGCAGGGTAATGGCGGAAATGGTAATGGCAGTGGACATTAATAATTTCAGAAATATTATGCCTATTAAATCCAATTGGTATTTGATTATCACATTTTTATTACTTTCACAAAAAGCTTTTTCCCAATTCTCATTTGAAACAGCTTTTGAAAATTATTACGACAATAATATTTATAACAATTCATTGAATGTAGAGGATTTTGTAAATAGCTTTAATTACAGCAGCGCCTTTAATATTGAAAGCGATTATAATAACCTTCAGTTTTACTACATGGGAAATTTAAGCTACTATCAAAAAAATATTTTTAAATCTTCAAATTCACATAAGCTCGGAATAGTAAATACTTATTTGTTGTCTGAATATGATAATCCAATAAACATTGGAGTAAATTACAGCTTGAGAAATAATAGGGAAGATTTTGAAGTCTTTAACTTTGATCAGCTTTCTGCTTATTCAAATTACAGACATTCTTTTTCGGAAAGCAATAAATTAATTTTAGGATATATTTTCAACCGGAACAATTATAAAAATTTCAGCATCTTTTCACATAATGAACACAAAGCTTTTTTGAAATCAATTTTTGGCTTTGAAACCGGGACTTCTATTTTGTTGGGAGCAGAATTTAACTTCAAAGATTATTGGGAAAATATTCAAAGTGATATTGCAGCGAATAGTAATTCTCAATTAAACTTTTCTGCAAACCTGGCTCAATCAATTGATAATAATACAGGAATAGCTTTAAATGTTTCATATAGGAAAAATTTGACCAGCGGAACAAGATATATTAATTCTGGCGAGTTTGTTTATTATGAAGAAGAGATTTTTAACGATTTATATTCGAATGAAGGTTATCAAACCGGAATTCTATTTTCAAAGTATTTATCTGAAGCAGTTTTTGCTAAGGTCGAATTTATTTACTCACATAAAAATTATTTGAATATTCCTGCTACTAATATTGAAGGATACGACTTAAGTGAAAATAGATTAGATAATCAATTCGCCGGTGGTATTGGATTAGAATTTGATTTATCACCTGTAACTAGCGGGTTAACCTTAGAAGCAAACTGGAATTATATTTATAATAAATCAAATGACTACTATTATAATTACTCTAATCAGCTTTTATCTGTAGGGTTTAATTGGGGATTCTGAAACTGTTTTAAAATTATTCAATTTTTTATTGATGTCACTTCGAAAGAGTCCTCGAGTGAGAAATCTTTTAAATTATTTGTTGATAGTAGATTTCTCCCTTCGCTCGAAGTGACATTTTATATTACTTATTCTGAATTCCGTACTTCTTCATTTTATATCTCAAATTCCTTTCCGTAAGTCCTAAAATTTTTCCAGCTTGTGTTTGATTGCCGTTACTGTTTTGTAAGGCATCGTAGATTAATTTTTTTTCAAGCGCTTCAACCTGGTCGGTCAATGTCAGCGAATCATTTACTTCAATATGTTCTTCAGATTTGAAACCGGAAACATTCATTGGCAAATCTTTTAATGTAATCATGTTCCCTCTAGAAAGAACAACTGCCCGTTCTATAATATTTTCTAGTTCTCTAACATTTCCAGGAAAATTATATTTTAATATTTGATCAGATGCTTCTTTACTTATTTCGAATTTTTCTTTCAAATTTTCTTTAGAATATTTCTCAATAAAAAATTCAATTAAAGGAAAAATGTCTTCTCTTCTTTCGCGTAGCGGCGGTATTTTAATTGAAACTATATTCAGCCTGTAAAATAAATCCTCTCTAAAAGTCCCGCTCTTAATTTTCTTCTCAAGATTCTGATTTGTAGCTGCGATTATCCTAACATCAATTTTTATGTTTTCTGTTCCGCCCACTCTTTCAATTTGCTGTTCTTGTAAAACCCGCAATAATTTTACCTGTGTTGAAAGAGGAATATCACCGATTTCATCTAAAAATATTGTTCCTTTATCAGCCAATTCAAATCTTCCTTTTCGTAATTTGTCGGCTCCCGTAAATGCCCCTTTTTCGTGACCGAATAATTCGCTTTCCAATAAATTTTCTGAAAGCGCAGGAATGTTAACTGCAATAAAGGGCTGATCTTTTCGCGGGCTTACATAATGAATTGTTTTTGCAAGAACTTCTTTGCCTGTTCCATTTTCTCCTGTGATTAAAACTGTAGCTTTGCTTTCGGCAACGCGTGAGGCAACGCTTAAAACTTCTTCCATCTTTGGTGAATTAGAAATAATGGAAGCAATTTTAAATTTTTCTTTTAACTGGCCTTTCAATAGTTCATTTTCAGATCGCAAGTTTTTATTTTCAACTATCCGTTCAATTAGAAGATCAAGCTCATCAAGATCGACCGGTTTTGTAATATAATCGAAAGCACCTCTACGCATCGCGTTAACTGCATTTTCAATGGTGCCGAAAGCTGTTAGTATTACAAAATCTATTTTAGGATTTATTTTTTTGACTTCTTGCAGAACTTCAAGTCCGGTTTTTCCCGGCATCTTAAAATCAGAAAAAATAATATCTATCAAATTAGTTTCAACAATTTTAATTCCTTCATCTCCGTTTGAAGCAGAAAAGAGATTGAATCCTTTTTTCTTTAAATACCCGGTTAAAATATCTCGTTGATTTTTTTCGTCATCAATTATTAAAATATTAATGTTTTTCATTTTGAGGTAATATTAGTTTAAAGATTGTGCCGGTTGGCAAATTATTTTCAATTTTAATTAAACCATTATGCTGTGAAATTATTTTTTGAGTAATACTTAATCCCAGACCGTTCCCGTCTTTCTTAGTTGTAAAATAAAGATCAAAAATTTTCTTTTTATTCTCATCTGTAATCCCCGAACCGTTATCTATCACTTCGATATATAAATTAGAGTCTAGTAAATAATAATTTAATGAAACTTTACTTTTATTATTCACCGCATCAAATGCGTTTTGAAGTATATTTATTATTGACTGCTTAATTAATTCAGGATCAAAATCAGCATCCAAATTTTTGATCAGCTGTAACTTTGAAATCGATATTTTTTATTTTCGCTTGTTCAGAAAAAAGAAGATGAATGTCATCAAAAAATTCTTTTACATTAATTATTTTCTTTTGAAGATCAATTGGTTTTGCATAATTAAGAAACTGCGAAATTATTTTATTTATTCTATCAACTTCATCTTTTAATACTTTAATTATGCTGATGTATTCTTCACCATCATTTTGCGGTTCAAATTCTCGTCTTAATCTTTGAGCAATCATTCCAATGGAATTAATCGGATTTCTTATTTCATGCGCAACGCCTGAAGCTAATTCTCCCATCGCGGAAAGTTTCTCCTGCCTTTTTGCCTGCTCTTCAAGGTTTTTTGTTTGGGTTAAATCAGTAATGACAATTGTATGATTCTCAATTTCATTTTTGTCATTTAAATTTTTGGTGATGCTTATTGATAAAATCTTTTGTTCTTTATTTATCTCTAATTTACTTTCAAAATAAATGCTTGTTTCGTATGAAATATTAATTTTATCCTTAATGAAGCCTAACTTCCCGCCAATAATTTCAGATATATTTCTGTTTATAACAAACTCAGATTTCACTTCAAACAACTGTTCCGAAAATTTGTTGAATAAAATAATCCGAAAGCTGCTATTTAAAACTATTACGGCCTCAGCCATATTTTGCAGTACTGAACTGCTTAGTGTTTTAAAGTTTTTATATTCATTAGAAACCGTTTTTAAATTTTGCATAGTGAACAAAATACTTAAAACGATTATGCTGATGGCAGCAAGTATTAAGGAAATAATAATTATTCGCCTATACATTCTTGCTTCAAGATTCCTGATTTCATCCAGAGATAAACCGATTCGATACAAACCGATGATCTCATTATCCTTTAACAATCTTTTAACAACTTCAAAAGTTTCAGTTCCTTTAAAACTTATTATCCTTGTGTAGATGCTGTCATTTTCTAATGCTTCTCGCAAAAAATGATCTTCGTTGATAGAAGAAAGTGAATCCACATTTTTACTTGCTGCCAAGATTCCTTCATAATCCTGCAAGGCAATAAATTCAATTCCGGAGTTGTCCCCCATATCTTGAATGATTTTTCCTATACCTATTTTCTTCCTAAATTCTAAAAAATTTTTAGCATCCAGATTAATTACAATTGCTCCCTTTTTTCCAGATCTAGAAATTGCTACAGCATATCTTTGCTCATCCGAATATTGCGCATTTTTGAGACCAATAATTAGTTCATGAGTTTTCCCAGTTAGGATAGGTTTAATCTCTTCATATCTATTAACATTCCCTTCAGGATGCGGATGGTTTTTTGTTGGAATCCGGTTGGATAAAATACGGTCACCGTTTTTATTAAAGATATTAATTCGAAAAAGATTATTCTGAATTCCAATTTCAATTAATTTTTTTTGAGTTAATGAATTTAAACTGTCCAATCGTTTAATCAGTCTGGCATTATTCAATAATCTTTCAGCTATTAATTCTTCTATCTCATAACTTGAATTAAGAGTATTTATGCTGCTTAAAGATATGGTTTCTATAAGTGATGAAGCTTGTTCATGCAGGAGATGAAAAATTTCTTCTTTGCTTTGCTTCAATTCAAAGTAAGCCGAAGCAATCATTACAATTCCGATTGTTAATGAAATAGCAATGATGATTGAAGGATTGAGCTTAAATTTTCTTCCCATAAAGTTATCGTGCAATATTCTGTCCACTAAATTAATATTATAATAAGTAGGATACTCGAAACTTCAATAAGTTTCTGAAAATAATTTTTCGACAAAGAAGTCGATTTAAATCGTCTCAATGGTCGAATACTTAGAATAGTATGATGATTATCCATAAAAAATTTTGAAAAGAAGTTGGCATATCGGTTGCATAAGATGATCTGACAAAATAAATATTCATTAACAAAATTATGGAGTAATAAAATGCAAAGGATATCGAGGTTCACAATCGTAGTCAGTTTAGTTTTATTTCTTGGTTTATACTTAACTGCTTCAGAAACTAACGCACAGCAAAAAGCAAAAAAAGGCGGCAGTTCATTTGTCGATTTAAATGGTGATGGAATTTGTGATAATTTCACCGGCGGACAAGGCTTTGATGATGATGGTGATGGAATTCCAAACGGCCAGGACGATGACTATGTTAAACCCCAGGATGGAACAGGAAAAAAACTTATGAAGGGTAAGGCATTTCAAAACAAAGTTGGCAAAGGCGGATACGGCCCAGGTGACGGAACCGGTAATTGCGGCGTTGGTCCACGCGACGGTACAGGTTACGGTGCAAAAACCGGAGTATGTGATGGAACAGGTCCTAAAGGAAATAGAAACAGAACGCATAAATAATCGGAAAAAAAATTAGCTCATTTTTCGTGTTAAGGTGCGATGGTTAGATTCCATCGCACTTTTTTTATATCACACCTTAAACAAATTACTTTCTTTTTAATTTTAAATGATTAAATTGTTGTGCAAACACTAACTAAAAATTAATAAGCAAGGATTAACAATGAAGAAATCGATTGTAGTGCTGTTTCTTTTTGTTTTCAGCCTTAGTTTCTCATTTACTGCAGTTAATATAGCAGATAATAATTCTACCAAAGCAAAAGCTGAAACCAAATGCCCATATTTACAAAGTCATCCAGGCTCATCAGGGATTACTTGTCCATATTTGCGTGAAAAAATGAGTCAGGATCATGGTACAATTCAAGATGGCAAATTAGATGATATGCCGAAATGTCCTTATATTGAAAAAAATAAAAATGATAAAGGTGATGGGATAAAATATAGCCCGGTTATTGAACTGAAGAGTGTTTAAGATTGGATTTGACAAAAAATAAAATTTTTATTTCATCATTCCTTTCTTCAATAATTTTTCAACAGCTTGTTTGAAGTTACTTAAATTAACAGGCTTTTGGAAAACATATTCAACACCAAGCTCATTATAATTCTGCCTCGTCATTTTATCAATGTCTGTACTTAAAATCATTACCGGCGGTGTGTTTTTTAAGTTGATCTTATACAATTCCCTAATTAATTCATAGCCTGTCATTCTCGGCATAGAATGATCGCTGATAATTAATGCAGGAGTAGTTGCATGGATTTTTTCTAACGCATCCACCCCGTCCGAGGCTACATCAATATTATAGTCAGGGGTAATGTTTCTTAAAATTTTGGAATAAAGTAATCTGTCTGTTTTGCTGTCATCTACTAAAAGTATATTTGCTGGAGCAATCGGTAATGTAAATCTAAATTTAGCGCCCTTCCCAAACTCGCTTTCAACCCATATTTTTCCACCGTGTATTTCTATTATTTCTTTAACAAGAGAGAGGCCTAAACCTGTTCCTTTTTCGCCTGCGGTTCCATCCGAAGTAAATTTGGATTCAATTTTAAATAACTTTTCTATGTTTTCTTTTTTTATACCTGTTCCGGTATCATTAACCGAAAATTCTATAAAACGATTTAATGAAGACTCTGCAACATCCACTGAAATAGTTCCTCTTTCGGATGTGAATTTTATTGCATTTGAGATTAAGTTATTTATTACCTGCAGCAACAAACTTTGATCACAAAAGACGAATGTATTCATACTAACATTTGAAACTAATTCAATGTTCTTTTGATAGGCTGTTCCGCTTAGTGCATTAAATGATTCATCTATTATTTTTGTGATATCAATTTTTTCGGGTTCAAAACGGAATCTGCCTGTTTGTAGACGAGTCCAATCAAGCAGTGAATTTACGAGAGAAAGCATTGAGCGGGATGATTCCTGTATAAAACTTACGTACTGCCTTGTTTCATCTTGAGTGATTTCATCATCGTTTAATATTAAATCTGTAAATCCAAGGATTGAACTAAAAGGGGTTCTTAAATCATGGGAAACTATCGAAATAAATTTATCTTTTGTTTCATTCAGCTTTATTAAATTCTCAGTAGACTTTTGCAGATCTTCTTCTGCTTTTTTTCGTAGTGAAATATCGCTGACCAAACCATATACCTTTCGAACCTTACCTAACGCATCCTTTATTATGTGGAGTTTGTTTCTTACCCAAACAATATTTCCTTGACGATTAATAATTCTGAATTCAAATTCGTCAGCCGACTGCAGCCTTGCTTTAAATAAATTTGCTATTTTAACTTTTACAGCGTCAAAATCATCCGGCATAATGATTTTAAAAAATAAACGAGAATCCTTTAAAAACTCTGAGGCTGAAAATCCAGTGATTTTTTCTACGGAAGGGGTTATAAATATTGGCTGAAATCCTTTTTCGCTTATTTCTATTGTATAAAGAAAATCATCTATATTATCTGCAATGTTTCTGTATTTTTCTTCTGACTGACGAATTGTAAGCTGAGCTTTTTTTCTTTCAGTTGCATCGCGAATAATTAATTCAATATAGAAATTATCTTCTATTTGAAAAGTTGAAACAGCGGCTTCGGCATTTATATTTTTTCCGTCAAGTCTTTTCCCTAAAAATTCAAATCTTTTTGGCCCATCCTTTTTGTTTTCAATAAGATGCATGTATTCAGCAACCTTATGAACATCTTCTGTCAAAACCAGGTCTGCTAATTCAAGATTAATTAAGCTTTCACCTTCGTTGTAGCCGAAAATACTTGCAATCGCATCGTTAGCTAAAATTATTTTGCCATTTAAATAAATTGCAATTCCATCTTGTGAATAGTCGAAAATTGATTTAAATAAAGTTAAATGTTCTTCAGTTATTTTGTTATTACTTATGTCCGTGAAGAAAGCATTGTAATATGAAATTGAATTATCGTTTTCTTTGATAGGAATAAATTTAGATTGAAGTATAACTTTACTTCCTCTTTTAGTCCTAAAAGGAATTTCAATTTTAGATTCTGAATTAATTAGGTTTTCAAAATTAATTTTGCCTGCCGATATGAATTGCGGATCAATTAATTCAAAAATATTACTTTGAATAATTTCAGGTTCTGAGTAGCGTAGTAAATTAAGAAAAGCGGGATTTGTGAATATTATAGTTCCGTCAGGTTCAATTGAACAAATCATTTCCTGAGTGGAAGATACAATTTCATTAAACTTTTTCTCCGATGATAATAAAACTTTTTTGTGATGATTTTCTCGATTGAGCTTCAAGCATTGAACAACTACAAAACTTAAGTCATCTTTTAAAGTTGAAAAATTAAATTCAATAGCTTCTTTAGTTCCCCTATCTGTCACCGCGGAAAATTGAGCAGTGTAAACGTGTGAACTCTTTAATTCATTTTTAATACTTTCATAATAATCTTCATCGAAAAGCTCCAGCAATTCCCCAAAAAATAAACCTTCCGAAAGCTCTTTTGAATGTCCGAATAATTTTTCTGATGCCGAATCCCAGTGTACAATATCACCGGCTTGATTAATAACGAAAGTACAATAGTCAGACTCTGATATGTTAGATTCGCTAATTTTAGCAGCTGCAAGTTCGCTTTCTAGTTTTTTCTTTTCATTAATTTGATTTGTAATATCTGAAAGAAATATAAAAACAAATTGAACTTGTCCGCGTTTATTTTGTAATGGCTCGATTCTACATGAGTAGAAATTTTGTTTTCCCTCTATTTCAAGATCAATCTCTAAAGTTTTATTATTTCGTTCCATCAACTGCTTTAGAAAATTTATCTTGAAATAATTCTATTTCGGTCTTCGAAAAAATTTTTTCAATGTTCTCTTCATTTTTAAGATTCAAAGATGAGATTAACTTTTTAACATTTTTACCCAAAGCTTGTTTTATGCTGCCGGCGTTATCAGTTATAAACAGAAAATCATTTAAAGAATTAAAAATTTTTTCATAGTCGTCAACGCTGACAGATCCAACATTTTTGGCACCTTCAATAACTTTGAAATCTTCAATCAGTAAAATGCCGCCTTGAAAAATTTCATCATTAAAAAGAGGAGAGCCTTTAATAAATAGAGAAATCTGTCCGTAATCAGGAGTTTTTATATTAATAATTTCTTTTTCGAAAGGGATGCCTTGCTCTAATTCCAACAGTTCATTTTTAATATCAACAGATGGAAAAATATTTTGTTCGATAACATTTAAGCCGTTAAGTTTCTGTGCGTCAAAATTATAAAGCAGACCAAATTTTAGAAAATTTTGATTTACATAATCAATTTTCCAATAAGAAGTAAAAGTTAATAAACCAATTGGTGCGGTTTCGACTATTCTAAGTAATGACTCATTTACAAGTTTTGGATTCATTTTGAAGCTGCAAGAAATAAATTGAAAAAAGTTCAGCGTCTCAATTATATCAATTATAATGCTAAAAATTGATGTATAAATTTACGTTTTTAGAAGTAAATTGATTAATTGAAATTCAACTTTAATAGGCTGTAAAGGTGTAAAATTTAAGAAATTAGTAAATTATTGAGCTAGTTTAATACTAATGATTAAATTGATATAATATAAATCTAAATTAGTCAGCGGTTTATTTTGAGGTTGCTGTCTCAGTTTGAAATTTAAAAAACAAATTTGGTTGAAATCTCTTTCCAAAAAATTATTTTGAAAACGTAATTAAATCGACATTCGAATCAAGTAATTTTCAAATTCCCGGTAAAGATATTTTAATATTGAAGTGTTATGAAGTAAAATATTTTATAATTTAAGCAGAAATAATTTAATTTTTTATTTTGAGTAAACTTTTACAAAAATTAGGAAGATCGACTCTAAAATTCTTTGAGGAGTTTGGACAGATTTCGCTTCTATTCTGGGGAATTCTAAAAAATTTTGTATCAATACCCCGCAGCCGAAAACTCATTTTTTATCAAATGGAACACATAGGTGTGAATTCTCTGCCTCTGGTTTTAATTATTTCAGTTTTCACAGGAGCAGTAGCAGCATGGCAGGCGGCTTACCAATTGAAGGGAATTGCTCCGTTATCATTTTTAGGCGGCGCAACCAGCCGTGCTATTGTAACCGAACTCGGTCCGGTGTTAACCGGAATTGTAATTGCTGGAAGAGTTGGTGCTTCAATTGCAGCTGAACTTGGAACTATGAAAGTTACCGAACAAATAGATGCGCTTGAAACCATGGCAATTAATCCTATTAGATATTTAGCAATGCCAAGATTTCTTGCTTCAATTTTAATGATGCCTGTGCTGGTTATTTTTGCAAATACAATTGCCGTACTCGGAGCATATATAGTTTCAAATTATTTTTTAAATGTTTCATTCTCAGTCTTCTTTATTTCAGTAAAAAGATTTTTTGTTTTTTCTGATCTGATTGCGGGATTAATTAAAACTATATTTTTCGGCGGTGTAACTGCATTGCTCGGCTGCCATATTGGCTTCCAAACTGAAGGTGGAGCGGAAGGAGTCGGACTTTCAACAATACGTTCATTTGTTATGTCGGCTGCTTTAATTTTAATTTTAGATTACGTTTTATGGATGTTATTGTTCTAAATGAATGCTGAATTTATTTCAGCACTTGTACCAACAACTTAGTTTTAAAACATCCAATTTCTTAAAGATTTTGAGTTTGTAATCACTATATAATGGAATTCTTAAATAATTAAAAAATATCACGGGGTCTATTTATGTCCGAATTACCTGAAGAGAATAAAACTAGTAAAGAAGAAATTGAACAGAAGCCACTAGAGAATATTTGGAAAAATACAATATATGAAGTTACCCAGCCTTTTAAGGATTTACTTCATACTTCTCGTGCATTATTTGGACTTAACCTTTCATATTTATTGGAGGGTTTAACATACTTTGGTGTGGTTGGATTGCTGGCTATTTATTTTAATGATTATGTTAATTTAAACGATATAGATGCCGGCAGAATGGTTGGATTTTTGACTGCTGGAATCACATTCGCCATGCTGATTCTAGGAGCCACTGTTGACTGGATTGGTCTACGCAAGTCGTTGTTAATATCTCTTGTTGCGATGTTGTTGGGTAGAATATTTTTAACTATGGCTCCGCATCTTGGAGTTCCCGGCTTGTGGAATTCAGCTCATTGGTTTTCAATGCTAGGACTTTTGGGAATTATTATTGGATATGGTATCTATCAACCCGCTTGTTATGTAGGTGTTAAAAAGCTGACTACCGAAAAAAATGCAGCCATGGGTTACGCAATGCTATATGCTCTCATGAATTTAGGTGGATTTTTACCTGGTCTTATTTCTCCGCCAGTCAGAAAATCATTCGGTATTTTAGGAGTATTTTGGGTCTACGTAGTATTAACTATTGTTGGAATTGGAGTTGTTTATTTTTTAATTACTAAGAAAGCATACGACAAAGCAGTTGCCGAGGCAAGTGTGGATAAATCACAAAGTGAGAAAGAAGATGATGACGAATTAAAAAATATGACAACGAAAGAAAAAATTGCTTTCTACATAAAGAATTTTCCATTAAAAGATTTACGCTTTCTATATTTCATATTTATTTTGATACCTGTTCAAACTTTGTTTGCCCATAATTGGTTAACACTTCCTTTGTACACCAGTAGGGCTTTTGACGGCTTTATAAAGGATAATTTTGAATTTTTCGTCAACTTAAATCCAATATTGATTTTTATTTTAACACCCATGGTTGCAGCACTTACATTAAAGAGAAATACTTATTCAATGATGATAGTTGGTACTTTGGTTATGGCTTCTCCAACTTTCATTCTTGCACTAGGGCCAAACATTTATACGCTAATGTCATATCTAATAATAATGACTATCGGTGAAGCAATGTGGCAGCCAAGGTTTCTACAATGGGTGGCAGAGATCGCCCCTAAAAACATGACAGGAATTTATATGGGTATAGGGCAGTTCCCATGGTTTTTAACTAAGATTGTTACAAGTTTATATTCCGGTTGGTTTTTAATGAAATATGTTCCCGCAGAAACACCGCCTTCAGAAATGAATTCTCAGCTTATGTGGTTGATTTACGGCTTTATAGCAATTATAAGTCCGATTGGATTAATACTTGCGAAGAAGTGGATGATGAAAGGGTTTAGGACTACTGCGGAAGGATAGAGCATGGACAAACCGTTTCATTGAATATATCAAATTTTATCAATTTTCTTTTGAATGCTTTGTTTTTCAGTCTGTGTTTTAGCAAGAGAATATGCTTTTTGGAAATTCTCTTTTGCTTTCTCGTTATCAATGTCTGTATAGAGTTCTCCGAGCAGAGCAAAATAAAAATGATAGTCAGTTAATTTTAATTTTTCAGCTTCAATAATTGCTTCTTCTTTGCTGTTGGCTTTAGATAAGGCGTAAGTTCTGTTTAATGCAGCGATAGGAGAATACTCAATTTGTAAAAGTTGGTTGTACAACTGAAGAATATTTTCCCATTTTTCTTTTGTCTCTTCTTTGTGCGTATGCCAAAATGCAATGGCAGCTTCTAAATGATATTTGGAAAGCTTATCTCCCGAAGCGGAACAATTTAAAAAATACTCACCTTTGCGAATTAAATCAGAATCCCAGAGTGAAGTATCTTGATCATCATAAAGAATGAGTTCACCGTTGTCATCTATTCTTGCATCAAATCGCGAGGACTGAAAACACATTAGCGCAAGCAAAGCATTAACTTCCGGCTTATTTGTAATTTTATTTTCAACCAGCATATAACATAAACGCATGGCTTCAAGACAAAGATCTTTTCGAAGAGTTCTATTTTGACTTATTGAATAATATCCTTCATTAAACAGCAGATAAATTGTAATTAACACTGTTGATAATCTTGCATCAATTTCAGAATCATTAGGAATTTCAATTTTTATTTTCTCTTCGCGCAGCTTCTCCTTTGCACGGTATAATCTCTTATTAACTGTTTCCTTATTTGTTAAAAATGCATCCGCAATTTCTTCAATACCAAAACCGCAAAGAATACGAAGCGACAATCCAATTTGTGCTTCAGTAGAAATTGCTGGATGACAAATTGCAAACATCATTTGTAACTGACTATCGTTTATATTTTGAGGAGATAAATCAATTTCGTTTTGGAAATAATTTGTATTTGCATTTTTAATTTCAGGTACAACTTTATTATCATAAATAGAATTGCGATGCAAATAATTCTTCGCTTTATTTTTTGCAACGTGATAAAGCCATGCAGTTGGATTTGGCGGAAGGCCTTTCAATCCCCAAGTTTCGGATGCAATTAAAAAAGTATCTCCGGCAATATCTTCCGCAATTTCAATCTGTTCAAAACCAAAATACCTACAGAGTACAGAAACAATTTTTCTATATTCAGTCCTGAATAAATGCGGTATGAGTTCTTGCTGTTGTGCCATATTAAATTTTAAAGAGAATGTCGTTGCGAGTAAGTAATGTTGGAGACAATCTATATTAAAAATGTGATTACTTTTCTTCACACTTACTAACATATAACAAATTCTACAATTGATCAACTTCTCTAACTTCAACATTACCGCCCAAATTTAAAACCGGACAGCCTTTTGCCAATTCAACGGCTTCATCGTACGAATCAGCTTTTATAATTGAATAGCCGCCGACAGATTCTTTAATTTCCGTGTACGGGCCATCTGTAACAGCATTTTTAGTTTTTACAACTCTGCCGCTTTTAGACAACCGGTTTCCTTTATTTGATAATTTGTTTTGTGCAGCAATTCCGCCTATCCAATCCATCCATTTTTTAGTAGCTGCCTTTGCTTCTTCTTCAGTTGCTGCCGGCATCGCGTTGAAATCATTTCTATAAATAAACAAGAATTCCTTCATTTTAAAACTCCTTTTCTTTTTAATATTATAAATTGCTTTTAATGTAAAAGTAGAATTAATAAACCCAATTTCTTTTCAGAAGTTGGGTTTATCCAATCATCAAATTTTTATTTTGTCAATTCCGAAAACTGGCCAATCTCGTATGTTCCGGCCGGAGTACGAAAAGCAACGTTAATACGATTCCAGCAATTAATTGCATTAACTGACATTGTTAAATCAATTAATTCTTCTTCAGAAAATATTTCTTTTGCTTCGTCATAAACTTCATCAGGCACTCGGCTTTCGCTTACTAATGTAACGGCTTCTGCCCATGCAAGTGCAGCTCGTTCGCGTTCAGTATAAAACGGAGCCTCCCGCCACGCATCCATAACATAAAGACGTTGATCACTTTCTCCTTCGGCAAGCAAATCTTTTGAATGCATGTCCAGGCAATAGGCACAGCCGTTTATTTGTGATACTCTAAAATCAATTAAATCTAAAAGTGATTTTTCAATCGTTGATTTTGATAGATATGCGCCTAAACTAAATAATGGCTTCATCGCTTCAAAACCTTTTTCAGCTAAATTTATTCTTTGTTCCATTTCATCTTACCTTAATTTTAATTTATAAATTTTAATTACACTTTAATAACAAATGAACTATCAGGATTTGGACATCTCAAAAAAAATAGAATTAGTTATTGATTATTATCCGTCTTATAAATTTTTCTTACTTCAACGCTATTACCTTCTCCCTGCAGAACCGGACAACCTTTCGCAAATTCAACAGCTTCATCAACTGAATCTGCTTTAACTACAATGTAGCCTCCAATAGTTTCTTTAATATCTCCAAACGGGCCATCGGTAACAATTTTTTTTGAATCCTTGTTGGTAACAACTTTCGCATCTTCAAAAGGCAGCCCGTTGCTTCCTACAAATTTGTTTTTAGCTGCAATTCCATTAATCCATTCCATTGTTTGTTTCATCCAGATTTGCATTTGTTCCGGCGAAGCAACTTTATGCCCATCCTGATGCCTAAAAATCAACATGAATTCGTTCATATCATTCTCCAATTTATTGTAGTAAAATTTTGCTTTGTAATTGAATAACAAATAAGTTTTTAAAATTGGACATACATAAGAAAATTTTTTTATAAACTTTGTATAGTTAAAAAATAGTAATATTGTCTTAAATCACTTTTAACTACTCTAATTCATATTTCAAAAAAAATGCTTGTGAATCTAAAAATCTATATTTATATTCGTAACCAATCGGTTACATATAATTTATTAAAATAACTAAGCGAAAATAATGAGAAGAGATGTATTTCAAGCGATTGCAGATCCAACGAGGAGAGAAATTTTAAGTCTTCTAACAAATAAAGATTTAAAATTAAATGATGTGGCAGAAAAATTTAAAATAAGCAGGCCTGCGGTTTCAAAACATATAAAAATTCTAAATGAATGCGGACTTATAAAAATTAACCAGCAGGGTAGAGAACGATACTGCAAAATAAATCCTGAACCGCTTAAGCAAGTTTATAATTGGGTCCAATACTTCGATCAATTCTGGGATAACAAATTAAATTCTTTAAAAAGTTTTTTGGAGAAAAATAATGTCTGATGAAAAAAAAATTGTAAATAAAGTTCATCCTATTGTAAAAGAAGTTACTATCGATGCTGCAATTTCAAAGGTTTGGAAAGCAATTACCGACAAAGATGATATGCGACAGTGGTATTTTGATATTGATGAGTTTAAGCCTGAAGTGGGATTTGAATTTTATTTTTCTCCTGAAATGGATGGGAAAAAATGGCTTCATCTATGCAGAATAGTAGAAGTTATTTTCGAAAAGAAACTATCCTACAGCTGGCGTTATGATGGGTACGGCGGCGATTCATTGGTTACTTTTGAATTATACAAAGAAGGTGAGGGAACCAGGTTAAAATTAACTCATGAAGGAATTGAAACATTTTCATCAGATTTTCCTTACACCAAAGAAAAGTTTACGGAAGGCTGGAATCAAATAATTGGAGTTAATCTAAAAAAGTTCTTGGAAAAAGAATAAATAATTTATGCATTAGACTTTGTCAATATGAAAGGAGTATTTGTTATGAACGAACCCATTCATCATGAAATAGAATTCAAAGCAAAACCAGAACAAATTTACAGCATACTTACTGATGCTAAGAAATTCAGTGGTCTTATGGACGGTATACCAACTGAAATCAATCCGGAACCTGGCGGCGCATTTTCATGTTTTGGCGGAATGATTGTCGGCAGGAATATTGAATTAGTAGCAAACGAAAGGATTGTGCAGGCATGGCGGGTTAAGTCTTGGCAACCCGGAATTTATTCAATAGCTAAGTTCGAGTTAAAGGATGACGGAAATAAAACTCAATTAATTTTTGATCATACTGGATTTCCAGAAGAAGAACGAGATCATCTTGACAGCGGGTGGTTCTCCAATTATTGGGAGCCGATAAAAAAAATCCTAGACTAAAAATGCAATGGATTAAAATCATCTAAAAAAATAATAATCAATATAAATTGATAAACTAAATTATTAAACAACAATGAAGAAACAACCCATAATAAAAGAAGTTAACATTAACGCCCCCGCAGAAAAAGTATGGAACGCGATAACAGATAAAGATGAGATGAAGCAATGGTATTTTAATTTAGCAGAATTCAAACCCGAAGTTGGTTTTGAGTTCTCGTTTGAAGGCGGAAATGAAGATCGAATATATATTCACTTGTGTAAAATTACAGAAGTAATCCCTGGCAAAAAACTTACATACAGCTGGCAATACAAAAATTATCCTGGAATTTCTTATGTGACTTTCGAAATTTTTCCAGAAGGTGATTCAACTTTACTTCGTTTAACTCATATAGGTATTGAAAGCTTCCAAACTGATAATCCGGATTTTGCAAGAGAAAGTTTTACTGCCGGATGGGATTACATTATTGGAAAATCAATCAAAGAATATTTGGAAAAATAAAATAAGTATAACTTTCGAATTATATTTTCAAAATATTTTTTACTAAAAGTCTACTTTAAATTTCATTTTTCTTTGTATATTCGATCTGAATTCCCAAAACAATATTTTACCGAGGAGGTTCTTATGAGGTATAAGATATTTTTCTTATTTCTGTTTCTGATGTTTAGTGCAGGGGCTTTACGGCACAATCTGCTGATGATATGTCAAGCATGTCCGGATTCAACAAAGATTACATAAAAGAAGTTAATGCTGCTAAGGATAAGGTGCTTTCATTAGCTGATGCAATTCCGCAGGACAAATTTAGCTGGAGGCCTGCCGATGGTGTTCGATCAGTTAGTGAAGTTTTTATGCATATCGTAGGTGCTAACTATTATTTTTTAACGCTTGTCGGCGAAAAAATGCCTGAATGGTTTAAACAGGGCATGGATACCACGGTAACTAATAAAGAAGAAATAGTAAAGTATCTTAAATCTTCATACGAAAACTTAGATAATTATATGTCTAACCTGGACGTAAAAACTTTAGATGACCCTGTCGAATTTTTTGGAATGAAGAGCACTAAAAGGCATTTGTTTTTAATTTTATTGGACCATAATCATGAGCATCTTGGACAGCTAATCGCATATTCAAGAATGAATGGAATTACTCCGCCTTGGTCTAAGTAAAATGATTAATTAATTTTTATTTTTACCTGGAGGGATTTTTTGTAAAAAGTGTTTTACACTTCAAGAAGATCCCTCCAAGGTTTTAATATCTGCAAGAAAAAAAATACTTTCCTCACTAATCAATCAGTTTTCTTCTTCTGCTTTTGAGGGAAAAGTTAAAAAGTATTCTAATCCATTTTCATTGTTTATTTTTATCGTTCCGCCTATCTGCTCAATAAATGAACTTATTAATTGCATTCCCAGACTTTTTGTTTTTGAAAAATTAAAGTTGGCCGGTAATCCCACACCATTATCTCTATAAATTAATTTCTTACCAATTTCATTATCAGCTTTAACACTTAAAAATATCATTCCGCTATTTCTATTTAGGAATGCATATTTCAGTGAATTTGTGCAAAGTTCATTCACTATTAATCCCAGAATAATTGCAGTCCTTGAATCCATCTCTGAGTCATCTATATCCATCTTTAAATCGATTTTAATAAGGTTTGAGTTATAAGTTTTGATTAATACTTCCATTAAATCAGTGATGTAATCTTTTAAATTTACATTGGATTGACTTATAGAATTGTATAATTTTTCATGGATTAAAGCGATTGATTTGATTCTGTTCTTACTATCATTTAAATGAGATTTTACCTCTTCATTTTCAGTTTGATTTGCCTGTAAATTCAGAAGACTTGTAACCAGCTGAAGATTATTTTTTATCCTGTGATGAGTTTCTTTAATTAATACTTCCTTTTCATGTAAAGCGTTCATAATTTCTTCATTATCTTTTTTCAATCGCATCGAAACCCAAATTATTATTAATAAAATTAATGAGCCTACAAATCTGTTATACAATGCAAATTTAAAATCTATACCATCTGGAGAGAGTATAAAACCCAAAAAAAGAAAAACGATGCTGATTACACCTACAATTACAATTTGATTTTTATTAACGCGGATCGAAATGTATAACAATAAAATTATATAAAAGATCCAGTCTAGATGCCCTCTCGGTGTGAAGGTATCAAAAATAAATATAAGTATTAATGCAATTATTGGAATAGCGATATTTTTATTAAAAATTGAGATATGTTCATTCATGAAATTTTCACCAGAAGGAAATTAATGTTGTAAAGATAATTAAATCTATTTGAGATTTATGGTGTAAAATATTTTACCAAACGAATATCTTTTAGATAATATTTTTAAATAATAGTTCCGCTTATTAATCATTTTGTTGTCCGAATTTTAATCACTCTTAATTTTTTATATTCAGAATTACTTTGGTTGCCAATAAAATTTTTTCTCATCTGATCGATAATAAAAATATCTGGCTAAGAAATAATTTTAAAAGGAGTCTAGAATGAACTGCTGGGAATTTAAAAATTGCGGAAGAGAAGCAGGCGGAAAAAAGGTTAATGAGTTTGGCATTTGTCCGGTATATCCAAATCATGGTAAAAGCTGTGCTGCAGTTGCAGGAACATTTTGCGGCGGAACTGTGCAAGGAACATTTGCTTCAAAGCTTTCAAATTGCATAAAGTGTGATTATTTTAAAAGTCCATATTTTGTTGTGATTAAAAAAAATAATCTTAAAAATTGATGGTTTTAATGTTTAACTTTGACAGTTTCAATTATTAAAATTATTTTATAGAGCCCTTTGTTTATTTGCTTTAATCTGCTAAGTGCTTCTGATCGTTTTCATTTTTAGTTTAAACTAAAATATTGAGAACCTTTCGGGGAGGATCAAATTTCAAGAAATATTTATCTTTATCTAACACATTATGGATTTAATTCATATCATATTTTTATTGCTGATTTCTGCATTAGTTAGTTCATTTGGAACTATGGTGGGGTTTGGGGGCGGAGTTTTTATGATCCCAATTCTGATGATATTTTTCAACGTTCCGATTAATATGGCAGTTGGCTCAGTAATATTTGCACTTTTCCCTGCGGCTGTCATCTCATCATATTTTAATATAAAAGAAAAAAGAGTTGATTATCAGGCGGCATTAATTTTAGAAATTCCAACTATGATAGGTACTGTTATCGGCGCAATGCTCACTACCGTTTTGCCAATAAGAATGGTTGAAATAGGATTCGCATTAATTATATGTACAATTGGAATTTTTAATATTAAAAATTCAGATCCAGTTCATCATGTAGAAAGAAGACAATCCGCATTTCATAAATTAAATTCATTCGGCCCTGCAATTATCCGCAGAACAAAGTACGGTGCATATAAAATAAGTGTTCTATTAAGTTCAATTTTTGGAATTATTTCAGGCACTATTGCCGGCTTTTTAGGTATCGGCGGCGGTTTTATGAAGACACCGATAATGGTTAATGTATTTAATTTAAATCCTATCATTGCTACTGCAACAGCTTTATTCATGATAATGTTTACAAGCTTTACGGGGACTGTCAGCCATTATTTTCTTGGAAATATTCATTTTGATTTTGCAGCACCAATAATTGCGGGTTTTATGATTGGCGCTTTTGCCGGGAATTTTTTCGGGTTAAAATTAAATGAAAAGCGGCTTAAAATTTTTATTGGAATAGGTTTAATTTTAGCGGCGCTTTCGGTTTTATTTTACTCAGTAAAATCACTCTAATGAGTATGTTCTTCTAATTTCGTTAATACTTTTAGGATCCCCAATAATTGTTAAGCGGTCATTAATTTTTAAAACTGTATCTCCTTTGGGAATTAACATATTTCCATCTCGATTAATCAGGGCAACCAATGAATCTTTTGGGAGAGTAACATCCTTTAAGGATTTATCAGCCAATTGAAATGTATTTCCGTTTTGTTCTATAATTAAAGAGAGAAATCTTTCATTATGAAGTAATGTTTCTTTTAACTCCTGCTCATCCTTTGCGTTATACCAATCCTGCATAAAATCTTCATCATCAACTCTACCGGCAATTTGAGCTAATATTCTTAAATGCTGAGAAGGGTTATCTTCAGGACTTACTAAAAAAAATATTGCATTAACAATCTCTGTATTTTCTTCCTGCTGAGTTAGAGGATTGTAAACTTTAATGCTAATTCCCGGAATAGACCTAACTAAAACCATCACTGCATCTTTTAAGCCCTGAGTTCTAAAGTGAGGAAGTGCGACTCCATGTGTAACAGGTGTTGCCCCAATTCTAGTGCCTTCCATTATCTGTGCTGAAATTTCTTTTGGATTAAAAGGAATTACTTTGGATAAAAGATTTGAAACTGAATCCACAACTTCTTCAAATTCGGATTTATTATTTAAATCCATTGTAATACTGCGGGTAACTATTTTATCAAAAGGATCTTCTTTGCGTAATCCCTTTTCCTTTAAGATACCTCTAAGCTCACTGTCAAGCCCTTCATATCTTTGCTGGCCAAGCCTTTCAAACACATGAAAAATTGCACCGCTTCTTATTACTCTTTCTTTAGCGTAATATTTAAACCATAACAGTCCAATTATAACCAGACCGATTGTAAATAATATTGGAACCCATCCCATTTCAAAAATTAAAATTAATGGAGCAACTATTCCAATAATTTGCATCCATGGATAAAATGGTGATTTATAGCCTGGATCGTAAGATTGAATGCGGCTTTCTCTCATCACTATTACTGCGAAACAAGCCAAAGCAAACATTAATAATTGAAATGAACTTGCTAATTTTGCTATTCTGGTTGGATCAAAAAATAAAAGTACTAAAATTATCAGAAGGACTGTAACTGAAATTGCAACTACAGGGATTCTTGCCTTGTTAAGCTTTCGAAAATATTTGGGTAATATATGATCGCGACTCATTGCTAACGGATATCTTGAGGCACTTAATGTTCCCGCATTAGATACTGAAATAAAAGCAAATAGTGCCGCGACAGATAATAATATGGCCCCTATTTCTCCATAAAAAACTTTTGCAGATGAAGCTACAGGAGTTAAGCTGCCTTTCAATTCATTTAAAGGTAGAACTCCAACCATGATTATAGTACCAATAACATAAATAACAGTAGTTGTTATTAGAGAAAGAAAAACCCCTAGAGGAATATTTCGTTCCGGATTTTGAACTTCTTCAGATAAACTAGCAACTTTAGTTATGCCGACATAGCTTATATAAACCAATCCGGCTGTGGATAAGATTGAAGAAAATTCAACGTCAAAAAACCCTTTGAAATGGCTGGCGTGAATATTGAAAATTCCTCCTACACTATAGAATACTAATAAAATTAATAGTCCACCGACTAATACAATTTGAAAGCTTCCGCTTTTTTTGCTGCCAAATAAATTTACAATTCCGATTAAAATAGAAATGGCAATAGCAATAGGAATTATGGGCATGTTTGGAATGAAAAGATCTAAATAAGCTCCTATCCCAATTAGTGCAAAAGCAACTTTTAAAATTAAAGCCAGCCAAGTTCCTAGTCCGCCGATAGTTCCAAACGCTGGGCCTAAAGTTCGATCTAAAAAATAATACATTCCGCCGGCACGCGGCATTGCGGTGGCAAGTTCAATTATACTAAAAATTGCTGGAATAAGTGGAATTGAAGCTATTATATAAGCCAGCACAATTGCTGGTCCTGCTTGAATAGCTGCCAAACCGGGAAGCAAAAATAATCCTCCGCTTAATGTTGTACCGGTTGCAACTGCGTAAACGTCGAGCAGCTTTAATTCTTTTTTTAAAGTTTTAGTTTTTCTTATTGACGGCATATATGGTTTGAGCCCGCCTTATTCTTTATGAATAAATTTTGCTGAGATGAATGACGGATATAAATTAACATTTCATTTCACAATGTCCAAATTCACTTTTTCTGATTTGAAGATGAAGCAAATAACTTATGGAAACAATTTATAGAAACGAGAAATTGACTTAATTAATACTTAATTAAAATTATTTTCTGAACCCCAATTGAGACATGACGAAGATCATCATCAAAATTATTTAAATTGTTTTTTAAGAAGTATAGTATTACATTCAAAATGCATGATTCATTAATTTAATCACTTTTTAATGAATCACTTTAAGCCCGGTAACCCTCCACCGGGCTTACATTTTTTAAACATTTTCATTCCTATATAGAAATTTTGACAATAATAATTTACTTTTCTTTTCAGCTATAAATTCTGTATATAGTACATTAAAAATAGAAAATTTAAAGAGGTGAGTATGCAAGAAATAAAAGTTAAAACATTAAAAAGATCATCTAAAGTAACAATTCCACAAAATCCTGGTTTCGGAAAAATTTTTACAGATCATATTTTTGAGATGGATTATGCTCCAAACACTGGCTGGCATAATGCTCAAATTAAGCCTTTAGAAAATTTGTCAATTCATCCAGCAATGATGTTTATTCATTACGGCCAGGCAATATTTGAAGGAATGAAAGCCTTTAAAACAGTTGATGGTGAACCAGCAATGTTTAGGCCTGAAAAACATATTAAAAGATTTAATAATTCCGCTAAAAGATTATGCATGCCCGAAATTGATGAAGAATTTTTTATGAAAGCTCTTACAGAATTAATTTCAGTTGAAAGAGATTGGATTCCTGAACGTGAAGGCGAATCACTTTATATACGTCCATTTATGTATGCCTCGGATCCATTTCTGGGAGTTCGCCCTTCCATGACTTACAAAATGATAATTCTCCTTTCACCTGTTGGCGCATATTATCCCGAGGGTTTCAAACCGGTTAAAATATTAATCCAGGATGAATATGTTCGCGCAGTACGTAAAGGTATTGGTGAATGTAAAACCGCTGGTAATTATGCCGGTAGTCTTTTGGCAGCTGAAGAAGCAAAGAAACGCGGTTTCACTCAGGTTCTTTGGCTGGATGCAATTGAACAAAAATATATTGAAGAAGTAGGAACGATGAATATCTTTGTCCGTTTTAAAAACGAAATTGCAACTCCTAAATTAACCGGAAGTATTTTGCGCGGTGTTACGAGAGATTCTATCCTTCAGATATTAAAAGAATGGGGAGAAAATGTAACTGAAAGATTAATAAGTATTGATGAAATAGTTGATGAATATAAAAAGGGAAATGTACTGGAAATTTTCGGTACTGGAACTGCAGCTATAATTTCTTCGGTAGGATGGCTGCAATACAAAGATTTTGATATGACAATTAATAATGGTGAAGCCGGAGAATTAGCATTAAAACTATTTAATGAAATCACTGCAATTCAAACCGGGAAAACTGAGGATACGCATAACTGGCTTACTCATATAGATAAAAAAGGTGTTGAAGTAGAGTGATTAAAATTCCTTCTATATTAATTATTATAATATCTTTTTATAGTCTTGTATTTTCACAGGAAAAAAAACCTAAGAATATTATATTATTGATAGGCGATGGAATGGGCACTAATTACGTGAGTGCTTCAGTTATAAATTTAGATAAAGATGCATTTAAAAGATTCAAATCAATTGGATATTCTCAGACCGCAAGCGCAGATAAATTAATAACTGATTCTGCTGCGGGGGCTACTGCATTATCAACAGGATATAGAACAAATAATCACTGGCTTTCTATAAATCCTGAAAACGGTTCCCATTTAAAATCCATTTTTGAATATGCCGAAGAACAAAATTTATCTACAGGTGTTGTAGTTACAAGCACAGTTACAAATGCAACACCTGCTGCTTTTCTTTCACATATTGAGAATAGGAATGAAGAAGATTTAATTGCAGAACAATATTTAAATAATAGTGTTGATGTTGTTATAGGCGGAGGTTTGAGGTATTTCATTCCAAAAGATCAAGGCGGAAAAAGTAATAATGATATTGATCTAGTCAAAAAAATTAAAGCGGAAGGATACGAATTTTATAGTGAGGCAAATGAAATAATAAATGTAAATCCGATGAATAAATTTTACGCATTAATCGATTCAGATGGAGTTACCCGTGCCTCGATACGAAATTATACTCTTGGCGATTTAACAAAAATCGCAATAGCGAATTTGAATCAAAATAAAAACGGTTTTGTACTGATGATTGAAGGTTCTCAAATTGATTGGGGAGGACATGATAATAATTCCGAGTATATTCTTTCCGAATTAAAAGATTTTGATACAGCAATTAATGCTGCTTTAGATTTTGCAGAAGATGATGGAAATACATTGGTTGTAGTTACTGCTGATCATGAAACCGGCGGTTTATCCATTAATGGGGGAACAAAAGAAGGAAATAATTTAGAACTTAAATTTACAACTAAAGGCCATACCGGAAGCATGGTTGGCGTTTTTGCTTTTGGACCGGGTGAAGCAAAATTCAGAGGCATTTACGAAAATTATATGATTGGTAGAAACCTAATTAATTTTGTAAATCCTGAAGTTGTATTTTAATTATATTTTATCTTTTTAAATTTTATATACTCATCGTAATTTCCCAGATATATAATTCAATTTTTTTAGTAAAATTTTTAAATATGTCTATTTAATAAAGTATTGCGAAATTTTTACATTAGCATTTAATGAACATTCAAAAAGCTTATAACAGTTGGTCAAATACTTATGATGAAGATGAAAATCTTACGCGGGATCTTGATAAAATCGTAACAGAAAAAAATCTTGGTAATTTAAAATTTACATCAATTTTAGAAATAGGATGCGGAACAGGAAAAAATACAACTTTATTTTCTCATCTAGCTGAAAAAGTTTTTGCCGTTGATTTCTCTGAAGGAATGATTAACAAAGCTAAAGAAAAAATAAAAGCAAACAATGTAACTTTTCTTGCTGCAGATATAACAAAAAAGTGGCCAGATGAAATTGTTTCTGTTGATTTAATTACTTGTAATTTGATTTTGGAACACATTGAAGATTTAAATTTCATTTTTAATGAAACTAAACAGAAATTGAAAACGGGTGGTAAGTTTTATGTCAGTGAATTACATCCCTTCAGACAATATCAAGGAAAGAAAGCACGATTTGAAAGCGAAGGCGAAACAACTAAAATAGATGCTTTCATTCATAACATTTCGGATTTTATTGCTGCTGCTGATTTTAGTAATTTGAAATTATTGACGTTAAAAGAATGGTGGCACCAAAATGATAAAAACAATCCGCCAAGATTAATTACTTTTACGTTTGAAAAATAAAATCTCTTTTATCAGATAAAAAAGTGAGGAGTTTATGAAAAACATTTTTACAAAAAATCCATCTTTATTAACAATAATCATTACAGCTATTTCTATTTTCTTTTTAAGCGGCTGTGCAGATTCAATCCCAATTCAATACTCAAAAGATATAGAACAGGTTGGTTTTTGGTATGGTCTGTGGCATGGTTTAATTGCTCCGTTTAGTTTTATTATTTCTCTTTTCGATGATAAAGTTGCGATTTATGCTGTGTACAACAACGGCGGCTGGTATAATTTCGGTTATTTATTTGGATTGAGCATAATACTCGGCGGCGGTTCAAAAGCATCTAATAAGAAACGTGGTTAATTTTTATTTAACTAGTAAATTTTAAGTCAACATTTTTTGTATGGTTTTTTAGAGTGAATTAAAAACGAAAGTAAAATTAAATAACTAATTATTTTAAGTTTAATTTTCATTTTACTTTATTGCTGTCCTTTATGTCTTCAGCCCCAGTAATACAAACATTTAAATCTCTTAAAATTCCATCTTCAATATTATAAATCCAACCATGGACAGTTAAATCCTGTTTATTTTTCCACGCTTTTTGAACAACTGTTGTGTGACATACATTTGCAACTTGTTCAATTACATTGTACTCACATAATAAATCAAGTTTTTCACTTTTGTCATTAATTGCATCTATTTTAATTTGATGGTAGCGATAAACATCTTTTATATTTTGAAGCCAATTGTCGATTAATCCGTGGTCTTTGTTTTCCATAGATGCCTTAATACCGCCGCAGCCATAATGTCCGCATACAATTATGTGTTTCACTTTCAACACTTCAACTGCGAATTGAATAACAGATAGACAATTCAAATCTGTATGGACAACAACATTGGCAATATTTCTATGAACAAAAACTTCACCCGGTGGTAAGTCTATAATTTGATTTGCTGGAACCCGGCTGTCGGAACAGCCTATCCATAGGTATTTGGGGTTTTGCTGTTTGGAAAGTTTTGAAAAAAAATCCGGGTCTGCTTCCTTAACTTTGTCTGCCCATTTTTTATTTTGATCAAAAAGATTTTTTAATACACGCATTTCTTTTAGTATTTTTTTTAGAATTTATCTAATTCTATAATACTAACTTTTACAATAAAATTGAATAATTTTTATTTAATGATTTGGATGACTGTGATTCTGATTAGAAATTAAGATTGATATGAAAAATTAAATTTTATAAATCATTTTTTATAGTGCTGGAACACTAATTATACAGCCAGAAATTTATATACGCTTCCGGCAAATTGAATGACATCAAGCGGCTTGACAAAAGAATCTGATTTGGGATTTGCTCTTAATCTTCTTTTAATTTCATAGTCAAGAGATTTGCTTACGGTTATGATTGGAATTTTATTTTCAAGTGATTCTAATTCATCTAGAATTTTTAATGCTCTTTTTTCATCCGGGCCTGAAACGTCGATAATGATTAAGTCAGGTTTTGAATTTTTAATTGCGGGTAGAATTTCTAAAAGATTATTTATTAGTGTAATATTTTCAATGTTTAGTCGCTTAAAAATATTAAGATAAAAATTGGAAGCATTTTTTTCTTCCTCGATAAATATGATGATCGGATCTTTTTTCATTATCACAAAAACATTTTTCCCTATTTAATTTCATATTTTTTTAGATGATTGGATTTGAATTTTGTTGAGTGTAAGTGAAAAGAATTATCGAATTTATCAGCATGCAGAAAAACAAACTCACCTTTTAACCTACAAGCAAATATCTCTAAAATAAACATGTCAATTCATTATCGAATTATTCAACAGTCAGTTTAAATTAAACCATAAATGCTACTTTTCCTTTATAATCTCTCCTGAAAAATTAATTAATTTTTCTCTTGACAAGTGAACGTTTGTTCACTATAATTGTAGTGAACATTTGAGCACTAATTTTTAGGAATAAAAATAAAATGAAGATTCAAATAACAGATCGCCAGCAAGAAATACTTACTTTTATTCAACAGTACACCGAAGGAAACGGCTTTCCGCCGACTCTGAGGGAAATTGGTAAACAGTTTGGTATTTCGTCTACATTCGGTGTTAAACGTCATTTAGATGCTTTAGTCAAAAAAGGTTATTTGAATATTGAAAGCAACTCCAGCCGCGCAATTTCGTTAATTAAAAATGATGCTGTTGATAGGCAGAACATTATTGATAGAAATGATTTGTATACAAAAATACCTGTCGTCGGTAGAGTTGCCGCTGGTACCCCAATAACTGCAATCGAAAACATTGAGGGTAACATTTTAGTTGATTCTTCTTTTATCAAAAAATCGCAAGATTCTTTTGCTTTAAAAGTTAAAGGAGATAGTATGATTAATGCTGGAATCTTTGAAGGAGATATTGTTATTGTTTCTCCATCTGCTGAAGCATTTAATGGCCAAACTGTTGTTGCGATGATAGAAGATGAAGTTACGGTAAAAGTTTTTCAGAAAAAGAATAATAAAATATTTTTGATGCCTGAAAATGAAAAATATCAGCCAATTGAAATTGAAAAAACAAAAGATTTCAAATTAGTCGGCAAAGTTGTCGGTTTAGTAAGAAGATTTAATTAAAGCGGAGAATATATGAAAACAGAGATTTTTTCTTCAGCAATACACAGCAGAACTTCAATTAGATTTTTATACAGCTTAAACGAAGTGATTATTGATCCGTACTATATATCACGAGAAATAAGTGGGAAAAAGGTTATATATGGAAAAATTCGTAATTCAAGTGAAATAAAAAAATTTGAATTTGATAAAATAGTTAACATCAAAGTATTGGGAAGAGATAGATTTTCGCCGGTAATTCCCATTTTGTCAGTTGTTAATTAGTAAAGGATGGTAGAAAATGGAATCAGCAAAAAGAAAATATATTGATTTATTGGTTGAAGAATTTTGGAAACAGGGATACTTAACTGTCAGCCGTAAATACGGTACTTATTTGCCTGAACCCGCAAAGGTTGGCAATTTTGACGTGGACATTATCGCCCGTTTTAAGAAAAATTATGCTATTGGAATAACTTTATCAGAAGAAGATTTGAATGATCCGAATTTAATTAATAAGATTAAATTTTTAGCTACCAGACAAACAAAATATACCAATAAAAGAGTAATTCTTTTTATTGGTGTTGAATCTGAATTTTATAAGAATGCTAAAACACTAATTGAATTGTTTGATCATGATATAAAGAAAAACATAAAACTTTTTCAGATTGTTGAAAAATCAATTCCTTCTGTACGCAGACACGCAAATAGAGAAAAGATATTGTTTTCTTAACGATTTTCTTTTGAGAATAAGACACACTAACTTGGACGGACTTACTTTCCAATAAGTAAGTCCGTATTCTGTTTTTAACCTATTTTTTACCTTTCATAATTTAAAATTCCTGTTTAATTTTTTTTAGTAATTTATATTTGACTGTACTTAATATTGCGACAGAGGACTTACCTTGACATTAAATAGTATGACAGTTAATTTTACACGCTTTATCAATTTTAGGACAGAATTTGGGAAAAGTACATTCGGAATCGGATGAAAACCTCCAGCAGGAACTTAAAAAATCTGGAGAAATTCCCGTACACATAGCGATTATTATGGATGGCAATGGAAGATGGGCACGTAAGAGAGGCCTTCCCAGGGCAGCCGGCCATAAAAGAGGTGTCGATTCCGTAAAAGATATTGTTAAGGCATGTGCTCAAATTGGTGTTAAACATTTGACTTTATACACCTTTTCAACAGAAAATTGGAAAAGGCCGAAAGATGAAGTATCAACTTTAATGAGGCTTTTAGTAAGCAGTTTAAGAAAAGAGTCGGATGAATTAGATGAAAATGATGTTAGATTAACTACAATCGGGGATGTTCAAACTCTTCCAAATGAAGTTCAAAAAGAATTAAACTTTGCTATTGAAAAAACAAAGAATAATAAAACAATGAACTTAAATCTTGCCTTAAGTTACAGCGGCAGGTGGGAACTTTTGGAAGCGATTAAAAATATTGTAGATAGTGCTTCAAAGGGACATTTACAAGTTACTGATATAAACGAAGATTGTATCGCTAATCATCTAACAACTAAAAATATTCCTGATCCTGATCTAGTCATTCGCACCAGCGGTGAATTTAGAGTGAGTAACTTTTTACTTTGGCAGATTGCCTACTCTGAATTTTTTATTACTAATGACCTTTGGCCGGATTTCAGAAGAAAAAATTTATACGAAGCAATTAGAAATTTTCAGAAACGTGAACGCAGATTCGGTAAAGTCAGCGAGCAATTAAAAAAGGTAACAAAGGCTTAAATAATGTTTCAAAATACTCATAGTACGGTTTTAAAATTTATAGCTCTATTCTTTGTTTTAAGTACATTTTCATTTTCTCAAACAAACACAACTCTTTATAAAATATTAGGGATATCGGTTGAAGGTAATAAATCGGCCGATGTGAATACAATTATTTCCAGCAGCGGCTTAAAAGTTGGGGAGGAAATAAAAATAGGCGGAGATCAAACATTAAATGCAATTAAACAATTATACGCCCTCGATATTTTTTCGGACATTGAAATTATAAAAGATAAGCAAGTTGGTAATGGTATATTTTTAACTATTAAAGTTAAAGAATACCCTCGCTATGAAAAATATGTAGTTGAAGGCAATGATGATTTAAGTGATGACGACATAGAAAAAAAAGTATCCTTAATTAGGGGTCAAATTTTGAAGCCGCAGGAAATCCAAAGCATTAAAAATAGTTTGATGAAAGAATACGATGATGATGGCTATTTAAATGCTCAAATCAATATTAAAGAATTTCATTACAGTTCAACGGATACAACCGACGAAGTTATTTATGTGACCTGGAAAAATATAGAAGATTCAACTGAAGAATATACATCTGAATACGAGCTAGATAATATCTCTTACCGCGATTTGATCAGCAAAATCAAGGACAGAATTTTACTGAAATTTGAAATAGATGAAAATGATAAGGTTACTGTTAGAACAATACAATTTACAGGAAATAAAGCATTTGATGATGGCGATTTGAGGGGTGAACTTGACAATACAGAAGAGGCAAAATGGTGGAAATTTTGGAGCAGCGCAAAATTTAATCCGGAAAAATTTGAAGATGATAAAAAATTAATAAAAAGTTTTTATGAAGAACATGGTTATAGAGATGCTGAAGTCACTTCCGATTCGCTAATTTATTCTAATGACAAAAAAGATCTTAAAATTATAATTAATGTTTACGAAGGTCCACAATACAAAGTTAGAAATATTGCATGGGAGGGAAATACAGTATACCCTGATGCTGTTTTAGATGAAAGATTAGATTTTAAGAAGGGTGATATATTTAATTATAAAAAGTTTGAACAAAATTTGCATGGGAATGAAAGCCAGTCTTCCATATCAGAATTGTATCAGAACAATGGCTACTTAACATTTAATCTTCAAACTACTGAAACAAAAGTGGCTGACGATTCGATTGATTTAAATATTAGAGTTGAAGAAAGAAATCAGTTTAAAATCGGGCAAGTTAATGTAGTTGGAAATACTAAAACCAAAGATAAAGTTATTCGTAGAGAATTGTATACAGTTCCAGGCGATTACTTTAATCGGTCGTTGCTGCTTAGAAGTGTTCAGCAGTTAGCAAACCTTCAATATTTTAATGCGGAAAAATTATATGGCCCGCAAGGATTGGATTACAATTTGGCTAACGACAGTACTGTTAATGTAACTTTTAATGTCGAAGAAAAATCCAGTGATTATTTAAATGCTTCTGTTGGGTACAGCGGGGCTTATGGATTTAGCGGCGCTATCGGCGTTACACTTTCAAACTTTTCAATTGCCGAACCATTTTCTCTTGGTGGCGGTCAAATTTTAAGTTTTAATTGGCAGTTTGGTGTTGGGAACTTTTACCGGACTTTTACTTTAGGTTTTACAGAACCATGGTTTATGGATACACCAACTCTTGTAGGTGTAGAGGTTTTTGATACGCGTCAGCAATATTATTACGATTTGAGCCAATATGGTGGAACATTAAAGCTTGGTAGAAGGTTAAAGTGGCCGGATGACTTTTTTAACGTCCAAGGATTTTTTAGATATCAGCATAATGATGTAATTAATGGCCAGAATATTTATGCCGAAGGAAAAACTAATCAGTTCACACTCGGTGCGACCATTCTTAGAAAGGATATTGATAATCCAATATTTCCATCGAGAGGTTCAAATGTTGAACTTGATGGACAAATTAATGGCGGCCCATTTTTACCAGGAGATATAGATTATTTCAAAATTGATTTTACTTCAGAATGGTATAAAAGATTATTTAATAGTAATAGATTAGTGCTTTATACGTCTTCTACTTTAGGTTATTTGCGTGAATTAAATGACGCTACAAAAACAAGGATAAATCCATTTGAAAAATATTTTATGGGCGGAAATGGATTAGTTATAGCTACTACTCCTTTAAGAGGATATGACGATCGCAGCATCGGGCCGGTAGATGCGGCTGGAAATCCACTGGGCGGCAGAGTGATGGCAAAATTTACTAGTGAATTAAGATTAGCTGTAACTCTTGAACCTATACCGTTATATTTATTAACTTTTGCTGAAGCTGGGAATGTTTTTGATAGTTTTGAATCTTCGGATTTATTTGATTTAAGGCGCTCAGTCGGTGTTGGAGCTAGAATATTAATTAATCCTATTGGATTAATAGGATTTGATTTAGGTTATGGGTTTGATCGAAAAGCCGTTAACGGACAAGATCCATCTTGGCTTTTCCATTTTCAATTTGGTAAAGGATTCTAATATTTTCTTTAATAATAAATTACAGAGGTAATAATAGTGAAAAAATATCTTATAGTTCTTGCTGCAGTTTTATTCGCGGCAGTTATTATGCAGGCACAAACACAACAGAAGTTAGGTTATGTTGATTCTCAAGTGATCTTAACTCAATTTCCTGAAGCCATAAAAGCTCAAGGTGATTTAGATGCTCTAACTAGCAAATGGTCAAGCCAATTGGATAGCATGACTCAGTCTTATCAAGGTGCATTAAATGATTATAAAAAACAAGAAAATACAATGCCTGAGGATAAAAAGTTGAGTGTTCAGCAATCGATTATTCAGCAGGAACAAACCATCAGAGATTTTCAAAAACAAAAATTCGGTCAGCAGACTGGTGAAATTTATAAGAAACAGGAAGAAATTTTTAATCCTGTAAAACAAAAAATTTACAAAGCAATTCAGGAAGTTGCAAAAGAAGAAAATATGCAGTTCGTATTTGATAAAAGCGGCGATATAATTTTATTATATGCTGATAGCGCGTTTGACATTACTTACAAAGTACTCGATAAATTGAAAAGAGGAAAATAGGTTAAATTATTTTTAATTGCGGTTCCCTTGTAGAATATGAGGGAACCATATTTTTTTAGAGGGTGTTATTGATATTTTTTACTTTTAATTTTAATGTTATAGTTTAGATAAATGGAGCTTAAATGAAAAAAATAATATTTGCCCTCGTTATTTCCCTTACACTTTTCAGCGGTTTATCGTTCGCACAGTTGAAGATAGGTTATGTTGATTCAGATGCAATTATGGATAACTTGCCTGATGCACAAGACGCTAAACAAAAATTAAATTCCATAGTTCAAGACTGGCAGACAGAACTGAATAAGCTTCAGAATGAATGGAAAACAAAGTACGATGATTACGATAAGCGGAAATTAATTATGACCGATCAAACCCGTGCTGAAACTGAAGCTGAGCTTGTTAAACTTGAACAACAAGTTACTGACTACCGAGAGAAGAAATTTGGTACAAACGGTGAATTATTTCAAAAGCAGGATGAACTTATGAAGCCGGTTCAGAATAAGGTATTTAATGCTATTCAGGATGTTGCTAAAGATGAAGATCTTGATTTTGTATTTGACAAAAGTGGTGATGTGCTTCTTCTTTTTGCAAAAGATCAATATGATATTACCACCCAGGTGATGGATAAATTAAAATTGTAATAAAAAATTTGAAAAAAATTTTATTAAAAGATATTGCCGGCTTTATAAACGGAAAAATTTTCGGAGATGAAAATTTAGAAATAAATTTTCCCTGCAAAATTGAAGAAGCAAAACCCGGAGATTTAACTTTTCTATACCATGCTTCTTATGAAAAATATTTCCCATCGACTGAGGCCTCAGCCATTTTGGTAAAAACCGGTTTCAATAAAACAAGAAAAGATATTTCCTATATTGAAGTTGATGATCCTTCCAAAGCATTTTATAAAATAGTTATAAATTATTTTTCTCCTGAATTTAAATTAGAAGGTATTGACAAAACTGCTTTTATTAATCCGCAAGCAGAAATTGGTAAGAATGTTTCTCTCGGAAAAAATGTTGTCATTTCTGAGGGATGCAGAATTGGAGACAATGTAAAAATATTCCATAACACTGTTGTGCTTAATGATGTTGAAATTGGAGACGATACTTTAATATTTCAAAATGTTAGTATTCGCGAAGAATGTAAGATTGGAAAGCGAGTAATTATTCATCCCAACACGGTAATCGGTTCTGATGGTTTTGGATTCTTTACTGATGAAAAAGGAGTTTATCAAAAAATACCCCAAATAGGAAATGTAGTTATTGAAGATGATGTTGAAATAGGTTCAAATGTTTCAATCGATAGAGCAGCTTTAGGTTCTACATTAATTAAACGCGGAGTCAAAATTGATAACTTGGTTCAAATTGCACACAATGTACAAATTGGCGAAGACACTGTTATTTCATCTCAATGCGGAATTTCGGGAAGCACAAAAATCGGAGCACACTGTATTCTTCTCGGCCAAACCGGTTTAATTGGTCATATTGAAGTTGCCGATAATGTAGTTTTAATTGCTCAATCAGGAGTTTCAAAAGGAATTCCGAAACCTGGTCGGTATTTCGGATCACCAGCTAAAGAATTTAGTGTTGCCCTAAGGCAAGAAGCTCATATCAGAAACCTACCTCAATACGCTGAAAAAATTAAAATGCTTGAAGATCAGGTTAAAGAACTTCAGAGAGTTTTAAATTCTGAAAAAGATAACTAGTTTTTGATAATTTGTTACACCGCTTGCCCTATATTCAATTCAAAACTGCGGAAACATGATTGTATTTCATAACTCATCTTGCTATTTTGACATTCATTTTTATTCAAAAAAGCAATTGTATAATAATAATTAGGATTTTTGATGCTAGAGCTACAAAGGACGATCGCTAATCCTGTGTCTTTATCTGGAATTGGTTTACATACGGGTACTTCATGTACGATGACTTTCAAACCTGCTAAAGAGAATTCCGGGATCAGATTTGTTAGAACTGATCTAGGCGGCAATCCAGAAATTCCTGCAATTGCTGATAATGTTGTTGATATTTCTCGAGGAACTACGCTTGGTATCGGCGAAGCAAAAGTTCATACAGTTGAACATGTTCTAGCCGCAGTGGTAGGACTTCAGATTGATAATTTGATTATTGAACTCGATGGAATTGAACCGCCGGTAATTGACGGAAGTGCGATTTCTTATGTAGAAAAGCTCACTGAAGCTGGGCTTGTTCAGCAGGAAGCCCCCAAAGATTATTTAATAATTGATGAAACAGTAGTATTTCACGATGATGAAAAACAAATTGATATTGTTGCTTTACCGCTTGATGGTTATAGAGTGACAGTAATGGTTGACTATCAGAATCCGGCACTAGGAAGTCAGCATACCGGATTATTTGATCTTGAAAAAGAATTTGTAAAAGAATTTGCGCCAGCTAGAACTTTTTGTTTTCTAAGTGAAGTTGAAGATCTGGCTGACAGTGGATTAATAAAAGGCGGCGATATTGATAATGCAGTTGTTATCATTGATAAAAAAGCTACACCTGAAGAACTTGCTGCTCTTAAAACCCGATTGAAAATTAAAAAAGATATTTCAATTGGTACAAATGGAATATTAAACAACAAAGAGCTTCGCTATAAAAATGAACCTGTTCGTCATAAATTATTGGATTTGCTTGGTGACTTCGCTTTAATCGGTGTTCCTATCAAAGCACAGATATTAGCGGCCCGGCCCGGCCATAGAGCTAATGTTGAATTTGCAAAGCAAATCAGAAAATTATATCAACAGAAAAAACTTGTAAAAAAATTTCAGTTTGTTAAAAAAGAAGGAATTGTTTTTGACACCGCGGCTATTCAGCGAATACTTCCGCATCGTTATCCTTTTTTAATGGTTGATAAGATTATTCATCTTGAGCTTGATAAAAAAGTAATAGGTGTTAAATCGGTTACAATTAATGAGCCTTTCTTTCAGGGCCATTTCCCGGGACAGCCTGTTATGCCAGGTGTATTGATTCTTGAAGCAATGGCACAAGCGGGCGGTGCCCTTTTATTAAATTCGTTTATGAATCCGGAAGAAAAATTAGTTTACTTCATGCAGATCAATAATGCCAAATTCAGAAAGCCAGTGGTTCCTGGTGACCAGCTTTATCTTGAAATTGAACTGACAAATAAAAAAAGTAAAGTTATGATGTTCTCGGGCAAAGCTTATGTTGATAATAATCTTGTAGCTGAAGCCGATTTTATGGCAGGCGTTGTGGACAGGGAAGAGAACGCAAAAGAAAAAAAATAAAATTTTAAATGAATAATATTCATCCAACCGCAATTGTAAGCTCAAAAGCAAAACTTGGCAGCAACATTTCTGTAGGCCCCTATTCAATAATAGAAGATGATGTGCAGATAGGTGATGATTGTGCAATAGGCCCGCACACATGTATATATAATGGAGCAAGAATTTCCGACCGTGTAAAAATTTTTCAAGCTGCATCGATCTCGAATGTACCCCAGGATTTAAAATTTGGAGATGAAAAATCATTCTTATTTATTGATAGCGACACAACAATAAGAGAATGTGTTACTATTCATAGAGGTACATCAGATGGGGGAGCTACACATATAGGAAAAAATTGTCTAATAATGGCTTATTCACATGTAGCCCATGATTGTGAAATCGGCGATGAAGTTATTTTGTCAAATGCTGTACAAGTGGCAGGGCATTCTACCATTGAACATCATGTAATTATTGGTGGATTGACAGGCGTTCACCAATTTTCTAAAATTGGACAATACTCTATGGTAGGGGCTTCTAAATTGGTTTCATCAGATATTCCACCTTATGTACTTGCCAGCGGTTATCCTATTAGATATGAAGGTTTAAATTCAGTTGGATTGAGAAGAAGAGGTTTTACAAACGAAGATATTTCTACAATAAAAGAAATATATAGAATACTTTTCAATTCCGGATTAATATTTTCCAGAGCAAAAGAAAAGATAGCTGATGATTTTAGAGATAATGTTTATGCGCAGAATATACTTGAATTCATTAAAAAAAGTGATCGTGGAATAATAAGAAAATGAAATGGTATTTTATTGACAGCGGATTCAATACTGGTTCATACAACATGGATTTTGATATCAATGCCGCTAAAAATTGCATACCAGGGGAAGTTTATTTCAGACTTTACAGATGGAAACCTTTTTGCATTTCTCTTGGCTCCAACCAAAGTCTTGAAGAAATTAAATTGGAAAAAGCTTTAAATGATAATATAGATATTGTTAAAAGGCCCACCGGCGGCAGAGCAATTTTGCACGCTGAAGAGCTGACTTATTCGGTTGTTATGCCTATCGATATTAACTTCTCGCCCAAAGTGATATATCATGAAATCAATATGGCAATCTATAAATCATTAAAAATATATGATGAAAGATTAACTGAGATAGAATTAGAAAAGAAGCAACCGGATTTTTCTTCATTATATAAAAATCAAACTAATTCGATTTGCTTTGCAGTCTCCGCGAAAAATGAAATTAATTATAATGGTCAAAAACTTGTTGGAAGTGCGCAAAGAAAAATGGGAAATGTAGTTCTTCAGCATGGTTCCATTCTGTGCGACAATTACCATAAAAAAATTGTTGATTATCTTAACTTTGATGCGGACAAATTGAAGGAAATAAAAGATAAACTTAATTCAAATACGATTGATCTTAAGTCGATTCTAAAAGAGCAAATTGATTATGATAGACTTTTGTCTTCATTATATGTAGGTTTTGAAAAATATTTTAATACTAAATTGTATAAAATAGAACCTGAAAAAATATTTAATACTGAAAGCATCGCATAAAATATTATGAGCACTGAACAGCAAATAAAAAGAATTACCACAAAATCATTACAGCTTCTTAAGAAAAAAGGCATTAAAATTTCTGCCCTAACGGCATATGATTTTATTACAGCTAAACTTCTCGATGAAGCAGGTATTGATGTAATTCTTGTCGGCGATTCTCTCAGTAATGTATTTCAGGGAAACGATACCACACTTCCGGTTACAATGGATGAAATGATTTATCATACCAGAGCGGTTGCAAAAGGTGTTAATCGTGCAATGCTCGTTGTTGATATGCCGTTCATGTCATATCAGCTTAGCGTTGACGAAGGATTTAGAAATGCCGGCAGAATAATGAAAGAAACCTATGCCGGGGCTGTTAAAATTGAAGGCGGCGTAAGGGTTGCCGAAACAATAAAAAAAATCACTGCCGCAGGGATTCCTGTGATGGGCCACATCGGTTTAACACCGCAAAGTATTTATCAATTTGGAAGTTATAGAGAAAGAGGAAGAACTAAAGATGAGGCAGATGAAATTTTAAAAGATGCAAAAGTAATAGAACAGGCGGGGGCTTTTGCTATTGTAGTTGAAAAAATTCCTGCTTTATTAGCAAAACAAGTCACTGAATCTGTTTCTATCCCAACTATAGGTATTGGAGGCGGAGCGTATTGTGACGGACAAATTTTAGTTACACCTGACATGCTTGGGCTTAATGAAGATTTTCACCCGCGGTTTGTAAGAAAATATTGTGACCTTACTACAAGTATTAGAGAAGCTGTAAAGAACTATATAGATGATGTTAAAAAGACGAAATTCCCTTCTGAAAAAGAAAGCTATTAATATGCCTTTGAGAAGGCGTGAATCCCTCAACAATAATTGTCCTCATTACGAACAAGATAATAATTATAAAGAATTCTTAGTAAATTTTTTTTTAATTATCTTGTTCATTTTTCTGTTTTTACCTTTTAACAGTCCTGCGCAAAATGAATCCGAATTATATCTCGAAGGTTCATTTATAACTGGAATAGCACATGAAAAAGATTATTTATGGGTTTCCACCTATGGCAATGGAATTTATGAGTATTCCTATAAAGATGATGAATGGACAAACTTTTCAACAAAAAATAAAAAATTAGAAAATGATCTCTTCGGCACTATAGCTGCCAGCAAAGACTACGTATGGGCTGGCTCGAATGATGGATTGTATACTTATGATAAAAAAAATGATAACTGGCGTAAAAGAAAATTTGCTTTAGGCGGTGAAATGGGTAACTGGATTAGAGCATTAACATATGATCCTGATAAAAATTATTTATGGATCGGCAGGTTTATGAATTTGACAGTGCTTGATATTAAAAAAAGACGATTCAGTGATTATGATTTAACAAAAAATAATGATGCAAAAACTAATAACATCATTTCTATTGGATTAGACGGTGACAGCCTTGTTTGGATTGGCACTGAATCAGGCGTGCATATTTACGATAAGAGAAAAAATATTGATAACAAATCATCATGGGAATTTATTAATAATAAAAACAAAGGCTTTCAGGGAGACGGTGATGCAATTTCAATTTCTCAAATTTTATTTGAAGATAATTATGTTTGGTTTGGTACGGATGAATTTATAACTAAAGAATCACCGCAATTTAATATTGGAGGTATTTATAGATTCGATCGTAATTTTACCTGGGATAAAATTTCAACTCAAAACGGTTTACCGGCAAACGGAATTTATAGTATGCAAAGAACTGGGAATAAAATTTGGGCATCATTATATTCTTTCAATAGAAATGATAAAAAAGAATATGGAAAAGGAATTGTTTTAATAAATAGAATTAATGGAGTTCCCGATCAAATAGATTTAAATAAAACCAAATTAAGTACTTCCGAAATACATGCCTTATATTTTGATGGTACTTATATGTGGGTTGGATCTACGGAGGGATTATGGAAAGTAACGATTGCAAATCCGCTAGCAAAATGGTATGCCGTAAAAGAAAAACCCAAAAAGAAGGTAAAAGGTAAGAAGTAAGGAGTAAGAAGTAAGAAGAGATCTTTTAAACGGATCACCAAATTAATCAGTATTAGAATTTAAATATGACATTCATTCCATCATATATAAAGCTTCTTGAATCCGGTGAGCTTGAGCGAAGAGTTCGGCATGCTGAGGAAATTTTAAAATCATGCACAAGCTGTCCGCGCAATTGTTTGATTGATAGAACAAATGGCGAGCTTGGAGTTTGTCAAAGTGGGTCACTTCCAATTGTCTCCTCATATACGACGCATTTTGGTGAAGAACCAGTTTTAGTCGGAACAAATGGAGTTGGAAATATATTTTTCGGCAATTGCAATTTGCGATGCATTTTTTGTCAGAACTATGTGATAAGTCAAAATTATAAAGTTGAGAGTACGAATGAAGTTACTCATGAACGATTAGCGGAAATTATGATTGAGCTTCAAAACAAAAATTGTCACAGTATAGGTTTAGTTTCACCGACACACTTTTCTGCAACAATTTTAAAAGCAATTTTGATTGCAGCAGAAAATGGGCTCAATCTTCCACTCATTTATAATACTAATTCTTATGATACAGTCGAGATGCTTAGGCTTTACGAGGGAGTCATCGATATTTATTTACCTGATTTCAAATGGGGAATGAATGAAGAGGGGAAGGAATTTTCCAAGGTTAAAGATTATTTTGATCAAGCAAGTAAAGCTGTAAAAGAAATGTATCGTCAGGTTGGTAGTAATTTGATTTATGACAATGATGTGGTTGTTAGAGGATTAATTATAAGACATCTTGTAATGCCGAACGGACTGGCCGAATCTGAAAATGTCTTTAAATTTATAAGAAATGAACTGGATCCTTTAATCTACATTTCACTTATGGCCCAATATTATCCTACCAATAAAGCACATACAAATATTCTTATTGATAGAAAAATTTCTTACTCTGAGTATGCAAGGGCAATAAACCTTCTTGAAAAGTATGGGCTTGGAAATGGCTGGGTTCAGGAACTGGATGCTAATGAGAATTATCGTCCTTATTTTGAAGAGAACAGAGTCAATCCGTTCAATAATTAGAACAACTCTCTAATTCCTATCTTTTTCAAAGATTAAAATATCATTATCTTTAACATCAAAAAAATGAAACCTAAGGCAGAAAATGATTAAGCTTTCTCTAAAAAGAATTGATCAAATTAAAAATAGTTTCAGTGGACTTAAGATTGCTGTAGTTGGGGATATGATGCTCGATTCATATTTCAGAGGTGATGTAAAAAGAATTTCTCCTGAAGCTCCTGTTCCTGTAGTAGAAGTCGAAAATGAATTTTACAGATTCGGTGGTGCTGCAAATTGTGCTTTGAACATTCAAAAGCTTGGCGGCAATCCCTTGCCAATTGGCGTTATTGGTTACGATAATGATGGAACAATATTTCGTTCACTCATAACTGAAACAAGTATTTCATCTGACGGAATTATTATGGATGAAACACGCCCCACTACATCCAAAACAAGAGTGATAGCCCACAGCCAGCATGTAGTTAGAATCGATAAGGAAAGCAAGCAGTATATAAATAAAGAAATTCAAAAAAAAATATTCAGTTTTATTGAAAGTCATATAAGTGAGCTTGACGGAATTATTCTTCAGGATTACAACAAAGGCGTTCTTACTCCCTGGTTGATTGAAAAAATAATTGAACTTGCAAATTTAAATAAAGTTCTAATTACAGTTGATCCAAAATTCAACAATTTTTTCAATTATAAAAATGTTACAGTCTTTAAGCCTAATAGGAAAGAAGCAGAAGATGTTTTGGGAATGAAAATAAGAAACGACGAAGACATAACGATTGCCGGAAATAAACTATTAGAAAAGCTGAACGCGAAAAATATATTATTAACACTTGGCGAAAGCGGCATTGCAGTTTTTGAAAAAGACAAAACAGAAAAAAGAATGCCCACAAAAGCTAGGCATGTTGCTGATGTTTCTGGAGCCGGCGATACTGTTATATCAACTTTAACTATGGCGCTTGCTGCTAAAGCAAATATTTTCGAATCATCCTATCTTGCAAATTATGCCGGCGGCTTGGTTTGTGAAGAGGTTGGTATTGTGCCTATAGATAAGGAAAAATTATTTAAAACTATTATTGCGGAAAATAAATGAGCGCTTTAATTGAAATAAATAATTTAATTGAGATCCGAAAAGAATTAAAATTACGAAATAAAAAAGTTGTTTTTAGCAATGGTGTTTTTGATATTCTGCACTCAGGCCATGTAGACTATTTAAATAAAGCAAAGTCTTTAGGCGATATTTTAATCATCGGATTGAACAGCGATCTTTCTGTAAAAAAAATTAAAGGTGAAAAACGGCCAATAATTACTGAAGAAGAAAGAGCCTTTTTATTGAGTAATCTAAAAGCTGTTGATTATGTGACGCTGTTCAATGAAACAACACCTGCCGAAATAATTGCGAAACTTATCCCGGATATATTAGTAAAAGGGGCAGATTGGGCAATCGATAAAATAGTTGGTGCGGATATAGTTTTGAAAAATGGCGGCGAAGTTAAAGCAATAGAATTTGTAAACAATCAATCCACATCAAAAATTATTCAGACCATTTTAGACAAGTATAATTCCTGATAAGTATTTCATCATTTGATTTTAAATTTATTTTATTTAATCTAATCAAATAATCTTTATAAGAATAATGTATATAATTTTTAGGTTGTATTGAGCTCAGAAGAAGAAAAAAAACAATCCAACAATTCCAAGAAACAGGAAAAGATACCAAAAAGAAAGCGTACAGTTTTACAAAAAATTGTTAATGTTTTCCTTTATATCGGTATTGGCTTCTTAATCTTATTTGTAATTTTTCTTGGAGTAAGTCAAACTTCAATGTTCAGGGAATTCGTGCGTAAAACTGTAATGGAGCAAGCTGATAAAGCACTTAACGGAACTGTTTATATTGAAAAAATTGAAGGAACCATCTTAACTTCATTAATATTTAAGAAATACTATAGTAAATATGGAATCCGATACGCTGCTTCATGCTGCTAAAATAGAATTGAAGACAAGTCCGCTTCAGCTTTTCTTGAAAAAAATTTATGTTCGATCGTTTGAAATTGATAATGCTGAAATATCGTTAAAGAAAGATAAAGATGGTGTTTTAAATATTTCTAAACTTATTCCGCCTTCAGAAAATACGGATACTACGAAATCAGAATTTCCATTCAACATTCAAGTCCAGGATTTCAGTTTAAAAGGGATAAATTTTTCAATACAATCTTATGATAAATTAAATAGCAACCAGATATATCAAAATTTAAATGCAGATGATTTGCGTATTAAAAATCTCAATCTTTCACTTAGTGCTTTTGCGGATATAAATGATGATCATTTTGAAGTTTCAATTAAACAGTTTTATGCCGAACCGAATCTTAAATCTTTTAAGCTAGATAATCTTACCGGTGATTTTTATGTAGATAGAGATAAAATTGATATAAATGATTTCTCTCTCAAAACCGATTTAACAAACATTCAATTAGATGCTGAATTAAAAGAACATCATTTTTTTGATGACTCAACTAGTGATGGTTTTTGGGCGGCACCTCTTAAAGTTAAATTAAATGCCGATGAAATTGATTTTAAAGACTTATCAACTTTCATAAATTCTACAGACATATTAGAGGGAAAAGTTAAGACTGAACTGACTGCAAGCGGGAATTTAAAGAAACTAAATATAAGCAGCCTCATTGTTAACTATTTAAATACGCATTTGGAAATGAATGGTTCTGTGAGGAATATAGATCAGGCACAAAAATTATTCATAAATGCAGATTTAAAAAATTCATATATAAATGAACCGGATGTTGATAAATTATTACCTTCAATAGGAATTCCGGTTTATAATGATTTGGGCGTAGTAAAATTTGATACTCTTTTATTTGCGGGGGAGCCGCTAAATTTTAAGACTACATTTTTAGCTGAAGTAAATAAAGGAAACATATATGCAACAGGAAATATGAATCTGGATAAACCATTGATGGAATATGACCTATCCGGAAGCACAACATCGTTAAATTTAGAACCGGTTGTGAATGTTCAATCAAATATAAATTCAAACTTTTCGATTAAAGGAAAAGGCGTTGCGCCCGAAGACCTTAAAGCAGATATAAGATTTAATGCAGTTAATTCTCAAATACTCGGCAATAGTTTTAATGCTTTTAAATTAAATATGTCTGCAAATGAAAAGATAATTAATTATACAACTAAAATTAATAAAGACACGTCCAATCTAACTTTATCAGGAAAATTAAATTTTCTAAATCAAAATAATCCATCTTATGAATTTAAAGGTTATGCGCAAAATATTAATCTAGAAGATTATACCGGCGATTCCACGTTAACCAGCAATCTGAATTTTGACATAGATGCCGATGGTGAAAACTTTGATATTGAAAAGATGAATTTATTCTTAACGCTGACTTTAACTCAGTCAAAAATTAAAGGCAAAGACATTCCCGACAGCACACGAGCAATAGTTGATATTAGAAAGAATGATCAGGGAAAACATATTATAAATTTTATATCTGATCTTGCAGACATAACTCTTCAAGGAAATTTTTCTGTAAAAAATGCTATTACAATTTTGAGCAGTGAATCTCAATTGCTTTCAAAATTAATTAAAGAAAAAACTGATCAGATATTCCCGAACGATTCACTAACTGCCGGTGGAAATTCTAAAATTAATATAAACTTAGCTAATTCATTAAATGAAAATGAAGCAGCAGTAATTGACTCAACTTTTTTAATGCAGTATAATATTGAATTTAAAGACTTTGCTTTGCTTTCACTTCTTATCGGAAATAATCAGCTGGAGATTGATGGCTATGTTAACGGTGAAATTAAAAATGATAATAATAATTTAAATATTTCAGTTAATACAGAAATTAAATATTTAAAGTTTTGGGGAGATGCTAATGTCTTCTTCTTGTCAAATTTAAATATAGGCTTTAATGTTGAAAACAATTTTTCGGCAAAATCATTAAATGATATTTATGCAGGATTAAAACTCAACACCGACAGAGTTTTTATGGGGAGTGATATTTATGATCTTAATGTTGAATTAAAATTAAAAAATAATCTTGCCGACATAAAATTTTCTTCCCGTTTAGAAGACTATTTAAAAACCAGTTTTCAGGGAGAAATAAATTTAAACCAGAATACTCTATCTCTTAGTCTGGATAGTTTAAAAGCGGTTTATAATCAATATGCACTTGTGAATAAAAATAAAATAAATATTGAATATGCAGACGATCATATCAATTTTAATAGTTTTAATCTTATAAGCAAAGGCGGAGATATTAAAATTGCCGGTTCGTTAAAAAGGAACGGCCAGCAAAATTTAAAAATTTCATTAAATAATATTAGAGGCAAGAATTTAAGTTCAAGTGTTTTTGAAATGCGAAAAGAAAACAGCTTAGGAGCTAGAATAAATTTAGATGCAAATATTACCGGAGAATTTAATTCTCCCAATATAGATGTGGATTTAAATATTGACAGTGTATCTTTCAAAGGAACAAATTTTGGACTTTTAAAAGGAAAATTTAATTACAAAAATCAAAATCTAGAGACAAATATAAGATTTATTAATCCCCACTTAATTGATAAATCTTCTCAAACAGCAGGCGATTCATTGGCTTTGCTGATTAAAGGAAATATTCCGGTAGATTTAAGTTTTTCATCAGTGGAAGAAAGATTGTTAAAATCAAAGCCAATTAATCTTTCATTGAGCGCTGATAATTTTAATCTTGGCACTTTTGGAGATATGCTTCCTATGGTTAAGCACTTAAAAGGAATTCTAAGCGCCAACCTTACTTTTAGCGGAACACTTGATGATATTAATCAATCCGGGAAAATGGATCTTTCTAATGGCGGCTTTTTATTCTCTCAAAATAATTTAGAGTATAATACTGAACTGCATTTAACCATAGATAAAAAAAATATTACAATAAATAATTTTATAATTGAAAATTCATCAGGTACTAAACAAGGCGGCAGAATGAATGGAAGCGGTTCTGCGGTATTGAATAATTTTAATATTTCTGCTTTAAATATTCAGGTGAATGGTGATTTAAAAGTTTTAAGCCAGAGCTCAAAATCAGCAAGTCCTACTGTATATGGTGACTTAGTCATTGGAACTAATGGAGCTATTAAATTCACTTTAAATGATAAAGGCAAATTGTTAAAGGCGCCAATCACTATTAAAAATGCTGATCTTACATTTACGCCTACTCAATCGGCATACTCTGGGCGGTCATCTAAATTTAAATATAAGTACATTGTAAATCCGCTGGATACTTTGAATAAAGAAATAGATTTTGAAACACTGGTTGAAATGGCGCGTGAAAGAAACCAGGGGAAATCCAGTGGAACATCAAGTGGTGGTTTATTTGATTACAGCATTGATGTAAGTGTGGAAAATGAAGCCACTATAGTGTTTGCGCTTTCGAAGGAAACAAATCAAAATCTGACAGCGATACTTTCAGGAAATTTTTTATACGAGAATCAGGGCAACAAAACAAATGCACAAGGCGAATTGAAGCTTTTGGATGGTTCTACACTTGAGTTTATAAAAACTCTTGAAGCAACCGGCACAATTAAATTTGAGAGTGAATTGTCTAATCCATATTTGGATATTGTTGCTACTTACTCTTCTTATTATTCAGGAAATTCTGCTTCCACTACAACTGTTTCAGGAAGCACTAATGCAAACGCAGCAACTTCGGGCGAAGAAATTCCTGTAGAAGTTAGAATAAAAATAAAAGGATTTTTGAATGATCTTAATAAGTCTTTAGCACAAGATAAAAATAATATCTCTGTATATGTAGGCGCAGATAATATCAAAAACAATCAGCCGGATCAAACTAAAGATGCTTCACAGGCGCTTACATTTTTAATATCTAATAATTTTAGAACGGATGAAATTGGTTCGGGAAACGGAAATATTACAACGGAACTTGCAGCTTCTTTATCCGGTTCAATACTCAGCGGATTTTTAAACCGTCAGTTAGGTGATTTAGTTAAAAGTGTAGAGCTAAGGCAGTCAGGAAAAGACACTAAATTTGCGCTCAGCGGACAAGCAGGTAAGTTTAAATATACTATCGGCGGATCTAACACTATGCAAGATTTGGGTCAGGCAGATGTTCAAATTGTTTATCCTTTCACTCAAAGATTTTTAATACGATTGGAAAGAAAGCACCCAATTACTGAACAGCAGGGCAATACTACAGAAATGATGAATGAAGTAGGCTTAAAATATATTTTTGAATTTTAACCTTTAGGGAATTATACTTAATGAAAAAAAAATTAGTAGCATTTTTCAAAAAAAATCCTGGCCGTTCTTTTAAAAGTAAAGAATTGGCAAAGAAGCTTAACATTGAATATGATCACGAATACGATTCAATGAAAGCGATGCTATATAAAATGTGCGAAGATCAATTCTTAATAAAAATTGGTAAAAAATATAAACTAAACTCCGTGCCCACCTCAGGTAGAATTATTGGTGAGCTAAGCATAAATAAAGGCGGTTATGGTTTTGTGGTTCCCCAGAATAAAGACTTGAGCGATATCTTTGTTGCAGCTAGAAATTTGAGCACGGCATTCAGCCGCGATATAGTTGAAGTTTCGTTATTTGCTCATCAAAAAGGAAAAAATATTGAAGGGCAAATTATTAACATCGTAAAAAGAAAACGCGAAGAAATAGTTGGAACAATTCATAAAACAAAATCATTCTTTTTTGTTAAGCCTGATGAACCTGAAATCCACAGAGATATTTATCTAGATAAATCAAAATTGAATGGCGCTAAAGAAGGCGACAAAGTGGTTGTGTCGGATTTTGAGTGGGATAGCTCCATGCTTAATCCTGAAGGGAGAGTAATTGAAGTAATCGGCAAATCCGGCAGCCCGGATGCTGAGTTGGTTTCCATAGCGCGTGAGTTTAATATCCCTTACCAGTTTCCTCCACAAGTGATTGAAGAAGCAGAAAACATAAGTTTAATTTCTGATGATGAAGAATTGAAAAACCGGCTTGATTTCAGAAATAAAAATGTTATCACGATAGATCCATACGATGCAAAAGATTTTGATGATGCGCTTTCAATTGAAACTTTAGAGAATGGAAATTTTTCAGTAGGAATTCACATTGCAGATGTTTCTCATTATGTTGAAGAAAAATCATCATTAAACAAAGAAGCATTAAAACGCGGCAACAGTGTTTATCTTGTTGGAAGAGTTATTCCAATGCTTCCGGAAAAACTATCAAATAATATTTGCTCTCTCGTACCTGATGAAGAAAGATTAACATATTCTGTTGTTGTGGAACTTACTAAGCGCGGTAAAGTTGAGAAGTATGTTATAAAAAAATCAGTCATCAAGAGTAAACACAGATTTACTTATGATGAAGTTCAAGAAATAATTGAAAATAAAAAAGGTGATTTTTCAAAAGAAGTATTGGCTTTAAATGATCTTGCAGTTACATTGCGTAAAAAAAGATTGCGTGAAGGAAGTATTGAATTTTCTACACCTGAAATAAAATTTGAACTTGATGAAGATGGAAAACCGATTGCAATTAAAAAGAAAGAAGTTAAAGAAAGCAACATGCTGGTTGAAGAATTTATGCTTCTCGCAAATAAGCTTGTTGCTCAGCATATAGCTCTTCCTAAAAAAGGTCCTATAAAACCTTTTGTCTACAGAATTCACGATTTACCTGACTCAGAAAAAATATATGAATTTTCAAAATTTGTTAAGTCATTAGGTTATTCTTTTGATCCGAATTCAAAATCACGATCAAATCAATTTCATTTATTAATGCAGCAAGTCAAAGGATCGGAAGAAGAAACATTAATAAACGAACTTGCAATCCGCTCTATGGCTAAGGCAGTTTATTCTCCCCAAAATATTGGTCACTATGGTTTGGGCTTTAAACACTATACACATTTTACATCACCCATACGTCGATACGCAGATTTAATTGTTCATAGATTACTGTTAAATTATATTGAAAATAACAATCAAACTCATTATACTAATAGTCAGCTTGAAGATATTAGTAATCACATCTCAGAAACTGAAAGAAATGCAGTTGAAGCAGAGAGGCTTTCGGTTAAAAGAAAACAAATAGAATATCTAAAAGAACACGTTGGCGAAGAGTTTCACGCAATAATTTCCGGAATTACCTATTTTGGAATGTTTGTTAAAATAAGTGAAATATTAGCTGAAGGCTTGATAAGGCTTAGAGATTTGGAGGGAGATTTTTACGTTTACGATGAAAAAAAATATGCTTTAATTGGAAGGAAATCTAAAAAACAATTTAGACTCGGAGATAAAGTTCAGGTGAAACTAATAAGAGTTGATCTGGAAAAATCTGAGCTTGATTTTATTATACCGGAATAGCGGGGTTCATTTATGAAAACTAAATATTTACTTCATTCCTTAATTTTGTTTCTGTTAATTGGTCCACTTTCTTTTGGACAATTTGGCAAAAATAAAGTTCAGTATAAAGAATTTACCTGGTATTATATTCAGTCAGATCATTTTGATATTTACTTTTCACAAACTGGATCTGATCTGGCAGAATTTACATCCAAAATAGCTGAACAATCGTTAGAATCAATTCAAAATAGTTTTCATTATAAAATTAATAATAGAATATCAATTATTATTTATAATTCTACCAATGATTTTCAGGAAACAAATATTACTGATTCATATCTGAGCGAAGGAATTGAAGGTTTTACAGAGCTTTTCAAAAACCGTGTTGTAATTCAATTCATGGGTTCTTATAAAATGTTAAGGCATTTAATTCATCATGAATTAAGTCACGCAGTTATAAATGACATGTTTTATGGCGGTTCAATTCAAAATATAATTTCAAATAATATCTCAATCGATTTGCCATTGTGGTTTAATGAAGGCATGGCGGAATATCAAGCATTAGGCTGGGATATTGATGAAGATATGTTTATAAGGGATGCGGCTATTAATGAATATCTTCCTGACATTCAACATCTAAATGGATATCTTGCATATAGGGGAGGGCAATCCGTTTTTTATTATATCGCTAAAAAATATGGAAAAGAAAAAATTGGTGAGCTTATAAATAAAATTAAAGGTGCGGGCAATGTTGAAGCAGGCCTGAAATCATCCATCGGCTTAAACATGAAAGAATTAAATGAACGATGGAAAAAAGATATTAAGCAAAGATATTGGCCTGATATTGCAGATAGAAAAGACCCTGATGAATTTGCAAAAAGATTAACTGATAATCGTGAAGATGGTGGTTTTTATAATACCAGCCCTGCAATTTCTCCGCAAGGTGATAAAATTGCTTTTATTTCAAATCGTGATTATTACTTCGATGTTTTTTTAATGGATGCAACGGATGGAAAGGTTATTAAAAAATTAATTAAAGGTAATAGAACTTCCGATTTTGAAGAACTAAATATTATCACACCTGGATTAACATGGTCGCCTGACGGTAAAAAAATTGCTTTGTCTGCAAAAAGTAACGGTTATGATGTAATTTATATTATTGATGTTGAATCCGAAGACAAAGAAACACTACCTGTCAGATTAGATGGAATTAAAAGTGTTAACTGGTCACCTGACGGGAAATCTCTAGCATTCATTGGCCACACTGCACAACAATCTGATATCTATATTGTAGATGTAAATACATTTGAATTAAAGAATTTAACTGATGATATTTTTACTGATAATGATCCTTCCTGGTCAAAAGATAGTAAAACAATTTATTTCTCTTCGGATCGGAATAATTATATATCAAACAAAGCTCCTGCTGATACGTTTAAGATTTATCATCATAATTATAACCAAAGTGATATTTATTCAATAAATATTGATTCAAAGAAAATAAATAGAATTACTAATTTGCCAAATAGTAATGAAGTTAACCCCATAATTAGTCCTGATGGAAATGAGATACTTTATATCTCCGATTTAAATGGAATAGATAATATTTATAAACAGCGAATGGTTATTACTTCAAAAGATTCTGTTAAAGAAATATCCGGTTATAAACCCATTCCAATAACAAATTCATTAAACGGGCTTTACCAGATCTCAACATCTAAAGACGGAATGAAGTTAACATTTAGTACTCTATTTCAATCAGCATTTAACATCTTCTTAATAAATAATCCGTTCGAACCTAAGACCGATCTAAAAAAATTAGAACCCACTCTTTATATGTCGCAGTTATTAGACAAAGGTGAGAAAAAGCCTGAAATAAAAACCGCTTCGGAAATTAGGAAGGATTCAGTTAATCAATTAAATGGAATCAATTTATATACAGGAGCAGTTGTTGATACGTCAAATGTATATGGTGATTCGGTTAAAATAGATTTCAATAATTATGTATTTGGAAATAATTTTTATAGTTCTGAAGATACAACAAAAAAACCTGACTCCACTTTTACTCTTAATGACAATTTAGATTCAAAAGGAAATTACAAAGTAAACAAGTACAAAATTACTTTTTCACCGGATATAGTTTACGCAAATGCTGGTTATAGTTCCTTATACGGATTGCTGGGCACAACAGTTATATCGTTCAGCGATGTTTTGGGTAATCATAAATTAATCGGAGTTACAAGTTTACAAATAGATTTAAAAAATAGTGATTATGGTTTAGCATATTATTTTTTACCTAAAAGAATTAATTATGGAATTGAAGCATTTCATACCGCAAGATTTGTATTCTTGTTTAATGGGCTTGGAGATGAATTATATAGGTTCAGAAATTACGGTGCAGTCCTTTCAATGAGTTATCCTTTAAATAGGTTTTACAGACTTGATGCGGGCTTAAGCTGGTTAAATGTTTCCAAAGAAAATTTAGATAACAGTGAAGTTCCATCTGAAAAGGCTAGCTTTGTTGTTCCATCTGTTAGCTTCATTCATGATAATGTATTATGGGGCCCAACTGCCCCTGTAGATGGAACCAGGTATAGATTTGATGTTTTTGGGAATCCGGGTATAGCAAATAGAAAATTAAATTTTTATTCATTCACAGGTGATTATAGAACATACTTTCTATTTTGGAGTGATTATTCATTTGCATTCAGATTATCCGGCGGAGCTTCCGGCGGCAATAATCCGCAAAGATTTTTTATTGGCGGAACAGAAAATTGGATTAACAGAAGTTTCGCAACTTCAGATATTCCAATAGAATCTGTTTCCGATTTTGCTTTTTTAACAGCGGCATTACCTTTAAGAGGCTACAATTATGCTGAGCAAATAGGAACTAAATACGGCTTGATGAATTTGGAACTAAGATTCCCACTTATAAGATATTTAGTTACGGGTGCTTTGCCCTTACTCTTCAGCAATATTCTTGGCGTTGCTTTTATTGATGCCGGTTCCGCCTGGGACCACACAAATCAGCTAAGATTTTTTGAAAGAAATGAGAAGGGTAGTGTCGTTTCAAAAGATCTTTTAATGGGTACGGGTGTGGGTGCACGAATGTTCTTTTTATATTTTCTGTTGAAGTTTGATGTTGCCTGGGCATATAATGTAGATCATTTCACCAAACCTAAATTTTATCTTTCTTTAGGTGCGGACTTCTAATTTTGTGAACAATTTGTTTAAAATGCAAAACCCGTAAAATTTGTTTTACGGGTTTTTTTGTTTAAATAATTTTAAATCTTAATTATTTTTTAGTTTCAGTTTTAACATCATCTTTTTTTACAGTCTCTTTACTTTCTTTACTGCTTTCTTTATTATTTTTTCCAGAATTTTTATAATCGGTCTGATAAAAACCGCTGCCTTTAAATATTGGGCCTGCGCCGGCTCCAATTAGTCTAGTAACTTTGCCTTTGCATTTTGGACATTCTGTAATCGGATCATCTGACATCCTTTGAAATAATTCAAAAGTATAATTACATGTATTGCATTTATAATCATACGTCGGCATTTTAATTACTCCTATTAAATATTATCTATAAAACATAATGAAAATTAGCTAAAATTTCTATAACTTTCTTCAGGCTTATTTTTCAGTTGATATATGAAAACAAATAAATATTTAATCAATTCTTCGTCAAATATTAAAAACCGTTTCGTAATACTATTTACAGCCATTTTTATTTTTTCATTACAAGGCTGCCTGAATTATATACAGGAAGTTAAATTGTATCCCGATGGTTCGGGAAAGATGAAAATTGATTATTGGATGAAATCACCCGATAACGAAAGCGTTTCAATTGTTGAAAAAATAGGAATATTTAATCCTGATTCTATTCGACATGAATTTACTTCTCCCTTCAGTTCAATAGATAATATTGAAGTTTTTGCTGATACAACCGATAGTACAACCCATGCTTTAATTGAACTTTCCTTTACACATATTGACTCCCTTAATAAAGCTAAAGCTTTTTCCGGAGCTGAATTTTCTCTGAAGGACGGTGCTGCAGGTCAAAAAGTATTTTCACAATTTATTCCTCCATTCGCAACGGGTTTTGGAATTGACAGAAGTGCGTACCATGTTTCATACAAGTATACTATATCTGGAGATATAATTACACACAATGCCCCAAAAGTTGAAGGGAGAACGTTAGTTTGGGAATATACCCTGGCTGAAATTGGTAGCGGTAAAACAATTTCAGTAACTTTCATTCCTTACAAATTAAAAGAAACTCCTTATTGGATTTACGCATTAAGCGGCCTGGTCCTTTTATTTGTAATTTTTTTCCTTTTCAGAAAGAAAAAGGATTAAAATATGGGTCCGGGATAGAAGGCGCAGCTAAATATTTTATTGACTTACCAAACCTATTTATATATATTTAACGTCTATTTTTTAAAAAAATAGCACTCAAATTTTTTATGGCAACCACTGAATTTAAGGTTTTTTCGGGCAGCTCAAATCTGCCGCTTGCAAGTAAAATTGCAGATAAACTGGGAGTGCAATTAGGTATTCTTGAGGTAAAAAGATTTAGTGACGGCGAAATTTGGGTTAAATATGGAGAAAATATACGTGGATCAGAAGTATTTTTAATTCAATCCACCAATCCTCCTGCTGAAAACCTTTTAGAGCTCTTGATTATGGTGGATGCAGCTAAACGAGCTTCGGCAAAAAGGATTACTGTTGTTATTCCTTATTTTGGTTATTCAAGGCAAGATAGAAAAGATCAGCCGCGGGTTTCAATCACAGCCAAATTAATTGCGAATTTAATTACTGTCTCCGGCGCCGATAGAGTTATGACAATGGATTTGCATGCTGCTCAGCTTCAAGGCTTTTTTGATATTCCGTTTGATCACCTTTATGGCTCTTCTATTTTTATCAGTGTCTTAGAGGAAATTAAAGAGAATTTAGTTGTAGTTTCACCTGATGTTGGCGGCATAAAAATGGCGCGGTCCTATGCAAAACGTCTTAATGCAGGACTAGTGGTTATTGATAAAAGAAGGCCAAAACAAAACTTAGCAGAAGTTGTTCATATCATCGGTGAAGTTGAAGATAAAGATGTTCTTATTGTTGATGATTTAATTGATACAGCTGGAACTTTTGTCAGCGCTATTCAAGCACTGAAGGAAAAGGGAGCTCAAAGAATTTATGGAGCCATTACGCACCCGCTTCTTTCCGGGCCTGCGATGGAACGAATCAACAATTCTGAGTTAAGTAAATTGTTCGTTGCGGATACTATATCAATTAGCAAAGAAGTAATAAAAAATAATAAAATTTCTGTAATTACGGCCTCCGACATATTTTCCGAGGCTATTCAAAGAACGTTTAATAATGAATCTATAAGTTCATTGTTTGATGTAGATAAAGGTTAATTTTAGATTTAGGAGCAATAATGGAAAAAGTAGTTTTAAAAGCAGATATTAGAAAAGATTTTAATAAATCAGTAAGAAACACTGCCAGAAAAAATGGTAAAGTGCCTGGTGTGTTTTACTCTAAGCATATTGAACCTTTTTCAATTGAAGTACAAGAGCAAGCATTGAAACCGCTTGTTTATACTTCTCAAACTCACTTGATCGCTTTACAAGTGGATGGAAAAGATGAGTATGAATGCATAATTAAAGATATTCAATTTGATCCGTTAACGGATAGAGTTGTTCATTTCGATTTATATGGCTTAATTACCGGAGAGATGATTGAACTTGAAGTCCCTTTACAATTTAACGGCAGTGCAATCGGAGTTAAGGAAGGCGGTATCGTTCAACAGTTATTGCATAAACTTGACATCGAATGCTTACCCAAAGATATTCCCCAGCATCTTGAAATTGAAATTACCGACCTAAAACTTGGAGATGCAATTCACGTTAGAGATTTAAGTTTTGAAAATATTACGATATTAAATTCAGATGACACGGTTATAGTTGCAGTTACTCATCCTAAAGTTGAAAAAGAACCCGGAACCGGCGAAGAAGGGGAAGAGGAATCTGCTGAACCTGAAGTTATTGGAAAAGCTAAATCTGAAGAAGACGAAGATTAATCTTTTCAGTGAAAGTAATTTTTGGAATTGGTAACCCGGGTACAAGGTATCAATACAACAGGCATAATGTTGGATTCATGTTTGTAGATTACTTAGCAGCAAAATATTCTATTCAATTTCATCCCGCAAAAGGTGATTTTTTCATCGCAAGTGGTTCAATAAATAACTCGAAATTTTCTTTAGTAAAACCCGCTACTTATGTAAATAATAGCGGGATTGCTGCATTTCAAGCTTTTGATTTGTTCAATCTTAGACTTGAAGATATTCTTGTTATTGTTGACGACATTAATTTTAATATTTCCGAATTTAAACTAAAAGAATTTGGCGGAGACGGCGGCCATAATGGTATGGCTTCAATAATCTATCATCTTAATAGCAATCAATTCGCTAGAATAAGAATAGGAATTGGACAAAATTTTGAAAAAGGTAAAATGTCTGAATATGTACTTTCAGATTTTAGTGAAGATGAAAAGCGATTAGTTAATCAGTCATTCGAGAAAATTTCTCCCCTTACAGAAGAATTTATTATTGGTGGTCTTAAACCAATGCTTAATGCAAACAGTCGACTATTTAAAGAAATTTTAAATGAAAATAAATCTAATAAGAACGATTTAAATTAGGAGAACTTATGAGTATCAGCTTCTATATAATTCCACTGTTCGGGATCCTTGCCTTACTTTACACATTTTGGAAGTCTGCTTGGGTTGCAAAACAAGATGCAGGCACAGATAAGATGAAAAGAATTTCGCAGCATATTGCAGAAGGTGCCATGGCATTTTTAAAAGCGGAATACAGAGTATTAAGCATCTTTGTTGTATGCGTAGCGGTCTTACTTGCGGTTTCAGCAAATTCTGAGGAATCCTCTCCATTTGTAGCAGTTTCATTTTTAACTGGAGCTATATGTTCTGCCCTTGCGGGTTTTATAGGAATGAGAGTTGCAACGAAAGCCAATGTAAGAACCACTAACGCAGCAAGAACAAGTCTTGGGAAAGCCCTTGAAATAGCTTTTGCCGGAGGTTCGGTAATGGGAATGGGCGTTGTGGGTTTAGGGGTTTTAGGCTTGGGAACATTATTCCTTATTTATAGCAGTGCTTTTGGTGTTGATACCAGAGCGGATTTAACCAGAGTGATAACTATTCTTACCGGTTTTTCTTTTGGTGCTTCTTCAATAGCTTTATTCGCACGCGTGGGCGGTGGAATTTATACTAAAGCTGCCGATGTTGGAGCAGATCTCGTTGGTAAAGTTGAAGCTGGAATACCTGAAGATCATCCATTAAATCCTGCTACAATTGCGGATAATGTTGGTGATAATGTTGGTGATGTTGCCGGTATGGGTGCTGATTTATTTGAATCGTATGTTGGTTCTATAATCGGCACAATGGTTTTGGGAGCCTCATTCATGGGCGATCAAGGCTTCGTAGATAATTTTAATGGGCTTTCTGCTGTTTTGTTACCACTAATAATCGCAGGAGTTGGAATTGTCATGTCGATTTTAGGAACCTTCTTTGTAAAAGTTAAAGAAGGCGGCGATCCGCAAAAAGCTTTGAATATTGGTGAATTTGGATCTTCGGGGTTAATGGTTGTAGCTCTTTATTTTTTAATTGATTGGGTTTTACCAAAAAGCTGGAGTTTTGAAGATCCGTTGTATGGAACCACTTACACAATCACATCGCTTGGAATATTTTTTTCAACGGTAATAGGGCTATTAGCTGGAGTTCTAATTGGTGTTGTTACCGAATATTATACAGGTACTGGTAAAAAACCAGTTCTTGCCATTGTTAGACAATCATTAACAGGCTCTGCTACAAATATTATTGCTGGACTTGGAAACGGAATGATCTCAACGGCTATTCCAATTATAATTATTGCGGTTTCCATTATAGCTGCATTTTATTTTGGTGGTCTATATGGAATTGCAATTGCCGCAGTTGGAATGCTTTCAAATACTGGGATTCAATTAGCTGTGGATGCTTACGGACCAATTTCAGATAACGCCGGTGGAATTGCTGAGATGTCCGAATTGCCTAAAGAAGTTAGACAAAAAACCGACAAATTGGATGCAGTCGGTAACACTACAGCGGCAATAGGAAAGGGATTTGCAATAGGTTCTGCAGCATTGACGGCTTTGGCTTTATTTGGTGCTTATATGACTTCAGCCCAAATTAAATCTATTGATATTTCTAAAGCTAATGTTATGGCTGGACTTTTTATTGGCGGAATGCTTCCATTATTATTTTCAGCTTTGGCAATGAAGGCAGTAGGGCGTGCGGCAATGGCTATGATAGAAGAAGTTAGAAGGCAATTTAAGAGTATTCCAGCCTTAACCGCTGCTCTTGCAGTAATGAAAAAAAATGGCAGCAAAGAAATGTCTGAATGGTCGTCAGATGATAGACATGTATTTGAACTTGCGGATGGTAAAGCAGAATATGGAAAGTGTGTTGAGATTTCAACACGTGCCGCTATCAGAGAAATGGTTGTGCCCGGGTTGCTCGCAGTAGTTGCGCCCGTTTTCATCGGTTTCGCCGGAGGCCCTGAGATGTTAGGCGGACTATTGGCCGGAGTAACTGTAGTAGGTGTTTTAATGGCGATCTTTCAATCGAATGCCGGAGGCTCCTGGGATAATGCTAAAAAAATGTTTGAAGAAGGTATCGAGATAAACGGTGAAAAGTATTACAAAGGATCTGAACCCCACAAAGCTGCTGTTGTTGGCGATACTGTAGGCGATCCTTTTAAAGATACATCGGGACCATCATTAAATATACTTTTAAAATTAATGGCAGTAGTAGCACTTGTAATTGCTCCATTAATTAAATAAATTTAAAGGTTTTTAAAAATAAATATATTTATGAACCCCTGCTCTCGTCTATTAATGAGGGCTTTATAATCCAAAGGAGGTGAAAAAGACATCATGAATACAAATGTCTATGAAAGCGCAGTTCTTATAAATGCTGCTTTAGATGATGAACAAATTGAAAACGTAGTTTCCCGCATTAAAGATACTATAATAAATAATGGTGGAGAAATTAGAGAAATCGATAAATGGGGAAGAAAAAGATTAGCCTACATGGTAAACAAAAGTAAAATTGGTTACTATGCTATCTACCGGTTTAACGCTCCCTCAACGATTGTTTCAAAATTAGAAAGAACTTTTAATCTTGATGATCAAGTTTTAAGATATTTAACTATTGTTTTAAGTACCGAAGCAGTTGAGCATCTTGAAAAAAATAAAAGTTCTATGAACGATTTTGATTCTTCTTCAGACAAGCAAAACAATTCAGAAAAACCTTCTGAAAAGAAAGAAGAAGAAACAGAAGCAAAGTGATTAATTAACAATTTTAGATTAAGTATGGAGGAAAAACCATGGCCGATTTGAAAATGCCCGAAATTAACTACGTTATTGTAGCCGGTAATCTTACCAAAGATCCAATCTTTCGTCAGACCACAAATAATACACCGGTGGTTAATTTTTCTATTGCATCCAATAGAAAATATAAAGATAGCTCAAACCAATGGCAGGAAGACGTATGTTATGTCGGCATTGTCGCATGGAATAAACTGGCAGAAAGCTGCCGCGATAGACTGAAAAAAGGTTCCGCCGTTTTAGTTGATGGCGAGTTACAAAGCAGAAGCTGGAAATCCGAAGACGGACAAAATAGAAGCATTGTTGAAATTAAGGCTAGAAGAATTCAGTTTCTAAACAGAATAAATAGAACTAATAATTCAGAAGATGGAAATCATAATGCCTCAGAAGAAGATACTGAGGGTGTAGATTATTCTGAAGATTCTTTTGATAAATTTCTTTCAAGTGAAGAATCAGATTTATTAAAGTAAACTTAGGTGAAGAATGAAAAGAGAAATTAAAACTAAAAAAGTTTGCAGGTTTACACAAAACAATGTTAAATACATTGATTACAAAGATGTAAAACTCTTACAAAGGTACACTACGGAACAAGGAAAAATAATTCCTAAAAGAATAACTGGAACCGCTTCCAAATATCAAAGGGAATTGTCTGTTGCTATTAAAAGAGCAAGACATATGGCTCTTCTGCCTTATGTATCCGATACAGTAAGATAAAAAGTTATTAGAGGAAATAATGAAAGTAATTTTAAGACAAAATTTGGAAAACCTTGGTCAGATTGGGGACGTTGTTGACGTAAAAAATGGTTATGCAAGAAATTTCTTAATTCCACGAAAATATGCTTATGCTGCTTTACGAGGTAACGTTAGTGCATTAGAAGAGGAGAAGAAAAATCTTGCTAAGAAACAACAGCAGGAATTAGCTTCCGCTGAATTACTGTCATCTGAACTTGAAAAAGTATCAGTCACTATTCCGGTTCAAGTGGGTGAAGAAGATAAAATTTTCGGTTCCGTTACTTCTCAAATGATTGCTGAAGCGTTAAAAGAAAAAGGATACGAAATTGATAGAAGAAAAATTGAAATCGAAGAAACAATTAAATCGCTTGGAATTTATGAAATTAACATAAAACTTCATTCAAGCGTTAACGCTAAAATAAAAGTTTGGGTTGTTAGGGAATAGATTAAATGTTTTGAAGACAAAAAAAAAGGAAAGCTATTGCTTTCCTTTTTTGTTTTAAAACTGATGTATTTTAATGAACTTTTATCTGTTTTTTATTTACCATTTTTGCGATTTCAGAAGTACCGCTCTTGGCAATATTTTTTATAGCTTTTGCTGATAATTTTACGGTTACAAATCGATTCAATTCTTGAACCCAAATCCTCTTTTTCTGTAAATTCGGCAAAAACCTTCTTTTGCTTCTATTATGAGCATGAGAAACATTATTTCCTGTTATTGGGCCAATTCCCGTAACCTCGCATTTTCTTGACATAAAGTCTCCTTACTCTTAACCTTATTTTTAAAATTGAACAACAAATATAATAAATTTGTTATAAAAATATGAAATGAAATTAAAAAAAATTATGTGATTTAATCATCATTTTTTGAACTCTTTGATAATTAATGGTTGACTATTATTATTTCATTTATATCTTACCGCTAACGCTTAATTTATTAAAATGATAACTACTGGAGTAATATTTATAGAAGCATTCCTTTTAAGCAATTCAAGATCATTTATTTAATTGTCTCATCGAAAGGAGTTAATTAATGGAGTATTTTGAACTTCATTCAGAAACACCTCAACTTCGCTTTATTAATAAGGCTGTTGAAACATTAAAAAGTGGGGGAGTTATTATCTATCCAACTGATACTGTCTATGGTATCGGCTGCGATATTTTTAACAAAGACGCTTTAGAAAGAATATTCAAGATTAAAAACAATAATAAGCTTTTTAGTTTTGTTTGTAGTGACTTAAAGGATATTGCCAAATATGCGAAAGTATCAGATTACGCATATCGAACAATGAAACATTTGTTGCCCGGGCCGTATACTTTCATTTTGCCGGCGGCTAAATTAGTTCCCAAAACACTTTGGAGTAAAAGAAAAACGGTTGGCATTAGAGTCCCAAATCATGCTGTGACTTTAAGATTAGTACAAGAGTTAGGAAATCCCATTATTAGCACTAGCGCTACAAATGGAGGGGGTGAGATTGTAATTGATCCCATAGAAATTAGAAGTCTTTTCAACAGTCAAGTAGATTTAATGCTTTCGGCAGGAAGCTTAAACGGGCAGCCGTCCAGTGTTATTGACCTTAGTGAAGAGGCGCCTGAGGTTATAAGAGAAGGGGCTGGTGATATAAGTCTATTTGTCTAGTGTAACAAAATAATTTAGCCTGTAAAATATTTACAGGCTATTTTTTTTGTCTTCTATAAAAAATTGTTGATGAAGCTTGAGCCGTAGGCGTAATAATAATTTCATTAATATTAACATGCGGCGGCCTGCTGGCGCAGAATAGAATAGTATTTGCAATGTCGTTTGCGTTTAATGGCTTTATTCCAGAATAAACATTTTTAGCACGGACCTTATCTCCTGAAAATCTAACCATGCTGAATTCGGTTTCAACCATTCCAGGGTCTATACTGCTTACTTTTATATTTTTATCAAGAACGTCTATTCTGATTGACTGGTTAAGTGCATTAACAGCAAACTTAGTGGCGCAATAAACGTTGCCGTTGGCATAAACTTCATGGCCGGCAACAGAACCAAGATTTATTATATGGCCTTTATTTCTTTTCACCATCAATGGAAGGACCTGCCTGGTTACAAATAGAAGTCCTTTAATATTAGTATCAATCATTTCTTCCCATTCATTTGTATCGCCTTCATAAATCTTTGAAAAGCCTCTTGCCAGTCCAGCATTATTTATGAGTATATCAATATTTTGCCATTCTTTTTCTAAAGATGAGATGCTGGATTTAACTGCTTCAAGATTTCTTACATCCAGCTCAATAGTTTTAATTTTTATTTTATACTTTTTCTTTAGTCTAACGGAAAGTTCATTTAATTTTTTGATTCTTCTGGCTGTCAGGATTAGATTTGCTTTTTCACCAGCAAAAACTTCAGCGCAGGCTTTTCCAATACCAGATGAGGCTCCGGTAATAAATACAATTTTATTTTTTAATAAGCTCATTTAAATCCTTTTTACTTTTTATACTTTGTGTTTGAATCAATTGACTAATATTCGAACCAACTTGTTCTTTTTGTTGAGAAATTTGGTGCAATAACTTCGTATCTATATTTCTTCTCAGTTGGTTCCTGCCAATTGCTATCTCCAGCTTTAGTAAGCCAATCATTATTTCTGCCAGTCATGATTGTTATTGTGTCCGTTCCAGTTACAATCTGTGAAATGATATTTATACCGGCTGCTCCTTTTTCATTAAAGTTTTCACATTTCACCGAAATAATATTTTCTCCTTCTTTCAAGAATTTTTTTATATCTAAAAACTTAATTCGTTTATAATCAACTGAAATCGAAAGAGACCTTCTCGCAAAAACTTTATCTACATATTCTCCATTTATATAAAGTTTAGCATAAGTATCAGCAAGCAGCTGTAAAAAGGCTTCCTTTGGTATTTGGTTAAGCTGAAACTCAGTTTTAAACTGTGCTTCATCTGCAAATGATGAATCTGCGTGTTGAAAATAAATCCATTTACTTTCAATAAGAGGAGAAGGAAGCTTTGCTAAATTTTTATTTAACAGTTGTTTGGTTTCGTTAAAATATGCAATCAGTCTTTCAAACTTATCTTGAATAAAATTTAAATTTGCTTCTTTGTAATATCGAAGCCAAAGTTTTGAATAATCTTTTTCAAGCTGCTTCAATGAATTAATATTTTTATCTACTAAATCAATTAATTCGTTTCGGTGATTATTTACAAATAAGCTGTCATGCAGTTTTTCCTGCGTTTTGATTTTAAGAGAATACCAGTTATTAAGTGTTTGAATAAATTCTAATAAATCAAAATGATTTTTATTATTTACAGATTCTGACTTTAATTTCATAAGTTGAGCTGAAAAATCTGAGTTTGACCAATCACTCCATATAATTTTCCCTACTTCGTTAACTTGAGGTGACCACCAAGCCGGCTGTCTAAAATTTAATAATGGATGGCGCCAGACTTCATGCCACAGCATTTGATTCAAAGGATCACTTAATCTTTTATAAACATCACTAAAAGCAGGGTCACTTACGCCAAAAAAATCGTTAAAATAATTATCGCTAAATGTTGAAACATCACTAGCTTTGTAATTCCACGCACATTGTGCAGACCAGGCATAGTCAAATAAAATTAATTCTTTAAATGTTTCGGCACCATAATCTCCCCAATTTGAATTTATCATTCCTGAAGCATGGTTCTCAATTCCTGATTTAACAAAATACTTAATATTAGGAAGAGCATTTACGTTGGCTGGAAAAGGCGTTAAGAAATTCCAACTTGCAGGAGATACATAAAAATTAAATCCTTCTTCATTAAATATTTTTGCAGAAGGATAATTATAGCTTGCGCCGTAATGCCAATCAACTATGATTATATCCTTAGGGATTTTTGAAAGAATCTCAGGATGTTTAAGTATTATATCACCATACATTAAAACAGTTTTACCATATTTTTTACATATGTCGTAGACTTTTTTATAGTGGTTTGCATGTACGGTTGCAATGTCAGATTCATCAACTAAATATTTGCTGGCGCCTAAACCAACGTCATAACTTTCGTCTGCTCCCATGTGAAAATATTTCGAAGGGAATAAGTCAAAAACTTCCTTAAGCATATTTTCTAAAAAAATATATGTTGAATCATTAGAAACATTCAAAGAAGCTGCGCCGGGAAATTCGGCATACTTTAAAAATTCCTCGTCTGAAAGTATATTCTCATAATGTCCCAGTGTTTGGAAAATCGGAACAACTTCTACAAAATGTTTTTTCGCATACGCAACTATTTGCCTTACCTCATCTTTGGTTAACCTTCCGCGATTTTTCCCGATAGAAGGATAAGATTCAAATTGAATCATATCTTCCATATATGGCATATATGTGTTCATCTTGTACCGGGAAATATGATCAATAATTCTTTTAAAATTTTCGATTGTTGAAACTTGGCCGCGGCTTATATCATCTGATATACCACGGATTTTTAAATCAGGCCAATCAACTATCTGAAGCGCTTGTAATTTTTTATTCTTAGAATTTTCAATGAGTTGAATTAAACTCATTGAACCGTAATAAATGCCTTTGGCAGATTTTGCTTTTATCGTAATATTACCGCGAGAAATATTTAATTCATATCCCTCATCACTATTTAAAGGAATATCTTTATTTAGGAAACTGGTTAGTTGTAAATTAATATCGCCGGATTTTTTATCGGTAATTTCTGAATTGATATTCAATGAATTTTTCAATGATGATTTAACTTCATTTGCTGAAAGCTTTAATTGTTCATCATCTTTGATATTAATTGAAATTATAGTTTTAGTCTTAAAGTGATAATTATCTTTACCAAAAATCACTTCCTGCGGTGAAGGAACAATTGGCAAGTCAGCATTTTGAGAGAAGTTGTATTTTACAGTGAGTAGCATTATTAAAAGAATAGTAAAAAAATTTTTCATAAAAATATTGTGAATTAATTAATAAATTATTTTTATGATTTTAAGTTAATCATATTCTAAAAAATATTTAAGTATTATTAAAAATTTATAGAAAGGGAATGTTAGAAAGCAGAAACTAATAAGTAGAATAAAATATTAAAATACGCCGGGAATTTTTATTCCGCATTTTTTACAGCTTCCATTCTTTAAATTATTTGTTAGAATAGAATGCCAATCTCTTTCAATTAATTTTGAACCGCAATTGGGACAATATGTTGTTTGACTTTCATTATGATGGACATTGCCTGTATAACAAAAATTTATTCCAGATTGAATTGCAATATCTCTAGCCTGCATTAATGTTGATGCAGGAGTTTTTGTTTTGCTTGTCATTTTAAAGTCTGGATGAAATGCAGTAAAATGAAGTGGAACATTTTCTCCCAAATTTCTTAGTATCCAATCGCATTCTTTTTTAACTTCTTCTGCCGAATCATTTTCATCCGGAATTAATAATGTAGTAATTTCAAACCAGATATCTGTTTCATTCTTTAACCAAATTAAGGTATCAAGCACATTTTCAAGGTGAGAGTAAGTTATTTTATCGTAAAATTTTTCTGTAAAACCTTTCAGATCTACATTTGCCGCATCGATAAATTCGTACACTTCCTTACGTGCATTTTTATCTATATAGCCGGCAGTAACCATAACAGAATTTATTCCTTTATCGCGGGCTATCTGAGAAATATCTATTACGTATTCACCGAATATAGTTGGATCATTATATGTAAAAGCTATGGAAGGGGAATCATACATTTGCGCGAGTCTTACAACCTCTTCCGGTGATGCCTTAATCGAATTCTCATCATCGAGCTTTGCCTTACTAATAGACCAATTTTGACAAAACTTACATCCGAGGTTACAGCCTGCTGTGCCAAAACTTAAAATTTTAGAACCAGGATAAAAATGATTTAAAGGTTTTTTTTCTATTGGATCAACTGCAAATCCTGTGGGCCTGCCATATCCAATGGTATACAACTGACCGCCGTGATTTTGTCTTATGTAGCAGAATCCAGGCTGGCCTTCACCAATTTTACAGTACCGCGGACAAAGTGTGCATAATATTTTGTTATTCTCGGTTGGTTCCCACCATTTTGCTACAACACCTTCGAACTTGCCATTATCTGTCTGATTCATGTTCATAAAATCCATTCCTAAAAACAAAATTCATTATTAAGCAAGTTAAATCAAATAGTCAAGTCTAAAGAATATTCTAAGTTTGAATATATTTTAATTTTCATACAAATCATTTATATCTGCATTATCAAGCTCGACTAAAAACCCGGATATTTTTTCTGCGATGTGATCTATAAATATTTTGCCTTTTGCTGCAGAAGCTTTTTGGGGATTTCCTACACCTGTATCTTCCGAAATTTTATTCCATTGGCGTTGTGCAGAAACCCATCCATCTTTTAATCCGGTTAGTTTAAATTTTTTCTCTTTGCCTAAGCCAGCTTGATCCAAAGGCAATACTAGATCGGGTTTAACTTGAAGAAGGAAACTTGTTTCCAATTCCCCCGCATGATCGCCCGGTTCATCAAAAAATTTATTGTTATCAACCATCTTATAAAAATTAATTACGCAGATAAAAAAGTCAGGAATTTTAAGATGAATTTCTCTAATCATTTGTTTAAAATCATTTCCGCCATGGGAATTTATTATTACCAGCTTATTAAACCCTTGATACTTTAGTGCATAAGCAACGTCATACAAAATAGCGGCTTGTGTACTTGGATTTATATTGATACATAATTTTATATCAAGTTGGCCGGTGTTTACGCCAAAAGGAACTGCCGATAGAACAATTATCTTTGCACCTTTTTCATTTGCAATTTTTGCTGCTTCCGCAGAAATATGTTCTGCTTCAATTATATCGGTTGAATATGGAAGATGGAAATTATGTGCTTCGGTTGCTCCCCATGGCAGTATTACTACGTTAAAGTTATTTTTGGAAACATGTTTCCAATTTGTTTCTGCTAAAATATAATTTCTAATTTTCATAAATATTTTTCATAATTAAATTACTTCAAATTTCAACCAATTAATTCTATTTTTTTCTGAATAGGGTGCACCTGCGGTAAAAACAACTATATCTCCCTTTTCCACCAGTCTATTTTCAACAATCAATTTTTTTGCATTATCAATTACCAGGTTTTCTTTTTTCAAATCTTCAAGATAAACGGAAATAACTCCCCATCTTAGGCAGAGGCTATTCATAGTTTCAAAACTATCTGAAAGGGCTATTATTTTTGCATTAGGCCTAAACTTGGCAAGGTTAATTGCAGTTCTACCTTTAGATGTAAAAGCAGTTATCGCAGCAGCACTAACTTGTTTACTCATTTCTGTTACTGCTCGTCCTACTGCGTCAAATAAATTTTCTTCGATGCTTAATGGGATTTTAAAATCAGCATGTTTTACTTCAGGAATGTGTACTTCAGCATTTCTAATTATATCATTCATCATATGAACGGTTTTATAAGGATATTTTCCGACAGAGGTTTCGCCGCTTAGCATAACCACATCTGTACCGTCCCACACAGCGTTTGCCACATCTGAAGCCTCAGCCCTAGTTGGAATAGGGTTATGAATCATTGACTCAAGCATTTGGGTTGCGGTTATTACCAGCTTGCCCACTGAGTTACATTTTTTAATAATTTGCTTTTGAATTATAGGCACATCTTGCGGAGGTAATTCAACTCCAAGATCACCTCTGGCTACCATTATCCCATCAGCGGTTTCGAGTATTTTGTCAAAATCATCCACGGCTTCTTTCTTTTCAATCTTTGCAATAATTGGAATAGAAAGATTTCTTTCTTGAAGCCATTTTCTAAGAGATGTTATATCATTTGCGGATCTTACAAATGAAAGAGCAATATAATCGACGCGATGTTTGACTGCAAATTCAAGATCTCTATAATCTTTTTCTGTAACTGAAGGAGTGGACAATTTCATTCCAGGTAAATTCATTCCTTTTTTTGAATGAAGCGTGCCGCCATTTTCAATAAGACAGATAATTGATCTTTTTTTCTTTTCAACTATTTTTAATCTTATTAATCCATCATCTATAAGAATTATTTCACCAATTTTACTGTCATCAACAAGCTGCTTATAAGAAGTTGTAATAAGTTCTTTAGTGCCTTTTACTTCATCAATCGTAATTTCAATTTTGCTTCCAGTTTCAATTTCTATTTCATCTTCAGATAATTCACCGATTCTAATTTTAGGCCCTTGTAAGTCTAAAAGTATTGCAAGTGGAGATTCGGTTTCCTTGCATGCTTGATTTATATTATCAAATACTTTTTCATAAAAAGCATAATTGCCGTGAGAAAAATTTAACCTAGCACCGTCCATTCCGCTAAAAATAAGATTTTTAATTTCTTCAGATGAACTGGTAGCCGGGCCTAGAGTACAAAGTATTTTTGTTTTAGCAAATACTTCATTCAGTTTTATATTCATTTCTTCCTTTTCTTATGTGCATTTATATTATTCATAGATTTTCCAGCTCTTGATTTTCTATAAAGATCTTTAATTTTTTTCTCAACTAAATCGAAAATAGTTCCTTCGGGATAACCGCCTGTGGGAATTCTTTTCCCGGCTTTTACCCCGGTTAGAATTTCAATTCCTTCCTCAACTCTTTCAATTGGATAAATATGAAATTCACTTTTTTCAACCGACTCAATAACATCTTCGCGAAGCATTAAATCTTTAACATTTTGAATAGGCATAATTACACCTTGTTTGCCGGTTAATTTCTTTAATTTACAAACATCATAAAAGCCTTCTATTTTTTCATTAACGCCACCGATTGGCTGAACGTCACCTTTTTGATTTAAAGAACCTGTAACTGCAATTGATTGTTTAATAGGAAGACCAGCTAAAGTGGAAACTAGAGCAAATATTTCCGCACAAGATGCACTATCGCCGTCAACGGTTCCATAAGATTGTTCGAACACTAAATTTGCATTGAAAGATAAAGGCTGATCTTGACCAAAAGTTTCACGAAAATATCCCGATATAATTAATACGCCTTTATTATAATGTCTGCCGCTCATACCAGCTTCACGTTCAACATTAATAATTGCTCCGCCGCCAAGAGATACTGTCGCAGTAATTCTAGTCGGCCTTCCGAAAGAATAAAAATCAGCATTGTAAACTGCCAGCCCGTTTATTTGTCCGATTCTTTCACCTTCCGTATCAATGAGAATACTTTCTTCGGTAAGCATATCAGTAATTTTAGATTCGAGCATTCCATGTCTATCTTTTGCAGCTGCAACTGCCTTACGAATATGAGCGTCAGAAACAACATTAAATCCATCATCGTTTGCCCAAAAACTTGCTTCACGTGCAATGTCTGCAATTTGAGAAAAGCGCGTTGTAAGCTTATCTTTTTGTCCCGCATATCTTGCAGATATTTCTATTATAGCTGCAATAGCTTTGTTATCAAATTCCAATAAACCTTCATCTTTAATTAATTTTTTCACTACCTGAGCATATTTTACAAGAACCTCGTTATTGCGTTTAATTTCATAATCAAAGTCAGCTTTAACTTTAAATATTTTTTTAAAATCGTATTCATAATTTGAAAGAAGAGAATATATGTGTTGACTTCCAATTAAAATTATTTTTGCATCAATGAGAATAGGTTCTGGCTTCAGCATAGTTGAGGCCATTTGGAAATAACCAGGGGGTTCCTGGATTTCTAATTTTCTATAGCTCAAAACTCTCTTTAATATCCGCCAAACTCCTGGTTCTTCTAAAAGATGATTTACATTTATCACTAAAAATCCGTTGTTCGCTCTAAGTAAAGAACCTGCTTTTATCTTTGTGAAGTCTGTATACCAACCGCCTCGACCATCATTTATCTTTTCGATTGTTCCAAAAATATTTGTGAATGTTGGCGAGGTTTCAATAATCACCGGGCACTGTTTGGATTCCGTGTTGTCCAGAATTATGTTAACTTCATAAACCTTGAAATAGTCAACCAGCAATCCGTCTTCAGTATTGGTTTGCTGTGCTTGTATGCCTTTAAAAATTTGAATATTATCAAGTATGTCTTCCTGCACTTGATCAAGAAAATTTTTGATCTTCTTATCTTTATATTCATCATTTAGATTTTCAATCACGCTTTTTACAACAATCTCAACCGTCTCCCTTTCAATTTTTGATATTTTTGTTTGAAATTCCTGGCTAAGCTTCAATCCTTTTTTAAATATAACTTGAAGCTCCTGTTGATGGGATTTATATTTCTTTACAACTTCTTGTGCTTCTTCCTTTGAAATTTTTCCCTCTTTAATTTTGTCGTCAAGCTGATAAATTGGAATAGGATTATTTTCAATAACCGGGAATAAGTCGGGTTTAACAACTTCTCCAACTTTTATTTGTCCAAGGGAAAAATTTTCCTTACTTAGTTTTTCTTCAAAATTACCGAAAAGCTCGTGTTCTTTTTGATTGTATTGTTCAACAATTTTCTTTTTACGGCTAGAAAACATTTCATTATCTAAAGATTGCGGAATTCTATTTTTTAATATTTCTATTGACGACCCCAGATCATTTTTAAACTCTTTTGCTTTTCCGCAGTCGAACGATAATAAAATGGGCCTATCGCTGTCTTTGAAATTATTTACATATGCATAATCCTTAAGTGGAGGACATTCATTTGAAACTCTTTCTAAAATTTCTTTAACAGAAGATGCTTTGCCGGAACCCGATAAGCCTGCAATATAAATGTTATAGCCCGGACTTTTAATTTCTACACCCAACTTGATTGCTTTTAATGCTCGCTCTTGTCCAAGAATTCCTTCAAGAGGTTCCAAATCTTTCGTTGATTTAAAATCAAATATTTTCGGATCACAATTCCACCTGAGTTCACTGCTTTTAAGTTCTTTTGGTTTAGTGCTGCGGGGTTTTCTCATTAATTTACCTGTGGTTCAAATTTGAAAAAAGTAAGTTTAAACAACTTCATAAAATTAGAAAGTGTAATAAAATCTAATTATTATTGTTTATAATTTCAAAAATATAAAAAAAATCGGTTAATCATGTTGGATGACTTGCAAATAAAAAAAGCTCGAAACTATTTTCCTTATTTATCAAATAATATAATTTATTTAAATCATGCAGCTGTAAGTCCATTGTCAAAAAAAGTTGTTGAGACCGTGGATAAACTCGTTAAACAAAAAAGCGAAGAAGAGATTGATGATTTTAAATCAATGTTAAAAGTTTTTGAGGATACAAAATCTGAGCTTGCATATTTAATTAATTCAACGCCGGATAGAATTGCATTTGTTGATAATACTAGTAATGGTTTAAACTTACTGGCTCAAAGTATCAAATGGAATAAGGGAGATAGAATTTTATTAAATGATATCGAATTTCCAGCTAATGTTTATCCATTTCTGAATCTTGAAAAAGATGGAGTTGAAATCGATTTCGTTAAATCCCATAAAGGAATTGTATCTGCCGAAGACATAATTGAAAATGGTAAACCGGGAACAAAATTGATTTCAGTTAGCCAGGTTCAGTTTTTAACAGGTTATAGAATTGATTTGCAAAAATTAGGCAGTTATTGCAAGGAAAAGGGAATTATATTTTGTGTTGATGCGATTCAAGGCCTTGGCGCTGTAGGGTTGGACGTTGAAAGAGATAGTATTGATTATATTTCTTGCGGAACACAAAAATGGTTAATGGGATTGCAAGGTTTAGCTTTTATTTATGTATCTAAAGATATTCAGGAAAAAATAAACCAGCGATATGTTGGTTGGCAATCGGTTAAAAGTGCATGGAATCTTTTGGATTATAAATTAAATTTGAGAGAAAACGCTGACGCACTTCAAACGGGGACTCTTAATACAATGGGCATTTATGCATTGAATGCATCACTGAAATTATTTAAAGAATTTGGCTATGATGATATTGAAAAAACAATAATAGCGAATTCCAGTTATTTGATTAGAGCGCTCGAAAAAATAGAAATCAGGCCAATCCTTTCAAACTGTGGTGAAGAAAATATCGCAGGTATAGTTTCATTTAATCATGAAAATTCTCAAAAAATTTTTGAATCACTAAATGAAAAAAAAATAATTGCAGCCGTTAGGGAAGGTATTGTTAGGATTGCGCCGCATTTTTATAACACAAAAGATGAATTTGATATTTTAATTAATGAATTGAAAAAACTGTAATAGTACTAAATAAAACAAGATGAATTTTAATTATTATTCTTTAAATTAGTGAAGTGATAGTTCAATTATTTGGAGTAATAAATGTTAGTACCTGGTTGTAATCAGTCTCGTTTAAAACGTATTTATCCATCAATTTTAATCGCCGCTTTATTTTTTATTTCATCTAATTATAGTTACTTGTTTTCTCAGCAAAAGTCTGATGATAAACAAATAAGGGTAAGTCCTAAAGCAGGAGTAATGCAGGTTGTTGGCTTATCAAAAATTAATATTTCGTATAGCCGGCCTGGTGTTAAAGGAAGAGTGATTTGGGGAAAACTTGTTCCATACAATGTGGTGTGGCGTGCCGGTGCAGATGAAGCAACTAAATTTACTTTTGAAGGCGATGTTAAAATTAATGGCAAAAAATTAAAAGCTGGATCTTACAGCTTCTTTGCTATTCCTTCTAAAACTGGTGAATGGACATTAATATTTAATAAGGTTGCTGATCAATGGGGCGCATTTGAATACAATATTTCAGAGGATATTTTAAGATTTAAAGTAAAACCTGAAAATGGAAATTTTGTTGAATGGCTTCAATATACATTCACCAAAACCTCGGACACTTCGGCAATAATTAAATTGGAATGGGAAAAACTAAAAATACCATTCACAGTTGAAAATATTGTCCAAAAATAATTTAAGTATAATATTAGATGGGGTTCGTAATTCTGAGGCTGTTTTAAAAGGAAATTTTGTTGTGCTAGACTTTATTCGGCTTTGGTATTCATCAAAATTCTGAGATTTAGATTCCGGGTCAATACTGATTTCCGTCAGCAAAAGGCCCGGAATAAAAATTTTTAGATGATCTCAATTAAATAAACTTCAATTCTTAGTTTTATTTATTCTCTGATAATTTTTAGCAGCTCTTCTGTTTTTTCTTCCATTAATTTTTTGTCTCCTTTGCTTTCAACATTCAAACGAAGAATTGGTTCAGTGTTTGACATACGCAAATTGAAACGCCAATTTGGATATTCCATACTTAAACCGTCAACATGATCGTGCTTGCCATCCTTATATTTTGATTCAACCTCTTTAATTTTTTCAGCAGGATTTGGAGTGGTTGTATTAATTTCGCCAGAGCATGGATATTTGGAAATCATTTCTTCAACTAATTCCGAAAGCTTTTTATTTTCTTCAGACATTAATTGAAGAATTAATAAAAATGGAATCATTCCACTATCCGAATATGCATTCTCTCTAAAGTAATGATGAGCAGACATTTCGCCGCCATACACTGCATTCACTTCCCGCATTTTTTGTTTTATAAAGGCATGCCCGCTAACAGATTCAACTGCTTTTCCACCAGCCAGATTGACAACCTCAAGAGTATTCCAAATCAGTCTTGGATCATGCACTATATTTTCACCGGGATGTTTTCTCAAGATTGATTTCGCGAGCAATCCGACAATGTAATAACCTTCAATAAAATTTCCTTTTTCATCAAAGAAGAAGCATCTATCATAATCGCCATCCCATGCTACTCCAAGATCAGCTTTATTTTTTATGACCGCATCAATTGTTGAATTTCTATTTTCAATCAATAAAGGATTGGGAACACCATTTGGGAAATCTGGATCAGGGTTGTTAAAAATTTTTATCATTTTAATTGGAAGATCAGGTTCAATTGCATTAAGTGATAAACCAGCGCAGCCGTTACCAGCATTTACAACAACAGTTAACGGCTTTATTTTGTGTGCATCATAAAACTTTTTAAGATGAATCATAAAATGTTTCATAATATCTTGATGTTCAATCTTTCCGGGATCATGCGGTCCCCAGGGATCAACATCATCTGCAAGTATCATTTTTTCTACCACGTTAAGGCCGCTGTCATAACCTACAGGCACAGAATTTTTTCTAACAAATTTCATCCCGTTATATTCAGGTGGATTATGGCTGGCAGTAATCATAACTCCGCCGTCAGCCTGAAAATGCGGAACTGCGTAGTAAATCATTTCAGTACCGCAAAGTCCTATATCTATTACATTAACTCCGGCATCGGTAAATCCTCTAATAAGTGCATCGGAAATTGCTTGAGAAGTTTTTCTAATATCATGGCCAACAACAATTTTTTCAGCCTCAATAAATTTTGAAAAGGTTACACCAATTTTATATGCCAATTCACCATTTAATTCGGAGGGTACTTTCCCTCTAATATCGTAAGCCTTAAAGCAATTAATTTTATCCATTTTATACCGCTCCAATCTTTATTTTAAAAAGTAGTTGAAAAAATTTTCGTGGAATTAATTCTGTATTACTTTGTATTCAAGATGATATTAACTTTACACTCTCAATTTATAAAATAATTAATAAAAATTAACAAGAGATGTTTTTTTCAATAGACTTTTTAAATATATCTATTTATGTTTACAACCAATAATTACTTGAGGGATAAAACTATCGCAAAAAATGATACTGTTAAATGGCACTTCGCTAAATGCAACAACATAAAATGTAATTCAATTTTTCTTGTACACCCGGAAGAAACACCCGGCGATTTGGGTTTTATTTGTCCGGACTGCAGCAAGAAAACAACTACCTCTCACATCGTTCAGTGTTCTAGCTGCAAGACGATATTAAATTTTATTAGGGCAACACCTAGCGAAGAAAAAGTGATTTTCAATGTTCACAAGTGTTCACATTGTATCGGTACTATTGAAGACGAGTGGGAAATAGAACCTTTATATCAGCCGGATTCATATATCTAATATTTTTTCATTGATAAGTAGATATATTTTTTAATCCTTTTTACCTATTCGGAACCATTCTTAAATTCGGTACTGCTGCGATGGAATTTTTATCTCTTGCATCTACCTCTACAACCATTCCGTTGGAATTAAATCTATATCTTTTTCCCGTTGAACTACCATATACAGTCATTCCGGTTTTGCCAACATATTCAAATAAAATATTTGAATTTAAATTAATTTCTTTACGTTCTTTTTTTTCATTATATGAGCTATGTCGTAATGAATTATAAATTTGATCTAATTGTTGCCTTTTTTTACCGCAGCACATTTTAATCCTCCGTATCCTTGTCTTCATAATAAACTGTTTTATTTTTTTTTGATAAAGAACTTGTTATTATTTCAATAATTATTGAACCTCCAGAAACTGCAAGCCAGAGAATAATTATTTCCAGCCATTCTGATCCTACTAAGTAAGCAAATGGAATTGAAATCCATAAACTTAAACAGTAAAAACAATCAAGGAGATTGCCCCAAATGCTTGCGCCAGCTTTTTCTCTTAGCCGCACTATTACATCCCAAGGCCCATCTTCTAAAGCGAGCAAATGAGTCAATCTCCAAACAGCTAATATGCTAATGAACAGCCAATAAAATTTCATTTTATTTTATCGCAACTGAATTTGTTAATCTATTAATATTGTTACTAGAATCAGGCGGACAAAGCTCTGTGCAGCTTGGAAATGCTGGATTGCCGATTAAATCTTCTCTTATAATGGTGAAACTAAATTCACAGGTATTCAAATGAATTCGACCGCACCCATTAGTTGTTCTTTTCCAAACTCTAAGCCTCAATAGGAAAGCACAGCATGTTTCAAATGCTTTATGAGTATTACCTAGAATTGTTGCTCCAACCGTAACAGTTACTTTATAATTACCGCCATACCAGAAAGGCCGGTCAATACTATGAGCTGTTCTATAGCTCATCTGAGTTGGATCAGAAAAGGTATTATTGTAATGAGGCCCAACTAATGAGTCACTTGAGGTTTGTGCTTCTAGTGTTCCCGCTGATATAACATTAAATACATCGCTCTCATCCCAATGTGCCGTTAAGAAGTATTCATCAAGATGACCATCAATATCGCTGGCGTTAAAATAGATTGATATTGTATCTCCTTCTGAAACACGAGCAATCCCACATGAATCTACACTTTTTTGATTGGTATTTCCCTCATTTATTATAACAGCATTAATATTTGGGAAATCACAACCCGGTTCATCAGTATCAATATGAACGCTGCTTGCTGAATAAATAGCATTTCTATTATCTAACCTTAATCTGAAAGTTGAATGTGCCGCTGGATCTACATCCTGACCCGGAGCTGGACAAACAGCCATTATTTGTTGATTGATTAGTTGATCATTTGTTTGATCATATTCATAACCAATAACGCGGAATTCATATACTCCATCAATAAGTCCAGATAAAGGAGCAGAAGAGGTTGCAGTGATCCATTTTACAAGAAATTCAGAATTAATAGGGTCAACAGCAGTATCTACATCTGGATTTTCTTCGCGATAACGAGAAATAGTCCTTAACACTTGCTCTCCAGCAACGGGTAAAAGTTTTACTACTTCTTTTTTATTCGGAGGAAAACCACGGTAATGGAATCTATTAAAAGATCCAACTTCATCTTCATGCAAATCTTCCCATCCAGTTGAAGATGGATAAATTCTTCTTCTCTGCACTTTATAATAATCTACATTACTTCCATCGCCAAATACGGCAGCTAACTGAATGATTCCTCCAAACGGTCTGTCTTCAGTACCTGGCTTTGCAAACCCTAGAAGTGGACTTGCTGTATCTTGTTCGATGAGATCAATTGGATATCCTACACCCCCTCCATCACAACCCACCCCTTCAAATACTAAACAATCTTCGTCTGAAGGATCATTACAACAAAATGAACCACAGCAGGCATTTTCATTTGCTATAAGGGTTACTCCATCCAATACTGTATCAATATCCCACCGAGTTTGTGAATTTAATTCTGAATAAATGGTTTGATCACCATCACCGCAATCTTGAGTTACGTTAAATACTATATCGGGTTTGCAGTCAGATAATGGATACCACGGCCAAATTTTCAATTTCTCTAATTCTGGTGAAGAAGGTAAAATTTTAACCAGCTGTTCGCTAAGACTTGTAAAATTGCTGCTGCTTAATTCTTCACTGAGCCCGTTTATTTGTGAGTTCGTTTGATTAATACCAGCTACTAATCTTTGAAAGAAATTAAAATCCGGAGCTGGGTCTGGAAGCGGGATTGGGAATGGAAATTGAACTTGAGCAAAAAGCTCTTTTATTTTTTTCAGAATGTTCGGATCAATTTGCCATCGATCAATAATCCATGGGAAACCACCACCAGCAGCACCATTTGAATTTGATTTCAAAGTTTCCGTTAACATCTGTAAAAGCAGAACCAACTTTATCTCTAAAGTACAAGCCATAAAAACCGGTCAACGTCGTAGGCACTTACTAATGCCCCTCTTACCGGGGCATCGCAAATAGTAAATCTATGCTGAATTGGACTCCATACCCATCTTCTACAAATAACTCTTCCTTTAATAGTATAAGTTCTGCAAAAATTTAACCAGGTTAAATATAATTTTTCCGGTAAAATCAATTGAACTTTAGCAGTGGATTCTTTAGCAAATTCTTTTGCAGGCACCCATTGTGAATGACTTTCCATAACATTTACTTGTTTATCAGGCACATCCGGACTTACTAATAATCTTACCCCCATTGGTTTTTGATATTCATTTTCGAATGACAAACTGTATTTTATCTCTCTCTGATTTTTTGCTAATTGAAAAACTTGCGAATGTAAAACTATGCAGTCTCGTATAATCGAAATTTTAATTTCAAGATCAGGATTAACCTCTTTTATTTCTTTAAGGCTTACAACTCCCGATACAGTTTGTGTGAATGTAGATTTGCTTACTTTAGATTTAGCCATAACAAATTACTCCTTTTCATCGTTTTAAAACCCATTAAATCTATAGTTATTCTTAAATTGAAAAACTTGAATTTTATACCGGGGGAGATTTATTTCTGCGGCGAACTAATGGTTGATCGACTTTGTTAAAAAAGAAGGTGAAGAATAATAGTTTTAGTGATCTGAGTTTGTGAATCCTTAGATTTAAATTTTTATTCCGTGAATTAATTCTATTCATCATTTCATCGCACATCTTAAACTTGATATACTTCATAAATACCAGGTAAACGGCATTTATAGTTAATCTATTAATCAGTCGATAGCGGTAATAAAATAAGAATTACAATGGAACACATGTTTATGAAACTTCGTGATTAGCTGAACTGCAACTCGAAGTTTTAAAAACAATTACGTTGGTCTTAACGTTAAAACTCTGTGTGGGGGAAGCGAATAACTAAAAACAAAATAAGTAAGCATTCTATTATAGTCAATAAAAAAAAGATTAAAAATAAATACATATCTAGTGAACTATGTATCATCACATTTAATTCCCCTTTTATAAATACAATTAAAGGACTAATTTTGTTTTCTATAGTTTAAAATATTATGAAATTTTATCGAGTTTTTTAATGAAAATAATCTCTTTTCCCTCTATCCTAACAAAGCTTACAATAGCCGGTTTAGTTTTTTTTGCAGCATGCACGTCATCTAAAGATATTTCAAAACCTAATCTTGCCACTAATCAAGCTTACAGCTGGTTAAATCTAGATACCATTAAGGCCGGAAAATTTGATACCGGTAAAATGTGGACATTTGAATATCCTCCTTTAAATTATTTTCAGCAAGAATATAATTTTACCCCTACTCAAGAATGGCTTGATCATGTAAGAATGTCGGCTTTAAGATTTGCAAATTATTGTTCAGCTTCTTTTGTTTCCGAAGACGGATTAGTAATGACTAATAATCATTGCGCACGTGAAAGTGTGGTAGATGTACAAAAGGATGGAGAAGATTTTTTAAAGGATGGTTTTTATGCTGATTCATTAGGAGCGGAAAGGCCTGTCCCTGGATTATATGTTGACCAGCTTGTTCTAATTAAAGACGTAACAAGGGAGATACAATTAAGAATAGACAGCGCTAAAACTGATTTCGAAAAACTCTCCAAAGAAGATGAGGCTATTGCGGATTTGGAAAAAATAGAATCGGATAGTACAGGTTTAGAAGTTTCAGTTGTCCCGCTTTATGATGGCGCAAAGTATTCACTGTATGGTTATAAAAGATATAATGATGTAAGGCTTGTTTTCAGCCCTGAACATTTAATGGGATATTTCGGCGGGGATCTTGATAATTTTACATACCCGCGTTATGATTTGGATTGTTCCTTCTTTAGAGTTTACGATGACGGCAAACCCTTAAAAACAAAAAACTACTTTAAATGGAGTCCCAATGGTGCAAATCCAGGCGAAGCAGTTTTTGTGGTAGGAAATCCTGCTTCCACAAACAGACTCAACACGGTTTCAGAACTTGAGTATCTTCGTGATATAAGTTATCCCAGAACTCTGGATTTTTTAAATGGAATGGTTCAAGTTTATTCCAAATTGATGATTGATCAGCCGGAAAAAAAAGATGAATATCAAGTACAACTTCTGCGTTATTTGAATTCAAAAAAAGCTTATAATGGAATGCTTGCAGGACTTAGGGACCCAATCTTAATGCAGAAGAAAAAAGATTTTGAAGAGAAGTTTAAATATGCGGTTCAATCTAATGAGAAACTTAATCCGCAATATGGGACACTTTGGGATAAAATTGACAGTCTTGAAAGCCAAAAGAGAGAAATTTCTAATAAGCTGTATGTTATGACTTTAAATTCGAAAAGAACTTCAGAGTATTTCTTTATCGCTTCTGATGTTATATCGCTTGCAAGGGAATTAAAAAAACCGGAAGAGAAGCGCGACCAAGAATATATCGGTGCAGAACTGGATACAACTATTAAATACCTTTATCCCTCTGATTTAGATAAAGGTTATGAACTTTCTTTGTTGGAAACTCAGGTTGAAAAGATGATTAAATATCTTGGCAAAAACAATAAAATTGTGCAGCAAGTTACGGATGGAAAACCTCCTAAACAGGCAGCCGAATATATGATTAAAAATTCTTTTTTAACTAGTGAAGAAAAGATTAAAGAATTGATAAGTAAAGGCCCGGATGCAATTTTAAATTCAAATGATCCGTTTATTTATTTTATTGTGAATACAGAAATTCCACAAGGCGATCTTCAGTTAAAAGCAAATCAATTAGCTGTTGAAGAATTAGTCTACAACACCGAACTCGGAAAAGCTTTGTTTGCTGTTTACGGCACTTCAATTCCTCCTGATGCAACTTTTACTTTAAGAATTTCCGATGGTGTTATAAAAGGATTTCCATATAACGGAACAGAAGCTCCGCCTATTACAACTTTTTATGGATTGTACGATCGATATTATTCATTTGGGAAAAAAGATCCGTTTGAGCTCCCTAAAAAGTGGCTTAACCCTCCGTCTGATTTTGATCTTGAAGTACCATTTAATTTTGTTTCAACTAATGATATTATCGGCGGTAATTCCGGCAGCCCTGTGATAAATGAAAAGGCTCAGATTGTTGGATTAGCATTTGATGGTAATATTCAAAGCCTTCCCGGAAATTTTATTTTTACCGAGGATGAAAACAGATGTGTGTCCGTACATTCCGCTGGGATGGTAGAAGCTTTGAAAAAAATCTACAAAGCTGATAGACTAACGGATGAACTTAAGAACGGAAAGATTGAATCAGAAGTTAAAACAGTTGCGAAATAACAAGTTGAACTATTCTAAGACCCAGTTCTGATGAGACTGGGTTTTTTATTAAAACACATATTGCATTTGAAAATGCAGTGAAAAATATTCTGCATTATTATTATTAAACGTCAAACCGAATTCGGTTCCAACACCAATTTTAATTCCTGAAGGTTTATTATTTCTCAAATCTAAACCGCCGAGCAGAGAGAATACAACTCCATAATCCCATTCGTCCGCTCCTTTAAATATTCTATCATTCAGTGCAAGTAAACCGCCAGCTTCTTCAATATAAACTAAATTATTTATCGGCTGAAATGTTGTCGCCTTAATGCTAAAACCTTTTACAAAAGGATTGTACCTATTTGTGGAACCGGGTACTAACATTTCATAATATCCGGCATATAAAAAACTCAACCTGAAAGTAACTGAATTTGTCAAAGTCGGATCGTAATCAATAAAAATCGAAGAAGTAAAACTGCCTTCATTCGGTGAATTACTTTTGATAACTCCGCCACCAATAAATCCGCCTGCGCTAAGATTTTGTGATCTCAAAGTTGAAGTTGAAAATAAAATTACCAGCGAAAAAAAAAGTAAATTTTTTGGCAGAAAAAATTTTTTCATATATATTCCATTTAAATTAACTAACAACTCATAATAAATTAATTACCCAAATATAAAGGTGATTTATGAAACAAACACTTTATCATTACACCGCCCATGTAGTAGCTGTATATGATGGCGACACAATTACAGTTGATATTGATCTTGGCCTGCATACATGGGTGAAAGGGGAAAAGATTAGATTGAATAGAATAAATGCCCCAGAGGTGAGAGGCGTAGAAAGGCCTAAAGGAATTTTGTCTCGGGATTTTCTTCGTGAATTGATCCTGAATAAAGAAATAGTTTTAGAAACTATCAAAGATTCCAAAGGTAAATACGGGAGATATCTGGGAGAAATTTGGCTTAAAGTTGACGATGATAATTATATGAATGTAAATGATGAAATCGTTAAAAAGAAATTTGCAGTTTATCATAAATATTGAAAATTAATTTCAGGATATTTATAGACGTGTATAAAAATTTAATGAAGGGAGAATAATGTCAGTTAAGAAATCTGAAATAAAATTCACAGTGGAGCTTGATGAAAGCAAAATGCCATTTAAAATTGAATGGGAAGCTGATGATGCTGATTTTGAAGGAAAGCGGGAATGCAGCTCGCTGATGCTTTCTCTATGGGATAAAGAAGATAAAGTTACATTGGCTATAGACCTTTGGACAAAAGAAATGTTAGTTAACGATATGAATGTTCACTTTCATCAAACTTTTTTAAAAATGGCGGATACATATTTGCGGGCTACTCAAAATAATGATGTCGCAAATACAATTAGAACTTTTGCAAATGAATTTGCAACTAAGCTGGAACTGGTAAAAGGTATTAAGAAATAATTTTTAAAATCAACAAAACCAATTTATAAGAATGAAGGATCGTTTATTATTCAATTCTTACCCAGCTTAAAAACTTTTATCAAATAGAAAAGTGCAGGGAATATTATTAACGAACCCAATATCAAAGCCCAGCCGAGGTAAGATAATGTTAATTCCGATGCCGCACTATTCATAAGCGTTAGGTTTTCGGCATCTTTTATCATAACAATGGTTGGAAAGTAAACTATATAAAAAGCTGAAAGTATTAAAAGCAGCTCTGCCCCGGCAAGAATTCGAGACTGCCAGGTAAAGCCTTTTTCCAAAATCTTCCATAAAAACGGAAGTAAAACAGTTGCCGCTGCAATTAATCCAACGCTTGCTGGACGGCTGAAAAAATTTTTAGCAAATCCAACATCTGTAAAAACCGCAGAAGACAAAAAAACCAGGCCGCCGCTTATAACCGTAAATAAATTTGCGATCTTGGCTTTTTTAATAAATACTTTTTTTAGATTTTCTTCATCTGTATCACCAATTAAAAATACTGCCGCAATAAATGAAAATAAGGATACGATAAAAATTCCAATTGAAATTGAAAACGCATTTAACCATGGAAAAATGTAGCCTTCAAAAAAACTTTCAGGATTAACAAATATACGGCCTGATACCAATGCCCCAATTAGTAATCCGAAAAAGAATGGAACAAGCAAGCTGGAAATTTCAAAAAACTTTGAATAGACTTCTTGCGATGAATCTTTAATGGCATCATAATGCCGGAATGTAAATGCTGTGCCTCTCAATATGATTCCAAATAATAGAAGTATCAAAGGTATATAAAGTGAAATAGAAATTTGACTATAAATGGGAGGAAATGCATTAAATAAAATAACCACGGTAATTATCAGCCACATATGATTGGCTTCCCATATAGGCGCCATGGATTCACTCACTATTTTTCTTATCTGATTTTTATTCTCACCGCGCGATGTTAATTCAATTATTCCGGCACCGAAATCTGCGCCGCCCAATAAACAGTAAAGAAATACAGAAACGAGTAAAAATATTATTACAACGTAAAGCATAATGTTAAATCAAAATTATTTTGCATGGCGGATTAAAAGTTAAAATATTGTATAAACACTTTCAGTTTTCATTATAAGCTGTTAGAGCTTCTTCATCTAATTTTATTATTTGCCTTTTCATAAGCCAATAAGCAACAAAACATAAAACTAAATATGAAGCTGCAAAAAGTGTAAAATGAAAAATTTGCCCGGGCACAGGAGAAACTGCTTCCGCTGTTCTCATTATATTATAAATTATCCAGGGCTGTCTTCCAACTTCAGTTACAATCCAGCCGGCTTCAACTGCTACAAATCCCAACGGACCGATTAAAGCAACGAATATTAAAAATTTTTTCGTTAGTAAAATATTTTTCCTTTTAAAACGAATAATCCAAAATAAAATTCCCGCAAGCGCAAGCAGAGTTCCGCAGCCGACCATTATCTGGAAAGCTATATGTGTTACTGCAACAGGCGGCCAATTTTCTTTGGGGAAGTCATTCAAGCCTTTTACTTCAGCGTTAAAATCTCCAAATGCTAAAAAGCTTAAGCCGTTAGGAATTTTTATTCCAAATTTTGTTGTACGAGTATTCTCATCTGGAATACCGCCAATAGTTAAACCGGCACCTTTTTCCGTTTTAAAATGTCCTTCCATTGCAGCTAATTTGAGGGGCTGCCTCACAGCTACGTCTTTTGCAGAATGGTCTCCGCTCAATGGCTGAAGTATGGCGGCAATACTGCCGAATGCTAAGGCTATTATCATTGCCTTTTTATGAATTGCAATATTTTTTCTTCGCAGAATTAAAAAAGCGTGCAGGCCTGCAACGGCGAAAGAAGTAGCTTCGAATGCAGCGATTGTCATATGAAGAGTTTGACTAACCCATGCGTCATTAAACATTGCGGCGAATGGATCAATATTGATGGCTTGGCCATTAACCCAATCGAATCCTGCAGGGGCATTCATCCATGCGTTTGCCGTTACAACAAAAATTCCGGATAGTACGCCTGAAATGCCGACAACTAATCCGGAGAACCAATGCAGGTAAGGATTTATTCTATTCCATCCGTATAAAAATAATCCAATGCAAATTGCTTCTACAAAAAATGCTGTACCTTCCCAGCTGAAAGGCATTCCGATTATACCTCCGGCATGCTTCATAAATCCTGGCCACAAAATGCCTAGCTCGAAGGACAGTGCTGTTCCTGATACTGCGCCGATGGCAAAAAATATTGCAACTCCTTTTGACCAGGTCTTCGTAAGCTTCAAATATATTTCATCTTTTCGTTTTAAATAAAGCCAATGAGAGACTACCATCAAAAAAGGCATTGTCATACCTATGCATGCAAAGATGATGTGAAAGCCGAGGGACAAAGCCATTGTTGAGCGGGCAGCGAGAAGATTATCCATAGTTAATTTAACTTTAAAAAGCAAAAATTTTAATAGTACTAACTTATGAAATAATTGATTAATGTTCAGCGCGATAAGTATAAGTTAATGGAAGTTTTCGGGATATATCATTTTAAAACAAAAAAGCCTTCAAAATAAATTTCGAAGGCTTTTAAATATTTATTAATTCAATTTTGTTTCACCAAATTTTTACAACTTCGCTGTCAGGCCTTCTCATTGGGTCGCCTTCTTTTACATCAAATGCGGTCCAGAATGGTTCCATATTACTAAGCGGGCCAATCACTCTTTCTTTAGCTGGAGAGTGAGGATCGGTTTTTAATCTAAGCATTAAATTTTCATCTCTAATATTTTCTTTCCACACTTGAGCAAATGATAAGAAAAATCTTTGGGAAGGTGTAAAGCCATCAATAATTTTATTTTTTTTATATTCATCGGTTTTTTTAAAGGCAGTAAAAGATACCGTAAGTCCACCCAAGTCAGCTATATTTTCGCCCAAAGTTAACCTTCCGTTAATATGCATACTATCTATAGGTGTAAAAGCATTATATTCAGCGACTAAAACATCTGCACGCTTATTAAATTTATCAGCATCTTCCTTCGTCCACCAATCCGTTAAATTTCCTTGGGCATCGTAGTGTCTGCCTCTATCATCAAATCCATGAGTTATTTCATGTCCAATTACCGCACCCATTGCGCCATAGTTAACGGCATCATCAGCATTTTGATTGAAGAAAGGAGGCTGAAGAATAGCTGCTGGAAATACTATTTCATTTCTAACGGGATTATAATAGCATTTACCGTTTGCGGAGTCATATGCCATTCTTTTTTATCCACGGGTTTTCCAATTTTTGCTAAGTCGCGTTGAAATTCAAAATGGGCTGCTCTTATCTCCATTTATCAACATAAGAATCATTTTTAATTTCCAATTTTGAAAAATCTTTCCACTTATCAGGATATCCAATCTTTACATTGAATGCGGATAATTTTTCCAAGGCTTTCTTTTTAGTTGTATCACTCATCCAATCTAAACTGTTTTGAATTCTTTCCTTCATGGCAGCTAGTAGATTATTAACAATTTTTTTTGCACGTTCCTTTGCTTCGGGAGGAAAAGTTTCTTTTACATACAATTCGCCTAGAGCATCACCTAAAGAACCATTTACAGACTCCATAATTTTTTTCCAGCGCGGCTTTTGTGCTTTTGATCCATTTAGAAATTTTTCATAAAAATCGAATCTTTCATTTACAAAATCACTGCTGAGGTATGGTTCCAAACCTCTTAAAATATTCCATTTTAAATAGCTTTTAAATCTTCAATCGGGGTATTAGAAACCACTTGGCCTACGGCTGTAAAAAATTCCGGCTGGCCAACATCAATATCACCCGGGTTAGTTGGAACATCAACATCCACAAGCTTAAAGAACTGATGCCAATCAAATTGTTACGGAGCAATTTTTTCTAATCCGGAGAGATTCATTTTGTTATAATTTTTATCCGGTACTCTAAGTTCAACTCTTGATCTTGATGCCTTAGCTAATTTTGTTTCTATATTTAAGATTTTATCTGCTGCTTTTTTTGCTTCTGCTTCTTTATAATTAATTAGTTTGAAGATATTGATTATATGCTGATGATATTTTGATCTAACTTCTTTTGATCTGTCATCATTCATTAAGTAATAATCTTTATCAGGTAAACCCAATCCGCCTTGGCTTAAACCGGTGATAGTCATTTCACTGTTTTTCTCATCTGCAGTGGAACCAAAACTAAAAAATGGTGCACCAAAATATTGATGTAAGTGCGCTATCTCTTTATATAAATCATCCTTATTAGCAATAGCATCAACTTTGTCTAGTTCACCTTTGATTTTTGAAATAACCTTGCTTTTCAATTTTTGTGGTGTCCATGACCGAGTGAATAAAACATACCGACTTTATATAAGTTACTTCCAGGTGAAGCGTCTTTATTTTTTGCAGCACTATCTAAGAATACTATGCAGTACTTTGTAGTTTTCTTCAGATAAAATTTCGAAAACTGCCCCATCGGCTGTATTCATCAGGAATATTATTTTTCTTTCTCCAATTTCCAATGGCGAAATCATAAAAATCCTTTGCTCGGACTCACAGTGGAATCAATGTTGGTTAGATTCAATCCTTTATCGTTCACTTCGTAATCTTTTTTTGAGCATGAAAAAAAAATAAATGAAGTGCTTAAAATTATCATGAGTAATTTGCTTCTTTTTAGCATTATAAACCTTTATTTAATTAAAATGATTTTTTAAAAATATTTACAATTTTCAATTTTTGAAAATAGATTAATTTATCCCCTATTAATCTGTTTTCCAATAGTATCTATATTTAGACGATCAAAATAGATTAATGATTCTCTATCATTTAATTTTTTTTATACAGATGCTTAAATTTATAGAAGTATAATTGCGCATTTATTAAAATTCGACAAAATTTTTTTAATTGGGCTGAAAAATATAAATTGTTTCCAGAATAATGGGAATTTAATTTTTAATTATTTCAGCATTTTTTTAAGAGTAAAATATATTCTAACATCAATAATGAGAAAGTTAAATGATAGATAAAAAAATTAAAAAAACAATATAAAGAAACCTTAACGCCCATGGGAATTTATCAAATTAAAAATTTGGTGAATGAAAAAATATTTATTGAAAGTGGCAAAAATTTACCGGGCAATTTAAACAGCGCACGCTTTCAGTTAAAAATGGGTACATTTATGAATCAAGAACTTCAAAGCGACTATAATAAACTGGGAGAAGATAAATTTTCATTTGAAGTGATAGATCGATTAGAGCCAAAAGAGGATTTGAATTACAATTATTCTGAAGATTTAAAAGTTCTTGAGCAAATGTGGATGGAAAAACTTCAACCTTTCGGAGAAAAAGGATATCATAAAAGAAAGTCTCAAAAATAATTTTTACAAAAAATTGATTTAAATTATTGAATAGAAAACTATTGAGAGTATGAAATTCTGTATATCACTCCATTAAAATCATCAGAAACCAATAAAGAACCATCATGCATCACTAAAACATCAACTGGCCTGCCGGAAACATTTTCTCCGTTCAACCAGCCTTCCGCAAATGGTTCATAACTGACTGCTTTATTTCCATTCAACTTAACTAATGTAACTCTATAACCTATTTTTTTACTTCGGTTCCATGACCCATGCTCAGCAATAAAAATCTGATTCTTATATTCAGCCGGGAACATATCGCCGGTGTAGAATGTCATTCCTAGTGATGCTACATGGGGGCCCAACTTTTGAACAGGCTTTACATAATCATCAATATTTTTGCCTTTGCCAAATTCGGGATCAAGAATATCACCTTGATGAACAAAGGGGTAACCAAAATGCAGTCCCTTTTGTGGTGCACGATTTAATTCATCTGCCGGAACATCATCGCCCATTAAATCTCTTCCGTTATCAGTGAACCATAAATCAGTGGTCCCTGGTTTCCAATCAAATCCAACAGTATTTCTGATGCCATGTGCAAATACTTCAAGATCGCTTCCATCTGGATTCATCCGCATAATTGAGGCATATCTTTCATCATTTTCATTTAAGCAAATGTTACACGGCGCACCAACAGGTACATACAATTTTCCATCCGGACCAAAAGCAATAAACTTTGCCCCATGATGTTCGTCGCTAGGAAATCCGTCATTTACTAAAACAGGAGAAGGCGGATTATTCAAACTTGCGTCTATATTATCGTACCTAGTAACTTTATTAATTTCGGCTACGTAAAGATTGCCATCTCTTAATGCTACACCGTTAGGACTATTTAATCCGCTGGCAACTGTAATAATTTTATCCGCACGGTAATCTTTATTTGAATCGACCACTGCATATACTTTACCTTCGCCCCTGCTTCCGACATATAGAACATTATGATCGCTCAAAACCATTTCTCTAGCGCCATCTATATTGTCAGCATAAATACTAATCTTAAATCCGGCTGGAAGATTAATGCTGGAAATATCAGCTTTGCCGGTTGGTTCAGTATTGTTAGAACTGCATGAAACAAAGATTAAAATGCAAAAAAGTATAAATAATTTTAATAACGCTTTAAAAATTGAAATGTACATTTTGATTCCCAGTTATCTTTTAAAACTATCAAATAAAAATATTTAGAAATTTTTGTTAATTCTCTGAATCGGGATTCGGTAAAACAGCCCACAATATAATATAAACGAGTATTCCGGGAAACGCAGCACTTATTACGGAAAGGAGAACGTAACCGACTCGCACAAAAGTGGGATCCCAATGCAGCCATTCAGCAATTCCGCCGCATACTCCGGCAATCATTTTATTTCTTGATCTTTTTAAAGGCATAATAATTTTTAAGTATTGTTTGAAATAATAAAATAATATTCAAAAATACAAATAAAAATATTATATAAATGATAGTACAAAGATTGATTTTAGAATTGTGACCGCGGTAGTCGGAAATTAAAGTTCCTTATTAATCCAATCGGATAAGAAATCTTGATGTTTAACCGGGTTGAATTCGATGAATTCGTAATCTGCCAACTTATTAATTAGATATGGATCTTTTTGAAATAGTAATTCTAATTCCTCTCTGGATTCTGAGCGGGCAATTATAATTCCGCCTGTTCTTGGGTTGCAGGGACCTGAACAAAGAAGAAAACCTATATCGTAGCCTATTTGTAAGAAGTTTCGATGGCTGGCCAAGTGATCGTCAATTTTTTCTATTGGTGCAGAGTATTTAATTGAAATAACAAAATGTTTCATATTAATTTATTACAAGTTTTCTGAAACTGTTTGGATAATTTTACTGTGAAGTTCAGGCCTGAACTTTACTATCTCATTATTATTCGCTTCAGGATAAATGCTATTAGTAAGCAAAACTACAAAAATATTTTTATCCTTATCCGCCCAAATGGAGGTTCCTGTTAAACTCGATTGTCCGAATGAGTTTTCAGAAAATAATCCTCCGGCTGATGAAGTTTTATTTAAATTAGTTTCCCAGCCAAGTCCGAATGGTGAAATAATAGATTGAACTTCCGTCCATTTTTTTACTGTAGACGATTTAAAATATTCCTGGTCTCCGTAAGAACCTTCTTGAAGCATCATCTGCATAAAGATTGCAAGATCATCTGCCGTTGAAAAAACTCCCGCACTTCCTGAAACACCGCCAAGCACAAATGTATTTCTATCAAAAGCTACACCTTTGTTGCGTTTAACAGAAGTAAAATTATCACTAGTCGGCGGACAATAATAGTATAATTCACGGGGCGGATTATACATGGTGCGGTTCATTTTCAAAGGCTTAAATAAACGGCTGCTTAGTAATTCAGACAAATCGTTGCCTGTAATTTTTTCAATCACTTGCTGAAGTATAATCATGTTCATTTCGCAGTACTCATTTTTCGAACCTATTTCATAAGAAGGTTTTTCATTCATAATTGCGTTAAGAAGTTCTTCTTTTTCTTTATGAATAGTAAAAAAATCTTCTCCATCAATTAATCCTGAATTATGTTCAAGGAGATTTTGAATCTTAATTTTCTCTTTACCATTATTTGCAAACTCCGGTAAATAATCAGAAACTTTTTTATTTAGATCAAGTTTTTCTTCATCACATAGAAGCATCGCTGCAGATATTGTTCCTATACTTTGAGAAACTGAACCAAGATCAAATAAGGCATCTTTGGACATTAAAGTTGATGATTTTTCATACGTAAAATTTCCAAATGCTTTTTCATAAATAACTTTTCTTTCTTTGCCAATTAATAAAACAGCGCCGGGGAAAATTTTATTATCTATTGCTTGTTTCATTGCTGCATCAATTGTGGCAAAATTATAATTTAAATCTTCTCCTCCTTCAACATATTTTAAAGTCGAACTCTCAACTTTAATTCCATCTCCAATTTCATATTTTGTATTCGGAATAGTTATGGGCAGCCTGCCTTGAATTTTATTTTCGCCAAGAATTGCTTCGGCCATCGCTTCTTGAGAGACAGGCACATCTCCGTAAGCACACAGATATGTTGCGGCTTTAGGAAAAAGAGACAGTAGATAAGGATTTCCAAAACTAATTACTACAGAAGGTGTTTCAAGATCCAATATTTTATTAATGAATTCCGTATTTGTTTCAGATAAGCTGACAGTTCCTTCATAAGCTTTTACTCTAACATAAGAAGGCAATAAAATTAAATTGGAATTTTTGGCAATATTAAATGCTCTTCTGAAATCTCTTTTCTTGCTTTTTTTTGTCAAAAATATTTTTTGAACATTCCTAAATTTATTTTCAAGTTGAGATTCAAAAATTTTATTAGATTCATTATCATTACTTTCGGAAATTGAAATACAAGCAACTCTATTAATAGTTGCGGGATCAATAGGAATTATTTTATCATCATTTTTGACGAGAGTAATGGACTTCACAGCAATGTCTTTTGCAAGTTTTTTATGCGGGGAAATACCTATAATATTATTTAGATCTTCAACGTTTGAATATTTATTTTCTCTAATATGAAGCCACTCTTTTGCAGTAAGAATTTTTTTAACGCTTTCATTTATTCTTTCAATGCTTATTTCATTATTCTCAACAGCTTCATAAATTGAATTGACTGCAATCTCTTCATCGGGCGGCATCAAAACAATATCGTTACCAGCTTTAATAGCTTTTACGGTTGCTTCAGCTACAGAATAATATTTTGTAATTGCACTCATATTCATTGCATCAGTTACAACTAATCCTTTAAAACCCATTTCTTCCTTTAAAAGATTAGTTACAATTCTTTTCGAAAGAGTTGCAGGAACACCGCTGGGATCAAGTGCTGGAACCGATAAATGGCCAATCATTATAGATTTCACACCTGAGTTAATAGCGGCAGCGAAAGGTGCCAGTTCAATATTGGCAAGGTTGTATTGATCAACTGATATTTTAGGCATATCTGTATGAGAATCAATTTCAGTATTTCCATGACCAGGAAAATGTTTTGCTGTTGATATAACCCGTTCTTCTGATTCACCATTAATGAATGCCGAAGTAAATCGGGATACGATTTCTTTATCCTCAGAGTAAGAGCGAATATTTATTATAGGATTTAATGGATTATTATTTACATCTGAAACAGGAGCGTAATTCTGGTGAACTCCTAAAGAGCGGCTTTCCACGGAAACTATCTTAGCCATTTCATACGCTAAATGTATATCGCCAGTTGCTGCCAAAGCCATGTTGTAAGGGAAATCAAGGCCGTCAGTTAAACGCATCCCAAGGCCTCTTTCAAAATCCGAAGAAATTAGTAAAGGAACATCTGCGAGGCTTTGCATTTTATTTATTAACATAGCTTCATTAAGGATATTTCCTTTAAAGAAAATTAAACCGCCGACTTTTACATCTTCAACAAGGTGTTTTAATCTCTTAAATTCTTTTGAATCTGCAGCAGAATATTCGCCTGTAACCCAGGGCATCACCATTTGAGCACATTTTTCATAAGTGCTCATGGTGTTTAGTTTATCCTCGACCCATTTTGCTTCATTGTCGGTTAATTGAAATAGTGGTTTTTTTGTGCTGATGCTGTTAGATAGATTTTTATTCATTAATATCCCAACAAAATTTAATACTGAAGAATTTAAAGAAGTTGGAAAAGCCTGCCTGCCTGCCGGCAATGCTGCAAATAAAACGAGTAAAATAACCAAAATTATTAAAGAGCTACGAGAGTGTTTTGAAGCCATAGAATAAATGTGCAAAAATCTTATGAATCATCAATTATTTATATCTATCTAAAATATATTTGTATTTCAACAACATAACTAGTAGAGCAATTATTTTTCTAAGGCTTCAATTACCGCATTATGAACTTTAGGCCTAACCTGGATTATTTTAACATTTTTACGCGTAGGGTAAACTCTGTTAGTCAATAAAATGATAAAAACATTTCTGGTTGGGTCTATCCAAACGGAGGTTCCAGTATATCCAGTATGCCCGTAAGAAAGCGGGCTGAGAAATTTTCCGGCTGATGAATAACCATTCTCTGATTTAGTATCCCATCCAAGCGCCCGTGAACTTAATTCACTTTGCTTTTTGGTAAACAGCTCAACTGTTTCAGGTTTAATTAATTGTTTACCATTAAAAGAGCCTTTACTAAGAAGCATCTTCAAAAACTTAGCCAAATCAGGAGCGTTTGAAAATAAGCCGGCATGACCCGCAACTCCACCCATTAAAAATGAAGTTTCGTCATGAACTTCCCCTTGCAGCTGGCGATTCCGAAAATAATTATCATTCTCAGTCGGAGCGATACTATCTTTTAATGAGGCAGGCGGATTGTACATGGTATGATTCATTCCAAGAGGTTCGAATATTTCATCATGAGCAAATTTGTCTAATGTCTTACCGGTAATTTTTTCGATAATTTTAGCCATAGTGATCATATTTAGGTCCGAATAAACCATTTTTGTTCCGGTTGAATACACTAATGTATCTGAATAAATTTCGTTTAATATCTCATGTTCCGGATCTTTAACATTTTCATATTTGTGATAAGAAATAATATCTGGCCTTAAGCCGCTATCATGTACTAATAAGTTTTTTATTGTAACATCTTCTTTACCATTCTTGCCGAATTCAGGTATATATTTAGAAACTTTATCATTCAAATTGAACAAATCTCTATCATAGCAAATCATTGCACATGTAGTAGTTGAAATTACTTTTGAAACTGATGCAAGGTCAAATATTGTACTGATTTTCATTGGAGGCGAACTTTTATCGTAAGTGTAGTGTTCATAAGCTTTTTGATAAACTATATCTCCATCCTTTGATACTAGAACTACAGCGCCAGGAAAAGCGGTGTCATTAATTGCGGTTTCAATTACTTTATCAACATTTTCAAATTTATTTAAAGTGCTTTTTATGAACGAATTATTTACAAGGAGGATAATTGTTACAATAATAAAGGATATAAAAATTTTATCATACTTTTTCATATTTTTTGCTCCTCAACTTTTTTGCCGAATTCAGGATCAAATGGTAACGCACGAACTATAAAATATCCTGGTATCATAGTTATGAAAATCCAAACAAAGAAAAATTTATAACCTAAAAATTCTTCTATCATTCCGCTAAAAGCACCAGGTATCATCATGCTCAATGCCATAAATCCTGTGCATAAAGCAAAATGTGAAGTTTTAAATTCACCATCAGAAATGTAAATCATATAAAGCATGTAAGCAGTGAATCCAAAACCATAACCGAATTGTTCACCCGCCACACATAATGAAATGAGATAAAAATTATCCGGCTGTACAAAAGCTAGATAGATATATAGAAGATGAGGTAAATTGATAGCTGCGAACATCCACCAGATCCATTTTTTTAAACCGTCTCTCGACACAACTACTCCACCTAAAATACCACCAATTAATAAGGCGACGACCCCCATGGTTCCATAAGCCACACCTATTTCTTCAAGTGATAATCCAAGTCCTCCTACACTTCTTGGATCTAATAAAAAAGGTTGAGCAAGCTTTACAAGCTGTGCTTCTCCAAATCTATATATTAGAAGAAAAGTAATTGCAATGCCTATATTTTTTTTCTTAAAAAACAATTTGTAAATTTTTATAAACTCAGAAAAGAATCCTTTTTCATTCACAGCAGGTTTATCAGTTTTAGGACGAGGCAGAATAAAATTATGGTAAACGAAAATCGATAGATACAATACCGTAATAATTACAAAAGTGTATTGCCAAGCAGTGGAAATATTGCCCGTTTTAATTTGAAAGTAACCTGCTAAAATTACTAACAATCCTTGCCCGGTCCACATAGCAATTCTATAAAAAGTGCTTCTTATTCCCACATAAAAAGCTTGTTGTTTTTGGTTTAATCCTATCATATAAAATCCATCCGCAGCAATATCGTGGGTGGCGGAGCTAAGCGCTATTAAACATAAAAACAAAAGTGTGTATAAGAAAAAGCTTGAACTAGGAATGAAGATTGTTACACCTAATAATCCTAAGCCGACAATAAACTGCATCGAAATAATCCACAATCGTTTAGTCTTGAACATATCTACAGCCGGACTCCAAAGCGGTTTCAAAACCCAGGGGAAATAAAGCAGGCTTGTAAATAAAGCAATATCTGTGTTTGAAATATTTACACTCTTGTAAAATGCTACAGAAACCGTCATAACAATAACATAAGGTACGCCTTCAGCAAAATATAAGGTGGGAACCCATGCCCAGGGATTTCTTTTTTCGGATTTTGTAATTGCCATTATTTATCTCCAGATATGACAGGATAATTTAGAAGTTCTACTTAATTAGATACAGAATATTAAGTATGAATTTAGGTTCGACTTCTTTAAGAAAATAAATGAGTCCGTTATTTTAATTTCTTCACAAATTCTTTAGCCATTAAAATTGCACCAACTTCAGGCGGATTTTCAGGCTGTTTAATTCTAATTGAAGGAAGACTCTCTGCAATTTTATTCTTTAATGTTGTGGAATATAAATTTTCATTACTAATAATACCGCCTATAAATGCAGTATTCAATACTGGTTCATTTATTTTTTCAGCCATTGTTGAGATATGAGAAAGCAGCTCGTCTGATTCATCCTTAATAATCCTTAACGCAGTTTCATCATTCATTTCTGCTGCTTTTAAAACTAAAGGAGCAGCCGCAGCAATATCAAAATTATTTTTGTAAATCTCGATTATTAAATTTTCCTGAGTTTCAATTTTAAATTTATCTTTAAAAAGATTTGTAATAATTGTTTTAGCACCTCTTCCATCAAACTCTTTTGCGATTGCTGTTAAAGCCTTTCTGCCGATTGAAAAACCACTTCCTTCATCACCGATGAATCTTCCAAAACCGCCAACACGATGAATATTTCCTGCGGCATCTTTTCCAAACATAATTGAGCCTGTTCCTGCAATTAATATGCTGCCGGTTTTACCTGAAAATGCTCCTTCAAGAGCAATGCGCGCATCACTTTCAACATGGAAATTATTAATTAATATATTTTTTGATTTTGTAAATTCATTAAATGCAATTTCCAATCTTTCAGCGTCACTTCTTCTGCCGGCGCCTGTTGTCCCCAGCAAAACACAGCAAATATCAGAATAATCAAAATTTATTTTTGATTTGCATTCATTTATTAATTCTAATATAGTTTGAGATACTTTTTCAACTCCTAAAAGCAGAAAATTTGAAGCTGAGCCAAAATTCTCGAATAAAATTTTCCCCTCTAAGTCTGTTAGTAGAAAATGGGTTTTTGTTCCCCCTCCGTCAATTCCAATAAGATATTTCATGAAAGAAATGTTTACCAAATAATTGATGAATCAAAATTAAAAATAGAAAAAAATGAAGGAAGTTAAAAATAGATGAAATAGTTTAACTTCTACGAAATCAATTATCAATATTAAAATAATATTAATACTTTTTAAACCAGCGGTTTTCCTCTTTTAACCAATTGAAGCGGAACTCCAAACGGATCGCGAAGCATTATAAGATGAGAGCCGTCATCAAGCTTTATTTCTTCTTCAACTTTTGCACCTGCTTTAATTAATTTATCTTTTGTTTCTGCGGGATTTTTTACAGTCAAAGCAAAATGAAATTCTAGCGGATGCTGTTTGCTGAAGTCATGTATTTTTGCGGAAGTATTTGAATAAATTTCAAGTACAACTTGGCCGGAGTTATCAGCTAAAAATCTTGTGTACGGATATTCTTCCATAGATCTAACCAGTTTCATTTCACAATTGTCAATGTACCATTGTCCCATTTCAACTGGTTTAGAAACGTTAAGTGCAAAGTGTTCAAATTTCATTTTAAATTTCCCGAATAGTTATTTTATAGTTGTGTTTTAATAGAAAATCCTTCGTTTTAAAATAAAGAATTAATTTTACAACATGTTAATTATTTTTTTAATAAATTAAAGCAGAATCAATTCTAATTTTTTTTACTGCGTAACACCTTGAAAATTATTTTTCGATTATATTAATGATGATTTGATTATGAAGCGCTTTTATCTACCGAACTATGACAATTAATAATGACTTACGATATTCAAATGATTGATTTTCAAATTTCCAAATTCAACATAATTTAATTCTTAAAATTTTAGACTGTTTACTAAACGGTATTTCCAAAAGTCAAACAATAAAAATAAAATTAAAGAATAATACAACTTTATATTTTTATTAAATTTTTATTGGAAGAAATGGAGTTCCCAATATGTTTATGCGTTTTTTGCAGCTTGAAATAAAGCCTGAATACATAAATGAATTTAAGAAATTTTATGAGTATATAGTTTTCCCTAGGCTGCAGCAAACTCGTGGCTGCCTTTTTGCCGGACTAATAAAAAGCGGACCCAAAGCAAATGAGTTTGTTTCAATCACTTTTTGGGAAACCAAAATATATGCTGAAAATTATGAGAAGCAGGGAATATTTCAAGATCTGCTGAAAGAATCCAAACCTTACCTTACTGAGTCAGCAGAATGGAAAATTCATTTATTTGATAATAGTGAATTGGAATATGCTCCCGGTTTCAGAAGAACCGGTAATTAAAAAATACTCAGTTCAAGCGCGAAAGAGTGAGGAAGAAAAATTTACAATTTCTGACTCGAATATGTATGTAAGAATTGTATCCGCTAAAGTTCAAGAAGGAAAGATTGAAGAATTCAAAAAATTATATACTGAAATAATAATTCCACAGTTAAAATCCGTTAAAGGATGCGAATATGCTTATTTGATTGAAAGTACCAGTGAAGATGATGAATTTATTTCTTTAACAATTTGGGATAGTAAAGAAAGTGCAGATATATATGAAGCAACGGGAAAGTTTAATTTATTAGTGAAACAAATTAGCCACACATTTTCTCATTTTTATTTATGGAAGATGGCTTTGCAAAAAGAATATGATCCCAAATTGCAGGCTTCTGAAAGTATGAAAATTGAACATTATAATCTTGTAACTGGAAAAAGTTTCGTTTAAATCTACACCGAGTTCAAATCTTAATTCATGTTAAAGAAAATTTTTTTTCTTATCTTTGATGAAGAATTTATGATTGAGGATTGAATGTCAAACTTGGAAAGTTATTTTCAAAAGTTTCGTAAAAACATAATCGGGATAGATAAAACTTTTGTTTCGCCCTATGGAGAAAAGAAAATTATTTATGCTGACTGGATTGCTTCGGGAAGACTTTACGAACCTATCGAAAAAAAAATAATTGAAACCTTTGGGCCGTTTGTCGGAAATACTCATTCTGAATCGAGTATTACTGGCACAACAATGACGCATGCCTATCATCTCGCTCAAAAAATAATAAAGAAACATGTTAATGCTGGTCCTGATGATATTATTATTACAGCTGGTTCAGGAATGACCGCGATGGTGAATAAATTCCAAAGAATTTTAGGATTAAGAATATCTGAACAGTTAAAAGATTATTTAACTCTTCCCATGGAATTAAAACCCGTTGTTTTTGTAACTCATATGGAACATCATTCCAATCACACTTCTTGGTTAGAAACAATTGCAGATGTTGTTTGTATTGATCCTGATTCTCAAGGGCTTGTTAATTTAGAAAACTTGGAAAAGGAGTTAGTTCTTTACAAAGACCGAAAATTGAAAATTGGCGCATTTACAGCTTGTTCCAATGTTACCGGTATTGAAACTCCATATCACAAATTAGCAAAAATAATGCATGACAATGGAGGGTTTTGTTTTATTGACTTCGCATGTTCGGCACCATATTCAAGTATTAATATGCATCCTGAAAATCCTGATGAAAAACTTGATGCGATATTTTTTTCTCCGCATAAATTTCTCGGCGGACCTGGTACAGCAGGAGTTTTAATTTTTGATTCCAAATTATATAAAAATCAGGTTCCGGATAATCCGGGTGGTGGTACAGTCGATTGGACAAATCCCTGGGGGCAGTATAAATTCGTATCAAATATTGAAGCCCGCGAAGATGGCGGAACCCCGGCTTTCTTACAAACAATTAAAGCTGCACTTTGTGTAAATTTAAAAGAGGAGATGGGGATTGAGAATATGCGGAAGAGGGAAGAAGAATTAAATGAAATTGTTTTTGAGGAGTTTGGAAAAATAACTGGACTTCAAATTTTAGCAGATAATATTAAAAATAGGTTAGGAGCTATTTCATTCTACGTTAAAAATATTCATTACAATTTAATCGTAAAGCTTCTCAATGACAGATACGGTATTCAAACACGAGGGGGATGCTCATGCGCTGGGACATACGGTCATTATTTACTTCATGTATCTCCCGGTGTATCAAAACATATAACTGACAAAATTAATCATGGTGATTTATCTGAAAAACCAGGCTGGGTTCGCATGTCAGTTCATCCAACAATGACGAATGAAGAGATATATTTTATCACAAATGCCGTGAAGGAAATAGTGGAAAATATTAATGATTGGCAGAAAGATTATAGCTACTCATCTGTTAAAAATGAATATCTTCATAGAAATATCCCTGAAAATGAAGAGGACGTACACGATTTATTCTCCCTTGACCAGAACAAAAAGCTCGATTTTTTACAGACAGATAAACATTTGGTTTAGTATAAATGCTTATTTAGAAAAAGGGAGGCAAATAAGACTTTATGAAAATGTTCAAATTTTTACTTAATTCAAACTTACAACAACTTTTCAATTTTCTTTCTCATCATTGAAAAAGCCGAATTATTATAATTCTTCGATGTGGGAAATAATTCAACACTTGCTTAAAATTCACATAATAATGCAAAATTAATTACGGCATATTCTTTGAATTTTCTTTAATACACCAATCAGCTAATGCTGAATTTAATAATGCAAAATTTGAAATTTTATTTATAAAGGTTAGAGTATGAAGGGATTATTTATATACTTATTTGTTGTTTTTATTATAGTTGCATTATATGGTTTCGCATATTCTTCAGATTTCAGCCATAACCCGGTAAATAAAAAATCTGAAGCTCAAAAATCGAATAATATTGAAATGATAGTTAACAAGTAACAGTTCTTAAATTTATTGAAAAGTTTTGATCATCATGCACATCGGACAGTCTGGACCATCGCACAAAATGAAAGTGGAAACTAATCTACTGCAAAAGTTAGTGTACTTTATAGTTAGTCTTACAATCTGCCTGATAGCCAGTTCTCAAAACATCTACCCTCAAACAAATGACGACTGTTTGATGTGTCATGAAGATCAAACATTAACGACTGAACGAGACGGAAAAGAAGTTTCGTTGTTTGTTAATGCCAAAGTATTAACTCATTCCGCTCACGGAAAATTAAACTGTGTATCATGTCATGTGGGTTTTAATCCTGAAGATCTTCCCCACAAAGAAAATATAACTCCAATAAATTGTAAATCCTGTCATCAGGATGCTGCTGTAAAACATCCATTTCATCCCCAAATGCTGCAGGCAAATGGAACAGGCGGACCAAAGGATGTAAATTGCAAAGGCTGTCATGGGACTCATGATATAATTTCTCCAAAATCCCCTGAAGCTAAATATAGTGAGGCTAAACTCAATCAATATTGCGGTACTTGCCATACAGAAAATTTTCATAAGTATTCAGAATCAAATCATGCTCGCTCATTTAAAGAAGGTAAAACCGGTGCTCCTAATTGTCTAACTTGTCATAAAAATCAAATCACATTTAATAATGGCAAAAAAGATTCACTTTCTGTAAAAATAATTCAAGAAAAATTATGTCTTTCATGTCATCTTGATAATCCTACTATAAGAGCAAGAACGGCGCCTTCAGCAGGATTCATTTCTGCCTATGAAAAAAGTGTTCATGGTGCAGCTTTAATGGGTGGAAATAAAAAAGCCGCTAATTGTGTCGATTGTCATGCTGCTCATAATATTATTGGCGGTATTGAAAGCAATTCAACAGTAAATAGAATAAATATTCCTACTACATGTGCAAAATGCCATCCCACTATAGCTAAAGAATATAAGCAAAGTATACATGGTATAAAGGCAATGAATGGAGTAAAGGAAGCTCCAGTTTGTACAGATTGCCATGGTGAACACAACATAATGAAAACCAATAATCCAAACGCTCCGGTTTCATATAAGAATGTTTCTTCAAAAGTTTGTTCTCCATGCCATAGTTCAGTTAAACTTTCACAGAAATTTGGAATTTCAAGTGACAGATTTAAAACTTATCAGGATAGCTATCACGGATTAGCGTTAAGAGGCGGATCAGTTGAAGTTGCAAATTGTGTCAGCTGCCATGGAGTTCATAATATAAAACCGGCCAGCGATCCAACATCTACAATAAACAAAAAAAATCTAGTAAAAACTTGCGGAGCGTGCCATAAAGGAGCGAACGCTAATTTTACAGTCGGTAAAATACATGTTAATATCGAAAGTAAATCCCAAGAACCAATATTATACTGGATTGCCTCTCTTTATATCGGGATGATTGTAGTTGTTATAGGTTTTATGCTGCTGCATAACTTATTAGATTTTGTTAAAAAATCTAAGGTTAAAAAGATGAAGCAGCGCGGCCTTATTAGAGAAGAAAGACATGGCCATGCACTTTACCTAAGAATGACAGTTAATGAGAGAATTCAGCATATAACATTAGCATTAAGTTTTATTTTACTTGTCATAACGGGTTTCATGCTTCGTTTTCCTGATTCCTGGTGGGTTAGCCATATAAGAGATTTAAGCGAAGATGCTTTTGAATATAGAAGTATATTACACCGAATTAGTGCAGTGATAATGGTAATAGCCAGCGTGTATCACATTGTTTATGTATCATTTACACAACGCGGAAGAGAACTTATAAAAGATTTGCTTCCTAAATATCAAGATGTACAAGATGCAATTAATGTTGCAAAATATAATCTTGGTATTTCCAAAATTAAACCTAAACTTGATCGATTCAGTTATGTTGAAAAAGCCGAATACTGGGCATTGGTTTGGGGTACAATAGTAATGACTGCAACCGGAATTGTAATGTGGTTTGATAATACATTCATTGGACTATTTACAAAACTTGGCTGGGACATTGCTCATACGATTCATTATTATGAAGCCTGGCTTGCAACTCTAGCTATACTTGTATGGCATTTCTATTTTGTAATTTTTAATCCGGAGATGTATCCAATGAATATTGCCTGGTTAAAAGGAACTCTTACTGAAGAAGAAATGGCTGAAGAACATGGAAGAGAATTGGAAAGAATTAAAAAGAGTAAAGCAGAAGAATTAGAAGATTCAGACGATTTAAATAACGATTCGGAAAGTTCCGATAATCATCCTATTCAAAATTAAATTTTGGGAGGTTAGCTTTTGAAAAAAAAACTCCCGCTTTCCTTTTATAATCCAATCACGCTGGCAGGAACATTTGTTGCAATCGTCAGCTTTGGATTAATATTATTTTTAACCATCCTTGATTTATTAAGTTCAAAACATCCGCCCTATCTTGGAATTCTTACTTTTATACTTCTTCCAGGCTTTTTAATCTTAGGACTATTAGCTATTGCTTATGGAATTTACAGAGAGCACAAAAGAATAAAAGCAAACGATGGTAAAAATAGGGTTTTACCTGTTCTGGATTTTAATAATCCCAAACATAGATTAAGCTTTACGATATTTTCAGTTGGCACTATCTTACTTTTGTTATTTACAACTTTTGGAAGTTTTAAAGCATACGAGTATACAGAAACAGATGAATTCTGCGGAACAATTTGTCATACCGTTATGGAACCCGAATATACAGCTTACAAATCTTCACCACACGCCAGAGTTGGCTGCGTAAAATGCCATATAGGTTCGGGTGCCGATTGGTTTGTAAAAGCAAAAATTTCAGGTTCTTATCAAGTATATTCGGTCATATTTAATAAATATTCAAAACCAATTGCTACTCCTATTAATAATTTAAGGCCGGCTCAGGAAACATGCGAACAATGCCATTGGCCGCAAAACTTTTTTGGAGAAAAAAGAGTACTTCATACTTATTTTCATTCTGATGAAAAAAATAGTAAGTGGTCTTTAAATCTTTTATTAAAAGTTGGAGGAGGCGTTCCAGAATCCGGAGCCACAACCGGCATCCATTGGCATATGAATATAGCAAATGATATTACTTATGTTACTACAGATCGCGAACGTCAGGTAATCCCCTGGGTTAAATCAAAATCAAAGGATGGTAAGAAGGAAACAATTTATAGGAGCATTGATAATAAATTATCAAAAGACCAGCTTAAAAAATACGAAACGAGAAAAATGGATTGTATGGATTGCCATAATAGGCCTGCTCATGTTTACAATCCTCCATCTAAAAGTGTGAATAATGTGATGTCGCTTGATTGGATTGACCCATCATTGCCATATATAAAAAGTTTAGCAGTTGAAGTTTTGGAAAAACCATACAGCACAACGGAGATTGCCCAAGACAGTATAAAATTTTACATTGAACAATTCTATAATAATAATTACCCTGAGATTGTTAAAGAGAAGAAGGAAGTAATTGAAAAATCTATTTCAGAAGTTCAAAAAATTTATTCTCACAATTATTTTCCTAAGATGAATGTCAGCTGGAGACATTTTCCTAATAATATCGGGCATATGTATTTCCCTGGCTGTTTTAGGTGTCATGATGGCAAACATGTAAGTGATGATGGCAAAGTATTAACTAAGAATTGTAATGCCTGTCACACTTTATTAGCTCAGGAATTTGATAATAAAAACATTGAATTTTCTTTAAAGGGTGTAGAATATAAACATCCCGTTGATATAGGTGAGAGTTGGAAAACTATTTTGTGCAGTGATTGTCATGCAGCTAAAAAATAGAAGGATATTTAAAAGTAGTTGTTCTTAAAAATTTCATCATAGGCCTCCTCTTATGATAAGCCTGGCGGAAAACAATTTTCAATTTAAGTTCGCATTTAGATTGAAACTTCGCTCCGCCGGGTTTTTATTTTTTAAAATTAAACTTGTCAATCATACTTTTCATTTCTTTTTCGGTGATTCCTGATCCATAAATTTTTTCTTCATCAGCCGCATTTGGTTTAACAATTTCTTCAACCTTATTATTATTGAAAGAATCTTTTAAAGGAAGATTGCCCGCCCTTGCTCTAAGCCGCTCTTCTATATCTTTCATAAAGTTTGACTTATTAGCACTTGAAATTGATGAAGGCACTTTAAATGAAGTTACATTTTCTCCCTTATTTATCGGATTAGTTTCAAACGCTAAACTTTTAATATTCATTAAATGCCTAGCTGTTACATTTTCTGAAATGATTGATCCGCCCCAAGTACCTGGTCCAAGAGTCATGGATGGATCCAAAGCAGTTGTATAGCCAACAGCTCCAATTGAAGCAACGGTATTTACCAGAATTCTAAATGCTGGTTTTTCAAGCGCAAACTTCATAATGATTGGCTGATCATTTGAGTGAATAGCCATTGTATGCCCGATTCCGCCAAATTCCAAAAGTTCAATGCATTTGTGGCATCCTTCCAGCCAGCCGTCAACAACATAAAAAGCTAAAATTGGGGAAAGTTTTTCCATGGAAAGAGGTTCTTTTTTCCCAACCTCACTACACTCAGCCATTAATACTTTAGTTCCGGCTGGAACTTGAAAGCCAGCATATTTTGCAATGAATTCTGCTGACTGGCCTACTATTTCAGGATTAATTCTAAAATCTTTTTGAATAACTTTCGAAAGTTTTTCTTTTTCATGTGGTGTTAAAAAATAGCATCCTTTATTTTTTGCTTCTTCAATTACTTTTTCTTTTAATGGAAGATCAACTATCATAGCTTGTTCGGAAGAACATAAAGTTCCATTGTCGAAAGTTGTACCGTAAATAATATCTGCAACAGCTTTTTTATAATTGGCGGTTCGTTCAATAAATGCTGGGACGTTTCCTGACCCAACTCCATAAGCTGGTTTGCCCGCACTATATGCTGATTTCACCATTGGAGTGCTGCCGGTTGCTAAAATTACTGCAATGTTCTTATCATGCATTAATGCTTGTGTTCCTTCAATTGTTGGATTACTCATACATTGAATCAAGCCTTTTGGAGCTCCAACATTCTCTGCGGCATCAGATAAAATTTTTAACGACTCATGAGTTGATTTTGCTGTTCTTGGATGAGGACTAGCTACTATACCGTTCCTGCATTTTAAGGAAATTAAAGCTTTAAACATTGCAGTAGATGTTGGATTAGTTGATGGAACAAGTGCACAAACAACTCCCATCGGAACGGCAATCTTTAAAACTTTTCCATTTGCTTCACTGGCAATAATGCCAACTGTTTTTAAATCTTTAATCGATTCATAAACATTTTTTGTGGAGAATTGATTTTTTATAACTTTGTCCTGCCACTTACCAAAGCCGCTTTCTTCGGCAGCCATTTTGGCAAGCCGTTCTGAATTTTCATAACCAGCTTCAGCCATGGCTTTAATTATTTTATTAACTTCTTCCTGCGAGAAATGTTTAAACTCAAGTTGAGCTTCTTTTGCAATTTTAGCTAGAGTTCGAGCTTCTTGAATAGACTGAAGGTCTTTATCAAAAGTCATTTAGTCCTCATTTAGATTTGAACAAATATATCTATGAAAAAAAAGAGTTTCAATTTTTATTTTATAACTCCTTTTAACTTTGATAAACCGGTTTTGCTAACAGGCAGGGGATTATTATTCTTTAAGATTATTTTATAACTCTCTTTTTCATTCATTTCAAGATGATTAATAAAATCGATATTAACAATATATGAACGATGTATTCTTACAAAATATTTTGGATCAAGATGATTTTCAAAATATTTCATGGTTTTTTGTTTCAAATGTTTACCATTGTCTGAATGAACCATTACATAATCATCCTGTGCTTCCAGCCATCTTATTTTATCGATAGGTACAATATTAATTTTAGGCCCGTCTTTGATTACTACTCGGTTAATGAATTTTTTTGTTTCATCATTATGTTTTATAAGATTTTGAATTGAGTTCTGTTTTAATTTGTTGTGCAGATACACGAATGCTTTTTGGACTGCTTCATCAAATCTTTCTTTTGAAAATGGTTTTAATAAGTAATCAACTGCATTGGCTTCAAAAGCTTGAAGAGCATAATTGTCATAAGCAGTAGTAAAAATTATTACAGGCGGATTATCTATTAAATCCAGCATCTCAAAACCGGTTAGCTTGGGCATTTGAATATCGAGAAAAATTAAATCGGGTTTTTGTTCATTAATAATTTTAATTGCGTCAAACCCATTTGAAGCCTCACCTATAATCTCCACTTCATTATTGTCGGATAAATATTTTTTTGTTATCTCACGGGCGAGTTTTTCATCGTCTATAATAAGTACTTTAATTAAGCCGTTCATAATTATTTCTTTATTGATGAACTATTAAAATAAAAAAAATAGCCGGCATATTCACCGGCTACGTTTAATTTAAAATGTGAAGTTAATTTATTTTAACAATATCATTTTTTTTGTCTGCGAATTGTCACCGGTATAAAGAGTATAGTAATAAACTCCTGCAGAATAACCATCAGCATTAAATCTAACCTGATGTTCTCCGGCAGACATCTCTCTATCAACAAGAGTTTCAACTATTCTTCCCAGCACATCAGAAACTACAATTTTAGTTTTTCCTGATTTGTCCAAATTGAATGTGATATTAGTGCTTGGGTTAAATGGATTGGGATAATTTTGTGCTAAGCTGAAACCGGTTGGAATTGGAGATAATTCCTGAATTCCGGTTGCTTGATCACTTTCAATTACCCAAACGTACGCGTCATCTGACCAATTTGGGAATGTGGTTCGGTAATTAACAAATACATATTCATTTTTACCATCTTTATCCATATCATTAGCCGGAGAGCCATAAAACAATCTTGGATCAATTGAACCTGAATCAAACGGAACTTTATTTGCAAAATCGAAAATATCGAAAGCCACATTTAACTCCCAATTTGCAGAATCTGCGGGATCGCCTGAACCCTTGTATTCAAGATCAAAAATTTGTCCATTTTGTTCACCAGCAATCATTAAGTCCATTTTACCGTCACCATCGGGATCAGCAATCTGCATCGCACGTAACTTGCCATTATAGTTAACCGGAATATGATACAATTCCTTTACATCTCCGGCAGTAATTTTACTTACATCAGAAATATTTGTAATTACAAAAATTGTATTTTCTGGTTCAGTTCCGGCTATATATAATTCGTTAGTTCCATCATTATTAACATCAGCTACTCTCACTGCGTCCAAAGCACCGTAATCAATATTTTGAGTTTCGTAAACAGTTTTTAAAGAATCAACAACTTCATATTGTGAATCACCTGTGCATTCAATTATATACATTGTAAAAAGATTCCATACGAATGCGTAGATCTCTTTATTTCCATCTTTATCTAAATCGCCTGTAGTTACATTATAAGTTGATCCGCCTTTCAAACCCTGCAAATTATATTCAATCTGCCAGGCACCAAAGCCTTCAAGGTCTCCGTCAAAAAAGGCTACTACAACTTCGCCGCCATTGTCTCCGGTTCTAGCGCCGGCTACCAATTCGTTTTTCCCGTCATTATCAATATCTTCGATCGATAAACTGTAAGGCCGGAAATCTTGGCCGGCTGGGATATTAAAATCCCATGAGTTTATTGGTTCTGGTTCACCGGTAGTGTAATCTCCATATTTGTTTTCACCTTGCACGCCATTCCATTGAAATACCCATAAACGCGGCGGACTAGGATCTGCACCGATGGTAGGCATTGTTGTAATAATATCAACTACGCCGTTGTTATCAATATCGCCAACTGCTATACCGGCAAAAGAATTTGCTTCCAATGGATATTTCCAGGACCAAACTAAATCATAAGAATTATCGGCATTTGCTTCATACATCATTATGTAATTCTCAGCTAAATCGGTATAGGCGCAAATAAATTCTCCCCATCCATCTTCGTCAGTATCAAAGCCGGCTTTAACTATTGCCATCTCAGAAGACACCTCCGGATTTTGATTTGGCATCTGATCAAGCTTCCAAACAAAATTCCATTTGTTTTGTGAATACAAATTGGATATAAATAATAAACTAAAAACAATGTAGAACATTTTTTTCATGCGGCCTCCTTTTAATGATTAGTGGAGATTTAAATTACAGAATTTATAGAGATAATCAAATTAAGTTATTTCAGATTTGGTTTTCAAGAGGGATAAAAAGATCAACTTTATAATAATTATTTTCTTTTGTGATCTTAAGTAGATTGGTTTGATTATAAATTAACTCAAGGCGGTTTTGAATATTTTTTAATCCGATTCCAGCGCCTTTTTTGTTGTTTGATTCTTCATCAAAATTATTTTCTACAGAAAGTCTTAGAAAATGTTCATCTTTGATGCAAGTGAGCTTTAAAGTGACTTTATCTAATGTTTCATAAACAGCATGTTTAATAGCGTTTTCAAACAACGGCTGTAAAATCATATTGGGAACTGTTACATCCGAACAATCTGTTTGAACTTCTTCGATATACTCAAATTTATCTTCAAATCTTATCTTTTCAATATCTAAATATCTTTTAATGTTTTTCAGTTCATCACTTAGTTTATTTTTTTGTTTTTCATTATTTGCTAATGTGTAACGCAAAAAGTCCGCTAACTTTAAAATCATTTCTCTAGCTTTGTCAGGATCAATAGTAGTTAATGCGCTCATTGAGTTAAGACTGTTAAAGATAAAATGAGGATTGATTTGAAATTTTAATGATTTTAATTCGGCTTCAGTAACCAAATTTTTCATTTTAGATTCTTGAACTATTCTTTCATTAAATTTAGAATAATAGATGATCACATAATAAAAAGTTGTTATAAGATAATAAAAAAGAAATCCGATTAAGAAACGCCAGGCAATGCTTTCATTGAAGAAAAATATATAATCATTTGGTGCATTTAATCCTTTAACCATAATGTTATAAACAACAAACAGCCATATAACGGATGATAAAATTCCGCCGACAATATATGTAACTAAAATTTTCGATACATTATTTTTTTCAAATGGTATGAAGCTGGCTGGATACCAATAACTTAAACCTAAAGCTGCTAATAGAAAATTTGATACAACACTGTCGACTAAAGCAATTCCATAATTAACATTTAGTCCAATAGAGATTAATAAAAAATAGATGGCAGAATTTATAAGCCAAAAGACAATATAAAATAGGAAATACTTTAACTTTTGAAATATTGGATTTGAAACCATTTCAGTTAGTTTTTATTGGTTTCAAAATCTTGATTTAATTTCACCGCCGCCAAACATTGTCAGTCCTTTTATAATTAAAGTTCTGGATTGATCTATTACGACATTAGGATCTCTTCTGATTTTATTTGAGAATCCGCCAAAAATTGGAGTGACGCTTAATATTACATTCCAATCATTCGGCACACGCAATTCAGTACCGCCAAACATTATTAAAATATCAACCACGTTATTTCCATCGGCAAGTTTACAGTTAGTCAAATCAATTTCAGAACCGCCGAAAATTGCGGTTATATTTCCGCCTCTAAAATTATCGGAATTAATAATTTTAGTCCCGCCGCCGAAAATAGAAATATCATCTATAGTATCTCTCTTTAAAAATGAATCAGGAGAAGCGCCTTTATCATGGGGAGATTTGCGCTGCTTAAATATAATGTGAATTCCTAAAGCTATTATTGCAACCGCGATTATAACTTCAAAATCTAAATCATACCAATCAAAAACCCTTCGCAACAGGAAGAAAATTCCGAGTGCTGTTAGAATTATTCCAAGAGTTTTTTTATGCGAATTCACTAATATCAATACGCCCGCAACCAGCATGAAGAAAGGCCATGAAAAAATTAAATGAGGAATATTTAGAAAAATTATTCCAAATGATTTTAATAAAAACAAGCCGCCAATGATTACCAAAACGGCGCCTAATATAGAGCGTGCATTTGTCGAGTTATTATTTTCGTTCATTTCTGTCTCCGTAAGAAGATTATATTCTTTTATGGGAAGAACATAATCATAACGGAAGAATTAGTGAAGCAAAAATCGGTAAACAACCGTATTTCATCGGTAAGTGGTCGAAATATGATGTGGAATTATGATTACATATGATAGTCTTTAAAATATTTGTCTAGAATATCTGCTGCTTTTGGATAACCTAATTCATCAGCTTTTTGTAAATCGTGAAATGCCTCCAGCTTGTTGATTAAAAATAAATTGGCTAAACCTCTGTGGAAATAGGCTTCAGCATCATCATAATATTTGAGATATTTTGAGAAGTCTGTAACACTACTCTCATACTCAGTTAATTTGAACCAAACCATTCCTCTCCAAAAGTAAAGTTCAAAATCCAGTGAGTCTTTGTTTATTGCAGCATTCAAATCAATTAAAGCATCAAAATAATATTCATCATAATAATCTTTGATAGCTTGTTCTTTAAGTGACATTTTATTAATTGGCCTTGGCAGTGAAGGTCTATAATTGTGCACGGGTTCTTCTATTTGAATTAAAGGGAGATAAATTCCATCTCTGCCTCTGGGATCATTACATGTTGGATCATAATAATCTACGTCTGAATAGTACTCTTCGTAAGGCGGATTGTGCTGGATTTGGATGGCTTCAGGCTGAGTTATAACTCTTTCTTCTCTAACAGGATTATCTTCTGAAGGCTTTCTGGATGACTCTATATCAATTGCATCTTTTTTCTGCCTGACAGAAGGATTTCGAGGAATTGTATTAGTTCTTTGTGATTCTTCCCGTTTATTTATTTTATCACGCTGAACATTTACTATCTGCCTATTTCGTTCTGCTTGAGTTGGATGATCATTTCTATCGGGCCTTTGGACTTGTTTATTTTGTGATAATTTTTGTTCATTTATTGATGGAGTTGTATTGCTTGGTCTTTGTTGTATTGAAGTTGTATTAGAATTGTTAGCTGCCGGTGTTCTTGGATTATTATTCAATTCAGTTCTATCTCTTAATTTCTGAGGATAAATTATGCAGCTTAAGAGCACTAGAAAAAATGAAATTGATACCAAGAAAAATTTGTGATTATGATTGGATTCCATTTCAGCCTCCGCTATTTATAAAGTACTACAACCAAAATAAAAGCCATAAAATTCCTTGTATTTTTAATACATTGAAGGTTTTTATTCCAAGATGACTAAAATCATAAACAAGAGTGTCTATTTTAATGACCGGCTAATTGATTTCGAATGGAAAGCAAATTTTCTGTATATTTGAATTCAAAATTAAACTTATCTGGATTTTAAATTGAATAAAGAAAAAATATTAGTTACATCCGCTTTGCCATATGCAAATGGGCCAATTCACCTGGGACATTTAAGCGGGGCCTATCTTCCGGCGGATATTTATGTGCGTTATAACCGATTAAAAGGAAATGATATTTTATTCATCTGTGGCTCCGATGAGCACGGAGTTCCGATTACAATCAGCGCGGATAAAGAAAATGTTAAACCTAAAATAATCATTGACCGATATCATAATATCAATAAAGAAGCTTTTGAAAAATTCGGGATGAGCTTCGATATCTATTCGCGCACAAGCTTGCCAATTCATCACGAAACTGCTAAGGAATTCTTTTTAGAATTCTATAACCGTGGAATTTTAAACGAAAAAAAATCTCTTCAGTTTTATGATGAAAAAGCGAAAATGTTTTTGCCCGACAGATACGTTGAAGGAACTTGCCCTGTTTGCGGTTATGTGGAAGCCAGAAGCGACGAATGCGAAAACTGCGGATCTTTGTATGATCCAAAAGAATTAAAAAATCCTAAGAGTAAAATTTCAGGGGAAGAGCCGGTTTTAAGGGAAACTTCTCATTGGTATTTTCCCCTTGGCAAATATCAGGAAAGACTTGAAGAATATGTTAAACTGATGAACGAAACTTATGGTTGGAAAGATAACGTTCTTCAATATTGTAAAGGATGGTTCAAAAGCGGCCTTCAGGATAGAGCAATTACTAGAGATTTAGATTGGGGAATTTCTGTTCCAATTGATTCAGCAATCGGCAAGGTGATATACGTTTGGTTTGAAGCAGTGCTCGGATATATTTCTGCAACTAAAGAGTTGTCAATTCAAAAAGGGAATGAAAATCTTTGGAAAGAATATTGGCAGGGAGAAAACACTAAGTACATCGCATTTATCGGCAAAGATAATATTGTGTTTCATTGTATAATATTCCCGGCAATTTTGATGGGATGGAATGACGGTGATAAAGAAAAGTACATTCTTCCTCAAAATGTTCCGGCTAATGAATTTTTAAATTTTGAAGGTAAGAAATTTTCTAAAAGTAGAAATTGGGGAATTGATGTAATTGATTTTCTAAAAATTTTTCCTGCCGACTCATTGCGATATATGCTTGGTGCGAATCTTCCCGAACTTCGAGATACTGATTTTACATGGAAAGAATTCCAATCAAGAAATAATAGCGAATTGGCTGACATTCTAGGAAATTTTGTAAATAGAACATTTACATTCGTTCATAAAAATTTTGAAGGTAAAGTTCCCAAAAGAGGTTCGATAGATAAAATTGATGCTGACATGTTAAATCTAATTTCAGATTATCCACGAAAAATCTCAGCTCTTTTTGAAAGCTACAAAATTAAAGAGGGCGTTTTAGAAATAATGAATCTTGCAAGAGCCGGGAATAAATATTTTAACGATTCGGAACCATGGAAAACTATCAAGTCGGATAAAGAACGAAGTGCAACAACTTTAAATATTTGTTTGCAGATAATATACACTTTAGCAGAATTGTTTTATCCGGTTATTCCTAATTCATCCGAAAAATTGTTTAAGATGATTAATTCAAAAGCAGTTAAATGGGATGACTGCGGACAGGATAATTTACCAGATGGGCATCAGTTAGGTAAAGCAGAAATTTTATTTGAAAAAATTGAGGATGAAATGATTGAAAAACAAATAAATCAATTAGGTCATGACGAAGATAAACCAAAAAAAGAAGATGAAGGTTTAATTAGTTATGACGATTTTATGAAAGTTCAACTTAAAGTCGGTGAAGTTATAGAAGCCGAAAAAATTGAAAAAAGTGAAAAATTATTAAAATTACAAGTGAAAATAGGTGATGTACAAAAACAAATAATCGCTGGAATTGCAAAAAGCTATCAACCCGAAGAAATTAAGGGGAAAAAAATTGTAGTAGTTGCTAATCTAAAACCTGCTAAATTAATGGGGCATGAATCTCAAGGAATGGTGCTTGCAGTTGAAGATAAGGAAGGAAAACTGCAAATATTATCTGTTCATGATTCTGTTAATAATGGCAGCAGAGTAAAGTAATAAAATATTTTTTGGAACTAATATGAAGCTTTTTTTTATACTTGTTTTATTTACGGCATCTTCCACAATTATTGCTCAAAGTCCGCTTAATAAACTTACTGGTTCACTTAAAAATCAGATTGAAAATTCTGATGGCTCCGGCGAGTATTTAGTTTGGATTGAATTTTCTGATAAAGGCAATTCTCTGCAGAAGATTTTTAATTCTCCTGAAAAAATTGTCAGTAAAAAATCATTAGAAAGAAGACGCAAAGTTTTTTCCTCAACAAATCTAATAGATTATAGCGATTTACCAGTGAATCAAAATTACATAAAGGAAATTGAGAATTTAGGTTTTAAAGTTAAACAAAAATCCAAGTGGTTTAATAGTGTAAGCGGATACGCAAATCAACAAATGATTGATAATATTTCAGAGTTACAGTTTGTAAAAAAAGTAGATGTTGTTAAAAAATACAAGAAAAATAATAATGATTTAGAAAAACCAACTAAAATTATTAATCAAAATATTAACAAACAGATTAATAATTCTTCCACGGATTCACTAGATTATGGTTCTTCATACACTCAGCTAAACCTTATGAATGCGATAGCAGCGAATAAATTGGGTTATACAGGTCAGGGAGTTACAATTTGTATAATGGACGCGGGCTTTAACCGATTATCTCATCAAGCATTTAAATCAATGAACATAATTGCAATGCACGATTTTGTTAACAATGATTCCAATGTTGGTGATGAAGGTGATATGGGTGAAGGCAGCCATGGTACAAATACCTTGTCAACAATCGGCGGATATTATCCGGGACATTTAATTGGGCCTGCTTTTTCGGCAAATTACATTTTGGCCAAAACAGAAAATACTGACAGTGAAACCCCGATTGAAGAAGATAATTGGATAGCCGCATTAGAATGGGCAGATAGTATTGGAGTTGATGAAACCACAACTTCATTAGGTTATAACGATTTTGATCCGCAAGGAACAGGCGGCCCGGATTTATCCTGGCAGGACATGAATGGAAATACTGCCAAAATTACAATTGCTGCAGATTTAGCTGTTAAAAAAGGTATCTTAGTTTTTAATTCTGCAGGTAATGAAGGCTTTAATCCTGATCATAATACTTTAATTGCTCCTGCTGATGGCGATAGTGTTATAACCTGCGGAGCTGTCGGTCCCGATAGAATGCGTACATATTTTAGCAGTGTTGGCAACACTTCTGATGGAAGAATAAAACCAGATATCATGGCAATGGGCTCTCAAGTAGCCGCAGCATCAAGCACAAATGACAATGATTTAGTTTATGTTGCTGGAACATCTTTCAGTTGTCCTTTATCTGCCGGAGCTGGCGCTGTTATTTTATCAGCTAACAAAAATCTCGCACCAATGCAGATAAGAGAAGCGCTCCGAATGACGGCATCAAATAGTTCATCACCAAATAGAGAATACGGCTGGGGAATAATAGATGTAATAAAAGCAATGGATTATTTGCAAATCCCAACCGGAAACGTAAAGCCAAGGCTTACACCGACGGATTTTAATTTATTTCAAAATTATCCTAATCCATTTAACCCAAATACTAAGATAAGATTTAATCTTGAAAAAGCATCTAATGTTGAACTTTCATTATTTAATGTTTTAGGCCAAAGGATAAAAATTTTATTAGCACAATCTTTAAATGAAGGTGAACATGAATATGAACTAAATGGGGAGTACCTCTCAAGTGGAATTTATTTTGTAAGACTGCAGTCAGGAGAACATGTTAAGGAAATAAAAATAGACTTACTGAAATAAATTTTATCATCAAATTTTCGTAACTTTGTTTCTTAAAAATCGTTTTATTGCTCAATGGGCATTATATTATTCGCCATCATATTCAAATTACCTTGATTTTCAAACGTTCAATAACTAAAATAATCGATTAAATTTGCTGAAATTATAACAATTATGGAGCCTTATTCTATGTACAAAAAACTCATATTACTTTCCTCTTTCGTCGTGGCTTTTTTACTCATTTCCTGCTCGCCTAAACATTCTGAAATAATACTTTCAAAATATGATGACAATGCAGTTACAATGGGTGAATTCGAAAAACAATATGAAAAGAATGCAGGCAGTTTAGAAGCTGCAAAAAAAGACAGTTTATCAAAATATAAAAATTTTCTTGAACTTTATACCAACTTCAAAATGAAGCTGAGAGATGCAGTTGTAAGAGGTTATGGTAATGATCCGGAATTAAATAAAGAATTATTGGATTACAAGAAAAAAGTTGGCGTTACGTTTTTACTCGAGAAAAAAATTGTTGATCCAGGTATAAGAGATCTTTATAATAAAAGAAAATGGGAATTGAGAGTAAGCCATATAATGATTGTTCCAGATTCATCCGGCGAAGAAGCTGCTAAAAAATTAGCGCAATCTGTTTTAGACAGCATTAAAGCCGGAGCAGATTTTAGTGAAATGGCGGCCAGATATTCAAAGGACAGATACTCTTCAAAGGTTGGGGGAGATATTTATTATTTCACTGCCGGACAATTACCGGAAGAATTTGAAAGTGCAGCTTATTCACTTCAGCCTGGAGAAATGTATCCTGATCTGGTGAGATCAAAATATGGTTATCATATTCTTAAGCTTACTGACAAAAGGGAAAGAGTTCCTCAAGTAAGAGCAAGTCACATTTTAATCGGATTCAAAGACGCTAATGGAAAAATTGATTCTGTAGCTGCTCGTGCAAAAATAGATTCTATTTTAGTTAAAGCTAGAAGCGATTCGGATTTCGCTAAGCTGGCAGAAGAATATTCACAGGATCCAGGCTCAGCAAAAAAAGGCGGCGATTTAGGAGTTTTTCAAAGAAGACAAATGGTTAAAGAATTTGATGAGGCTGTTTTCGATCTAAAAAAGGTTGGTGATATTTCAAATGTGATTAAAACTCAATTTGGTTATCACATTATAAAACTCACTGAAAAAGCTCCTCTTCCATCATTCGAAGAAGAAAAAGAAGAGTTAACTAATTTATTTAAAAAGACTCGTTATCAGGCTGCTTATGATGCTATGCTTGATAGTCTTAGAAGTAAATATAATTATAAACTTAACCAGCAGACTTTTGATACAGTTCTAAAGGGAAGTGATACCTTGAAGATAGGAAAAGTTCCTTCCAATTTTGATGATATTAAAAATCTAACATTATTTAGTTTTGCGGATACCGGCACTTCTGTTGGCGATTTCTTTTCAATATTAAATGAATCTTCTGATTTCCAAAATAAATTTTTGAAAAAAGACGTCTTTCAAAATGCTGTGAATAAAATAAGCGGTGATCTTTTATTAGATCATGAAGCTTTAAATCTTGAAAAAACAGATTCTACATTCGCAGATTTAATGAATGACTATAGAAACGGAATTTATATTTTCAAACTTCAGGAAGATGAGGTTTGGAATAAAATTAATGTAGATAGCGCTAAACTGTATAACTATTATCTGGATACTAAAGATAAATATATGTGGCCTGATAGAGTTGAGTACAAAGAAATATTTAGCAGAAATGATTCTTTGATAAATCATTATTATACATTGCTAAAAAATGGCGAAGAATTTGACAGCCTTGCTATGAAATATACTGAGCGTCCTGGCTTCAAAGAAAAAGCCGGCCACTATGATTTGCAGGATGTAAAACAATCGCAGTTAGCCACAGAGGCAAATAAACTGCAAAATGCAGGCGATTTTTCAGAGCCTATTAAAAACGCCGGCGGTTATTCAATAGTAATGCTGGTAAAAAAAGATCCTTCTCATCCTAAAACTTTTGAAGAAGCAAAACCAGAAGTATCCGGAGCTTTTCAGGAAGCTGAAAGTAAAAGGCTGGAGAATAATTATATTGAAAGCTTAAAGAAATTATATGAACCTGTTTATTATTATGATGAGCTTCCTAAAGCATTTACAGATCAGTAATCTTTTAATAATTTTTCTTACCGCAGCTTTATTTTTCGGCTGCGGTAAAGAAAAGAAAAAGATTGATTACGTCGCCCGGGTTAATGATTCATTTTTAACAAAAGATGAATACCATAAATTATTGGCTGAGTCCAGTAATAAAAATTTTTATAAAGCCGAGGTAATTAGAAATTGGATCAATAGAGAATTGTTATATCAGGAAGCTAAAAGTGAAGGTATTGAAAAAAGCGACGAGTTTAAAAAGACCATTGAAGAATCAAGAAAAGATTTAGCAATTGCTAAATTGTTGGAAAACCATTACAATGACAATGGTTCTTCGTTGGATCAAAAGGATATCGAAAAATATTTTGAAGTACATAAAAATGAATTTAAAACCAATGATAAATATTATCTTATTAATTTTATCAGCTTTACGAATGAAGACAACGCAGTTCATTTTAGAACTACAGTGTTGGAAAGTAATTGGAGCAAAGCTTTAATTGCGTTTAAAACTGACCCTTCCATTTATAATGAAAAATCAGATTGGTTTTTATCAGAGCATGAAATTGAACCAATTACTTTATTAAGATTGATTCAGGAACTTAACCAGGATGAAATCAGCATCGTTTTATCCGACGATCAAAATAAATATTTAGTTGTTCAGCTTTTACAGAAATTTGATAAAGGAATAGTTCCTCCGCTCAATTTAATTAGTAAGAGTGTTGAGAAAAGATTTTTAGCAGAAGAGAAACAAGACATCATTAAAAATTATATTAAAGATCTTTACTCTAAAAATGAAATAGACGTTAAAAATTAGGAGATCAATGAAAACTAAACTTATTCTGGTTGTTTTATTCTTTGCAGCTTTTAAAATTGCTAATGCGCAGGAAGTCTTAGATAAAATAGCCGCTGTTGTTGATGACGAAATTATAATGCAGAGTGAATTGAATTTTCAAATAAACTTGATTGCAGCACAGAGAAAAATTGATCCGAATACTGCCGGATTAAAAAAGCAAGTGCTTACAGCAATGATAGAAGATAAACTTGTTTATGCGCAAGCGATACTTGATTCGATAAATGTAACTGAAGATGAAATCAAGAGCAGGATAGATTATCAGATTAATCTTTTCATCCAGCAATATGGAAGCAGAGAAAAGGTCGAAGATGTATATGGTATGAGCATAGAAAAAATGAAAAGAGAACTTCATGATGATGTTAAAAAGAATATTATGTCACAGCGCCTTCAAGAAAAGAAATTTGGTAGTGTAGAAGCAACTCGTCGCGAAGTAGAAGATTTTTATAATAAATATAAAGACAGTCTTGGTGTTATTCCTGAAAAAGTTCAAATTGCACACATTTTCAGGAATCCAAAAGCGACTAATTTGATGAAACAGAAGTACAAAGAAAAAGCACAAGCTATTTTAGATTCAATAAAAGCAGGAGCTGATTTTGCTGAATTAGCAAAAAAATATTCTGAAGATCCGGGCAGCGCTTCACAGGGAGGTGATCTTGGTTTTGTTAAACGCGGAATCTTTTATCCTGAATTTGAATCGGCAGCGTTTGCTTTACAGCCTGGCGAAATTTCAGATGTAATAGAATCTCCTGTAGGCTTTCATATTATTCAGATGATCGAAAAAAGAGGCGAGTCTATTCATACTAGACATATACTTATTAAGATAAAAAATGATGAACAGGCAGATTTAAAAACAATTGAATTCCTAACTGAAGTTAGAGATAGTATTATAAAGGGCAATGGGACATTTGCAGAATTTGCAAAAAAATACAGCGAAGATAAAGATACTCAGCCTTTTGGCGGTGAACTGGGAACCTTCTATTTAAATCAGCTTGATAAAAATATGCTGGATGTAGTTTCTTCACTTAAAGAAGGAGAGATTAGTTTTCCAAAAAGAATTGATTTTGGAAAGAGCGGAAGCTATGGTTACCATATAGTTGATTTGGAAAAAAGGACTCCTCAACATATTGTTGATCTTAAAAAAGACTATACTGAATTAAAAAAATTAGCTGATGAATATAAGAAGCAGGAATTATACAAAGATTGGATTAACGAGCTGAAAAAGAAAATTTATTGGCAAGTTAGGGTTTAAATTTCTTCATCACTAAATAAATATTTCAAACGAATAATTAACCGGGTTGAATATTGAAAAATACCGAAGTGCTTGATCAAGACATTCAGTTAGTTGAAAAACTGAATGAAAAAGTTAAAGAAATAAAAACTGAAATTTCAAAGGTGATTGTTGGCCAAAATGAAATTATAGATCAGTTGTTGATTTCACTTTTAGCTAAAGGTCACTGTCTTTTAGTTGGGGTTCCAGGTTTGGCAAAAACTTTACTTATCAAAACATTAGCCGAAGTGATGGACCTTAAGTTTAATCGAATTCAATTTACTCCGGATTTAATGCCCAGTGATATTACCGGTACTGAAATACTGGAAGAAGACCAGCTTTCAAAAAAAAGAGATTTTAAATTTATTCCCGGTCCTGTTTTCGCAAACGTTATTCTTGCTGATGAAATTAATCGGACGCCGCCTAAAACACAGGCTGCTTTGCTGGAAGCTATGCAGGAACATAAAGTTACTGCGGCAGGATTTACATATACTTTGGATGAACCATTTTTTGTTTTAGCTACACAAAATCCAATAGAGCAGGAAGGAACTTATCCTTTACCTGAAGCTCAGCTTGATAGATTTATGTTCAATCTTTGGCTTGAATATCCTTCATTTGAAGAAGAGGTAAAAATTGTACAATCAACTACAAGCGGTTATATCCCAAAACTTAATAAAATAGTTTCCGCAGATGAAATTATTAATTTTCAAAATTTAATTAGAAAAGTTCCTGTGGCTGATAATGTTATTGAATTTGCTGTAAAAGCTGTTAACAAAACACGTCCCCAAAATGATAAAAACTCTAAGGTGGTAAATCAAATGATTAGTTGGGGAGCTGGTCCGCGAGCATCTCAATATCTGATTTTAGCAGCGAAAACCCGTTCTGTAATGGCAGGAAGATTTACACCGAATATAGATGATGTAAAAGTAAATTTGATTCCGGTTTTGCGTCATAGAATAATCACTAATTTTAATGCTGAAGCAGAGGGAGTAACTTCTGTTGACGTTATTAATCAAATGATGAATGATTTGTAGTTTTTATTTTACTATTTGTAATCGATCAATTATTTATTCAATCCTCTCTACTAATTTCTAAAAAATTAATCCTTATAATATTTAAGTGAATTAAAATTGTTTCTTAATAATTTCATCCCACAAAATAAAACAGTTTATATTTCTTTAATTAAAAGAATCTTTTAAGCTTGAACAAAATGTAATAATTTAAAATGCTGTTGGTAAGAATGAAAGATTAAATTCTGGCAATTTTATAATTTTTTAGAGCAAAATATATTTCTTTAGAGGCCGTTTTAACAACTGTGGCAGCAGGAATCGCAAGCAGCATTCCAAGAATTCCAAATAGTTGACTGCCGGCAATGATTAAAAGAATTATGACAACCGGATGCATATCCACACTTTTCGCAAACACATAAGGCTGAACGACTCCGTTATCAACTGCATAAACCGACAAAATAAGCAAAATAATAAAAGGAACATGAGATAAATCACCAAACTGAATAATGGAAAATATAATCGCCGGAATCCCGCCAATTAAAGGACCAAGATACGGGACTAAATGTCCGAGCCCGGCAATTACACCCAATGGAAGTGCATTTTCAATTCCTATAAAATAGAAACCCAGTCCGCAAAAAATTCCAACAAAGGCAGCATCAAAAATCCATCCTCTAACAAACCTTGCAAGTTGAACCGTTATTCTTTTTAGTATCCAATACGACATTTCAAAATAATTATTGGGTACGATATTAATTAATGATTTAAATATTTTATGGCTGTCTTTCAACAAAAAGAAAGTAATAAAAGGTACGATGATTACAATCGCTACAATTGAAACTATGCTGGATAATAATTCGCTTATTTGATCGAAAGAACTTTCAATTTGTCTAGTTACAAATTGTTCAAACTTTTTTGACAATTCACCTGCGGTATATGCGGGTATATATTTATGTATCTCCTTATCTATATCACCTATCTGTTCTTGAGGCGAATACTCTTTTATAGTAGAACCCAGTTGATTCATTTGATAAGCAAATCGAGGAATGATAAAAGATAAAAGTAGATATAAAAGAAATCCAAATCCTATTAGCGTTGTTAGAGTGCCTGTCAGCCTGTCGAATCCTTCTCGTTCCAGTAATTTTACAAACGGATCAAATATGAATGCCAGAAGAATGGATATAACCAGCATTACAATTAAATCGGATAATAGGTAAATCAAAAGAAGTATAAATGCGATTCCTATAAACCATAAAAGGAATTTAAATATTTTCTTTTGTGTTATTTCCATGCGTGGATTGTGCGAAATTAAATTTTATGTGAAAAATTTACTAATTAGAATTTTATAAATCAGATTGAAAAAAATATAAGAAATTAAATTTAAATCCCAACTGCTTCAACACGTCGTATTCCAGGGACTTCTTTCTGTAAGGATCGTTCAACTCCCGCCCGTAATGTCATTTGAGACATCGGACATACTAAGCACGCACCGGAAAATTTCACTTTAACTATTCCATCTTCCGTTATATCTATTAACTCCACATCACCGCTGTCAGCCTGTAAGAAAGGCCTCACAGCGTCTAAAGCTTTTAAAACTTCTTCTCTCATATTCAAATTAATTCTTAGTCGAACTCAAATTAAAAAATTCTAATAATCTTAAAATTCATAACACGATCAATTGACGGATAAAGCTTACTCATCATCTTCAAGAAGAATTTCAACTTTTGATTTATCTGTTAAATTATTCAGATTCACTTGCTCAGCCAAATTTCTTGATATTCTGGTTATCGTTTTCGCTTCGTCTGAATCAGGTATATCATAAACAATAGGAATACCATTGTCGCCACCTTTTCTTATACGCGGGTCAATAGGAATTCCACCGATGAAAGGCGCGTTTAATTCTTTAGATATTTTTTCTCCGCCGCCGGAACCAAAAATATCATATTTTTTACCTGTATCCGGCGCTATAAAATAACTCATGTTTTCTACTATGCCCAGAATCGGAACGTTAACGCGAGTAAACATTTTGAGAGCTTTACGAGCATCAATTAATGAAACTTCTTGAGGAGTTGTAACAATAACCGCTCCGGTAAGCGGGATAGTTTGAACTAAAGTTAATTGGATATCCCCTGTACCCGGAGGCATATCGAAGATTAAATAATCAAGTTCTCCCCAGTCCACATCTGTCATAAATTGCTTAACTGCACCGCTTGCCATTGGGCCTCTCCAGATTACAGGAGTCTTCTCGTCAACTAAAAAGCCGATTGATATTAATTTGACTCCAAAATTTTCAAGAGGAATCATTTTATTGGTTTGTGTATTTTGATAAACCTGAGGCTTGTCTTTAATGCCAAGCATCAACGGAATACTTGGGCCATAAATATCAGCATCAATCAATCCTACCTGGTAACCATCTTTTGCTAAGGCAACTGCCAAGTTAACTGCCACAGTGCTTTTACCCACGCCGCCTTTCCCACTTGCTACGGCAATTGTATTTTTAACTCCTGGTAAGATTGAATCTTTTTTTTGATCGTGGTGAGCAGCAACTTTAGCCTGGATGTTGATTGTTACTTCATCAAGTTCAGGAAAATCATTTTTAATTGCTTTAATAAATTTTGATTTCAATTCGTCTGTAACATTCGATTGAGAAATCGGTAAAGCAAAATCGACTGTTAAAATATCATCTTTTGTTTCAATATTTTTTATTGAATTAAGAGTTAACAATTCTTTTCCAAAGTTCTTGTCTTCAACTTTTTTTAATGAATTTAAAATTCCACTTTTTGTTATGTTACTCATTTTTTATCCTTTTACTTTTCAAAAAAATCGCATGTATGTTATCTTTTACTTTGTATTTAATAATTCAATATATTAACGGGAGATTTTCGTCTTCGAATAATTTCCTGACTTTTTTAAAGTTTGGCTCATCAGCCATTCTTGTGAGTCAATCTTTTTATCGCCGTTTTCTATTTTGAATCTTGAATAAGTCATATCGCTATTTAAAAATCTTCCTTTAGTATTATCTTTCAGAGCAATTTTCACTAAAGTTTTTAGAAGATCTTCCTTTATTTTTTTATCTTCTATCGGGAATGCAATTTCAACTCTTCTATCTAGATTTCTTTGCATCATATCTGCACTGCTTAAGTAGATATCTTCATTACCATTATTATAAAAATAAAAAAGACGGCTATGTTCAAGATATCTGCCGACCACACTGATTACTTTTATGTTTTCACTTAAGCCTTCAACTCCGGGAACTAAGCAGCAAATTCCTCTAACAATTAAATCTACTTTAACACCGCTGTTGGAAGCCTCATATAAAGCGCTTATTACTGCCGGATCAACTAATGAATTTAATTTTAAAATGATTTTGCCTTCTCCGCCGGCTTTAACATTTTCAACTTCCTGAAGAATTAAGTCAATCATCTTTGACCGCATGCTAATAGGAGATACAAATAATTTTTTAAACTCAGTCTGCTTTGAATATCCTGTAAGGTAATTAAAAATATCCGCAACGTCAGTACATATATCATTGTCACATGTGAAAAAACCTAAATCGGTATAAAGTTTAGCTGTAGAAACATTATAATTTCCAGTAGATAAATGTGTATATCTTTTGACCCCATCAAATTCTTTTCTCACAATTAAAGTCATTTTGGCATGAGTTTTTAATCCAACCAAACCATACACTACATGCACGCCGACTTTTTCAAGTTCGCGCGCCCAAAATATATTATTCTCTTCATCGAAACGTGCTTTTAATTCAACCAGAACAGCGACCTGTTTGCCGCGTTCTGCCGCTTCAATTAAATATTTAACTATAGGAGAATTTAATCCTACGCGGTACAACGTCTGTTTTATAGCAAGCACATCAGGATCTTTTGATGCTTGTTTAATTAAATCAATAACAGGAGTGAATGAATGATAGGGATGATGCAGTATAATATCTTTTTGCCTTATAGTTGTAAAGATATCTTCTTCTTCTTCAAAAGGTTTAGGAATAACAGGATAATATGGTTTTACTTTTAATTGATGAAGCGGCAGATCATAAAGCGACATTATATCACTTAAGCCCAATGGGCCGTCAATAATGTGAACGTCTTCTCTCTTTATTAATAAATTTTCCATTAAAGTGTCCAGCATAAAATCGGGCATTTTGTTTGCGACTTCAAGGCGCACAACACTGCCAAATCTACGCTGACGAATATTTTCTTCAATTACACTTAAGAGATCATCAGCTTCATCTTCCTGTAATTCAATATCGGTATCTCTCGTTATTCTGAAACGATGAGCTTCAACAATTTCCAATCCCGGAAAGAGAAGAGAAAGATTATCTTTAATTATATCACCCAGCCAAACAAATTTTGCGCTGAATTGACCGTTTGTTTGAACTTTTTTATTCGGTTCAATTATTTTATCAATTTGTAAAAGCCGTGGTAAGATGCTTGGAACTTTCACTCTTGCAAAATGATTTTCTCCGTTTGGTTTACGTATTAAAATTGCGAGGCTTAAACTTAAATTAGAAATATAAGGGAATGGCCGTCCGGGATCGAAAGCAAGGGGAGTTAAAACGGGATAGATTTCTTTTTTAAAGTACTCCGTTAATATTTGTTTTTCTGTCTCAGAAAGATTTTTATAAACAGCAATCTCAATATTATTTTCTTTTAGTGATGGGACGACTTCGTTTGTCCATAAATTCATTATAGATTTTAACATGGATTGAACACACTTCTCAATTTTTTGAAGCTGTTCAATCGGGGTAAGTCCATCAATTGAAGGTTCTAATACGCTTGCAACAATTTGTTCTTTTAAGCCGGAAACTCGAATCATATAAAATTCATCGAGGTTAGAATGAAAAATAGAAATGAACTTTACTTTTTCCAGCAAAGGTTGTTCAGGATCTAATGCTTCTTCCAATACCCGGCGATTGAACTCAATCCAGCTTAAATCACGATTGAAAAAATTCTTTGGATCATTATATTTTTTTAATAATTCTTTGGCTTGCATATACTATTTTTAATTTTTTGAATAAACAATATATACTTTTTAAAAGATTTTTTCTGTGCAAAAAGTTATTTTAATATTAGTTTAATATGTTCTTTAAGTAAAATTTTGCAGTTTAGAGCTACAATGAGGGGCGGAATGTGATGTTTAATTTAGGTTTTAACTTAATAATATAATGCCGGAATCAATCCGGCATTACATAAAATATTTAAAATATTAAATTAAACAGCGGTACTTTCTTCAGAATAAATCTTTTGAAATTCTCTCGGCTCTCTTTTTTTCCATGAACCCTTATGATATGCGTACCCGGTTATTAAAGGCATTGCAATAGTAGCTTCAGAATAAACCATTTGTTCGTGAGTTGTTTCAACTTTTCCCCAGGAACTTGCTTCTTTTAATGTCGAGCTGGAAAGTGCACCATCTCTTACGTCTGCAACTGTAATTTGGACCGCGAATTTGTGCATGGGTGCATCTTCTTCAAGGATATCTGCAGCAACAACAATATCTTGTGTAAAGTTTTTAGGTACTCCTCCTCCGATCATAAAAATGCCTGTTTCTTTGCAGTTCAATTTTATTTTTGTTAGTTCAAGAAAATCTTTCGCGGAATCAATTGAAACATGCCGCCCTGGATTTTGAGTTTGATGAACTATAAACCCAAATCCAGCCGAGCAATCGGAAAAAGCGGGTACAAATATCGGGACGTTCTTTTTATAGCAAGCGTAAATAACTGAGTCATCTACTTTTGGCCCGCCATTATTTTCAAGATATTTTCCAAATTCCCAGAGTAATTCTCTTGATGAATAAGGGCGTGGTTCAAGACTGTCAAATATTTTTCCGGTAGTTTCATCACAAATTCTTAATTCATCTTCATCAATATAAGTATCATAAATTCTGTCAATGTGCAAATCTCTTAATTCATTGTCATCACTAAAAGGAGTTCCTTTGTAATGTTTGAATCCAAGTGCTTCAAAAAAATCCTGGTCAACCATAATTGCGCCGGTTGAAACAATTGCATCAACCATATTATTCATCACTAAATCATAAACTACTTTTTTTAATCCAGCGCTGAATAGGCTTCCTGCTAAGGTTAAGATTATTCCGCATTCGCTTTCCTGCAGCATCATATCATAAATTCTTGCAGCACGATTTAAATCTCTTGCTGTAAAAGCCATATGTTCCATCGAATCCACGAGTGGAATAACATTATGCTGCTTAATATCAATGTGCTGAATTATATCTTTCAAATACTTCTTTTTATTTGCCATCTCACAACTCCTTGATGAAAGTTTAATTTTCAGTTAAAATAAGATAATAAATTATAAAGGGAAATAAATATAATGAAAATGGCGAAATAATAATTTGGATACTATCGAAACGAAGCTTTTTTAAAAAAACATTTTAGCAATTCTCAAAATTCCCTGCTTCCACGGAACTCGATGTGAAACGCCGCTTTTATGTTTGAATTCATCGAAATGTTCAACATACCATTTGTAGTTTCTTAATAGAGCGTCTTTATTGGAAAACTTTGGACGGAAGCCTAATACAATTTCCGCTTTTTCTATTGATACAAATGAATCTTTGGAAGCAGTTTCATAAACCCATTTATAAAGAGGGGAAAGATGCAGCGCTTCAAGTATTCTTAATGTCCAAATAATTGGTTTTTCCGGAAGGCCAACTATTTTTTTCCCAAACCCTGCGTAATCTAGAACAGCCTGGTAATCTTCTTTCATTGTAGTAAAATTTTTTGCACCTATATTAAAAGTATCATTAACATTTTTTTCGGGATGAGTAGCACATAAATAAATTGCATCACACAAATCTTCGACATCTAACAACTGATAACGGTTTCGTCCATTGCCAATCATTGGAAATCCTTTGCCGTCTTTGGCCCAATCAAAAAGCAGATCGAAAACACCGAGCCGTTCAGGCCCAATAAAAGATTTTGGACGAATAATTGAGATGCACATTCCATTCTTTCTATAAAACATACATTCTTTTTCAGCAAGAATTTTTGCTTTACCATATGGACCAACACCATCAAGCTTATCATCTTCATACAAAGGATGATGATCAGGTATTCCATATACGGCAGTAGATGAAATGTGAATGAATCTCTTCACATTGTGCTGCTTAGCTGCTTCAAGTAAATTTTTAGTTCCATCTACATCCGTGGATAAAATATCTTCCGGTTTATACAAAGGAAGCGCAGCAGCAGTATGTATAATTATATCAATGCCTTTAACAGCTTCATCTACAGCATTTTTATTTCTAATATCATTTTGAATGATTTTGATGTCATCTTTAATATCCGGGTAATCAAATTCGGCGATGTCGTAGGAAACCACTTCGTGATTACGGGCGTGCAAATATCTGACTAAATTAATGCCTAAAAATCCAGCACCCCCGGTTATGAGAAATTTCATTATTTTATCATCTTTAATGGTTAAAAAATCGAAATTAAAATTAGTAATTTTGCCCCCGGCTTCAAAACAGCGTTAGCTGAAACAAAATTTAAATGCTGAAGTATATTGAGTCTTGAATAAGAAATTGCTTTAGACTATGTTAAAATAATTATGAATTCGACATTAATAAAATTTGATGATAACAATTATTTTTTAGGCATTTCTGTGTCTTTGATTTTACATGCACTGCTTATTTTAATTGCTGTTTTTATTTTAAATACAACCTTTAGTAAATCACATCAGACTAATTCTTACGTTCAAGTATTCATGAATGAATTTGAAAATATTGCCAAAACAGAGGTAGTAAAAGAAGAAAAAATTTCAAAAGATAATTCGTATTTAAAACCAAAAGAGTCAGAAGAAACCAAAATAATTAAGAAGAAAAATATTGAAGAAAAGGAAGATGTTCTCAACAACAATCAAATATCATATTTAAATTTTTCAGAATCCAATGCTGATACTGCTAATCTTGATCAAATATATAGGGAAGCAACATTAAAGGTATCAATGAGATATCCGAAAGGCTGGACTTATGTAGATCAAAATATAAATAATAAGCTTGATGGCGTTACTTTCTGGTCAGTGAAAGGAAATTATAATCCTCCACCATACATTCACGTTGATGTAAAAGAAAAATATTTATTTAATGAAAGCAGATTTAAAAATAAAAGAATAGAAAAAAATTATGTAATTTATTATAACGATCCTGTCGAGTTAGCCGGACAGATTTCTCAAATCCTTTATATAAGAACAGAAGACGAAGAAGACTTTAGCATTAAATTGATTATGAACGACAAGGATTCATTTAAATCATTTCAGCCTGAATTTTTTGGTATGATAAAAACTTTTAAGTTTGGGAAACATTATTTTTAATTACTAATTAAAGCAAATTGAGGAGGGCCTATGTCACGGTATTTAAATTTCAAAATTGCTGCTATTATTATTCTGTTAATTTTCACTGCCGTTATTAATAATTTTGCACAATCCGATTTTGAAGGCAAAGTTATAATGAATGTAAAGAGTGACGATAAAGAAACAAACATCAACTTTTTAGTTAAAGGAAACAAAACTTTAATTCAAATGGCGGACGAAGAAAAAGCAAATATGATTATGGATTCTAAAGACAAAAAGATGATTATAATTATGCCTGAACAAAAAATGTATATGGAAATGGATATGAATATGATGAAAGGGCTTGCTTCAAAAATGGGAAAAAGTGATCAGTCAGAGAAGGCAGGCAAGAAGGATGGAGATTTTGAAATGACTGGTGAAACGAAAAAAATAAATGGATACGATTGCGAAAAGTGGGTTTATACTGATGATAACGGGGCAAAGACTGAAGCATGGATGACTAAAGAATTAGGAAATTTCATGGGGTTCAGCAATCCAATGATGAATGATGAAGCAACTAGCTGGCAAAAGAAAATTGAAGGACAGGGCTATTTTCCAATGCTGGCTATACATTATGATGATGATGGTGAAGTAGAGAGTTCAATGGAAGTTAAATCTGTAGAGAAAAAATCTTTGGATGCAAGTATGTTTGAAGTGCCTGCTGGATATAAAAAATTCAGTATGCCCATGATGAATCAAGGACAGAATTAAATATTATTATTATCTAAACCCGGTTTTTTGAGAAACCGGGTTTACAATTATAAGTGGCAATTAACTTCATTCAATCGCCCCATTCACTATATATACCTTACAAATCAAATATTTTTGAGGGTTAAGTTATCAAAGAATAATTTCACCTCATTTTTTCTTGACTTTCAAACCGGTTAAACTTAAATTTCTGCTCTTTATTTGAAATGATTTTAGGTTTCGGAGGAAAATAGCGTGAAACAAGAAAAATTAACCAGATTCATCAGCACAGAAGATGCAGATAGAAAATGGTATGTGGTTGATGCAAAAGATCAAGTATTAGGAAGATTGGCTTCAAAAGTTGCCAGTATAATTAGAGGTAAAACTAAACCTACCTTCTCTCCTAATGCTGATACTGGTGATTTCGTTGTGATTGTAAATGCTGAGAAAGTTAAAATGACTGGGAAAAGAGAATTGTTGAAGACTTACGCACACCATTCGGGATATCCGGGAGGATTAAAAGTTCAATCTTTTGAAGAATTGATGGCAAAGAAACCTGAATTTGTTTTAGAGAATGCTGTTAAAGGTATGCTGCCTAAAAACAGATTAGGGAAAAAATTGATAAAAAAATTAAAAGTTTATTCCGGCGAATCACACCCACATCAAGCTCAAAAGCCTGAAACAATAAGTTTATAACGGAGAGAAAATGGCAGATCAAATATATGTAGGTAGAAGAAAAACAGCAGTTGCACGCGTAATTCTGAGAAACGGAAATGGAAAGGTAACCGTAAATGGGAAAGAATTTGAAAAAGTTTTTCCCATGCTCTTGAATAGAGAAGATATACTTACTCCATTAAAAGCAACTGAAACAGAAGGCTCCTACGATGTAATTGTTAATGTTAATGGCGGCGGCACCACAGGTCAAGCAGGCGCTGTAAAACTTGGTATTGCTAGAGCATTGGTTGCTATCAATCCGGATTTCAGAAAAGATTTAAAGCCTGATGGATTATTGACAAGAGATCCTAGAATGGTTGAACGTAAGAAACCCGGCAGGCCAAAAGCTCGTAAAAGATTTCAGTTTTCTAAAAGATAATTTATTTAATAACACTATTCATACTTTCGGATTTACCCCCTGTGTCCCATTCTAAAAAGGGATTAAAGGTAAAGGTGAAGAAGGTAGAAGATAAACAGGAGCAAAAATGCAAAAAGTTGAATTAACTCAGCTTATTGAAGCTGGGGCACATTTCGGTCACTTAACACGTCGCTGGAATCCCAAAATGAAGCCATATATCTTTATGGAAAAAAATGGGATTCACATCATTGATCTTAAAAAAACTCAGCAAAACATTGTAGACAGTGCTGAAAAACTAGCCGCATTAGTTTCAGAGGGCAAAAAAGTTTTGTTTGTCGGAACTAAAAAGCAAGCAAAGAATGTTATTGAACAGGAAGCAAAAAGAAGCGAATCAAACTGGGTAAGTGAAAGATGGCTGGGCGGAATGCTTACTAATTTTTCCACAATTAGAAAAAGTATTAAAAGATTAACCAATATTGAAAAGCAGGAAACCGACGGAACTTTTGATAAAATCACAAAAAAGGAAAGACTATTTTTAACAAGAGAAAAAGATAAGCTGAAAAAAGTTCTTGAAGGTGTTGAAACGATGAATAGGCTTCCGGGTGCTATGTTTGTTGTTGATATTAAAAAAGAATCAATTGCAATTAAAGAAGCAAAAAGATTAAATATACCCGTCTTCGCTGTAGTTGATACAAATTGCGATCCTGATCCTGTTGATTATTTAATTCCGGCAAACGATGACGCTGTAAAAACAGTTGAATTAATAGTTAGATATATGGCAGATGCTGTTATGGAAGGCAACATGAAAGCCAAAGAACATAAAGCTGAAGAAGCTGCCGAAAACGAAAGAATCAAAAAACAACGCGAAGAACAAAAAGCCGAAGCGAAAGAAAAGGCTCAAGCAAAAGAAAATGCTGAAGCTTCGGAAAAATAAATTAAAGGAAAATTTTTATCATGGCTATTACTGCTGCACAAGTTAATGAATTAAGACAAAAAACCGGCGCCGGTATGATGGATTGTAAAAAAGCGCTTACCGAAGCTGATGGTGATATAACAAAAGCAATTGAAATTTTAAGAAAAAAAGGCGCTTCAGTTGCTGCTAAAAGAGCTGAGAAATCCGCAAACGAAGGTTTGATTGTAACCAAAGTTTCTGAAGATGGAACAAAGGGCGTTATGGTTGAAGTGAATTGTGAAACTGACTTCGTTGCTAATAGTGATGACTTTACTGGCTTTGCTAAATCAGTCACGGACACTGTTTTTAATTCCGAACCAAAAAATGTTGAAACTCTGTTAAATGAAAATCCTGAATTGAAAACTAAATTGAATGATGTACTTGGTAAAGTTGGAGAAAAAATTGAAATCTCAAGGTTTGCCATTGAAAATTCTAAGGATAGCTTAGTTGTTGATTATGTTCATTTAGGTTCAAAGTTAGGCGTTTTAGTAAAATTTGACAAAGTTACTTCTAATAAAGAAGAGTTGACAAACATTGGAAAAGATATTGCGATGCAGGTTGCCGCAATGAAACCAATCAGCGTTTACAGAGAAGAAATTTCTAAAGATGTGATTGAGAAAGAAATTGAAATATATAAAGAAGTTGCAAAAAAAGAAGGCAAGCCTGAACAAATATTAGATAAAATTGCAACAGGTAAATTGAACAAGTTCTATCAGGAAAATTGTTTGATCGAACAAATGTTCATCAAAGATAATTCTAAAGTAGTTGGTGATTTAATCAAGCAATTCAATTCAAAAAATGGAACAGAAGTGAAGCTTTCTTTGTTTCACCGGTTTCATCTGAGTGACGAAAATAAATAATCTTTTATCAAAAAGGTCTTAATTATATTAAGACCTTTTTTTATATTTAATCCCACACAATTGAAATATTTTTATGAGTAATTTAAAATTTAAAAGAGTATTGCTGAAACTTAGCGGTGAATCTTTAATGGGTGAAAAGGGTTTTGGTATCGATTCAAAAGTTCTTGATTTTTTTTCTGATGAAATTCAAAAAGTTAGGGATGTCGGGGTTGAACTTGGGATTGTTATTGGAGGCGGCAATATTTATAGAGGTTTAAGTGCAGGTGAATACGGAATCGATAGAGTCACGGGCGATCAAATGGGAATGCTTGCAACCATGATAAACTCACTTGCTCTTCAAAATGCAATTGAGAATAAAGGAATTTATACTCGTTTGATGAGCGCTATTGAAATTCATGAGGTTGCCGAACACTATATCAGAAGAAGAGCAATCCGCCATCTTGAAAAGGGAAGAGTAGTTATTTTTGGTGCAGGAACGGGACATCCTTATTTTAGTACAGATACTGCCGCTTCTCTTAGAGCAGTTGAAATTGAAGCAGATGTAATTATAAAAGGAACCAGGGTTGATGGAGTTTATGATTCTGATCCGGAGAAAAATATAAATGCTATAAAGTATGATCAGATTTCTTACCTGGATATTCTCAAAAAGAATTTAAGAGTAATGGATTTAACTGCAGTAAGTCTTTGCCAGGAAAATAATTTACCAATGATAGTATTCAATATGGATGTTCCGGGAAACTTGCTTAAATTGGTTATGGGAGAACCCATAGGAACATATATCGATAACACTGAAGTAACTTCTTAAAAAATTTAACAATTTTTCAGAGGTCATAATGGAAAAAATAATTAAAGATGCTGATGATAGAATGAATAAATCCATCGAAGCATTTAGAAGTGAATTATCAAAAGTTAGAACCGGTAAGGCAACTACAGCCTTATTAGATGGAGTTAAAGTTGAGTATTATGGGAATATGACTCCGATTAATCAAGTAGGTAATCTTTCTGTTTTAGATGCACATTCTCTTTCAATTACTCCCTGGGACAAATCTGTAGTTCCTGCGGTTGAGCGAGCAATCCTTGAAGCTAATCTGGGATTTAACCCTGTAAGTGATGGAACAAATTTAAGGATTCCAATTCCTCCTTTAACAGAAGAAAGAAGAAAAGATTTTGTTAAGCTAATAAAAAAGTATGGTGAAGAAACAAAAGTTGCAATTAGAAATGTTAGAAGAGATGCAAATGATCATCTTAAAAGAGAAGAGAAAGATAAAAAAATCTCTGAAGATCAATTAAAAGATGCAGAAGATAGGGTTCAAAAGATTACTGATGATCATACAAAAACAGTTGATGATATTTTGAAGCATAAAGAAAAAGAAATAATGGAAGTTTAGTTTTATTAAATATTAAAAATATGTTTGTGTTATAAGGCGAATTACCAATTCGCCTTTTTTTATGTCCGTTTAAAAGTTAGTCTTTTTTAGTTAATTTTATCCAGGTAAATGTGGGTTTCTTTCACTCCGTTAATAAGTACAATAATTAATGGCAAATAAGAAAATCAGAAATATTTCATTTAATATTGCTGCACTTAAAAATTATTTAAATAAAACCACAATAAGGAATGTGATTATCTTCAGCGGAGGGATAATTGTATTTTTAGCCGGAGTTGTAGTTTATGGTGTGATATTAAATTTACGTGAAGTGTCTTTATCAGAAGCCATGCGGGAAAAAGGCATAAATGAAATTGACAATCCGGTTATTTTAATAAACAGAAGCACTTATACAGTAAATTTGTACCAGGATACAATCTTTATTAAATCCTACCGTGCGTCATTTGGTAAAAATGTGTCAGTCCCAAAAACTAAAATAAATGATTTTGCTACTCCGGTTGGTGAGTATGCAATTTGTTCGATTGATACATCTAACGTGTATTATAAATTTTTAAGATTAAATTATCCTAATCTAATTGATATCGCTGAAGGATTGAGAAAAGGTTTGATTACGCAAAAAGAATATGATGAGTTAAGATTTGAATATTATTATGCTGAGTGCCCGACTTTAAATACCGCACTTGGCGGTAATATCGGTATTCACGGAATCGGCAGAATGAATTACATATTTAAAAATCTTCCTTTTGTTTTCAATTGGACGGATGGCTCAATCGCAGTAAGCAATGAAGATATCGATGAATTATATTCTATAGTTAAGAAAGGAACTAAAATTGTTATTAGATAAAAAATATTTAATCTCTTTAATATTAACCTTATTCCTCTTTGGCTGCAACAGCAAGGATGAGAATAAAAATCCTTCATCTAAATCACCAGACTTAAATGATCCGCAAATTGCAACTAACGCAGTTTCAAAATTAGTTGGCCAGGATGTTGCTTTTGCTTATAAAGGAGTTTATGATAATGATACTACAACTGAAATAGCGTCTGGAATAGAAATAAATAATTCTAAAGATTGGGGTATAAAGTTTATGCTTCAGAAATATAAAGATGATTCATTAAAAACAGTATTTCAAAGTGGATTAATGGATGGATCATTCAGCGAGAGTCTGGTAAAAAAAATTGAACTTCCATCGTTTAAATACAATTTGATTTATTATAACTCCTTAGATTATTTCTTAGGAAGCGGAGGGGGAGAAGTTTACAGCTATATTGTTGATTATAATAAAGAGAAGATTTATTATGCTCATTTAATTATCGAACAAAGTGAGGCTATTTCTTTATTTCTTTCTGAAAATATAGATAAGCCTGAAATAAAAGATTATTTCATGAAAACATTTATGAATGACTACCCTTCTTTAAAAATTATTTCAAAAGATATTGAGCTAAACTTGTAATTGAATCTAAGTTCACCCTTATTTAATAATCATTTGTATGAAATTGATTTTGTAATTCATATTTATGCGTTTTATAAAAATTGCCATTATATTAATTTTTGTTTTATCAGCTTCGCTAACAGCGCAAAATGGCGAACAGTATGAATTACAATCGATTTCATTTGAGGGCAATCATGATATTCCTTCTTCACAGCTTAGCAGCGTAATTTTATCAAAAGAAACTCCTTGGTGGTTCTGGAAATTCATAAACTCAATTATTAGCAGTCTTGGAAATGAACCGGTTTATTTTGATTCATCAAATATCCCGGTTGATATTGAAGCATTAAAAGAATTTTACACAGCAAATGGTTTTTTCAATTCTAAAGTAGATTATAAGTATGAGGTAGATTCCAGTGCTCATGAGGTTTATCTAACCTATCTAATTACTGAAAGAGCTGCATCATTTTTTGGATCCACAAAAATATTTGGCTTAGATCAGCTTTATACCGATCCTAAAAATGCAATCCGAGAAGATGTAACTTTTGATTCGACTGAAAGATACTCGCAAGATATTTTACAGCAGGGGATTAATCAATCCGTTAATGTTTTACAAAACAGCGGGTATATGTATGCAAGGTTTGACAGTACAATAATAATTCAAGATACTATAGCTAATCGGGCAAACTTTAAAATTTATTTTACCACTGGAAATTATTTTGTTGTTGATTCTATTTTAATTAAAAAAAGCGGTCCGGGCGAGAACTTAGTAAGTGAGAAACTCTTGCACGATATAGTTCGGATTGAACCGGGTGAACATTATGACCTTTCTAAAATTAAAAGAAATCAATTAAGACTTTTTCGAACTGATTTATTTAACTCAGTAACTTTAACAGGCGAAGCCGATTCATCCGATAAAAAAGTTAATATTGTACTTGATGGTAATATTGGTCTTTTAAACCAATTAGCACCTGAAATTATAATCAATAACCAGGAAAGCGCCTTCAATCTTGGTCTTGGAGCATCATATTTAAGAAAAAATTTTTTAGGTGATGCAAGAAAATTAACTTTAAGTGCATCAGGCGGTGTTCAAAATATTCTGGAAGCTGATTTTTTCCCATTGTTCCAAAAGTTTTCTTTTAGAGATACTACATTACTTGGATATCTTGATTCAAGAGTAATTATTGAACAGCCTTATCTTTTTGGTAAACCAATTTTCGGCACCTGGGAAACCTACGCTACAATAAATAAAAAACCATCTACAAATATTACAAATTTTGGTTCTAAGGTTACTTTTGAGTTTGAATTTCCCAGCTTCACATACTTTAATTTTTTAAGCACTTATTATAATATTGAGCAGACAAACGAATATTACCGAAAGAATCCGGCGGATAGCATTTCAAAAAAATTCATTTCAGTTATTGGCGCTGATTTTGGAAAGACTGCTGTAGATAATATCCTATTTCCAACCCAGGGATATAACCTCTCCTTTCAAGTAGAAGAAGCCAATGCAATCCCATATTTAATTCAAAAGACTTTGGCGAATAGTTTTGATGGAGCACTATTTTATAAAATTCTTTTTAATGTTACGGGATATAAAGCTGTTGATCTCAAAAAAAATAATATTTTGGCGGCTAAATTTAAAGTTGGCCATCTACAGGAATACAAAGGTTCATATGATCAAATTCCAATCAATAGAACATTATATGCCGGCGGAAGTAACTCAGTAAGAGGGTGGTCTTCTAATCAGCTTATTCCAAAAGAGAATAAAAATGTGCAGGGATTAAAGGATAAAGGAGGAACTTTTCTTGTGGAAAGTTCAATTGAATACCGTTATAGAGTTCTTAAAAATTTTGGTATTGCAACTTTTTTTGACGTCGGTAACACCTGGCTTGGATATCAGCAATTTCGTTTTGATGAGGTAGCGCAGGCAATTGGCTTTGGTTTTAGATATTATACTGAAATTGCTCCATTCAGGGTAGATTTCGGGTTAAAATTTTATAACCCTGATACAAAAGAATACATTTGGGATAGTTGGAACAAACATTTTCTAACCAATTTTCAAATTCATTTCGGAATTGGAGAGGCTTTCTAAAAGCTAATCTTCAAACTATTAGAAATATTTATCTTTGTTAACTCTGTTAAATTCATTATTTTAAACTTCTTTTTTGAAGGATTTTATGATTTTCAGTATGACCGGATACGGCAAAGGTTTTGCCAAAAGCAAAAATTTTTCCGTGGACGTTGAAGTAAAAAGCATAAACAGCAGGTTTCTTGATATCTATCTCAAGATTCCGTCTGCATTAATGAATAAAGAATACGAACTTCGAGAGTTTACTAAATCAAAAGTCAGTAGAGGAAAGCTAACCGTTTTCATCCAAATAAATAGCGGTGGCTCAGATAATGGAATTGCCGTTGATAAAGAAAAACTAAAAAGTTATTTAGGGTTAGTCAAGGAATTAAAAAAAGCAGCCAAAATAACAGAAAAGTTAAAGCTTGAGCATTTAATCAGCAATAAAGATATATTCTCAGTTAATGATTATTCAGTAACAGATGAACAGGTTGAACTTGTAAAAAAAGCCATTAGCGAAGCTCTCATTCAATTAAACAATATGAAAAAGAATGAGGGGAAAGAATTAGCCAAAGATTTAATTAAAAGAATTAAAATTATTGAAGAGAAGCTTGAGATAATTGAAAAACAATCATCATTAAGTGTTAAAGAATATTTTGAAAAATTAAAAGAAAAAATTAAAACCCTTATTGAAGATACTACCGCATACAATGATAGATTAGAACTGGAACTTGCTGTGATTGCAGAGAAGTCTGAGATAACAGAAGAATGTGTTAGATTGAAAAGTCATTTAAAATTTTTCTTAGAAAGTATTGAAAAAGAATCTGACCCGGGAAGGAAATTGAATTTTCTTTGCCAGGAAATGAACCGTGAAGCAAATACAATTTCTTCAAAATCTATATCCACAATTATTACTCATAATGCAGTTTTAATTAAAGAAGAAATAGAAAAAATTCGTGAACAAATTCAAAATATTGAGTGAGCTTGAAAGAAAAGCATGGAGAAATAATTGTTGTTGCTGCACCCAGCGGTACTGGAAAAACTACTATTGTTAAAAGAATTTTAAATAAATTTCCTGAAATAAATTTCTCAATCTCAGCTACTACTCGAAAAAAGAGAGAAAATGAAACTAATGGCGTAGAATATTTTTTTATTTCTGAACAGGAATTTAAAGAGAAAATAAAAAATAACGAATTTGCTGAATGGGAAAGATTTTATGATTATTATTACGGTACACTTAAAAGTTTTATAGATAATTACATCCTGGCAAACAAACCCATTCTTCTAGAACTGGATGTAAATGGTGCTCTTTCTATTAAAAAGAATTATCCGAAAGCTCATTTAATTTATATAGTTCCACCAAGTAAAGAAGAGCTGATAAAAAGACTAACTGCGAGAAATACCGAAAGCGAAGAAGATCTTAAAAAGCGAATTGAGAGAGCAAAAATGGAATTGAGTCTTAAAGATAAATTTGATTACTTTGTACATAATGATGATTTGGAAAAAGCAGTTAGAGAAGCAAAAAATTTAATAAAAAATATATTATATAAGGAGTAACTAAATTGGAAATAAATCCTATTGATTTAAGAGAGATAGATAAAAACGCCGCTAATGTTTATGAAGGAATAATCGTTGCCTCAAAACGCGGACGGCAAATAAATGATGAAAATAAGATTGAATACAATGCTTTAATCAGCACAATCCCTACTGGAACAACTGATGATGAAGCTGAAGACATTGAAAATCCAGCTCAACTTAAAATATCTTTGGATTTTGAAAAAAGAGAAAAACCCCACATTCAAGCATTGAATGAACTGCTGGATGGTGAAATTAAATTTAAATATAAAAAATAATTTTGTTCCTAGCTTTTGTTATTGAGGGGTTGTGTTAGTCATAATTTTCGATGCTGGATTTATAAAGAAAGATTATTTTTATAAACCAGCATCTTATTTTAATAGCTGATATAATTATTAGCAACTCAATTTAAACAAAATAATTTCTCTTCATTTAAAAACATATAAATCATATCTTAGATGCAGAATGATATCCTATCCGGCAAAAAAATTATTATTGGTGTTACTGGCTGCATTGCCGCATATAAATCTGCTTTACTAATACGCGAATTAATTAAACGTAAAGCTGAAGTAAAAGTTGTCATGACTCCTTCAGCAACTGAATTTATTTCACCGCTTACACTTTCTTCCCTTTCAAAAAATAAAGTTATTGTAAATACATTTCCTTCTTCACAAAAAAATGGAACTGAACTTTCAACCTGGCATATTGATTATGCGGTCTGGGCAGATGTAATGGTTATTGCGCCATGCACGATAAATACCGCTGCCAAAATTGCTCATGGCTTTGCGGATAATGCTTTGACAACGTTAACATCCGCTTTGAGATGTCCATTAATTATTTCTCCTGCTGCTGACGTTGATATGTATAATAATAAGGTTACGCAAGAAAATTTAACAAAGTTGGAAAATCTTGGACATTTTATTATTCAAGCTGAAGAAGGTGAATTGGCAAGCAGCTTAAGCGGAAAAGGCAGACTGCCGGAAACTCATAAAATTATTGATACAATTGAAATTGTGTTAAGCGGCTGCAAAAAAGATTTATTGAGAAAAAATATTTTGGTTACTGCCGGCCCTACATTTGAAGATATTGATCCGGTTCGATTTATCGGAAATAGATCTTCAGGTAAGATGGGTTATGAAATTGCTAAAGCCGCTTATCTTCGCGGTGCGAATGTAACATTGGTTTCGGGACCCTCTTCAGAAATTTCGTATCCCGAAATAAATAAAATAAAAATTCGTTCTGCTTTGGAGATGAAAAAAGCTGTGGATAAAGAGTTAAGTAAAAATGATATTTTAATTATGTCTGCTGCGGTTGCTGACTATAGACCAAACAAAATTTCTGTAAAAAAAATAAAAAAAGATTCGGGTTTAGATAAAATCGATTTGGAATCTACTGCAGATATTTTATCTTCATTAAAGAAAAAAGATCAAAAAATAATTGGATTTGCTCTTGAAACGGATAATGAGTTGAAAAATGCTCAAAAGAAAATCAAAGATAAAAATTTAGATATGATTGTGCTTAATTCACTAAAAGATAAAAAAAGCGGATTTGAGTTTGACACGAACAAAATTACAGTGATACATAAAAATGGAAAGAAAATAAATTTTCCGCTTCAATCTAAATTTCAGGCAGCAAATAAAATATTATCAGAAATAATCAAATTGTAGAGACGCTTCGGTAAAGCGTCTAATTTCGAAATCGCTTATACATTTATGAACACCCATCTAAAAAATAAAATCATCCAATCATTAAAAGATCAAAAAGAAATTTTTGGTGATGAATTATTTGAAGAGAATATATTGAAAAGAAAAACCATCATAGTTAAAAAAGAATCAACCGCTGAAAATAAGAATGAAGCTTCCGAAAGTTTATTTGAAGAAAATTGGAAATCTGCCAAAACACTTGATGAACTTGAAAGCATGATAAATACCTGTACTAAATGTCCATTGCACGAAAACAGAAATAAATTTGTATTCGGGAAAGGCAATCCTAACGCAGATGTGATGGTTGTCGGGGAAGGCCCTGGTGCAGAAGAGGATAAGCAAGGTGAACCATTTGTTGGACGTGCCGGACAATTATTAACGGATATTTTAAAAGCAATAAATTTTACACGGGAAGAAGTTTATATTGCTAATGTAGTTAAAAGCCGCCCACCCGGAAACCGAACTCCAAATACAGAAGAAATGGAAGCATGCATTCCTTATTTAAAAAAACAAATTGCCTTAATAAAGCCTAAATTAATTCTGTGTGTTGGATTAACTGCAGCACAAGGAGTTTTAAAGAAAAAAGATTCGCTCACTAAAATGCGCGGGCAAGTATTTGAATTTGAAGGCGCTAAAGTTATGGTTACATATCATCCGGCTGCTTTGCTGCGAAATCCAAATTGGAAACGTCCCACGTGGGAAGATGTAAAAAAATTCCGTGCGCTGTATGACGAGATGAAATAAAATTCTTGTATAATCAAATTAAAAGAAGAACATTTGATTTTTGAAATAACAAATGCATATTTATAGCTTATTTTTAAGCTAATATTTTTTATTTTCCAATTGTAATTAAAATAGATTTTCAAAAATTAACCCCGATTCTTTCGGGGATTTTCATCTATGCCAAGACCAAAGAAATTTAATACTGCTGTAGACAAATTAATTCCTGCTGATGTCAAACCGCCGTCTGCTCCGGAGATCGAAGCGTCTGTTTTAGGTGCCATGCTTATTGAAAAAGAAGCTGTACCGAAAGCAATTGAATTGCTAAAAACAAATAGCTTTTATTTAAGGGAACATCAATTAATTTTTGAAGCAATGATTCATCTTTTTGATTTAGGTGAACCGATTGATACTGTAACTGTTTACGAAGAACTAAAAAAACGTGAGCAGACTGATTCATCAGGCGGAGCAGTTTATTTAAGCAAACTTTCACAAAATATATCTTCTGCAGCAAATATTGAATTTCATGCTAAAATTATTTTAGAGAAAGAAATTTTACGCGGACTGATTACAAGTGCACATGAAATAGCACGCTCAGCTTATGATGGAACTGAGGATGCGTTTGATCTATTGGATATTGCTGAAAGTAAAATATTTGAAATTACAGAATCTCATTTAAAAAAATCTTACCAGGGAATGGATCGTGCTGTTAGAGATGCTTTGGAATATATTGAAGCAATTCATTCAAACACAACTAAAAAGTTTTCTGTTCCAACCGGCTTTTATGAATTGGATGAATTACTTGGCGGTTTTCAAAAATCTGATTTGATTATAATTGCAGCCCGGCCATCCATGGGGAAAACAGCACTAGCACTTTCTCTAGCGCGTAATGCGGCGATTGAACATAAAGTCCCGATTGGAATTTTTAGTCTTGAAATGTCAACGATGCAGCTGGTAATTCGCCTTCTTTGTGCTGAAGGCAGATTGAATGCACATTTAGTGAGAACCGGAAAATTACCGAATGAAGAAGGAGTGAAGCTTAGTAAAAATGCTCATAAATTAATTGAAGCACCTTTGTTTGTTGATGATACTCCGGCGCAGACTGTTTTGGAAATTCGTGCAAAAGCTAGAAGATTAAAATCCGAACATGATATTGGAATGATTATAATTGATTACTTGCAGCTTATGCAGGGACCATCAAATTCAGAAAGCCGTGAAAGAGAAATTTCACATATTTCCCGATCGTTAAAATCACTCGCCAAAGAATTAAATATCCCTGTAGTGGCATTAGCACAGTTAAATAGAGCGGTTGAAGCGAGAACAGATAAACGTCCGCAGCTTTCTGATCTTCGTGAATCCGGTTCGATTGAACAGGATGCAGATGTGGTAATCTTTTTAAACCGTCCTGAATATTATGGAATAATGAAAAATGAAAATGGTGATTCAAACGAAGGTGTTGCCGAAATAATTATTGGTAAGCAAAGAAATGGTCCAACAGGAACTATACGTTTGGCTTTCATAAAAGATTATGCGAGATTCGAAAATCTTGCACATGCAAGACAGATTGAAGAATATTCTTCGGTTAATGTTGGCGGTGAGGACATTATTTAGTTGAAGTCAAAAGTAAAAAGTAAAAACCAAGATTCAAATTGTAAAAGAATTTATTTCCCGGAATTAAAAATGATTAGTTTAAGTAAAAAAATATTATCGTTTGTTTTTTTAGTGTCAATGTTATCTCAAGCCCAGATTTATACTGATAAGGATGTTGAAGTTTGTAAATCAAAATTTGAAATGGCAGTATCAAAAGGCCTTTCAGATAAGCCGATTGGCGATGTGATTACGGCTGTTGGAAAAAGTTTTCTGGGAACAGATTACATCGCACACACTTTGGAAAAAGGAGATTCAGAACAGCTTGTAATAAACTTAACGGGGCTCGACTGCACAACATTTTTAGAGAATGCTTTAGTTTTTTCAAGATTAATAAAAGAAGGTAAGACTACATTTAAAGATTATGAAAATGAATTGGAAAAAATTAGATATAGAAATGGGAAATTAGATCAGTATCCATCACGTCTTCATTACTTCTCTGATTGGATATACAATAATACTAACAAAGGGATAGTCAACGATGTAACGAAAGAGATTGGCGGGGAGCCTATTAAATTTGATGTTGGATTCATGTCTGAAAATCCAAAATATTACGTCCAATTAAAAGATAATCCAGAATTTATTCCGATTATAAAAAAACAAGAAGAAGCAATTAATAAAAGGGAATACTATTACATCCCGAAAGAAAAAGTTGCGGATGTTGAAGATAAAATCCACAACGGTGACTTAATTGCAATCACCACTAATTTAAAAGGTTTGGACATTGGCCATGTTGGAATTGCGATTAAATTGGATGACGGAAGAATTCATTTTCTTCACGCACCGATCGTAGGTTCTAAAGTGCAAATAACAGATATGCCTCTTCCTGATTATTTAGCAAAGGTAAAAAAGCACACAGGCATAATTGTATTAAGAGCGGATGATCCTTCAATAAAAAATTGAATAATTAATTTTGAAATAAATTCAAGGTAAGTTTTTAATTATTTCATTTATACACTCTTCAATGCTTTTCTGTTTTATTCCAAAAGATTGCAGTTTTGCAGTGTTCATAGAAACATCAGCAACTTGCGGCATCTCTGGAATATCATTCATAGAAATTGGGACAAGAAAATTTTTATCAAGCGATGAAATTTCACAAAGTCTTTCGCCAAGCTGAAATCTTGAAACTCTTTCCGGTCCGCAAAAGTTTATGATTTCATTTTTAATTTCTTTTTGAATTAACTCATTTATAATTCTTGCAGCATCTTGTAAGGCTAATGGTGTTCTGAATTGGTCTGTAAAAAGCTTGACTTGCTTTCCATCTTTTAAATTGTTGTACATTTCATGAAAATGGCATGTGGAATGGTTTAATCCAAAACCGTACATTAAAGCAGTTCTTAAAATTATAAAATCATCAAATGTTTCTTCAATTTTTACTTCACCCATTAATTTTGTTTCTGCATAAATAGAAACGGGGATTAGTTTGCTCTCTTCAGTCAACATTGAACCGCGGTATCCGGCATAAACTAAATCGGTAGAAGTATAAACTAATTTTGAACGATATTTTTCACAAAGTTCAGCAATATTTTTTGTAGCATTAACGTTTATGCTGTAAACTTCTTTGGTTTTTAATTTTGAAGCAATATTTGGATTTGAAACTGCTGCTGTATGAATTACAACTTGAGGATTAAAACTTGAAAATATCTCTTCTAAAATATCACTGTTTGTGATGTCAACTTTTGCAGAATTAAATTCTTTACAGTTGCCAATGCTGTTATTATAAAGAGTTAATATTTCATTCCCCTTTGATAACTGTAAATTAAGATATTGGCCAAGTAACCCGCTGCCGCCTGTGATTAATATTTTCATAATAGTTTTATTTTTAAGTTATCAAGGATTTATTTCAGGATCTTCCAGATTAATTTAAGAGAAGCTGAAGATAAAACTACCTGCCGAACAATTTGATTTAAAATTACAAACTCTATGGTAAACAAATTTTTCCTAATATTGTTTCTCTGTTTGCACCTGTTACTCTCGGAATGTTTGAAGCATTTCCATTTAAAGTTTCATTCGCTAAAACCGCAAAACAAATTGCTTCTTTTGCATCGGATGAAATGCCAAGAGTTTTTAAATTTTCAATTGAAATTGTTTTGCCAAAATAATTTTTTAATTTTTTAACTAAAAATTTATTTTTTGCTCCACCGCCGCTAATAAAAAGCTCATCAATTTTAGTTTCATTTTTTATAAATAATTCATAATTACGCCAAACTGCATAAGCGGTAAATTTTGTTATTGTTGCCAGCCAATCTTCGTTTTTTATCGATCGGAATTTATTTAATAAATCTCCTAAAAATTCTTCGCCGTAATATTCTCTTCCGGTAGATTTTGGAGGCTTCTTTTCAATGAAATTATCTTTTTTAATTAATGCATTAAAAAGTTCTTCATTTATTTTTCCTTTTGACGCCAGCTTCCCATCTTTATCAAAATTAATATTAAATAATTTTCTTGCGAGAATGTCAATCATCATATTTGCCGGGCCGGTATCAAAAGCGATAACATCATTGACTCCACATTTTTTCTTTAAGATTGTGAAATTTGAAATGCCGCCAAGATTTAATAAGGCGCGATTTTTTTTCTTTGAAGTAAATAAAATATAATCGAAGTAAGGAATTAATGGAGCGCCTTGTCCTCCAAGAGCCATATCTCCAACTCTAAAATCACCGACGGTTGTAATGCCGGTCAATTTTGCTATAGCGGAAGGATCACCGATTTGTAATGTGGAAGAAATATCATAACCAAAATAATTTTCTTTATTTGGAAGATGATGAATTGTTTGTCCATGCGATCCAATAAAATCAATTTTTGAAATCGGTACTTTTGCCTTTTTACAAATAAGTTTTACGGCTTCAGCATAAATGTTAGCAATTAAAAAATTAAGCTTACAAATTTCGGTTACATTTCCACCTTTGGGAGAAGAATTTTGTAAAAGAGTTTCTTTTAATCCAATTGGGAAGGGATATGAAATAAACTTTATATTTTTAATTCTTGTAGAAGTTGAGTTTCCTTTTATTTCACAAAGAACAGCGTCAACCCCATCGAGAGAAGTTCCGGACATCAGACCAATAACCAGTTTTTTCTTTTTGCCTGATAGTTTTAATAAATTTTTTAAAATCATTTTAATGGAATTTTAATTTGAAAGTTTCACAATTAATTTTTTCGCTTGATATTTTTTGTTATTCAACTTCTAATTTTATTTCATGACTTTTCACACTGCCTGCAGAATTTTTTATAATTGCAAAATAATTCCCTGAATCATTTGAGCTGACCTTTTTAATATTTAAAATTGAATTGGTCGCATCATCTATAATCTTATCATTAAAAAACCACTGATAAATTGCCTGAGGAATCGCGGCTGCTTCAACTTTTAAATGTGCTGTTTGGCCTGCTTTTATCATTATGGACTCCGGCTGTGAAATTATTATTGGAGACATTGTTGGTTCCCAACCACTCAAAACAAAAGATGGATCTGAATATTTAATTATTAATACAGAATCTTTTTCAATTGTAAGTTGATGAGATGTCGGACTGCGTTGGCTAGTATCAACTGGTCTTCCATCATCTAAATTGGTGCTGTTATATTCCCAGTAATGTACATTTGCTAAATCTCCGCCAACCGGTCCCCACCCAACTGGTGAAATACCTTTAAGTTTACAATTGATTAGTACAGCTTCACAATAAGGATAATTTTTTCCACCATTTGTCGGTGCTCTGGCAATTACTGTTTCTTTATCATCGGGAGTAATAAATTTACAATCAACAAATACATTGCCGTGATTTGCGGATGTATTCCGAATCCACATGTATGGACCAATTGCGCTTAACTCGCAATCTTTGAAAAATGCCGGCCCTCCGCCTAAAACTAAATCACCCCATCCTTCTATACGGCTGTTATAATAATAAGCGGAACCATTCGATTGCAGTGCGTCGCCCGACCCGCCAATTGTTAAATTGTAAACTATGTTTTCGCTTCCATTGATTAGCAACCCTTCTGCTTGGGCTCTTTCTGAGGTGGAGCGAATGGTTAAATTTATCAAACTGATTTTACTTGAATTATCCACTGCAAATGCAGCACGGCGTGAAGGAAATGTTCCTTCTACTTCATTTGTTGATATATTGGAAGGATGCGGATTAAAAACTTCTTTATTGGCGTACTGAATAATTGCTTTGTCTCTGTCTTCGCCAATAAAAGTTATATTCGTTTTATTACGGAAATAAACGATCTCTTCATATAAACCATTTTTTACAAAAATTGTAGTATGTTTTTGATTATAATCCGGAATAAAATCAACTGCGCCCTGCACGGTATTGAAATCTTCTGTCCCATCTGCATTCACAACTAGACTATCAGTATTTAAAGATGGCCGTGATTTTTTAGTACTGAATACCCAAGCATCTTTCCCTGATATTCCTTTAAAACTATTATCGTCAATAACAAATACATCCGGATCAATTTGAACATAATATGTTTTAGCATATTCTAATAGATTATTATGAAGATAGATAGTGGCTGTATCGTGATGAATGATTACCGGATAAAAATGAAATCCATCTGTAAATCCGCCAATAATGGTTAGTTGATAATTATCCGGAGTTGGCATTGCACCACCTGACGGAGTGCCGGGTTTTGTATTTGCATTAGTGAAATTTCCGGAAATATATTTATAAGGAGTCTTAATATATGGAGCCTTTGGTGCAGTCGATCTTTTAGTCGGGCCGGGGGGAATACTAAGATCCAAACTATCAACTAATTTATCATTTGATTTGTCGTAAATTCGAATCATTCCTTTTGACCCTAATGCAGGTTTGTCTGTGAATATTAATTGAAGATGTGTATCAATATTTACATTAACAGCATGGTTTTTTGGAAACATCGTCATCTTATTTAATGGTTCAGATGACGTTTGAGGGAAAATAGCCGAATTAAATATTAGACAAACCGCAACCATTTTTAGGGAAAGAATTTTATAATTTTTCATCATCTCATCTAAATTTGTTGAATTTAAGAAAGAATTTTTTTGAAATGTCAATACTTATTACAATTTTTCAAAACGCTTTATTTATGTAGTCGTTAACTTGAATTCAATCTTAATAATATAATTTATAAAAAATAATAGTCTGAAAAATGAAATCTTTAATTTTTTACAGCGTAATAATTATGTTTTCTGCATTTCTAACAGCCCAAACAAAATTTAATTCTATCAATTTGGAAATTGAAAAGGGTAATTTTAAACTCGCAAAAGAATTGATAAATAAAAAATTATCTGATGAAAACTTGACTGATACTGAAAAGTATAATCTAAATTTTCAGATTGATGTTTTGAATAGGATCGAAAGAGATTTTAAAAAAAACAGAGATGATATAAAAAATCAGTTGTCAAAATATTTTCCAACTTTAACTGATTCTATGCTTGATAAGTGGGAGGTTGAAAAGTCATTGGAAATGAAAATCATAAATGGAAAAAAAAGATATTTTAATAATGCTGTACCCAACCTTTTTAGAATCAATAAAGAAACTGCATCAGTTAAACAAAATATAGATGGAACTTATCACAATTCTCTGAACGAATTTCTAAAAAAACACCTGCCCGTTTCGGTTGATGAATTTGAAGATTCTGAAAATCATGTTGTTAATCCGCAGGAGATGAAGCTGCATTATACATTGACGGTTGATGCGGATGCAGTTCCGGATGGAGAAATTATTCACTGTTGGCTTCCTTATCCGAAAGAAAATTTTCAAAGACAAAAAGATGTTAAACTGCTTTCTGTCAATGACGAAGAATATATAATTAGTAGTGATTCTAATCCGCAAAGAACTTTATATCTTGAAAAGAAAGCAGAAAAGGGTAAACCGACTAAATTTGAAATGGAATTTGAATACACGGCTTATTCTGAAGTTTATAATATTGATCCTGAAAAAGTTAAGCCATATGATAAAAATTCTGAACTCTATAAAAAATTTACTTCGGAAAGAGCACCTCATATAGTATTCACAAATGAACTGAAAGAGCTATCAAATAAAATTGTGGGAGATACAAAAAATCCGTATGAAAAAGTATTTAAAATTTTTCAATGGATTAGTAAAAATATCCCATGGGCAAGCGCTAGGGAATATTCAACCATAAAAGATATTTCTTCATATTGCATTAATAATATGCATGGCGATTGCGGCATTAAAGCAATGACGTTCATAACACTTGCCAGGTTGAACGGAATTCCGGCTCGTTGGCAAAGCGGTTGGATGCTGCATCCAGGCAATGTTAATTTACATGATTGGGCTGAGTATTATCTGGAAGGCTATGGCTGGATACCCATCGATGTTGATTATGGAATCCAAAATTCTGACAATCCCAAAGTAAAATATTATTATGCAAGCGGAATAGATTCCTACCGCCTGATTGTAAACAGTGATTTTGGAAAACCATTATTTCCAGCTAAAATTTATCCAAGAAGCGAAACTAATGATTTTCAACGAGGTGAAGTTGAATGGCGGGGAGGAAATTTATACTTCGATAAATGGAATTATCATATGGAAGTTAAATATGAAAATGAAAAAAAATCATTTTAAATTAGTTTTATAACAAGCAACAACATAAGTAATTCCCAATATTTTTACCCTTTATTTAGGGGAATAAAGGACCATTATTTCTTTTGATTTTACAAAGTGTTTGGTAAATTTAACTCCCTTAAAAATTTGTATTTATGAGAAAATTTATAAAGATTATTCTATTAATTTGTATTGCAAGTACGTTTGCGTATTCACAACGGCAGCAATATTTTGACGCACCGTTTGGGGGCGGCGGGGGATTTACTCCAGGATGGATTTTCCCGAATTTTGATAATGTAAATCCTTTATTAAAGCAATTTGGTGTTCCTGAATTTTCGAAAGGCGGATTTTTTACAACCGGCGGCAGTGGTTTTATTTATTTAGGATTTATAAAAAATTTTAGAATAGGTGGAATAGGATATGGCGGCTCAAAATCAACCTCATCTTCCGAAGACTCGTTTGTCATTTTTGATAAAATAATAGATAACAAATCAACAGAAGTGATTGTTAATAAAGAAGTTCAATATTCACTTGGCGGCGGCGGTTTAACGTTAGAATATACATTGCCATTTGTAAAAAACGTCGGAATTTCAGTTGGAGGAATAATTGGCGGCGGCAGTTTAACCATGGAAATTTATAAGAATAGTGGAACCTTTAGCTGGGATAATGTTTGGGATCAAATTTCAAGTCGTTTACCTTCGGATAATGAACATAGAACTATAAAAAATAATTTTTGGTTTTTTACACCTACAATAAATTTTGATATTCCAGCTTATAGATTCGTTGCATTTAGAATTGGGGCAGGTTATCAATTGACTTTTGCGAATAATTGGAAAATTGATAATGATCAGAATTTATTAAATGTACCTTCTGATTTAAATGGAAATAGTTTTTTTGTTCAAACTGGAATATTCATAGGCTTTTTCTCTTTTTAAGGAAAATAAATGAAAAATATTTTAATAACAGGTGGAGCAGGATTTATAGGGAGCAATTTTATTAATCATATTCTTGATGAACGCGACGATTATAAAATTGTAAATCTTGATAAACTTACTTATGCCGGCAATCTTGAAAATTTAAAATCATCAGAAAAAAATAAGAATTATTTTTTCATCAAAGGTGATATCTGCAATAACGATCTAGTTAATTACATTTTCGAAAAACATAGAATAAGATATGTCATTAATTTTGCCGCTGAATCTCATGTTGACAGAAGTATTCTCGGATCCGAAATATTTTATCGAACAAATGTAATTGGCACAAATGTATTATTAGAATCGGCAAAAAGATTTGGGGTTGAAAAATTTTTACAAGTATCTACTGATGAAGTTTATGGAAGTTTAGGTAAAGATGGATTGTTTATGGAAAGCACTCCGCTTTCTCCGAACAGCCCATACTCTTCAAGCAAAGCCTCTGCTGATATGATGGCTTTATCATTCCACCATACTTATGAGCTGCCTGTAGTGATAACACGATGTTCAAATAATTATGGTCCGTTTCAATTTCCAGAAAAATTAATTCCTCTAATGATCATAAATGCTTTAAATAATAAAAAATTGCCGGTATATGGAGATGGGATGAATGTTCGAGATTGGATCTATGTCATCGATCATAATAAGGCTATAGATTTAGTTTTTGAAAAAGGGAATGCCGGAGAAGTTTATAATATTGGGGCTAGTAACGAAATGCCCAATATTGAAATCATAAAATTAATATTGCATCATCTGCATAAGTCTGAAGAATTAATTGAATTTATTAAGGATCGTCCTGGCCATGATAGGCGATATGCAATTGATTCTTCAAAAATTCAAAATGAATTAAATTGGAAACCAACTTTCGCTTTTGAAGATGCCATTGAAAAAACTATAGATTGGTATCTTCACAATAAAAATTGGTGGGAAAGAATTATTTCCGGCGAGTATAAAAATTATTACAATATCCAATATCAACAATAAAGATAGAAATCTATGAATTCCATTCAGATATATACAAAATGTGTTCAAACTTTAGTTATTATATTTTTCTTTTGTACTACTTTAACTATTGCGCAGTTCAATTCACAGTCGTCAAACTCGAATTCAGATCAGTTATACTCAGCTGGAGCTATTAGTGTAACTATTGGGGGTAATTTTATTGTTACAGGTTCTTTCCCTGCTATAGTCACAGATAGAGTGGATCAATTTGTAACCCGGCTATATAATCAAATACAATCTAAATTATATTCAGAAACAATTGGACTTCTTGAAAAGAAAGAACTTGAAAAAGAATTAGAGGGAATATCATTTCGAAATGTTACATTGAAAAGAAAATCCGGAGAGGAATTTAAGCTTGATCTATTGAAGTTCAGGCGAACCGGTGACTTTTCACAAAATCCGTATTTAAAAAACGATGACGTAATAATTTTTGCTCCAACAGATTTAAAAAGAAATTTCTTTAATATTGATGGCGCAGTAAACAATCCGGGGAAATTTAATTTTGTTGATGGAGATAAATTGTCTGATGCAATTACTTTAGCAAATGGAATAAATAAAGCATATGAAAAAGTTGATTCGGTAGAGATTAATCGTCTGAGTTATAGCGGGGAAAACATGCAGACTTTTAAGGTGCCTGTAACTAGTGATTTTGAATTGCAAAGAGGTGATAGAGTAACTGTTTTGGCTGATGAAACACAACGTAAGGATTTTACGGTAACAGTTTTTGGAGAAGTAAATTTGCCAGGAAGTATTCCAATTACAAAAAACTCCACTACTTTAAGTGAAGTAATTAAAAAAGCCGGCGGTATAACCGACAATGCATCTTTACAAAGAGCAAAGCTTTTTACTGGAAATAATTTTAATCTATTAGTAAAAAAATTATATAATATAGATTTAAAAGATACCCCATTGGATACTGCTTTAGTTGATAGATTTTTAAAACTTGATGAACTAATGATGAATAGGATGGATGGATTAACTAGAGAAGAAAAAGAATTGTTCTCAATTGACAATGAGGTACGAATTTTAACTGATGGAACTTCAGTTAATTTTATAGATTACGATAAACCTAGCTCGGAAGCTTCTGAGTATTATGTGCATGATAAAGATATAATTATTATTCCTGCTAAAAGTAAAACTATACAAGTATTCGGACAAGTAACAAACCCCGGAAGAATCAATTATGTTGAAGGAAAAGATATAAATTATTACATAGATAAAGCCGGAGGATTAGGCCAATATGCAATAGATGATGAAATTACTTTAATTAAAGGTGAATCGAGAAGATGGCTATCAATAGAGGATGAGAATTATACAATAGAGCCGGGGGATTATATATGGGTACCTCGTGAGATTATTAGAGGGTTTAATTTTTACTTATCCCAGGTTGCTACTTATTTGGGAATAGTGGCAAGCGCTGCAACCGTTGTATTGTTATTGCTTAAATTAAATCCCAATAATTAAAAAATTATTCCTGGCAGAACAGAACGTAAAATAAAATTAACCGTTAAAAATAATTTACATTTTCTTGACATTTTAAAATAATAGTATATATTTGAAAGGCTAATATAAAAACGGTTTTACTTTTTTTTGAGAAGCAAAATTATTTGAAAAAATTAGCAAATTTATTTTGAAATTATGATTCGATCTCTTGACTTTAGAAACAAGAGAAAGTAAATTTGAAGCCCTTCTTTAATGAAGGTTTTAAATAGTTCTTTGACAGAGTGAGTGCATTTAATCAATTTTATTAAATGGTTTCAATCAAGCGTCTAAACGCCAAGATTACAAAATATTTAAACTCTACTACGGAGAGTTTGATCCTGGCTCAGGACGAACGCTGGCGGCGTGCTTAACACATGCAAGTCTACGAGAAAGAGGTAGCAATATCTTTAGTAAAGTGGCGCACGGGTGAGTAACACGTAAGCAATCTACCTTTAGGTTTGGAATAACTTCGAGAAATCGAGGCTAATACCGAATGATGCAGCGGCACCGCATGGTGATGTTGTTAAAGTTCTTGTAACGCCTAAAGACGAGCTTGCGTCTGATTAGCTAGTTGGTAGAGTAACGGCCTACCAAGGCAACGATCAGTAGCTGGTCTGAGAGGATGATCAGCCACACTGGAACTGAGACACGGTCCAGACTCCTACGGGAGGCAGCAGTGAGGAATATTGGGCAATGCCCGCAAGGGTGACCCAGCAACGCCGCGTGGAGGATGAATGCCGTAAGGTTGTAAACTCCTGTTAGAGGGGACGAATAACTCCGATCGCATCGGAATTTGACTGTACCCTCAGAGAAAGCCCCGGCTAACTACGTGCCAGCAGCCGCGGTAATACGTAGGGGGCAAGCGTTGTCCGGATTTACTGGGTGTAAAGGGCGCGCAGGCGGGTTGGCAAGTCAGAGGTGAAATCCTACAGCTTAACTGTAGAACTGCCTTTGATACTGCTGATCTTGAGTACGGAAGAGAGAAGCGGAATTCCAGGTGTAGTGGTGAAATACGTAGATATCTGGAAGAACACCAGTTGCGAAGGCGGCTTCTTGGTCCGTTACTGACGCTCAGGCGCGAAAGCGTGGGTAGCAAACAGGATTAGATACCCTGGTAGTCCACGCTGTAAACGATGAATACTAGGTGTTGGGTCGCAAGGCTCAGTGCCGCAGCAAACGCATTAAGTATTCCACCTGGGGAGTACGATCGCAAGGTTGAAACTCAAAGGAATTGACGGGGGCCCGCACAAGCAGTGGAGCATGTGGTTTAATTCGATGCAACGCGAAGAACCTTACCTAGGCTTGAAATGCAAGTGACCGGCTGTGAAAGCAGCCTTCCCTTCGGGGCGCTTGTACAGGTGCTGCATGGCTGTCGTCAGCTCGTGCCGTGAGGTGTTGGGTTAAGTCCCGCAACGAGCGCAACCCCTACTATTAGTTGCCATCAGGTTATGCTGAGCACTCTAATAGGACTGCCTACGCAAGTAGTGAGGAAGGTGGGGATGACGTCAAGTCCGCATGGCCCTTACGCCTAGGGCTACACACGTGCTACAATGGATACAACAACGGGTTGCTAAGCCGCAAGGTGGAGCCAATCCCTTAAATGTATCCCCAGTTCGGATTGGAGTCTGAAACTCGACTCCATGAAGTTGGAATTGCTAGTAATCGCGGATCAGCACGCCGCGGTGAATACGTTCCCGGGCCTTGTACACACCGCCCGTCAAGCCATGGAAGCCGGGGGTACCCAAAGCCAGTGTCCTAACCGCAAGGAGGGAGCTGTTTAAGGTAAAACCGGTGACTGGGGCTAAGTCGTAACAAGGTAGCCGTACCGGAAGGTGCGGCTGGATCACCTCCTTTCTAAGAGTAATCTAAACCTTTAGTACATTTGATCTAAATCTCTCACTCTTTCTTTTTATTTGTTCTTATATATTAATGAATCTCAGACCTAGGGTTTAACCATATTTTGGTCTAAGATGCCTGTACCAGAAGCTAAAATGATTAAAATTTGAGAGAATTTATTTTTCTCGAAAAGGCGAACATTTTTTGCGGAGGTTTAAAAAGTTCTTATTTTTTTATGGAACCTGGGCCTGTAGCTCAGTTGGTTAGAGCGCACGCCTGATAAGCGTGAGGTCAGTAGTTCAACTCTACTCAGGCCCACTGCTAAGGGTAGTGTGTTTTTTGTTCAGAAACCTTAACACCCCTAAAACATAATAGTTTTGGGGCTATAGCTCAATTGGGAGAGCGCCGCCCTTGCAAGGCGGAGGTTATCGGTTCGATCCCGATTAGCTCCACTAAATAATCGCCTTTGTGCGATTTTGTTCTTTGAAAGATTGAAAGAGTAAAAACAATTCTTATTTTTTAATAAGTAAGTTTTACTGAGCCTATAAAAAAATTATAGTCTTTTCTTTTATTAATTAGAAGAGCACCAAAAATATATTTGTGAATAAAAATTTTGGTTAAGTTACTAAGGGCACACGGTGGATGCCTTGGTACGAGAAGTCGATGAAGGACGCGACTACCTGCGATAAGCTTCGGGTAGGTGGAAATAACCTAAAACCCGGAGATTTCCGAATGGGGCAACCCAACTAGAGTAATGTCTAGTTATCTACATCTGAATTCATAGGATGTATGAAGGCAACCCAGTGAACTGAAACATCTAAGTAGCTGGTGGAAAATAAAACAATAGTGATTTCCTAAGTAGTGGCGAGCGAAAGGGAAACAGTCTAAACCGTCTAACATGTATAAGAAAGCAATCGTTGTGTTAGCGGTGTCGTGGGGTATATTCTGGCTGAATTGCTGATAAGCCGAAGAGTAAAAAACTATATTATTAACTGAATATTCTGGAAAGTTCAACCATAGAGGGTGATAGTCCCGTAAGTGAAAATAATATAGCTCTTTGGAATATACTCCCAAGTACCACGAAGTAAGTGAAATTTTGTGGGAATCTGGGAGAACCATCTCCTAAGACTAAATACTATCTCGTAACCGATAGTGAATCAGTACCGTGAGGGAAAGGTGAAAAGCACTCCTAATAGGAGGGTGAAATAGTACCTGAAACCGTGTGCTTACAAACGGTTGGAGTCTTAATTTCGATTTATCGGAATTAGGATGACAGCGTGCCTTCTGGATAATGAGCCAACGAGTTACTCCTACGTTGCAAGGTTAAGTTTTTAAGAAATGAAGCCGAAGCGAAAGCGAGTCCTAATCGGGCGTTTAAGTAACGTGGGGTAGACGCGAAACCGGGTGATCTACCCTTGTCCAGGATGAAGTGAGGGTAAAACCTCATGGAGGTCCGAACTAATGTGGGTTGAAAACCGCTTGGATGAGGTGAGGGTAGGGGTGAAAGGCCAACCAAACTCGGAAATAGCTCGTATTCCTCGAAATAGCTTTAGGGCTAGCCTCGAGTAAAAGTGTAACGGAGGTAGAGCACTGATTGGGCTAGGGCTGTCACAACGGTACCAAACCCAGACAAACTCCGAATTCCGTATACATGTTTCTCGGGAGTCAGGCAGTGGGGGATAAGCTTCATTGCCAAAAGGGAAACAACCCAGATCATCAACTAAGGTCCCTAAATAGTAGTTAACAGAGAAAGGATGTTCAATTGCTTTGACAACTAGGATGTTGGCTTAGAAGCAGCCATTCATTTAAAGAGTGCGTAATAGCTCACTAGTCAAGCGATCGGGCGTCGACAATTTCCGGGACTTAAACTACTTACCGAAGTTATGGGATCCAATTTATTGGATCGGTAGAGGAACATTCTATACGCTGCGAAGGTGTACTGCGAGGTATGCTGGAGCTTATAGAAAAGCAAATGTTGGCATAAGTAACGATAATGCGGATGAAAAATCTGCACACCGAAAGTCTAAGGTTTCCTGAGCAATGTTAGTCATCTCAGGGTTAGTCGAACCCTAAGCCGAGGCTGAAAGGCGTAGGTGATGGAAAACAGGTTAAAATTCCTGTACCTGGTATATTTTGTTTGAGCATAAGGAGGGACGCAGAAGTGAAGGTTAGCCGCCTGATGGATTAGGTGGTCTAAGTGAGTAGGCTGAAAGTGTAGGCAAATCCGCACTTTCTTAAGGCCGAGACACGAACGGGAGGGCTTAGCCCATAAACTAACCGTAATCATACTGCCGAGAAAATCTTCGTATGTGAGAAATATATCAGATCGTACCGCAAACCGACACAGGTAGACGGGATGAGTATTCTAAGGTGCTCGAGTGAGCCGTGGTTAAGGAACTCGGCAAATTAGCTCCGTAACTTCGGGATAAGGAGCGCCTTTAGTATGTGAAGCTCTTGCGAGCTTAGCAGAACAAGGCCGCAGTGAAAAGGCCCAAGCGACTGTTTAACAAAAACACATGTCTCTGCGAAGTCAATCAAGACGATGTATAGGGACTGACACCTGCCCGGTGCTGGAAGGTTAAGAGGAGATGTCAGCGCAAGCGAAGCATTGAATCGAAGCCCCAGTAAACGGCGGCCGTAACTATAACGGTCCTAAGGTAGCGAAATTCCTTGTCGGGTAAGTTCCGACCTGCACGAATGGTGTAACGATTTGGGCACTGTCTCAACCACGGGCTCGGTGAAATTGTGGTACCGGTGAAGACGCCGGTTACCCGCATATGGACGGAAAGACCCCGTGCACCTTTACTGCACCCTAATATTGGGTTCGGATAAAGCATGTGTAGGATAGGTGGGAGGCTTTGAAGCCGGGACGCTAGTTTCGGTGGAGCCAACGGTGAAATACCACCCTTGCTTTATTTGGATTCTAACCTCGGCCCTTGAATCAGGGCCAGGAACAGTGTTAGGCGGGTAGTTTGACTGGGGCGGTCGCCTCCTAAAATGTAACGGAGGCTCTCAATGGTTCCCTCAGCATGGTTGGTAATCATGCGGCGAGTGTAAACGCAAAAGGGAGCTTGACTGCGAGACTTACAAGTCGAGCAGATGCGAAAGCAGGAGTTAGTGATCCGACGGCTTCGAGTGGAAGAGCCGTCGCTCAAAGGATAAAAGGTACGCCGGGGATAACAGGCTGATCTTACCCAAGAGTTCATATCGACGGTAAGGTTTGGCACCTCGATGTCGGCTCATCGCATCCTGGGGCTGAAGAAGGTCCCAAGGGTTTGGCTGTTCGCCAATTAAAGCGGTACGTGAGCTGGGTTCAGAACGTCGTGAGACAGTTCGGTCCCTATCCTATGCGGGCGCAGGATACTTGAGAAGGGTCGCTTCTAGTACGAGAGGACCGAAGTGAACGTACCTCTAGTGTACCAATTGTCACGCCAGTGGCATCGTTGGGTAGCTATGTACGGTTGTGATAAGCGCTGAAAGCATCTAAGCGCGAAGCACGCTTCAAGATTAGGTATCCCTCCATTTATGGACTGAAGACTCCTCGGAGATGACGAGGTTGATAGGCTGCAGGTATAAGTATGGTAACATATTCAGCCGAGCAGTACTAATAAGTCGTGAGGCTTAACCATTTAAATTTTTATTCACAATATGTTGATAATTTTTTTGTAGCTCGCTCTTTCAGTCTTTCATTTATTTTTTGGTTTTAAATTTTGGTGGTTATAGCCAGGGTGTTACACCTCTTCCCATTCCGAACAGAGAAGTTAAGCCCCTGTACGCCGATGGTACTGCATGCGCAGGTGTGTGGGAGAGTAGGTAGCTGCCAAATTTATTTTACAAACCCTGATTAAATTTAATCAGGGTTTTTTATTTTTAAACGAAAGCCTGCATAAGAACCACACATATACTATCGATAACTTTAAACATATAAATATGGTTTTTTGAAACTCAGTGCCTTCAAATTAAACCCCAACATTGATAATTTGATTATGATAATGGATTGTTGACTATATCACCCCTTAAAAATGCTTTAATTAATTTTTCTTATTTTAAAGAAAAAATTCTTGTTTTTTAAAGCTAATAATCAAATTGACTGAACGTATAATGAAATATCTTGGAATTGATAAAGCTGTTTTAGCATTATCAATTACTCGTATGGCAGATGCGATCGGGAATAGTATTTTATTTATTTTAATCCCATTGTATGTGGTAAAACTACCCAAAGAATATTTTCACTTTCCACTACCTGTCTTAGTCGGCATTCTAATTTCTCTTTATGGTTTTATTGCTGCAATATTTCAACCAATTATGGGAGCTTTATCAGATAAGCTTAGGAAAAGAAAAATTCTTATCCAAATCGGCCTCGGATTAATCGGGCTAAGCACTTTAGCTTTTATTATTGCACAACATTTTATTGATTTACTTTTACTTAGATCATTGCAGGGTATTGCAGTTTCAATTACCATCCCTGCATCTCTTGCACTTATGGCCGAAATTACAAAAAAGGAAACGCGCGGCTCAGCAATGGGAGTGTACAGTACATTAAGAATAATTGGTTTTGCAATCGGTCCTTTAATTGGTGGATTTCTTAAAGATCATTTTGGTTTTAATTCTGCTTTTTATGTCGGTTCCGGTTTTATTCTCCTAGCTATGTTTCTTGTTCAATTTTGGGTGGAAGATGTAAAGGTTGAGAAAAAAGATGAGGATATCAAAAAGCGAATTAAAGTTTTTGAGAAAAAACTTTTGACACCAGGTATATTAAGCGCAAGTACTGCAACTTTTATTATGGCAGGAGCATTTTCTATAGTTGTGGCCCTTGAGAATGAATTCAATACGATGTTAAACATAAGTGCATTTGAGTTCGGCGCAGCGTTCAGCGCACTTATGGTAAGCAGGTTATTGCTTCAAGTACCTTTAGGAAGGTACTCAGATAAAATTGGAAGAAAACCTTTGATTTTAACCGGATTAATGATTATGGGATTTACTACTGCTTTGCTTGGTATGGTTGGTTCCCTTCTTCAATTAGTTTTACTTCGAGTAGTCCAAGGAATTGCATCAGCAGGAATAGCTGCTCCAGCTTTTGCAGTGGCTGCAGATTTATCGCACTCAGGTGGTGAAGGCAGACAGATGAGTATTATAACTATGGGATTTGGACTTGGTATAGCTGTAGGGCCTTTACTTGCTGGTCTGATGGCAGTAATATTTTTTGAATTGCCGTTTTTAATTCTTGGAGTTTTGTCATTAGCTGTCGCAGGAATTGTTTACAAATATATGCCTGAAACAGTATTTGGCTCGAAAGTTATATTTAAACAAGATTCGTAAACACTAACCAATTCTATTAATAATTAATTTTTCTGTAAAGCCCTCAATTTATTTTTAAGCTCCTCAAATTGTTTTCTATATTCATCATATAAATTCTTTTGCCCTTGAGTTGGTGCAGCATCTGCTGTTTGAACTGAAGATGCCAAGCTTGAAATAACTCGACTTACATTTGCTATTTCTGTAGAAAGTAGTTCAAGCTTATGAATATTCTGAAGCTGGTTGTTACTACTATCATTTTTAATTTCGTTACTTACGATATTATATAAATCGACAATACTGCTTGAAGTTTTTTGAATTTGTTGGGCAAGAGCAAGCTGTTTTAGTAGGTCACCAGTACTGATTTTTATTCTTGGATCAAGTTTAACTAATAGCTCTTTGGTATATTCTTCTCCATTTACTGTTAATACTATTTTATATTTGCCGGGCATGACTATAGGTCCTAACGGAATAATTGGTGTTCCAACTGTCCAAACGGCAGCAATTGAGTAATCATACTTTAATGCTTTTGGACGAGGAAATCTTAAATCCCAAACAAACCTATGCATTCCTTTATTGGTAGATAAAGAATCTATTTTTCCAATCCATCTTTTATCAAAGTATCGAACTGCAGGTAGACCTTCAGGAATATCATCGCTGGAATATACACGTATTAAATTTCCATAGGAATCATAAATCGATAATTTAATTGGAGTATTAATTTTTTCATTTAAATAATAATCTATGATCGCACCATCAGGTGGATTTTGACCAAGCGGAGTAGAAGGCGGCCATGGAGTATCATTGTTGGTATTGCCGCGCATTCTCCAAGCATCATTAGGCTGAAATAGAAAAGCATTTTTTGATGGTAAATCTTCTGAGATTTGTCTAAGTGGAGAAAGATCATCCAAAATCCAGATTCCTCTTCCTTGAGTAGCTGCTATTAAATCACCATGATGCACAAGTAAATCTCTAACTGAAGTAGTTGGGAAATTTAATTTTAACGTCTGCCAATTTTCACCATTGTTAAATGAAACATATATACTTCGGTTTGTTCCGGCAAATAGCAGCCCTTCCTTTTCATTATCTGCGCAGACAGCATTAACATATTCATCATTCGGCAACCCATTAATTATTTTAGTCCAAGTTTTTCCATCATCAGTCGTCCGTAAAATTAAGGGAGAAAAAATATCAAGCCTTCTAGTATTAATGGCGGCAAAAGCCGTGTGAACATCAAATGGAGAAGGAGAAATTTTATCTATTCTCGACCACAATGGAACAGAAGGCGGTGTAACATTTCTCCATGTCTTGCAGTAATCAGTTGACAGTTGTAATAATCCATCATCAGTCCCAATCCAAATAACATTTTCTGAAATAGGGGAAGGGGCAATATTCCAGATAACTCCAAAGCCGAATTTGGCAGCTTGCTCTAAATCAGGATATTTATTGCTTGTTGTATCCCCGGTGCTGCGGCTCAAATCCTGACTAACAATATCCCAATTATTTCCATCATCAGTTGTTCTGAATAAATATTGTGCACCAAAATATAAAGCTTGATTTCCTACATGGGAAAATTCTATCGGGGTAATCCATGAATAGCGGTATTTTGCTTTCGGTGGATAATCTGCATAACTTGAATGAGGCCATGGAGAAACATCAATTGACTGACGTGTAATTTCATCAAATCGATGCAGGCTTCCACCTAAACCGCTTCCAAAAACTATATCTGGATTTCCAGGCTTAGGAATATCATAATCTCTTTCGTCAGCACCAACCGGATGCCAGTCTCGCAATTCAATTACACCGTAAGGTCCCTGACTAAGTATTTCAACAGTACCATTATCTTGCTGCCCACTGTAAATTCGATACGGAAATCGGTCATCGGCAGCAAGGTGATAAAATTGTCCTGTGGGCTGATTATACCAACTCGACCAGCTATCTCCATTATTAACAGTAACAACTGTACCTTGATCTGACGCTGTGACCATATGGTCAGTCTGTTTAGGGTTTATCCATAAATAATGATAATCATCTCCGCCAGGTGAACCTTTAAATATCTCAAATGATTTTCCGCCATCGGTTGATTTTTGAATTGATCTTCCCATCACATATACAGTAGATGAATTAGTTGGATCTACAGTCACCCTTGAAAAATATGAACTGACAAGTTCCGAATCAGTGTTAACTAAATTCCATTGATTACCGCCATCGCTTGAAGAATAAAAGCCGCTTTTACCGCTGTCAGCATCTATGGTTGCATAAATTATATTAGATGATGTATTTTGTCCAATGGCAAGACCGATTCTCCCCATTGCTTGATTAGGTAGTCCTTTGCCTTTAAGTTTTTTCCAATTCAAACCACCATCAGTACTCTTGAATATTCCTGAAGAATTTCCTCGTTGGGGAAGAAAATAATCAAGCCAGGGCTTGGATCTTAATTGCCAAAGAGCAGCATATATTATTTCAGGGTTACTCATATCATAAGCCATATCGACTGCGCCGGTAGAATCATTAATAAACAATGTATGATTCCAACTTTTGCCGCCATCAGTTGTAAGATAAATTCCCCTTTCTTTACTATCTCCAAAAACATGGCCTAACGCAGCAACTAAAACTTTATTGGGGTTTTTTGGAGCAACTAAAATCTTTCCGATGTATTTGGTTTCTTTCAAACCTATATTTGTCCACGTAGTTCCGCCATCAACAGATTTAAAAATTCCGTCGCCTTCAAGAATATCATACCGTAAAGAGACTTGTCCGGTTCCTACATAAATTATATCAGAATTTGATGGCGCTATTGCAAGCGCACCGACAGCAGAAGCAGATTCGTTCTGCATTAGCGGCTGCCAAGTTCTGCCTGCATCAATGGTTTTCCACATTCCACCGCCGGCTCCGCCAAAGTAAAAAGTGTTAGGTTTATCATGTATTCCTTCCGCGACTGTTCCCCAGCCTGCCCGATATGGTCCAATATTCCGCCACTGCATACCTGAATAGGTTTCGTGAGGAATTGTTTGAGAAAAAGTAAAAGAGAAGATTGAAAAAATTAACGTGATTAGAAAATGATAAATATACATTGGCTTCATTTATAAAATCCGAAGTTGATGAAATAATTAATTTATTTTTAGGAAAGTTTAATTTTAATATACAAAGGTTGAAAAAAAAGTAAAACGAATTAGAAAGTCTATGCTAATTAATCATTTATTCAAAATTAAAATGTAGTGATTTAAACTTTTAGATGAAATAATATTTCTTTGTATAAAAGATATAACAGTATCTATAATTCTATTTCGCGGGAAGGACAAATTTTTTTATATGAACAACTTCAGTGATAAAAAATTCTCTATTTAATTTTTGATAATACCAGGCTTGTTATTTTTTTTGCATCTTCAAAATTTTCAGCTTTAACTTCAACATACATTTTGTCTTTTAACAAAACATGTATAATCGACTGATGTTCGCTAGCATTATTGACTACAAAAGCATCATCGCCATAGCCGGAAAGTTTTTCGGCTGTCGCATTTTGATCTAATCCTTCCGCAGTTTCTAATGCGGCTTGTGAATCTTCATACATCGAAACCGGGTAAAACCAAATAGCGCAGTATTCGTAATTATCAGAACCGGCAGGATCTATTTCATATTCACAACCCTGTGTTGAACCATAATCGGAATGCTGTGCGGGTTTTTTCACTTTACCTCCAATTTCTGAAGCCAACAACTCAGCGGGTATAAGCTCACAAACATTTATTTTAGAAATATCTTTATCCTTTGATTTATTTTGTTGTGAGATATTTGAACTTTTTTCATCACGTTCAGTTTCGGATTTATTGTTTGTGCAAGCGATGAAACTAAGAACTATGATCGCAGTGAAAAAAAATACTATTTTCATTTTTCTCTCCGTGATTAATTTTTAAAGTCTGGTAAATTTAAAATACAATTCCCAAATTATTTCAAGCATTTTATATCACGTTTTTTTAAAGCTATTTAACCGTACTGCCTTCATCAATCCAGCAACTCTCTCGGCTTGCAAAGCAAATGTTTCAAGTCTAGCCTCAATCACCTGAGGATAAACGTTTCCATCAGTTTCAATAGTTAGAAAAGGTATGTTCATATTGCCGTTAAAAATTTCAGGCAGTTTATAATTTTTATTTACTATTCGTTCTGCAGTAATTTTATTTTCAATTTTCATTTCTGATGCGGCAAGCGATTCGGTAAACCTTGTGGGCATGCATCCAAAGGGGCCAAGATTAATCACTCCGCAATATTTATCAATGGATTCATGAAGAGCAACTCCTAAAGTAATACCCGGCTCACCTTTGTATTCAGTAGGGATAATATGGGTGCTTCTTTTTAACAGTGATTCAATTTTTGTTAAAGAAAATTTATAGTAACCTGTTCGTGCAAGTATTTTTTTTATTCTGTATTCTGCAGCTCGCATATAAAAAACCCGAATCAATCTTTCCAGTTTTTTCTTGTAAGAAGTTTCCGGTTCCAAAAGTTTTTGCTTCAAAAGGTAATCTATATAATAAACCCATTCGCTTATGTACGAATCTTTTAAAATAAATCCTTTTTTAGCAAAGTGTTTATTTAACCATTTATGGGAAAAATGATCTCGTCTAACATAAATCTCACCGCACAAAGCGATGTATTTAGCATGATGAATTGGTATTTCCGCAATTATGTTTTTATGAATTACATTTGCGAAATTTTTTAACGACTTATAAATTTTATCCGGTTCTGATTCATATGATTTATAAAGTTTATCAAATTCTTTATAAAATAATTTTAATCCTTCATCCGGAGATTTAGCATGCGCCATGATCCCCGAACGAACATCATCTAAAATATCACTAATAAAAATTGATTGAATTCCTCTCAAAGCAAAATTAGGTCCTAAACCGGCAAAACCATCATCATTCATAAGCGCAAGTGTCGCTACATTTTCTAATCTTTTTCTTTTTATAACATCTCTTATAAACACCGGATACTGTCCAAGTCTGCAATTACCAGCTCCTTGGATAATAAAAAAAGCTATATACTGTTTGCCGTCCCACTTGTTTTCAATATAATCGAGTAATGATCCTACACATAAAAGAAGCGGCAAACATTCTTTTCCGCTTGCAACCGACCTTCCTAATTTTAAAATTTCCGGATTGCCTTCAGGCAAAGCAATTGCGTTAAAGCCCTGACTTCTAAGTCCAGCCGCAAACATCTTAGCAGCTAAATCGCCCATTGAAGGAATTAATATATCAACTCTGGAATCAGACAACGGAATCTTTTCACCGGTGGAGGATATGAAAAATCCTTGTTTAGTATCAAAGTCAATTTTAGCAGGATGAAAATCACTATAATCCGGATCGATGATTTTATGCTGAACTCGCCGATAGTTTTTTATGATATCTAGTGCTGCATCGATTCGTGTATTTATCCCGGCATCTGCTGTGTGGCCGTCCAGCTCTAGAGTTAAAGAAGGTTTGGTCCCCATCAATGAACGAAAAGTGGTAATCAAAATTGAATCCGGCCCGCAAGAAAAATTTGAAATATAAGTTGCATAAAGCTGCTTATTGTTTTTTATTATCCGAGCTGCTTTTAAAATTTTCTTACCCCCTTCCCAATATTGATTATCATCCACTAATTGGCCGCGGTAATCAAACATGTCATAAGGTACAACGTAAACTCCGCGTGAAGCGAACTTCTTTGGAATACCTTTATTGGTAAGTTCAGTGAATGCATTATAAGGCCTGCCAATAAGCACCATGGCCATTTCATCGGGATGCTGCTTCAAATATTTTGTAAATTCTTCACCCATTAAGTGAAGCTCATCTTGAAATTCTTCCTGCTTTCTTAATGCATAATTAAATGCGCTTTTTATTTTTATTTCATCTTCAATTCCTAATTGCTTTGCAACTTCCATAAATTTCGCTTCTTCTTTGTCATAACCACTTGCAAAATTGAAATAAGGAGTGATAAGTTTTTCTTGCGGAATTAAATCTTTAAATCCTTGCTTTAAATAAAACGGTTCACCGCTAACGAAAACACATGTACAATTGAAATCAATTCTATGATGCTCAGCATCTTCAACATACATTTCAAATATTTCAGGAAGAAAATAATAATCGGGGTTCTTTTCTATTAAATCTGCAAACAAACCTAATGAAACCTGAGCAGGATAACAGAAGGAAGTATTTTCTCTTTCTAAACCTTCTTCATTAACTTCATCAGAAAGTAAAACTTTAAAACCAAGCTGTGTAAAAAAATTATAATACAAAGGGTAAATAGTATGAGTGTGAAATGATTGATTGATTCCTACAGTTTTAGCAGTTTCAGGCAAATTAATTTTCGGAGAGTATTTTTCAAACATTAATTGTTGACGTTTCTTTACAAAATCATATTTATCAACATCAACTTTAGTTTTACTGATTACATTGTAATATTTGTTGCACGCTCCACCAAAAGGATAAGTTTTTCCTTCAACCTCGATTAGATTTATTGAACAAGCAAGATCGCATTTTTCTCTGCCGCCAACACAGATAAATGGTTTTTTATAACCAACCTCTCGTTCAGCAAGTTCTTGCAAGGAATATTCGCCCGACTGCATTAAACCTAAATCTATTTTTTCTTTTACTTCCAATGCAACACCGAATGCACCCATTAATCCGGGATCAGGAGGAACAATAATTTCTTTATCTGTCAATGCGGCCATTGCAATAGGAATTGCTTTATTATAACAAACTCCGCCCTGCATAAAAATCTTTTTGCCGACTGTACGATTTCCTTTAACACGATTTACATAGTTCATGCAGATTGAATAAACAAGGCCGGCAACAATATTATCTTTACTTATATTTTCCTGCTGAGCGGTTTTGATATCTGAACTTATAAATGCAGAACATTGATCGCTGAAATTTGGAGGCATATCAGCTTTCATTGCTATGGGTTCAATATCCGTAACTTTGATTCCAAGTGATTCGTACGCCGACTCTTCCAAAAATGATCCTGTACCAGCAGAACAGGCTTCATTCATTGCATAATCGGCTGGAACTTTATTAACAATGTAAGTAAACTTTGCATCCTGTCCGCCAATTTCAAAAATAGTATCTACTTCCGGATCAAAGTAAACAGCAGCGGCTGCGTGAGCCACAATTTCATTTATGATTCCTTCAGTTAAAGCATGAAGCCCGGCAATTTGTCTGCCTGAACCAGTTGTTCCAATGCCTATAATTTTAATTTTTTCAGGAATTTGTCTCAGCAATTCAGCATAACATTTTCTTGAAGATTCAATCGGATTTCCGTGAGTGTATAAATACACCGATCCTAATATGCGGCTGTCATATTTTCTAATGATAACTGCTTTTGTTGTTGTTGAGCCAACATCAAGTCCAAGTATGCAGACATCGCCGTCTTTTGCTTTATGATGCTTCAATGTTTTGAACTGAACTTTGTCTTCGAAATTTTTTAACGGCTGATGAAAAACAAATGAGCTGCTTCTGGGAATAAAAATATCATCATAATTTTCTATTGCGTTTACTTCATGTTTAAGTCCATACAAAGCGGCGCCAAGAGCTTCAAAATAAGCTGCTTCTTGAGGGATATGGATACCAGTTTGCACTTCTTTCTTATCACTCGAAGAAATTCTGTAATTATTATTGTCATTTCGACCAACGGGAGAAATCTTTTCATTTATACTTGATAAAGATTTCTCAGTCGAAGACTCCATCGAAATGACATTAGTGAGCCCCACATTTTTTTTAATTGACACACCAGATATTCTTTCTTTTAAGAAATTCATAACGACAGTATTTTTTGTCACGCCGCCTACTACCATGACTTTTCCCGGCTTTACTTTTTTAAGTAGATCTTCAACTTTCTCCGCCATCATTAAAGACAGGCCTGACGTGACTTCTGATTTTCTAATTCCTTTGTTTAACGCATGCGTACAGTCAGATTTACAAAAGACTGAGCATCTTCCAGAAACTTTAAATGGTTCCACATCTTTCGCTATGTCAACAACTTCTTCAATACCAAGATTCATTCTTTTAATCTGCTGAAGAAAAAATTCTCCTGTTCCAGACGCACATTGATTTTTAGTTATTACATCCGATATTTTGCCTTCATCATCGATGGTGTATACCATAAAAGTTTCACCGCCTAGCGATGCAACTGCAGTGTAATTTTCATTCTCTTTGTTCAGAAAGGTAAATGCATATTCCGTTGCTTCCGGCTCAGAAATATTTGTAAACTTAACAAGCTTCCTAAATTTTCTTCCTGTTACAACAACAGGTATTTTTTTGAAACTATTTGTGAAGTTGTCACTTCGACCGTTGGGAGGAATCTTATTCTCATCTATTTCTAAAGATTTCTCTCTAAAAAATTCTTTTGTATTAATTTCCGATAAGATTGATTCTTTAACCTGTATAAACTCTTCTAACTTTTCTTTAAATACCTTTCGCGGATCACCATTATGAGGAAGAGTTAAAACATCTTCAATAATCGTTGCGGTATTATCTTCTTTAATCTTAACAAAAGAAATTGTGGAAGCCCCTAAGCATGCCCCAATTACATATTTACTTTTATTCATAATGTTTAACGGATTATTTTAGCTTAAATATTCACTTGCTCAATATAAAAATCTGTTTATTCAAAATCTCAATGTATTTATTCATCGTACTGCGATTTATTTGAAATATCATTCAAATATTTTTTTTATCGCATCAATCATTCCATCTATCGGAATTTGCATTCCCGGCCCGCCGTATGGACTCATAGCATGTTCCGAACCTTCCGGAAAATTTTTTTGAATATATTCATGCAGTTCATCATTTATTTTTCTTTCGATTTCATACCTTGTAAACATTTTTTTGTTTTGTGCTAATCTTTTAGCCTGCTGCTGTAAAATATATCTCGCGTATTCTGGATGCCTAACTAAAAATGTATCCAGCAATGTAGCGGCAAATTTTAAATCATCTTCTGTTGAATCAGCTGATTCTTTTTTAACAACTTCTTCTTTTTTATTTGTAACAGTAGTGTCAAAAACAGTTTCTTTTTTTATTTGAGGATTTTTTTTTGTTTTAGTTTTTGGTATAGGATTAATCTTCTTTTTTACAGTAGGTGACTTAAATGGTTCAACTTTTTCGGACGTCGTCTCCGATGTTTTTATATCAAGAAGTATAGAATTTTTTTCTTTGGATGAAGGAAATTTGATTTCAACAAGTAAAAAGACTAAAACCAGTAGTCCATGCAGTAAAAACGACAACGAAACTGAAAGTAGTTTTTCAATGGTTATTTTATTTTTAATTGAAATCAAACTGATTACTAATTATGATGTGGATTTACTTTAATCGAATTGTAAAATAGAATTATATAATGGTAATAATAGAAAGAAAAAAGGATTTATTATACTGGAAAATTTATATCTGATGTGAAAGATTTGATAAGAGAAAGTGTCAGCCTCTTAAATATTTAGGTTGCTTATGCTTTTTTCCAATTCCAATTTAAGCGGGTTCTGTTTGATATATTTCCTAGTATTAAATTTTCTTTTTCGTTGCAGATTATTCTGTTATAAAATGAATGCTGTCCAAATATTTGTAGTGACAAGTCGCCACTTATCCCTAGCATTAGGTTAAACTTTCAAATCCACGGTTGGCAAAAACTTCGGCGGTTTGCGGGATTTTGTTACTTGTTCAAATGCATAAGCAATTTTTAAGAGCACAGGTTCACTCCATGCTCTTCCGAAAAATGAAATTCCAATCGGTAAACCAAATACTTGTCCTGCCGGAACAGTTATATGCGGATAGCCTGAAACAGCAGGTAACTGCGAACTGCCTCCAAGAAAATGATCGCCGTCGACAAGATCAGTCATCCAAGCAGGGCTGTCAGTAGGAGAAACAATTGCATCAAGATTATGTTTATCCATTACTGCATCAATTCCTTCTTCACGTGTTAAGCGGTGATTCTTTTCTAATGCATCAATGTATTCTTGATCTGTTAATGGTCCTTTTTCTTCCCCCTTCAAAAATAATTCTTGATTGAAGTAAGGCATTTCTTTATCAGCATGCTTTTCATTGAAATCAATTAAATCTTTTAAAGTTTTAAGAGGGGTATTTGGTCCTCGATGTTTTAAATAAGCTGCCATATCTGCTTTTAGCTCGTACAACAAAACTGTACTCTCAGAATTATCAAATTGACCAAGCGTATCTATAATTATTGGATCAACTAAAATTGCGCCATTTTGTTTTAAAATATCCAGTGAATTATTTATAACTATATCAACAGAAGGAAGAAATCCAAAGTATGCTCTCAGCACTCCAATTCTTGTACCTTTTAATCCGTTCTTATCCAGGAATTTTGTGTAATCGGGATATGATTTTCTTTCAGCATTTTGTGTTGCTTCATCTTCAGAATCAACACCAGCCATTGCGCTTAATAATATTGCTCCATCCTTAACTGTCCGGGTCATTGGTCCAGCAGTATCCTGCGAATGTGAAATAGGAATAATTCCAGCTCGGCTAACTAACCCAACAGTGGGTTTAATTCCTACTAAACCGTTTAAAGAAGAAGGACTGACAACAGAGCCATCTGTTTCAGAGCCAACGGCGACTGCACAAAGATTTGCTGCCGTTGCTGCTCCCGAACCGGAACTTGAACCAGAAGTATTTCGATCAAGTGCATATGGATTTTTGGTAAGACCGCCGCGTCCGCTCCATCCGCTGGTAGAATGAGTGGAACGCATATTTGCCCATTCACTTAAATTTGTTTTACCAAGAATTAATGCTCCGGCATCACGCAGCTGCTTTGCAACAAACGAATCTTTTTGAGGGCGAGATCCTACGAGTGCAAGTGAACCTGCTGTTGTTTCCATATTATCAATTGTATCAATATTATCTTTTAAAAGAACCGGAATGCCGTGCATAGGACTTCTCGGGCCTTTCTCTTTTAATTCCTTATCAAGCTCATCAGCAATTTTTAAAGCATCAGGATTTAATTCAATAATACTGTTTATTGAGGGTCCGGCTTTGTCAATCTCTTTTACTCTTGCTAAATATTTTTCTGTAATAGATCGGACAGTATATTTGCCGGATTTATATCCTGAACTGATTTCATCTATGGTAATTTCATCAAGCTCGAATGGATCAATTTTATTTAATGGAGAAATTTTATTGACCGCTTTTTCTGCAAAAGTTAAAGAGGGCAGTGATGCCGCTGCAATGCTTCCCGCGATACTTGTTTTTAAAAAATTTCTACGGCTTTCATTGGTTTGGTTTTTATTTTTGCGGGGCATGATGTAATCTCCATTTAGTGAATTACAATTTTATGAAGTGGAAGTTAATAAAAAATTTGAAATGAAATAAAAATTTCATTATAAAAATCCCATTACGCAAATATGATAGCTAAATAAAAAGATAGTGTTAAAATATATTTTTAACATAACAATTAAATTACGTAGTATAATTTAGGAATGCTTTATTAATTATTTTTAACTGCTTTAATAAATGCAGAAATATTTTCTGTTGTGACTCCTGGAGGCATTCCGCCGCCGCATGACATGACTACTCTTGATTTATCATTAAGAGAAGCGATTAAATCAGAAGTAGCTTTTGAAACTTGTTCTGGTGTACCTGCTGCAAGCACATCACGAGGAGGTATGTTGCCAAGCATAGTAATGGTGTTATTGGTTAACTCTTTCAATTCATTTAATGTAACATCAAACCCCATATTAAAAAAGTTTATTCCCATCTCAGGGAGTATTGGGGCGGATACACGGCAAGGAGCATCGTTATGAAGGAACTTAACAGATACATTACTCATTCCATATAATTCTTTAAAATACGGCAATCCAAATTGGCGAAATTCATCTTCACCCATAAAACCAATTATATCATCAAGCATTAAGATTCCATCAATCGTAGGGAAAGTTTCCATTTGAAGTTCATGCCAGTTTTTTAAATAGGCTGTAATCTTTTTTACAAGAGCTTCAGCTTTGTCGGGCATCATCATCATGGTAGTTAAAAACTCCGTTGTGCCCATTAAGTAGCTGGCTATGTTTAATGGCCCGCGTGAAACCGAGAAACGAATTTTGTGACCTGCTTCTTCAATTTTTGGCTGCGCAAGCTTTAATCTATTCAACATGAATGGCAGCATTCCATCAGTTTTAGGATTTGGGTCAGGCAGGGAATCGATGTCATCGGCAGAATGAATAATTTTATGTGCATGAGGGAATTCATCCGGAGGAAAACTGCTGCGCGCACCGAATGCTGATGGTTCTGTGCACATGCCAAACTCAGACCAAAATCCCGGCAGAAACATTACATCAGGAAAATCATTAATTGCTTTTAAATTTGCATTCAGCCACAAATCATCATTTGTAAAATAGTCTAAGATTTTTATTCCATACCAATTCGGCAGCCACGGACTGTCAATTATAAAACCCATTGGTAATGGCTTTATAGTTTCACCATTTAAAACTTTTAGGAGTGTTTCCCAATGCTGGTCTGTCATGATTAAAATTCCCTTTAATTTTTAGTAAGAATAATTTTTTTCTGAAAAATAAATTTTTATAAATCTTAATACTCAAGCATCTTCAACTATATTATAAGTCTTCGACTGAATCAGAAAGCAATTGTCAAGTTAGTCTTCAATTAATTTTTCTTTTAGATCGATAAGTGCAGTCTTTAATGCCGCATTTATCACAAATGTAATCTCTATACTTTACTTCTTTTCCGATCCCAATTATGCCACTTACAGATTTTATCGGAGCCATTAAAGATGAATCAGATAACTTAATTCCGCAGAAATTTTTTGGAAAAAATGAAAATAGTAATTGCTGTTCTGAGACGGCCCAATTGCAGTAGCCAGGACTGTAACGATTTGTAATATTTAAATCGTTCTCAGCCATTTTTTCGCTGATAAAATCGTGAAGATAATTTGTAACACTTTCGGCTGCAACCGAGGCTATGGCATTAATTATAAACCCAAATGTGGGATCGCCTTTTTCAATTTCAGCTTTTGACCAATTTTCCATTTTCGGGCCGATTGTACAAATGAACAAAGCCATACTATCAGATTTTTTTAATTGTCCTGTTACTATTTTATCAAGTTCAAAAAATTTCCCTCCAATTAACAAACCGTCACTTCTATCATGAAATTTTTGTGAATCTACAATCCGGTATCCCGCTTTTATGGAACAAAGAGCAGGAAGCTTTACCATAACTTTATCAATCATAGCATTAAAATATGGATCAATTTTGTTATCATTATATCCAAGCATAATATTAATTTCATGGCGGTCAATTACTAATTCTTTAAAATTAATATTTACTTCAAACGTATCTTTAGTTTTTTCTATTTGCGATGTTTGCATTATTAATTATTCAGTTTTATTACATTGGCGAGAGCATGAATATGTTTTGGAGTTGTTCCGCAGCATCCCCCAACTATATTTGCTCCGCATTTAATTAATTCATTCACTCGTGCTGACATCATTTCAGGCGTTTCAGGAAATATTGTTTCTCCATCTTTATAAATTGGCAGCCCAGCATTAGCATGAACTAATATAGGAATTGTCGAATCAATTTTTCTAATCTCAGAAACAATGTCAATCATCTGTTCAAAGCCATTCCCGCAATTTGTTCCTATAACATCTGCCCCCGCTTCTTTAATTGCGTAAACCATTTCGGAAGTTGATACTCCCATCATAGTTCTAAATTCATTATTCACTTTTTTATCGAATGTAAACGTACATACAATTTCAAGTCCGGTTGATTCTTTTGCAGCGTGAACAGCGATAGAAGCTTCCTGAAGATCAGACATAGTTTCAATACAAATTGCATCCGCACCGCCGGCTTTTAATGCTGAAGCCTGAATTACAAATCCATCAAAAAGTTCTTGTTCAGAAACATCGCCCATCATAAGCATCGCGCCAGTGGGTCCAATTGAGCCGAGTACAAAATGATTTTGTCCCGCAGCTTCCCTCGAAATTTCTGCAGCAGCTTTATTTAATTCAGCTGTGCGTTCATGCAAATCAAAATGCTTTAATTTGTATGGACTGCCTCCAAAGCTATTTGTCAAAACTATATCTGAGCCGGCATCGATATAACTTTTAGCAATTGCTAAAACATCTTCACGATGAGTTATATTCCATAGCTCGGGACATTCACCCGCCTGCAGTCCTTTTTGATATAAAAAAGTTCCCCAAGCGCCGTCGGATAATAAAACTTTACCTTTTTTAATTTCGTTTAAAAGTGATTTCATATTTTATATAGATGTATTATATGAACGGAAAATAAATTTACTGAAATATTCGGGTGAATAATTTTGGTTTTGAAAATAACCCCTTAATTCAGTTATTAAAATATTTCTATCGAGGGTTAAAAACAAGATTAAAGAATAAATGACTCTGTTCCAAATAAAAAAAATGGTTTTTTCATTTAACTTATCTTTTATGGTTACTCTTAAGATGGAAAATGTTCTGAAAATTAATTGTCAAACTAGTTAATAATGTGATTGATATTCCTACACCGATAAGAATAGAATCGTTTTTATAAAAACCAAAAGCAATCGAAATAATTCCTAACAATAAAATACAAGCTAATAACAATGTACTGGTTTTAACAATATTCTTATGTAACATTTTAATACCAATAAAATTAAAAATACGCATTAGTTACTAATTAAGCCGCCAAAGTCTTATTCAAAAACTCCACTGCACCTTGCGGGTCATCGGCATAACCATCTGCTCCCATTTTTTCTGCCGCAGATTGTGTAAGCGGCGCTCCTCCCACTATTACTTTTATATCAGGAAATTGAGATTTAATTTCTGTTACGGTCTTCGCCATATTAGCCATTGTAGTTGTTAACAATGCACTTAAGCCAACTATGCTGGTAGGATGCTCTTTTATTTTTTCTAAAAACTTAACTGGCTTTACATCCACACCAAGATCGATAACTTCCCATCCATTTCCTTCCACCACCATTGACACAAGATTTTTTCCAATGTCATGAAGGTCACCTGCAACAGTTCCTATAATAAATTTACCTTTTCGTTTTACTGTACCTGCCTGAAAATACGGTTTGAGATGAGCCATAACAGCATTCATTGCTTTTGCAGACATTAATAATTCAGGAACGAAAACTTCATTACGGCCAAATTTTTCACCAATTCTCTGCATACCATCATTGCATGCTTTTAAAATTTCATCAGGACTAATTGAAGCGTCGAGCGCTTGTTTAGCATATTCGTCAGCGCCTTCTTGCCCTATCATGTCTTTGGGATAAGGTGAAATTTTATTAACCTTTCCACGTTCAATACATGTGCCTATTTTATTTATTAATTCATTCATTATTATCCCGCTTTGGATTCTTAATTTATTGCTTTGTAAAAATAATAATTTTCAAGATACCTTTTCGGCAGTTACAAATAAATAACCTCCTAAATTATTTTCAAAAGAATTAATCACTTCTTTTATTTTAAGGGAGGTTATATGCTTCCTTAACTTGTCGATGCTAATATTAATTCGCAATCCTTTATCTTGAAGCGCAATTGTATAATTACCTATACCGCAGCCAATATCAAGATATAACCCATCTACTTTCGGATTAAGAAAATAAATTATTCTTTGGGATAAATATTTATCAGCTTTACGAGTTGAATTATAGTTTAAACCAATTTTATCGTATTTGGCTATCATCAATTATTTTACCAGAATTTCAATTTCATGTTTGCCATTCAGCAATGAGCTTATGGCAAAGTTTGATTGCTTTTTTCCATCAACAGAAAAGGATTTGATATTGTGGCCATGGCCTTTAATCGAAATGTTAAGTTTGGAATTTCGATAATTAAGATCTTTAAGTTCCAATAAGTTTATTTCTACAGGTAAAAAAGGAGAAAACGAAAGAGAATCTTCTGTAAATTTCATTCCTAAAATACCATTCAAAACCATTGAAATATAAGCGGTTGCCGACCATGTTTGAAACTTGCATGATTCCCAATGAAAATTGATTTTTGATTCTCCCCAATCTTGATAGCCGCCATCTGGTTTACCAGTGTATGAATTAAAAATTTCTCTAAAGTTATAATCACCTTTATCTTCATCAATTGCTAAATGAGCTAAGCCGTAAAATTCCTTATTAAAAGTTTTATAGTTTTTTGTTATGATTGCTGCTCTTGCAAAAAAGCCGTTTACCATCGGCCAAATAATGTTGTTGTGCCTGCCAGGCATATCTTTAGAATACCGCGGAAAATCCGGAGTAATAGAAGTAATTCCATATTTTGAAACAATTGCATCGCTAATCAATTTATTTGCTTCATCACCTTTAACAATACCGAATATGGATGCAAACGAAATTCCAAGTGCTTCTTGATAAGATGTTGTATTTCCATTTTGATCAATCAAATAATAAAATGAGTTATTCTTTTCATTATAAAAATATTTTAAAATATTTTTTTTCAAATCATCAGCTTTACGTAAGTAACCGTTTGAAATTTCAATATCTTCATTTAAAAATCTGCTCATCTTACTTAAAACCTCATAAGCTCCATAGTAAACGCAATTCGTGCTTAAGCATTTTATAACTAAAGAATTTTTATGATTAAGTACGCTGCTGGAATAGTTGCCTGGTTCATAAATCGGTTCAGGATAACCCGCAATTCCATCATTAAAAACAGATGGCCCCGTGAACAAACCATACTTTTTATCAAATGTATTTTGCTCTAATTGTTTGAATGTATTAGCTGAACAATAATAAGCTTGAGCTAAAAAATTTTTATCACCTGTAACAACGTAATGATTACAAGCTGCAATTACCCAAAGAATTTTATCCCAATATTGATGCCCGATTGTGTCTTTATTAATGGTCACACTCCATAAAGATTTATCAGCTACCTGCGGCCTCAATAAGCTTACGCCATTCCATGAATTGATTGCAATATCCCGCGTCCATTCTCCGCCATAATCGCCTCCGGCAGCAAGTATTCCGCGCCTAATATTTATATCAACAGTTTGGATTGCTAATTTGAATGCTGAGTTAATTGTAGAGTCGTTAGTTATTAACTCTTGAGAGAAAGCTCGAACCGAAACAAATAAAACCAATACAAGGAATATTTTTCTCATTAATTAAATACCCATTTTGTTTTGAATAGTTGCTATCATTTCCTGAACACGATCTTTTGTTTCTAACTATTTATATAAATTATTCATACAGCATTTTTATAAAAATTCCGCCGATAACACTTCTTGCTTGGAAGGCATCTTTATGGGCAGTTTTAGTCTCATACCAATCACAAAAAGGAACTCTATCTGGAGTTTCATTTAAATATTGTACAATTGTATGCATATATTTTTCAAAATCTGTTTTATCGTCATACATCGATGCAAGCCCAAGTCATCCATTCCGGTTTTGTAAAATCAGCTCTATTGTCAAGCGGCAATCCATATTTATTTAATTTGGTTAAATAAAATTTTAATTCTCTTTCCGCAACTTCAGTTGGAAAAAGATTTAAATTAAATAATTTATCCCAGACTAAATTATACTTCATACTCCACGTTCCCGGTTTATCAAAAGCTAATTTATAATGGTCGTTATCCAACGCCATCTTCTCCCATTTGATTGAGTAATCTTTTGAAAGCGTTTCATAACTTTTTGCTTTTTCAGGCACTCCAGCCATTTCACAAATTTTTGAAAAACAATTTAATGCAACAATGGCTTTAACTGACAAATTAGTATTATGCGCTAAGTGGCCTGTAAAGTCGTCAGTGCATAATTGGTTTTCAGGATCAAGGCCTTTGGTTTTGAGATACTCAGCCCATTGCTCTAACTTGTTCCAGTATTTCTTTGCGAAGTCAGCTTTGTTTTCCTGTTTACATATACCGTAAGTAAGAATTATCATATTACCCGATTCTTCGACCGGCATTTGATATTCTTCTGTTCTTTCACCTCCTCCATATACTTGTCCGTTTGCTTTCGGATAAGTACCAATGTCGTGCGGTGCAAATGGAAATTTCCATCGCGACATTTCTGCATACTTAAACACAGGAGTTAATAATGCTTTAAGTAATTGCGGATTGAAATATAAAAAGAATGGTGCTGACGGATATATTACATCCACAGTGCTTATGCAGCCGTTACTAAAATTTTCTTTAGGAAAAAGCATTGGGGTTCCATCAATATCTACCGCTAATTTATGAGCAGCGAAAACTTGTCTGTACGCTAATGCGCAAATTGATGCATAATCGTTTCCGCCTTTTAAGTTTAATTCCGAAATTAAATTTTTATCAAAATCTTCAGAAGCTTTCATCAAAGTTTGATAATTATTTATTCTTTCTTCTATAACATTATTTATTGACTTACCATTTCTTTTCCAATATGCTTGTAATTTTCTTTGGAAGAATTCAATTGAATAAACATCATCATATGCTAAAATTGAATAAACTTCTTTAATGTTTTTATCAACTTTTCCCAAATTATAAGATAAAGCTTGGACCGGCCATCTAAAATTTCCCTGGCAGGGCATATCAAAATTATCATTTGAAGGTAAATTATTTTTATTGATAAAAGCACTTCTAATTTCATCTGCAGGTCCAATGGCACTTTGCGGTTCTTGATTTTCAGGAGAAATTAAATAAATGTATCCCCAATCAATTCTTAAGTCATCGCCGCTTTTTTCAAGAATCGGTTGCTCAGTTGAACCCATCTTTAAAACCGTAGCGCCTCCTAGTTTCAATCTGCCCCAGGTTACTTTTTGCCCAGGATTATCTAAACAAAGTTCAGCGTCATTATCAACATAAATTGAAACCGCATGTTCTTTATTATCAATAGAATTTATTTGCCAGGATATGTAAGAAGCATCTTCCGAAATCAAATCTAATGAATCCGGCAAAAGAGGAGTGGTAAAAATCATTTTTAATTCGATGCCGGCATCGTTAAAAATAAGAATGGTTTGGGTTGGATTAACTATAGTTTCCGTCAAATTCAATTTAGTAACTTCACCAATATTCCCGCCTAATATTCTGTAAACTTTTCCGTCAATATTTATCATTGAAAAAATACTCATTGTACTTCCCGTCCAATGCCTTGTATAATCGTCAAGCGGATTATCTGCAAATGACCAAATGCTAAAATAGGGGCTCGCATTTACAAGAGGTATTGCCGGAGGCCGGGTAATAGTATTTTGCGCAAAAAGAGAAGGAATATTAAAAAGTATAATTAAAAGAAATAAAACATATTTTTTCAAGGTTAGCTCCGAAATTAATTAGAACGACAATCGAAAATTAATTAAGACAATTAAATTTAATAATTCATTATTATACTAACCTATACTTTCACCTAAATATTATTTGCAGACATTTGGTGATGAAGAATATTTTTTGCTGTTTAAAGGATTCATATATTTTAAGCTGAGAATTAGAATTCTATTGGCTTGAGAATATTTATTTTTTTAATTAAGATAGTTCAACATTAATTCTCCTCTTTTCTCTATCACTTCACGAATAAGTAGATCAGTTATTATGAAAATAAGATTAATAATATTTTTAATTCTTTCTGCAAGCTGCTTATTGACTGCTCAAGCTCAATCTTTAAAATTTGATCGTTTATCTGTTCAAAATGGTTTATCCGAGAATTTAGTCAGTTGTATCTTTCAGGATAGTAAAGGATTTATGTGGTTCGGAACGCAGGACGGATTAAATAGATACGATGGTTATAAATTTAAAGTATTTAGACACGAACCTGGAAATATGAATAGCCTAAGTGATTACGCAGTTAATGCAATACTGGAGGATGATTCCGGTTTTATTTGGATTGCTACACGTAACGGCCTAAATAAATTTAATCCTCAAACTGAAATCTTTAAAAACTTTCAATTCAGCAAAAACAAAAAAAATACCTTATCAGATAATTTTATAACGGCTATCATAACTGATACTAAAAATAATCTCTGGATAGGAACTAAAAATGGTTTAAATAGACTAGATCTTAAAAACTACAAATTTTCTGAATTTAAAAATGAACCGTCAGACTCTCAAAGTTTGAGCGCAAATTATATTACCTCAATTTACTTCAGCAGCGATGGAAATTTATGGATAGGCACTTTTAACGGTTTAAATAAATTTAATTCGAACTCCTCAAATTTTACGAGATACATGACAGACTCAGAAGATAAAAATAAAGTTGTCACTTTTACTATTTATTCTATTGTTGAAGATAAAAATAAAAATTTATGGATAGGAACGCACAATGGTTTAGACCTGTTCCCTAAAAACGATGCAAAGAATTTTATACGCCATCAGCATTCAAACGATGTAAATTCATTAAGCAATAATCATGTGGGTAACATTAATATTGATAATTCCGGAATTCTATGGGTTACAACAAGAGGCGGAGGATTAAATAAATTTGATCCGAATAAAAATATTTTTGAAAGGTACATGCATATTGAAAATAGTGAGTATAGTATTGGTTCAAATTATTTATCCTCACTTTATATTGATTTGTCAGGCGTTATTTGGATAGGTATTGAAAATGAAGGCTTAAACAAATTATCACCCAAAGCTCAAAAATTTATTCACATACACAAAAATGAAAATGACCAAGCAAGTTTAAATAGTAATTCTATCCAATGTTTTTTTGAGGATCAGGAAGGCTATCTATGGGTTGGAACCGATGCAGGATTAAACCAATCAATTTCAAAAGACAATTTCAAAAACAGTCCACAAATCAATTTCAATTTTAAAAATATAAATTCACATGAACTTGGCAATAAACCGATTACTTCCATGATCGAAGATTTAGAAGGAAATTTTTGGATAGGTACTTTTGGTTATGGATTGTTTAAGATAGACAAAGTCATCTAAAAAAATTACTCAATTTATTAATCAGCCGAATAATATGAATAGCTTGAGCCATAATTATATTCATACTTTATATCTTGATAAGGAAGATAAAATATGGATTGGAACAGGCCTAGGCGGATTAGTAAAATTTGATCCCGATAATAATGAATTTAAAACTTTTAAACCAAATCCTAATGACACAAATAGCATAAGCAGTGTTGAAGTTAATTCGATTATTGAAGAAGGTAAATATCTTTGGGTCGGTACTACAACCGGAGGTCTAAATAAATTCGATAAAGAAAAAGAAATTTTTACTGTCTATAAACACGATCCCCAAAAATTAGAAAGCATAAGCAGCACCAGAATAAATACACTCTACAAAGATAAATTAGGAAATCTTTGGATTGGAACTTTCGGCGGCGGACTAAATGAGTTTGTTAAGAGAGAGAATAGTTTTATTCATTACACGACCAAAGACGGGCTTCCTAGTAACACAATAGTAAGCATTGCTGGCGATGATAAAGGAAATTTATGGCTTAGCACGACCAACGGAATTTCAAAATTCAATCCTGATAAAAAATCTTTTAAAAATTATAATGTTAGCGATGGACTGCAGGCGAATGAATTTATTGAAAATTCTATTTTTAAAAATCCCAAAACCGGCTATATATATTTGGGCGGCATAAACGGCTTTAATGTTTTTCATCCTGACAGCCTTAAAGAAGATAATTATGCACCGAAGATAGAGATTACTGATTTTAAAATATACAATAAATCTGTTCCTATAGGGAATTACAGTGACGGAAGTGAATCTCCATTGAAAAAAAATATTTCCTATCTTCATGAAATCACTCTTCCTTATGACAACGATGTTTTTTCATTTGAATTTGCTTCGCTTCATTTTGCAAATCCATCAAAAAACAAATATGCATATAAAATGGAGGGATTTGATAAAGATTGGATTCAAGCAGGTACAAATAATTCGGCTTCATATACAAACCTGGATCCAGGATCGTATATGTTTAAAGTGAAAGGAACCAATAGTGACGGTATTTGGAACGCACAAGAAGCTTCCATCAAAATAAATATAACACCGCCGTGGTGGCTAACCTGGTGGGCTTATTTAATTTATGCTTCAATTTTTATTGCCGGCTTAGTTACGGTGAGAAGATATGAAGTAAACAGGATAAAACTAAAAAACGATTTAAAATTAAAAGAATTTGAAACTAATAAATTAAACGAAGTTGATAAACTTAAATCAAGATTCTTTGCAAATATCTCACATGAATTTCGCACTCCATTAACTTTAATATTGGGATTGCTAGAAAAATATTTAAAGAAACCTTCAAATGATTCTTCTGACTTTAAAGTCATGAAGAAGAATGCACAAAGGCTGCTTCAATTAATTAATCAGATATTGGAGCTGTCTAAAATTGAATCCGGAAATGTCAGGTTAAAAGTTCAGAAAACTGAATTTTATAGATTCACAAATAGAATAGTCGCTTCCTTCATTTCACTGGCAGAACATAAACAGATTAAATTAAAATTTAACGATCAACAAGTTTCAAAAAATGATTTTCTTGATGAATTATATATTTATATAGATAGAGAAAAAATTGAGACGGTTATTTATAATTTACTTTCAAATGCTTTAAAATTTACACCGGCGTTTGAAAAAGTTTTAGTGAATTTAATTAGGCATGAGTCTGAGGTTGAATTAAGAGTAACTAATACTGGTATAAGCATTCCAAAAGATAGGCTCTCTTTTGTATTTGATAGATTTTATCAAGTAGATGAAAGCAGTTCCAAAGCTTATGAAGGAACGGGAATAGGCTTAGCTCTAGTAAAAGAATTAACTGAATTGCATCATGGTAAAATTATGGTTGATAGTTTGTCTGGTGTTGAAACAACTTTTTATTTCACCTTACCGCTTGGTAAAAATCATTTTACTGCAGATCAATTAATAGAAAATGATAACAGCTTTATTGAAGAAGAAACAATTGACCAGTCTTCATTGACTGAAGAAGAAAATACGCTGAATAATGAAGCCAAAATTAAATCTGTTTCTAACGCATCGAAATTATCAAATGGACATGCGAACTTAGTCCTGGTTGTGGAAGATCATTTCGATTTAAGAAATTTTATTTGTGAACAGCTTGAAAATGATTATACCATAATTGAAGCTGAGGACGGCGAAAAAGGATTGAAACTTGCTGAGGAATTTATTCCTGATCTTGTAGTTAGTGATATCATGATGCCTAAAATGGATGGTTATGATTTATGTAAAGAATTAAAATCAAATTTAAAAACTAACCATATACCAGTAATACTTTTAACAGCAAAAGCGGGAATGGAAAATAAGCTTGAAGGTTTGGAAATAGGCGCCGATGATTATTTAATCAAACCGTTTAACACTGATGAATTGATAGCCAGGGTTAAAAATTTAATTCACATTCGTCAGCAAATGAGAGAAAAATTTCAATCAGAAATGATCTTAAAACCTGCGGCAGTTATTGTCCCTTCTAATCAAAAACTATTTATTGAAAAGCTGACAAGAACGATTGAAGAACATATCGAAGATGAAAATTTAAGTGTTGAAATATTATGTAACAAAATTGGATTGAGCAGATCACAGCTTCATAGAAAAGTTAAAGCAATTTGTAATCAATCAACCAGCGAGTTCATTCGTTCATTCCGATTGCAGCGCGCGGCTGATCTAATTAAACAGAATGCAGGTAATATGGCGGAAATATCTTACAAAGTTGGATTTAACAGTCAGGCTTATTTTACAAAATCTTTTCAGGAAATGTATGGATGTACGCCGGGCGATTATAAAAAGAAAAATTTAAACTTATCTTTAGAATAAAAGAATTTAAAATGTAACTAAATAATTAATTTAGAGTTAGGAGAAGAAATGTTTAGAATAATTTATTTAATTCCTGCGATACTTTTTATGCTTGTCTCCGCTATGGCACAAAATAATTTCGAAAAAGATACTATCAAAACCAGCGATGGGAATTTGGAAATTACTTTTATCGGACACGGTTCGCTCATGTTTACATTTGATAATAAAATAATTCATATTGACCCTTTCAGCAAATTAGCGGATTATTCTGAATTACCTAAAGCTGATTTAATTCTTATAACGCATCATCATGGAGATCATTGCGACCCAACTGCAATTGAAAAAATTAAGAATGACAAAACAAAAATTCTTTTAACAAAACTATGTTCGGAAAAGATACCTGACGGAATAATTATGCAAAATGGTGATGATAAAGAAATTGATGGATTAAAAATTTCAGCAGTTCCTGCTTACAATCTTGTACATAAAAGAGAAAATGGCGAACCGTTCCACGCAAAAGGTGAATGTAACGGTTATGTTATCACTTTTGGTGATAAAAAGGTTTACGTTGCCGGCGACACGGAAAATACTCCTGAAATGAAAGCATTAAAAAATATTGATATAGCATTTTTGCCAATGAATCTTCCTTACACAATGACACCTGAAATGGTTGCCGATGCTGCTAAAGCATTTCAGCCGAAAATATTATATCCTTATCATACCGGAGATACTGATGTCTCAAAACTGGTTGATTTAATGAAAGATACAAAGGAAGTGGAAGTAAGAATTAGAAAGATGAAATAAACAAATTAGTGTTTTCGTGATTATAGATTCTATGGAATATTTATGAACAGATTTTCATAAATATTTACTAGTTCATTTGTTCTATTTTTAAATTATTTTTTTTTAATTTCATAGTACATTCATTTAACTAGCAAAATTAAATTTTACAAATATCTTTCCGCTCAAATCAGCATAAATGCTGAAATCTATTCTAGCATTGTCTCATCAATTCTGCAATGCAACATATATTATATAATTTGAAACAATTTTGAAATAATCTCATTCTATTTTCAACCAAGTTTCACCTATAAAAAAAATCCACTGGAGGTGAAACTATGTTATCAAAGAGGATACTTTTCTTTTTTATAATTAATTGCTGCTCTGTCATAATGGCGCAAAGTGGGTGGACATGGCAAAATCCACTTCCTCAAGGTAATAATATTAATAGCGTTTTTTTTAGGGACGCAGATAATATTATTGCAGGTTCTAGCTATGGAACAGTATTATCGAGCTCAGATGCCGGTGAAAATTGGGATGTAAATGTTTACTCACTTTATCAACCTAGCGGAAGTAATAATTCAGACTCACCCATAAAAGATATTTATTATATTAATCCTTCAACCGGTTGGATGCTTTTAAATTCAAATGTCTTTAAAACAACTGATGGTGGAGTTACGTGGGATTCTTATAAAATTAGAGACTTCGCTTTTTTTAACAGATTAAGTTTTGTAAATGAAAATACCGGCTATGCAATCACGGGAACAGGGGATGTTTCCAAAACAATTGATGGCGGTATTACCTGGAGTAATTTAACTCAAACAACAAGTCATTCTTCATACGCATTCTTTTTTTCTAGTGAAAATCGCGGCTGCAATGTTGCAGAATTAGGGAGAATTCAAACTACAACTGATGGAGGTATAACGTGGAATGCGCAAGTCAGCGGTACGACTAGTGATCTTCAATCCGTTTATTTTGTTGATGACTTAAACGGCTGGGCAGTCGGCAGCCAGGGAACAATCCTAAATACAACTGACGGTGGAGTAAATTGGAATCCTCAAACAAGCAATTCAACAACAAGATTGTATGACGTACAATTTTTAGGTTCAAATTTTGGATACATAGTTGGGCAATATGGCGTTACAATAAAAACAACAAATGGGGGAATCACCTGGGACACTTCAAATGTCGGAATGAATGTAAATTTATTGCGGGTAAATTTTTACGACGATAACAAAGGCGTTGCCGTTGGAAGCGGTGGTGTTATCTTCACTACAAACGACGGGGGAACCACCTGGGTTAAAAGGTATGAAGGTACTTACTCAACAATTTACAAAGTTTATTTTAAAGATAAGGATAATGGATTTGCAATTGGTGATTACGGAACTTTCATGCAAACCAGTGATGGTGGAAAAAATTGGGATTTACAAATTTTTGATAAAAATGATTTTTATCAAGATTTAAATTTTGTAAATGATAACTACGGCTGGATATGCGGATACGGTGCAAAGATTCTTAAAACTACGAACGGCGGAATTGATTGGGAAACTAAAAATTCTGTAGGCGGTTATAAAACTTTAAATAGTGTATCATTCACAGATACCAGCAATGGATGGTTTGCCGGTACACTTGGTTTTATGCTTAAGACAAATGATGGCGGATCAACATTGGATACTATTACACAATTTACTTCAAGAGATATAAACGCTGTTAAATTTTTTGATCAGAATACTGGAGTAGTTGTCGGAGATAAGGGAACAATTTTTAAAACAACCGATAGTGGAATTTCCTGGGACACAATTAACAGCGGTGTGACTGCAGATTTGTATTCTCTTAGTTTTATAAATTCATCAACGGGTTGGTCTTGCGGTTCGGATACCACTGTTTTAAAAACTACTGATGGCGGCAGTACATGGACACCAGTTAGTTTAAATAGAAAAGTACTAGTACTTACAAAATTATATGCAATCTCATTTAGTGATGAAAATAATGGATGGGTTACAGGTGAATATGGTGCTCTTATTCATACCACTGATGGAGGGATAAATTGGGAACAACAATATCCTCCCGCATTTAGGGCATATAGAACCATTTTCTTTTTAGATGATCAAACAGGTTGGGTAGCCGGAGATGGCGGAACAATCTTAAACACAACTTCTGCAGGTAAAATTATTAATACAACCAGCATCTCTGAAAAAAATAATCGTCCCTCAGAATTTCTATTATATCAAAATTATCCCAACCCCTTTAATCCCACAACAAAAATAAAATATACTGTCCCTTTCGTAGAGTCGCATCGCGATGCGTCTGTTCAATTATTAATTTATGATATCCTTGGAAGAGTAGTTGCGATCTTGGTTAATGAACAAAAGCAGCCGGGAACTTATGAAGCGAATTTTAATGGAAGCAAATTTTCAAGCGGAGTTTATTTCTATCAGCTAAAAGTTGGGCAGTTAGTTCAAACTAAAAAATTAGTTTTATTAAAATAAAATAAGATAATTATGTAAAGGAGTGTTTTAATGTCGTTAAAATTATATTTTCAAATATTCTTCGCAAGTCTGATTACACCAATATGCGCGCAAGAAAACTTTGATCAGCATTGGGAATATATTCCGGGAATAGAATGGTCTTCAGTAGATATAATTAAAGTGGTGGGAAATGATTTTTATATTGGCGGTTATTTCGAAACTGTTTTTGGTGATTCCAGCAAAGGTTACATTGTAAAATGGGATGGAACAAATTGGGAAGCATTAGGAGATGGTTTAAACTTGTGGTGTTCAACAATCCTTCCGGTAGGGAATGATATTTATGTTGGCGGTACATTTTCAAAAGCAAGCGATGTTACCGGCACATCTTATATTGCCAGATGGGATGGTACAAACTGGAATTCAGTTGGCGATGGTTTAAATTTACATGTTGTTGCGTTAGCAGCGGACAGTATGAATAATATTTATGCCGGCGGTGCATTTAGAAACGCCGGAGGGAATCCTGACGCAGACAAAATTGCTAAATGGAATGGGGCAAATTGGGAAGCAATGGATAAAGGGTTTAATGATTGGGTTTATACCATTGCAATTCATAATGGGGAAATTTATGCTGGAGGAGCTTTTACCTCAGCAAATTTTAACACGGATGTAAAATACATAGCCAAATGGAATAGCGTCGATTCGCTGTGGGAACCTTTCGGCAACGGCTTAAATAATTGGGTTCACCACATTGGTTTTAATGGTGATGATATGTATATCGGAGGCCTCTTTAAAGATGCCGGCGGGGATCCAAATGCTGATTGCATAGCTAAATGGAATGGAACTAGTTGGGAAGGTTTGGGTGCCGGTTTAAATGAGTCCAGTCCAGGAAGTGGATATTATTCTGAGGTTGAAGATTTTATTTTTTACAATGATGAAATTTATGTAGCCGGACAGTTTGATAAAGTTGGAGAGGACAGCACTTTTAATAACATCGCTAAATGGAATGGAACAAGCTGGGAAAAATTTGGCTACGGCTTAGATCAAGAAACTCGTACACTAGCAATATTTAATAACGATTTATACGCTGGAGGTTCCTTTTCTTCTGAAGGTGAAAACGGGCTTGGTAATGTTTATTATTTTGCCAAATGGAGTAATCTAACAACTGCGGTAATAGATGAACCGCAAACGGTTAATCACTTTTCTCTTTCTCAAAATTATCCAAACCCATTTAATCCAAACACAAAAATTAGATGGCATTCGCCTGAAAGTGGTTTGCAGAAATTAAAAATTTACAATGTACTTGGCAAGGAAATATTAACTCTTGTAAATGAATACCGCTCAAAAGGTGATTATGAAATTGACTTTAGTGCAAAAGATCTGCCTAGCGGAATTTACTTTTACAAATTAACAAGCGGTAAATATTCTCAAACAAAAAAAATGTCATTAATTAAATAATTGAAACATTACATCAAATGAAATTAATATTAAAGATACTTCTGCTGCTAATAATTTTTAATAGTTTAATTTTCTCTCAGAACTATGAAATAAAATTAGATTCGGCTAACGCCTATGGCTGGTTTGGAGGAGATAATCGTCCCGGCCAGCAAAGAAATGTGGCTGTAGCCCAAAGTGTTACAATTGAAGAACCAATTAATCTTCAGTCGTTTGCATTTTATTTTACAACACCATTTGATTCAGCAATTAATAAATTGTTTAGCGGCCATGAGGTATCATTAAAACTTCAAATAAGGGATTCAATAGGATCAATATTAAAGACTTCAGAAGTTGTTGTAGCTGATACTTTCTCTTCAGGATGGATTAAATGGGAAGATCTTGATTTTAATATTCCGGATACAGGCAAATACATTTTTTCTTCATACTTAATCGGAGGATATGATTCTGTTCAATTGATGAGTTCACAAGCATGCGATTTGAATGAAGGTTACAGCCGTGGAGAAAGATATGCAAAATATGTTGTGAATGATTCTGATGCTGCTGAATGGGGTGATTGGAGCCTTAGTTCGTGGGATGCTAACTTCTGGTTGAGCGGGAATATTCTATTAACCAATGTTCAAAACGAAAATCATATCCCAAATAAATTCACTCTTGAACAAAATTATCCCAATCCATTTAACCCTATAACTAAAATAAAATTTACCCTCACAGCTTCTCCCCAACCTTCTCTTCAACGCGGAGAGGGGAATGGGGTTGAAGCAGTATCCTTGAAAGTGTACAATATATTAGGAGTAGAAGTGGCGACACTGATAAATGAAGAAATGGAAGCCGGCTTATATGAAATTACTTTTGATGCAAGTAATCAATCGAGCGGCGTTTATTATTATCAGTTAAAAAGTCGTTCATATAGTCAAACCAAGAAAATGATTTTTCTTAAGTAATCAGAAATATGAAGGCGTCAGAATGAAAATATTCTATTGTTTTATTTCCTTATTTAATTTAGTTCAATCTCAAGATTTACCAAATCTGCCTATTCCTATATGCTCGGGAACAGCAGAGGTTGTAAATGATACTCTATATTTTTTCGGAGGAGGAAGCCGCTGGTATTTAAGCACAGAAAGATATCAGGCTGTTTATAAATTTGATGGGAATGATTGGATTATTTATGACAGTATCCCAGATAATAATACTTGGGGTATCGAATCCGTTGCCGTTGATAATGATGTTTATTTATTTGCCGGCCATAAATCCGGATCAAGATTGGTGAGAAAATATAATGTTCCAGAGAAAACCTGGACATACTTAAATTTAAGTCCTAATCTTTTGACCTTCGGTTCCTCGTTCGTTTATGCAAACAATCATATTTATTTATTGCAGCGGTCGGGCGATGTTTATGAATATGATATGATGAATGACGCCTGGCAAAAGAAAACTCCTAATTCTATTCCCGGCTTTACTCTAACTTCTGCAGTATATCAGAATGAAATTTATGTTATAGGATTTTATGACAGCACTTTTAGTCATCCATTTTATAAATACTCTCCATCTACAGACGCTTGGCATCAGCTGGCAGATATTCCCTACCAGGTTTCAAAGTGTGCTGTACAAATAATAGACGACAAAATTTATTGCGCGGGCGGAAGTTTACAGGGTACGCCATCAACCCAGTACAATTCATTGTTAGTATATGATATTGTAAAGGATACATGGACAATCGACAAATTTAAATTAAGCAGTAAGCGAGTCTGGATGGCGGATGTTATTTATGATGGACATTTTTTAACAATCGGCGGACTTGATTCAACAGGCTGGGCAGTGGATATCGTTGAAGAAGTAATTCCTATTGGTGAAGCAGTTGACGTGCAGGAACAAAATACTTTCCCTCAAAATTTTATGTTAAGTCAGAATTATCCCAACCCGTTTAATCCAACTACAAAAATAGAATTTACTGTTCCAGAAGTAGTATCCAAATATATGCAGCATCCTCAAACCACAATCCGAGTTTATGATATGCTTGGAAGAGAGGTTGCAATTTTAGTTAACGCACAAAAACAGCCAGGTACTTATGAAATAACATTTAATGGAAGCGATTTATCGAGTGGTATATATTATTATCAAATGAAAAGCGGTTCATTTACTATAACAAAAAAAATGGTTCTTCTTAAATAATGATTTATAATTTGTATAATTTGACTCACTAAACAATCTACCCGATATCATTATAAACTCGCATCATAGCTTGAGAATAAAAATAATTTTAACTAACATTGGTTAAAATATATTCTCAGCTACTTCACTCCAGCTCCAAAAATATTCAAAATATTTATGCTTAAAAAAAATACTATCTTCATTACAATTCTATTAGCGATACTTTTACTACCAGATAGTTTATTTGCACAAAATCAAAAAATGCAGTTTGAACATTTTAAAATTGAAGACGGCATTTCTCAGTCTACGGTTCAAGCAATAATGCAGGATAAAGATGGCTTTATATGGCTTGGAACCAAATACGGATTAAATAGATTCGACGGGTATAAATTTTACGTTTATAACTTTTCTAAGAAAGATTCAAATACAATTTCCGATGGTTTTATTAGAACGATTTTTCAAGACTCATTCGGGAATTTATGGATTGGAACAAATAATGGTCTCAATAAATATTCAGTTGAACAACTGCCCGACAATACATTTCCCGACAAACATTTAAAACTAAATTTATCCATTATTTCCATGATGATAATGATGAAAATAGTCTTAGCCATAATGAAGTAAGGGCAATCTATCAAACTAAAAACGGAGATATGTGGATAGGGACGTTAAACGGTTTAAATAAATTGAGTGCTGATCAAATAAATAAAAGTAATATTCAGAATAAATTAAAGTTTGACTCTTTTGTAAATGATCCAAATAATAAAAATACCTTAAGCCATAATATTATTACTTCGTTAGTTGAAGATGATAACGGCAATTTGTGGATAGGAACTTTAGGCGGCGGATTAAACAAGTTGAATATCGAGTCCAACAAATTTACTCGTTACACTCCACTTGAAAATAGCATTAATAGTATTTCAAGTCCTTATGTTATGGCGTTGTATTGCGACAAAAAAAATAATCTTTGGATTGGGACTTATAACGGCGGACTAGTTAAACTTGAAATCGGCACTGAAAAATTTACTTTATATAAATTTTCTGAAAATAAAAATAGCATCAGTGATGATAGGGTTTTTTCAATCCGGGAAGACAATGACGGAAATCTATGGCTAGCCGCATTTGGGGGCGGCATAAGTAAGTTCAATCTACGTAAAAAAATATTTACTAATTATTCAAATGATGTGCGCAATGATAAATCAATAAGAAATAATTTTGTCAGATGCCTTTTGATTGATAGATCAAATAATCTTTGGGCTGGAACAAATGAAAGCTTAGAGAAAGTTAATCTAAAACCCCCTAAATTTTACCATTATAAAAATGATCCTTGGAATTCAAATTCGCTTCAGGACAACCATGTCCTTTCAATCTTGGAAGGTGATGATGGAACCCTGTGGATAGGCACAAATAAAGGCTTAGACAAATATTCCTTCGAAACAAATTCTTTCGAACATTTCAAAATTAATCATAATAATCCTAAAAGTGATGAAGGATTTATTCAGGCTATTTTTGAGGACTCGGACAAAGAAATTTGGCTGGCTACTTTTGGCGGAGGTATTTACCAATATAATAAAAGCAAAAACAATTTTATTCAGTTCTTAAACAATCCAAATAAAGCAAATACCATTATTGATAATAGAATCATTTCATTAAATGAAGATGACGATGGGAATATTTTAATAGGTTCAAATATAGGCCCTTGTAAATATCAAAAATCTACAAAGCGGTTTCTAAATTTTATTTATTCCCCAAAAGATTCTGCACTGCTTGCCGGAAAAAGGATTAATGTAATTCTTAAAGATAGTCAGCACGGCATTTGGATCGGATTGGTCGACGGCCTGGTTAATTTAAAAAAAGATGGAACTGTTTCGGAATATTCTCACTCTGAAGATGATTCAACATCATTAGGAAAAGGAAATGTAAACGCTCTTTGCGAGGATAGAAAAGGAAATATTTGGATTGCAACAGATTATGGTTTAAGTCTATATCTAAAATCATCTAATAATTTTAGAATATTTACTACCAGGGATGGATTATTAAGCAACAGCATTGGTTCAATTCTAGAAGCAGATGATGAAGCCATATGGATGAGCACGGGGAAAGGATTAACCAAATTTTATTTTGAACCTGATTCTAAAATTGAATTTACAAATTATGAAGTTAATGATGGGCTTCAGGGATATGACTTTAATGATAATGCGGGATTTAAAAGTAAAAATGGTCAACTTTATTTTGGTGGAATGAATGGCTTCAATGTATTCGATCCTTCCAAAGTTTATGTTAATCAAACCTTACCTAATGTTGTTTTAACTTCATTTAATAAATTTGATAAACAGGTCGAAAGCGTGGATGCACTTTTAAATTTAAAAAAGCTTGAACTTTCATATTCAGATAGATTTATTTCTTTTGAATTTGCGGCACTTGAATTTACAAACCCAAGTAGAAATAAGTATGCTTATATGCTTGAGGGATTTGATAAAAATTGGAACTATATAGGGAATCGTCAATATGCCAGCTATACCAACCTGGATCCAGGCGATTATACATTTAAAGTTAAAGCATCTAACAATGATGGTTTGTGGAGTGATAATATTGCTGCTTTAACTTTAATAATTTCACCTCCGTTTTATCAAACCTGGTGGGCATTTAGTATTTACGGGCTAGTGGTTGTTTTTGTTTTTTATTCTGTTAGGAAATATGAATTAAATAAGAGGTTAAAAATTGAAGAAGAAAATTTAAGACAGGAAAGAGAACAAGCTAAGTTGAATGAAATTCAATTACGGGCTGAGGCCGCCGAATATAAAGCGAAAGTTATTGAAACAGAAAAAGAAGTTGAAAAACAGCAAATCAGAAATAGAATTGCAACTGATTTGCACGATGAAATTGGCAGTAACCTAAGCAGCATAATGCTATTAACATCTTTGCTAAACAATAATATAAAATCAAATGACGCAGCAAATTCTTATACGGGGAATATTTACAATGCCGCTAAAATTTCCGCTGAGGCAATACGAGATATAGTTTGGTTTATAAATCCTTCTTCTGACAATGTCGGAAGACTAATCTCAAGAATGAATGAAACCGCAAATACTATGTTAAAAGGTTTAAACTATACTCTTAATCATACCAAGCTGGAAAATATTGATAAGTTAACTCCTGAAATAAAAAGAAATTTATTCCTTTCGTATAAGGAAATTTTAAATAACATAATAAAGCATTCCAATGCAAAAAATGTAGAGATTAACATCTGGGAGGAAATGAATATTTTGAATTTAAAAATTAAAGATGATGGAATTGGGTTTAATGAAAATGCAGTCAATCTAGGGAATGGTTTAATAAATATTAGGACACGCGTAAATAAAATAGGCGGCAGCATCGAAATAAATTCAAAAGATAATGAAGGCACGGAAATATTGATTGTGGTTGAAATGGCGTGAATACGTGATTGTAATTTTAATCCGTTCTAATTATAATTTTCTTGAACCAATATTATTTATAAATCATTACTAAATATGACCCACAATATTGAAATCATTTTGATTGAAGACAACAAGCTGTTTAGAGAAACACTGCACAGTTTTTTAGTACACAACGATTCTTTCACTTGTGAAAATACATTTTCCTCATGTGAAGACGCCATCGCCGAAATTGAGAAATATAATCTTTCTCCTGATGTTATACTACTTGATATCGGCTTGCCCGGCATTAGCGGTATTGAGGGAATTCAACCACTAAAAGAGTTGGTGCCTAATGTTAAAATTATTATGCTGACTATTCAGGATGATGATGACAGCGTATTTAAAGCAATTTGCAATGGGGCATCAGGATACCTGCTTAAAGATTCACCTTCCGAAAAAATCATTGAATCGATTAATGATGTTTTGAATGGAGGTGCTCCTATGAATTCTTCAATCTCCTTAAAAGTATTGCAGATGTTTAGAGAATTTGTACCTGAAAAAAAAGATTACAATCTAACTGAAAGAGAATTTAGTATTCTAACATTATTGGCAGATGGACTTTCAAAAAAACAAATCTCAGATAAACTATTTATTAGTTACCACACCGTTGACTCACACTTCAGGAAAATATATGAAAAGCTGCAGGTTCATTCCTCAAGCGGAGCAGTTGCAAAAGCCTTTAAAGAAAATCTAATCTGAATTGTTCAAATTTTAATTCTAACTAAAACTTAAATTTTCTAGAAGCCATTTTACACTTGGCACTTAAAATTTAGTGCAATTCTAAATCACGTGTTTACGTTATTGAATCAAACCATTTGTTTTAATAGAATTACAAAAACAGATGAGGTAAAAAATGAAATTATCAAAAAATTCTTTTGCGATGCTTTTAATATTATCAATCTTGATTTATTTAACTACTGTGGCCTGTAGTTGTCAAGGTCAGGGTGTCTTTTTTGCAAATTGTGATGCTGAAGTCTCAGGCAATTTAGCTAAAGCTAGCGACGTTACATTAAATGACATTGGAAAAAGTCATAATGGAAGTTATATCGGAGTAAATGATAACGGTGAAATATATGGCGCTAAATTTTCAGATCATGGCCAGCTTAATACATCTCTGCTTTACACTGTTCCGGGCAATCCGGCGTTAAATCGTATTGCATATTTATCCGGAAGCGATATTAATATTATTATAGGTGCAGGGGGTACAATTTTACGAAATACATCAGAGAATACGGAGTGGGCAAAAATAATCTCCCCGGTGAATGAAGATTTAAACGGAATTTATATAGAATCTGAGGAAGCTATTTATATCGCAGGGAATGCCGCCACAGTTCTTAAGTCTACTGATTTAGGATTAACATGGCAGCAAAAGCCTTGGAATTTAGAGGTGAAAAATGATTTATATGATGTAAACGGAAATTCTTCTGGTGTTATTGTGGTTGGGAATAATTACTCCTTTTATAAATCAACAGATGGAGGAGAAAACTGGGGATGGACCGGGTTAGGAAAACTCAATTCGACTAATTCCGAATCAGGTTATAACAAAATTTGTTTTTATGATGACAGCCTATGTTATGTCGGAGGGCCCTATGGTTTGGTGCTTAAGACGACTAACGGTGGAAATTACTGGGTACCTCAGTACATTGATAACTTCTCGGAAATTAATGATTTGTTTTTTATTTCTCCCGAAATGGGCGGCGTGGTTGGAACAAATGGCACAATTCGTTTTACTACCGACGGAGGTGAGAATTGGTTTGAAGATTCTTCAGCAACAAGTTATATAGGCGGAAGGGAAATTAAAAGGGTAGTTCCTTTCGGCAAAAATTATGGAACTATTTTGGGTGCCGGCGGATTAACTACTTTTATTGCACCTGATTCAACTTATTTAGATTCACTCGTTATTACTCCAACGGCGCTTGAGAAAACTACTGAGACAATCAAAGAATTTAAACTCTTTCAAAATTATCCAAATCCATTTAATCCTAGCACTAATATTCAATTTAGTCTATCAAACAAGCAATTTGTTTCAATTAAGATTTATGATGTTTTGGGAAATGAAATATCATCACTTGTTAATGAAGAAAAGCAGCCTGGTATTTACGATGTTGAATTTAATTCTTTTGATATGAATAAAAGTTTATCATCAGGAGTTTATTTCTATAAAATTACAGTCGGATATTTTAGTGAAACGAAGAAATTAGTTTTGTTGAAATAAGAGTGATTAAAACTAATATGGCAAATTCAGTTATTTTATAACCCCCACATAATTTTCTTGTATACGTGATTGTAGGCCTTATTTCCGTTAGTGTAATTGTGCCATAATTAATCATTGGCTTTTAACTTAGAGAAAGTCAGGTGCAGAATGGAAAAAAGAAAGTTTTCCCTTTTATTAGTGATTTTACTAATACCGTTTTTTTTAGGTAATGTAAATTTAAAGTGTTCAGCAATTCGTAATAATTGTATTGTTAATGTGCGTTACTATGCTGCTTTATCAAGAGGCAATGGGACAATTCATTCACTTGAAAATGGAGTAATAGGTTTTACGGATTTGGAAAATTCTGGATGTACAACAATTGAAATTTATAGAACATCCGGATCACGAAATATTTACTATTTGACTTATGTCGAGAATGTAACTCTAGGGGTTGGTGCAGGGGGCGTTATTGTCCGATACTTCCAAAATTGGGAAGAAGTAAATAGTCCAACCACAAAGGATCTTTATAAACTTTTTTTCGTTTCGACAACGTTAATAGCTGTCGGTGCAGAAGGTACTATTATTAAATCAACAGATTCGGGGTTAAATTGGGAACTAGTTAATCCACCTTCGTCAACTTTAAAATTAACTGATGTTTATATTGATTCCTATCTCTCTTCATTCGTCCAGGTAGTTGGAGAAGATTTAAGTATTTTTCAAACATTTAACGGAGGAGTAACCTGGCAAAAAATTGATCTCATAAAACCGGGTGGCTCCATATCAAAAGTTAATGAGGTTTTACCAGCAATTAACAGGTTATATCATTTTGATGGATTAAACGCATATATAGTTGGAGATTCCGGAACATTTATAAAAACTACAGATAACTTTTCTACGAGTGAAAAAATTGAATATATTGATTTGCAAACCTCTGAAAATTTAAATGATATCTATTTTATTTCACCGGATTCAGGTGTTGTTATCGGGGACAATGGGACAGTTCGGTTCACTACTGATGGGGGAAATGATTGGCTAGAAGATCCGGATTTAACTGCACAGCTTAAAGGTTTTAATCTTAAAAGAATTTCAGTTTATAATAATGAATTTGGAACCATTATTGCCGATAGTGGATTATCAATAACAGTCGCTAAGGATTCTAATTATTTTACAGCTGTTAATGAAGAACCTAAAAAAATTTCAAGTTATAGCTTATCTCAAAATTATCCAAACCCATTCAATCCTTCTACAAAAATAAAATATGAAATTCCAGCCCCTCCAAATCTCCCCAAAGGGGAGGTTTTAGTACAGCTTAAAGTATATGATATTCTTGGAAGAGAAGTTAAAACCCTGGTTAATGGACAAAAGCAGTCTGGGGCATATGAAGTTGAATTTGATGCATCAAGATTATCATCAGGAATTTATTTCTATAAAATAACCGCTGGTAATTTTAGTGAAATAAAAAAGTTAGTTTTATTAAAATAAATTAGAGCAAAATTTGTAAGGATGAAGAAATAATTTTATTTAAAATCATTTAATACAGTTTAACTTTCAAATCATTTTTAATTGAATTATCGCCAAGAAAAACTATTAAGATATTTTTTTGAACTATCCCAAAAACTGCCATTATTCTTTAGTGCGGATTCTTGAGAGGAAAATTGTTCCAATTTATTCTCTTGCACTATCACATTTAAAATGTTTTGCAATCCATAAAAATTAATTTTCGTACTTTCATTTTTCCGGAGCATTTATATAGCTGCGACATCTTATATGATGAGACGCAGCCGTTTTGAAAATCAATTTTATCTATTATCTTTTACTCATAATTATTATTAAATCTATATTGAGGGCGCAATGAGAAAACTTAAACAACTTTGGGCTTTAACTTTATTTACATCTTTATTTGCTATTTCATGTAGTACGGTACCAATTACCGGCAGGAAACAATTGGACTTGATTCCAAAATCTCAAATGCTTTCTATGAGCTTTTCACAATATGATCAATTTTTGCAAGAGAATAAAATAAGTACTGATCAAGCGGCAACAGCGCTAGTAAAAAAAGTTGGTAAAAATATTCAAATGGGAGTTGAAAAATATTTTGCTGATAAAAATATGTCCAGCCAGTTAAGCGATTACAAATGGGAATATAATCTTATCGAAAGCAAAGAAGCTAATGCCTGGTGCATGCCCGGTGGAAAAGTGGTTGTTTACACAGGCATATTGCCAATTACAAAAGATGAAAATGGTTTAGCAGTTGTACTGGGACATGAAATAGCACATGCTGTTGCTAGGCATGGTGATGAAAGAATGAGTCAAGGTTTAATAGCTCAGCTTGGAGGCATGGCTTTATCAGAAGCAATTAAAAATAAACCTCAACAAACTCAGCAGCTTTGGATGACAGCTTTCGGCGTCGGTGCACAAGTTGGAGTTCTTCTTCCTTTCAGTAGAACACAGGAAAGTGAAGCGGATCATCTTGGATTAATTTTTATGGCAATTGCCGGATACAATCCAAACGGCGCATTAGATTTTTGGCAAAGAATGTCTGCGCAAGCCGGCCAAGCTCCGCCGGAATTTTTAAGTGATCACCCTGCTAATGATACCAGGATAAATGATATTAAAAAAGAATTGCCTGAAGCAATGAATTATTATAAAAAATAAATTTTAAAAATATTTGAACTTGCTTACTCAGTTTTCTCCCTTCTTAACTTTTACCAATAAAGTCAGGAAGGGTTTTTTTATAATCTATTAATTTATTCAGCAAAGGTAAGTCTCGAAAAGCCTTATAAAATAGGCTGTTATGTGATGAACATTACTAATTTGTAATATATTTTTAATAATCTTTATCTCATAAATAAGTAAAAAAATTTATAATTGAGAAAACACTTATTTAAATCACCAATTTCAAAAGGGACAAATGCAATGAAACTTCCTAAAATTTTCCTTGCGCTAGCAATTTCATTTATTTCCGGCTGTACCGCTCTCATGCT
>CAVSWT010000025.1:0-166561 GCA_963731745.1 uncultured Ignavibacteriales bacterium
CTTAACTAAAAATAATTTGAAAAAAGATAAAGTTAATTTTATAAAAGGTCCCAAGAAAAAAGATAATTTAATAGCATTGCTATTTTTATCTCCGACATTAGTAATCTTTTCTGCTTTCATATTATTTCCTGTTTTGTTTTCGTTTTATCTGAGCTTTCATAAATGGAATATGTTCAGCGGCGATACAACTTTTATTGGTTTAGATAATTACATAAAGATGTTTCAAAGTGCAGAGTTTTGGCTCGTACTAAAAAATACAGCAATATATACGTTTGGCACAATACCGTTGAATATGGGAATCTCTTTAATGATTGCTTATGTTCTTCATAAAAAAATTGCCGGGAAAAAATTTTTAAGAACCGCTTTTTTTGCACCTGTAATAATCTCGCCGGTTGCAGCCGCAGTAATCTGGCGATGGCTTTACGATCCTAATTTTGGATTAGTTAATTATTCATTGGGATTTTTAGGAATCAATCCCATCAATTGGTTGAATGATCCTACTGCAGCAATGTTTGCGTTAATTATAATGGGAGTTTGGAAAACTTTTGGAATAAACATGGTCTTATTTTCCGCCGGGCTGCAGGGCATTCCGGATAATTATTATGAAGCAGCAGAAATTGATGGCGCCGGCGGTTGGGCAAAATTTTGGAACATCACCTTGCCAATGCTAAGCCCCACAACTTTTTTTATTCTTGTAATGTCCATGATTAGTTCTTTCCAGGTATTTGATTTGGTTTATGTTTTAACTTCCGGCGGCCCACTCGGTTCAACAAAGGTAATGGTATTTTATATTTACGAATACGCATTTAAGTTTTTTGAAATGGGTTACGCATCCGCAGCATCTTATATTTTATTCTTGATTCTATTCATCTTCACCATGGTTCAAGTTAGATATATGAAATCTAAAGTTTATGGTACGGTATGAAATCCCCTAAAACTTTAAATATTATAAAAACATCTTTATTGCATATTGTAATTTATGCTTTAGCAATAATCACACTTATTCCTTTCATCTGGATGGTTTTAACTTCAGTTAAAGATTTAAGTGATATTTTTATTTATCCTCCGCAATGGCTGCCTTCAAAAATACATTTAGAAAATTATGTTAATGCATTTGACGCTGCACCATTTGGAAGATATTATTTCAATTCAATTTTTGTTGCGCTTGCAGTTACAATTGGTCAGTTAATAACTTGTTCAATGGCGGCATTTGCTTTTGCAAGATTAAAATTTTGGGGAAGAAATGTTCTCTTTTTTATTTTCTTAGGAACCATGATGATTCCTTATAACGTAACAATGATTCCTAGTTTTATGGTCTTATACTGGCTTGGTTGGGTCGATTCTTATCAAGCTTTGATTGTTCCTGGTTTAGCCTCGGCGTTTGGAGTTTTTTTACTTCGACAATTTTTTATGACAATACCGAAAGAGCTTGAAGAAGCCGCATACATTGATGGCGCTAGTAAGTTCGCTGTACTTAGAAAAATAATTATTCCGCTTTCTAAACCTGCGCTTGCAACTTTAGCTGTATTTACTTTCATGGGAGTTTTTAATGATTTTATCTGGGCATTAATCGTAATAAATTCGGAAGATATGAGAACCGTTCAGCTTGGACTTTCCGTATTCAGAGATAGGTATTTAACTCAATGGGATCTTCTAATGGCTGGATCTGTAACCGCCGTTCTTCCAATATTAATTGTTTTCTTTTTTGCGCAGAAGTATTTTATTAAAGGAATTGCACTGAGCGGATTAAAAGAGTAATGGGTACAGGATCAAAAATATTATTAACATTTATTTTTTCAATTTCTCTATTACAATTTATAAATGCACAAGTTGATATTCCTGCATGCAGTCATGGTGATATTAAATTTTATGTCGATCAAACATGTTTTGCCGGTAAAGAAAATTTAACATACGTAGAATTTTATTTTATGATTTATGCAGATCAGTTAAAATTGATAGAAGAGAATGACAGCAGTTTTGGTACATACAAAATGAATATTGAAATACGAAATAGAAAAAGTGATTTTAAAATCAAAAAAGAATGGACGACAAAAGCATTCGTTAAAATTGATTCAACAAATTTAAAATCTCTTGGTTATTTACGATCAGTTTAATGAATCATTAAGTCCTGGTGATTATGAAGTTCAAGCAGAAATAAAAGATGTTAACAATAATCATCGAAGATAAAATAGAGTATTTGTTCACCGCACCAACATTTTCAAAAGATTTTTCCGCAAGCCAGCTGCAATTTTCTGCACAAATTTCGGAGGATAAAAATACTCAGTTTAGCAAAGGCAATTATTCAATAATTCCAAATCCTTCAAGGCGGTATGGAGTATTAAATCCAATTCTTTATTTCTATTATGAATTATATAATATTGAAGGAACTGAAGACTTAAAAATTAATTATTCACTTTATTCAAAAGATGGAAAATTAATAAAATCGTATCCGGAGACAACACTTAAAAAACATACTAATTCAGCAACTTTAATACAGGGATTAAATGTTGCAAAAATTGAAACGGGTGTATACGAATTTAAAGCCTATATTGAAAATCTCGCTAACAAAAGTCATATCTCACTTTCACGAGATATAGAAATAATTCAAATGGATTATCTAACTACAAAACCTGCATTATCATCAGAAGATGCCGGATGAAGCTGGTAAATTAATAAAATACATTGCTGCCCCTGACCAATATAATATTTATGAAAAGTTAGCTTTATCCGGTAAGGCTCAATTCTTAATTAATTTTTGGAAAGATTTGGATCCGACTCCTAATACTTTAGAAAATGAATATCTTGAAAAAATCAAGCAGCGTTTCAATTACGCAAATGAAAAATTTAAATGGGCTAAAGTCGAAGGCTGGTCCACTGATAGAGGCAGAGTCTTAATTAAATATGGAATGCCCGATGATATTGAACAGCACTATTATGACCCGGATACTTTACCCTATGAAATTTGGAAGTATCAACAAGATAGAAACTATGAATTTATATTCGTCGATTTAAGATCAATCGGAAGATTTGATTTAGTTCATTCGAATATGGAAGGCGAGGCTCATAATGAAAATTGGAAAAGCGAACTTCAAAAGTTCTAATTTTTTATTCTGAAACAAGTTGATATAAAATATCAAACCCAAGGAATTTGAAATGAAAAAGTTTATAAGTAATACAAGAAATAAAATTCTAATCATATTTGCTACTTCATTTTTATTGCTAACACCATTCTTTGGCTGCAACAAAAGTGATGATTCATTAGCACCTTACGAAGGGAGTACAAATCTATCTGCTATCACTCTTGAAAAAGGAAGTTTTAAACCTAAAATAACGTGGATTGGCGGTTATGCCTCTGTGTTAGGTGTTAACCACGGAGGGAAGGCGGCTTTGGATACTTCCTTAATTTGGCTGGTTCATGTTAGTGGAAACAATCTTGCATTATCCCGTAAAGTTTAACGAACTGCCGTCAGGCGCTGAAGATATTACACTTCAATATGATGGTAATAAAGTTGATAGCTTAAATGAAGATGACACTTATACATTTTGGGTACTTAAAGAAGAAGTTTGGAATCAAGTTTCAGCTCAAAAAGGAAAATATTTAAATATTGACAGCAGTTTAAAATCAACTCAGTTAAATGTTATAGACGATACAGTTCAACTTTCCAAATCCGATTTTGTTAATCTTACTTTAAGGAATGACGTCTACGTAAATATAAAAGAATTCCAATCTCGCGGCCCTCTTGGAGAATTATCATTTATTCCTATAATGAGCAATTCACCTATAATTAAATGGAAAATAATTCAGGATGGTGTTGAAGATACATTAGTAGCGGCAATTGGATTAGCAATTGGAAGTACTTTTGATCCTAATAATCAAGTATGGGAAGTTTATTCTGTTATTGATAGTGCCGGTGTAAATAAATACGGTACCGAAAATGTAATTTCATCTCCTATTCAGCTTGGGCAACAAATTCCCGGGACATTTGTTTTTACACAATATCCCGATGGCGGATTAGAAAGAGATAAAGATTATTTAGTATGGATAGCCAATAAAAATTGGGATCATGAGGGAAGACAAAGATTTACAAAATATTATGCTTACGCTACTTTCAAAACATGGTAATTAAATTAGCAGAGGGAGCCTCTATATGAAATTTCAATGGATATTTCATTTAATATTTTTAATAGCTGTTTTTATAATTGAAACAGGTTTTGCCGGCGGCTCAAATTATTCTTATGTACAGGGCTCAAAAACTCTTTCGCTGGGAGGACTATATATAGCTGGAAGTGATGGCGTTTCTAATATATTAAGTAATCCTGCTGGATTAGGCTATTTAACGGGAAGAGAAATAAATATAAATATTATTGATGTGATTGGTGAGCAGCAATTTAATAATCTTCCGAGAAGCGATTTTCATTCTTTCAGAAAAGATAATATAAATCTTAACGGCGGCGCATATTGGGAATTGTCTGATGGTTTAACAATCGGATTAGGCTATAACAGACTACTCGATTATAATATTGATTGGCCTTTTGTTATGTACAGGCAAACTGATTCTGCTTCTGCTGTAATGGGTTTTGAATTTTCAAACAGCATTATCATCAATTCAATCTCACCGGCGGCGGCTGTTAGATTAGGAAATTTTGCATTTGGCGTGGCAGTAAATATTTATGAAGTCAAACAGAAAACAGCATTTCCGCAGGGCAGTGATAAATGGCTGCAGAATATCGGTGAAGCAGCTTATCAATTTAATTATGATTTGGATGGCTGGTCTTTTGGTTTTGAGTTAGGATTTATCGGAGAGATTTCAAGTGATTTAAAAATTGGAGGAATGGTTAGAAATGGTTTCAAAACGGATTTAAGCGGACAAGCAAAAAGTGACATGTTTACAGATTTAGATTCCACTGAAACGCAAGTTGATGTTAGCTCTAAATATGAAATGCCCTGGGTTTTTGGATTTGGAGCTTTATATAATTTAAATGATAATATAAAAATTAATATCGATGGATTGTATTCTCTTTGGTCAAGCACTCAAAAAAATATGAGCTTTGATTTTACTAATTCAATTTGGCAAAATAATTTGACAACGGTTGATTCGGTTTCAGGAATAAATGCCGGCAGTTTTAATCTAAATTATAAAAATACAATTACCGCCGGAGTTGGCGTGGAAATAATTCCAGGCGGAGAAATCTCCTATAGATTAGGCTACAGATTTTCAAGCAGTCCAAATTCGGAAAATACTTATACAATGCTTTTCCCTACATTGGATCAGCATTGGTTCTCTTTCGGAATTGGATATATAAACGAAGATATATCTGCAGATCTTAATATTACTTATGGTATCGGAACATCAAAAGAAATTAAAAATAATTTCTCAAGTTTATCAGGAGAATACAAGTCTGACATTTTGATTCCTTCTATAACATTAAGATATCAATTCTAAACTAAATAAATAAAATAAATATTATATAATTAATAATTCATGAAAGGAGGATTAATAACGACTTCTGTTATCAAACCTTTAATTAAGAAATTTTTTAACTATGGAGGAAGATATGAAAAAGAATTACACGTTACTTCTTTTTTTAATTCTTAGTATTTCCGTTTCTCTTATTGCACAGGACAGAATAGAGCTTAATGTTCCAATGGCTGATTCAGGTGCAATAAAAATTGATGGTGTTATGGATGAAACTGCATGGAATAGTGCAGCTGAAGTTAACCTTGTAACAAATACCGAGTACAATATATTCGCATTGTATTATGGAAGAGAGGGCGTAACTGAACCCGAATATGATGAGTATTACGGCAGATTGTTATGGACCAAAGATACATTATATGCCTTTATTCATATTGATGAAGTTGTAAATGATTCATCAGGATTATATTGGGCAGGCCAATGGCTGGGCGATCAATTATTTGTAAGCTTATCAAGCCGATTGGGAAGAGATATGCAGGGCTGGTATGATGGTAATGTTTATGCAGCTCCTGAAGGACCCTATCATTATTTAATTCTAGGTGATCAGGTAACATTGAATGGCGGAAACCCTACAAATCTGCCAGATGAATATCTAAAATGTTCTGATCATGTCAGATACTGTAATGGTATTTAATGCTGCTGATTATGCTCGATGGGGAATTACGATTGACAAAGCAACAGGTGTATGGAATATTGAAATGGCAATCTATAATCCAGGTGTTTCAGCACAATCTGTTATTGGATTCAATATTGGCGGAAGTCAAGGCTCTGAAGCTCAGGATACAATTGACGGCGATGCTTATATGTATTATACCTGGCAGCCAAGTGTTAAAAATGATCCGTTTGCTGATCCTTATGGAAACGGCGATCCAGGTTTTTACAATTTAGCTAATGCAGATTATTGGGCCATACTTCATTTCAATGATGGAACGGATAGAAAAGAATTAGAAGTTCCAATGGCTGATTCAGGCGCTATTAAAATTGACGCCGTTATGGATGAAGCAGCATGGAATGATGCGGCACAAGTTAACTTAGTCACCAATACTGAATACAATATTTTTTCTCTTTACTATGGAAGAGAAGGTGTAACTGAACCTGAATATGATGAATATTATGCAAGGCTATTGTGGTCAAGAGATACTCTGTATGCATTTATTCATATTGATGAAGTAGTAAATGATTCAAGCGGTTTATATTGGGCAGGCCAATGGCTTGGTGATCAGTTATTTGTAAGTCTCTCAAGCCAGCTGGGTATAGATATGAAAGGCTGGTACGATGGTAATGTTTATTTATCTCCGGATGGGCCGTATCATTATTTAATTTTAGGCGATCAGGTTACTTTAAATAATGGAAGCAACACGTTTATTCCGGAAGAATATAGGCGCTGTTTTGCAGATTCTCAAAAAGTATTTGACCCGGCTGATTTTTCAAGATGGGCTGTTTCAATTGACAAAGCAACCGGTGTGTGGAATATTGAAATGGCTATTTACAATCCTGGTGTAGCAGCTCAATCCCGCATTGGATTTAATTTAGGTGGAAGTCAGGGTTCGGAAGCTCAAGACACAATTGATGGTGATGCTTATATGTATTATACCTGGCAGCCAAGTGTTAAGAATGATCCATTTGCAGATCCATACGGTAATGGAGATCCTGGATTTTATAATTTAGCCAATGCAGATTATTGGGCTGTATCTGAAATTTGTTTCAAGCATTACAGGCGTATATGATAATCCAGTAAGTAAGAATGTACCAACCAAATTCAACTTGATGCAGAATTTCCCAAATCCATTTAATCCAACAACTACAATTAGATTTGATATTGCCAAAAGCAGTCCAATCACACTGAAGGTTTATAATGTTGTTGGCCAGTTAGTTACCACATTAATTGACAGCAAACAAATGGAAGTAGGAACTCATTCAATTCAATGGAATGCCAGCAAATTGGCAAGCGGCGTATATTTTTATGAATTAAGATCTGAAAATACTGTTCAAAGTAGAAAAATGATCTTGCTTAAATAGTTCCGTATCATTTTTATGGAGAAAGTCTTGGCTAATAAAACCTTGTTTAAGGCTTTCTCCTATAATTTATTTATTAACAATTTAATTTACGAGTGAACTTAATATGCGAGGAGCGATACTTTACGGTGCGCATGATTTTAGAATAAAAAAACTTTCAACTCCCAAAATTAATGATGACGAATGCTTAATAAAAGTTAAGGCTTGCGGAGTTTGTCATTCGGAAATTCATCAGTGGGATGAAAAAATTGATGGCCTTGAATATCCGCGGCACATTGGCCATGAAGTTTCAGGCGAGATTATTAAAACCGGATCAAATGTTAAGGATTTTAAAAAAGGTGATAGAGTTGCGGTTTGGGCAGACGGCAAAGGGTACGCTGAAGAAATCGCAGCAAATCAGAAAATGTTAAATCACATTTCAAAAAATATTCCTTTCGACCTTGCACTTTCTGAACCTATTGCTTGTACCACTAATGGAGTTAATAAGGCAGATATTCAATTAGCAGATACTGTTGCTTTAGTAGGTACAGGATTTATGGGATTAATCTTACTGCAGGAAATAAAATTAAAAGGGCCGGCTAAAATCATTGCGATTGACATTCGTGATGAAATGTTAAAGTTGGCAAAAAAGCTTGGTGCTGATATAATAATCAATCCTAAAAAAGAAAATTTAAAACAAAAAATTGAACAAATAACTGATAACAAAGGCGTAGATGTTACATTTGAAGTCGGTGGAGTGCAATCAACTTTAGATACAGCTTCTGAAATTACAAGAATGGAAGGGAAGCTGGTAATATTTGGTTATCATCCGGGACAAAGAATAATAAAAGATTTAGGTTATTGGAACTGGATGGCATTCGATATAATTAATGCACATTTCAGAGATATTAATAAAATACTTGAAGGTTCAAGAAGGGGAATGGATTTATTAAATGCCGGTAAAATTAATATGTCTCCATTAATAACCCATAAGTATCCGTTAGAAAAAATTGAAGATGCCTTTTTAGCAGCTAAGCAAAAGCCGAAGGGTTTTATCAAATCTGTAATTATAATGAATTAGTACCGGAAAAATTAGAACTCAGTTATGAGCAAAATCAAAGGTAAAATTATGAGAGAGAATAATTTTTTAATAAAAATTTTAATTCTAGCAGGATTATTTCTCTTTATAAATTTAAATAACGTATTTGCCGCAGGCGGAAAAATATCAGGCAAAATAGTTGAAAAAAATAGCGGTACTCCTGTTCCGGGAGTTAATGTGCAGCTCGTTGGCGAATCCATGGGCGCGGCTTCTGATTTGAATGGAGAATATTTTATTCTGAATGTTCCGCCCGGAGTTTACAGCCTTAGAGCATCAATCATTGGTTACAAATCAATCACAAAAACTGAAGTGCAGGTAAGTGTAAATCATACTACGGAAATTGATTTTCAAATGGAAGAAACTGTTCTGCAAATAAATGAAGATGTGGTGATTACAGCCGAAAGACCTCCGGTTGAGAAAGATGAAACTTCAACTAGGCATTTTGTTTCTGCTCAAGAAATTTCAGTACAGCCGATGACTCAATTATCTGATGTGCTCACCACTCTGCCCGGCATCGATAACGTGAACGGGCAGTTAACTGTTCGCGGCGGTTCTATTGACCAGGTTCAATTTTTGATTGATGGAGTGAGAACTAATAATCCGCTGGATTATTCTCCGTACACAAATATTAATCTTTCGTCAATTCAAGAGCTTGAAATAATTACTGGTGGTTTTAATGCTGAATATGGGCAAGCTCAGTCCGGTGTTTTCAATATCATTACTAAAGAAGGCGGTAAAACAATTAGAGGTTATAATGAATTTAGGTTGACTCCGCCCGGCAAGCCGCATTTTGGAACAGCGTTTTATGATTATTCAACAACACGTTATTGGGAAAATACGCACGCCAGACATTTGCAATGGTGGATTGATAATCCGGATCAATGGGTAGATCCAAACGGAATCAAAGGCATTGACCCTAATAGTTTATGGACTCCTGAGCAGGCTTATCAAAATTATTTGAACACTCACCAGCCATTGACTGATTACACGAATAGAAGCAGTTACGAGGAAGAATTTTCATTAGGCGGTCCAATGCCGTTTAATGATATGTATTTTTTCGTTTCCGGCAAATATAGAACCACACCGCCAATAACCGGAAACAGCTTTCGAAATATGGGAACCTGGTTTGATGGAACTGCAAAAATAACATTTCATTTAAGCCAGAATTTAAAGCTAATGTTTTCCGGAATATACAGTGAAACAAATACTAACGTTGGTATGGAATCGATGAATTTTGATTTTATCTCTGCTAACGGATTGGGTGCTAAATATGCTTACGATGATTTTAATGGATATCCTGAATCAAACAATAATTCTCAAGCAGTTCAGTTTACACATGTATTAGGCAAAAATACTTTTTACCAGCTTCAATTAAGCAGGTATTTTCATTTCCAAAGTCAATCAACTTTCCCGGGAGATTCGCTTGGCTGGGAATCAGGTTCGCCTATTTATGATAACTTGCTTGCTGTTGATGAATTTGGCAATCCGATACCTGGCGCCTACAATGATATTATTGGTTTACATACAACCGGATATTATTATAGAGGTGAGGATAGAAATACTAAGTATTCGTTGACAGGAAGTTTTTTAAGTCAAATTAATTCCGGATGGCAGGTAAAAGCCGGACTTGAATTTACATATTATACTCTTGATAGATTTCAAGAAGCTAAAGCATATGGTGCAATTGAAGACAGAACATATAAACCTTATGAAGGAGCAATTTACTATCAAAACAAATTAGAGTTTGAAGGATTGATAATGAATCTCGGTGTGCGATATGATTTTTACAATCCTAATGATAATCAATATTCTGATACTTACGATCCATTTGATGTGTATCAATCTGCCGTCGATGGGACTACTCCAACACCCAAAACTGAACCAACTAAATTATTTGGACAGATTTCACCCAGAATTGGTGTATCTCATCCGATTTCTGAAAATACAGTGCTTCATTTTTCTTACGGTCACTTTTTTCAAAGAGCTAACTGGGGTGATTATGGCGAAGGTACAGGCAGCGATGCTGCTGGACAATCTGTCAGTGGAATTTTAAATACTTACTTAATTGATCAAGGCAATGGACAGTACATCGCCTATAATCTTGGTAATAGAAATCTGGCACCTCGAAAAGTAGTTCAGTATGAAGTTGGAGTTGAACATAATATTAATGGCTTAGTCGCAGACGTAACAGCATACTATAAAGATTATACGAAAACAGTTAGGTCTGTGAAAGTGATAACCAAAAGCGGGGGTTCGTATATAACTACCGCAAATGGCGATTATGGTGATGAGAAAGGAATTGAAATATCATTAAGAAAACCTTTTACAGGGAGTTGGTCAGGCTATTTAAATTATACGTGGAGCACTGGCATTCTTGGCAGATCGGGCGATCCCACAATTTTAGTTCCGCCTGGTTCTGATATTCAGGTTACGCAGCCGACTATTATTGGAGATGACATTATCTATGAAAGGCCGAGAGTGAAAGCCGGTTTAACCTATTTAACACCAAAAGATTTTTCATTCCTATTTGGAATATTTTCGAATTTGGAAATGTCATTACGTTACTGGGTTTATTATCCTAATGATAAAATTATTGATGATACTTTTGGCGAAGGCGGGATTACATTCGTGAGAGATGCATTTGTTTCTGCCGATGTTGAATTAAGAAAGCAAATTGATTTGGATTTTATTAAACCTGCTATTTTCATAAAAGTCTTTAATGCCTTTAATGATAAACATGTTAATCTAACCTCTGTTAAAGGCTCTTCTCCTGAAGATAGAGTTAGGTTTGTTAATTCAAGATTTACTGATTTCCCTGAATATGCCACCAGCGGGGCACCATTTCCCGATGTTACAGAATATCTAAATCTTCCAAGAAGAATTCTATTTGGTATTGCAATTACATTTTAATTTGAACAAAGAGCTGCAAAATGAAAATCGTAAAATTTAAATCCACTTTTAACATTTGTACTTTGCTGTTGTTTCTTATTTTGCTCGATGCTTCTTTTGCGCAAAATAATTGGACTACTCACACGCGAGGTAAGCTTTGGGAAACTTTGTATAACTGGGGATTTATTGGCGATCCCGGCGCCTGGGATTATACTGAAATTACCGGCATTGGTTTTTTTCCTGGCTTTCCCGGGTATACTTTTCCCACAGATGAAATAGCTGCAAATGGTGCAATTACAGATGCAAATTTTCATAACTTTAGGACTGGCCCCTGGATCATTGTCAAAGATGCAGATGATTTGGTTCCGCCAGATTATTCTCCTGTCAAAAAAGATTATTTATTATATCATTCTTCTCTTGCAACTGGCGATGAAGGTGTTGTCCCAAGTTTAATTCCTTCATTTACAAAAACTAAAAATTACGATGGCTCTCCTGATTTTAATCCTCTTCTTCCTGAAGAAATGAATTATGTGGAATTCGCTACAGCAACCGGGATAACCGTAAAACAGAGATCAATGTCATGGAGCTTTCCCGGTTATGACGATTTCATAATTTATGATTATGTTTTCAAAAATACAGGCGACATGGCTATACCAGCTATCAAACAGATACTGCATCATGAACAAACTTTAAATGAAGTTTGGATTGTATTTCATAGCGGTATACAAGTGTCGACAAAAGGCGTAATAAATTTTCATTATGAACCCGGAACTTTTACTGAGTCGGCAGTTCCGGCAGGTGCATTCGGCTGGCATCCTAAAAATGGATATACAGATTATTATGTTTTAAAAAACTATACTCCCGGTGCCAATACACCTGACGGAAAAGGTTTGCTTTATTACAGCCGTGATTTTAATGGCGGAAGAAATCCGGTTCCTTGGGATTCATATAAACAAAAAACAAACTGGCGCGATCTTTTAAAGAAAAAACCTGAATGGCTGCCGGAATTGCAAGACCCTGCAGCATTTGGATTTACATTTTTATACCGTACGCCGCCAAAAGGTGCAATCAGCAATGATCCATTTGATGCAGATCCCACTCACTTTAATATTTACAGTGACGAAGGCCAAAAATTTCAAAATAAAAATGTTGACTTTGAAGGATTTGGATTAAATGTATTTAGTAAAAAACAAATTTATGAATTTGCACAAGATGATAATCTTGCTCCAAATAACGGCAGAAATTATAATTGGTACACAAGTTCATTCGGGCCGTATACTTTAGCTCCGGGCGATTCCGTAAGAATAATAATAGCCGAGATTGCCGGCGAACTTGATTTAAAGGAAATCATTAAAGGCGATCCAGATCATTGGTTAAAAAGTTATGATGAAGCAGGCTGGGAAACAGATAGTACCAGCGCAGACATGAATAAAAACTATGAAGCGCTCCGGAACGCAATTAAATGGGGACTTGGCGCAAACGTAAATGGAATAAATTTAGCTGCGGATGTTCCTGATTCACCTCCTTCTCCAAACGTTCTTGGAGCAAGTATATCCAAAGGTTCTGATACGGCAATCGTAGCTATTCAATGGGATAAATCAGCTGAAGATGCACAAATTACAGACGGTTCAGGTGAAATATTTTTTAATGGTTCCAGTGATCTAAGTGGTTACAGAATTTATAGAAGTATTGATAAAAGAGGCGCCTGGGACTTAGTTGACGATATTCCAAGAGCAAATTTTTCTGATTACTGGAATACTGATAAACAGCAGTACGAATACCTGGATAAAAATTTACAGTTTGGAAATGAATTTTATTATTATGTACAGGCTTATTATTCAAATCCGAAAGAGTGGACTTCTGCAAATGGGACCGTCGTTCCAAATCTTCCTGAATTAGTCAGTGCAGATTATAATCGTACACCTTTAATTTCTGCCCGTCCGGGACCTGTTTCTTTAAATAATGGATGGGATGTTTTCGTTGCTCCTAATCCATTCATTCAGGGCGATGCTACTCATAGTTTCGGTGACCCAAACCCGATGAAAATCGAATTTAGAAATCTTCCTAAAAAAGCAATCATTAATATTTACAGCATATCGGGCGATCTTATTAAAACTTTAAGGCACGGCCCTGATTCCAATGGTAATCTTTATGGAAGCATCGACTGGGATCAACGGTCAGACTCAGGATTATTAGTTGCTCCGGGAATGTATATATATGTTGTGCAATCCGAAACTGAAGGCAGCGTAGGCTCGAAGTTCACCGGAAAATTAATGATAATCAGATAATAAATAAAAAAATTTTATGACACACAAATTGAGGATTAGAAATTGAAAAAGCTTATTGTTTTAATAATAATTCTCACCACATCCGGAATTGTAAATGCTCAATTCAATAAGGCTGGGCGAACCTCTTTACAATTTTTAAAAATTGGCATTGGTGCAAGACAAGCAGGAATTGGCGAATCGGGAATTGCAAATATGGACGATGTGAACTCAATCTTTTGGAATCCTGCAGCGATTGCAGGTATTAGTGAAGCAGAAGCAGCATTCAATTACACCAACTGGATCGCTGATTTAAAAGTTATGTCAGGTGCTGTCGGATATAATATTGAGGGTATTGGTGTAATAGCACTTAATTATATTTCACTGAATTACGGTGATTTACAAGAAGCTTTAGTAACCAGCACTACCGGAAAGTTGGATACAAGAACTGGAAATACTTTTACGGGTAGTGACCTTTCATTTGGTGTAGGCTTAGCAAGAAGATTTACTGATAAACTTTCAGTCGGGGTTAACATAAAATACTTGCGTGAAGACTTATATACTTACACAACATCATTATGGGCCTTCGATGTTGGAAGTTATTACAATACAGGATGGAAAGGTATACGGCTTGCAATGAGTGCACAAAATTTTTCAAGTCAGGCTAGGTGGCTTCAAACGGGAATTGAGGAGCAGCAATCATATCAGCTGCCGCTTCTATTTAGAATCGGATGGTCAATCGATTTGGCTGGCGGTGATGATTTAATTTTAGGCGGTGATCCAAATCAGCATAAATTTTCTTTTAACATGGATGCAATTCATTCCAACGATTACGCTGAACGTATTCATATGGGTGTTGAGTATACGGCTTTTGATATAATATCATTACGTTCCGGATATAGATTTAATTATGACGAAGGTAATTTTAGTGCAGGCATAGGTTTAAAATATCAGCTGGGAATTATAAATCTAAAAATTGATTATGCTTATGTGAAATATGATTTTCTGGATTCGCCGCATAGATTCAGCATAATCATGGCATTTTAAAAACTAAATAAGGCTACAGAATAGGCTGGGACTAATTAATTTTTCTACGCAATACATTATTACATGAAAGATCTGATTAAAACTTACAACAAAAGAAGTTACTAGAGAGGAACTTTATGGCATTTTCGCAAAAACTTGTGAATGGTGAAAAACTAACTAAAGAAAATTTTGAAAATCCTCCAAAGGAAATGGGAATACTTCCATTCTGGTTTTGGAATGGTGAGATGGATGAAAAAGAAATGGAATGGCAGATGCGTGAATATAAAAGCAAAGGCATTCCCGGTTTTTTTATTCATGGAAGATTCGGAGAAAAGATAGGATACTTATCCGAAACCTGGTTTGAAAGGACAAAATTTGCAGTAGAAAAAGCAAAAGAAATTGGAATTGATGTTTGGGTATATGATGAAATGAATTGGCCAAGCGGTACTGCTGAGAGACAGGTATTAAAGAAATATCCTAATCTAAAACAAAAATATCTCGAGCTTGTTGCATTAAATGTTGACGGGCCATTATTTACTTTTTTAGAAGCTACCGATGACCGTTATGTTAATACCGGCAACTCAAAACCAATTGCTGCATTCGCTTGTACGGATAAAGAATTTAATTCTTCAATTGAAAAATTAATTGATCTTACACCCAACCTTTCTTTTAATGCTGTAATTCCCTGGGAAGCTCCTGAAGGGAAATGGAGACTTCTTTATTTTCTTGAAAAAGAAATTGATTACTACATTGACACTATGAATCCGGAATCAACAAACAGATTTTTAGAAATCACTCATGAAGGTTATAAGAAAGCTGTCGGCAAAGATTTCGGTTCAATTGTGCCTGGTTTTTATACCGATGAACCCGCAATGCATTATTATCATGTGGGAATGGAAAATCATGTAATTCCATGGACAAGCCAGATGTTTAAAATCTTCCGTGAAAAAAGAGGTTACGATCTTAAACCTTATCTGCCTGCACTTTATCTGGATATGGGAGAAAAAACTGCACAGATCAGATATGATTTTTGGAGAACTTTAACCGAGCAGTATTCTGAAACTTATTATAAAAGAATAAGAGATTGGTGCGATGAAAATGGAGTTTTATTTACAGGCCATTTACTTTTTGAAGAATGGCTGCGGCTTCAGGCAAGATGTGAAGGAAATATTTTTAAACACCTAAAGCACATGCATATCATTGGTGTTGATCATTTATATCCAAAAATAGGAACTAAAAATGAACCCGATCAGCATGTGGCATTAAAATTAGGAAGCTCTGCTGCGCATCATTTCGGAAGCACAAGACTTATTATGCGAATCAATGGGCGGAACTTATTGGGATTGTACTCTCGAAAGAATGAAATGGATTGCAAATTGGGAATATGTGCTTGGAGTAAATCTATTTAATAATCATGGTTATCATTATTCAATTGAAGGCGAAAGAAAAAGAGATTGGCCGCCCTCGCAGTTTTATCATCATACCTGGTGGAAATATTATGATCAGTTTACAGGTTATATGGCAAGGCTTGGGCATATTCTTTCAGGCGGAAAGCATGTTGCAAAATTACTTGTGCTTTTTCCAATTAATAGTATCTGGACGAATTATAAACCGCAATTCAGAGATAGAATCAGCAGTACAATTGAAAGTAATTTTAATGATTTAACCGATACTCTACTTAGGTTTCATTATGATTTTGATTATGCTGATGAAGATATTTTAATTGACGCCAGCATTAAAGGGAATAAAATAAAAATTCGGGATGAAGAATTTGAAGTATTAATTCTTCCGCCGCTTACGCACATTAAGAAAAAAACTTATGATGTAATTAAAAAATTTATTTCTAACGGCGGCAAGGTTATCGCGGATACGTTTTTGCCAACTGAATTTCTTGAAGCAAAACGAAACGGTGCGGCAGCAAGTATCAAAGAATTATTTAAAATTGATCCGCATGATTTATTAAAGGAATTTGAAGGGAAAAAGAAATCTCCCAAAAATAGAATCATCGGGAATAAAAATGTTTTTGTATTTAGAAGCAAAGGAATTTCAAAAGACGAATGGAGAAATGATCTTCAAAAGATTTTAAATAAATGTGTAACCCCTGATGTTAAAATTGATAATGAAGATGTTTTTTATCTTCACAGAGTAAAAGACAATTTTGATATTTATTTTCTTGTTAATACATCTCAAAAGAATATTGGACAAGTTGAAGTTTCATTTGAAAAAATCGGTAAGCCGGAAATATGGAATCCCAACAGTGGTGAAATCCTTCCAATTCATGTCTATCAAATTAAAAACAATCGGTTAAACGTTCAGCTAAATTTCACATCGAGTGATTCGCACATAATTATTATTGATAATAAAAAAGATCAAAATTTCATTTCAGAAACAAATTTAACTGTCGAAGAATTTAAGAATGGAATTGTTGAAGGTTATACTTTAAAAAATGATGAAGAAAGTTTATGCGAAAATTCAAAATGGTAAAAATTCAAAAACGGTAAAAGAAAAAACAAAGAAAAATTATTCGTCAATAAATCTTGGCAATGAATTTAGTTTCAAATTAGAAGATGATAATGTTCTTTGCATTTCAAATTGGAAGATGAAGTATTCAGAAAATTCGGATGAAAATTTATTGCAGGATTTTTATAAAAAAGAGTTCGATGATTCTAAATGGCTGAATGTTACTAACGGTGCATGGGAAATGCAGATTCCGCAGGAAAGAGATGAAGAAATTTATCCTGTTAAATTATTTTATAGAACTTCATTTGAAATTGAAAATATACCATCACGAATAGCATTGCTGGTAGATGGATTCAGTGGAAGTGATTACAAATTATTCATTAACGGAAATGAAATCAAAAGTAAAGGAAAACGCAGTAAATTGGATGCTGAAATAAGAGAAATTGATATAAAAGAATTTGTAGCTGAAGGTAAAAATTTAGTTGCAGTTCACTTTGCTGCAAATAGAAGAACAGATGGAATTTTGGATTTATTAAAAGTCATTGGTGACTTTTCCTTGGAACCCGCTAAAAATGGTTATAAAATTTCTGCGCAAAAAGAAAAATTAAAAATTGGTGATTGGACAAAACAAGGTTATCCTTTCTATTCCGGAACAATAACCTATTCTTCAGAAGTTGACGTGAATGAAAAATATCTTGATGGTAAACTTTTTCTTGATGTTGACTGCGGGGAAGATGTGCTTGAAGTAATCGTAAATAATAATTCAACCATTGTTCCATGGCATCCGTATAAAATTGATATAACTAACTTTATCAATTCTGGTAAAAATAAAATTGAGTTAAAAGTAACAAACACTTTGATAAATATTCTTGAAGCTGTTCAGAAGAAATCCGGCTTATTCAAGCAGCCAAAAATTTTGCATGCAAACAAATACAAATTAAATATCGGGTAGTGGAGAATCGAATGAAACGTGAGGGTGTGTTAGTTGTCGGCAGTGCCAATATGGATTTAGTAGTTTCTACTAACAGGTTCCCTGAGCCTGGGGAAACAATTTTCGGAAGTAAGTTTGAAATGTTTCCGGGCGGCAAAGGTTCAAACCAGGCGGTTTGTGCGGCCAAACTTGGCGGTAAAACTTATTTTATAGGTAAAATAGGTGAAGATAACTTCGGTAAAAAATTAATTGAAAATATGAATCAAGAAGGAGTTGACTTATCATACTTAGTGGTAGATAATAAAAGTGATACAGGCATGGCGTTGATTACAGTTGATTCAAAAGGGGAAAATCAAATAATTGTTATATCCGGCGGTAATATGAAAATTTCTTCTTCGGAGTTAGAAAAGAAGAAGGAGATATTTTCAAAAGTTAAAGTTGTAGTTAGCCAGCTTGAGATTCCATTAGAAACAGTTTTTAAAACAGCTGAACTTTCTAAAGAAAATAATATTCCGTTTATATTAAATCCGGCGCCGGCAAATAAGCTTTCAAAAGAATTGCTTAAAAAGATTGACTACCTAACTCCGAATGAGAATGAATTAAGCATGCTTACTGACTCTTCTTCAAATTCTATAGAATCAATAAAATCCGCTGCCAATAAATTGTTAAGGGATGGAGTCAAAAATGTTATCGTAACTTTGGGTGAAAACGGTGCATATTTATTTAACAATGAAATTGAAAAACACTTTGCGGCTCCGACTATTAATGCCGTTGATTCAACAGGAGCCGGAGATGCATTTAACGGCGCCTTAGCTTTTGCATTGTCCAATGGGCGAAGAAATTGAAAAAGCAATTCGGTTTGCAATATCGGTAGCTTCCTATTCGGTTACAAAAATGGGAGCTCAAAGTTCAATGCCTAAATTGGAAGAAATAGAACATTACAATATTGCAAACTAAAATTATCACAAGAGGGAGTAATTGATGAAAAAAAATGGAATCTTAAACGCACCTTTATCAAAAGTAATTGCTTCATTAGGGCATACGGATAGGCTGGTTATTTGCGACAGCGGATTGCCGATCCCCAGAAATGCTGAAGTAATTGATCTCGCTTTGACAAAAAATATCCCAAGGTTCATCGATGCATTAAAAATAATTTTTGAAGAGCTGGCGGTTGAAGAAGCAGTCGTCGCTGAAGAAATTATTCAAAAGAACGAAGAATTATTTAATGAGATACAAAAACTTTTATGCGATGTTAATATTCTAAAAGTATCTCATGAAATGTTTAAGGAAAAAACTAAAGAAAATGGAACAACAGTTTTTGTTAGAACCGGTGAAGCTACTCCATACGCAAATATTATTTTAGTTGCCGGAGTAACTTTCAATTAAAAATAGGGGAGAAAATGGAATATAGAGTATTTGGAAATCTAGGCTGGAAAGTATCTGAAATTGGTTTTGGCGCATGGGCAATCGGCGGAGATATGTGGGGACATCAAGATGATTCTGAATCAATAAAAGCTTTAAATAAGGCAATTGATCTCGGAGTTAATTTTATTGATACAGCGCAAGGTTATGGTAAAGGACATAGTGAAGAAATTATTGGTAAAGTTTTAAAATCCAGGCAGGAAGAAATTTTTGTCGCGACAAAAGTTCCGCCTGTAGATGGAACTCCATGGCCGCCGCCGGAAAATTATGATGTCAATAAATCTTTTCCTAAGGATTACATAATTAAAAGATGTGAAGGTTCATTAAAAAAATTACAAAGAGAGTACATTGATGTTTATCAGTTTCATACCTGGGCAGCTTCCTGGAATTTAAGAAGCGAATGGTTTGAAGCAATGTTGAAATTAAAAGAACAAGGAAAAATTAGAGCGATTGGAGTTTCCGTTCACGATACAACACCGGATAGTGTTATAGGATCATTAATTTTAGATAAAGTAGATTCGGTACAAGTTATTTACAATATTTTTGAACAGTATCCCAAGTTTAATTTATTGCCGGTTTGTGAAAAATTAAAAAAAGCTGTTGTGGTTAGAGTTCCATTTGATGAAGGTGCTTTGACCGGTAAATTTAATTTAAATACCACTTTTGAAAAAGAAGATGTTAGAAAACATTATTTCCGCGGAAATAATTTGAAGGCAGTAACAAATAAGGTTTTAGAAATTAAAGATGTAAAGGACAAAACTCATTCAGGAATGGCAATGGCGGAATATGCATTAAGATTTTGCTTGAGTAATTCTGCAGTTACCACAGTAATCCCAGGCATAAGAAATCAACTTCAAGCTGAATTGAATGTTAAAGCAAGCGATGGCTTTAATCTTACAAAAGAAGAGTTAAATGAGTTAGGTGAATTCTACTGGCGAAAAGATTTTTGGAATCAAGAAGTTTAATTCTAAAAATATACAATTCATTATTACATAATAAAAACGTCCACATTTATTTAAAAACGAAAATTCCATTCCGCAAAAAATTTTAATAAAGGAGAAATAATGCTGAAAAGATTTATACAGGTGCAAATATTATTTTTAGTGTTTGCTTTTGCTTCTACTTTAGCACAAACTCAAAAATTAATTTATGATCAACTCACCTCACCAATCACCTCGGAATACTATCATGTACCTATTGGCTTATGCGAAGATTATCCTGAAGAAACTACTACAAAGGAAATTATTAAAAATGATTTTGAATTTTTAAAAAGACATAATGTGAAATTCATGAGAATTTCATTTGGATGGGATGCAATTGAAGAAACAGAAGGAAAGTATAATTGGCTGTTTTGGGATGACTACGTAAAAATGGCAGTGGATGATTATGGAATAACCTTGGTCCCATATATTTGTTACATACCAAGGTGGAATTCAACAGGAGCAAATGATTCAATTTATTATTGGAATTATCCTCCTAAAAATTATGAGGCTTACGGAAAATTTGTTAAGGCGCTTGTAAATAGATACAAAGATAGAATTAAAACCTGGGAAGTTTGGAATGAACCTGACATCTGGATTTACTGGCAGGGAAAGAGAGATCAGTTTGCAAAATTTATTAAGATAGCTGCCCAGGCTGTTAAAGAAGCTGATCCAGATGCAAAGGTTGTATTCCCGGGTATTGCATACGATCCGGAATTTCTTTTAAATATGTTTAGAGATTTTAAGCTGAGCAAGTATTTCGATATCGTTAACATGCATAATTATTATGAAACCTGGCACCGTCATCCGATTGAAGAAATAACAAATTATATTAATGAAGTTCAAGATGTTGTTTGGCAGTACGGCGATAACCAGGCTTTGTGGATGGCGGAAGTCGGATACAGCACTTTTAGAAATGGTGCTAGAGTTTCAGACTCATACACTGCTTTTTACGATTATGAACATACTCCAGAATATCAAGCAAAAGAATTATTCAAAACTTTAACCTTAATTGTTTCAACAGGTAATATTGATGCAGTAGCATGGTATGAGTTAAAAGATCTTCCGCCGCATGAAGAAGTAATCGGAGACAACGACAACAATCGTTATCTCGGCGTAGCCTATTCCGATTATAAAGACAAGCCTGCTGCTAATGCACTGCAATTTTTTAATAAGCTTTTCTCTGAAGATTACAAATCAATGAATAATATTGTTAAAGTTGACAGGACTCTCGGTTCTGAAAGTGAAGTACAAGCATTTCAAACAAAAGATGGGGATGTAATTGTTGTAAGCTGGCTGAAAACCACAGTGCCAGGCCGAAGCGGTGATCAAAAAGACGGAATGGTTAAGGATAATAGAGAAGAAACTATTTCAATTAATATTCCGTTAGCCTTAGCTGGACAAGCTGTTGAGTATGATGAACTTGGGAATGAAAAAGAATTTTCATCGTTAGAAAAAAATAAAGATAACACGGTTGTTAAAAATTTAAATCTTCAAGGCGGCGGATTATCTATAATTAAAATCATGAAAAAATTGAACTAATAATGAAGATTAAGTCAGAGCAAATTTCAAACGAAAATTTTAATCGATACGGCAAAGTTGTTGTTTCGCCAAAAGGATCTCCGACTTCTCAAGCTGCGGATTACAAATTTTGGTCTAACATTGCAGACTACTTAATTGAAGGTGAGACTGAAATTGGAATTTGTACAGTCTTTAAACAGCCGAAAAATATAATCACAGGAATGGAACGTCATCTTAAAACACCTGAAATATTAATACCTATTGATGCACCATTTACATTACCACTTCTAATAGATGGCGAAAATGAAAATCTTGTAAAAGCATTTCAATGCAATATTGGTGAAGCTGTAGTAATCAACAAATCAATTTGGCATGGGGCATGCCTTCCTGTTGGGAAAAATGAATCATCGTATTTTGTAATTTTTAGGAAAGGAACTCCGCATGAAGATGTGGAGAAAAAAAATATAGAACCTATAGAAATAGATTAATTATAGTTGTTGTTGAATTAGATGTCATTTCGGATTAATCTTCTTTTAAGAAATCTTCTTGTTTATATTGAAAATGATTTCTTCCTCCGGTTCGAAATGACTTCTTTTTTAATTCTTCATTTCAATTTATAGAAAATTCAAATGATAAAAATCTCAAATAAAAAAATAGAAATAGTCTTTGATAAAAATCCGGCTTTTATCAAATACATTAAAAATAAACTTACTAATGAAAAGTTTTGTTTAAATGGAAGGCAGACAATAATCATAAGAACGCCTTCTCATCTTTCTGATCCGGCTTATTTATTCGATGCTGAATTACTCGAATCAAATCTAGATTCCATTCAATTATCATTCAAAGATGAATTTGGCGATAGAGCTGAATTAAAAATAACTTCAGAAGATGATGATATTAAATTTAAAATAAATGTTAAATCAAATGATCCGGTTTGGCTTGTTGAATGGCGGTTAACAGGCTTTCAATTTGAACAAATTACAATTCCAGCTTTAGGCGGCCAGACTTTAACTAAAGCTATGACAAATGAAACAACGCTGAGCTACAAATATCCATTTTGGTGGAATGCGCAATTTGTTTTAGGTGAAAATAAAAAAGGAGGAATGTTCCTTCATATAAAAGATCCAGAGCCTAATTTAAAATTGTTTAGAGTTAAAAAAGGAAAAGAATCATTCGACTTATTTTTAGGATTTGAAAGTCAAGCACCGATTAAAAATAAAAACTTATAAAGCAGAATGGTTTCTTGATTCGTATGAAGGAAGCTGGAAAAAGCCAGTTGACAAGCATCGGGCATGGCTTGAGAAAAATTTTAATTTAAAGAATTATAGATGAACATCCGCATTTTCCGGGTTGGGCTAACGATATTAATTTTATTCTCGAACCATGGGGAATGAGAAAAGATCAGCCGGAACCTCATCATACATTTGAACAAATGAAAATCAAAATAAAGCAGTTTGCAAAAATTCATAATCCTAAAGGAGACATTGCTTTATATTCCAGGCTTTGCGGAGAATGGCGTTGATTCTCACGCTCCGGATTATAACCCTAGTGAAAAATGCGGCGGTGAAAGGAAATTTAAACAGCTTATTAATACTGCGCACGAACTCGGCTATAAAGTTATGATTCATACAAATGTTCTTGCATTAACCTTTAATCATCGAATGTATAAAAAGTTTAAAAATTTTCAAGTGGTTGATCCTTTTAATCGAACTCTTGGATGGGCGATGGATATTGATGGAGATTGGTTGGCGGAAGATTATTTTGCATATGTCAATCCTGGTTATAAAGAATGGGGCGATTACATGATAAAGGTTATTGGAAAATTAATTAACAAATTTAATTTAGACGCTGTATTCCTTGATCAGACTTTACTTGCTTTTAATATTAGTAAAGGCCCAAATTTTTTAACCGGAATGCGTGATCATATTAATCGTCTTCAAAAAGCATTTCCGAATATTTTATTTGCTGGAGAAGGCTTACACGAGCATGTTTTAAGTGTTCTGCCTTTTGCACAAATTCACGGTATTGACAGCCTTTCGGAAGTGCATGGAATGGAAGGGAAAAAAGAATGGCGGAAAGTGCATCCGGTTTCTTCTTATTTATTTGGTAAGTATACCAAATTTTGCGGGCATCTTTTAACCAAATATCCAAAGCATCCAATGTTCAAGCTGCAGGAAAAATCTTATAAAAAATTAAATGTAATTCCGACTTTAAGCTTATATGATAATTCTCAGTCAATTAATATTCCTGAAGTTGGAGAAATGATTTCTAGAGCAAAAAAGTTAAATAAAAAATTAGAAGTTGAAAGATGAAAAAAATAAAAGTCGGAGTAATTGGAACAGGTTTTATAGGGCCAGCACATATTGAGGCTTTGAGGAGAGTCGGAGGCATAGAAATAAATGCTATCGCTTCAAATGAAAAAGAAAAAGCCGATAAAATTGCAGAAGATTTTAATATACCAAAATCATACAGCAGCTGGGAAGAATTAATTAATGATAAAGAAATAGAAGTTGTTCACAACTGCACTCCAAACAATCTTCATTTTGAAATTAATAAAGCAGCAATCATTGCTGGCAAACATATTGTTTCTGAAAAACCGTTGACAATTTCTTCATCAGAATCGGAAGAGTTGTTAGAGTTAGTAAAAGAAAAAAAAGTTGTTAACGCAATAAATTTTAATTATAGATTTTATCCATTAATTCAGCATGCGAAAAGATTATTTGAAAAAAATGAAATGGGAAATGTTTATTTAATTCATGGAAATTATTTGCAGGACTGGCTTTTTTATCAAACGGATTATAATTGGAGATTGGAATCGAATATTTCCGGAAAATCCAGGGCAATAGCGGACATTGGTTCGCATTGGTGCGATCTTATTCAATTTATAACCGGATTAAAAATTAAAAAAGTATTTGCTAATCTTTCAACAATTCACCAAAAAAGAAAAAGGCCCAAAGGATCAGTTGAAACATTTAAATCAAAAGAAGAGTCATTTAATGAAACCGAAGAAATATGATTGATACAGAAGATGCTGGTTCCGTTCTATTGCAGTTTGATAATGGAGCGCAAGGAGTTTTTACTGGTTTCACAAGTAAGCGCTGGAAGAAAAAATCATTTTTGGTTTGAAATTGATGCAAGTAAAAAATCAATATGCCTGGAACCAGGAAGAACCTAATAAAATGTGGATCGGCTATAGAGAAAAAAGTAATGAAATATTAATAAAAGATCCTTCACTTTTAGATGATGAAGCAAAAAAATATGCGCATTATCCTGGCGGTCATCCCGAAGGATATCCCGACGGTCCAAAAAATTTATTTATAAATGTTTATGATTTTATACGTTCCGGAAAAGATCCAATCAATGATAAAAAAGATTTCCCAACTTTTGAAGACGGTCATTGGGAAAACAAAATTGTTGAAGCAGTTTTGGAGAGCAATAAAAAACAAAAATGGGTTGAAGTTTAAGAAATTTATATGAAAGTCAAACTGAACTAAGTTTTGGAATCTTAAAATTTAAAAAAAGATCCTGAAATCATTTCATTCGTTAACAATGACTATTTAAAATAGGAGATTTAAGAAATGAAATTAGGTTTTCTTACAGCATGCCTGCCAAAAATGAAATTAGAAGATTTAGTTAAATGGTCATCGCAGCAAGGATTTCCAAAGTTTGGAACTGGCTGCTTGGCCATCTAAATCGTCGAGAGATTATCAAGCAAAACAAATTGACGCTGCTAATTTTACAAAAGATGATGCTAAAAGAGTTACGGATTTATTCGAAGAAAATAAAATGCAAATTTCAGCGATGGCATATTATGACAACAATCTTCATCCGGATAAAAAAACAAGAAACGGTTACATAAAACATTTATATAAAGTAATTGATACGGCTTCACTTCTTGATGTTAAACTTGTAGGAACTTTTGTAGGCGGAAGAGCAGATAAAAATGTTTCTCAAATCATTAAAGAGATAGGGCAAGTGTTTAAACCGGTTCTCAAATATGCTTCGGATAAGGGAATTAAAATAATGATTGAAAATTGTCCGATGGATAACTGGGTTAAATTTGGTTTACCCGGAAACTATGCTTATTCGCCTGAACTTTGGGATGCTCTATTTAACGAACTTCCAAATAAAAATTTCGGACTGAATTTAGATCCTTCACACCTATACTGGCTGGGGATAGACTACATACAAGCTGTAAAAGATTTTGCTCCAAAAATATTTCATGCGCATGCAAAGGATACTGAAATTTTATCTGAAGGTGTTTATAATTATGGAATTCTCGGGAAACAAGTTAATCCTGAACCGTGGAAATCAGGCTGGTGGAGATACCGTATGCCGGGACTCGGAGAAATTGATTGGCAAAAATTTATTACAACTCTTCAAGAATATGGATATGATAATTTTATATCGATCGAGCATGAAGATCCTATTTGGGAAGGTTCGGAAGAAAAAATTAAAAAAGGATTGAAATTGGGGTTAAAGCATTTATCGCAATTTGTTATATAAACATTTTTAATTCTTGTATTATATGAAAAAACTTTTATCAAAAACTTATTTCCCATTTGGTTCTCAATATTACCGTGCACCTTCGCCGCACAAAGATGAGTGGGAAAATGATTTGAAAAATATGTCCTCTTATGGATTTAACACTGTTAAATTCTGGGTGCAATGGAGATGGAATAATCCTTCTGAAGGTAAATTTTATTTTGATGATATTGATAAGTTAATGGATCTTGCAGATAAATATAATCTTCGTGTAATGTTAAATACAATTTTTGACGTTGCACCAGCTTGGATATACAGAAAGTATGATGATGCTTCAATGATAACTTTAAGCGGAAGAAAAATCGGTCCGCAGACTCAGCCGCATAGGCAAATCGGTGGGTTGGGCTGGTGTTTTAATAATGATAATGTGACTAAACATCAATATGATTTTTTAAAGGAAACTATAAAAAGATATAAAAATCATCCGGCACTTGAAATTTGGAATGTAGGTAGCGAACCGGAATTAACAAGCAGCATGGCGGAAATGAGATTGTATGCAGACAATGCAGAAAAAATGGGTGACATGCTTTGTTACTGCGATAATTGTAAAACCAAATTCAGATTATGGCTGAAAAATAAATATCAAAAAATTGACAATCTTAATGAAGCATGGAATCGAAATTATATTTCATTTGATGAAGCCGAGCTGCCGTTAACAAGAAATACTTTTAACGATGTGATTGATTGGCGAATGTTTTTCGTTCATACAATTGGCGAAAATGTAAAACGAAGATTTGAAATTGCAAAAGAAGAAGATAAAGGCAATCATCCTTTGATGTGTCACCATGTTTTTATACAAGGATTTCCTGTCACATCGACAGCAAGTGATCCATGGAACGTTGGTAAATATGGTGATCTGCATGGCTTTACTCAAATGGATGATGCAATGATGATCGATATTCTTCGGTCGTGTGCAAAAGATAAACCGGTCATCTCTGCAGAAATGTTAATGCTGATGGGTTATACTTTAGACATTCCAAATTCCATAGATGAAAATGATATTAAGAAACAAATCTTCAGAGGTATAGCCGGAAATTTAAAAGGATTTGTCTTTTGGCAGTATCGGCCCGAAATTTTAGGAAGAGAAGCTCCGACATGGGGATTAACGTATCTTGATGGTTCCGAAACCAAGTGGCTGAAATCATTTTCTGAAGTTGGTAAAGTTTTGCAGAAGCATTCTGATTTTCTTTTAAATGCTAAACCAATAAAAGCTGAAGTTGCCATTTTATATAATCCGGAAAATCAAATCTTTTCGTGGGCTTCAACCGGTAATGAAAAAACTGCAACTAATTCTTTGCTTGGAATTCATAAGGCGTTATATGAATATAATTTTAATATTGATTTTATTCATCCAAAAGAGTTTGAAGAAAATATTTTAGATAACTATAAAGTTCTATACATCCCATTTCCTTATTACCTAAATGAAAAAATATGTATTTGCTATTGAAAAATGGGTTAAGAGTGGAGGAGTTATAATCGGTGAAGCATATTTTGCAGGATGGAATGCAGAACATGGCCATCATGAAAAAATAGTTCCAGGATATGGATTGCACAAAGTATTTAAAGTTAGACAAGGAGTTGTTGAACCCGCAGAAAAAAATGTAGTTAATAAAATCGAAATTGAGAAAAGTGTTTTATCTACAAAGTCCAACAAAAAAATAAATAATATTACTGGAAAAGATTCATTCATTTTTGATAACAACTCAATTGATTCATTATCTAAAAGTCAGGTTGAAATTCAATTATTAAAAAATCTTCCTTACATAAAAAAAGGCGAAAAAGTTTTCGGGACAATAGTTAAAGGAAACGTTCATAAATGAAGGTGCTGAAGTAATTGCTAAATATGATTCCGGGGAACCAGCTATTACAATAGCAAATTACGGCAAAGGTAAAGCAATTTTAGTTGGCTCATATCTTGGATTATTTTATAACCAAAATGATAATGCATCTAATAAAGACTTAATTGCTTCTTTGGTTGAGATGAGTGCCGACATCAATAAACCGGAAGCTCAAGGAAAGCCTAAATCAAGAACAGATATTTTAAATTATGAAAATGATTCTTTAATCATTATACAAAATTTAACCGCTACTAAAAGTAAAATCACTCATCACTATTCCTCAAAAAATAAATAAAACCTTAACTGAGCAATTTACAGGAGAAAAATTAAAAGCTGTTTCATCCAAAGAAAAAAGTAAGCTGGAAATAAATCTTAAACCTAAAGAAGTAAAAGTTTTTTTTACTAAATAATATTTTTATTCTTTATGATAAATTGGTTCTCTTCTTATTCTGACGATAAAAATATTAAAAAAAATTTTTTCATCAATGTTTTTGATGGAGCTTTTTATGCATTCGGAATGAGTTTTATTTCACTTGTCGCTATCATTCCGGTGTTCGTTAGAAAAATCGGTGGAAGTAATATTGAAGTTGGCCTTATCCCGGTATTTTGGACAATCGGTTTTAATTTTCCCCAAATATTTTTTGCTAATTATGTTAGGAAATTACATTATAAAAAAGCTTTACTATTAAAGACTGCTTTTTTTCAGCGCATACCATGGCTGTTATTAAGTCTACTCTGTTTTTTTATAATAGATAAAGTAACAGCAAGTGTTGGATTAGTTTTCTTTTTTATTTTGTTTTTGCTTGCTGCAATAGCCGGCAGCATTAATCTTCCCGGATGGTTTGACTTAATTGCAAAGCTTACACCGGTGCAAATTAGAGGAAGATTGTTTGCTTCAAGAATTTTAGTAGGTGCTTTATTTGGAATACTCGGCGGTCTTTTAGCAGAAAAAATTTTAGAGGTTTACACCTTCCCTTATAATTTTGGAATCTTATTTTCAACAGCTTTCTTGTTGATGCTGGTTTCATATCTGTCATTGACTAAGCTGGTTGAAGAATCACCAAACCCGGCAAAGAAACAATTAAAGTATAAAGAATTTTTTAAATCACTTCCTGAAGTATTAAAAGCAGAGAAAAATTATAGAAATTTTTTAATTGCAGATGCATTATTAATTGCAGCATTAATGGCGGATGCATTTTACGCAGTCAATGCATTAAAAAAATTTAACTTGCCTGAATCCTACGCCGGAATTTTTACAGTAATAATGATGGTAAGTATGCTCACCGGAAATTTAATTTATGGTTTTCTTGCAGATCATTTCGGACATAAATTGAATTTACTGATTGCATCTACTTCGACCTTCGCTGCATGCATAGCTGCATTATTAGCACCAAGCATCGAATTTTATTTTATCGCTTTCATTGGTTCTGCTTCCACAGCTTCTTTAATTCAATTATCGCGTCTAACAATTATCGCTGAATTGTGTGCGGAAGAAGACCGGCCAACTTACATAGCATTAACAAATATTTTAACTTCACCTTTTATTTTAATTTCAATTTTAGGCGGATGGTTTGCAAATAAATTAGGTTATAATATCGTATTTATTTTAGCAGGTATTTTCGCTTTAAGCTCGGCTATATGGTTTTATACTATGGTTAAGGAACCGAGAAAGAAAGCACTGGCAATAGCAAAAAACTGAAGCTAAAAATTCTATTTTCAAAAATCTTATATACCATAATTGAAAATGAAGAGAAGAGATTTTATTAAAAAAACTACACTTGCTGGTGCCGGATCTTTATTTGCTGCTAACCAAATTTTGTCTTCACCGCTTATCTTAACCAAATCAAAAATTGTTAAAAATACTCTTCAAGGCGAGTTAATATTTAAACCATATTTTGTTCAAAAGGGAAGAGGCCCAAATATTTATAACTTAACCTGGGCAACGGATAAAAACTGGGACACGTTTTATTCAAATATTGATTTGACAAAAAATGGAATTGAAATTTCAGACACAAATGGAATAGATAAATTTGGAATAAATGCCAGATGGAATGTTGAAGGATTTGGTTACACAAATATTACAGCAGACAATGGCGGAGAATTTTATACCCTACCAAAAAGTGGGAAAACAAATCAACTCAATTTAAATTATGAATTTGCTAAAAGTCGTACTGTAAGAAATAGCCAAAGAATAAAGTCACTAATGGAAAACGGATGGGAACCTTCGAGAGAAGTTAATTCGCTGCTGGACCTTTCCGAAGGATTATTTGAAGATGCAGGCAAAGCTTTATCTAATGATGAAAAGTGTGCTGAGATTTCTCAAAAAAGTTTATTGCATGCTTTATGGGCAAGCGAAAAAATGGAACTTGAAAAAGCTAATTATGAAATTATCGAAAGAGGATTTAGAAAAGATTTTAATTTCGGATGTGATGCGCGTGCATTTTATCAAATGTATCAGGATAAATTTTTAGATATGTTTGGCGAATTATTTAATTACGCTAACATTACTTTCGTTGCGAAAGGCGATGGCATGATGTCAGACTATCAGCCGGAAAAAGGAATTATAAATCCTGAAACAAGAAGATTATTAATTAAAAAGTTAAATGAGAAAAATATAAAATGTCAGGAAAGGCTTCTCTTCTGGTTTCATGATTGCTGCATTCCTGATTGGTTGCGAAATATGAAATACGATGAGCTTTTAAAATATGCCGAAAAGCTTACAACCGAAACAATGAAAACATTTGGTGACTCTTTATATGCAATGGAATTAATAAATGAGCTTCATGATTGGGCAAATGAATTGGCTCTGAATCATGAACAGATTACAGAACTAACAAAATTAATAAGTGATATCACAATATCAATTGCTCCGAATGTTAAACGAACAATTAATAGCTGTTGTTTGTTCGGAGAATATGTGCAAATGCATAAGTACTCATCTGGCAGCAAAGCAAAATTTCCACAAAGGACCCCCTGGCAATGGACGAAGGATTTAGTCGATGCAGGTGTAGAATTTGACGTAGTTGAACTGCAAATGTATTATCCATACCGGGATTTGCAGGATTCAATTTTGATGACGGAAAGATTTGAAGTTTTTAACAAACCTATGCATTATTCCGAAGTAGGTGTAAGCGGCGGGCCTACAGAAAAATCAATCAAGCTTGGATCTTATAAATTCCCTGAAGAACCGCCTTTATGGCATCGATACTGGGATGAGGAAACTCAAGCAGACTGGCTTGAGCAAATTTATACTCTTGCTTACAGCAAACCATATATTAAAGCCTGCAACTGGTTCGATTTTGTTGATCCATTTTCTTATATGGAAAATGGAGGTCTGCTTCGTTCACCTGAAGGAGAAAAGAAAGCTGCTTACCATCGCTTGAAAAATCTGCAGGAAAGATTTAAAAATCTTTAATAAAGTTTTCACTTTACTTTTAAATGAGGATAGTTAAGAATAAATAGATAACATCTTTTATCCGTACCCATAATAATATTACTATGAAAAAAAATAATTCCGCTGAGGAATCTTTACATTCCGATTTAATTTATACTCCAGGTATGCAGTACGGAAATCAAACAATATTAACTCCAAGCAGAACAAAAAAAAATACTTCAAAAGGAGAATTGGTTTTTAAACCTGTATTTGCTCAAAAAGGTATGGGTCCTAATCTTTTAGATTGGGCTTATGCAAGCGACGAAAGATGGGATACATTTTTTTCAAATATTACAGCTTCAAATGACGGCGTGAAAATATCGGATACAAATGGAGTAGAAAAATTCGGAATCAATGTCAGGTGGAATGTAGAAGGATTCGGATATATTTTTATAACAGCGGATAATGGCGGGGAATTTTATCAGCTTCCGCAAAAGGGAAAAGAGATTAAATTAAATTTAAATTATGAATTAGCTAAAAGCCGTGTTGCAAGAAATGAAGAAAGACTAAAAAAAATTAGTACAAATGGGTTTATTCCATCCAGAGAAGTAAAATCATTTATGGATCTTTCCGAGGGATATTTTATAGATGCGGGTAAAGCAGAATCAAACGAAGAGAAAAAAGGTTCTCTTTCACAACATTCTCTCTTTTATGCAATGTGGGGAGGCGAAAAGCTTGAATTAGAAAATGCAAAATTTAATATTCAAAAAATTGGTTACCGCCCTGATTTTTTTATCGGCTGCGATGCGCGTGGCTTTAATCAAATGGATCCAGATTTATTTATGCAGCTTTTTACAGAGACATTTAACTATGCAACTATAACTCATTATTTAGAGAGCGGTATTTATGAAGATTTCGAACCGAAAGAAGGGAAGACACAATATGATCTTCGAGATGTGGTTTTTAAAAGACTAAAACAGAATAATATAACTGTCGAAGGAAGGCCAATCTATTGGCCCTATAAGACTGTAACTCCGGATTGGCTTCGTAATAAATCTTATAATGAAGTTTTGAAATATGTAGAGAAGCATACAAGAGAAGTTGTGAGTCATTATGGTGATGGAATGTACGCGTGGGAAATTGTAAATGAATCGCATGACTGGGCAAATGAAACAAGGCTTTCTCCCGAACAAATTACAAATGTAACTAAGCTCGCTTGCGAAGTTGCAAAAGATACAAATCCCAAAGTACATAGATTGATTAATAACTGTTGTCCGTTTGCAGAATACGTTCAATTAAAAAAATGGGGAGAATTAGATGCAGAATATCCTCAGCGAACTCCGTATCAATTTATGGAAGATCTTGCAGAAGCCGGAGTTGAATTCACAATAACCGGACAACAGATGTATTTTCCTTATCGCGATCTTCAAGATACAATTATCTTAATTGAGCGTTTGGAAAAATTTGGAAGGCCGGTTCAATTAACAGAGGTTGGTGCGAGCTCCGGCCCAAACGAAGATTCAGTACTAACCGGGAGACTTGGACTTCCAACAGAACCATATATTTGGCACGGCCACTGGAATGAAGAAATTCAAGCAGATTGGCTGGAAGGTTTATATACTCTTGCATACAGTAAACCCTGGATTGAAGCTGTTAACTGGTACGATTTTGTTGATCCATATTCCTGGATTAAGCAAGGCGGATTGTTGGCATCTCCAAAGGGTGAAAAAAAACTGGCTTATGATAGATTGCAGAAATTACAAAAGGAATGGAAAAGTTTATAAGCTTTTTACAAATCGTCATTTCATATCGGAATAAAAATTTCCATCATACAATTCAATATTAAATTTTCAATTAAATAATCAACTCACACAAAATATGCAAAGAAGAGACTTCCTAAAAAAATCAGCTCTTGCCAGTGTAGGCGCTGTAACTGCGGCTAATAGTCTATTATCTGCTCCATTAATATTTACTAAAAGCAGAACCATGGCAAATACAGAACAAGGTGAGTTAATATTCAAACCTTATTTTGTTCAAAAGGGAATTGGGCCAAATTTAGGAACGGTAAAGTCGTTTGAAAATATTGGTCCCGCTGATTGGGATTTTCCAAGCTGGGCGTTTGCAAGCGATACGGAATGGGATGCATTTTATTCAAATATATTTGCATCAAAAGATGGAGTTAAGATTTCGGATACAAACGGCAAGGAAAAATTTGGAATAAATGTTCGTTGGAATGTTGAAGGTTTCGGCTACATATATATGACAGCCGATAATGAAGGTGAATTTTATGAATTACCAGCTAAAGGCAAAAACAGAATTCTTAATTTGAATTTAGAATTAGCTAAATCGCGTGTATCAAAAAACAACGAAAGAATTAAAAAGTTTACTAATGAAAACTGGATTCCATCAAAAGAATTAAAGCCATTTATTGATTTATCAGATGAATTTCTTTCCGATGCAGTTAAATTTCAAAATGATTCTGAAAAGAGTGCGGCACTTGCACAAAAATCACTTTACTATTCAATGTGGGCCGGAGAAAAAATTGAACTTGAAAAAGCCTGGTTTGATATAAAGAAAAATGGTTACCGGAATGATTTTTTTATCGGATGCGATACAAAAGGTTTTCCGCACATGGATAAAGATTTATTCATGAATCTTTTTACAGAAGTTTTTAATTATGCAACAATTACACATTATCTTCCAAGATTTGAAAAAGAGGAAGGCGTTTATACTTACGGCGATCGTGATGAACAATTTAAATTGTTAAAATCAAAAAATGTTACAGTTGAAGGCCGGCCAATCTTTTGGGCTGATGAATGCTGCTGTCCTGATTGGCTAAAAAATAAAAGTTATTCTGAATTGTTAAAATATGTTGAGAAGCATACGCGTGAAGTTGTAAGCCATTATGGAAATGACATGTACGCATGGGAAATAATTAATGAGGCTCATGATTTTGGAAATATTTTAAAGCTTACTCCCGATCAAATGGTGGAAATAGCAAAGTTAATTGCTGATGTTGCTAAAGATACTAATCCTAAAGTTCATCGATTAATAAATAATTGCTGCATCAATGCTGACTATGTTCAGATATGGACGCCAAAAGAATTCTATAAAAAAAATCAGCTTATAACTCCGCATCAATTTATAAAAATGTGTTATGAAGCGGGAGTTGATTTTACAATTACCGGCCAGCAGCTTTATTATCAATATACAAACCGCGATCTTGCTGATACTATTAGAATGACTGAACGATTACAAAAATTCGGGAAGCCTGTACAGATAACTGAAATTGGAACAACATCGGGCCCTACAAAAGAAACAGTCGCCTCCGGGAAATATGAATTACCCAATCATCCATATAGCTGGCATAGCGAATGGGATCCTGAATTGCAGGCTGATTGGCTGGAGCAAATGTATACAATTATTTATAGCAAGCCTTGGATTGAAGCGGTAAACTGGTATGATTTTGTTGATCCTTATTCTTTCATACCAAATGGTGGATTATTGAGTAGTCCCGAAGGTGAAAAAAAAGCAGCTTATTACCGTTTGAAAAATCTTAAAGAAAAATTTAAAAATGTTTAAAGTCCTACCATCAATTTGCCAAAGCGTGGGGTTAGGACATAAATGTTTATAACTTCTCAAAAATTTGAAAACTGTCATTCCTGACTTGATCCGGAACCTAAATATTAAATTTATTAACTAAAAAGATGCTGAATCAAGACTCCTTCAGCATGAAATATTCTCTTTATCTTTTATTATGCAATAAAATAATCTTCAAACCAAATTTTGTTCAAAAAGGAAATGGGCCGCACATTGATCCTTTCGTGTATTTAAGCGATGAAAATGGAAATACATTTTATTCTGATATAGAACTGACAAAACAAGGAATAGTAATTTCAAATACTTTTGAGAAAGGAAAATTTTCTCTTCATGTAAGATGGAATGTTGAAGGCTTTGGATATATCTATTGTTTTGCAGATAACGGCGGTGAATTTTATCGGTTAGATAAAAGTGAACAAATATATAATCTTAATTTTGAACTGGCAGACAGCAGAGTAAAACTTAATCAAAGAAGATTAAACAAATTTTTAAATGACAGATTTTTACTTTCAAAAGAAATAAAATATTTAAAAGAACTTTCCGAAGAATTATTAAACGACGCAAAGAATGAAAAAAATAATGAAGAAAAATGCAGTGCACTTGCTCAGCGTTCACTTAAATATGCCATGCTTGTTAGTGATTATATCGAACTTGATAAATCACGATTCGATATCATTAAAAACGGCAAAAGAGAAAATTTCTTTTTTGGATGTGATGCACGCGGCTATTTTCAGATGGACAGTAATTTATTTTTAAATAAATTTAATAAGCTTTTTAACTATGCAACAATAACCCATTATTTAAAAGGCGACTTTGTTGACTTTGAAGCAGAAGAAGGAAAAAAGCAGTTTGGGATCCGGGATGAAATTTTAAAGGAATTAAAGAAAAGCAATGTAACTGTAGAAGGAAGGCCATTATTCTGGACTCATGAATGGGTTACGCCGGATTGGCTTCGTCAAAAAAAATATCCTGAATTATTGAAATGGATTGAAAAACATGTAACTGAAGTTGTAAGTCATTATAAGGATCAAATAGAAATTTGGGAAGTTGTAAATGAATTGCATGATTGGGCTAATGAATTACGTTTAACAAGAGAACAAACCATTGAAGTTACAAAGTTAGCGTGCGATGTAGCGCGAAGTGTAAACCCCAATATCAAATTATTAATTAATAATTGTAAACCATTCGGTGATTATGTTCAATTAAAAAAGATGAGCAGCATAGATGCATTCTATCCGCAAAGAACACCGCATCAATTTATTACCGAACTTATTGACGCAAAGGTTGATTTTGATATAATTGGAATACAGGTTTACTTTGTTTGGCATTCAGCAGCGGATGCAATTAATAATATTGAAAGCTTTTTGCAGTTCGGGAAAAAAGTTCATCTTTCTGAAGTTGGCGCACCATCGTATGGTTTAAAGTTAGAATTTATTGATCCTGATCCGGGAGACTATTCTAAATATCCTTACGATTGGCGAAGACATTGGGATGAAGAGCTGCAGGCTGATTGGCTGGAATATATGTTTACCTACGCTTACAGCAAACCGCAAATTGAAGCTGCAAATTGGTATGACTTTGTTGACCCACATGTATTTTTAAATAAAGGCGGATTGCTTCGTTCACCAAAAGGTGAAGAAAAGGCCGGGGTTGGACGATTACTTTCTTTAAAAGAAAAATGGAACAAACTGTCTTAAAAAAATATAAACTTTCGGAACCAAGCAACCACTAATCTTGGTTTAGATTTATCAGTAATTACAATTCATCAAAACAACAATAATTTTATTTAATCATTCAGAGTAAAAATGAATAATATTAATAGAAGAAACTTCATAAAAAAAACTGCTTTAGGAACTGCGGCTTTATCAGCGGCACCGCTAATGAATTGGTCATCCGTATTTGCTAAAACCGATAAAGATATTTTATTCAAACCTTATCCGCACGAATGGATGCCTAAAATTGAATTTGCGTATTTAGCTGATGAAAATGTTGACCCATTTAAATTTCCGCTGGAAATAAATCAAAGTGGTATTGTAATTCCAAAAGAAATTGGAGATAAAAGATTTTCTTTAAATCTAAGATGGTTTATTGAAGGCTTTGGTTTTGTAGTACTATCTGCAGATAATGGAGGTGAATTATATTCATTAAAAAATCCACCTTCAACGGCAAATTTAAATTTTGAATTTGCCAAAGGCAGAATTGTAAGAAACCGTGAAGTGAAGAAGAGATATGAAAACATGGGAACGAAATTTTCATTTGAGATTGAGAATTATGTTAACATGGCGGAAGAATTTTTTGATGAAGCTTCAAAAAAAATAAATAACCCTGAAAAGTGCGGCAACCTTTCTAATCAATCTTTGTATTATTCTTTATGGTCGGGAGAAAAGTTAGAACTTGAACATGCAAAAAGTGAGATTGCGAGACTAAACCGGCAGGATCATGTTTACTTTGGATGTGAAACACGCCAATATATCTGGGCTAAGTCAGAAGATATGATGAAAAATTTTGTCGAGCTTTTTAATTATGCAACTATTACACATTACGTTTGGGATTCCTGGTATGAATTGTTCGAGCCTAAAGAAGGCGATTATAACTGGGGAGTTAAAGATGATATTGAGCATTGGTTAACTGATAATAACATTACAATAGAAGGCAGGCCGCTTTTTTGGTTCCATCCGGTTGTAACTCCTGATTGGCTTAAAAATAAAAATTTTGATGAACTTAAAAATTATGTAGTAAAACATACCGAAGATTTAGTAAGTCATTATGGCAACAAGGTTAAACATTGGGAAGTTGTTAATGAGTATCATGATTGGGCAAATATACACGATCATACACCGGAGCAAATAACTGAAATAGTTAGGCTTGCCTGCGATACAACTAAAGAAGTTAATCCTGATGTTGTTAGAATTATTAATAACTGCTGTCCTTGGGCAGAATACGCTGCTATTGGAAACAAAGCAAGAACTAAGGAACCTTCTCCCAGGCCAATGAGATCACCAAGAAAATTTCTACAAGATTTGCAAGAAGCTGAAGTAGATTATGATGTTTTAGGAATTCAAATTTATTTCCCTCATCGTGATCTTTCCGATATAATGAGAATGCTTGAACGATTGGAAAAATTCGGTAAGCCAATTTACATAACCGAAATGGGTGCAAGTTCAGGCTATTCTGAGCAGGCAGTTAAATTAGATGAGATGGATATTGTAGATGAACCTTACCAATGGCATCGAAGATGGGATGAAGATCTTCAAGCTGACTGGCTTGAGCAAGTTTATAATCTTTATTACAGCAAACAAAATATAAAATGCATTAACTGGTATGATTTCTCCGACTTCCGTCCATTTATTAAAAACGGCGGATTAGTTACAGAAGATAGTTCTCCTAAAAGATCATTTTTTAGGCTTCAAGAATTATTAAAGTCTTGGGGAAGATTACCAAAATCTTAAACATATTTGATAAATATTTTTTTTATGATTAAAAAAGGATGTCATGGTTTATTTAAGAAAATTGTCGATATTAATTTTACTGACAGTGTCAGCTTCTTCTCCACAAAGTATTACTTTCAATACGAACGATGCCGTTGTTTGGAGCAGAGATCAAATAATTAAAGGAAAGTTAAATGATTTTTATTCAAGTGATGTTAAAATTTATTTAAATGGAACTGAATTTAATTCTACTGTTTCTTCAGCAGATAGTTCATTTTCAATTTCCATTAACTCTTGATGAAGGAACAAATTCAATTGTTGCAGTAAGCGATACAATAAATTCTAATACCTTAAAATTTACTTTAGGATATAATATTGAGCCTGAAGTTTATGCATACGCAACAGTCAGTGGTAATGACGTTTCACTTCATGCTAGTGTTATTGAAAACCCGGATACTTCAATTCTTTCTTTTAAATGGATTGAAGATTCTAAAAATCCGATTTCAATTACTATTTCAAATTCAACTGATACTTCAGCGTCATTTACAATGAGTCAAAATGCTCCATCTGGGAGAATATTATTTTAATTTGTTTACATATTCGTCAAAGGGTGATACAGTAAAAAGCAGAACTTATGTAACAGTCGATTCAAATAGTATTAAACCTTTTAATATTAAAACAGATCATGCTGCATGGATTGATTCCGCAATAATATATGAAATCACTCCCTATAATTTTACAGAGAATGGAAAATTTGATTTCATTAAAACAAAAATTCCGGAACTTGCTGAATTAGGAGTAACAACAATTTGGCTGCAGCCTGTTTACAAAACTTATTACGGCGGCCAGGGATATGACATAACAAATTATTTTGAAGTAAGAAATGATTTAGGAACTGAACAGCAGCTTAAATCATTAATCCAAAGAGCTAAAGCTTACGGGCTTAGAGTGCTTTTCGATTTTGTTGCAAATCATTCATCCATTCAGCATCCTTATGCGGTTGAATCTTCGCAGTTAGATGAACAATCTCATTACTATAATTTTTATCAGCGGGAAGAAGATAATGCACCCTATTCACAGCATTACCATCATTATAATGGATTTATAAATTATTTTTGGGATGATCTGCCGAATTTAAATTATGATAATCCGGAAGTTAGAAAATGGATTACCGAGGCAGCAAAATATTGGATTAAAAATTATGATATAGATGGATATAGATTTGATGCAATATGGGGGGTGAATGCACGTGATCCTCAATTTGCAAAAGACCTTAGATTAGAATTGAAAAGAATAAAACCTGAAATTTTAATGCTAGCAGAAGACAAGGCAACAAGGGCTTCAGTATTTGATGAAAGATTTGATGCTGCATTCGATTGGGCGCCTGGCGAAGACTGGGTTTCACAATGGGTTTGGTCATATGATTACAGCGCTACAAGCAATCCTACAATTTTTAACAGCGGCGGTGTTAATAATAGAAGTGAAATGCTGAGAAATTCTTTAACGAATAATGGAAACGGTTATGCGAGTAATGCAAAAATTCTAAGGTTCATGGAAAACAATGATACATTTCATTTTATAACGCACCATAATCTTGCACAAACCAAAATGGTTGCTGCATTAATGTTTTCACTAAATGGAATTCCTTTGCTTTACAATGGACAAGAAATTGGAATTACAGGACATCCATATTCAATCGATGCAACTTTTCAGACTGGTGAATCAATTCAATCGCAAGATAAGTATGGATTATTCAATTATTATAAAAGACTGGCGGAACTAAGAACTTTATTGCCTTCTTTGCGTTCAGAAAATTTTGAAGAAACTTCGATTTCACCCAATAAATATATATATGCTTATAGAAGATGGAGTAATAATCAAAATGTATTTTGCGCTATAAATATGAGCGGTGCGATTACAAATGCGGAACTAACTATTCCTATAAATGATTTAAACCTCGATTCATCAAAGACATATTATTTAACAGATATGATCAATGGAGAAATCATTTCAGGTAAGCCGGAAGAATTGTCAACAGTAAATATGACTATAGATGGATATACTACAAGGATGTTTTTACTAGCTGATACTACTATGACTGTAACTTCAGTTAATGATGATTATACTGCGAATGCTCCGCAAAAATTTGAGCTTAAGCAAAATTATCCCAATCCTTTTAACCCAACTACAACCATTAATTTTGTGCTGCCGAAAAGCAGTAATATAACTTTGAAAGTTTATAATTCAATTGGGGAGGAAGTTATGAGTTTGCTGAATGGTTTTACGCAACAAGGAATTCATTCTATAAGATTTAATGGAAGAAATTTATCAAGCGGGGTTTACTTCTATCAGCTTAGATATAATAATAATGTAATCACAAAAAAGATGATGCTGCTTAAGTAATGAAAATTTTAATTATCGGCGGAACCGGATTTATAAGCTCAATACTGACAAAGAAATTATTGGATAAACAGTATGAAGTTACAATCCTAACTCGAGGTAAAACAAAAATTAACTTTGGGTTACAGAAAAATTTAACTTGTGTAATTGGAGATAGAAATGATAAAAAAATATTAAATGAATTAGCCGAACAAAATTTTGATATTGTATATGATATGATTGCTTATCAGCCTGAAGAAAGTGAAATGATTGTGAAAATCTTTACTGGAAAGATTAAACGATTTATTCATTGCAGCACTATTTCAGTTTACATGATTTCTGATCAAGTAAAAGTTCCTATTACTGAGGATCAATATAAACTTCCGGTTATGAATTATTTCCCGAGAAATCCTTTCGGAATGGATTACGGAATTAACAAAAGAAAATGTGAAGAGATTTTATGGAGAAATCATTCTGAAAATTTTCCTCTTACAATCTTAAGACCAACATTTGTTTGCGGGCCAGGTGATCCGGCAAAAAGAGATTATTTTTGGACCGAAAGAATCCTTGACGGCAATCCGCTTTTAGTCCCTTCAGATGGGAATCATAAATTTCAGCAAGTATATGTTGATGATGCTGCGGAAGCATTTTCAAAAGTAATTGAAACTGATCTTACAATTGGAAAAGCTTATAATGTTACCGGCAAAGAAGTATTCACTTTGAATGATTATTTAAAAACTTTAATGGAAATATTAAATACAGAAGTAAAAATATTTCACATAGAACAAGACAAGTTTGATGCGCTTGATTTCAGCTATTCAAATGAAGGAGATGTTTTTCCTTTTAATTCCAGGCGAGATGCATATTTTGATTTGACAAAAATTAAAGAAGATATAAATTATCGTCCTACACCTTTTACAGCCTACATGAAAACAACATTGGATTGGTTTATCAATAAATACAAAAATCATTCAGTTGGGTACGCTAACAGAAATAAAGAATTAGAATTCATAAAAAATAACTTCTAACTCTTTCCTTCAAATAAATATCAAACAAAATTTTCAAGTTGAGGACTCTATGCCTACTATAAAATCAATTATTGAAAATGAAATTAAAAAAAATAACGGCATTTTAAAATTAAAACCCGCATGGGTAGCGCGTAATTTTATTCCTCCAGGCAAAAGATTTGGCTTGCCTGATGAGCAATATAATTTAGGCGGCAGAGGCGGTATTTGCGAGCGATGGCTTGCTTCAACGACTTCGGCAGATAATAAAGTATCAGTTCCTTATGAAGGATTAAGTTTTTTAAATCTTGAGAGTGAATTGGAAATAACTTTAAAGCACGCAATTGAAAATGCTGCTGAATTAATCTTAGGAAAAGACTATTCAATGAAACATAACGGCTTGAATAGATTGGCAAAAATTTTTGATTACGGTGACAGACTTCCATATCATATTCATCAAATGCAGAAACATGCCAGCTTAGTTGGAAGAAATTCTAAAGATGAAGCATATTATTTTCCAGAAGGTGTTCCAATGGGGAAAAATAGTGAAACATTTTTTGGCGTACATCCATATATAACGCAAGAAAAAAAATATGATCTTCTGCTTCCTCATTTGGTCGATTGGAAAGATGACGGAATACTTCAGCATGCATTTGCATATAACCAAAATGAAGGTGATGGATTTCATATTCCATCGGGAGTAACTCATGCACCCGGTTCCGCGCTAACAATTGAACTCCAGGAAGATTCAGACGTGTTTGCAATGATGCAGGCAAAAGTCGGTGAGACTTTTATTTCTAAAGATCTTCTCTGGAAAGATGTGCGGGATGAAGATAAAGAAAAATATGGTGAGAAAATTATTCTTGAAATGATCGATTGGGAAACTTCAGGCGATCCTAACTTTTATCAGCATAGGCATACACCGCCAATTGTAATTCAGGATACAGTTCAAAAAGGCGGCAAAGAATATTGGATTTTTTATAATACAAATAAGTTCAGCGGTAAAAAGGTTTATGTAAAAAAGGGAGAAAAGTTTTTATCAAAAGATGATGGTGCTTATAATATTTTGGTTTGGAAAGGAAATGGTAAGTACGGAGATATTGAGGTTGAGGGAGGTAATTTTTTAAAAGATGAATTATTAATTGTTCATGATCATGCAGTAAAAGGAATTGAGATAATAAATACCGGTGATGAAGAACTTGAAATATTTAAATTTTTCGGACCGGATATAAATAAAAATGTTCCACTCATTTCTTAAACGATATGCCTATAATAAAAATCGGTGAAGATAAGTTTCCTGAATGGAGCGAGATTGAAAATATTATAATTAAAAAAGATTCAAACGAAAAAAATGAATTAATTAAAAATAATTCTGCCAAAGCTGTAATATTTATTTGTAATGGTGAATGTGAAATTGAAGAAACACATTTAAAGAAGAATGATATTAAGTTTCTCACAAGTAAAAACTTACATATTAAAAATGCCAGTCAACTATCTTACATTCTACTGATAGGGAATTGGGGTGATGAGTTGGGAAATTCCGGATTTTTTAAAATAAATAGTAGTAATGAACCTAAAAATATTGGTGACCCAACAAATTATTTAAGATCAACAGAGTTTGATAATCATTTTCATGATTGCGATGAATATTGGATTATTTTAGAGGGAAAAGGATTGGCTGTATCAGAGGGAATAAAATATTTCCTCAGAGCGAATGTTTGTCTTGCAACTAAAATGGGAGAACATCATGACCTTCCAATTGTCGTTGACGAAATAGAAGGAATTTACTTTGAAACAACATTAAGAGGGAAAAAAAGAAAAGGTCACTTATGGAATCATACCCATGGAATTTAAAATAAATTGTGGAGTTAAATAATTAATGAAATACAGATTACTTGGAAACTCAGGATTAAAAGTTTCTCAAATTTGTTTTGGAGTTATGACCTTTACAAGTTCTAAAGGCTGGACTCATCTCGGCATTCAAGAACAAAAAGATGCAGATAAATTAACTTCAATTGCAATCGAGAATGGAGTAAATTTTTTTGATACCGCCGATGTTTATTCAAACGGTATTTCAGAAAAAATGTTCGGCAAATCTTTAGGCAATAAAAGAAAAGATGTTGTTGTTGCTACAAAAGGTGAAGGCAGAATGGGTGAGCGGATTAAATGATGAAGGGCATTCAAAAATTCATTTAATAAAGGCATGCGAAGATAGTCTGCGAAGACTTAAATACTGATTACATAGATTTATATCAAGTACATTCTTTTGATTTCACAACACCGATTGAAGAAATGATGGATGCACTAAATTATTTAGTGCAGTCGGGAAAAGTCAGGTATATCGGAGTGTCAAACTTTTTCGCATGGCAGATAATGAAAATGATGTCGATTTCAGAAAAACAGAATTGGCAAAAAATTATTTCACTTCAAGCTTATTATTCTTTATTAGGCAGAGATTTGGAATACGAATTAATTCCTGTCTGCTTAGACCAGGGTATAGGAATAATTGTTTGGAGCCCTTTGCACGGCGGCATTTTAACAGGCAAATATATGAATCAAAAAAAGTGGCCAAAGGATACAAGACTAAAATCACCGGAAGAACATCTGCCTTATGACGAAAAGAAAGGAGAAGAAATCTTAAAAACTCTTAAAGAAATTTCTAAAAAAAGAAATGCTACAATGAGTCAAACAGCGTTAAATTATTCTTTAAAAAAACCTGGGATTACTTCTGTAATAATCGGTGCAAGAAATGAGAAGCAGTTGCTTGATAATATTCAAACATGTGATTGGGAATTAAATGAAGATGAAATGAAAATGCTTGATGATGTAAGTTCACCAGCCAGAATTTATCCTTATTGGTATTTTGATATTTTCAAAAAAGATAGAATGAAAATATATTTTAACAATCTATACAAAAAAGAAAATAAATAATTAATATTTAGACTATCTAAATTATAAAAGGGGTTATATGATAAATATTCTTGTACTTTATGACAGCGCAACTGGCAATACAAAAAAAATGGCTGAGTATGTTGCGGATGGTGCTGCGGCAAATCAAAACGTAAATGTGAAATTAGTTTCAATTGATAAAGTTTCGAAAGATAATATGGTGCGATGGGATTGCAGTTGGTTCTCCAACTAATATGGGAATTGTATCCTGGTGCATGAAAAAATTTTGGGATGAGTTGGGAAACGACCTCTGGGGGAAAATTGAAAATAAAGTCGGCTGCGCATTTTCTTCTTCCGGCGGCTGGGGTGGAGGGGCAGAAATTACTTGCATGTCGATTTTAACAATTCTTTTAAATTATGGATTCTTTGTTTTTGGAATCACAGATTATGTAGATACAAAATTTACATTACATTATGGAGCAATTTCAGCAGGCCTTCCAACTGAAAAAAGGGTGGTGGATGGGGGCAAAAAGTTGGGTGGAAAGCTTGTTGAAATGACTAGTAAAATTTCAAAATAAGAATTTAGATTTAGTAATTTTATAACACGGTCATTCTGAACAAAGAGAAAAATCTACAGTGTATAAATTAAAAACGATAGATATTTTGCTAAATTCACTAAGACAAACACTCACTTCAATAAACCAAGTTAATTTTTTTATAGTCCCATCAACTTTCTCACTTAAAAAAACATGTCAAATAAAATTTTTTTAGATACTGATATTGGAACTGATATAGATGATGCACTTTGCCTTTTGTATCTATTAGCTAATCCTGATTGTGAACTATTAGGAATTACAACTGTTACAGGTGAATCAGAAAAAAGAGCAATGCTTGCCAGTTCATTATGTAAATTAGTCGGAAAAGATATTCCAATTTTTCCCGGTACGGAAAATCCATTAATAATTCAACAGCAGCAAAAGGAAGCTTCACAAGCAAAATCTTTAAATAAATGGCTGCACGATGAAAACACAAGCAAAATCCTTAAATAAATGGCCGCACGATGAAAATTTCCCAAGGGGTGAAGCAATTGATTTTCTTAGAACCACTATTAGAAGATATCCTGGAGAAATTACACTTCTAACTATTGGACCATTAACAAACATTGGATTATTATTTAAGGTAGATGAAGAAATTCCTTCAATGTTAAAAAGTCTTGTAATGATGTGTGGTTATTTTGAAAGGAAAGTTGAAGGATGGGATAAATTAGAGTGGAATGCTAAAGGAGATTATCATGCTTCCGATATTGTTTATAAAGCAAATGTTCCTGTTCATCGCTCTATAGGTATTGATGTCACATCACAAGTAACAATGAGTTCTGAAATGTTCAAGGAAAAGTTTAATAAAGAAATTTTTAAGCCTTTAAAAGATTATGCTGAACATTGGTTCGATTATTCTAAGACTGTTACATTTCATGATCCTTTAGCAGCTGCTACAATATTTAATGAAAATATTTGTACCTATTCTAAAGGTGAAGTTAATATTGAACTCAATGATTCTGAAACTGCCGGAATGACAAATTGGAATCAAAGAGCAAACGGGAAACATGAAATTGCCGTATCTGTTGATAAAGAAAAATTTTTTGAAGAATATTTTTCAGTATTTAAAAATTATAAATGAAAGAAGAAAATATTTTCTATTATCATTTTTATTGTTTGCATCATTTTTATTTAATCCAGGCTGTTCGAATAAAAATAAAAATGATGGAAAAACAACTATTGTTTTCTGGCATAGCTTTGTTGCTTCAACAATTCCGGCATTGCAAGAGATAATTCAAAAATTTGAAGACGAACATCCGGATATTAAAATTGATGCGCAGTACGTTCCGACCGGTGATGCTCTTGTTCAAAAATTAATTACAGCCATTCAAAGCAAAACTGCTCCTGATGTTAGCTGGATACATGCAGATTTTCTGGATAAGATTGTAGAGTCAAAAGCAATTTATCCAATGGACGAATTTATCAAAAAGGAAAATGGATTATCAAAGGAAGAGTTAAATGATTTTTATCCACAATTATTGAACGTATTTACACACGATAAAATATTATATGCATTGCCAATGGATGCAACTGTTCTTGCTTTGATCTATAATAAAGATCATTTTAAAGCTGCTGGATTGGACCCAAATCATCCGCCTGCAGATTGGAACGAACTTAAAGAGTATTCAAAGAAATTAACTTTAGACAAAAATGGCGATGGTAAATTTGATCAATATGGATTTTATATTCCTGCACTTCCTGCATCAGGATATTTAAGTATTTGGGAAGTCTTGCAATGGAGTCCTTTTTTATGGCAAGCCGGCGGCGAGATTATTGATTCGTCACAAGAAAATGTTTTGTTTAATAGTGAAGCAGGTGTGAAAGCTTTGTCATTATGGAAAACGATTTTTGATCAAGAGAGATTTAGTAAATATACTCTCACTCACGATGTTGGCTTGTCTTCGGGAAGTTTATCTATGATAATGGATGGACCATGGGACTTACCAACTTTTCGTAAAATGAAAAACATAAATTGGGCTGTTGCCTCACTTCCCAAAGGCCCGGCTAATGAAGCTACATATATCGCAGGAGAAAGCTTAGCCATATTCAAGCAAAGCAAAAATCCGCAAGCGGCATGGACATTTGTTAAGTGGGTTACTAATCCTGAAACACAGGCGTTATTTTCAAAATTATCCGGCTATCTTCCTGTTCGTAAATCAGTTTTGGATAGAGATGATTATAAACAATTTTTAAAAACAGATAAAGCTATGCAGGCATTTGTTGATCAAATAAAAATTGCAAGACAGCGTCCATCGATTGAAAAGTATTATATTAATATCAATCAATATATTGCCGGAGCAATTGAGAATACTTTAATAGGAAATAAATCACCGAAAGAATCTCTTGATGAAGCGGCAGTAAAATGCAATTTGCTTTTGCAGAAACAAGACAAATAAAATTTATAGGTAAAAAAAATGGCAGAAGTTGTATTAAAAAATATAAATAAAATTTATGAAGGCGGTAACCAGGCGGTTAAAGACGTCAGCATTGAAATAAAAGATAAAGAATTTGCTGTATTGGTTGGGCCTTCCGGCTGTGGTAAGTCTACGACCCTTAGAATGATTGCAGGCCTTGAGGATATATCCTCAGGAGAATTATTTATCGATGGGAAATTAGTAAATAATGTTTCTCCAAAAGATAGAGACATTGCGATGGTATTTCAAAACTATGCTTTATATCCGCACATGACAGTTTATGAAAATATGGCCTTCGGATTAAAGTTAAGGAAATTCAAAAAAGAAGAAATTAAGCAAAGAGTTAATGATGCTGCTAAAATTTTGGAGCTGGAAGATTATTTAGACAGAAAGCCTAAAGCTCTATCCGGAGGGCAGCGGCAAAGGGTTGCAGTGGGCAGGGCAATTGTTAGAAAGCCGAAAGTTTTTTTGTTTGATGAACCACTTAGCAATTTAGATGCTAAACTTACGAGTGCAAATGCGAACTGAGATTTCCAAGTTGCACAGACAATTAGAAGCCACGATGATTTATGTTACTCATGATCAAACCGAAGCTATGACAATGGGTGAGAGAATTATAGTTATGAAAGATGGACTTGTCCATCAGGTTGACGTTCCTTTAAGCATTTACAATAAACCTGCTAATAAATTTGTGGCAGGATTTATCGGAAGCCCTGCAATGAATTTTATTCAAGGTAAAATAATTAATGAAGGCGACATTAAATTTATAAGTGCCGGTAATCAATTAAATATTCAAGCAGCGGAGAAACAGGCTGATATATTAAAAAAATATGTGGATAAAAAAATATGGCTAGGGATTCGTCCTGAAGATATTCATGATGTCAATGATTCTACAACTTCAGATGATAAAAATATATTCAAAGCAAAATTAGAAGTTGTGGAACCATTAGGGAACGAAATTTTTCTTTATTTTAATATTGATGGAGCACAATGTATTGCGCGTTTACCAGCCAGGAAAGTTCCACAAGTTGGTTCAGAGAAAAATTTATTATTAAATTATAACAATTTGCATTTCTTTGATTTCGAGACTGAAGAAAAAATAAATTAAAAATCGCAGGATTATAAATGATCATAGGACAAGGAGAATTTAAATATAATTGGATTGAAGATTGGGTTAAAATTCCGGAAACCAAATCAGGTAAAGAGAATGGAAGAACTCACGGAGTTGTGGTATCCAATAATGGAAATATTTTAATATTCAATCAGGCTGATCCCGCAATTCTTGAAGTGACTAAAGATGGTGAAGTTAAAAATACCTGGGGTAAACGATTTGGCGGCGCACATGGTATGACACTTATATCAAATAATGACAAAGAATATTTATGGCTTACAGATGAATTTTCTGCCGAAGTGGTTAAGACTTCGCTAAATGGTGAAGCAATATTAAATATTCAGAAACCTAATATAGATTTTTATAATGGAAGTAATTATTCTCCAACCTGGGTTGCCGAATTTGAGATTGATAACGGAGGAAATGGTGATATCTGGGTTGCTGATGGCTACGGCTCAAGCCTGGTGCACAATTATAACAAAAGCGGAAAATACAATTATACTTTAACTGGAGAAGAAGGTGCCGGAAAATTTAATTGTCCGCATTCTTTATTTATTGATTATAGAAAATCTGATCCGGAATTATATATAGCAGATAGAGGAAACAAAAGATTTCAAGTATATGATCTTGAAGGAAAATTTAAACGGAGTTTCGGCGAAGACATTTTAGGATGCCCCTGCGCAGGAATTGTAAAAAATAATTTGCTTTATATTCCCGAACTTTGCGCCCGCTTAGCAATTCTTGATGAAGACGATAAGTTAATAACTTATCTTGGCCAAAATGAAGAAACATGTAATATTCCCACCTGGCCGAATCATCCAAATGATTTAATCAAAGAAGGAAAATTTAATAGTCCACATGACTTAGCAGTTGACGAAGAAGGAAACATATTTGTTGTTGAATGGATAATCGGCGGCAGAATTACAAAGTTAGAAAAAGTGTAATTCAAATTTTATAAATCAAAACTATAATCCTATTTTTTTGACATTTGACATTTTATTTTGACACTTTAACATATCAATAAAGCACAAAAAAATATCACCTATTAACAAGAATTCTTAATCGCAAAGTTTTATTTTTATTCCTAATTCCACTTATAAAAATTAATTTACATTTTTAGGAGATACTATGAGTAACCCAAATGGCATTAATATAACTGAGGAGCATAAAAAAGATTACCGGGAAAAAGGTTTTTTTATTCTTGAAAAAGTCATACCTGAAGAAGAATTAAAAATGATTCGAAAAGAATGTTCTGAGCTGATTGATGAACAAAATAAAGAAATGGATAAACTGGGAGTAGATGTAATTAATTTAAGCCGCAGAAATAGCCGCTATTTTGTGTTTCTTGCTTATAAAGATAGACCGCAGCTTGGAAGTTTTATCTTTAGTGATCGGATGGCTGAAATATGCAAAGCAACGATTGGCGATAACGCTTATCTTTTCTGGGAACAATTTGTTGTGAAAGGGACAGACAAAAAAGGGGCTGAATTCACATGGCATCAAGACTCTGGCTATGTAGACAATGAACATAAATATTACGTTAATGCATGGGTTCCGCTGGATGATGTTAATGAAGAAAATGGAACGGTTTATCTTCTGCCATACGAATTAGCTGGAACGAAAGATAAAATTGATACATAAACCGGTTCTTAACAGTAACGATAGAGAGGGATACTTCGGACCTGAAAAAGGAATTCCGGCAAATTGTCCTGCAGGCTCTATTGTTGTTTTTTCAAGTACATGCTTTCATCGCTCAGGCTCTAATAATACTGATAAAATGCGGCGAGCATATGCAATTCAATTTTCTCCGGAAATTATTTATGAAAAAGATGGTTCGTTAAAAGGACTTGGATGAGCAGTTTTTAAAAGACGGAAAACGTGTAAGGTAATTTTTAGTTCTCCTTATAATGTTATAAAAACCGGATTTGGAATTTCTTTTTTAGAATTCTATTTCCGGTTTTTTAATTTTAAAAAGGTATCAATGATTTTTGATGTACTGCTCTGAATTCTTTCGGTGATAATTCAAAATTCTTTTTGAATAGATGATAAAAGTGGCTTAAGTTTTCAAATCCTGAATCAAGCGCGATTGATGTTATATCAGAATCAGAATTTACTAATAAATTAGCTGCATAATTTAATTTTAACTTGTTTATAAATTCAGTTGGAACTTCTTGATAATATTTTTTAAATGAACGGCTTAAATGTTCAGGACTTCTTTCAGATAGTTCATACATCCTGCTGATTCCCACTGTAAAATTTTCCTTCTTCTCCATTTCGCCTTTTAATTTTGAAAGCCAGGGCGGAACATCTTTCTTAGTCTCATCTATTTCCGCATTAAAATATTTTGAAAAAATTTCTGCAAGCAGCACACGTAACTCAGTTTTAATTTTTGATTTTCTTTTTCGTGAAATTGCATTTAATCTTTCGAACCGGGAAATAATTATTTCTCTTTCCAGCTTTGGTAAATTAAGCTTTGGCGGATGTTCGGCATTTAATAATCTTTCCGCTTTATAACCTTCTCCAAAATAATTAAACAACTGTTTAATTGTTTTTGCCGGGAAAGCAACATTTATTAATTCACAATTTTCGTTATTTATTTTTTCATAATGGTGCTTATCAGGCGGACGAATAAAAATTAAAGTTCCTTCATTTATTATTTCTTCTGTTCCGTTTATAATATGAATTGCTTTTCCTTTAGTGATTAGAAATATTTCAAAAAAGTCGTGAGTATGAAGAGCTGTTATTTCTTTTAATGATTTATGATAAGCATAATGTATTTCTGTTTCGGGATCAATTAAATCTTTTGTTTTTAGAATCATCTCTTTCATTTTAAATACTATTTATTATCATAAATATCAATAAAATACAATAAAAAGTCAGCATAAAACAAGAAGGAAATTTTTTATAGAAATATTTTAAGGATAGTAAAAAAGTAATTTAATAAAATGATTACATCAAAAATGAAAAAAAACAAATTTGGAACCGAGTTAAAGTTTACTGAAACTTATAAACAATATAAAAATGAACATCCGGCAATCAGAGAGGCAATGTGCTTGAAGGTTCAATACCCGGCATTCTTCACAGAAATTGAAGACGGAGATCTTTTTGCTGGCAGAATTAAAAATACGCTTGTCGGCGTTACTCCCGACGAATGGGGATCAACCGCATTCGGATATTATTGTGTTAAAGATAAAATATTGGAAGAGTTAAAAAATTCTGAAATAAATGATGATACCAGAAAAAAAGTATTAGAGATGGTGGAATATTGGAATGTTGAAAGTACTTCTGCAAAACTCCGGGCCGCATATCCGGAAGAAATGGCAAACTATCTTCCATCGGATAATTGGATGAACGAGCCTGGAATTTCTTTCCCGCTGTATAGATTAACAGGCGGTAATGTAAATTGGGAAAAACTACTTAAGCTTGGAATTCCTGGTTTAAAAAGGGAAATAGAAGAATATAAAATAAAAGCAATCAAAGAAAATAAGGATGAAAAATTTTACGAAGGAATGCTAATAGCGTTAGATGTTTTAACTGACGTTTGTAATTTCTATTCAAATCATGCTAAAGAATTAAGTGAAAAAATTTCTGATCAAGGACGTAAAAAGGAGTTGGAAGAAATTTCAAACATACTTGAACTATTAACTATTTCTGCTCCTAAAACTTTACGAGAGGCAATACAATTATTTTGGCTTTACAGTTACGTTGGTGACATAAGAAATTATGGAAGAATGGATGTTTATTTTGGAGATTTTTTATCTAATGACATTGAGGGTGGAATATTAAACGAAGATGAAGCATTAATACTATTACAATCTTTATGGAAATTAATTGCCGCACGGAATACAAGGGTTCATAGCAGAATAATAATTGGGGGAAAAGGCAGAAGAAATGAAACTAATGCAGATAAATTTGCTATGCTTGCAATGGAAGCAAGTCGAACTGTTCATGAAGTTGAACCGCAATTGTCATTAAGATTTTATGAAGGAATGAATCCGCAATTGATGGAAAAAGCTTTGGAAGTAATTGGAGAAGGTAGAACCTATCCAATCCTTTATAATGATGATGTAAATCTAAAAGCCGTACAGTGTGCTTTTGGTTTTGATGAAAAAACCGCTAAGCAATATGTTCCATACGGTTGCGGCGAATATATAATTGATCATCAAAGTTTTGGTACCCCTAGCGGAGTAATTAATCTTGCTTAAAGCTTTGGAAGTAACTTTAAACAATGGGATAGATCCTTTTAACGGAAGAATTACCGGACTTAAACTCGGTGAATTTCAAACCTTTAAAACTTTTGACGAATTATTAAATGCTTATAAAAAACAAGTAGAATTTTTCGTAAGATTAATGGCTGATCAAGAAGTTTTGGAATACAAAATAGCCGGTGAACATGCTCCGTTTCTTTATTTAAGTTTATTATATGACAGTTGTATTGAAAAAGGCAAAGGCGCTTTTGATGGAGGAATTAATTATTTAGGTGGAACGCTTGAAACATATGGAAATACTAATGCAGCAGACAGCCTCACTGCTATAAAAGAATTGGTTTATGAAAAGAAATTAATTTCTCAAGAAGAGTTGCTTGAAGCTTTAAATAAAAATTTTGCTGGGTATGAAAAAGTTAGACATAAATTATTAAATGCACCTAAATACGGCAACGATAATGATGAGGCTGATGAAATGCTTATTAACATTCATGAGCATGTTTGTAACTTTGTGAAAAGTCAAATCAAAAGAGTTAATCTTCATTCTTACCTGGTTGTGGTCATAAATAATAGCGCAAATACCTTGATGGGACATTGGACTTCTGCTTCTGCCGATGGAAGGAAATCTGGAGAACCAATGGCTAATGGAAATAATCCTTCAGGAGGAAATGATAAAAATGGCGCTACAGCATTTTTAAATTCAATATTAAAACCATCTCCATTCCTCCATGCCGGGGCAGTGCAGAACATGAAATTCAGTAAAGATATGTTTAGTACAAAAAAAGAAATTTTAAATTCATTATTGGAAACTTATTTTGAAAATGGCGGAGCGCAGACAATGATAACTGTGGTTGATAGAAATGAACTTGAAAAAGCAATGGAAGAGCCGGAAAAATACAGTCACATTTTTGTAAGAGTAGGCGGGTTCAGTGCTAGATTCGTAGAACTTTCACACGATGTACAGCTTGAAATATTGAGCAGAACTTTGTATTAAAAAATCAATTAACAATTAAGAATTAAAAATGAAGAATAAGCAATTATTAGTTATCTATTTTTCATGATAAATTATGACGGGAATTATATTTGACATATTGAGATTTTCCATTCATGATGGGCCGGGAATACGAACAACAATATTTTTAAAAGGTTGTCCTCTTAAATGCGAATGGTGCCATAATCCCGAATCGCAATCATTTAAACCGCAGCTTTCATTTAATGCTGAAAAATGTTTAAACTGTTTTGAATGTGTAAATGCATGTCCAAACCATGTTCACAAAATAAAGGATGGGATTCATTTTGTAGATTGGAACCTTTGCAAATCACAAGGCGAATGTGTGAAAGTGTGTTCATCGAATGCTTTAAAAATAATTGGTGAAAAAAAATCTATAATTGAAATAATAGAAGAAGTAAAAAAAGATATTCAATATTATAAAAAATCGGGCGGCGGAGTTACAATTTCGGGAGGTGAACCTTTAGCACAATTTAAATTTACAAAAGAACTTTTAATTGCATTAAAACATGAAGGCATTCATACGTGCATTGATACTTGCGGCTTTGCGAAAGAAGAATACTACAAAGCTATCCTTCCATATACAGACCTTTTTTTATTTGATTATAAATTAACTGATAGTTCTAAGCATAAAAAATATACCAATGTTGATAATGATTTAATTTTATCCAATCTAAATTTTCTTTATAAAAATAATGCAGAGATTATTTTGCGCTGTCCGATTATTCCCGGCATAAATGATAACGAGAAACATTTCAATGGAATAAAAGAATTAATCAAAAAATATCCGAATTTAAAAGCAGTTGAATTAATGCCTTATCATAATTTGGGGAAAGACAAAGCTGCAAGGATTGGGATGGAATACAAGTTACTGAATTTGAAATCTATTGATGATTTTGAAATGCAAAAGCGGGTAAATTCGGTTAAGGTCAAAGGAATGAATGTTTACTTTGATAATTAGAAAAACGTCAAACTTATTTAAACCGGATTCAAGAAGAATACCATCCTTGAATATTAGATACAGATTTTTTTGAAATAAATAATTACAAAATAATTAATGAATGAATACTTATCGTTAATCAGACCATCAATTAAGATATAAATAAATTTGTAAGACTGCCGGCTTAATCAATAAGAGAAGAACTGGCAAAGAAAAACTCTAAGTACAATAAGGGAAAATCTAAAAAATCTACAAGCCCTAATCAAAAAAATTAAGCAATTGTGCACTATCTCGTTTACTTAAATTGACATACTCGTTTATCATACCAATATCTAACATCAGCCTTGAAAAATATAGGATGAAATTGCGTACTGCATTTAAAAGAACTAACCAATAAGTGACAATTATACTTCTTTGATAAATTTATAATTTGATTATATAAAATGTATTTTTTGATTACATTATATTAGATTAAAGCCGATTATTAAATTTTGGATACAGGAGATTACCTTATGAAATCTTTTTATAATTCCCTCTCTAAAACACTTACAATTATACTGGTCATTATTTTCATACAGATTGGCGTAGCACAGACTCGTTATAAAGATAAAGTTTTTACTAATGTAACAGTTACAAATAACATTCAATTCGGCAGCAGTGTTAAAATTTCCGGTTCCAGCTCAAATTTATATTTGGATTTATATGAACCAACAAATGATACTTTATCATCAAGGCCGCTGGTTATTTGTATTCATGGTGGAAGCTTAACAACCGGCCTCAGAAGCGAAATGGCTTCATCCTGTACTGACCTTGCAAAACGCGGGTTTGCTGCAGCTACAATAGATTACAGACTTGGAATCGAGTCACCTAAAGGGGTTACGACAATATTAGAGTCTCTTTTGCGTGGTGTTCAGGATACTAAAGCTGCTGTTCGTTTCTTTCGTTCAAAAGCTGCTGAATATGGAATAGATACTTCTCAAATATATCTCGAAGGTTCTTCGGCGGGTTCTATGATTGCGGTACATTATGCGTATTGGAATCAGGATGAAATTCCACCCGAAGTAAATCAGGCAAAGTGGGGAGACATTGAAGGAACAAGCGGAAATCCGGGGTTTTCAACAGAAATTAAAGGCATAGTAAATTATTATGGGGCTATCGTGGATCCAGCATGGATTGATCCCGGAGAAGTACCGATTGCTAATTTTAATGGTTTGCTTGATGTGGTTGTCCCAGCCGACAGTGGTATATCTACCGACTTTGGAATAGAATTATTTGGCGGTGTTGCAATATCGAGAATTGCAACACAACTAGGAATTTATAACCATGCATTATTCCCCCAAACCGGACATGGCGGTAATCCGGAACTTTTGCCTGCATTCAGTTCAAATTTTCTTTATTCATTAATGGTACTTGCTTCTTCTACGCCTCAGGATTTTTCTTCCATGAAGCTCTCTGAAGATTCATTAAATATCTTTCGCTACGATAACTACACTTTCAATGCTGTTGCCATTGATAAATTTGGCAATACAATTATTTTACCTGCATCAATGATAGAATATTCATGCGATAGCAGGATTGGAACGATAAAATCATATGGAGTTTTCACACCAGCAGACAAACCTGATAGCGGGTATGTTTACGCAAAGTTCAATAACACAACTGACTCATGCTTTGTTAAAACTTTTGATCTCAAATATTTTATTATCAAACCAAGATTAGCAGTTACAGATACATTAAATTCTCTTAAAATAAGCATTGATACTTATGATGCTGATTCAGTAAAGCACGAACTTGCGATAACGAAGTTTAAATTAACCTCAACTAATCCTTCAGTAGGAACCATTGATTCATTGGGTAATTTTACTGGAAGGCAGAATGGTACTACAAATATAATTGCTGAATGCAGCGGTTACAGCGATACGTCTGTTGTTAAAGTTGAAAATGCAAGTGGCATTATCAGCTTCGATTCGCTTGACAGTTTAACCGGTTGGACCTTTACAGGCGATAATCTGGATTCACTCACCGTAACTCTTGTAACGGATCAAAAGTCTGCCGGTAATGCGTCCTTCAAAATAGATTATAAATTCACTTACGATCCTCAAAAGCTTTATTATATGGTATATCTAAATAAAGACATAGCTGTTTATGGCATACCCGATTCAATATTTCTTGATGTAAAATCAGACGGTAGAAAACATAAACTATATTACCGTTTTTGGGATACTAATTCCGGAATCTTTAGAGCGTTTGGAAAGAAGTATCTCAACGATAGCTTAGCCTTTGATAATGTGTATGCACCTATGACAGGGCTGACTCAATTATCTGGTAATTATGACTTAACTTATCCCTTAATGCTTAAACGAATCGAAATTGAACTTGCCGCAGTTAAAGTTCAGGGTGCAACAACATCAGGAACAATTTATGTGGATAATCTAAGATTAAAATACCCTGGCGGTGTAACTAGTGTAAACGAAGAGCAACTCTCACCTCAATATTTTAGTCTCGAACAGAACTATCCGAATCCTTTCAATCCCTCCACCAATATTAGTTTCAATCTCGCCAAAAACGGAAAAGTAAATCTAAAGATTTATGATATACTTGGACGGGAGGTGGCTTTGTTGATTGATAAAGAACTCGATCCAGGTTTGCATTCTGTTTTATTTAATGCAAAAGCCCTGTCGAGCGGAGTATATTTTTATAGACTACAAACGGATGAACACACAGCAGTTAAAAAAATGATATTGCTAAAATAATGAAATTTATTTTTCATTTAATTTCAAAATATTAGAAGCAGAATAGTTTCGTATCAAGATGCTCTTCATACAAATTTGAAAAGTAGTAAAAGTATTTACTTTTTTTGATAACCAATTATAAAATTGAGTATGCGGATGAAAATATTTAATTTTTTCATTTTCCCAGTTCCATTTGCGGAGAGAATAATTAAACAGCAGGTCAAAAGTGTTTGAAGAAAAAAATTATTGGGCTGTCATTTTAGGGGGTTCAAGCGGTCTTGGATTTGCATCTGCAAAAAAATTGGCAAAACATGGGATGAATATTTGTATCATTCATCGAGACCTTAGATCCGATTTAGCAGAAGTCCAAAAAAGATTTGACGAAATTATTTCTCAAGGAGTTAATTTTATATCATATAATATGGATGCGGTAAATTCAGAAAAGCGAAAAGAAATAATAATAGGTATAAAAAAAGAAATAGGAGAGAAGGGAAGTGTCAGGCTTCTTTTACACAGTATTGCTAAAGGGAATTTAAAGCCGATGATTGATGATGAAATTCAGATTTTAAAAAATGAAGATTTTAAATTAACAATTGAAGCTATGGCTATCAGCCTTTACGATTGGACGCAAGAATTATTTCAGAATAAATTATTTTCATCTGATGCAAGAATAATAAGTTTTACAAGCGAAGGTTCTTCAAAGGCATGGAAAAATTATGGAGCTGTTTCTGCAGCAAAAGCGGCATTGGAAGCAATTACAAGAAATATAGCTCTGGAATTTGCTCCATTTGGAATAAGAGCTAATTGTATTCAAGCTGGTACAACGGATACAAAATCTTTCAGAATGATTCCGGGAAGTAAGCAGCTTGAAGAATATTCTAAGATTAGAAATCCATTTAGCAGATTAACTACTCCGGAAGATATAGCAAATGCAGTTTATTTATTATGTATTGATGAAGCTTCATGGATAAATGGAACGGTTATCCAGGTAAATGGAGGGGAGCATTTATCGTAGTTATGACTAAAGAAGAAATTATTTCACTGCTTCCTTACAGCAAACCATTTTTATTTGTTGATTCAATTGAAAAAATAAATGAGAGTTCAGTTTGCGGAACGTATAAATTCCGCAAAGATGAATTTTTTTATAAAGGCCATTTTAAAAATTATCCAATAACACCTGGAGTTATACTCACAGAAACCATGGCACAAATAGGGCTGGTCTGCCTAGGAATTTTTTTATTAAAAGATGAAATCATTCACGGGAATATTCCTGAATTTGCATTCGTTTCATCTAACGTAGAATTCTTAGTCCCAGTATTCCCAGGTGAAAAGGTAGTGGTAGTTTCCGAAAAGATATATTTTAGATTTGGAAAACTAAAGTGCAAAGTTCAAATGCTTAATTCAAGGGAAGAAATTGTATGCAAAGGAATAATTGCCGGGATAGTAAAAAATAAACCAAATGAATAATCGCGTTGTTATAACAGGACTCGGAGTTGTTGCTCCTAACGGAACAGGTCTCCCTGAATTTACTGAAGCTATTAAAAAAGGCAGATCAGGTATTCGTTTTAATCAAGAACTTTCAGATTTTAATTTCTCTTGCTGTATTTCTGGAATTCCTGTTGTCACCGATGACTTAATTCTTAAATATTTTAAACCTTTACAGCTCCGTAATTTTAATAGTTCAGGAATTATGTACGGTTGTATTGCCGGAATAGATGCATGGAAAGATGCAGGCCTGGAAATTAATAATAAAGATATACCAGATTGGGACAGCGGATTAATTTTTGGCGCGGGAACTTCAGGCGTTGATAAAATAAGAGAAGCAATTTATAAAGTAGATAACGGACAGGTTCGAAAACTTGGCAGCAATACTTTACCGCAAACCATGGTTAGTGGAATTAGTGCATACCTTGGTGGAATGCTTGGCCTGGGAAACCAGGTTACTACAAATTCATCGGCTTGCTCAACAGGTACAGAAGCAATACTAATGTGCTATGAACGAGTTAAATCAGGCAGAGCTAAAAGGATGCTTGCAGGAAGTACAAGTGATCATGGGCCGTATATGTGGGCGGGATTTGACGCCATGAGAGTTATGACATATAAATTTAATGATTGCCCTGAAAAAGGCTCAAGGCCAATGAGTAAAACTGCCTTTGGTTTTGTTCCAGGCAGCGGTGCAGGAGCTTTAGTTCTTGAATCTTTGGAAAGTGCAAAAAAAAGAGGAGCAAAAATTTATGCCGAAATTTTGGGAGGGGAAATTAATTCAGGCGGACAAAGAGGTGATGGTACAATGACTGTTCAAAATTCAGCAGCAGTTCAAAAATGTATAAAAGAAGCTATTAAAAATTCAGGCGTAACACCGGAAGATATTGATGTAATAGACGGGCATTTAACCGCAACGATGAAAGATCCAATGGAAATAAAAAACTGGACTGAAGCATTGCAAAGAAAAGGTGAAAAATTTCCTTATATTAATTCATTAAAATCTATGACAGGCCACTGCTTAAGCGCTTCCGGTTCGATTGAATGTGTAGCCGCCGTATTAGAATTACATGAACAGTTTTTATATCCATCTTTAAATTGTGAAGATGTCCATCCGGAAATATCTAATCTAATTGCAGAAACTAAAATTCCAAAGAACATAACTTATCCTGACAAGCTGAATATTATTGCAAAAGCAAGCTTGGGATTCGGAGATGTAAATACTTGTGTAATTATTCAAAAGGCAGATTTTTAAAAACAACATTGAAGTATAAAAAATGAATAGAAATGAAATTGTAGAACGATTAAAAGTAATAGTAAAACCTTATGTCCCTGAAGGCAAATCGCTAAATAACGTCACCGAGGAAACAGATTTTATAAACGATCTCGAAATAAATTCTATTAATCTGGTTGATGTAATACTTGATGTCGAATCAGAATTTAATATTGAGATTGACAATGAATCAATGGAGAAAATGACTTCAGTCGGAACAGCTATAGACATAATTACAAGTAAAATGGCAAGTCATTAAATATAAAATTTAATTTCTTGTCAGTTTAATTAGTGCTGGAAGAAGTGATGGGAAATTATAAACTACTTTAAACCCTAACGATCGAGGAACTTTTTTCAAAATAATTTTTTGAATTATTCTGGCAGTTTTTATTCTTTTGTTAAATCTATTATGCCAGCTTTTAATATACCATTGTTCAATATAAAGTTTATCTAAATTTTGGTATCGCTGCTTCACTATTAAAGACGCAATAATTTTAGCCGATTCAATTGCCATTCCAATTCCGTCGCCTGCTAATGGGGCAATAACTGCGGCAGCATCTCCAATCATGTAAATACCGTTTTCAATTAAGTTTCGCTTGCCAAAATAAATATTTCCCGTACCGTATATTTTAACATTATTAAAAAAATCATGTAAGTCATCATTAAAGATTTTAGAAAAACTTTTGTTTTTGATCATTAATTCCGGTATTTGCTGTCGGGGTGAAAGCCTGGTTTTATTTCTATTTTCTAAGAAACAAACTGTTACAGTTTCATAGTCCACAGCATTTAATCCGCAGTAAATTCCCTCGGATGAAAATATTTGTATCTCTTCTTCATTAAAAGAATTTAAATACTTTTTTCCAATATGAAATTTTATTCCGTTTAAATTTGATTTCTTGTTAAGAAAATTCCTACTTAAATTTTTATCTAAAATGTTCTGTTTTCCATATGCGGCAATTAAGTCTTTAACTATTATTTCACTTATTTTTTTTTCCGTTCCCGAAATTATTAACTTATAATTATCCTCAATTCTATTTATTGATTTTACTTCAGCAGGCTGAATAATTTTTGCGCCGCTTGCTTCAGCTTTTTGTAATAAAAATTGATCGAACTTTGAACGTTTTAAACCATAAGAGGTAAAACCCAATTTAGATGTAATGCTTTTACTATCAATTTTAAATTTGAAAGAAGTAATTGGGTTCGGATGCAGGGAAAGAAATTCATCAAATAAACTTTGATCTTTTAAGAATTGAATAACTTCATTGGAAAGAAATTCGCCGCAAAGAACTTCGCGTGGAAAAACTTTTTTTTCAATTACTAAAACTCGGAATCCATTTCTCGCTAGTAAAAGTGCCGCTGAAGACCCGGCAGGGCCTCCCCCAATAATACCAACATCAAAATCAGAATTTGTCATTTAGAACTTTATAAATAGATTACAACCAGCCATCTAAATGCCCAGCTCCATTTTAAATCGTAACTTAGATTTAATTCATTCAAAAGTTTAATTAATTCCACTTGGGTGAATCCTTTCCTAACAGATAAAGGCCCATCATTTTTTACCATATCACTTTTTGAAAATAATGTTGTTAGAAATTTTATTCCCATGTAAGCAAAAATTGAACGCTGTAAATCGTTAATTATTATTCCATATACTGCTATTTTCTTCATCTGAATTAAAATTGTTTTTATTTCATCTTCTTTAAAATGATGAAAAAATAACGAGGCATGTATAATATCAAAACTTTTATTTTTAAAAGGCGGTTTAAAAATATCTGAACATATAATATTTAGTTTTGGCGATTTGCTTTTAACATATTTATTGATCCCAGGATTGATATCTAAATTTGAAATCTGATTAAAATTAATTTTTGATGAAAGAAGAATATCAGAGCTTCCACCTCCTGCATCCAGAATATTATTTATTTTATTATTTCCACTTTTTTTTATTAATAATTTCAAGCCTTTTTCTGAGGTTTTATTGCCGCCTAAATATTTATTTATTTTATTTAACTCATTTAGTGCAATGATAATTCTCTCATCTTGAATTGAGAAATTATCCATTATTTCTTTTTGAAAAATTCTCTTTAACATTTTATGCACATTCAAATAATGCAATTTCCATAGTCAATCCAGGTCCGAATGCAACTGCACAGCAATAATCACCTTTATTAATTTGTACTGATTCAAAAATCTCTTTAAGAACAAAAAGAATTGAAGCAGAAGACATATTGCCATATTTTTTTAAGACTTCTCTGGAAGGCTTAAGCTGCTCAATTGAAAGTCCCAAACCATTTTGCATGGAGTCTAAAATTGCTCTTCCGCCGGGATGTAAAGCCCAATGCTTTATATTTTCTATTTTAATATTTTTATCAGCTAGTATTTTCTTTAAGCGAGGAGCTGCTTCGTTCAAAATTATTTTTGGAAGATTAGATGACAGCATCATTTCAAATCCAGAATTACCAATTTTCCATCCCATATATTCGGCAGAGTTTTCAAATAAAAAAGATTCAACCCAAGTTAGTTTTAACTTAGGAATTAATTGAGAAGAATTTGAAAACAATACTGCAGCACAGCCATCGCCAAAAATTAAATTTGAAATAATGTTATCTCGAGTGGGCTCGGTTTGAAGATGCAGACTGCAAAGTTCTACTGAAACCAGCACTATATTTAATTCTTTATTAGCTGAATTTAATGCTTCAAAAACAGAATTGAATCCAATAATAGAAGCGGCACAACCCATGAATCCAATATTGGTCCGTTTAACTGAATGTGGAAAATTAAATTCTTCAATTAAATAATAATCTAATCCGGGAGCAAAAAATCCGGTGCAAGAAATAGTAATTAATTTATCTATTTGTTCAGAGTTAATTTTATTTTTTGAAAGTATATCTGAAACCGCTTGCTTTGCTAATATTTTTGACCATTTTTCGTATTCAGCCATTCTTGATTGTGTATCGGGTTTAAAATTATCTCCATTATTTGAGTAAAATTTATTTTCAGCATTGCTATCAGCATCAGGAATGACGACATATCTATTCTCTATGCCGGAATAAAATGAAGCACTTTCAATAATTCTCTCAATGGCTGGACGATCAGCCATTCTTTTTTTTAACCCGGATGCTGCAATAGTTTGAGATACTTTGTAGGGAGGGTTCGATGTACAAATGTCAATTAGCATGCATTTTCCTTTTTACAATAATAGTAAATCTACAGAATGTATAGTGACCAATAAAGAAAGTATAAGATAATAAATTTATTAAAAGAAGGGGATATGAAATATTAAAGATTACCTCTGATTGGTTTACATCACTCGTAAAAAATTTTAGCTTTTTATTCTGTCTTTCAGAATGCTGCTGTTTTTTTTAGCTTGCTTTGCGGTTAACTCATAATATTTATGTAATGCATCTAATTCCTCTTGCGTCAAGTCTTCAATATCAACCAGTCTATTACTAGCACCCTTTGTTGCAGCAATTAATTCGTTAAGCTTTATTTCTACTGAGACAGAATCTTTGTTCTGCGCTCTTTGAATTATAAAAACCATTAGAAATGTAATTATAGTTGTACTGGTGTTTATGACAAGCTGCCATGTATCGGAAAAATCAAAAAAGGGACCTGAAGCAATCCAAATGACTATAAATAAAAATGCAATTCCGAATGCCGAACTGCTCCCGGCAAAGTGTGTAATTTTAGTAGAAAATCTATCGAATAATTCATTTATTTTTTTCATTTATTTAAAAATGTTAATAATTAAATAATGCCGCTTATTCAGCGGCATATAATAATATAAGTTTATTAGTTTTGAGTTTCTGCTTCCGCATTAACTTCTGATTCTGCTATTTCAGTTAACTTTTCATCCGCTGCAGATTCTTCGTCAAGGTTTTCTTGTAATAAATCTACAGATTTTGAAAAGCCCAGAAGTTTTGCGAAAGTTCTTAAAGTTCCATAAGAGCCTATTTCATAATGTTCAACTTTCTGGCCCGCTGAAATTAAAGCGGCATCTAAAACATTTTCATCTTCAACTTCATCCATTAGTTCTTTAGCTTCTTTTACCAAACCTTCCATTGCCGCACATTTTTTACCTTTTGCAGCTATTCCGACTTCATCGAATACTTTTTCAAGTCTCTTAATTTGATTTTCTGTTTCTTTTAAATGACTCTCAAATGCTTTTTTTAATGAACTTGACGAAGATTTTTTTGCCATTTGAGGTAAAGCTTTTGTAAGCTGATTTTCAGCATTGTAAATATCTTTTAGTTCATCAACGAATAAATCTTTTAATGTTTTTACTGACATATTGTTCTCCTATTTTTTATTTTGATTAATAATTTTGTTTTACTCATAAACTTGCTGATTATTCTTTATCATCAATATTCTCTTCATCTTCATCAATATTATCATCAGTTTTTTGATAATCAGCTTCTTCATTATTTACCGCAATTTTATTTTTTTCGTATTTTTTCTTTCTCTGAAAATTCTTTTTTTCCCCTGTTCTATCTTCTCTAAAATCATCATCTCTTTCACTTCTTCTTTTAGAATCGTTAGTCCTTTTTTCAGAATCTTTTTCCCATTTATTTCTCTCTTCCTTATTCATAAAAACCTCTTAGTGATTATTAAAAATTATTTCGAAGGTGAATATAATTGATGAATGAAGCGGCGCATATGCAGATAGACACAAAAAGATGTAAGGAACGACTATATAAAAATGCGATGTGAGAAGTTTAACAGAAAGATATTCTATGGAGTAAATTGTGAAGTCAAGCATTAAAAACAAAATTCGTTGAATTAAATTAGAAGCTCATTTTTAAAAAGGATTACTCAATGAAAAAAAATAATAAACCATCAAAATTTCCTGAGCAAGAACAAAATACGCCGGGCTATGAATATAAGATGAATCCTCAGCCGGAGATTATAAGGTCTGATTACAAAGGTGTGGAAAAATTAAAAGATAAAATTGCCATCATAACCGGGGGTGATTCCGGAATTGGACGCGCGGTTGCAGTTCATTTTGCACGCGAAGGCGCGGATTGCTGTATCGTTTATTTAAATGAAGATAAAGATGCTGAGAAAACTAAAGAATTAGTGGAGAAGGAAGGAAGAAAATGTTTGACTATAGCAGGCGATATCGGTGATAAAAATTTTTGTAAAAAAGTTGTGGAAAAAACTTTTAAAGAATTCGGTAAAATAAATATATTAATTAACAATGCCGGCGAGCAGCATCCTGCCGATGATTTAAGTGAATTGGACTTTGATTTAATGGAAAGAACATTTAAGACGAATATTTTTTCTATGTTTTATTTCTCAAAAGAAGTTTTAAAACATTTGCATGAAGGCGATTCAATCATTAATTCTTCAAGTGTCACAAGCTATAGGGGAAGTTCGCATCTTTTAGATTATTCTGCTACAAAAGGTGCCATTACAGCTTTTACAAGATCTCTGGCAGAGAGTCTGGCAAAAAAGAAAATCCGAGTTAATGGAGTTGCGCCGGGGCCTATTTGGACTCCGCTTATTCCCTCCACTTTTGATGATGTTACTAAATTCGGTCAGAGTACCGCGCTGGGAAGGGCAGGGCAGCCAAGTGAAGTTGCACCGGCTTATGTTTATCTTGCATCGGAAGATTCGTCTTTTGTCACCGGACAATTTATTCACGTAAACGGCGGTGATTTCGTTAGCTCTTAATAATGATTTTTAATAAATGATAGTACAAGGTTTAGTGGGGAGAGTAATTTTAATTATAATTTTTACCTACTGTTTCCATGAGGAAATTTAACTTTATCAGGTTCATTATTTAAACGAACCAGTATTTTTTTAATTAATTTAGTTTTTACTCTCCCTTGTTCTTTCGGCATTACAAGATACCTGACTATTGCTTCTATCCAGGTATTTTCGCTAACTCGAAATATTACAGATGGATGGGCTTTTACTTCAAGTTCATCTACGGGAGTTTCAGCAAGTAGTTTTCGGTAAGTTTCAATTCGCTCAATCATTGATTTTCCTATTTCTTCTTCAGCAACTTCCCGCATTACTTTATCCACAAATTCCAGGTCACTATTGTATGCTATGTTAAATTTTACTTCGTTCCAGATGTAAGGAAATAAAGGCCAGCTATAGTTATAAACCATACTGGTCATAACTTCCGAGTTGGGAAATTTTATAGTTCTTCCACTTGGGTGATCAGTTGAAAGATACTGTCCTCCAAATTCCCAAAGTGTGGTATCAAAGTAACTCACATCAATAACATCACCTGTTGCATCACCAATTTTAATCCTATCGCCAACCTGGTAAGGTTTTCTTATTAGTATGTAAACCCAACCGATAAAGCTGGATAAAATTGTCTGGAGTGAAAATCCAATAATTATAGAAATAATTCCAAGTGAAATAAAAGCAGTTTGCCAATTGATAAACAGGGAGGTAATTATGATGAACGAAACAATTAATATTACAATTAATCTTAAGACACGTTTTAAATTATACTTGTTTACTTCATCTTGAATGGTATTTATAAAATAAATGTGAATAATTTTTGCGATAGTTAAAACGAGCACTATCAGTATAGAACCTCTTGTAACGCGCTGTAATACTATCCGGGTATTTTCAGAAAGACCAAAAAATTCTTTGCTGAATAAGTAGAGTAGAAGGCCGAAGATTAATAGAAATAAAAGGTAAGCAACAAACCATAAGCTTTTTTTAACTTCCGTTTTTTCGCGTTTACCGGCTGAACTCTTTTTAAGCTCTTCTTTAATTTCTGGTATTTGCTTTAAATCCTCTACACGAGACTGATTATTATTCTCCATCATAATTATTCTTACTATTAATTAAATTACATCTTAATTTGAATTTTTATTCTTATTTATTTTTCATTATTCTTCAAAGAGGTTATAAATTTAATGGATATCCAAACTTAAAAATTATATGCGGGGACATATGTACCTTTTACCTCTTTTCAACCGATACTGTGAATTGCAACACGTTTTATTTTATGTCTAATTTTATTTGAGGAATGAAGAGACGAAGCTATTCTTTATCAGTTAAAGATTGAACAGAGGTTTAATGATAAACCGATTCATCTTGTAAAAGTCTTTATCGATAACAGAAATCTGAAACTTTTATAAATGCTGAAATGGCATTAAATGATTCGAAAATTATAGTTGTTTTTGAACAGCGAAATATCGCAACCTAAAGAAAAGAATTACTAATATTGATCTTCAGATAAAATTTTATTCTTTAATGTTTTTGCTTCAGTATTATTCGGATCCAATTTTAAATAATTATTAATTTCGTTGAGTGCCGATTTAAATTCCTTTTTCTTTAAGTGAGCTAAAGCGAGACCATAAATTATTTGAGTATCTGACGGCTTTGCTTTTTTGCTTTCAGCTAAGTATCGAATCGCATCATCGTACTGATTATTGTATAATGCAATTAAACCTAAACGTTTAGTCGTATAATCAGCCGGGTTTATTTTGTTAAGTCCATAAAAATATTTAACGGCGGTGCTGATATCAACAAGTCCGGGATACTGGTAAATTAAGGCATTCATATAACTCAAATAATTTTTTATATCATCTTTTTTCAGGCTATATGTAGCAGCCGACAAGTGCGCATCAGCCCAGCTTATTTTGTTTTCTAAATAATCAACTGCAATTGAATCAATAAAAGTATTGGGCGAAAATAAATTCTCAATAGATTGATTATGTTTTTTAACAGTGAAAGGCCAATCGCTTTTAAGCAAAGCTACTATATAGTTGCCAACTGTTGAATCTAATTTGGTAAAGTTGAAATTTGCCTTCGTAAGACTATCTTGATTACTATATGCAATTATCGGTTTTTCATAATTCGGAAGATTTCCGGTTTTATCCATTGCTTCATAGAAAGCTTTGCCCATTAGTTCATAACCTTTTAGATTTGGATGCAGATGATCTACCATAAAATTATTTCCAACTATTCCATCAGCGCTTGATGCATCAAATATAGAATCAATGGGGACAACTTTAACTTTAAATTTCGTTCCTAACTCATCAATTATAGTATTCATTTTTTCCGGCGCTCTAAATCTTAAAGCGTCTAAATCTTTTGCCAATTTGAAAAGTGAATCCGCCTTTTGAATATTATTTTTCCCAAATTCTATTTGAGCCTCTTTGTAAGTTTGATTTGCATTTTTATGACCGGGAGTTTCAGCTGAAATAAATGGTTTTTGATCTTTCAAGTTACTTGTAAGTCGGCCAATAATTACCGGTACATTATAATCTTTAGCCAAATCCAAAATATCTTCAAGATTATCTTTGAACTGTTCCACTCCATCCTTGAATTTTTCTGAATTTAAAATAATGGATTGATCCTTAGCCATCCTGGACATTAAAGTCCCGGTTTTTTCCTGTTTATCTTTTCCAAATAATGATACAATTCCGCTTATTGAGTTTCTAATCAGTTGCGTAGTTTTAAATCGATTTAAGGATAGCATTAATTTTACAACCCATCTAGGTGTGTTTACAGATTCGAGTGATCCTACTCCTAAAGCGCCGTAGTATTCATTATGTCCGGCATATATTAAAATCAAATCAGGCTTTTGTTTCAGCGTGCCGGGCATTAAATCAAGTAAAGTATAGGAACCAACTGCGGTCATGCTCAAATTAACAACCTCAATTGTTGTGTGCGGATAAACCAGCTCCAATCTTTTTCTGATGTACCGTGAAAAAGCACCCGTGGGCATATATGGGTAGCCAGCGGCACTGCTGCCGCCTAAAATGAAAACCCTAAAAGCATTATTTTTCTTTTCCTGATCAAATAAATCTTCTGAAGTTTTTGGGAGTGACTTTATATTATTGAAATATCTTTTAGCTATATCGGGGTTGAGAATATACTTTCCATTGTCAACATTAACCCATTGGCTTGTATTATAACCATAATCAAAAATTCTTAGGCTTAGCTCAAGCAGAACAAAGAATAGAATTGGTATTAAAATTAAAACAAGGAAAAACCATTTATTTTTGTTTTTATCTGATTCTAGAAGCTGCTTAATTTTTAATTTAGAAATATTATGTTTTTTTGCTAATTCACTTACAGTCAGATTATCTTTTTCTGCTAAAATACTTTTCTTTAAATCATTAGAAATTTTCAATCAAACCTCAAACTGGATGATATGCAAATTGGATAGTTAAAAATAAATGGACACAAATTAAATTCTAAATATAATTTAAGAAATTAATTCATCTTAATTATAGAGCAAAAATTTTCAATATTATAATTTTAAGAAAAATGTATATTCACGCTTCTTTGTTTCTAAAAATTGCTGGTGAAGTTTTAGGCAGGCAAAAAAAATGTCAGCCGGTAGAATAAAAGAGTAACCGGCTGACAATCTATAAGGAGACATGAAGCAATACGTTTTTCAGTATTAGCTGCAATCTTATTTCATAAGAATCATCTTTTTAGTTGATTTGAATGTTTGTGATTCTAAACTAAAGAAATAGATTCCACTTGCAACTTGTTTACCAAGATCATCTGTAGCATTCCATGTTGCCGAATAATTTCCAACATTCATTTCACCGTTAACTAAAGTTTTAACTATCTGGCCAAGAACATTGTAAACAATTAATTTTACATTTGATGTTTTTGACACAGAAAAATCAATTTTAGTTGAAGGGTTAAATGGATTTGGATATGCATTTGAAAGTGTGAATTGAGTTGGAACAGTTTTGTTATCTGTTTTTTCAACTGCTGTTAACCATTGTGCTTTTTGACTTGGGAACCAGTTCAAATCGCCTAATGCATAACCATCAGTACCAGCTGATTGTAAAGCTGCATCTGAATAAGCCAAATTTTCTGAAAGTGGCCATGCTGGAGGATAGTGGCTGCCTGCATTATAGAACCAAGGGGTATCAAGCGCATTAGTACTAATTTTGCGAACATAATCCAATAATAAATCAAGTTGATTTTCTACATCTGAATTGAATCCCGGATCAGTTTCTACATTATTAGCAACATTTATATTGGAAACACCTGCTAGTAAAGTATCCATTGTCCATTTTGTATAATCACTCATCCAAGTAGGCATAACAAGTTTTCTAGTTATATAAGCTTTAACTTCATCAGGAGCAAAATCTGGTACATCGATACTATCTTTGGTTGCAACGGTATCGTTGTAAGCATTATAGAAATCTACCATCTTCTGAGGGAATGAATACACGTTATTTGTTATATCAAATACTCTCTTATCCGGAGTAAGTAAATCTGATGTAACACCCTGAGATTCGTTTACATAAGCTTCAGGACCAGAAATTGTACTTGCCCAAAGTTTTGACCAATAACTAACTGAATCAGTTCCTCTTGCTCTAATGATACTGCTTGAAGCTGTATCAGGGTAATTTAAGAACCAACCATTTATGACATGATCTGGATTTCCACCCATAGCATGAACTGCATAGAATAGATTGTTTCTCATGTGCAAGTTTGGTGCTTGCCTAATTAAAAACGGATTAACGGTAGCAAGTACCATAGAGTTATGATCGAAAATAGCGAGTTTATCATAACCACGAATAGACCAGTTGTAGGAGTTATTACAGAAGAAAGAGTTGTTTATCCATTTTGTGGTGTCCATTGCTGTTCCGCCATCTGATATAAACGCACCGCCGCCAAACCATGATGTTCCGTGCATTTCATTTCTGAACATACAATCTTGTACATTCATCTTAACCCACTGTGCACTTAATGTAAGCGCAGAATGACTAAATCCGTCAAAAATACAGCCTTTCAAATTAAAGTTTAAACTGTCGGCAAAAATACGGATACCATCACTCCAACCTAGCTGGTTTTGATCAGCACGAAAGGATAGAAAGTAAACATCATTTAATTGAACTTTCCCGCCTTTACCAAGAAATTCAAAAAAGTGATCAATGGAAGAGTTATCGGCAAGAATAGCTGGAGCAAGAACTGGAGGCCTGTCTGTACCGTCAGTTGCAATAATGTTTAGATTACCATTGATCTTCATAGCTTCAGTAACCTGATAGACTGAGCCACGTTTTAATCTATAAATTCTATCAGGATGAGCTCTAAAGCCTCCGGCTATTGTATCACCGCCGATAACAGCATTGATATTTCCCGGAGGAATTGCTGCAACATCAACTATATCCTGAGCGAATAGTTGAGTTGGAATAGAAATAAAAGCTGCCAGAGCTAGAGTAGCAACTAAATATAGCACTTTTTTCATATAGGGTTCTCCTTATGTTTGTGGATGTTATTTAAAGAATGAGTTATTAAAATGAATTTATTCAAAGTAACAAATTCCTATTTACTAATTAATTATTTTCAGTCTATAATTTGAAACGTAATCCTAAATCGCCTGTCATACCGTAATGTTCTTCAGCTGCAGGGAAGCTAGTTTTTTGATTTATGTCTATATCTTTTTCAGCTGTAATGTTGTTCAAGTTAAAGTAGATCTGAATTCCATACCAGGGAAGAGTCTGTCTCACAGATAGATCAAAACGAGTATATTTGTCAGAGTTAACCCTATTTTGCAGCCAGAAATCAGGGTTCTTAAAAATATCATTAATGTATAGCATTGATATTCTTGCCGAAAATCCTCCATGATCATATCCAATAGCCAGATTAAGAATATCATTAGGCTGATTTAACAAACGAGTTGTGTAAAAGGTATCTACAACTGTTTGTTTTAAATTTCCTTGTTCATCATATTCGTTCGTTAGTGTGGTTTTAGGATAACTGGCTTCGGAGAATACGTGTGTGTAATTTATGTTGAACACAACGCCGGCAAACGGCTCAGGCAAGTACCAGAAATGAGTTTGCCATTCAGTCTCAACTCCGTAAACATCAATTGCATTTGGGTTATTTATGTATGTATTAAATTGATATAGTGATTTTGTATTTTGAGGTAAATCAGGATAAGGTGTAAGATCTGTAATATAAGTTTGAGTTGGGAAAATTAGATCTTTAATTTTTTTCTTAAATCCATCAATAGTAAAAAGCCCAACCTCATTCGTATAAATTGCCATTACTAAATCATAATTTTCTGATTTAGCAGGTTTTAAGTTATAATTATTATATGAAATAAATCCTGTTCCAACATAAAATCGGGGAGTTATCACTGAAAAATCCGGATAATTTAAAGTATGAGTGTATGCGAATTGTAATTGGATCCAATCAACCGGTTTATATCTTAAATGAAGCATCGGAAGCAAGAATCCGTGAGATCTTGTTATAGTAGTGTCTTTACCTTTTATCCCGATTGTTCCAGGGGCCGATACTCCTCTGAAAGCTTCGTACGAGGTTGTTAGATTTTGATATCTTGCACCGGGAAGAACAACAATTTTATCTCCAATATTAAATGTCGCCATTACATAAGCAGCACTTTTTTTATCTTGTCCTGAATAATTATTAAGCAATGACGCAAATGTATTTTTCTTATAACCTTCCAAAGTGCTTGTGGCATTTGCTATGGGCAAAAGTTTCCACATAACATTTAGATCAATCGGGTAGGCAAGATTATAATCGCCATTAAGAAAATCGCCATAGGAATAACTATTGTTAACGAAGTTAGCAAAGCTTAATCTGCCGCCATCAAGGATTAAATCAGGATATGCTTTTGTGAAAGCTGAAATTACCCCGCCTCCGCCTGAATATAACTGTGAACCCTGGTACTCGCTATAATCATATGATCGGTCGAGGTATTGATACATACCGCCAAATTTTATAATTGCTGAAAGAGAATTCGTTATTGTTATGTTTGACTGAAAATCCAAGAAGCCATTGAAAACTCTATTCTTTGTAAATTGTGATGACGACTGAATCTGATCTAAATCGGCAAGTGTATCATTAGGAATTACATAAGATGCAAGAACACTTGGAGTAACTTTAGAAAGATCGCCTCTGCCTTCTAAACCTGATATATCTTGCCAGAAGTTAAAGAAAAGGTCTTTAGGATTTTTACTTTCAGTATAGCTGTGTGAAAGCTTTAGATCGATATGGAACAAAGGAATATCTTGCTTAACACTTAGTAGATTGCTTATTATATTTAATTGATTATGCTGATCTTTGGCAGCGTACCAAATGTCATTGCTTGTTTGAACAATAGATTCACTTCTAAAAGTAGACTTAGTATCACTTGTACTTAAAAAATTCTGAAAAGCTATTTCACCACCAGAGTGTTCATAGTCTAACACAGCAGTAACATTATTTCTTTCACGGATTCTAAAAACATCAACTAAGTCTAAAGATTCTAAATCCGGAATTCCGGCATCTCCATGATCCTTATCATTCAATTGATAGCTGGCTCCAAGCTGATTAGCGCTGAGGTTTCGTCTTTCGGTTGAGCCTTGGATGAACACACCAAATTTTTCGTTCAAAAATCGTTTCTCAACTGAACCTACAAACTTATATTGGTTGCTTGATTTTTTTAATGCACTATAACTTCCTTGAGTCACAATTTGAATTAATGGAAGCGAAGACCCAACCAGCGCTCTATTGGCTATATTTTTTGATGCTTTACGTAATCCAAAATTTACAACACCGCCTAATAATGTAGCATCCATATCGGGAGTAATTGCTTTAATTACTTCAATACCACCGAGCATACTGGAAGAGATCATACTTAAATCAGTACCTCTATCACCTATTGCCCCAAGATCTCCAACTCCAAAGCCCGACCTTATTCCACCGCCGCCTTGCTGGCCTTTATCGGTTGAAACAAGGTTATTGCTTGATGCAACATCACTCGGTATCTCAACTCCATCAATAGTAACCTGATTATATTGCGGGGAGAGACCTCGAATAACAACTTGTGAACCTTCACCACCGGTTCTAATAAGAGAAACACCTGGTAATCTGCTTACTGATTCAGCAGCGTTTGCATCAGGTAATTCTTGTATCTTTGCAGCTGAGACAACATTTTTTATAGGTATGGAAGAAAGCTGTTCATTTATTGCTTTAAGCTGACCTTCCGCTTGTGCAGTGACAACAATAGTATCACTAACAACACTCTCAGCTCCAAGAGTAAAATCTTGTTCAATAGTTTGGTTTTCTTTAATAGTTATTTTTTGATCGTGAGATTTATAACCTATATAAGAAATATGAAGAGTATAGGTTCCGGGAGGAACATTTTTAATGGCAAATTTTCCATCTTTGTCCGCAGCTGTTCCGAAGCTTGTACCTAATAACACTGCATTAGAATAGGGCAGCGGTTCATGTGCTTGAGCATCAATAATAGTTCCTTTAATAACTCCATTTGATGCAGAAAATATAAAAGATTGGGAAAGGAAAATTAGGAGAAGTGTGGTCTTTACACTAATAGTAAATTTAGCTAGCATAGGCACCTCTTTAAACAAGCTTTAAGTGAAATTAGAAGAAATAAATTAATGGCATTTAATTTTTTATAAGATAAAGGTCACTCGGTTTTTTCGAAATAAAAATAAACTAATAAAAATTAAAACGCAATAGGGAAATCTTTTTTATCAAAAATACAAATAAAAGGTTAAATATCAACGGAATATATTTTTAAGATGAATAAACTCACCGCTTTATGGTGTTTTTATGGTATTCTCTTCAAAACTATAAATTAGCCTTATGGCAGTTATAAAACTCCTGATAAATATCTGTCGAAGAAGATATTGACCTTTAATTTTGCTCAATTTTTAAATCTATTTTATTCAAATCTTGATCTGAAGAAGAAGGACCAATCATAATAGAATAATTATCCGGTTCAACCGAAAAACCTTTTCCTTCAATCCATCTTGATAATTTGTCAGGAGTAATTTTAAATTGGACATTTTTTGTTTCTCCGGCACTTAAATAAATTCTTTTAAATCCCTTTAAAGTTTTAACAGCGAGAGTGTCTTTACCGGCTTTTACATAAAGTTGTACGACTTCTTCACCAGAAATTTTTCCAACGTTTGATATGTCAACAGAAACTATGGTTGAATCAGTGGAGTGAATAATATTTTTCAGCAGATTCAAATTCTTATAGATAAACTTTGTATAACTTAAACCATAGCCAAACGGATAAAGAGGTTCACCTTTGAAATAACGATAAGTTCTGTTTGTCATATTGTAATCTGTGAAGGGCGGAATTTGTTCAACTGATTTGTAGAATGTAACAGGCAATCTTCCGGCGGGATTATAATCACCGGATATTACATCAGCTATTGCTGTCCCAGCAGCCTGTCCAGGGTACCAGGCTTCAACTATTGCCGGTAAATTTTTATCTTCCCAATTGATAGAAACTGCGCTGCCGTTCAATAAAACCAATACAATATTTTTATTTACAGAATAAATCTTTTTTATAAAATCAGATTGATTTTCAGGAAGATTGAGTGTTAATCTGTCCCCGCCTTTAAAACCTTTGACATCAACTTTCATTTCTTCACCTTCTAACCGAGGAGACAAACCCATAAACATCATAACAACATCAGCATCTTCAGCCGCTTTAATTGCACGCTGCTCACGGTTATCATCCGGTATTTCCCATATAAGCTGCATGAATGAGTATCGAAGTTTTTTAAAAAATTCTATTTTTATTTTATATGATTTACCCTTAGTTAGATTTAAGTATTTGTAAGTTTTAACTGGATCAAATTCCCCATCGAAACTAACTAACAATGTATCTTCAAAGTAGATTTTAAATCCGTTAAAACCGTATCCGCCCAAAGCATAGTTGCCGGTTTTTGGCGGGACAATAATTCCAGACCAGCTTACTCCAAAATTATCCGGATCGAATGAGGTGTCAGGTGCACCATCCCACCATGCAAAATCTATTTTATTGTCAATCCGTTCAAAAGCTGGAGCATCTTTTAAATCTCTATTATTAAAGTAAGCCCCTACTAAGCCATTTTGTTTTTTTTCTTCAGATGTGAAAAGGAATGATGCATCAATTACTTGAAAGCTTGGAATATTTTTGGCAATATCACAGCCGCTTTCATAAATAACTTTTGCGTTTTTAAATTTATTTTTTATTCCTTCCAATGGAGTAACTGGATTTGAAGGGAAGCCATTATAATTCCCAAGCAGCACTTCAACGTCATCCGCATTTGGGCCAAGTACGGCAATTTTTTTAATGTCTTTTTTAAGCGGAAGATAATGGTTTTCATTTTTTAGAAGCACGATAGATTTTCTTGCAGCTTCGAGTGCAACTGATTGATCTTCAACAGTATTAATTTTATTCAAATTTGAAAATGGAACAATTGATGGCGGATCAAACATTCCCAATTTAAATCTTGCTGTAAAAATTCTTTTTACGGAAACATCTATTTTACTCTCTTTAATTAATCCGTCAGCTACTGCTTTTACGAGCGATGGGAATGCATTTCCGCACTCGAGATCAGTTCCAGCCTTAACTGCAACTGAAGCGGCTTCTTCAGGTGTCTTAACTATTTTGTGAAAGTTATACATATCGGGAACAGCCCAGCAATCAGATACAATTAAGCCTTTGAATTTCCATTCTTCGCGAAGAATTTCATTTAAAAGTACATTACTGCCGCAGCATGCATCGCCGCGAAATCTATTATAAGCGCACATAACAGAGTAGGCTTTTCCACCAACTATACTTTTTTTGAACTGAGGTAAATAGGTCTCTCTAAGGTCATAATCACTTACTTCAGCATCGAATGTATGACGTAAAGGTTCAGGGCCGCTATGCACCGCAAAATGTTTCGGAGTAGCAATTGTCTTTAAATATTTTGAATCATTCCCTTGCAAACCTTTAACAAATTGTTCTCCCATCTCGCCAGTCAGATATGGATCTTCACCATATGTTTCCATGCCTCTTCCCCAACGAGGGTCACGAAAGATGTTAATATTTGGCGACCATAAAGTTATACCTTGATAAATTCCATGCTTATTTCTGCTTAAAGCTAAATTATATTTTGCGCGTGCTTCATCGGAAATTACAGATGCAGTTCTAAATAATAAATTTTTATCCCATGTTGCTGCTAAACCAATTGCTTGAGGGAAAACAGTTGCAATTCCATTTCGTGCTACACCATGCAAAGCTTCATTCCACCAATTGTAAGCTGGTATTCCGAGTCTTTCAATAGCGGGAGAATTGTAAACCATTTGGGAAACTTTTTCTTCAAGTGTCATCCTTGATACAAGATCATTTACGCGAACATCAATTGGTAGGTTTGGATTTTTATAAATAAGTGAGTCTTGCGCTAAAGCAGAAAGCGGCAGCAATAAAAGTAAAATGTAAATGAGCTTTGACTTCATTATATTTTTGATTTTGAGTGTTAAGGAAAGATTGTATAAAAATTTAAATTTCTTTTTTTAGTAATTCAGGTTTTTGATTATAAAGTTTATAAATTAAGCTTCCAAACAAAGAGTTCGCCCATGCAAACCAGCTTCTTGTATAATCCGAGGCATCATCTTTATTGAAAGATTCGTGCATAAATCCTGTTCCAGCATCTGTTGATTTTAACATGCGTAAGCATTTGAGAATTTCGTTGTCATTATCACTTGTTAATGCTCTCATAATAATACCAATAGGCCAAATTTTATTTATTAAAGTATGCGGACTACCAATTCCTTCAGCAGCTTTTCCGTTGAAGAAGTAAGGATTTTCTCTGCTTAGTAAAAACTTTCTGGTATTCTGATATATGGGATCATCAATAGTGCTGCATCCTAAATAGGGAAGAGAAAGTAAACTCGGCACGTTTGCATCATCCATAAATAATCTATTTCCAAATCCGTCAACTTCGTACGAATAAATTTTTCCGAAATTAAGATGATCAATTATTGCATAATTTTTTACGGCATTAAACACTTGAGTTGATAATGCAGAGCATTCGGAAGAAAATTCTTCATCCTTAATAACCTTGGAAAATATTTCTGCCAATTGTTTTAATGAATAAACTGCAAACAAGTTTGATGGAATTAAGAATGGGAAAATTGTTGAATCATCTGAAGGCCGAAAAATTGAAACAATTAATCCTACAGGTTTAATAGGATTTCCGTAGCCATCACCAGGAACAGTATCTGTTGCCCAGGCTGTAGTTCTTTTAAAAGTATACGGACCTCTGTCGTTAATTCTCTGCTGCTCTTTAAATGTTTTAACTATTAGTTTCATTGCTTTTTGCCAATCAGTATTAAAGCAAGTAGAATCTCCTGTCGTCTTCCAGAAATTGTAAGCAAGATTTATTGGATAGCAAAGTGAGTCTATTTCCCATTTTCTTTCGTGAAGCTCAGGTTTCATATCTGTAATATCTTTATCCCATTCACTTCCCGTTGGGCCGTAATTAAATGCATTTGCGTATGGATCGATCAAAATACATTTTGTTTGACGATTTATTACTCCCATTAGCATGGTTTTTAGTTTTTCATCTTCAGTTGCAAATGGCATATAAGGCAAAACCTGTGCAGTAGAATCTCTCAACCACATTGCATTAATATCGCCGGTGATTACAAATGTATCCGGTTTACCATTTTCAATTTTAAAATTAATTGTGGTATCCAATGTATTCGGGAAACAATTTTCAAATAAGGAAGAGAGCTTTTCATCTTTAATTGATGATTTAATTTTATAAATTGCAGAATCAACTGCAGTACTTACAAATTTTCTATCTTCCGGTTTTGGTCTTTTATTCATAGTTATACTTCTAAATATATCTGTTGTTGATATAAATTTGCTGGTGCTTAATCCAGCTGTACTTAATGCGGCGGTTTTAATAAATTCTCTTCTGGTAATCAATGGAGACTTTATAAATTGTTAAATTTTTTTAAAATAATTTTGTTATTCTGAATGAAAAATATGTTAAAAGAAATTTTAATTCTCTAATAAAAATTTAAATTAATCTTTACTTCCTGTAATCCATGTTAATCCATCATTACGAATATGAATTTTTTTGGAGCCTTTTTCAGATTGCAAATATGCTTCAAACATGGCAGATGTAAATTCAATAATGGGGAAGCTTTTAAATCCGGGTATTTCAGGATTACTCATCCCTAATGATTCTATATTGTCTGAGTATTTTCCATTCTTTTCAAAATAATTTCTTTCATTATAATATAACATCCGCAAATACCATTTAGCTGCTTCATCATTATTAACAATAAAATTTTCTTTTGTGGTTCCTATGATGTTAGCAGAGAATTGGACGTATCCCCACATTTCCGGGTAATGCATATTTACCACACCTTGCGGTGACCAAACCCAATTATCTTCCGGATAAGGTTTCCCTGTTGCCGGGTTTATCTGTTTTTCATATTTACCGTCTTTCACTTCTGTTTTCCATTCAACGCGGGAAAAATTTAATCTCCATTGATCTTTGTCTTTTGGAGGTGCGTTAACTTCTGCTATTTCTTTAAATGATTGCCATGGAAATGCAATCTCCACAGTCCAGCAGCTATCTTTATCATTAGGATTATTTAATGTGCCGTAAATTGAAACAGCAGTTTTTAATCCTTTATAATCCCAGTTATTAACTGCTGCATTCTTAGTGTCGCGGTAGGGTTTTATTAAAAGTAAATCCCAAACAGTATTAAGAGCATTCATTTCAAATTCGCTGTATTCATGCGTGTTTCCATCGGGATCAATAAAAATTTCAAAGTCATTATCATAAAAAATTACTTCATCTCTATTTTTGATTGTTCCCATAATGTCAGGTTCATCAATTTCTGCCGCTACATAAAAATAGTTATCGTCCCATAGCATTTTAGCACGGGTGCGAAATCTCGGAGTAGGTTTTACCGGGCCTTCAATATCAACAAAATCATTTGTCCATTTTGCTTTTCCCCAGGCAGTTTCGTTCATTTTACCATCGATGGTTATTGGTCCATTCGCTTTGTAACAGATGTAATGATTTGGCGAAAAATTTATTTGCGGAATGGGAAGTTCTTGCGAAAAACAAATTGTACAAATTGCGAAAATAAATAAAAATGTTTTTTTCATATTATTAGCGAATTTAATTTTAGTTATTTATTGTTTTGAATCTTCTATTAATTCTTTTATGGTGGTAACAGCTAGTCCAACAGAAGTATCTGCAGCACCATAATAAATAAGCACTTTGCTGTCCAAGGCAGCGAATCCATTTTCATCATAATTCTCAACAACTATTCCGCAGGGGAAAACAACATTTGGAACCTGCCCTGTTAATTCAAACAGTTCACGAGGTTCTAAAATATTATATTTACCCCGGTATAAGACTATTGACGGATCATTCAAATCATGCAGCGAAACTCCTGCTTGATAAATATTTGAACTTGCAAAATGCATTGCTACACCGTGATAAACATGAAGCCATCCTTCTTGTGTCTTAACTGGTGGAGGGCCTGAACCAATATTTTCATCCCAGTAATGAAATCTGCCGCCCATCACAGGTTTTATAGTTTTCCAATTGAGCAAGTCATCTGATTCTGATAAGTATATTGTGTTCCCGGAAGCCGGGCCTCCTTCAAGCTGAACTTTATTTGGACGTTCAAATCGTAAATATTTTCCATTTACTTTTTCAGGAAATATAACTCCATTTCGAACATCGCCGTCAGAAACTATTCCAAGAAAATTAAATTCTTCAAAGTCAGTTGTCTTTGCTAAACCAAGCTGGCAGCCTTTATCCATATCCATTGCGAACATGATATAATAATTATTTTCAAGCTTGGTTATTCTTGCATCATAAATATGATAAATTTTTTCTTTTACTTTTTCTATGCCTTTAAAGTCAACCATTTTGTTATCAACTTTAAAATCAATTCCATTGTTACCTTCAGCTTTAACGATGAAAGTTTCTCTTCCTCTATTTTGAACACGAAGGAGTAAAATATATTTGCCTTTAAATTTTATCGCGCCAGGATTGAAGACTGACGAAACATCAACCATATATGGCGGAATGTTAGGAATATCCTCTCGTGATACAACAGGATTTTTTGTATTTCGTTTTAACATAGTTTATCTTTTTTTAGTTAACGATAAATTAATTACTTTATTTACTTAGCAGCATTTTAATAGTTTTAATATATGACTTTGTATCATTAGATTGAACAATCAAACGTGCAAAATATAAACCGCTTGCATAATTTGATCCAACAAAGTTTGTTGAATAATTGCCTTTAGCCATTTCTTTTTCTAATAAAGTTTTTATTTCTCTGCCTAATAAATCATAAATTTTTAATGTTACGTATCCAGTCTGGGGCAGAGCAAAAGAGATTTTCGTTGAGGGATTAAAAGGATTAGGATAATTTTGAAGAAGAATAAAATCATTTGGTTCTTCTTCAATATTGTTTGCATAATCCTTAACATCCGTTATTGGAACAACAAGAGATTTGAAAACTGAATCAGTGTATGATTTAAGATTGTTAGCAGCGTAAACCATTATACCTGCTTTTGCTCCAGATGAAGGCTGCCAGGCTGCGACTTTTGATGCAAAGTCCAAATCATTATTATCAATAAGAACTCCAATCATAACTTTATTAGAACCAATGGAATCTGCCCATTGATTAAAACGTTTGGTATAATTGGAATCAAAATAAGCCATATCCATTACAAAGTTTAAATGATTCATTATATCTTTTGATCTTCCTATTTCAAATCCGGGCTGTCCCCAATATCCATTATACATAGCTGCAATGTACATTTGTGAATCGCTATTGACAGACATGGGGCCAAAATATTTCCCAATTTCTTTTAGTAAAGATTTGTAATAATCGTTAGCTTGAGCTTTGTGTTCAATGTCTAAAGAAATTCCATCAAGATGAAGTGAATCAATTGCACAGGTTTTTATGAATTCAGCAAATTGCTGATAATTATATTTAACTCCATCATAAGCTGTAAAAGGTGTTGAAGTGCTCCAAGAAGCGGCATCATCCACATTCATTAAAACTTTAACCCCACGAGATTGTAAAATTCTAACATCTCTCATTATCTCACTGTAATAATGATAATTAACATTTCTCATCCAGCCCGTAGAATAATGAACTGAATCTGCTAACTCCCATAATTTGCCTTCAAACAATACCACTATATTTGCTTCATCTGTAAAAGAAGTGAGAGGGAAGTGATCCGGGCCGCCGGAATCAAAAACATAATACGCTACTTTATTATTTGCCGCTGCTGGAATATCTGATATTGATAGCGGAGTTGCCGAAGCTAAACTGATCACCAATAAAACAAGTATGACAATTTTCATAATGAACTGTTTCTCATCCATAATTTTTTTTCAAGAAATAATTTTCGTACATGATTAAATTAGAATTTAAAGCTTAATCCAAAATTACCAAACATTCCGTATCGCGAAATTGATACTGGATTGTAAGTTCTTTGATTAAGACTGGTTTCATCTGTTCCTGTAAAATTAATCAGATCAAGAAAAACCTTAGTATTAAACCATGGCAGCTCTTGCCTAATTGAAAGATCCCATCTGACTGATTTATCTGAAATAATTCTATTCTGCAGCCAGAAATCTGCTTTTTGAAATATATTATTTATGTAAACGACGGAAACCCTTCCTGAGAATCCTTTATAGTCAAGCCCGATAGAAGAATTCAATATGTCGTTAGGCTGATCTAAAAGACGTGTTTCGTAATACGCATTGATGATATTTTTTGTGAAGCTCCCGTCTTCTTTATAATCATAAAACAGTTCACCTTTAGGATAAGATGCCTGGGAGAATATATGAGAATAATTAATAGTAAATTCAATCCATGAAAACGGCTGAGGCAAATACCAAAAATGAGTTTGCCATTCTGTTTCAATACCCCAAACGTCGATGGGAATTGGATTATTAATGTAAGTACTAAAAGTGTATAATTGATGTCTTTGAGGTAGATCAGGATAGGGGCTTAAATCCGTAACAAAAGTTTGACTCGAAAAGACTAAATTATTAATTCTTTTTTTAAAACCGTTAAATGTCAATAAACCGATTTCATTATTAAAAAATGAAAATACCAGATCATAATTTTCTGCAGTTGCCGGCTTCAATGTAAAATTATTATAAGCTATAGAAGTTTGATCCATTGTATAGCTTGGGACGATTGCGGAGTAGGGGGGATAATTTAATGTATTAGTATATGCAAAATGAACTTGTAACCAGGAAAAGGGTTTATAAACAAGATGAAGCATAGGCAGCCAATATCCATGAGCTTCGGTTTTAGTTGCCGCCTTGTAAAAATAATTTTGCGGATAAGTTATCTCTACTCTATAACCCAAATAAGTTGTAGTGAGATTTTGATATCGCACTCCGGGAAGCAAAGTGATTAAATCATCATAATTAATCTTCGTCATAAAATATGCTGCGCTCTTATCCTCCGTTCCATTATAATCAGAAATTTTTGAATTATAATTATCGTTTTTTGTGAGTGCAGGAGTCCAGATTTGACTGTAAATTAGATTTGAAAGATTTACATCAACAGGATAAGAAATAGAATAATCTCCATTGAAAAAATTTCCAAACGAATAATCTTTATCTATAAAATTTCTTATGATGGGACTGTAATTGTTAAGTTGCGATCCCCAATAGCTTTGTAAAATTTGAGAAATTGAAACTGAAGGTGGCGATGCCGGGCCAGACCATAGATTATTATCGTAAGATCTTTTTCGGTGCTGGAACATGCCGCCGAACTTTATATTTGCCGTGAAATAATCTGAAACAAAATAATTAGATTTAAAATCAATTGCCGCAGTTAAGGCCCTGTCTGTAAGATAATTTGAGTGATCGGAAATTCCGCTATACCTGGCAAATTCATTAGGAACAGCCCGCGATGCTACAGTTTCAGGAGTGGACTTTGAAATATCTCCTAAATTGGTTCTTTGAAAAAAAGAAATAAATAAATTTTTTGGAGAAAAACTTTCCGAATAAGCATGAGCAAGTTTTAGGTCAATATTAAAAAATGGTATATCATGTTTAATACTAAAAATGTTTACAATTGAATTTAGTTTATCGCGTGTATCAGTTGCCGAATAATTTATAGAATTTGAATTAATTGCTTCCCATCTATATACTCTCTTAATATCGTACTTTGAAAGAAGATTTTTAAAACCTATTTCCCCATTTGAATATTTATAATCAAATACTGCAGTTAGATCAGCTCTTTCATTTCTGCTTATGTAATCGCCTAAACTTACACTTGAGAGGTCTGGTGTTGCGAGGTCACCATGGAGCTTATCGCTGAGATAATAATTTGCATTTAATGAGTTGCCGCCGGGATTTCTCAATTCAAAAGAGCTTTGTAAAAACACTCCCAACTTTTGAGAAAAAAAACGCTGCTGGTAAGTTCCGGAAAATCTATAATTTTTATAATTATTTTTTAAATCATTATATCCGCCTTGTGTAATCAGTTCGAATGAAGGAGAATTTGAATTATCCTCTATTGCTTTCTTCAAATCGAAATTTACAACTCCTCCAAATACTGCCGCATCCATATCCGGTGTAATAGATTTAATAACTTCTATCCCCCCAAGTATGCCGGAAGAAATCATACTTAAATTTGTTGATCTATCACCAACCAAAGTTGATTGAGTAAACTCTCCGTTAACAGCAATATTTGGAGGAAGCTGTATCCCATCAATGGTTATCTGATTATATTGTGGAGCCAGGCCGCGGATAACAAGCTCTCCGCCTTCGCCGCCATGCCGAATTAGTGAAATGCCTGGCAGTCTTGCTGCAACATCTGCAGCATTCACATCCGGAAGTTTTTGAATATGTTCAGATGAGATAACATTAATAATCTGTTCTGAGGATAATTGTTTATTTATTGCTTCAATTTGACTATTAGCCTGTGCCGTCACAGTAACAGTTTGGCCTTCTAAACTAACCGGGTTTAATTTGATTACAATTTCAGTAATTCGGCCTGCTTTAAGCCTTAAATCAATTTCGTTTTCTTTGTATCCGACGTAGGTAGTTTTAATTTTATAATCGCCAGGAAGAATTTTTCGAATAATAAATTTTCCTTGATTATCACTGGCAGTGCCTTTACTCATACCCACTAAAATTATATTTGCTCCCGGTAAAATTTCATTTGATGTAGAATCAACAACCAAACCTCTCAAAGTAGCTGTTTGAGCCGAAACATTTTTTATCAAGAAAAATAATGTTAATAAAATAATTATTATGAGAAAATTTTTATTTCTCTTAAACAAAAGCTTGCCTCGTCAGTAATTGTTCTATTGAATCAGGTTGTTTTAGTAGAAATAATTCTTTGGTTAATTTTATACAGTGTGCATATAGAATAATGTTCAAATAGAACTGAATTTGTAAGCGATTTAATAGAAGATCTTTAATGAATTTGTTAAAAATATTTTATTAAATTGAATTCTCTAATCCTATACTTTGATTGATTAAGTGAACAGATTCTTTTCCCATTACAATTTTCACATGGCAAATTTCTTTTTTCGAAATGGGAAGAATATTTTTTTCAATTTCAACCCCATCAATAATAATTGAACTTAAACCATGCTCAATTCCATGTGGATTTTCAACTTCAATAATATATTTAGTTCCTCTAAATTTTCTTTCTACTTTGAAGTTTTTCCAACTCGATGGAATTACCGGGTCAACTAATAGCCCTTGATAAGTTGCCCTAACACCCATTATATAGTCGAAAGCAATTCTATACATCCATGAAGCAGTACCGGTTTGCCAAGAGTGGCTTGCTTTGCCGCCGCATTCATGTTCATCACTAGTAATATATTGTGAATAAACATACGGTTCTGCCTGGTAAATATCGGAATCGATTTTGTTTGGTAAAAGTTTCTTATAATATTCGAATGCCTGGTTTCCACGGCCCATCATGCATTCAGCTTGAATCAACCAGGTATTAGGATGATTAAATACTGCTGCATTTTCTTTTTTGCCCGGCACACAACGTGTAATTAGGCCAATATTCGGGTCAATTTCTCTAAACGCCGGAGCGCAAATTTTCGGTCCAAATTCAGAATCTAAATGTTGTTTTGCAGAATTTAGTGAGGATAATAATCTCGATTTATTAGGAAGATTAGCAATCACAGGCCAGCTTTGAGTATTAATAAATATTTTGCCGTATTTATTTTCCTTCGATCCAATTTTACTGTTATTGCTTCCGAAAGCTCTGATATACCATTCACCATCCCAGCAATATTTATCAATACTTTCACAAATTTTATCGCGTAATTGTTCAACTTCTTTTTCTTCAGTGTTGATGTATTCTAACAATTCAATAAAACTATTAAGCATTGCGACATAGAACATTGCTCCCCAAACACTTTCGCCGCCGCTATCGCCGCCTATATAATCGAGCGTGTCATTCCAATCTCCTCTTCCAAAAATGGGAAGATTATGTTGAGCTAAATTATTTTTAACGAAATTTACAACGGCAAATAAATGATCAAGTACCGTCCCTTCGTTTTTATCGACGAATGAAACAATCTCCTGGAGAATAGAATTATCTCCCGTTTCTTTTATGTAATCGGTAACAGCAAGAATAAACCATAGGGGATCATCACAATGTTTTGTTAATTCACCATGACCCTCTTCATTGTAAAAGTGATGATAAACTCTGCCATCGCTAAACATTTGTTTTGCTAGAAATAAAATTCTTTCTTTTGCTTTTTCAGGATGTGAAATTGTTACAGCAATTACATCTTGCGAAGTATCTCTAAATCCAAAGCCACGGCTTATTCCCCAATAATAAAAGCTGGCAACTCTGCCAATATCAAAAGCAACTTTAGCCTGATATGGGATCCAATAATTCATAAATACATTTACTTCTTCATCAGGTGATTTTGCAACAGTATGATCTAAAAATTCTTCCCATTTTAATTTAATGTCATTCAACGCACGGTTAATAACATTTTTGTCATTGAATAAGCCCGGTAATGAATCTTTCTTTTCCTCGAATTCTTTTTTAGGAATAACACCCAATGAAAAAATTATGTCTTTTGATTCATTAGCTTCCAAATCGATATCAATTTGAAGGGCACCAATGGCGTTGCCAAAATCAGTATTCTTGTTGGATAAAATTCCGGTTTCAATTGCTTCCGGATTATTTTCATTTCTATAAAGGCCTATGAATCGTTCGCGCAAAGTTTCATAATTAATTACCGGATGATTAACCGTAAAATAAGCCCATTGATCCCATTCTTGATTTTCTTGCTGCTGCGTTCCGCTGGATTGGGTGACCCAGTAAGTTTTAGTAGCAAATAGTGAATTATTTTTTTTGTCAAAATAAACTCTGTTAAAATGCTGATCATCGCATTGGTTTATGATATCGATTAATCCATGTCCCAATGCAAATTCAACATAACCAAAAATTGAAAGATGACGTTTTTTATTTGATTTATTTGTGAGAGTGGCTTTCCAAATTTCCCTATTATCGTCTAGAGGAACAAAATACAGCACTGAAGATTCAATCTTATTAATATCTGCTTCAATTTTTGTGTAGCCGAAACCATGAACTGCCTTATAGTTTTCCGGATTCTTTCCCACAGGCTGCCAGCTCAAACTCCAGATTTCCTTAGTGTCTTTATCCTTTACATAAATATATTTTCCCGGCCTATCCGGGGGTACATCATTTATTCTATATCTTGTAATTCGGCCATGAAGAGGATTTTTAAAATAACTAATTCCGCCGCTGTTGTTAGAAATAGTTGCAAAATAATTTTCATTATAGATGTAATTTATCCAGGGAGTTGGAGTTTTTATGTTGGTTATTATGAATTCTTTACCATCTTTTGAAAAGTCGCCATATTTCATATCTTTTCTCCGCTGTAAATTTCAGCATCTTTTCCTTCTCAACAAAAGGGCAAAAAATGACTAGAAGCAACATTTATCGTCAATGGTTTCGATTAAGAACCGACCTAATGAAAACATTTGTTTTTTGAGAAGTTTAAAATAATTACGTTTGTTTATTTTTTTCTAAAATGAACTGAGGTGCAACTTATGTTTTCCTAATTTAAAAGGCAAATTATATTAATCATTTTCTAAATAAAAAGGACTATAGAAGGTGGAATACTAAAGAAGTTTATTTCTTATTGAAATTATCATAAATAAATTTAAATAATTATTGATTTTAAAAAGAGAATTCGAGATAGGGTGTAGAATAAAGAATATTGTGAAAAAATTACGTTGTTTTTATCTGACTGTAGGAAGGCGAAAATAATTTTCTAATATAAGTGATGCGGCACCGACGGCAACAGAATATTGATGATATTTATCCACAGTGATTTTTAAAGTATTGCAGGTAATAGATAAAACATTCATCTCTAGCACTTTTCGAATGGACTGCACAATAACGTCTTCCAGTTCCGATACAACTCCTGTAATAATTAATGTATCCGGATTTAAAAGAGCAACTGCGGGCGCAATTGTTTGTCCAACAACATTTCCGATCATGGAAAAAACTAGTTTAGCAATTTCATCGCCTCGCTTTGCAGCATCCAGTAAAACGTTAATATCTATCGATTCAAAAGAAGACATATATTCTTTTAAAATATCGCTTTCAATAAACTTACTTCTAACCGTTGATAAAATTTCTTTAAGAGTTGGTAAATAAGGATACAATTCTCCAGCGCAATAAGAAGCGCCGCGGTAAAGCTCGCCATTAATTACAATCCCAATACCAAGGCCGCTTACATTTTGATCAATTTCCACAAGAATAGTGAGGTAGTTCTCTTTATTTTTATCATTTCCGTTCCATTTTAATCCTACTGCTGCGGCGTTAGCATTGTTCTCAATAATTACAGGGAAGGGAAGTTCTTTTAATTTATCTAATAGTGGAAAATTCATTTCGGGCAAAACACTTGACATCGCAACTATACCTTTTTCATAATCGACAATACCGGCAAATGCAATTCCTAAACCCAATATTTTATCTCTTTCGATATTAGTTTCAACAATCACTTCTTCAACAACTTTTTTTATTGTAACGGCTAGTTCATCGACAGTTCTGCCAATTTCAAGTTTAAATATTTTTTTTGCTATAATACTGCCGCTGAAATCAAGAATGACAGCAGTCATTTCACCTACTTCAATGTCTAATCCTAACACATATGCAGCTTCATTATTGAGCGTCCACATATACGGTTTTTTCCCGCCCTTTTCAGTAGAGTCGCCTTTTCCATAAAATGACACTAAAGATTTTGATGATAATTCTTTTAGAATATTAAAAATTGTGGAAGGCCGCATCCCTGTTATTTTAACAAGGTCGGAGCTGGAAATGATTTCGTGTTCTTGGATTACTTTCAATACCAGCTGTTCATTAATATCTTTTACAACTCTAGCGTGGAATGAAAGTAACTTTTTTTCAGTCAATTTATTTAATTTTTTATTTTTCAACTCATAAGATAGGAAAATAAATGGACTAAATTAATTAGTTAATTGTAATTTCATCTACAAAAAGCCATGCCTTGCTTCCGGCGGCTACATGCCAGGGAGGACATACTCCTACATTTTTAGCAACCACTTTAACGTACCTTGCTTTTGCATCATCAATTTTTTTATCAAACTCTTTTATTCCGTTTTCGCTATGGGCTTTATCTTCAATGTTTTTAGTATCGAAAACCTTGGTAAAAGCTTTACCGTCAGTGGAAATGTAATACTCAATTTCTGTAGGGTAAAAAATCCAGGAACCTGTATTCTGCAAAAATGATGCACCGATATGAGATATATTTTCAATCTTTCCTAAATCAACTACTGCATCTAAATTATTTCCTTCATAACCTTGCCAGGCATCAGTATGAAAATTATTAGTTCCTTTAATTCCATCAATTAATCCTAAAGCACCTCCCCCGGTATAAGAATGATGAAACTGTGTATTCAGAATTATGGATCTGCCTTCAGTTATTTTATTGAAGTTGGAAGTAACTACTTTACTAAAAATTCCATCTTTATAACAGACAGATTTTAATTCTCCTGATTGATGAAATTCAATTGGTTTTGAATATTCATTCTCCAATTTTTTCGGATCTGAACCATCAGTGGTATAAAATATTTTTGAACTGTTATCAATTGAGGATAATCCGACTGAGACTGAATCTTTAAAAACTCTTTCACCTGAGGTTAGATAAGGCACCGTTAAAAAACGATTATCTATAAGTGAAGTCGGACGTGAGTCAACATCTGTTCCCCAATTTCCAGGTTCGGAACCCATTTCAAAATCAATTTCTCCGCCATCAACAATATCTGAATATTTAATATAAGTATATGGATAATCTTTCCCGTTCAACTTGGCGGATTGAATATAAAAATTTTTATCAGAAAGATTATTTGCTTTAACTGTGAATTTTTTATTTCCACCGGTATTTATTGTTACTTCATCGAAATTTGGAGTACCAATAACAAAAATATCAGTGCCGGGCGTAACCTGATATAAGCCCACAGAACTCAAAATATACCATGCAGACATTTGACCGCAGTCTTCATTTCCGCACAGTCCATCTGCTTTATCTGTATATAAAGTGCTTACAATTTGATGAATCAATTTTTGAGTTTTCCATGGCTGTCCGGCATAATTATATAAATATGCCATGTGATGGCTTGGTTCATTGCCTTGCGCATACTGTCCAATCATCCCAGTAATATCAGATTGAAATCTACCTGTTAGCTTTGGGTTGGTAGTAAAAAGTTCATCTAACTTAGAAACAAATTTTTCATCACCGCCAATTAATTTTATTAATCCGTTTACATCCTGGGGAACAAAAAAACTATACTGCCACGCATTAGCTTCAGTATAATCGCCGCTTACAGAAAATGGATCAAAAGGGTCAACCCATTTACCATTCTTTTTTGCCCGCATTAAATCTGAAGTAGGATCAAATACGTTGGAATAAAATTTTGCTCTTTCAATAAAATATTTATAATCATCATCCTTACCGAGCGCTTTTGCCATTTTTGCAATGCACCAATCATCATAAGAATAAGCAAGAGTTTTAGACACGCTTTCACTTTCCAGGTCTGCCGGAATGTAGCCCATCTCTTTATAATATTTTAATCCAAGATGATCCTGCATAGCACTTTTTTTCATTGCTTCGAATGCAACTTCAGCATCAAAATCATTTATGCCTTTGAAGTAAGCGTCCACGATTACAGGGATTGAATGATAGCCAATCATTGTCCCGGTTTCATTCGAAGCTAATTCCCAAACTGGAAGAAGTCCGTTTTCTTTATACTTAGCAATTAAAGATCGAACCATGTCAAGGTCTTTTTGTTTTTCAATTAAAGTGAATAAAGGATGCTCTGCTCTGAATGTATCCCACAATGAAAAGACAGTGTACATATCGTGGTTCTTAACTGTATGAATTTTGTTATCCATACCAATATAGTTTCCGTCAACATCTGAGAAAATATTAGGAGCTAATAATGCGTGATACAATGCAGTGTAATAAATAGTTTTATCTTTTTTACTTTTTGATTTAACTGAGATTAATGATAACTCTTTTTCCCAAGCATCTTGAGCTTGTTTTGTAATTTTTTCAAAATCCCAGCCAGGAATTTCGGCTTGCAAATTTTTCTTTGCACCTTCCAGACTTGCAGCAGAAATTCCAACCTTAATTAAAACTGCTTCATTTGAAGATGTGCTGTATTGAACATATGCTTTTAGATTTTCTCCTTTGGCAGTAGATTTTTTCGGACTATTCTTCCCATCTTGTACAATACCAAATGAAGTGAATGGTTTTGAAAATTTAGCATAAAAATAAATGCAATGATCTTTTGCCCAGCCGGTTGAACGTCTGTAACCTTCAATAGTTTTGTTATCAACTATTTTAATTTCTGAATCAGTTGTTTTATCCTGAATCCCATGAGCTAGGTCGATAATAATATTTGCATTTTCAGTTTTGGGGAAAATATATTTATGAAACCCTGCTCGTGTAGTGGCAGTCAATTCAGCTTTTATTTTATAATCATCAAGAATTACCGAATAATATCCTGCTTTTGCTATTTCATTTTTGTGATTGAATCTTGAACGATAACCTGAATCCGGATTAGCTTTTGATCCTGGCTCAGTTTGCAGATTTCCAGTAGTAGGCATAAATAAAATATCACCATAATCTCCAACTCCAGTACCGCTGAGGTGAGTGTGGCTGAATCCCATCAAGGTGTTATCAGAAAAATGATAACCCGAACACCAATCCCAGCCTTCAATATCCGTATCAGGGCTTAACTGCACCATTCCGTGGGGAAGGGAAGCCCCAGGGAATGTGTGCCCATGCCCATCGGTTCCAATCATTGGATCAACAAAGTCTGTTAATTTGTCTTGAGCTGAAATATTAATACTAAAAATTGACACAAATAAAATGAGGAAAAATATTTTGGCAAATATCGATTTCCCGAATGAATTGTTCATTGAATAATCCTTGATAATATTTAGATCGAAATAATTTTATCTCAATCTTAATTTATGAATCATTTAAAATTTATTTACTAACAAAATCACCCTTAGATAAGCTCCAATCATTTCCAAAATAGCCTGTGAACTTTACTCCAGTTTCATCTGATGTTAGAACATCTGAATTATATATTATAACATCCGGATAGCTCACATACTGATCAAAATAATCGGCTAAATTTACAAGTCTCATTCCTTCAATTCCGGTTCCGGCAACAACACCGACACTTGCAACTTTACTGTCGCTTCTTGGACGAATCATCAAGCATGAAAAATCATTTCCTTCGTATTTTTTATTGCCGACTATTATTTCATCATCATTAACCTGTATAGGAGAATCTTTTAGTAAAGAATTCCATGCAGCGTTAGTTTCTGAATTTCCAAATAAAATTACACTTCTATCTTTATATTTTATAGGATCAAATTCATCATCTTTAATAGTTTCGATAGAACCGTTGCCTTGATACCAAATTTTTTCCGCATCATATCTAGACTTTTCAAATGCCCATCTATTTTCTTCTTTGTTGCCATGAGTTCCATAAACAAAAACAACTTTGTGATTCAATGCTTCTCTGAAATTACCGCATCTTGAAGGAGTTTTATTTTCTTCATTGGGTTTAGAAGCTGATTCCCATTTGTTATTATTCTTTACTAAATAAATTTTACTATCCGCTGGAATTTTAACATTGGGAATATTTTGACTATCAATATTAATAGTTATGGGTTGATCTTTGGAAAGCATTGAAGCATCAATTGAAAACATTTCAATGTTAGAAGTTGTGCCGACAAATTTTCTATTTCCAGGCTGAATCTCAAAATTTATTTTACTCAACGTTTGCTGTTTTTCTTGATTTAATATTTCAACCCAATAATTTTTTGATGCAACCGCAGGATTTGCTGTGACAAAATCAACCATCTTTATTTGATTTTTATCTGCAACCGCGTGATGAGCAAAGAAATCAAATAGCGGCGGCCAATCAACACAATCGGCACCAGGTTCATCGGAAACATCCCACCAATGTCCAGCACCAGGCTGAACATAATAAATAAAATCTTTATGGAATTTGGAGAGATTAGCAACCATGGATTCAGCTTGATCAGGGGGAACGTTATCATCGGCTGATCCTTGAATTATATACACTCCATCTGATTTTAAATTTTTAGTGAAGGCATATGTATCGCTTTGTTTTGTTGCACGAAGCAGCATATTTTTTACTTTAGTAGAATCAGTCACTGACCTAATTCTGTAAGACCACAAACTAATCCATCCGGCACTTGGCCCTATTGCACCAAATAAATCAGGATAGTTTATTCCCAGATGCCAGGTTCCATGTCCGCCCATTGAATGGCCTGTTAAATAAACTCTTGCCGGATCAATATCAAATTCTTTTTTGGAAATATTTAAAACTTCAAGTGCATCCAGCCGTCCCCAATTTTCCCAATTATAGCCGTAGGGTCGGCGATTAGTTGGTGCAACAATGAAACCCCAATCTTTATGATAATAAGCGTGCGCTTGATTTATAGCTTCAACACCAGCTCCATGTAGACTTAAAAATAATGCAGGCTTTTCTTCATTTAAATGTTTGGGAGGATTAACGGCATAGTATTGAACACTTCCATCCATTTCACTTATAAAAGTTTCACGAAACGTATCATCAGGAAATAAAATTTGAAGTGCAATGCTAATCGAAGTCAATGTTTGTTCATCTGATTGCTGTCCATTTTTTACAATCGAAATATTTAATCTTACTTTTCCAGTATCTTTTTGAGCAGGCACCTTTATATAAAAAGGGGTTTTGAAAATTGTAAGAGGATTAAGTTCCTTTAATGGATAATAAGCAGGACTAGAACCTTCAATCCACGTCTTAATCATTAAATCTTTATAACTATTTTTAGTAGCGTTAACAATAGGGATAGCTCCGTAAGTATCCGATTCTTTATTTACTATTAAATCCGGAATTGTAAGATCATTCTGATTTAATATTAATCCTTTTAAGTTAGGATGTATAACTGCCTTTAATAATCCTCTTCGGCATGGGAATAAAAATTCGTTCACACCTTTTTTTAATTTTATTGGAATAAAGGAATAATCAAATCTTGGTTCCCAGGGATTATAAACATCCTGATATCCATAAGGATTTCCTGAACGAGGTATACCGTTAACATAAACCATTCTATTACCGCGCTGTTCCAAAATAGCTATATCTTCTTTATCGGATTCAAATTGTAAATAAACATATGCGTTATAAAGTGAATCATTTTTAAACCAGCCGCTTTCATTGGCTTTTATTTTTTCCCATTTAGCAGTAGAATTATTATCAATTTTAACTTCGTCATTTTCTTTTGGAGTCTTCCATTTATCGGTAATAATTGAAGCTTCAACAGCATTAGGACTTATAACTTTATTACCGTCAGGCCTTCCCATTCTTATAACTAATCCTTCATTCAGAACCAATGAGTCTTTTGATTGTGAATAAATAGTTATTGAAAAAATAAAAATTAGTGCTGCTTTAATTGCCATTTTAAACATTTTATTTTCCCTCCGCAGGATTAATTTTTGGAATACTTTTTTCATTTTCTATTATATCATTATTCGAATCTTGTTTAACGCTCCCGTCATCAGTATGATCGCGTACCATAGTACTTAATTTGATCATCATTTCTTTGAAATTCTTTATGCCGCCAATTGTGAACCATACAATAATAATTATGGATGCGATGAGATAAATATAAACGAATGATTCCCAAAATTTCATCCATGCTGAATCAGCAACATCAGTAGTTAGATTATAAATTGTACCGACTATAAAAACAATCACCCAAAGAAAAGTCCATGTATATGCAATAATATAGATTATCTTATCACCTCTGGTAAACTCTTTACCCATCCCAAGCATTTTCCAGCCTTTTAATGGAATTTTATCTATTACTACATTTTCTTCTTTAATTTCATATTTACCTCTGTGAAGCATTTTATCCATATTAAAGTCTGGTTCAGGGCTAATTAGGGAAACTAGAATATAAACTAAAGTAGAAACACCCATTGCAATTGCCCAAAAAACCTGGCCATTAATCGGAAAGTCTGGATAAATTTGCTGAAGTATTATTCCGGTTACTGAAATAACAGATCCTACGATTAGTGCGCTCCATGCTGCTGAGGTAGTTCCTTTTTTCCAATAAAGCCCGCCAATAATTACGGCACCCGAACCGCCGACAAAAATAGCAGCAGTAATAGCAAAGTAAAGAAAAATATAATCCGTCATTGGAAATAACAGGCTGAAGAAAAAGATAAAAATACATACTCCCAAAATTGCTAGTCTTAAAACTTTTAAGTGCTGATTTGGTTCGAAAGGTTTTTTTCGAAAAGGCATTATCACATCTTGAATAAATATGCTGCCCCACGAATGCATATATGAATTGTGGGTTCCAATCGTTGCCATCAGCATTACTGCTAAAAATGCACCCATAACCCCCACAGGCAATACATGAGTTAATACAAGCGGAATTCTTAATTGACTTTGTATTTTATCATTTCCGACCGTACCTAAAATATGGCTTACACTCTGAGAAAGGCTTGCGAAATCAGAATTGTGTAAAACTGTATATGCAATGACCGGGATAAAAATTAAAAACAGCCATTTGGGAATATCTCGTAAATTTCCCAGTACTTCACCCATTTTTGCTTCATGTGCACTTTTTGCGGAAGAATTAAATCCCGACGTTCCCTGCCACGATAATTTTACGTATATAACACCAATTACGTTAATTATAAAATACCAAAAGTTAAAATCGGGGACTTTACTTGTTTTGTAAGGATTAATTAATGAAGCATCAGGAGGAGCAGTTAACATTGCCTGGAAGATTTGATCCCAGTTTACAAAAAATAAAGCGATTACAATAATTACCAGAAAAGTAAAATTTGAAAATATACCTTGAATAAATTCTGTTATAAGCACCGCAATTTGGCCGCCTGCAAAAACAAAATAAAGTGAAATAAGGAGGAATGAAGCCATCACTACTGGAAAAGTAGAAATGCTTACACCTAATAAATTGAATGAAAGTGGAAACCCGCAAAAATAAATTATAAATCTTGCACTCACTGCCGGAAAAATCCCAAAGTTCAGTAACCCGGAAACGAAAGCAAGAATTCCAGCGAAAATTCTAAAATTTCTGCTGTAACGCATTTCCAGGAATTGAGCGATTGTTAAAGCTCTAGTCTGCCGGAATCTATAAATTACCCATCCTGAGACAGTCATTATTAATAGTACGACTGCCATAATAAATTCCCACCAGCGAAGAACAAAACCGGCAATGTAATTCATTTCCCATTGCCCAACAATTGTAATTGCCCCAATGAAAGCCATGCCTTGAGAAACAGTTATCATATATCTTCCGGCAGCTCTTCCGGCTGATAGAAAATCAACAACACTTCTTACATACTTTTTACTTAACCTAACACCAAAAAACAAAATAGATATACAAATAAATACAATTAACCAGTCTATTGGTGTTAAATTCATATTCGCCTTAATTAATAATTTTTAAAAGATAATTTAATTACTGTTTAACAATATTGATGTTTTTAATTTTAAGATTAGAAACGTTCTTTAAATATTTTTTCAGCTAAGCAATATTTTATGTTAAATTTTTTTATGGAGAGTACAATCAAAATTAGCTATCGTTTTTCTTTCATTAAAATAAACTAACCTTTATTACGCAAAGATAATAATTATTTTTTCAAAATAAACCTCTATTTTATACTATTATTTATTAAAAATAACTATTATCTTCTAAACGATTATTTTTTAAAAAAATATTTAATGTGTTATCGCACACTTTTCTATATTTTCAGTTTCAAATTCAACAAACACTTAATAACAAATAGAATATTCGTTTTGATCGAACTTTCATTCTAACGCAAACTTAAATTTAATTTTAAGTTTAATAATAAATTAGTTATTAAATAAAATTCATTAAATAAATTAATATGAAACAAAAGAATATATTCCTTTCCGCATTCGTTATTTTTATCTTACTCTCTTGTGCTGCAATAGCACAATCAAAATGGATTAATGGTTTTGCGGAAAGAGTTGCAGGTGAAAATTTAGATTACCATTCATGTCACCCTGAGGCCAATCGTGCGCTGCTGATTCGATGCTTAAATGATAAAGACAACATTGAATGGAAAACTGATTCAATACCTGAAAATTATAATAATGAATTTGTAACATTCGCCTGGATTGCAGGTTACTCTGTTGGAACATCAAGCGAACCGCATAAATTTTATTTGTTTGTTAATGGTCAAAAACAATTTGCTATTTCGACTTCTCCCAACCAGGAAAAAAGAGATTGGGATATTTTTACTTCCAACGGTTCAAAACTTCATTTTAAATTTATACATATTGATGCTGTAGACGATTTTTTCGGTTACATGGTTTTAACAATTCCCGTTAAATTGTTAAATGGTCAACGATTTGCAAATATAAAAATTGAAGGAGACAATACTAATAGTAAAGATTGGTACATGACCATGCAGTATCCTTTAATTCCTAAGACAAGGATCACTCCGGAAAAAGTTGTTTCTAAGGATTCAAATGGAAATCTATTACAAAGAGTCAAAGTTTCTATTGATCATTTTGATTCGCCTACGCTTGCACATATTTATTCAGAAGATGGCAATGACATTTCATCAGAATTAAAACTTGGGATGAATGATTTTTATTTAAATTTCACCGCACCAGAAAAACCCAGGGAAACTAAAATAAATATTTCACAGAATGACAAGATAAAATCCTTCACAACTATTATAAAACCAGCTAGAAAAATTACATTTTATTTGATTCCTCATGCGCATGTTGATATTGGTTATACTGATTTACAAAACAATATTGAAAAGAAACATTGGGACAATTACGATAAGGCAATTGAGCTGTCTCGTGAATCAGTTAAATATGGCAATGATGCAACATTCAAATGGAATGTTGAAGCGCTTTGGGCAGTAAAAAGTTATTTGGAAAATTTTCCAGATAAAAGAGATAAGTTTATTAATGCAGTTAAAAAAGGATGGATAGGATTAGACGGAGATTATAATAATATTTTAACAGGATTATGCAGGCCTGAAGAATTATACCGCTATGTTGATTATTCAAATGAACTGGAAAAGAATATCGGAGTCAAAATAGAAAGTGCAATGATTTCTGATGTACCGGGTTATACTTGGGGAACTGTTCAGGCATTTGCAGATAACGGAATAAAATATTTTTCTGTTGGCCCAAATTCCGGCGATAGAACTGGAAACACAAATCAAGTTTGGGGCGACAAACCATTTTATTGGAAATCCCCAAGCGGAAAAGAAAAAATTCTTATTTGGGTTGCCGGTAAAGGTTATTCATGGTTTCATCATTGGAGATTAACGCGAGATGATTTTTCACCTATTGCAAAATATCTTGATGAATTAGACGACAGAAGATTATCCTTACGATATGGTTCACGTAAGATATAATATCGGCGGTGATAATGGCTTCCCGGATTCTTTGCTTTCGGAGTTCGTAAAGAATTGGAATGATACTCACATAACTCCAAAATTTAAAATTTCTACGAATGAACAAATGTTTAAAGACTTTGAAGCAAAATATTCAAAAGTAATTCCAACTTATTCAGGTGACTTTACCCCTTATTGGGAAGACGGAGCTGGTTCAACAGCGAAAGAAACTGCAATGAATAGGAATACAGCAGAATTATTAACTCAATTGGAAATTTTGTATTCAGAGTTTGATAGAAAAAATTTTCCACAAAAGGAATTTGACGAAGCATGGAAATATGTCTTACTTTTTTCCGAACACACCTGGGGCGCATGGAATAGCATTTCAGATCCGGAATTAAAATCGGTTATTGATCAGTGGGAAATAAAAAAATCCTATGCCGTTAAAGCTGATAGTATAGCGCAGCTTCTTTTCCGCAAGGTTTCTAAACCGGAAAAAATAAATACAACAATAGATCACTTTTATGTATACAATACTTCTTCATGGCAAAGAAGTGATGTTGTAAATCTGCCATCAGGTATTAAATCCTCTGATTTTTCTGTTGCCGATAAAGAAGGAAATATAATTCCAACTCAAAAGTTGTCAGATGGAAGTTCTGTATTTACAGCTAAAAATATTCCTTCGCTGGGTTTTAAAGAATACAAAATTGTTGATGGCAAAAATCAAAATGAAAATAATTCTCCGCTTGTTGATAATAAGCTTGAAAACAATTTTTATAAATTGGCTTTTGATGATGAGACATTTGCAATAAAAAATCTGAGTACAATTGATAACAATTTTAATTATGTAAGCTCAGCGGATAAATACGAATTAAATCAATTTATCCACACGGGGAGCAACGCAGAAAATCCATCAATAAATAGCAGCCCAAAGTTAATTAGTTACGAGAATGGGCCGGTTTTACAATCCATAACTGTAAAATCTCAAGCTAAAGGCTGCAATGAGCTTCTGCAAAAGATAGTTCTTTTCAATGATTTGGATAAAATCGAATTGGTTAATACAATCGACAAGACAAAAGATTATAATTTAGAAAATATACGATTTGCATTTCCCCTAAATATTTCTAATCCGGTTTCCAGGCTTAACATTGCCTGGGCGGTAGTTCGGCCGGAAACAGACCAACTGCCCGGCGCAAACAAAAATTATTTTACCGCGCAAAGGTGGGTAGATATTTCTAATGATAATAAAGGATTAACTCTTACAAGCGTTGATGCTCCTTTATTTGAATTCGGCGGAATGAATGCAGAAGCATGGATGTCATCGCCTGATAAATATTGGGCAGAAAATACCTCTTCATCTTCGCTTTGCTATTCATGGGCTATGAACAATTCCTGGCACACAAACTATAAAGCTTCTCAAGAAGGAGTCGCAGCATTCAAATATTTTTTAACGGCTCATAATCAATTTGACTATCTCGCATCTTACAAATTTGGAGTCGAAAACTCGCAGCCATTGCAAGTTATTTATTCAGACGACGCTGTTAAAAATTATACTCCAATTATAAATTTAGACTCTGTCATCTTCACTTGTTATAACCCTGATAAGACCATCTAAAGACAATAAAGATTTAATGGTAAGAATTTTTAATCCAACTAAAAAAACAAGTTCATCTCTTTTAAGCTGGACAGGAAATACAACTCCTAATTACTTTTTAAGTAACGGCGACGAAGAAGAAGTGAAAGAAATCAGTAACAAAATAGAGCTTTCACCATTTGAAGTAATAACAATTAAAATAAAAGAAAAATAAATTCACGGATTTTTTATGAAAAAATTATTCCAATTATTATTTATAATCGTGTTTGTAAACATTCATTTACATTCTCAATCACAGTCCCAGCTAATCCCCAAGCCGCAGGAATATAAAAGTTTAGATGGCAATTTTATTATCTCAAAAGATATAACTTTTTCTTCACCAAATTTGAAAGTGGATTTAATAGGCTATTTGAAAAATTATATTGAAGAACTTTATGGAATTGAATTCGCCAAAAATGATGATGATACACAGAAGTCAATCTCATTAAAAATTGATAAAAATGTAATGACTAGTTTACCGGAAGGCTACGCTTTAAAAATTAATCCGGAAAATATAACAATAGTTGCTTCTGATGAAACCGGACTTTTTTACGGCATACAAACTATTTTTCAATTATTGCCTAAAAAGATTTTGAATGATGAAGAAACAAAAATTCCTTGTTGTGAGATAACTGATTATCCGCAATTCTCCTGGCGGGGATTAAATCTAGATTGCGCCCGTCATTTTATGACAAAGGATTTTGTTAAGAGATATATTGATATTCTTGCTTACTATAAATTTAATACGCTTCACTGGCATTTAGTTGATGATCAGGGATGGAGAATCGAAATAAAAAAATATCCGAAGCTAACTCAAATCGGTGCTTGGCGAAAAGAAGCTGATGGTTCAATTTACGGCGGCTATTATACTCAAGAAGATATTAAAGAAGTTGTAGCATACGCGCAAAGCCGGTTCATCAATATCGTCCCGGAAATAGAAATGCCGGGACATTGCAGCGCCTCACTTGCAGCTTACCCTGAAAATTCCTGTACAGGTGGGCCCTTTGAAGTCCCAACCACATGGGGAGTTTTTAATGATGTTTATTGCGCAGGAAAAGATTCAACTTTTATCTTTCTGCAAAATGTTCTTGATGAAGTAATTTCATTATTTCCGGGAAAGTATATTCACATTGGCGGAGATGAAGTACCAAAAGTTCGATGGAAAGAATGTCCGCTTTGTCAAGCAAGAATAAAATCCGAAGGATTGAAAAATGAAGAAGAGCTTCAAAGTTATTTTATTAAACGAATTTCAAATTATCTTTATTCAAAAGGAAAAAATGTGATTGGTTGGGATGAAATTATGGAAGGCGGGCTTGCGCCAGGTGCAATGGTCCAATCCTGGCGAGGATTTGACGGTGCTGAAGAGGCTGCAAATCTTGGACATTATGTTGTTTGTTCCCCTACATCTCACACTTATTTCGATAGCGATCCTGAAGGATTGGATTTACAAGTCGTTTATTCTTTCGATCCAATTCCAACAGACTTACCTGATAGTGAAAAAAAATATATTGTGGGAAGTGAAGCAAACATGTGGAGTGAACGAGCTCCCATGGAAGTGGTTGACCAAAGATTATTCCCCCGGTTGCTTGCTTTATCAGAAGTTCTTTGGACAGCTCCTAAGCAAAGAAATTTTGATGAATTTCATAATAGAGTAGAAAATGCATATGCCGATTTAGATGCTCGGGGAATTAAATACGGCCCGGAAACTAAAGCAATGACATTTTACACAAGTTACGATGAAAAAGAAAAACAATATGAAGTATCAATAACTCCGGGTCAAAAGGATTTACAAATTCGGTATTCTGAAAATGGAGAAGATGCCGATTCAAATTCAACTCTTTATACTTCTCCCAATTAAAGTGAAGTAAATCGGAAAGGTTATCTCTTTCTGCATTTAGAGATAATCATTATATAGGTAAGAATATAAATTTGTCATTTCGTTTTTCACAAAGCACTAAATGCTAAAGTAACATTGCTGGAAAAGTATGATCAGAGATATAAAGGCGGCGGTGAAGAGGGTTTGGTTGATGGAATAAGAGGAACAACAAATTTGCGGGACGGATTATGGCAAGGGTATGAAGGAAAGGATTTTGATTGCATAATTGATTTAGGGAAAGAAGAAAAAATCTCTAAAGTCATTCCCAGATTTTTATTGAATGAAAACTCCTGGGTATTTTTGCCTTCGGAAGTTATTGTTTCTCTCTCCAAAGACGGCAAAACTTATGATGAATTAAAGAATGTTAAAAATGATATATCACAGAAAGATCCAAACATAATTTTAAAAGATTTTGCAGCAGTTTTTAATAATGCTTCAGCAAGATACATAAAGGTGAAAGCAATGAATATTAAACAATGTCCATCATGGCATCCGGGAGCCGGTGGTAAGGCATGGATTTTTACGGATGAAGTTGTTGTTGAATGATGTGACTAAGCAATATTAATCTTAAGAAATTTATTTCAACATAATAAACAATTAAACTGGAAGTTTATCGTGAGTGAGATTGAAGAAAAAGAATCGCTGCATGCCGGTGCGGTTGAAATTGAAAAAGTAATAAAAGAATATTACCCTGAAACAGATCCGGTTGTGGCCGAGAAAATCGCCCGATGGCAAAATTTAAAATTCGGTTTACTAATGCATTGGGCGCCTTCAAGTCAATGGGGCATAGTTGAATCATGGTCACTTTGTTCCGAAGATGAAGAATGGTGCAAAAGAAAAATTGATGATTATACTGAATATAAAAAACAGTACGAAGATTTAAAGAAAATTTTCAACCCGGTAAAATTTAATCCTAAAAAATGGGCTGATGCAGCAGAAACTGCTGGAATGAAATATGTCGTTTTCACAACTAAGCATCATGATGGATTCTGCATGTATGATTCTAAATTCACTGATTATAAAGTAACTGATGAAGGATGTGCATTTCATTCTAATCCCAAAGCAAACATTGCTAAAGAGATTTTTAATGAGTTTAGAAAAAAAGATTTTTTAATCGGGGCATACTTTTCAAAACCTGATTGGCACTCAGAATATTTCTGGTGGAATAAATTTGCTACACCGGATAGAAATGCAAATTATCAAATTAAAAAATATCCTGATCGCTGGCAGAAGTTTGTTGAATTCACACACAACCAGATTGATGAATTGATGACTGATTACGGCAAAATTGATATCCTTTGGTTAGACGGATGTTGGGTTAGATATTATTCAGAAAAAGATTTAGAATCAGAAAGAAAACTTGTCAATTATAATATTTATAGAATTCAAGATCAGGATATAAATATGAAAATGATTGCAAGTAATTCCAGGAAGAAGCAGCCCGGATTGATTGTCGTTGATCGAGCTGTTCCGGGACATTATCAAAATTATCTCACTCCTGAAAATCAAGTGCCGGATAAAACTTTACCGTATCCATGGGAAACTTGTATGCCTATTACTCCAAGTTGGTCTTATGAACCCGGCTTGGAATATAAATCTACTCGAAAATTAATTCACACTTTAGTTGATATTGTTGCAAAGGGAGGAAACTTTTTATTGAATGTTGCACCAACTGCTGAAGGAGATTTTGAAGACGAAGCCTACATACGATTAAAGGAAATTGGAGAGTGGATGAAAATTAATGGTGAAGCAATTTATGATTCGCATCCTCTTCAGCCATATAAAGAAGGAAAGATTTGCTTTACTCAATTAAATGATAAAACTATATATGCAATTTATCTTGCAGAAGAAAACGAAAATGTTCTGCCGGAAAAATTAATTTTTAAAAATTTCATTCCCCCGTCAAAAAATAAAATTCAATTGCTTGGAACTGACATTAAATTAGTCGGAATAAAAAAAGAAAATAATTTTATAATTGAATTTCCGTCAAACATTCGTAATGCCGTTCCGAATAAAAATGCCTGGACATTAAAATTTTCAGATCAGTAAAAATAATCCGGATTTATTTTTATTCAAATAATTTTAAATCTCATCCATAAATAATTTGAAGTAATATGAAAATAAAAATTACAATCATCCTTACCTTTCTGCTTGCGTTCTTCAGTTCAACTACTTTCTCTCAAGAAAAATATGATTATGTACAAGACCCTGATACTCTTGTTCAGAAAAAACTTGGAACAATGGCAGGATTTAAAATTTGGATTATTGATGCATTGGGGCACCTATTCTCAGTGGGGAATAATTGAATCATGGTCTATTTGTCCTGAAGATTACGGCTGGTGCGAGCGAAAAAAAGGCAGCCATCCGGAAAATTATTTCGAATATAAAAAAGAATATGAAAATCTTAAAACAACTTTCAACCCTACTAAATTTGATCCGGATAAATGGGCACAAGCAGCAAAAAATGCCGGTATGAAGTACGTTGTTTTCACAACAAAACATCATGACGGATTTTGTATGTTCGATACAAAATATACAAATTATAAAATCACAGATGATGATTGTCCTTTCCATACAAATCCAAAGGCAAATGTTGCTAAAGAAATATTTAATGCATTTCGTAAACAAGGACTTTGGGCAGGCGCATATTTTTCTAAACCGGATTGGCATTCGGAATATTATTGGGATCCATATTTTCCTCCAATGGATAGAAATGTAAATTACGATCCGGAAGAATATCCTGAGAAATGGAAAAAGTTTGTTGATTATACTCATAATCAAATCTTGGAACTGTTAAGCGGCTATGGAAAAGTTGATATTTTATGGCTGGATGGCGGCTGGGTTGCAGCTCAAAAAAATGACATTCAAGATTGGTATATGAAACAGATTGAAAAAAGTCCAAGCGGTTTTCTTAAAAGTAAGATCGTTAACCAAGATATAAAAATGGATGAGCTGGTCGATGAAGCGCGTAAATTGCAGCCGGGATTAATTGTAGTTGATCGAGCAGTAAAAGGGAAAAATCAAAATTATTTAACACCCGAAAATCAAGTTCCAAAAGAAGCTCTTCCTTTTCCGTGGGAATCATGTATAACCTCTGGCGGCGGCTGGTCATGGGTGCACGATGCTCACTACAAATCCTCTTATTATTTAGTTCACTTGCTCGTTGATATTGTTTGCAAAGGCGGAAATTTATTACTGAATGTAGCTCCTAGTCCTGAAGGAACCTGGGACGACACAGCTTATGCACGATTAAAAGATATTGGTGATTGGATGAATGTTAATGGCGAAGCTATTTATGGAACCAGGGCAATTTCACCGTACAAAGAAGCAAAACTTTGTTACACGAATAAGAAAAATACAAATACCGTTTATGCTATTTACATGGCTGATGAAAATGAAAAAACAATTCCTTCGGATGTTATGATTTATTCTTTTACACCAAAGACTGGGACAAATATTTCACTGCTTGGTTATGATAAGCCTTTAAGTTGGGAAAAAGTTGGCAATGGAACATTAATTAAAGTTCCGGAAGAAATTCAAAATAATCCAATTTGCAATTACGCATGGTCATTTAAAATAGATGAAATTCAAAAATAAATTTTATATGGGGAAACTGTGATGAAAAAATTATTAATATCATTTATACTTTTTTCGTTCATAAATATTTATCCGCAAACCGGCGACTCATTACATCAAGCTAAAATGGAATGGTTCAAAGATGCAAAGCTTGGGATATTTATTCATTGGGGAATTTACGCAGTAAACGGAATTGGTGAATCATGGTCATTTTACAACGGAAGAATTTCTTATGAAGATTATTTAAAGCAATTAGACGGATTCACTGCAAAAAATTTTGATCCTGATTATTGGGCAAATTTAATTAAAGAAAGCGGAGCAAAGTATTCGGTAATTACATCACGACATCATGATGGTTTTGCACTTTGGGATACAAAATATGGAAACTTAAATGCTGTAAAAAATTCTGCAGCCAAGAAAGATGTACTTACACCATTTGTAAATGGTTTACGTAAAAATGGCGTTAAGGTTGGAATCTATTATTCATTATCTGATTGGTCAAATCAAGATTACACAAATTTTACAAGAGATAGTATACGATATAAAATAAGCGATGACCCTGAAAGATGGAATAAATACTTAACTTATTTCCAAGGCCAATTAAACGAATTGGCAAATAAATACAATCCTGATTTATGGTGGTTTGACGGCGATTGGGAACACAGCGCAGAAGAATGGCAGGCTGATAAAGTAAGGACAATGTTATTAGCAAAAAATACCAAGGCAATAATTAATTCTCGATTGCAAGGCAGAGGCGATTATGAAACGCCGGAACAGGGCCCGCCTGTCGTTCGACCAAAAGCAAAGTATTGGGAGCTTTGTTATACAATGAATGACTCATGGGGATATCAGCAAAATGATACAAATTATAAAACACCTCAGCAATTATTGGATGTATTTGTTGACTGCATTAGTCAAGGTGGAAATCTGCTGCTTGATATTGGGCCGAAAGCCGATGGGACAATTCCCGAAGAACAAATAAATATTCTTAAAGAATTTGGTAAATGGACTTCAAAAAATAAAGAAGCTGTTTATGGAACCAGGGCAGGAATTCCTTTCAATTATTTTCATAGCCCTACAGCATTATCAAAAGATGGGAAAATTTTATATCTATTTGTTAAAGGTAATCCAAACGGACAAGTATTGCTTAAAGGCATTAACAATAAGATAAATTCCATTTGGGTTGTCGGAAATGGAACAGCATTAAACTATAAAACATTCAGCAAGGTTTATTGGAATAAATATCCTGGTTTAACTTATATCGATTTACCAGAAAATGTGTTGGGTAAATATTATACTGTTATCGCCGTATTGCTGGATGGCAAAATCGATCTTTACGGAAATGTAGTCGGTGCTATTGAAAGTAATTAAAACAATTTTTCAATTATCCTTTAGGATTTAAATGGCGATTAAAATTTTACAAACAGCATCTCTTATTTTTTTTAGTTTATTCATTACTGCTTTTAATTCTAACATCATGCTAGTATCAAATAATACTTCAAAATATAATATTGTTATTTCATTAAAGCCGACTGAAATTGAAAAACATGCGGCTGAAGAACTTCAAAAATACTTACAGGAAATTTCCGGAGTTAGACTAAATATTGTAGATGATTCTGACACAGAAACTCGCTATGAAATTTTAATTGGAAGAAATAATAGATTAGAAAAATTAGGCTTGGATGTAAACTTTGATTCACTTGGGTTAGATGGCTACACAATCAAAACACTTGGGGAAAAATTAATTATTGCCGGGGGAATTAAAAAAGGAACTTTATATGGAGTTTATACCTTTTTAGATGAAATTCTTGGCTGCAAAATGTTTACTCCCGAAGATATCTATATCCCTAAAAATTCAAATATAATTATACCAGAAATAAATTTAACCGAAGTTCCAAAAATTGTTTATCGTGAACTTCATATACCATCCGCCCGATCATCTCAGCTTTTCTGTGACTGGCATAAACTCAACCATGTTTCTGAAAGAAATAAATACTATGGTACATTTGTCCACACTATGCAGCATTGGGTGCCTTCCGAAGATTATTTCAAAGATCACCCGGAATATTTTTCTGAAATAAATGGAATCCGGGTTTCAAATCAGCAGCTATGTTTATCAAATCCTGATGTTTACAAAATTGTTGTTGATAGAATGAAAAAGGAAATAAAAGAAAAACCTGAGGCAATAGTTTGGGATGTTTCGCAGAATGATAATTTTGGTTATTGCACTTGCCAGCAATGCCGTCAAACGGATTCAATTTATGGCGGGCCCTCGGGAACGTTGATAAAATTTGTAAATAAAATTGCTAAAGAATTTCCGGAAAAGACTATTTCAACATTAGCATATCAATATACAAGAGAAGCACCCATTGGAATTAAACCCGAACCAAATGTAATGGTTGTGCTTTGTACAATTGAATGTGATAGAAGTAAGCCAATTGCAGAAAATAAAGATGATTTATTTAATAGAGATATAAGTGAGTGGAGCGCGTTAACGAATAATATTAAAATTTGGGATTACGTTGTACAATTTTCAAGTTACATGGATCCCTTTCCGAATTTTGATGTGCTTCAGCCAAACATAAAAATGTTTGTTAAGCATGGTGTTAAATATTTATTTGAGCAGGGAAGTGGTGATTCCAAAAGTGATTTACATGAATTAAAAGCATATGTACTTGCCAAACTTATGTGGAACCCGGATGCAAATGTTCCAGATATTATTAATGAATTTATGAACGGATATTATGGAGACGCTGGAAAATATATTAAGGAATATTTTCAAACTATGCATAGTGCTCTTGAGAAATCCGGACAAGGATTAATTATTTATGGCTATCCGTCAAATGGGAAAGACAGCTATTTAACTCCTGAACTTCTCGATAATTACTCAAAACTTTTTAATGATGCTGAACAGTCAGTTTCAAATAATTCTTTATTATTGAGTCGTGTAAAAACTGCAAGACTGCCTTTAGAATATGCAAAATTAGAACTCTCAAAACTTAATGTTTCTAATGAATATAGAATCTTTAATATCGTTAATAATAAAGTTGTTGTTAATCAAAAAATGAAAGATCTTCTTGTAGATTTTGTTGAAGGAGCGAATAAATCAGGAATTAAAAGTCTGCATGAAAGAGGTTATTCTCCCGATGAATATTATGCTGACATGCAAAAGTATTTCAAAGATGGAATGATAATTCATAAAGCATATCATAAGGAAGCAAAGATATTAAGTGATTTGAGCCCTAAATATTCTGTTAACGGCAGCAGTACTTTAACAGATGGAGTAACCGGCGAAGCGAATTATTTCTTTAATTGGCTTGGCTTTGAAGGCAATGAGTTTGAAGCAGTTGTCGATTTAAAAGCGAATACAAAAATAAATCAAATCAGGACTGATTTTTTGCAGGAAGTAAAATCATGGATTTGGCTGCCGAAATTTGTTGAGTATTATATTTCTGACGATGGAATAAATTTCCAAAAAATTGGTGAAGTGAAAGATAGTATTGATGAGAAAAAAGAAGGGATTTTCACTGAACCTTTTGTTTTAAACACAACTGCAAATGCAAGATTTGTAAAAGTTAAAACTAAAAGTTTAATTCATTGCCCGCGGTGGCATTTAGGTTACAATAATGGTACAGGCAAAGCCTGGTTATTTGTAGATGAAATTATCGTTGAATAGCAGCAAATATTATGAGAAATAAATTATTTCTATACTCCTTTGTAACCGCACTCGGCGGACTGCTTTTCGGTTTCGATACAGCTGTAATAAACGGCGCGCTTCCTTTTTTTAGTGCATTCTTTGCTCTTGATAAAGGAATGCAAGGCTTTGCCGTCGGTTCCGCATTATTTGGTTGTGTTATTGGAGCTATCACCATTGGAAGGCCCGGTGATAAATACGGAAGAAAAACGATGCTCATCTGGATGGCTGCTTTAATGCTGATTTCTGCAATAGGATCGGGAGCCGCCAATGATATAACAACATTTATAATATTTAGAATTATAGGAGGATTAGGAGTTGGCGGAGCTTCTGTTCTATCCCCAATGTATATTTCCGAAATTGCTCCGGCAGAATTTAGAGGCAGGTTTACCATTACATTTCAATTGGCAATAGTACTGGGAATATTATTGGCTTTCCTAAGCGATTATCTGCTTTTAGATACCGGCGGAAATAACTGGCGTTGGATGTTTATTGCAGAAGGAATACCGGCTGTTTTATTTTTTGTTCTATTGTTTTTTGTAATTCGAAGTCCTAGGTGGCTGGTTAAAAATAATAATATTGAAGAAGCACTTTCTGTTATTAAAGAAGTGAATCCGAAAGTTGATGCGGAAAAATTATTACAGGAAATTAAAGATTCTATAAATGCTGAAGTTGTTGAGCATTTTAAATATCTTTTTAGAAAACCATATTTAAAATTAATTGTAATTGGAATTATTGTCAGCATGTTCAATCAGTTTACGGGCATAAATGTAGTAATGTATTATTCGAGTAATATTTTTATCTCTGCAGGCTTCTCAACTGGTTCGGCGCTCGGGCAGTCAGTTATGGTCGGTTTAACAAATTTAATTTTTACAATAGTGGCAATGTTTTTTATTGATAAGATTGGCCGCAAAATAATGCTTTTAGTCGGTGCAATCGGCATGAGCGTATTCTTATCTTTTTTTGCTTACTTCTATTTATATCAAATTCAAGGATATGCATTAGTAATTACATTATTAGGGTTTGTAGCTTTTTTCGCCTTCTCTCAAGGAGCGGTTATTTGGGTTTTGCTTGCGGAAATGTATCCAAACAACATACGTGCAAGAGGCTCATCTATTGCTTCATTTTCGCTTTGGACATTTAATACTTTAACAGCGTTTCTTTTTCCAATTATTGCCTCAACTTTTCAAGGCAGTAACGGTATAGCATATGCGTTTATGTTTTGTGCGGCTATGACACTGGTAAGTTTCTTATTCTTTAAAAAATATTTAATAGAAACTAAGGGCAAGTCATTGGAAGAAATTGAAAAACATTGGAATAGATCAAACTGATACTTTCAATTTTTATACTGATTTAGGATATTGTTATAAAATGAAATACCTCTTTTTGTAGAAAGTAGATTTACGAATAGTAAAAATTAATACTTCATAAAAATGAACAAACCCATATTTAGTCTTGTCAATTTTTTAGTAATAGCTGCTGTTATCTTTTTATTTGGTTTTAAAATTGATTGCAATGCACAAAAATTAAATCCACACAAAAACTTTGCTATCATTGATCCGGGCGATTCTCCTCGACAAATAATAAAGAAAGCCGCGAACGTTACTCCTTCCATTCGCCAGTATGATTGGCAAAGATTAGAGTTGACTGGTTTTATCCATTTTGGAATAAACACTTTTGATAGAGTTGAATGGGGACAAAAAAATATTGACATTTCAAAATTTAATCCAAAGCAGATTGATGTTAAGCAATGGGTAAAGGTTTTTAAAGATGCTGGAATAAAGCTTATTATTCTTACCGCAAAACATCATGATGGATTTTGCCTTTGGCCGACTAAGTACACAAAATTGAATATCTCCAATACACCTTTTCAAAATGGTAAAGGAGATATTGTTAGAGATCTCTCAACCGCTTGCCATGAAGCCGGATTAAAATTTGGGGTTTATCTTTCTCCTTGGGATATGCACGAAAAAACCTATGGAACAGATGATTACAACCAGCATTTTTTAAATCAGTTAACAGAATTGTTAACTAATTACGGAGAGATATCTGAAGTTTGGTTTGACGGTGCGAATGGAGAAGGAGCAAATGGTAAAAAACAAAATTACAGTTGGCAGGCTTATTATAAATTAATTCGCAAGCTCCAGCCAAGCGCTGTGATAGCTGTAATGGGGCCGGATGTCAGGTGGGTTGGAACAGAATCAGGTTATGGAAGACAAACCGAATGGAGCGTTTTACCAGGTGCAAATTTGAATACTGAAAATATTGCAGCAAATTCACAACAGCAATCATTGGATGTAGCATTTGTTCCGCATGATTTAATGGATGAAGATTTAGGAAGCAGAGAAAAAATTGAAAAAGCTTCATCTTTAATTTGGTATCCTGCAGAAGTTGATGTTTCAATTAGGCCTCGCTGGTTTTATAATTCTGATGATGATGAATTAGTTAAATCACCGCTTAAGCTGGTAGATATCTATTATAATTCGGTCGGCTTGAACGGAGTTTTATTGTTAAATGTTCCGCCCGATACTAATGGTTTGATAACTAAATATGATATAAAAGCCTTGAGAGGAATGCGTTATATTCTTGATGAAACTTTTAAAAATAATTTAGCGAAAACTGCCAATGTTACTTCATCAAGTGAGAAGGAAGGAAATGAAGCGAACAATATTTTAGATGGTAATCCAGATACATATTGGACAACTGCTGATACTGCAAGCGAAGCTTCAATAGAAATAAAATTCGATTCTGAGAAAACTTTTAACAGAGCGATGCTGCAAGAAAATATTTTAGCCGGCCAGAGAGTTGAAAAATTTAATTTGGAATTTTGGGATGGATTAAAATGGGTTAATTTTATTAAGGGAACAACAGTCGGCTACAAAAGACTATTCAGATTTGATCCGGTAACTACAAACAAAGTTAAAATTTCTATCGATCAATGCCGCACCAATCCAACATTGTCTTCATTCGGATTGTATATGGCTCCTCCGGAAATAAGATTTGAACCTAATGGCGGCCCTTTCGAGAATAGCACTTATTTTAAAATATCAAGCGATGATAAAAATGCTGCAATTTATTATACGCTTGATGGAAGCATTCCAAATGAAAATTCTAGAAGATTTTTTGATAGTATTTTTACTGATAAAAGTACGACTGTTACTGCGATTGCTATTTCAAAAGATGGTGTAAAAGGTTTACCGTCAACCACATCATTTAATAAAGCAAAATATAAAATCACATTAAATAATAATTATGATCAAAAATATTCCGGCGGCGGCAAATATGCTTTGGTCGATGGAGTCCATGGCAGCACAAATTTCGCAGATGGGAAGTGGCAAGGATATAATGGATCTGATTTTGACGCAGTTATTGATTTGGGCGAAATAAAAAACATAAATAAGATTTCATCTACTTTTTTAAGTGATGTAAATTCATTCATATTCTTACCGACTTCCGTTGAATATTTAGTTTCGGATGATGCGAATGATTATAAGAAACTTTGTGATTTAAAAAATGTGATTTCCGAAAAGGATAAAAAAGCATTTATTCATTCATTTGATTTTAGCACCAAAAATATTTCAGCGAGATTTATTCAAATCAAAGCAAAAAATATTGGAGTTTGTCCAAAGTGGCATAAAGGCGCGGGCGAAAAAGCCTGGCTCTTTATAGATGAAATAACTGTAGAATGAATTAAACTATTGCGTCAACAAAAATAGGTGGACCAAAAATGATTTTAAAAAAAATAAAATTATTTGTTTTTTCATTAGTATGCTTTAACGTAATTATCTATTCTCAATACAACGGAATTAATATTGATGATTATATTCAAGATCCCGAAGTTATTGAAGTAAATCAATTAGATAAGACAAATCTATTAATCCCCTTTAATAATTTTGATTCAGCAGTAAAAGAAAATCAGCAGGAATCATCATATTACAAATCATTAAACGGGAAATGGAAATTTCATTTTGAAGAGACACCTTACTCTTTCCCAACTAATTTTTTTACAAAAGACTTTAAAGATGTCACTTGGAAAGAAATTAATGTCCCTGGTGATTGGCAGCTGCAAGGTTATGATCATTTGATGTATAGAAATATCCCCATGGAATTTTATCCATATGATCCTCCTAATGTTCCGAAAGAAATAAATCCTACCGGATGTTATAGAAGATCTTTTAACATTCCTAAAGAATGGACAAATAGAAAAACAATTCTGCATTTTGACGGAGTAAAATCTTGTGCGTTTGTTTGGGTTAACGGAAACTTTGTGGGATATGATGAAGGTTCAATGACACCCGCCGAATATGATATTTCAAAATACTTAAATGAAAAAAATAATCAGATTACAGTTTTGGTTACAAGGTGGAGCAGCGGCTCTTACTTAGAAGATCAGGATATGTGGCGTTTCTCGGGAATATTTAGAGATGTTTATTTATACTCAAAGCCAATTATTTCGTTTAAAGATCTTTTTGTTCAAACCGATTTTGATGATGAATATAAAAATGCAACACTAACAATAAACTTAAAATTGAGCAATGCTGATGGTAAAAATTATAAAGTAAAATATTCATTACTTGATGAAGAAGAAAAGGAAATTGCAAGTGAATCATTTGAGACATTAAAAAAAGACTCATTATCAATTTCAAAGTTAATTAACAATCCTCATCAGTGGTCAGATGAGAGACCATACCTTTATACTTTAGTGATTGAATTAATCAATAATCAAAATAATGTAGTTGAGGTTAACAAGAAAAAAATTGGATTCCGCGAACTAAAAATGATAAACGGTTTAGCTTGCTTAAATGGAAAACCATTAGTCATTAGAGGAGTAAATCGTCATGAACATCATCCTGATTTTGGCCGCGCAATTACTAAAGATATGATGGTTAAAGATATTTTGTTAATGAAACAAAATAATATTAATTCAGTTCGAACTTGTCATTATCCAAACTCACCTGTATGGTATGATTTGTGCGACGAATACGGAATTCTACTTATGGATGAAGTAAATGCCGAATGCCATTATTCTGAAAGTAATTTTTCATCGAGAGAAAATTATTTTAAATCCTATATGGATAGATTCATTGGAATGGTGCAAAGGGATAAAAATCATCCTTCAGTTATTATCTGGAGCACCGGAAATGAATGCGGTTTGGGCAAGCCTCATTATATGATGAACGATTATGCCAGGGCAAATGACCCAACCAGATTTGTAATGCATCAATCAAATGTGCCTGATGGAGAAGCTCCGTATGTTGATATTATTGGGCCCCGCTATCCCACGCCTTCTACACTTCAGCATATTGGATTAACTTCAAACAAGCCTGTTGTTATGGGAGAATATGAACATGCAATGGGAAACAGTGTTGGTCATTTTGATGAATTCTGGAATATGATTTATGCTTTACCGAAGCTTCAGGGCGGATATATTTGGGATTGGGTTGATCAAGGATTGAATGAAGAATTAACGTTAATAAAAGATAAATCAAAATATAATATTCAAACCGCCATAATGGGCAGGCCTGAAATAATTAATGGAGTTTCAGGAAATGCAATCAAGTTAAGCGGTTTGGATGATTGGGTTGAAGTATATAATGATCCAATTTTTGATTCACTCTACAATTCACTTGAAATAGATTTTGCAATCAAAGCAGATAAATGGTATCCGCCAAATACAATTATTTCCAGAGCCAGTCAATTTGGAATTAGACAGCCCTCAGCAGATTCATTAAGTTTTTATATTAATAATTATAAGAATTGTGTTACGGTTGCTGTCCCGGATGATTGGACAACTAAGTGGCATAAAGTAAAAGCTGTATTTAATGGAGAGGAAATAAAATTATTTATAGATGATAAATTAAAAGGAACAAAAAAATATCAATGGCATTTAATGTATTCGCACTATCCGATTAATATCGGACGGAATATGGAAACTGATGCCGAGCAGCATACTGGCTGGATTTCAAATTGTGCAATCGACGAAGTAAAAATTTATAAAGATCTAAATGAAAACGAATTAATTTTTAGTTTGGATTTTGAAGATTTAAGTAAAAAAGTAACCGCTGATTTTTACGGTTCAAGTTCTTTTGATTGCAATGGATTGATTTTCAGTAACAGGAGTTCCACAGCCTGAACTTTATCAAGTTAAAAAAAGCCAATCCCCAATCCGATTTGAACTAGCTGATGAAAAAACTGCCAAAGTAAAAATTAAAAATTATTATAACTTTACTGATTTAAGTGAGTTTAATTTTAATTGGTTCCTTTATGAACATGGCAAGTTGATAACTAATGGAAAAGTTGATGTGAATTGTAAACCGCTTACTGATGTGACTGTTAATTTACCTGTTGATTTAAATGTAAACGGAAATGAAAAAATTCTAGAAATAGATGCTGTTTTAAAAGATTCACAATCCTGGGCTAAGGCCGGACATGAAGTTGCATTTGAACAATTTCAAATCCCTGGCAAAAATCAAGATTTTTCTTTTAAGGACGATAACTTAAAAACAAATTTGATTGAAAATGATGAAGAGCTTTTATTCAAATCCGGCGCCTTTACTTTTAGTGTAAATAAAAAGAGCTGTGAAATCACGTTAACATCTGATAAATCTTCCGAAGTTAAATCAATCGGTCCAAACTTAAATGTGTGGAGAGCGCCTATTTCAAATGAAGTGGTTAACTGGGGAAAAGCTGAAGCTGAAGATTGGTATTCAATTGGTTTGAACAGATTGGAACTTGATTCATTAACACTTAAATATTCTAAAACTTCTAATCAACTGGAAGTTTATGTAAAGCAATTTTATAGAGCACCGGGAAACAATGACCTGGTTATAAATAATTTTAACTACACTTTTTTAGAGAACGGGTTATTAAAAATTAATCAGCAGGTAGAGTTTTTAGGATCATTTCATGTCGATTGGCTGCCGCGTGTGGGAATGAAATTTAACCTGGCAAAAACTTTTAATAAAGTTAAGTGGCTTGGGCGGGGTCCTTTTGAAAATTATCCTGATAGAAAAACCGGCGCAAAAATAGGCTGGTATGATTTGCCTGTCGATTCATTTTTTGTTCCTTATGTAGTCCCTCAAGATTACGGAAACAGAAGTGATGTTAAAGAATTGCAAATAATAAGTAATGATGGCAGCAGTATCAATATTTATTCCGAAGATAAAATTAATTTTTCAGTTACTCCTTTTTCAAATCTGGATAGAACGGTTTATCCGTTTCAGCTTAAAACCGGGAAATACTTAACTTTAAATATTGATAATAAAATTGCCGGACTGGGAGGTACGCCAGTTCCATTGATGCCGGCTTATAGAGTCTATCCAGAAAAATATAATTATACGGTTTATTTATTGGTTAAGGAAAATTCTTCTGATAAATAAATTTTTTGATGAGCTGCAATAATGCTTATAAACTATTGACAGCTTTATTAGCTCAATTTTCATAAATGCTTTAAGCTATTAATAATATTGATTGCTACTTTATATTTATTGTAGTAAATTGATTACCACACATTCCTGAAATACATTTTTCCCCGCCTGACCATTTACTAGTATATAATTTTTTTCTATTTAAAAACTTCATGAAATAAATTTATGAAAAAAAATATAGAATTCGATAAAGGTCCAACTAAAGTAATTGCAAAACTTTTTGCTTCAGCACCTGATTACACAAATCATAAAGAAAGTTTTTGGTATGATTGGGGGCCGGTTTTTTACCGTGGACGCTTAGACAAAAGCGCCAAAGTTTTATGCGTTGCTTCTGATCCTGGTCCAACTGAAAGAATTGGCTGTAGGGCTTTGATTGGAAATGCAGGTCAAAGAGTTCAAGGATTTTTAGCAAAGCTCGGCATAACTCAATCCTATTTATGTTTGAATGCATTAATATACGCTTTATATCCAAGTCAATTAGGCAAAGCAAAAAAAATTATTGAAGAACCTGAACAGACAAAATGGAGAAACAAATTGTTTAATAAGGTAACCGGTGATAAGCTTCAGGCAATAATTGCATTTGGAATAAATGCTCAAGAAGCAGTTAATCTTTGGCCTGATAAAGGGAATGTTTCAGTGTTTAATACTTATCATCCAAGCTATCATGATCCGGTAAAACTAATTAACGCTTGGCGTGATTTAATATTGCAGCTTAAAGATGTTGTAACTCCTGACGCAGATGGAAATGTTAATTTGCCAAATTATGGTGCAAAATTTTCTGAAGATGATTATGCTCCAATTCCTAAAAGAGATTTACCTTTTGGATTTCCGGAATGGTTTGGCGATGACAGATGGGGTAGAACCGGCAAACCGAAACATAACAATTGTGTTTCAAGGCCGAACCCGGATGATCGTCATACTTTAATTTGGATTGCTCCTCAATCTTAAAAACTAAGAGTAATAAAATTATGGCTAAAAAACCTATCGATCCTTTGTCAGGACCAAAATATATTCTTAATGGCAAAATAGTTACAATGGATGAAAATTATTCCGTGATAAGCAGTGGAAATATTTTTATTGAAAATGGAGAAATAAAATACGTTCAAAAGAAAAAAGAAATTTTTCCGGATGAATTTAAAAATGCTCCAATAATAAAAACCGGCGGAACAATTTATCCGGGTTTGATTGAACTGCATAATCATTTAAGTTATAATATTCTTCCTTTATGGAATGTCCCTAAAACTTTTACTAACCGTGATCAATGGGGCGGCATACCGGAATATAGAAAATTAATTAGCGGACCTATGCAGGTAATGGGGAAGACTCCTGGTTACGTTCAAGCCATAGTAAGATACGTTGAAGCTAAATGTCTTCTTGGCGGAACTACAACTTCTCAAGGAATTGCTTTATACAGCAACAATGGAATTCAAAAATATTACAGAGGAATTGTAAGAAATGTCGAACAGACAGATGAACCAGATTTGCCTGAAGCACTCTCAAAGATTTCAGATGTTGAAGCTAGCGACGCTGTCAAATTTTTAAGTCGACTTCAAAAAAGCAGCTGCCTGCTTCTTCATTTAAGCGAGGGATTAGACGCAAGAGCTCATCAGCATTTTGAAGCTTTGAAATTAGAAAACGGGAGCTGGGCATTGTGGAAATCACTCGCAGGAATTCATTCCGCGGCACTCACAAAAGCAGACTTTGAAATATTAAAAAACTTTGGTGCTTCAATAGTTTGGTCACCGTTAAGTAATTTATTGCTTTACGGCGGCACGGCAAAAATAAAAGATGCTAAAGACAGCGGCGTATTAACTGGCCTCGGTTCTGATTGGTCTCCTTCCGGAAGTAAAAGCGTTTTTAATGAATTAAAAATTGCTAAGCTATATTCAAAAAACAACGGAGACATTTTTTCAGATAGAGAATTACTTGAATTAGTTACTACCAATGCCGCAAAAATTTTAAAGTGGGATAATCTAATCGGAAACATTAAACCAGGTAAAAGAGCTGATCTATTAGTGTTGAAAGGTGTTAGAGGCGATCCGTACGCAAGATTGCTGAATAGTTCCGAAAAAGCTATTAGTATGGTAATCATAAATGGAGTACCAAGATATGGTTTAGTAAGTTTGATGAAAAAATTTGGCAATGGTTCGGAGAGTTGGAAGATTGGAAGAGCGAAGAGAATTTTAAATTTGAATCAAGAAACTCAGGATTTAGCAGTTGGTTCAATTTCACTAAAAAATGCAAAAGATCTATTAACGAATGGATTGAAAAATTTAATAAATCTTTCTAAAGATTTAGAGAAACAAATTATTCCAATGATGAGCATCGCAAAGCCCGCGGCAACAAGTTGGTTTTTAGTTTTAGATCATAATGAACTAGAAGGTGAGGCGAAGCGGCCGCATATACCTTTAAATAATAATCAGCCGACTGCAGCATTCTCCGTTCCAACTGCTTCAAAACCGATATCTGAAATTGTTGAGCCAATTAAACTGGATCCATTAACTGTGGCTGATGATAAATATTTTTTTAATAATTTAAAGAATCAATTAAATCTACCGGATTATATTAAAAAGGATTTGCAGAAAATGTACAAGTAGGTGCGTTTATAAATTGTTAGTAAGATTCAATACTTAAGTAACTAAAGCATATTTATTGCTGCATTTGTTCTGATTTCAATTTCTAAAATCACTTTGTGTTAATTCATTTTCTTTCATAGGCATTAATAATTCTATCTATCATTTGATTAGATTCTTTTCTGATAATCATACGATTATGATTTTCCTCAAACCACGCTAAGGTTTTTTTGATACCTTCACTAAAAGGAACAACAGCTTTAAAATCCGGAACGAATGTTTTGATTTTGGTATTATCAAAAATTGCGCTTATTGACTTATCACCAATCAAAGAACCAATTAATGATTTTTCTTCTTTGCAAATAAAATCAGATGCGATGTGAATTATATTCGGTTTAACTCCGGCAGCCGCCCCTATTGCCTCATAAATTTGATTCCAAGTTAAAATTTCATCTGAAGTAATATGAAAAGCATGTCCAATAGCTTGTTGATGCCCGAGCAAGCCGACGAATCCTTTCGCGAAGTCTTCTGCATATGTTATTGTCCACAGAGAAGACCCATCACCATGCACAATTATTTTTTTACCTTTTTTCATTCTATCTATTATGGTGTATTCTTTCCATCCTCCCATAATAGTCGGAATCACAGTTTCATAAGTTAAAGAAGGCCTTACAATTGTGATCGGAAAATTTTCTTCACGATATGCTTCATTCAGTCTTTCTTCACAAGAAATTTTATTTTGAGAATAATCCCAGTAAGGATTGGAAAGCGGTGTTGATTCTGTTATGATTGGATGAGTCGGCGGTTTTTGATATATCGATGCAGAACTTATAAAAATATATTGTTTTGTTTTATTTCGGAATAAATTAATATCGCGCTCAATTTCATCTTTTGTAAAAACTATCCAATTAACAACTACGTCCCAATTATGATTACTTAATTTTGATTTTACATTCTCATCATTTATGTCGCCTTTTATAAATTTTGCTTTTGGAATTTTTACATCTTGTTTGCCGCGATTTAAAAGGTATAAATCAATTCCTTTTTCAACACAAAGTTTACTAACTGAAGTGCTGATATTTCCCGTCCCGCCGATAAATAAAACTTTCAATGTATTCCTTTCTTAATAAATATTCTTGAAAAGATAAATTAAATTCTAACTTAAAGTATTACTGAATTAAAATAGAAAAAAATAATATCAAAAGTAATCGCAGCTTTAATTCAAGTACTAAACTCAAATTGGTTTATAAGCATTAAATTATTAGTGATGCGCAAAGAACCGGTAATTAAATCTCAATAATGAAACTATCTTTTTAATTCATTAATTTGGATATAGATTTTAATATCACTTTAAAGAATAATTATTTTTCTATGAAAGCATCTTATAAATTTTCGTTTTTAATATTGATTTTGATTAGTCAAACCCTTTTCGGTGAAGTCCTGGTTAACCAGGTTGGATATTTCACAAACTCACAAAAATTTGTTTTCGTTACAGGCCAGGCGGATAGCTTTTTTGTATTTGAAAAAGCATCGGGCAATAAATTATTTAGTGGCCCATTGATTTTCACTTCTCTGAGCGATCCGGGCACAGGCATGTTAACATATATGGGTGACTTTTCTAGTTTGCAAACTCCAGGAAATTATTTCATTAAAACCGAGCTGGAAGAATCTTCATTTACTTTTTCAATTTCCGATACAGTATTTAAATCAGCTTATAAAAAAGTTCAGAAGGCATTTTATTTCCAGCGCTGCGGTATGACTTTATCTCAACCTTTTGCCGGAATATACAAACACAATATCTGCCATAACGCCGATGGATATTTCCATTCAACAACCGGCAAGACAGGAACGAGCGTCACCACAGGCGGCTGGCATGATGCAGGAGATTTTGGCAAATATATTGTTAATGCAGGTATAACGGTTGGAACAATGTTAATGGCTTATGAACAATTTCCGGAAAGGTTTAATTCTGATGATACCAATATTCCAGAAAGCGGCAATTCTGTGCCGGATTTATTAGATGAAGTTCAGTATGAGTTAGAATGGTTTTTAAAGATGCAGGATGAAAATGGCGGAGTTTATTTTAAAGTTACTCGAGAAAATTTTTCAGGTTTTGTAATGCCTGAAACTGATCATGAAAAAAGATACATATACCAGATTTCATCAACTGCGACAGGAGATTTTGCCGCTGTTATGGCAATGGCAGCCAGAATTTTTAAATCATTTGACTCAGAGTTTGCTAATCTATGTTTATCGGCTGCTGAAAAAGCATGGGCATATTTAGAAGCAAATACTTCCATTCAGCCTGTAGGTGGTTTTAAAAATCCATCCGGAACAAATACAGGCGAATATGGTGATGGTTCAGATAGTGACGAAAGACTATGGGCAGCTTCGGAACTTTTTCTTACGACAGGCGATGCGGTTTATAATAATTATTTTATAGCCAATTACAAAAGCGGAGGATTAATTTCTTCAATGTATTGGGGTTCAGTAAAAACTTTAGGACTTTTAGATTATCTAAATGTAAATCAATCCACTAGTAACGCCTCAATAAAATTAGAAATTAAAAATTCATTACAATCATATTGTTCAAATTTATATTCTAATTCTTCGCAGTCAGGTCTACGAACTGTAATAAAACCAGGCGAATATCATTGGGGAAGCAATTCCGATGTTTTAAATAAAGCAATTATTTTATTATTTGGATTCCAACATTCAGCAGATAGTTTATTTTATAACACTGCACTTTCACAACTTAATTATATCCTTGGAATAAACGGCAATAATATATCCTATGTAACTGGCTTAGGGACAAATCGCGTAATGCATCCCCATCACAGACAATCTGCAGCGGATGGAATATTAGAACCAATTCCTGGATTACTGGCTGGCGGCCCCAATCAAAATTTGGGTGATGATCCAATATTACAAAGTCATTTCACAAGCAGCACACCGCCTGCGTTATGTTATATTGATGATCAAGGAAGCTATGCATCAAATGAAATTGCAATTAATTGGAATGCACCATTAGTGTTCGTATTGGGCTATTTTAATTACGAAGGGAATACGACGAATATAAAAAATATAAATCACGAAACTCCAAAGTCGTTTAATCTTTATCAAAATTATCCTAATCCATTCAATCCGGTAACAACAATAAAATATAATTTAGAGCATGCCTCACTGGTCAAACTAAATGTTTATAATATTATGGGAGCAAGAGTTAAAACATTAATTGATTCTTTTCAAAATCCTGGAGAACAATTTGTGCAATGGAATGGAAAAGATGAAAACGCTAATTTAGTTTCTACAGGGATATACATTTATAAACTTGAAGCGGCCGGCTTAAGCCTTCAGAGAAAGATGATACTACTAAAGTAGATAAAAAATTTAATACTAAGTTATTTATATAAATCATATTTTCGATTTCATGTAAATAAAATTTTAGCAGTTAAAGCCTCATCATTATTTAACTCATACCGCTTAATTTCGACACGGGAAAAACCTTAATTTAAGAATTCTTCATTTTCAATTTTAAAACTTTCGACCAACGATCAATTCGCATCTATATATAATTATGAAAATATAACTTTAATTCATTAATCTGAATTAATTTTATTATTTTAGCATGATGCATTGAAATTAATTGAGAAAATTGAGAGATAGATTTTTTCAACGTCTAAAAAATACTTAGACATTTTAAGATGTATTATTGATTTTACTTCACTTATATATTACTTTTAAATTTAAATTGAACTGTTTCAATTTATTTTTGAAAATTTCAAATTTTAGGGACCTTTATGAAAAAAATTACTATTGAAGAAGTTGCTGAAAGGGCTGGCGTTTCAAAAGGTACTGTCTCTGCTGTTATAAATACTAAAAATACCGTAAAGCCGGGGACAAGAGATCATGTCTTGGAAATTATGAAAGAATTAAATTTTCGTCCTAAAGGTGTGGCGCGGAATTTAAGAAATACAAACCAATATAACAGCATTGGTTTTATAATGAAAGAATTGAACTACCCTTTCTATTCATCAATAGCTTATGGTGTGAAAGAATATGCAAACAAAAAGGGGTATTCAGTTATTATAACCAGCTCTGAAAATGAACATGAAAGTGAAGTTAAATTTTCTCATCTATTTTCCAGCAAAGATATAAAAGGAACTATAATAGCTCCTATAGTAGAAGGTTCTTCGGAAATTGAACATTTGTTCAAATTAAAAATGATTAATTATCCATTTGTACTTTTAGAAGATGTCAAAGGAATTAAAGCGAACGTTGTTGCTATAGATAATTCTAAGGCTATTAAAAAAGCGGTTAAATATTTGATAGAAGGGGGCCATACAAAGATTGTTCATTTCGCAGGGCCTCTTCAATCTTCACATACTCAGGAAAGAATTGAAGGATTTAGACATGCATTTAGTGAGAGTACACTGGTTTTTAATAATGACATGATAGTTGATATTGGTGCTAATTATGACGAAAGTTTGAGTAAGTCTAAAGCATACTTTAAAAATAAAAAACGTGAAGACTATCCTACAGCAGTCGTATGTTTTAACGATCAGCAGGCTTTGGGAGTGATGATGGCTTTAAGAGAACTGAATATAAAGGTTCCCAAAGATATTTCAATTGTTGGTAATGATGATATTTTCTATTCTAAGATTTATCCTGTTCCACTTACAACAATAAGAGCCCCTTTGCATGAAATTGGAATGAAGGCTGCGGAAATATTAATTCGAAATATTGAATCTCCCAAATTATTGCCGGTGGAGAGAATTGTTTTAAAACCAGATTTTATTGTACGAGAATCCACACGTCTGTTAAACAATAAATGAAATTCAAATAAATCCTAATCACTCTCAATTCTTCTTTATAATTTAAAATCAATTCTTAATATTTTAAAAAAAAACACATCCAATCATTCCAATTGAAAAAAAAATACTATTTCTATTTATCAATTCGATTGTGTATTAATTTTCTTGCCTTTTTGAAATTATTTATTTAATATTGAAACGGTTCAATTTAACGCTAATTTTTTATTTCATTTAAATTGACGATCGACTAATGTTATGTGGTTTTACCCCCTTCTTAAAAATAAAAGTAAAACACGAAGCAATTCGAAATAGGTAAGCAGATATTATTGATTTAACGATTTTTATCAATCGTGATTGAGACTTAATATAACGACATTCGATAAAGAAGAATTGATTACCTTAAAAAATAGAACCAGTAGGGCCTTAGAATTTTTCCTGATATATTAATTGAGAGTTAGAGGGAGTGAGAGAGATGACCACTAGACTTTTCAATGGGAAAGACAAAACATTTGTTTTGTTAAATTTGATTTTATTTACTCAATCATGTTTTATTATAAATTGGGTAACTTCTCAATTTTACTTTAATACTCATTCTAAACAAAACACACCAAAAGCATATCCCAAATTTGAAACTGCATTAAACATTATGCATTCAATATTATTTAAAAGAAAAAATGTACAAGTATATAATGAACGGAAATTCAAATGAGTGAAAAACCTGTATTGAATGAAACACTTTCACATGCAGAAGTGGTCGATTATAAAAATCCTGAACTTTCGATTGATGAAAGAGTTGCTGATTTATTAAGTCGAATGACTCTCGAAGAAAAAGTTGCACAAATGCTTTCCGTATGGAATTTGAAAAAGACTATTTCTTGTGATAATGAAGGAAACTTAAATTTCAATGATTCAGAAATAAATTTTAAACATGGAATAGGTCAGGTTGGCAGACTTAGCGATACTGGTGAGGGATTATCTCCCATCGCTATGGCTGAATTAGCAAATGCGATTCAAAAATATTTAATAGAAGAAACCAGGCTTGGAATACCAGTAATTATTCATGAAGAATGTTTGCACGGTTTAGTAGCAAAGAATGCAACTAGTTATCCTCAGCCGATTGGTTTGGCTTCTACATTTAACCCTGATCTTATTCAAAAAATTTATTCAAATATTGCCGAGGATGCACGTTCACGCGGTGTTCATCAAGCTTTGACTCCGGTAGTTGATGTAGCCCGAGATCCTAGATGGGGAAGAGTAGAAGAAACATTCGGCGAAGATCCATATCTTGTTTCACAACTTGGTATAGCTGCTGTTAAAGGTTTGCAGGGCGAGGGAGAATTCAATTCTAAGAAAAACTTAATTGCAACTTTAAAACATTTTGCAGCTCATGGTCAGCCTGAATCTGGTTCAAATTGCGGACCAGCTAATTTTTCTGAACGGGTTTTAAGAGATACTTTTCTTTCTCCATTTAAAGAAGTTATTAAAAAAGCAAATGTATTTAGTGTGATGGCATCCTATAATGAAATAGATGGAATCCCTTCACATGCTAACAAATGGCTTTTATCAGATGTCTTAAAAGACGAGTGGGATTTCAAAGGATTTATTGTTTCAGATTATTACGCAATAACTGAGTTAAATAATAAAGAAGAAACTGTTAGTCATGCAGTCGCTAAAGATAAAAAAGACGCAGCCCTTCTCGCCGTTGAAGCCGGCGTAAACATAGAATTACCAGATTATGACTGTTATCCATTTTTAACTGAGCTGGTAAACGAGGGAAAGTTAAGTGAGTCAAGACTTGATGAATTAGTAAGACCGCTTTTAAAATACAAATTTATGATAGGACTATTTGAAGAACCGTATGTAAATATTGAGCTGATTCAAAATGAAATCAGACTCATCGAAGAAAGGAAGACGGCATTACAAGCAGCACGCGAAACAATAGTATTATTAAAAAATGATAACAACTTACTTCCGTTAAATTTAAATGTAAAAAGTACACTTGCTGTAATTGGGCCAAACGCTGACCGAAAACTTCTTGGAGGCTATAGCGGCGAACCAAAATATTTTACAACAGTTTTGCAAGGAATAAAAGATAAAGTTGGCGAAAAAATTAATGTAATATATAATGAAGGTTGTAAAATAACTCAAGGCGGCTCGTGGAATGATGATGAAGTAATTCCATCAAATGAAGAAGAAGATATTAAATTAATTAATGAAGCAGTTGCAACAGCAAAAAAATCGGATACAGTTATTTTAGTGCTTGGCGGAAATGAACAAACATCAAGAGAGGCCTGGAATAAAAACCATATGGGTGACAGGCCTGATCTTGATTTGGTTGGCAGGCAGAATAAGCTTGTTGCAGAAATTTTAAAAACTGGAAAGCCGGTCATAGTAATATTATTTAACGGCAGGCCTAATTCTATAAATTATATAAAAGATAATGTCCCTTCAATTCTGGAATGCTGGTATCTTGGCCAAGAAGCCGGGAATGCAATTGCGGATGTTTTATTTGGAGATTTTAATCCGGGTGGAAAGCTACCAATTTCAATTCCAAGATCTGCGGGTCATATACCATGCTTTTATAATTATAAGCCTTCAGCCCGTCGAGGTTATCTTTTTGATGATATCAGTGCATTATACTCTTTCGGGTATGGATTAAGCTACACAAATTTTACAATTTCCAATTTAAGACTTGATAAAGTTGAAATTCACCCAGAGGAAACAACAAATGTACTTTTTGATATTGAAAACATTGGCAATAGAGAGGGTACTGAAGTTATCCAAATATATATTCGTGATTTAGTTAGTTCTGTAACACGGCCAGTGAAAGAATTAAAAGGATTCAAAAAAATAAAACTAAAACCAGGTGAAAAGAAAACCGTAACCATGCCGATTTTACCTGAAAATCTAGCTTTCACAAATATTGATAAAGAATTTGTTGTGGAACCAGGAGAATTTGAAATTATGGTTGGTAATTCTTCGCGAGACGAAGATCTAAATAAAATTATTCTAAAAGTAGAATAAATTAAACATAAAATTAATCTTTAAGGTGAATAGTGCAAATTGATACTGGACAAGATTCAATCAAAATAAATTCCACAGGCACAGTTGCTGCCTCAGTGCCAAGATTATCCTTAAAGGAAAAGATTGGTTATAGTTTGGGTGATACAGCTTCAAATCTGTTTTTTCAAACTTTTATTGTATTTCTTCCGATATTTTATACTGATGTTTTTGGTCTTTCTGCCGCAGCGATGGGAACAATGTTTTTAGCAACACGTGTTTGGGATGCTGTAAATGATCCTATAATGGGCATGATTGCAGATAGAACCAATACACGATGGGGCAAGTTTCGGCCATACATAGCTGGGTTCGCAATTCCATTTGCAATCGGAGGCGTTCTAACTTTTACAACTCCCGGCTTCGAAGGTGCTGGCAAAATAATATATGCTTACATAACGTATACACTTTTATTAATGCTTTATACCGCAGTGAATGTTCCTTATTCAGCATTGATGGGAGTAATAACTCCTAACTCTTTGGAACGAACTGAAGTCTCAACATTCAGATTTGTAGCTGCATTTGTTGGCCAGACGATTGTTGGCGCTGTAACATTAACTTTAGTACAATATTTCGGTAAAGGGAATGCCAGTGTCGGTTGGCAATGGACCATAGGATGTTTTGGTGTTTTAGCTGCAATCTTATTGCTTATAACATTTTCTTCAACAAAAGAAAGAGTCCTGCCGCCAAAAGAACAGAAAACCGATATCAAACAAGATTTAAAAGATTTATTCAAAAACAAGCCATGGTTATTGATAGCGGGCGCTACAGTTTTTCAATTAACATATATAGTAATGCGCGGCTCCACTACAGCATATTACTTTAGATATTATGTTCAGGAACAACAGCTAAATCTTTTTGGAACTGTTATAAACTTATCAGTTGAAGGATTCACATCATCTTTTATAACAATGGGAACCATTTCAACACTTATCGGGGCAATTTTAACAATGTGGTTTTCCAAACGGTTGGATAAGAAAAATACCTATTCAAGTTTTTTAATTGCAAGCGCCCTATCCTCGGGCTTCTTCTATTTCCTTCAGCCTGGAAATGTAATTCTTATATTTCTGTTAAATATTCTCGTTTCATTTTTCTTCGGAGCAGTTTCTGTTTTACAATGGGCAATGTATACTGATACTGCGGATTTCGGTGAATGGAAAATGGGAAGGCGGGCAACCGGCTTAATAATGGCAGCTTCTCTATTCGCATTAAAACTTGGGTTAACATTAGGAGGCGCTGCAGTTGGTTGGGTCTTAGCATATTATGGGTTTGCTGCCAATCAAGTGCAAACACCTGAAACATTGAATGGTATAGTTATGCTGATGAGTGTTTATCCTGCAGTAATTGGAATAATCGGCGGAGCATTAATGATATTTTATCCGTTAACAAATCAGATGATGATAAAGATTGAAGAAGATTTGACTTTAAGACGAGCAGGGCAAAAAGCTTAATCAGATAATTTAAAAGACAAGATATTCTTCAAGAATTAAAACTTGACATCTACAGAATTAAATTTATAGGAGAACATAACATGTTTCGAGGAAGTTATTTTAGAAAATTTTTAAAGCTTTGCTTTATTATGTCAGTCTTACTTTCTCCGGCAATACTTGCCCAAGGAACGGGTTCACTAAAAGGAAAGGTGCTTGACAAAGCGACAAACGAAGCTCTTGGTGGAGCAAATATTATTATTCAAGGAACAACTTTAGGTGCTGCTGCAGACCTAGATGGGAATTTTGTAATACGAAATATTCCAGCCGGGAATCATAAAATAATCGTATCATATATTGGATATAATTCTGATTCAACTGAGATCAATTTGGTGGCAAACAGAACTATTGAACAGGAGTTTTATCTTTCCTTAAATGTGGTTGAAGGTCAAACTGTTGTTGTAACATCACAAGCTCAGGGACAGATGCAAGCTATCAATCAACAATTAGCTTCGGATAATATTGCTAATATTGTTTCGGAAGCTAAAATACAGGAATTACCAGATTTTAACGCAGCCTCGGCACTAAGCCGATTACCTGGAATTTCAACCACAAAAAGTTCTGGTGAAGATAGTAAAGTAGTTATTCGCGGACTCGCACCAAAATATAATTCGATTGAAATTGATGGAACGAGGCTTTCCGCAACTGGAAGTTCTAATATCGGATTAACTTCCGATACTTATATTACTACTCCTGGTGTAAGCAATGATCGAAGTGTTGATCTTACCATGGTATCTCCTTATATGATTAGGACAATTGCTGTTTATAAATCACTTACGCCCGATATGAATGCAAATTCTATTGGAGGAACTGTAAATATGGAACTACGGGAAGCACCTTCAAAGCTTCATTTTGATCTGTTATATAATCAAGGTTATACAGCAAAAAGTAATACTTATGGAAATTACCGTATTGTAGCTTCAGGAAGCAATCGGTTTTTTAATAATAAGCTCGGTATTTATGCATTGATTAATGCTGAATCTTATGATAGAAATGCTGATAATCTTACTGCAAATTATGATTTAGTTTCTACCACGGTGAATCCAGTAACTGGATATCGTCCGGTGGATGTAAGGGATGTTACCTTAAGCCGTCATATAGAAAACAGAGATCGTTATGGCGGAAATTTAATATTAGACTATGCTCTACCAAGTGGATCGATTAAACTCGTCAATATGTATGCAAGGTTGAATTCTAATTATACAGACCATAACCAAACTATTAATTATAATAGTGGCTATATGAACTGGCGTCTTCAAGTTGCTGAGAATATCACCGAACAGCGCCTTCATTCTCTAAAGTTGAAATACGATTTTGGGTTTTTAACTGCTAATTTATCTGGCAGTTATACTTCTGCTAATAACAATTTAGAAAATTCCCCTGTATTTAATTACAATCAAGTAGGCGGAGTTTTAATTCAAGATCGTGATAATATGGTTCCTGAAGATCTGAACTACCTTGTACAATTTAAAGGAGATAGTAATGTAGTATTAAGAAGCGGTAATTTGTTTAGCAACTTTTATAAAGAAGAAAAATATTCATACAAAGCAGACTTTGAAATTCCATATAATGTTGGTAATTCAGCAAGCGGGTTTTTCAAATTTGGCGGCCAGTACAACACGCAATCTAATTCTACAGATCAGGAAGCACCGTATTTAGGTTTCAATGGAAGTGCAACTGATCCTAACGGAACAGGTATTCAATCAAATCTTATGAGAACAATATATGATAAATATGGAATTTCCGTTAACAGTGGCGGAGATATTACTGGAATTGCTTTTTTAAGCGCCAATCGTGATTTATTTGCTTCTTTTTTGGATAACAGTTATGGCAGCATTCACTATGCTTCAGATCCAGCATTACTGGTTAATATGATAAACTATATTTCTAGTAAGCCTGAATTCGATGCAACAAATTCAGCTTATAGTACGGGAAATCAAGGCGGTTGGTATGACGGGCCTTATCAGCAGCTTGCTAACGATTATCATTTTAGTCTAAATTATTATGCAGCTTATGCAATGGCAAAAGTCAATTTCCTTGATTTCATGGTGATTGGCGGTGTCCGTTATGAAAAAGTAAAATCTGATTTTTTTGCTTATAATGCGCGCGACCTTAGAAATGCACAAGCACAGAAGATGTATGATACCACCTCTGTCAATGAAAATGATTATGCTCTTCCAATGGTGCAAGTAAAATACTCACCATTTGATTGGATGGATATTCGCTATGCTTATACGCAAACACTTGCTAGGCCGGACTATCAGCAGCTTACCCCTAAATTTACTATTACTCAGGGTGGGGATATTTATGCTGGCAATCCGGATCTTATACCAGCCAAATCCTTTAATCAGGATGTTAACGTAACATTCCATAATAATCAAATTGGGTTATTTACAATTGGTGCTTTTTATAAGACTGTTAAGAACTTTGTTTTTTCTGCAAACTATCGACTAGATGCTGCGCAAAATGCCGGAATAGATTCTATTCAACGCTACCAGGTTGTTCGAAACGGTGTTCTAGTTGTAAACCCGGTTTCATCGGGCGGTACAGTATATAGACCATTGAATAATATTTACGATGCAACTATAAAAGGAATTGAATTAGACTTCCAGCATAGTTTCTGGTACCTGCCGGCACCTTTTAACAATGTAGTTTTTGGTATTAATTATGCACGTATCTATTCTGAATCCACTTATCCATATTATGCATTACAACTAATTCCAAACAGCAGGCCGCCTAAATATACATTACTTGACAGCTCATATACAGGACGGTTGATTGACCAGCCAAATCATGTACTCAACACTTATATTGGGTATGATTATGAGGGATTTTCAACCCGAGTGTCGTTCTTGTACACTGATAATTCTGCAAGATATAACGGTGGTGTATATCCTGAGAGGGATGCGAATACTAAGGAATATTTCCGTATAGATATTTCAGCAAGACAAAAACTTCCATGGTACAATATGGAGTTAGCTTTGGATGTAAACAATGTGAATAATCAAAATACAAGCTGGGTACAAAAATCAACCGGAGGATTCCAGGGAATACAAAATTATGGTTTAACGGCAAACCTTGGATTAAGAATTAGATATTAATTTTTATGAAAGTCATATTAATTTTTTTAACTCATTAACTAACAAAAGGAGTAAACAATGAAGCGAATATTACTATTTCTCGCAGTAATGTTTTGTTTAAGTACTTTGTCTTTTGCCGCAAAAGATACGGTTAACGTGCCGGGATTTTATGAATCCGGTGGTGTAGCGCCGGATAACTATGGTACACTTAACGATGCTATTGATACAGCAAGAGCCAGGGGAACTATTAATAACACTGTTTTTAAATTGACCCCTTATGACGTTTATGTATTAAGCAGAAGCATTTTTATGAGTTTTGACGAAAACCTTGAAATCGTTGCTCCAAAAGCAGGTGATACCCAGGATTCGGCTCCGCCGCAGATTGTCTGGTCAGAACAAGATATAGACAAGGCTTATATTATACAGACTTATGGGAATGTGGTTTTAAAAAATATTTGGGTGCGATATGATGATTTTTCAGGAGTTCAGCAAGGAACTTCCATCACTTTTGAAGATTCATTAGCAGTACAGGGAGAGGATAAGGAAAGAGGAGAATTTTATAATTGTATATTTGATTATTCCGGAATTGGGTCCGATGCTGGTGGTACTATAACTGTAAAAGCTGATCATTTTACCGGTATTTTCGAAGATTGTTATTTTAGGAATCTTTCCGACAATCATTTCCAATATTATGGACGTGCCGTTTCTTTTCCATACCAAAGTTCAGGGTGGCATTATGATAGTCTCTTTTTTGAAAACTGCAGTTTCTCGAATATAGGTAGAATAGTAATGCAGGAAGGAAATGAGTTTGGAAGTAATGTACAAATAAATCACTGTACAATGTTAAATTCTGTAGAATGGGTTTATCAGTCTGCAGGCTGGAATAAAAATGTATCTATAACAAACTCAATATTTGTGAACCCTTATATGATGGGTTATAGAGGCATAGATTTGTGCGATAGTCTTCAAACTTTTGATGATTTCCAAAATGGATTGTGCAATAGTCCCGGCGGCGGTTTATTAAATGGTATTGCTCCGGTGGACTCTTTTGGTTTTACACAATTTGTTGACTTTACTGATTATGACAGAAAAATATTTATAGGTAATAACGTTTATATGTATCAGAGCTGGATGGAGGATTGGTATGTGAATTCCCCCTGGGCTAAAGATCTTCATAAAAATAGACACGATTTAGAAATTCGTCATCCATCTCCAATGTTGGGTGAAAATGAGATTGCGTTTATCGATTCAATGGATAACGGACAAAAAGTATTTAAAACTATGAATGTTGACTGGTCAACCATATATGACGCCGATCCAGATTTTGTAGTTCCACCTACCAATCAGGATACGTTGAAAACATTTATTGAAGGTAAATGGGGAACTGGTGTTGATATTGACTGGGCTTATAGGCCGGATGTTACATTCGGACAAGTTTGGCCATTGCCCGACGATATGGCTTATAACAACGCTGATTATCAAACAGCCGCCATGGGTGGGTTTCCTTTAGGAGATATGAATTGGTGGCCTGATAAAAAAGCAGCATGGGAGGCACAAAGAAATAATGAGTGGGCTAATATCAATAATTGGCTCGACAACGGCGAACCGACTGGTGTGACTGAAATTCCGGGTACCATGCCGCGTAATTATGTTCTTGAGCAAAATTATCCGAATCCTTTTAACCCTACAACAAACATTTCTTACTCAGTTCCTCAAAGCGGACAAATATCATTAAAAGTATTCAATACACTTGGACAAGAAGTAGCAACTATTTTTAACGGTTACCAGGCTGCCGGTAATTATGCAGCAATTTTTGACGGTTCAAAATTAACAAGTGGTGTGTATTTCTATCGTTTACAATCAGATAATGTTTCTATCACAAAGAAATTTATTCTGATGAAATAAAGTTCTCCTTATGTTAGTATTGTCCCGGCTGCAGTTTTTATTATCATTAAATATGCAGCCGGGGCATAAATACAGTTTGATTTAAAAAAATATTTTATTGATAAGCAGTTCTTTTATTTAATGTTCTAATTTTTAATGTCGTTTAATATTATAGAATTCTAGGGAGATATCATTTACACAATTTACATTCCATAGATAAATATTTTTATTAAAAAACTTAAAATTTAATACAGATCAATCTTATGTGGAGGAGGTGAATAATATATAATTTTTGATTGCTGTTTTTAGACTTTTACCGAATAAAAAAATTCTTCTAATTAATTTTAACTAAAATCGGAGGAAATATGAAAAGAATTACATTCATGATTCTTTTTAGTACGTTCTTTTTTCTAGCAGGAGTTAATATACTCCAGGCCCAGGAAGTAGTTCTGTCTGATGAATTTGATAGTGGTGATGGCTTGTGGAACTCAGGTTGGGTTGATGCTGCAAACGCCACTGTCGCTTTTTCGATAGATACTACCGGCAAACTTTCTGGTAAAAACTCGTACAAAATTGCTATTACCAGTGCCCAAAATGAAATGTGGAGAATACAAAGGCTCCATGACCTTCCACTGGTTGCCGGTTATGTCTATACTGTATCCTTTATGGCAGTATCTGACTCAGCTGATGCAGGCATTAACTGCTTGTTTGAACTAGTTGGGGATCCCTACACAAAACGTATTGATGATACAGCCTCAGTTACCAATACCCCCCAAACTTTTTCTTATACTATGACAGCAACTGAGAATGTACCAACTAATCAAGTAAAATTTATGTTTGGCGGTGCTCGAAACAGCGGCAAGACAATCTGGTTTGACAATGTTGTTGTAACTCGCGTTCCTGATCCTAATCTTGTTACTCTATGGGGAAGAACAAGCGACGGCTATGGAGCTGCCTGGCCGATATTGAATGATTCTTCCACAGCTGCTGGTAATGCCGGCATAGCTGGTTCACAACCAATGCCTGCTGGTACAAACGGTGCATCAGTGCAAGGTATTTTCGACACACTTACTGCAACTATGAGTCAAGCAGTAGTTATTAAAGGTCAATTAGAATATGTTGGCGGCAACATGGGTTCTGACTATACACCACTTCGCTATGCATTGACTTTTCAAGACAGTGTAACTTTACAAAATCAATACACTGATACAGCTAAGTGGGTAAGCCCTAAAAAACATTTCGGTTATGAATTTACACCAAGAAGCAGCACCGGGCAACAGCCAAATGGCGGTGGCGGAGTTGGTTCAGTCTGGACAATAAACAATGGAAACTGGGCGAGCACTTATAGTAATGGTGGTAAACCTATTGGACCAGTTGTAAACCAGGCGCCCCGTAATGCAGAAATTACAGCTGGAACATATAACTTTGCAATTTCTGTTATTCAGGTAAGTGATACTTCAAATGAGATAAGATGGTCGATGGTTAAAACTGATAATAGTTACTGGTTTGCCGGAACTGTCATTGACACTGCAGTATCTACTAAATTTAATAGTTTAGCATTTTGGCTTAAGGATGGTGAAGCAACTGGATTTAATTTAAAAGGAGTAAGAGCTGAATTAGGAAGTCCTATAACAATACCTGAAGCACCATGGGAAGCTTATTACATTGATCAATGGGGATTGTCAAAAGAATATAATACAAACTGGCCTATATTAAATGACTCCGATTATGTAGTTGGAGATGCAGCAATGGGCGGAGATCCTGCAGCTGGCTGGAAGGGCTTACAAGGCGGCTTCGGACAGGATGTTAGTATCTCTACAACAAAAGCAGTGATTGTAAAAGGACAAATAGAATTCGTAGGAGCAGATGCAGACGCTGAATATACTCCAATACGTTATGCACTTACATATCAAGATAGTAATTCAACCCTTCAAAATGCATTAACAGACTCTGCAACATGGTCTCATGCTGGTAACCATTTTGGTTATGGCTTCCATCCAAGAACCGGGGCAGGCACAATGTCTAACGGAAGTGGTGGACAAGGTACGGTCTGGACAATAAACAATGGAAACTGGGCTAGTACATACAGCAACAATGGCGGACCTATATCGCAAGCTGTTCAAGCACCACGAAATGCAAAAATAGTTGCTGGTGTATATAACTTTGCAATATCAGTACAGTCCATCGATGATACAACAAATGAAATAAGATGGTACATGGTAGAAAAAAATAATAAATACTGGTTTGGCGGAACAGTTAGAGATACAGCTGTAACCAAGAAATTCAACAGTATATTATTTGGAATAAATGAAGTTCCATGGACTGAATTCAAGGTAATCGGTATGCAAGTAGATTTAGGTACCCCAATAACAGTACCTGAAGCTCCATGGGAAGCTTATTATATAGATCAATGGGGATTATCGGGAGAATATAATACAAACTGGCCTATATTAAATGACTCCGATTATGTAGTTGGAGATGCAGCAATGGGCGGAGATCCTGCAGCTGGTTGGAAAGGCTTACAAGGCGGCTTTGGACAGGATGTAGGTATTTCTACAACAAAAGCAGTGATTGTAAAAGGACAAATAGAATTCGTAGGAGCAGATGCAGACGCTGAATATACTCCAATACGTTATGCACTTACATATCAAGATAGTAATTCAACCCTTCAAAATGCATTAACAGACTCTGCAACATGGTCTCATGCTGGTAACCATTTTGGTTATGGCTTCCATCCAAGAACCGGGGCAGGCACAATGTCTAACGGAAGTGGTGGACAAGGTACAGTCTGGACAATAAACAATGGAAACTGGGCTAGTACATACAGTAATAATGGAAAGCCAATTGCGCAAGTAGTTCAAGCACCACGAAATGCAAAAATAGTTGCTGGTGTATATAACTTTGCAATATCAGTACAATCCATTGATAGCGTAACAAATGAAATAAGATGGTACATGGTAGAAAAAAATAATAAATATTGGTTTGGCGGAACAGTTAGAGATACAGCTGTAACCAAAAAATTCAACAGTATATTATTTGGAATAAATGAAGTTCCATGGACTGAATTCAAAGTAATCGGTATGCAAGTAGATTTAGGTACCCCAATAACAGTACCTGAAGCTCCATGGGAAGCTTATTATATAGATCAATGGGGATTCTTTGGCGGTAAGATGGGTGGATGGACAATCAGTAATACAGATATAACCGGAAATGTTACCGCGTCTGGCAGTTCAACAAATACAGATTGGGTAGCTTTACTAGGTCAGTTCCAATCGTTTACACCAACCACCAGCAGACCTCTTAAGAATAACAGGTAAACTAGGGTTAGTGGGCGGTGGATTTGATGTCTCCAGCAGCTTAAGGGTTGGATTTATTCAACACCACCAGCGCAGGAAATTTAGTTGTTGATACTGCAGTGGCAACTCTGCCTGATTCTTCTCATTGGACTGGAACAGATGATAATTGTTCCGGTTATTTATTTATTCCTCAATCAGGATCAAATGGACCTGTTGCTTGGGGCAGCAGCACAGGTACATGGGGTGCTGTAATGGATACAACCTGGTTAACCCCTGATGGATACGTGCTTGGAAGCGAAGCAGCTGATCCATCAACTGGCGGTGCCGGAACATATAACTTTGAAGTTTCAGTTACTCCGCAAGGAGATGGAACATTCCCTAGTTAAGTTCAATTTGTTGAAGAGCAATTATACATGGGTGCTTTCAGCAATAGATAATAATAGTCCGCTAGTAACTGATAAATTCAACTCTCTTGCATTTGCACTAAATGCAGGAAATTCTGTAACAGCTTTGAATTTAACCGATGTTCAAATTGATTCAGCGGAACTGTGACAGCAGTTAATGAACCAGGCGATGGTTTAATTCCAAATCAATTTGAATTAAGCCAGAATTATCCAAATCCGTTCAACCCAACTACTACAATTAAATTTGCTTTACCAAAAGCAAGTGAAGTTCATTTAGTAGTTTATGACATTCTTGGAAGGGTTGTAACAAACTTGGTTAACGGCAATCTTAATGCAGGGTATCATAAAATTAACTTTAATGCATCAAACCTTGCATCTGGTGTATATTTCTACTCAATAAAAGCGGGCGACTTTACAAGTGTGAAGAAGTTAATGCTGCTGAAGTAGATTGTGATTCTTGATTTATCTTTGAATAAAAGATAAATCTCTTAAGATAGATATAGCCCCGATTCTATCGGGGCTGTTTTTTTTCTAGTATTTTCAAACTTTTCATGTGTGCCTATACTGGGTGTAGTGGAAAAACCGAGAAACAACTTAGCATTTTAAATAGTCGCTACGTGTCGCGATAAAATTGTATCTGAAAACGTGGCAAAAGACATTTTGCAGTAAATGAATAAAAAGATGAAATAAAAATTTTTCTATTAAAATGAGTATTAATAAAAATTAGAACTGCTAGTATGCAAAAAGTTTTTGAAGTGAAAGATCCGGACTTTGAATTGAGCCCGTTTACGGGAATGACCAAAAAACATTATATCGAGTGCGCTAAATATATTTTAGAAAGAGCATTCAAACATGTTGATTCATTAGAAACACCAATATCTTTTCCTATCGTTCCAGGAAAAACATATCCTCAGCCAAACGCTCCCGAATGGCGTTATCGTTCAGCAGATTTTGAAGCACTTGAAAGAACTTTCAATCTTGCAGGACCTCTTATTCATGTCGATCCTGAAATTAAAATTAATAATATAAAATTACGCGAATATTATAGTCTACATATATATAATGCTTTTACACCCGGACATCCAAACTCATTGCCTCTTCCTGAATATCTTCCTGACTCAACTTATCAGTTTACCTGCGAATTTGGCGGCTTGTTTAAAACTCTATTACTTATGCCTGATACTATTTGGTCAACATATACTAAAAAACAAAAAGACGAAATGGCAGTGTGTATTTCAAAATGGGGGCACCATAGAACAACGCAAAACAATTGGCGAATTTTTAATATTGTAACTCTTTCCTTCCTTAAAAAGCATGGTTATGAAATTGATGATGAGCTATTAAAAAGCCATCTATTATGGGTTGCCTCTTATCATTCCGGCAATGGATGGTATCTTGAACAAACCTATAATTATTATACAATAAGCTTGTTTATAGTGTATCTGACAATATGGAACAGAACATTTGGTGATAAATTTTATCCTGAAATTTCTGAAACCATTGAAAAGTCTGCTCAAGAATTATATAAAACTTATGTTAACTTTTTTGGGAGAGACGGTTATGTAAATATGTGGGCAAGAAGTATAACCTATAGAACTTGGATATCGGGAGGATTCCCGGTTTCATTTATGCTGAAGAAAGGCTCCCCTTTGGATCCCGGCATGGCAAGGAGACTTTGTTCAGGTTCTTTACTTCAGTTTGTAACCCGCGAAGAATTTTTTGAAAACGACATTCCTAGCCTTGGTTATTATAGGCACACTGAATATGTTTTACAAAACTATAGTTGTGCGGGCAGTCCTTTTATTATGTTCATTCCTTTTATTGCCCTAGCGTTGCCCGAAGATTCTCCTTTTTGGACAGCTAAAGAAAATGAAGGTTTTTGGGAGAAACTCGGAAATAAGACAAATGTAGAAGTTCTGAATAATCCTGGAATTGTGCTTGCCAATCATGGTAAAACTGGTACTTCAGAAATAATTCCGGGAAAAGTTTATTACAAAGATCCTAATTATTCCAAGCTTGCTTACAATACTCATTTCCCATGGGAAGATCATAATCCGCAGGGTGGAACTGCCATGGAATATAGCTTTAGAAGCCTTGACCCAAGGGATCTGCGCGGTGATGATATTAATTTTTATTTAACAGGCCATACATTACAAAACAGTTCCGAAAAAAATACATTCTTTACAACTTCAGAAAGTATGCTGTATAATGGTGTTAGAAATGACATAATATACAGACAAGCCATCATGAGAAAACCACCCAATAATGGAGTGGGTTACATAATTGACCTTGCGGAAATTATTATTCCCGGCGGGATTATAAGAGTTGATCGTTCCCGCTTGGCATTTGAATACGAGTTGACGTTAGGAAACTATGGGTTACCGCATATCAATGGTGAGAAAGCTAAAGTTAAGCAATCCCAAGATGGCAATAAAAAGGTGATCACAGCATCCGTACCTGGTAGATCAGTAGCATTAATAACTTATAACGGTTGGGATGAAGTGAAAAGTTTAATACATGAGGGAAGAAATGCCGAAGCTGATGAAAGTACAGTTGTATATGCATACAAAAAAAGATTGAAAAAAAATCCTTCAATGGAATTAATGGTTTCTGTTTTACTTCATAAAATGGATAGTTCAGAATGGACGAATGAAGAATTATCACCAATAAAAAATATTGAAATTATGGATGTTACAAAAACATTTTCTGCTTTGGGCGCAAATATCGTTCTTAACAACAACAAAAAATATGAAGTAGATTTTATTGATATTGATGGATACAGATCATGTTGATGTTAAATAAATGCAAAGCGAAAGAATATTTAATTCAAAATCATTTTACATATGTGGATTAACTTTTTAAAAAACAGCAGTCTATTTTACTTAAAAAAGCGTAAAGTAATTGCTTCTTTAGTATGCGCTTTACTACTGGCGTATTTGTCTGTAAGTGCACAAAACGCAGTGACTGGAAATAATAGTCCTATTCGTCAGCGTATTTCTATTAATGAAAACTGGAAATTTTTTAAATATGATTCTTCTGCAAAAGCGGATGACTTGATTTATGATGTACGACCAGAAGTTAGAAATAACGAGGATTACAAAATTGCAGACGCAAAACCGACCGAAGGTGAAAACGTAACTTCAAAACAAATAATTTTAAAACCTTGGGTACTGCCAACCGGTAATGATTTCATAAAAGATACTGCAAAACATTATGTTCGTCCTGATGGAAATCCTGGCGAAGACTTTCCATTTATTCAAAAAGATTTTGATGATAGTAAATGGGAAAAAATTAATCTTCCACATGATTGGGCAATCAAAGGGCCGTTTTACAAAGGTGATAATCCTGAAGTCGGCGGCGGTATGGGACGATTGCCCATTCAAGGTGTCGCCTGGTATAGGAAGAAATTAGATGTTCCAAATTCAGATGAAGGCAAATCAATTTTCTTGGATATTGAAGGTGCGATGTCTTATGCAATGGTTTGGTTAAATGGGAAATTGGTTGGAGGCTGGCCGTACGGATATTCTTCTTGGAGACTTGATTTAACGCCTTATATTAAATCCGGTGAAGCTAATCAGTTGGCTATCCGTTTAGATAATCCGAATAATTCATCGCGTTGGTACCCGGGTGCAGGTATATATCGCAATGTTTGGCTAGTTATAACTAATCCGGTTCATGTCGGTCAATGGGGCACAAAAATTACAACGGGGAAAGTTTCAAAAAGTTCTGCAAATATTAATATTGATGTAACAATAAATAATGATTCAAATAAAAATGCTAGTGTTTCAGTTGCAACTCAAGTATTTGAACTAGATTCCAATGGAGAAAAAATTGGAAGTTCTGTTGCCGATTTTAAACCTGTTATAGCTGCAATAAAAGCCGGCAAAAAAAGTTGGATTAGCAGTTCTGTAATTCTTAAAAAACCAAAACTTTGGGGTCCTCCTCCGACTCAAATTCCAAACCGATATGTTGCAGTAACGAAACTATATCAAGGGGAAAATCAAATTGATAAATATGAAACTAAGTTTGGTATTCGTTCACTTAATTTTAATCCCAACTCAGGCTTATTTGTAAATGGAGAATTGATAAAGATTAAAGGTGTTAATCAGCACCATGATTTAGGCGCATTGGGGACTGCATTCAACAAAAGAGCAGCCGTACGCCAGCTTGAGATTTTGAAAGAGATGGGCTGCAACGCAATTAGAATGTCGCATAATCCTCCTGCTCCCGAACTGCTTGATTTAACTGATAAGATGGGCTTTCTTGTTATGGATGAAGCTTTTGATTCATGGGTTATGAAAAAAACTCCACTTGACTTTCATCTCATTTTTCCTGAGTGGCATGAGCAGGATTTGCGTGCAATGATGAGAAGAGACCGGAATCATCCTTCAATTATTATTTGGAGTTATGGCAACGAAGTTGGCGAACAATATACCGGCGAAGACGGTGCAGCATTGGGAAAACAATTAAGTGATATAATTAAAGAAGAAGATACAACACGCCCAACAACAAGCGCAATGAACTGGGCTAAGCCTGATATGCCTTTCCCAACGGTTATGGATTTGATAAGCCTGAATTATCAGGGTGAAGGGATTAGACAAGCTTCAATGTTTGAGGGAACTAATCGTATTCGAACTAAACCGCAATACGAACCATTTCATAAAGAATTTCCTGGTAAAGTAATCCTTAGCAGTGAAACAGCTTCAGCAGCCAGCAGCCGAGGTGTATACTTGTTCCCGGTAACACAAGATAACAGTTCACCGATACGTGAAGGCAGAGGCGGAGATTCTACAATTCATCAAGTGAGTGCATATGATCTTTACGCGGTTGATTTCGGATCATCCCCTGATAAAGTTTTTAGTTCAATTGATCATCATCCATTTGTTGCCGGGGAATTTGTTTGGAATGGGTTTGATTACATTGGAGAACCGACACCATATTATGAAGCTCGCAGCTCTTACACAGGAATTATCGATCTTGCAGGATTTAAGAAAGATGGATTTTATCTTTATCAATCTAAATGGCGGCCGAACCTGCCGATGGCTCACATACTTCCGCACTGGAATTGGCCGGACAGAATTGGTGAGATAACTCCGGTTCATGTTTTTACATCCGGCGATGAAGCTGAATTATTTCTTAATGGAATATCTCTTGGCAGAAAGAAAAAAAATCAATTTGAATATAGGCTTCGTTGGGACAGTGTAAAATATGAGCCAGGAGAATTAAAAGTTGTAGCCTACAAGAATGGCGAGAAGTGGGCTGAAGATGTTGTTAAAACAACTGATGTACCGTTTGAATTGAAAGCAATTGTCGATAGACATGAAATAAAAGCAGACGGTAAAGATTTATCTTTTATTAGTATTCAAGTAATTGATAAAAACGGACTTACTGTTCCAACAGCAAATAATCTGATAAATATTAATATTGAGGGAGCAGGAGAAATTGCTGCGGCAGATAATGGTGATCCCACAGATTTTGAACCATTTCCATCTCATCATCGAAAAGCATTTAATGGAATGGCTTTAGTTATCGTCAGAGCAAAAAAAGGAACACCTGGAAATATAACTGTTACATTAAAATCACAAGGACTAGAGGATGCTAAGGTCAATATTAAAAGTGGGTAAGATAAAATGAAATTAACAATATTCTTCTTTATAGTAATTGTAGCTATCAATTTTTCACAGGAAAATACTAAATATTCGGACTATCCAATTTCTGCTGTAAGCATTAAAAACGTTAAGCTTAACGATAGTTTTTGGCTGCCTAAAATAAAAACAATTCAAGATGTTACTATCCAGTACGCATTTAATAAATGCAGCAATGAAGGACGGATGCAGAATTTTTTAGTCGCCGGTGGAGAAAAAAAAGGAGCATACGAAGGTAAGATGCCTTTCGATGATACTGACTTATATAAAATTATTGAAGGCGCATCGTATTCTTTAATCAGTCAACCAAATCCCAAATTAGATGCTTATCTTGATTCAATAATTGCCATTATTAAAATCGGTCAAGAACCTGATGGTTATTTGACAACTTGGTTTACAATTAACAGACAAAAGCCTCCGGCATGGTGGGTGAAGCCTTCTGAAAAAAGGTGGGAGAATGAAATCAGCAGTCATGAATTATACAACAGCGGGCATTTGTTTGAAGCTGCCGCTGCGCATTATTGGGCTACAGGGAAAAGCAATTTTTTAAATATTGCACTTAAAAATGCTGATCTGCTGGTAAATAATTTTGGACCGGATTCAAATAAAATTCATATACCGCCCGGTCATCAAATTGTTGAAACTGGATTAATAAAACTGTACCACATTACTAAAAACGAAAATTATCTTCATCTTGCAAAATATTTTCTTGATATAAGAGGTGATTCTACAACTCATAAATTATATGGTGCATATAGTCAAGATTCTATTCCTGTTGTAAAGCAGACCGTTGCAGTCGGCCATGCAGTTAGAGCATTATATATGTATGCCGGCATGACTGATATTGCTGCTATATATAATGACAAGAGTTATCTAAATGCAGTTAATAAAATTTGGGAAAATGTTGTTGATAAAAAAATGTATATCACGGGTGGTTTAGGTTCGAGACATGATGGCGAATCTTTCGGCGACAATTATGAACTTCCGAATCTTACTGCATACAATGAAACATGCGCAGCTATTGCAAGTGTATATTGGAATCATAGATTATTTCTTTTAACCGGCAATTCAAAATATTATGACATCATAGAACGAACCTTATATAACGGATTAATATCCGGCATTTCTTTAGACGGCAGAAATTTTTTCTATCCAAACCCAACAGAATCTGATGGCAAATATCAATTTAATATGGGATCGTGTACAAGACAGCCCTGGTTTGACTGCTCTTGTTGTCCAACAAATTTAATACGTTTTATTCCTTCTTTACCTGGATTAATTTATGCGGTTGATAAAGATAGTTTATTTATTAATCTATTTATATCCAGCAATGCTAACACATCTATTAATGGTAATGAAATCAAAATAGCCCAGCAAACGAATTACCCATGGGATGGACATAGTAATCTTAATATTAATCCGCAAAAAGAAAAGACATTCACTTTGAAGATTCGTATTCCTGGCTGGGCAAAAAATAAAGCTGTCCCGGGAGATTTGTATTTTTATTTAAACGAGACTGATAGTGATGCTGACCTCAAAGATGAAACTCAATTTATTCACTTAACAGTTAATGGCGAAGAAGAAAAATTATTAATCAAAAACGGTTATGCAGAAATTACAAGAGAATGGAATAAAGGAGACAAAGTAGAATTGGTTTTACCCATGGCAATTCATCAGGTTGCTGCCAATGCAAATGTCAGTAATGATAAAAATAAAATTGCATTTGAATATGGGCCGATAGTTTATTGTGCTGAAGAAATTGATGATAAGAATATTTCAAATATTTCTATTTCTGATAGCATCGAGTTAAAACCCGAAGTAGAAACTTTATTGTCAAACAAAATCATTTCAATCAAAGGTGAATCGAACGGCAGTAAATTTAAATTAATCCCTTATTATTTATGGTCGAATAGGGGAGTTGGAAAAATGAAAGTGTGGTTCCCAAAAACCAATTGAAAAAACAAAAAGATAATTTTTAATGAAAAAATTTTTACTAAAAAATATTTTCTTTTCTCTTTTGCTGATTCCAACTGTTGGTTTGCACAGCCAAAAGATGCATAGCGATAATGGTGATGGAACTTTTAGTAACCCGGTTATTGCAGCTGATTTTCCTGACCCGGATGTAATCAGAGTTGATTCAGTTTATTACATGGTAAGTACTACCATGTTTATTTTCCCTGGAGTAACAATTTTAAAATCTTATGATCTTGTTAACTGGGAATACTGCTGCAACGCTGTTCAGCGATTTGATTTCAGCCCTTGTTATGATCTTGAAGGATGCAATAGGTATGGACACGGCCAATGGGCGACCAGCCTAAAATATCATGATGGAAAATTTTATTTGCTATTCATAACTCTTAACGAAGGTGGATTTCTTTGTTCAGCCACACAGCCTGAAGGGCCTTGGAATATAAAAAAATTACCAAAAGGGTTTTATGATCCGGGATTATTTTTTGATGAAGATGCCAAAATTTATGTTGCCCACGGATATAGTAAAATATACATGACAGAACTCGATAAAAATTTTGCACCCACAACTAAAGATTCGCTCATTATAACCGGTGATATTCGCAAAGGCCTTGAAGGAACACATGTTTATAAAATTAATGGATATTATTATCTGTATTGCACCTATGGAGGCTTAGATGGAATTCAAGCAGCGTTTCGTTCTAAAAATATTTATGGCCCTTATGAAGAACAAGTAGTTATTAGTGAAAAAACTCATGGCCCCAATTTTGGAATTCATCAAGGTGCACTGATTCAAACTCAAACAGGTGAATGGTGGACAATGTTATTTGTTGACAGCGGCCCATTCGGAAGATTTCCTTCCTTACAGCCTGTTACCTGGGAAGATGGATGGCCAATGGTTGGCGTGAATGGACACGCAGTAGTTGATTATAAAAAACCAAATGTTGGCAAGTCTTATCCAATTAAAATTTTACCAACATCTGACGAATTTGATTCTACAAAATTGGGATTGCAATGGGGATGGAATCATAATCCAGATTCAACTAAATGGTCGATAAATACTAATGATAATCAAGGATATTTAAGATTAGAAACAGTAAAAATAGTAGATAGCTTGCCAAAAGCACGAAACACACTTACACAAAGAATGTTTGCATATTATTCAGATTCATTAGCTTCGGTCGGTACAACGAAAATGGATTTTAGCAATATGAAGGAAGGTGATGTTGCCGGTTTTGCTGTGTTTCAAGACCCATATGCGTACATCGGAATAAAGAAAATAAACTCAAAAAATTATATAGTCATGGTAAATAATGGAGAAGTAATTGATTCTACTTTAACTGAAAATTCAAATATCTATTTAAGGGCAAGTGCAATTTATGGTTCAGGCGCAGAACACTATTTTGATGATAAAGCTGCCGCTGGTACTGGAACTGCATCATTCTTATATAGTTTGGATAACAAAACGTTTATAAAAATTGGGAATGAACTTAACATGAAATTCAATCTTAAAATATTTACTGGAAATAAGTTTTGTTTATTTAACTATCCAACAAAAGAAGTTGGAGGATATGTAGACTTTGATTGGTTTAGGACATCAACTAAAACTATAAACAAATAATAATAAATAATTAATATTCATTAAAAAAAATAATCATTATGAAAAAAATAATTTTTATTCTTGCGTTATCGGTAACAGCATTTGCTCAAAATGCAAAAATACGGATTGATATCAATAGGACAATCGGTGAGATTGATCCTAAAATTTACGGCGTATTCATGGAACCCATTCATTTTAACGGCGGAAGAATGGGACTTCCTGATACATTAGAATTCAATACACTCTATGGCAATCTATACGATCCTTCTTCACCTTTAGCTGACGAAAATGGGTTCAGGAAGGATTATATCGAAGCTATGAAAGAATTGAAAGTAACTAATATGCGCTGGCCTGGTGGTAATTTTGTTATGGGTTATAATTGGAAAGATGGTATTGGACCAAAAGATCAGCGGCCTTCTCGCATCAATCTTGCCTGGGGAGGAATTGATAATAACCATGTTGGAACTGATGAATGGATTGAATTAAATAAAGCTATCGGCAGTGAAAATATTGTATGCGTCAATCTCGGTCTAGGCGATATACAAGATGCACTTTCATGGGTTGAATACTGCAATTATAAAAAGGGAACATACTATTCCGATTTACGTGCTAAGTATGGACATGAAAAACCTTACAACGTAAAAATCTGGGATCTCGGAAATGAAGTGGATGGTTCCTGGGAACTTGGCCATAAGGAGGCAGACGATTATGTAAAGATCGGCAAAGAAGCGGCTAAAGCAATGAGTGCCGTTGATCATTCAATAACTTTTGTTGCTTCAGGCTCATCTAATTATGAAAGTACAAATAAGTGGATAGAATGGAATCGAAAAATTCTAACCGGACTTGGCGATCTTATACGCTACATTTCTATTCATGCCTATTGGAATTGGGGAAGCATGCCTGACTATTATACATTCATGGGATCTCGAGCTATGGAATTTGAGGAAAAGATACGCGTAACCGCTGATGAAATTGATGCTGTAAAATCCATGATGAATTTTAAGAATCCAATTTATATTTCAGTTGACGAATGGGGATCGTTCGGTAATAATTTTTTATCTGTGCTTCCTGTTGCTCAATGCTTCAATTCTTTTATTCGTCATGCCGATGTTGTTAAAATGACAAACTTCACTTTAATGACATCACTCTTGAGTTCGGATAGAGAAAAAGGGACGTTTAAATCGCCGTTATTTTATACATTTAAATTGTTCTCCAACAACTGCCTTGGTAACTCAATTGATACTTATGTTGAGTGCGATACTTTTAATACAGACAATTATAAAAGCATTCCTTATCTCGATGTCACTTCTGTGTATTCAAAAGAATCTAATACTGTATATATAAATGTAGTTAATAGAAGTAAAGACAAAGATATTAATTCTGAAATATTTAATAGCTCCACAACATTTTTGGGAAAAGCCGAAGCAACAATAGTAGATGCTGATTCACTTACTGAACCCTTCACATTTGAAGAGCAAGAAGCATACGTACCAGTTATAAAAGAAATAAGCATAGATGAGAATAAAATAACATACAAATTTCCAGCACATTCATTTGTACAAATAAAAGTGAAAGTTAAAAATTGAAAAAAATATTTTTTATGAACGTGTTTTTATTATTGATTCCCATTTTGACGTTTGGCCAATCAATATCTTTCAAAACATATATGAACCCTGTAATTCCAGGTGATCACGCAGACTGCACAGTATCAAAAGTAGGAAACGATTTTTATACAACTGGATCTTCATTTAACCCAACGCCCGTTATTTATCATTCAACTGATTTAGTTCACTGGGAAGCCATTGCACAGCCGGTTAGTGCTGCTTGGTCAGGGTATGGAGATACTCCTGGAGGCGGATGCTGGGGCGGACATATTGTTTATCGTAACGGGGAATATTGGGATTTCTTTTCAAGAGCAAACACAATGTATTTTGTTAAAGCACTAAAACCGGAAGGCCCTTGGAGCAATCCGGTTATGGTTAAAAATCCTTCAACATTATCATATAGTTTAGGTTATGACAATTCAATTTTCATCGACGACGATAATAAATGGTACCTGGTTGTTAAAAACGGCCAGCCAAATAATGGCATTGTAGAATTAGATGATAACGGACAGCCGACTGGTGTAGTTTATAATCTCGATTGGCTGAATCCTTCTCCATATAGATATAGCTGGGCTGAAGGGCCGGTTATGTGGAAACACAATGGATATTATTATTATGCATTCGCCAAAGATTTAAGCGGCGGACAGTATGTGATGAGAAGTGATACGCTGACTGCAGATGAATCAGCATGGGAAATAATGGGCAATTTTTTTAATGAAAATGATCCTCAAAAAAGCAGTTCTCTTTTTACAAGCCCAAATCATGTTTCCCCGGTTGTAACTCTTGAAGACAGCACGTATTGGGTTATTCATCCTCTTTATGCTAAAGGCGAATGGAAAGGACAGGGAAGGCAGGGATTATTAAATCAAGTGCATTATGATTCTAATGATAAACCAACCGCTGATTACCCAATTAATAGTACCTTCACTGCGCCGGATTTACCCAGCAGTGGAATTCCATGGATGGTACCGCATACTGATTTTTTCAATTCAGATACTTTAAATCCTGAGTGGTCATTCCTTGGTTCTACACCCAATATTAAATGGTCGCTTTCAGAACGAACCGGCTGGATACGCATTACACCAAAGAACAGAACAAAGGCTAATACGATAATTAAAAATGATGGAGAACATAATTATTCAATAATTACTCGTCTTGATTTTGATCCGGCATCTACTTCAGATGAAGCAGGACTTTGGATAATGAGAGGTGATGAAAAAATGTTTGTTAAACTTGTTAGCACTTTTTCAAGTGATAGCGGTAAAACAATTAAGTTTAGTTTTAATACAACACAATATGAAATTAAAAATACTGTTGGAGATACTCTTTGGTTTAAATTGGTAAGAGTTAATCATAAAATAAGTGGATATTATAGTAATGATGGATTTGACTGGAATCAAATTGGCAGCCAGTTAGATATCTCCGAAATTGATTCTTATTCAGATTTCTCGACTTTCACTGGAACAAGACAAGGGTTATATGTTAATGGAAGTAATGACTGTTGGTTTGATCTTTATATTTATCGTGATGCATTTACGCCAATTTTAGCAGAATGCCCTGCCAATCAATTTGGAAATAAAAGAGGAGTTCAACAAGACGGAACTACGATTTTAAATAATATAATTAATGATAATTGGGCAATGTATGCAGGAGTTGAATTTGGAAATAATGAATATCAGAAGAATTGTGATTCACTGAATATAATTGCATCAAGTGCAAATGCAGGCGGAAATGTTGAAGTATATATCGATTCAATTGATGAAAACACAAAAATTGCTGACTGCGAAATTAAATCAACAGGGTCTTGGACATCGTTTCAAACATTTTCAGCAAAATTATTAACTACCGTTTCCGGGAATCATGATGTTTATCTAAAATTTTCTGGGACCGGCAGCGATAAATTATTCCAGCTTAAATCATTTCAGTTCACAACTAATTCTACTCCAACGTCTATTAACGAATCGCAAGGCAATCTTTTGCCGGGAAAATTTTATCTATATCAAAATTATCCTAATCCATTTAATCCTGTAACAACTATTAAATACACAATTCCTTATTTGAAGGCGAAAGGCGATGCAACTTTACAGCTTAAAGTTTATGATATTCTTGGAAGAGACATTGCAACTTTAGTAAACAAAAAACAACAACCCGGCACTTATGAAGTAACTTTTGATGGAAGCAAGTTAACAAGCGGCGTTTATTTGTATACAATTAAATCGGACAATTACGCGGATACTAAAAAACTTGTTTTACTTAAATAAAAAATATATAAAAATGAATTTGCTGAAGGTATAATTTCAAAATTAAAAACAAATTTTTGATCAATAACATAAGCGGAAAAATGAAAAAATTTTTATTACTGATACTATTATTCACATCAACATCTATCTTTTCTGAAGGTATAGTAATTAATGAGATTATGTCTTCCAACAATAAAACTATTTATGATGAATTCGGTGAAGCATCAGACTGGATTGAATTTTACAATGATGATACAATTGCTATTGATTTGAATGGATATTTTTTAAGTGACGATTCAGCGAACATTAAAAAATGGCAATTTGGAGAAAGCACCTTAATTGATCCGGGAGATTACCTGATTGTTTTTGCATCCGACAAAGATACGTTAATTAATTATCATCATACGAATTTTAAAATAAGTGCTTCCGGTGAAGAAATACTATTAAGTGATTCAAGCAGCAATATAGTAGATAGTATTTACATTCCATCTTCATTGCCGGATGTTGCTTATGGAAGAATAAGTGATGGCTCTCTTCCATGGATATTTCAGTCGCCCACTCCCGGCTCAAAAAATATTGGAAATGAAATCAAAGATTATTCTGATTCAGTTTCTGTTTCAATACCTGGAGGCTTTTATCCCTCCTCTATTTCGTTGGAACTTTCTGCAGGTTCAAGTGAAATTTATTATACTCTTGATGGAAGTGATCCCGATTCAAACAAAACAAAATATACAGCGCCAATTAACATCGATAAAACTACAGTAGTGAAAGCGGTAAGCTTAAGTGCAAACCATTTACCTTCACCTATAAATTATCAGACATATTTTATAAATGAGAATACAGATCTCCCCGTTATTTCACTTATAGCGGATCCCTATAATTTATTTGATCCCGACTCAGGTATCTACACTAATTATACAATGGATTGGGAACGCCCAGCTCATGTGGAATTTTTTGATGATAACAAGACTTTAGGCTTTTCAGAAAATTGCGGAGTCGAAATTTACGGAGGCCAAAGTGCAACTGCACCGCAAAAGTCACTTGCCGTAAAATTTAAAAATGATTATGGAGTTTCAGGAATAAATTATCCTCTTTTCCCGGACTTTCGTGTTACTAAATTTAAAGCTTTTGTACTAAGGAATTCCGGAAACGATTTTCAGTATACGCATATTCGTGATGCAGTGATGCAGGCGCTGGTTAAAAATTTAGATATCGACTATCAAGAATATCGTCCAGCAACTTCTTTTATCAATGGCGAATATTGGGGCATATATAATATTCGTGAAAAAATTAATGAACATTATATTGCTAATAGACATGCAGTAGATCCTGATAACCTTGATCTTCTAGAAAATAATATGGAAGTAATTCAGGGTGACTCATTAAGCTATAAAAAACTGATTGATTATATAACTACAAAAGATATGACAACATCATCAGCTTATGCATATCTGGATTCAACAATCGATTTGAATGAATGCATTTTATATTTTGCTGCTCAAGCCTATTATGATAATCTAGACTGGCCCGGCACTAACATTAAATTTTGGCGGGAACGAAGTGATTCCGGAAAATGGCGATGGATACTTTTCGGACTGGATTTTGGCTTTGGACTTTATGCTCATGGTCCTGAGGAAGATCATATTTCATTCATGTTTTCTCCGGTAGAAACTCGATATTCTAATCCTCCTTGGGCTACATTGCTTCAGCGAAAATTAATTGAAAATCCAACATTTAAAAACAGATTCATCAACCAAATTGCGGATTTGCTTAATACAAAATTTAAAAGCAATAACGTTGTGAATGTTATAAATTTGCTTGCAGATCATATCTCCAGTGAAATAACAAAACACAGAAATCGATGGGGAATTGTAGGAGAAAATCTCAATAAGATGATAACGTTTGCACAGCAGCGTCCAGCTTATTTACGTACACATGTTCGTAATTATTTTAATTGCGGAAGTGATGGTAATATAACATTAAATTCCACTGGAGGAGGCAGAGTAAATCTAAATACACTCATGCTTGATAGTACGGACTTGCCATGGAGCGGAGTTTATTTTATGAACAACCCGGTAGTGTTAAAAGCTATTCCTGATAAAGGTTATAAATTTGATGGCTGGAGCGGTTCTGTAATTTCATATGATGACTCGATAGTTGTATCTGTCTCACGCTCAACATCTCTGAAAGCCAATTTTTCAATCGATAGTTCTTCTTCGAATGAAATTGTTATAAATGAAATTAATTATAATTCCATTAAAGATTTTGACAGCGGGGACTGGATTGAACTTTACAATCGCAGCGACTCTACCATTAACTTAGGCGGATGGTATTATTCTGACAGCGACAGCAGCCACAAATTCTATTTACCTGACACAACCAAATTAAATCCCAAAGGATATTTGGTGATAGTGGAGAATGACAGTCTATTTAGTTCTCATTTCCCGGATGTAAAAAATTATATTGGTGAGACTGGTTTTGGTTTAAGCGGTTCCGGAGAATTTATGAAACTCACAGATAATAAAGGTCAAATTGTTGACTCATTAACTTATGATGATAATGCTCCCTGGCCTTTGGAGGCAGATGGTAAAGGAGCTTCTTTAGAATTATCAGATCCATATAAAGATAATTCTCTTGGGGTGAATTGGAAGGCTTCGATTGAACATGGTACGCCGGGGAAAAAGAATTCTACAATTACTTCTGTTCAACGGAATAAAAAATCCGAAATTCCAAGTGAGTATACTCTTCAGCAGAATTATCCTAATCCATTTAATCCAACAACTAAAATTGTTTACCAATTACCTAAAGAAGGATATGTATCGCTAAAAGTATATAATATTTTAGGAAAGGAAATAGCCTCATTGGTTAATGAAAAGAAAACAACTGGGACATATCAAGTTATTTTTGATGGCAGCAATCTATCAAGCGGCATATATTTTTACAGACTTCAAAGTGAAAATTTTGTAGAAACTAGAAAATTAATATTGTTAAAATAAGTATGAGTACTTGAGGTATTTTAATATGAAAATCCAACATTTACATTTCACCGCTATAATTAGTGTACTCTTAACTTTGAATTTATTTGCACAGACTCTTCCGCTGGTTTACGATGTTGAGAATACAGGTGCGGATTGTCCAATACCATATTTGCCTTCATTCAGTGAACTGCCTTCAATAAAGCCTTTGCCCGATCCGTTTGCGTGGGCTGACGGCAGAGGAAGAATAAAAAACTTTTCTGATTGGAGGATAAGGCGTGCTGAGATAGGTGCTCAAATACAAAATTATGAGATAGGTACTAAACCCGCACGCCCAGACAGTATTTCTGCCAGTTTCTCTACTGACAACGTACTTACGGTAAATGTTATGGTTAACGGTAAAACACTTACACTTACATCAAAAGTTATTCTTCCTGCAGGAACAGGGCCATTTCCAGCAGTGATAGGTATGAATAGCCCCAGCGGCAGTATCCCATCAAGTATTTTCAGCAGCCGTAATATTGCACAAATAACTTTCAGCCATAACCAGGTAACAACTTATGGCAGTCCAAAAAATACGGATGCCTATTATCGTTTATACGGACCTTCACTTAACATTGATAATACCGGGCAATACAGCGCATGGGCTTGGGGAGTGAGTCGTATAATTGACGGATTAGAACTTGTTCAGAATGTTCTTCCAATCGACTTAAAACACATTGCTGTTACCGGTTGTTCTTATGCTGGTAAAATGGCACTTTTTTCAGGAGCCTTTGATGAAAGAATTGCACTTACAATTGCTCAAGAGTCAGGTGGAGGGGGTGCTACGTCGTGGCGGTACTCTCAGTCCGAACCGAATGGTACAGTGGAAAAAATCGATAATACAGATTATAAATGGTTTAGGGATTCGATGCATGATTTTGCAGGTAACAATGTTTCTAAAATGCCTGAAGATCATCATGAGTTAATGGCTATGGTTGCTCCTCGTGCATTATATGCTACCGCAAACCCAGATTATACATGGCTGTCAAATCCTTCATGTGATGTTTGCAGCAGGGCTTGTAAGGAAGTTTATAATGCTTTGGGAATAGGTGATCGATTTGGTTTTTCCGTTGTCGGCGGGCACGGGCATTGTGCTGTTCCTAATAGCCAGATTCCAGAAATTGAAGCTTTTGTAGACAAGTTTCTACTTGGCAAGGACACAGTAAATACAAATAATATATCCGATAGTCCATATAATATTAACCTTTCGCCCTGGATTACATGGGACAATCCAACTCTTTCTAATGATACAACTTTTTATACTTCATTAATTTTTCCTTCAAATTTTCAGGCAGGCCTTGATACGAGCATTACATTTAAATGGAAGAAGATAAATCAAGCTGAAAAATATTATATAGAAGTTTCAACAGATCCGTCATTTAATAACATTGAAATAATCGATTCAACAACTACAGATACATTAATAACATTTACCAGCTTATTAAAAAGCCAAAAATACTATTGGCGAGTAAAAGTGAAAAGTCCCGCAGATATAGGTCCCTGGAGCAATACCTGGAGTTTCATAACGACAATATCTTCACCACCTTCACCGAATCTAGTTTCTTCTGTTTTAGATAAAATTGGCTATATGACATTTACTTGGAATAAAGTAGAAAACACTAATAGTTACCTAACCCAAGTATCGTTTGATCAAGAGTTCACGAATGTTTTTAAATCATTTTCAATTTCCGATACAGTTAACACTATATCCTGGTTTTCGGAAGGAATAAAATATTACTGGCGTGTTCAAGCAAGGAATATTGCAGGCTCCGGTCCCTGGAGTAATACAGGGGATTTTACTTTAATATATCCAGCTACAAATTTTTCTTTAAAGATAAACGCATCGAATGAGGTTACTCTAACCTGGAAAGATAACTCAACAATTAATGACGGATATATAATTGAACGAAGACAAAGTCCGGACACTTCTTTTTCCATTCTCGATAGTTTAAAAGGCAGCGGAAATGAATATGTTGATAAAAATATAGAAGAAGGTAAAAGCTATTATTATAGAATAAAGGCCTATAAAGATACTCTCGAATCCGCATATAGTGATGTAGCTTCTCTTTTAGTTGATGTTAATGAAAGAAAATTAGAATTACCTAAAGAATATTCCTTAAGTCAAAACTTTCCTAATCCTTTTAATCCGACTACAAAAATTGAATTTGCATTACCGAAAAATGCAATGACAAAGATAGTTATTTATGATCTTCTCGGCAGAGAGGTTCAAACGCTTATTAACAATGAGTTAAGAGCAGGTTATCACGAAATAAATTTTGACGCAAGTAATTTCCGCAGCGGTGTTTATTTTTATTCAATTCAGGCTGGAGATTTTATTCAAACAAAAAAAATGATTTTAATTAAATAGATATCAAGTATTAAAAGATGGACACATTGTTGTTTTGATATGAAAACTTAATGATTGCATACTAATCACGATTTTAAATTGTAAGCGTAACAAATTATTAATAATGGATAGAGGCAAAGAAAAATGAAATTTTCGGATATAGTTCATGATTTTACTAAAATAACTTTTTTATTAATGTTTCTTGTAATGGATTTACTTATGAGTACAAATTCATTCTCTCAGGATAAACCGGATCCAAATTTTTATATTTATTTATGCTTTGGGCAATCAAATATGGAGGGGCAGGGGACTATTGAAGAACAAGACAAGACAGTTGATAGCCGCTTTCAGGTTTTGGAAGCAGTTGATTGTTCAAATTTAGGAAGAACAAAAGGTTCCTGGTATCCCGCAATTCCGCCGCTGTGCCGCTGCTATACAGGTTTATCTCCTGCAGATTATTTTGGCAGAACTATGGTTGCAAACCTTCCTGATAGTATTAGGGTTGGTGTTGTACATGTTTCGGTTGCAGGCTGTAAGATTGAATTATTTGATAAAGATAATTATCAAACATATGTTTCAACCATTACTGAAGATTGGCTGCTAAATATAATTAGTGAGTATGGTGGAAATCCATATGGACGTCTTGTTGATATGGCTAAATTGGCGCAGCAGCAGGGAGTTATTAAAGGGATTTTGTTGCATCAGGGCGAATCAAACACAGGCGATACTCAATGGCCATCCAAAGTAAAAAAAATATATGATGACTTGTTAAATGATTTGTCGCTTAATCCCGACTCAATACCTCTGCTTGCAGGCGAAGTTGTCAATGCTGATCAAGGCGGCGTATGTGCTAGTATGAATTCTATAATTGCTAAGCTGCCTCAGTCTATTCCTAATGCTTATGTTATTTCTTCAAGCGGCTGCACTGATGCGGCAGATAATCTGCATTTTAATTCTGCTGGCTATAGAGAAATTGGAAAACGATATGCAGACAAAATGCTGTCATTATTGGGGTATGAACCAAAAGAGCCGACTTCTGAAAAATGGGTTGGAACATGGAGTACTGCACCACAATTAGTAGAAACTAATAATAATCCTCCGAGTCCCGGCTTAAGCGACAACACGCTTAGGCAAATAGTTCATGTTTCGATAGGTGGAGACAGTTTACGCGTGCGATTTTCAAATGAGTTTAGCACAAGTTCAGTTACTTTAAATGAAGTTCATGTTGCTCTTTCAAAAGGGGGAAGTACTATAGATACCGCCACAGATAAGATTTTAAAGTTTAACGGTAGTCCAAATTTTACTATGTCCCCGGGTACCGCAGTTACCTCAGATCCATTTCAATTTGCTTTAGATCCATTATCTAATATTGCTATTACAATTTATTTTGGCTCAACATCTTCAACAGTAACAGGCCATCCTGGATCAAGAACAACCTCATACATTCTTACCGGGAATGAAGTTTCTAAAGAAGATTTTGACGGCGCAGTTCAGACAGATCATTGGTACGTTATAAATACTATTGATGTTAAAGCACCAGACTCAACCTATGCCGTTGCTATTCTTGGAAATTCAATTACTGATGGAAGAGGTTCTGGAACGAATAAACAAAACCGCTGGCCGGATGAACTTTCTCGACGTCTTCAAGAAAATCCTGAAACTCAAGATGTAGCTGTTTTAAATGAAGGAATAGGAGGCAATGCAGTTTTGAATGGCGGATTAGGCCCAACAGCTTTAAACCGCTTCCAGAGAGATGTGTTAGATCAAAATGGAATAAAGTGGCTGATCATCCTTGAAGGAGTAAATGATATCGGCGGATCTTTTGGTACTGGAGTGGCACAGAATTTAATTAACGCATATGGTCAGATGATTGATCAAGCTCATGCTCAAGGCATATTTGTTTATGGAGCAACAATACTTCCATTCAGCGGCTCATCATACTACTCGGCCGATCATGAAACTTCCAGAGAAACGGTGAATGAATGGATTAGAAACAGCGGCCGTTTCGATGCGGTTATTGATTTAGATAAAGCTTTGCGTGATCCGGCGGATACTTTAAAGCTTCTTCCAATTGCTGATGATGGAGATCATCTTCATCCTAGTGAAACCGGTCATAGAATGATGGCAGAAGCTGTTGATCTTAATTTATTTATTGGTGATGATTCATTAATTACACCGACTTATAATTATCAAACAATTTATTTTGAACCTGAATGTGCAGTGATAGGCGAAAGCTGGGATATAATTGAAGATGCACAAGCCTCAAATGGAAAATATGTAACTGTTAAACCTGGTATACAAAGTCTTACTTCAGCGCCTACAGACAGTGCAAGCGCTATTTATATCCCATTTACAGTGGATAGTTCTGGAAATTATAATTTATTTGCTCGCGTAAATTGTCCAACATTTGATGATGATTCATTCTGGGCTAAAATGGACGATGGAAATTTTGTCATGTACAATGGATTGGCTAATTCAGGCTGGCAATGGGCACAGTTAAACAGTTTTGATCTAGCAAAAGGTGAACACATGCTTACTATTACCTACCGTGAGGACGGAGCCAAACTTGACAAGATTTGTATTTCTAATAATGCTGTTCTTCCATCTGGATTAGGTGAAGATGCTGAAAATTTATGTGACTCTTCCACAACTGGAATAGGTAATTTATTGCAAGCACCTAAAGGCTATGAATTAGGGCAGAATTATCCTAATCCATTTAATCCTTCAACAGAAATTTCATTCAATTTACCAAAGCAAAGTTTTGTAAACTTAAAAGTTTATGATGTTTTGGGAAGAGAAGTCGCTGAATTAATAAATGAAGAAAAGTCTGTTGGTTCGTATTCGGTAACTTGGGATGCAAATAAGTCCGCCAGCGGGACGTATATCTATACTATAGTTGCAGGTAATTTTATCCAAACAAAAAAAATGACATTGATAAAATAAATGGTAAAAAAAATGATAAGCAAAATGATAAATAATTGTTGGCGGAATAGGATGGTATTTATCCTATCGCTATTTATTTCTTTTACTTCCTTCAGTCAGATTAAACTGCCAAAACTTATAAGTGACGGTATGGTATTGCAAAGAAATACTAATATTAAAATTTGGGGTTGGGCATCGGCAGGAGAAAAAGTTTCTATTCAATTTATTGATAAAGAATATAATACCACAACTGATAGTAAAGGCGATTGGAGTGTTTCAATCCAAACACAAAAAGCTGGCGGTCCATATGAAATGATAATTAATGCAAGTAATAAAATTACAATTCATGATATAATGATTGGCGACGTTTGGATTTGTTCCGGTCAATCAAATATGGAGCATTCACTTGGATCGTTTGACTGGGTTTATAAGAAGGAGATAGAAAATTCAACTAATAAATATATCCGACAATTTTTGGTACCGCAAAAATATAATTTTAATACACCGCAAACAGATTTAGAATCAGGCAGTTGGAAATCTGCGAATCCAAAAAATGTCAAAAATTTTTCAGCTGTTGCTTACTTTTTCGGAAAAGAAATCTACGATAAATATAAAGTACCTATTGGACTGATTAATTCCAGCCTTGGTGGTTCCCCGGTAGAATCATGGATAAGTGAAGATGCGTTAAAATCATTTCCGGCATATTACAACGAAGCCCAGTTTATTTAGGGATAGTATATTAATTGAAAAAATAAAAGAAAGTGACTCCAGGAGAATAAGCGATTGGTATCAATTATCATCAAAAATTGACAAAGGTTATTCGGATCCGGAGAATATTTGGAAAAAGGTTTCTTTGAATGATTCTGACTGGTTGACTATGAAAATTCCTGGATATTGGGCGGATACAAAAGTTGGGCCTATCAATGGAGTTATATGGTGTAGAAAAAAAGTAGACATACCGCCATCTATTGTTCGAAAAAAGGCTAAGATTGTTTTAGGTAGAATTGTAGATGCAGATTCGGTTTTTATAAATGGTAACTTCATCGGGAACACTACTTATCTTTATCCGAGAAGAAGATATGATATTCCATTAAATATTTTGAAGGAAGGTGAAAACACAATAGTTATTCGTGTAGTTAACAGCATCGGCCGAGGAGGATTTGTTTTTGATAAACCATATGAAATTGAAACAGAAAATGACACTATAGATTTAAAAGGCGAATGGAAATTTAAGGTTGGTGATATAATGCCTTCTTTAGCAGAACAGACTTTTATTAGATGGAAACCATTAGGTTTATATAATGCAATGATTGCACCAATCCTAAATTATACCATCAAAGGAGCAATATGGTATCAAGGCGAATCTAATGCAGACAGACCATGGGATTATAAAGAGCTTTTCACAACAATGATTAGGGACTGGCGGGCAAAATGGAATGAAGGAGATTTTCCGTTTCTATTTGTACAGCTTCCAAATTTTATGGAAGCTGAATCCCAGCCTTCGGAAAATACATGGTCCTTATTACGTGAAGCACAACTTCAATCCTTATCAGTTCCGAATACAGGAATGGCTGTTACTATCGATATTGGAGAATGGAATGACATACATCCAGTAAATAAAAAAGATGTTGGTAAAAGACTTTTTCTTGCTGCCGAAAAAGTAGCATATGGAGATAACGATGTTGTTTATTCCGGCCCAATTTATAAATCAATGCAAATTGAAGATGATAAGATAGTCCTAACATTCAGCAATATTGGCAGCGGATTAATTGTTAAAGGTGGAGGAGACCTCAAGGAATTTGCTATTGCGGGAACAAATAAAAAATTTGTATGGGCTAAAGCTAAAATCGATAATAACAAAATAATTGTTTGGAGTGACGAGATTTCTAACCCTGTTGCGGTTAGATATGCTTGGGCAATCAACCCTGCACAGGCGAATTTGTACAATAAAGAAGGACTGCCGGCATCACCATTTAGGACGGATAATTGGAAGTGATTTTTTGTAATTAAATAATTTTTATTATGGACAAAAATAAAGTTAAAATATTCTTTTTTGTTTATAGTAAAGCGTGACAAAATAAATATCAAAATAAATTTATAAGGGTTTATTCTATGCAGTTAAGATTTGAAAAGTTCAATAAAAATTACAATTACATAATTTTTGTAATATGTTTTTTGATAATGCTACATTCAAAAGATTTTGCACAAATACAGACAGATGTTCCGCATCTTAAAGATGTTTATAAAAATGATTTTTATATCGGCTGTCTTTTGTCTTATGCGCATGTAGGATTTGCGACTGATCCATATGTGCCTGGACAATCTAATGTTGTAGATCCAAATGGAGGATATTTAATTAAATATCATATGAATTCTATGAGTCCGGGTAATTGGATGAAACCAGTTTACATTGTAGACATCAACGCCAGTGCATCGGCTTATAACAATGCTGTTACACAAAACGAAAAAGATTCAATCAATATCCATCCAATAGTAAATTTTAACGGTAATATAACAGCGCAATTAAATTGGGCAAAAAGGCAAGGCTTTACTTTTCGCGGACATACTTTAGTTTGGCATAATCAAACTCCCGGCACAGCTTTTTTCCGAACAGGATATGCAAGCAACGGAACCCGTTTAACAAAAGAAGAGATGACTCAACGTTTGGAAAACTTTATTAAAGAAGTTATCAGGACAATTCATGAAGGATGGCCTGGACTGCTTTCTGCGTATGATGTAGTGAATGAAGCAGTTAATGATAACGGAACTGACCGAACTGCCAGCGAATGGTATGAAACGTTCGGGGACAATACTTACATTATGAAAGCATTTGAGTTTGCGCGAAAATATACTGAGCAATATGATGAAACACAGATAAAACTTTACTACAATGATTATAATACTGCTACTGCATCCAAAGCAAATGGTATTGTGAGAGTTTGCGGACCGATTTTTAGAGCGGGATATCTGGACGGGATAGGAATGCAGGAACACGATGCTTATAATTATCCAACCGCCTCAAATTGGATTGCAACTTATAATAAGTTCGATACTATATGCACTCAAATGACGATAACTGAATTGGATGTTAAACCAAGCAGCAGTACACTTTCCGCCTCAGTATTAACTACCCAAGCAAATCAATATGCTCAGCTTTTTAAATGTTTTGTTGAAAGGAGCTATTTCTCAGGCAGAGGGAAAATAATAAGTGTCTGCAAAGATGGATTAAATGATCAGTGGGCGTTTGTAGCGAACGCTTCATTATGGGATGTGAATGATCAATGCAAACCTGCATTCTATGCCGTCGCAAATGTTGGATTAAACTATAATAATCTCGATTCACTTATAACTGTTGCAGATTCGCTTAATGAAAATGATTATACAGTTGATTCATGGAACATCTTAAGTGGGGCTTTAGGCTATGCAGAAAATGCAATAAACAAAAATTATTCTTTTAATAATTCAGCATCTGATACTTTAAAGAATGCAGCAGATTCTCTCGGTGCAGCTATTGAAGGTTTGGAGAAAATTCAAACCGCTATTGATGAAAATAATAAAATGCCAATTAGTTTTTCATTAAGTCAAAATTATCCCAATCCATTTAATCCTACAACTATGATTTCATACTCAATTCCACACTCTGGTTACATAACTCTAAAAGTATATAATCTTTTGGGAGAAGAAATTGCAACTTTATTTGAAGGTTTTAGAAAATCAGGCGATTACGTTGCTAATTTTAATGCTTCAGGACTTGCCAGCGGTATTTACTTATATAGATTTTCAACCCAGAATTTTACGGCAACTAAAAAACTTGTATTGCTGAAATGAGATACTGTTTTATTTAGAAATATTTTAAAGGTTAATAGTTGTTCAATTATAACGATATAATAAAAATTAAATTTTTATTGTACAATTTAAGTTAAAACAATGAACGGGTACACGTTGTTAACTCATATAAAAAATAAAGATTCTAAATATCAAAATAAGTTTACTAAACTTTTATTTAGATTTGTGAAAATTAAATTTTTTACGATTTCAGCATTAGTTCTATTGCTTGGATTTTTGTTTCATGATTCATTTGCGCAGCCGTTGGCTAATGGCAAAGATAAATTTTTAGGAAACGTATTAGATATTACATTTCATTCAAATTATTCCAAATACTGGAATCAAGTAACACCAGGGAATGCCGGGAAATGGGGAAGTGTTGAGTATACGCAAGGAAATTATAATTGGAAACAGCTTGACACTATTTATAATTATTCCAATAGTCATGGATTTACATATAAGCACCATTGCCTTATTTGGGGGCAGCAGCAGCCTTCTTTCATTAGTAATTTAGATTCTGCACAGCAATACCAGGAAATAGAAAATTGGATTAAAGCAAGCGGCGAGAGATACCCAAATGCAGATTTTTGCGATGTAGTTAATGAACCTCTGCCAAATCACGCACCGCCTGACGGAGGAGGGTCTCCAGCCCGTGCAAACTATAAAAATGCTCTAGGTGGTGATGGAGTAACAGGTTATGATTGGGTGGTTAATGCCTTTAAACTTGCAAGAAAATATTGGCCGAATACTAAATTATTGATTAATGATTACGGTATCTTAAATAGCAGCAGCAATACGGATACCTATATTCAAATAATTGATATTTTAAAAGACAGCAGCTTGATAGATGGCATTGGCTGTCAAGCACATGGATTTGAAAGTGCAAGCGCGGCAACCATTAAATCTAATCTTAATAAACTTGCAACAACAGGTTTGCCAATTTATATATCTGAGTTTGATATAAATATTCAAGATGATGCTCAACAATTGGCAAAGTATAAGGAATTATTTCCAGTGATGTGGGAACACCTTGATGTAAAAGGAATAACCTTATGGGGATATGTAGAAAATGATATGTGGAAACAATATGCCTATTTAATAGACTATAGAAATGCTGAAAGGCCTGCTTTGCAATGGCTGCGTTCATACCTATTAGCGCCGCCGAAACCAACAATACTTTTCCCAACTGACACTACTGGAGTGGAGCGTAATCCAACATTGATATGGAGTGCTTCAGATTCGGCGACTTCTTATCATGTTCAAGTTACAATTACTAATAGACTAACGTCATTTATTATCGACTCAACAGTTATAGATACTTTATTTCAAATTGATTCACTTAATGCAAATACGAAATATTATTGGAGAGTAAATGCTTCCAATGATAAAGGTACAAGTTCATATACTGATTTAGCAAATTTTACAACGGGTGATAAAATTGTTGGAGTAAAGGATAATAATAAAGCACCATCTGGATTTTCATTAGAGCAGAATTACCCTAATCCATTTAATCCAACTACTAAAATAAATTATTCAATTCCACAAAAAGATTATATAACTTTAAAGGTATACAATGTATTAGGAAAAGAAGTCGCTGCAATTTTTGAAGGATATCAAACAGCAGGAATTCATACAACAACATTCAATGCGGCTAATCTATCAAGCGGGGTTTACTTTTATCAACTGAAGGCAGATGCATATTCAGAAACTAAAAAATTATTATTACTTAAATAAATAATAGATATCAAAATGATTTTAAATTCTAAGCATTGAAAAATGAAATTAATATCTGAATGTACTTAAACTTAATCTAAGATTATTCCTTTCCATATTTTGGTTTTCTTTTTATGTCTTAATTTGCCTCTAACATTTGGACAGCCTTCAGGCGGCCCTTACGGACCTGTTCAAAAGAATTATGATTTGCCGAAAGTATCAGGCAATATTTATTATGTAGCAGTTGATGGAAAAACTGACCAATCAGGAGAATCAATTAATAATCCCACAACAATTGAGTCAGCAATTGAAAAAGTGGAAACCGGTGATGCAATAATATTACGCGGTGGAATATATCGCACAGGCAATCTTATTTTAAATCAAGGGATAACAATTCAGCCGTACAAAGGTGAGCAGCCTATTTTAAAAGGTACCTTTATAGCAAAGGAATGGAAAAAACAGGAGAATGGATTATGGGTTACCAAATGGGAACATCTTTTCTCTTCAAAACCGCAAAGCTGGTGGCGTCGTCATCGTCATGGTTCAGATGTTCCACAGCATCGTTTTAACAATGACATGGTTTTTATAGATGGCCGATTTCTACAGTCTGCTGGCTGGGAAGGTGAATTGGATAAAAATACTAAAAAATTATTATTACTTAAATAAATAATAGATATCAAAATGATTTTAAATTCTAAGCATGAAATGAAATTAATATTCCTTTCCATATTGGTATTCTTTTTATGTCTTAATTTGCCTCTAACATTTGGACAGCCTTCAGGCGGCCCTTACGGACCTGTTCAAAAGAATTATGATTTGCCGAAAGTATCAGGCAATATTTATTATGTAGCAGTTGATGGAAAAACTGACCAATCAGGAGAATCAATTAATAATCCCACAACAATTGAGTCAGCAATTGAAAAAGTGGAAACCGGTGATGCAATAATATTACGCGGTGGAATATATCGCACAGGCAGTCTTATTTTAAATCAAGGGATAACAATTCAGCCGTACAAAGGTGAGCAGCCTATTTTAAAAGGTACCTTTATTGCAAAGGAATGGAAAAAACAGGAGAATGGGTTATGGGTTACCGAATGGGAACATCTTTTCTCTTCAAAACCGCAAAGCTGGTGGCGTCGTCATCGTCATGGTTCAGATGTTCCACAGCATCGTTTTAACAATGACATGGTTTTTGTAGATGGCCGATTTCTACAGTCTGCTGGCTGGGAAGGTGAATTGGAT
>CAVSWT010000026.1:0-59978 GCA_963731745.1 uncultured Ignavibacteriales bacterium
AGGGGAGCCACGTGCTCTCGGTGACGGCGACCGACGACTTCGACAACGTCGCCAACCTCGAGCCTCACGTTCGAGATCGACACCATCGCGCCGGTCTTCGGCCCGGTGCTGCCGGCCTCCGGCACGCTGACCGCGGCCGCCGAGGTCACCCTCCAGGGGCGAGGTCACCGGCGCCACGGCGGTGACGGTGGACGGCGCGCCGGCCAACCTCGCGGGCTCGCGACTTCACCGCCGGGCCGTTCGCTCTCTCCGAGGGGGAGACGCACCTTCGCGACCCTGGTCGCCACCGACGCCGCGGGCAACAGCGCGCGCAGCTCTCCCACCGCATCGTGCGGGACGCGACGCCGCCGTCGGTCTCCATCGACCAGCCGGCGGCGGGCTCGCTCCACCCGAGCGAGGCCTCGGTCGACGTGGTGGGCACCGCCGACCGATCCGCACCTCGACGTCGGTCACCGTGAGCGGGCACGGCGGCGAGCCGCACCGGCTCCACCTTCCTGGCCCGTCGACGTGCCCCTGGCCGAGGGGCGCGAACACGGTCGCCGCCGAGGCGGGCGACGCCGCCGGCAACACGCGCCCAGGCGACCCGCACGCTGGTCCTGGACACCCAGCCGCCGGCGCTCGCGATCACGGACCCGGCCGCCGGCACGGTGGTGCCGGCGGCGACGCTGACGGTGCAGCGGCAGCGGCGAGCGACCCCCACCTCGACCGGGTGGAGGTGGACGGCGTGCCGGCCGCGCTGTCGGCGGGCGCCTGGAGCGGCACGGCGAGCCTCGACGAGGGCGCCAACACGATCACGGTCGAGGCCTTCGACCGCCTGGGCTGGGGCGCTACCGCCAGCCGTCACGGTGACCCGGGACACGACGGCGCCAGCCGTCACCCCCTCACCGCTCCGGCCGACGGCGTCTACCTCCAGGGCGACACGGTGGCGGTCACCGGGCACGGTCGCGCAGGACGCCGGCGCTCACGGTGACCGTCAACGGCGTGGCGGCGGCCCGTGGACACCGGCGCCTACGCCGCCGACGTTCGCTGCGCCAGGCCGTGCCGCTGGTCGAGGGCGAGAACCGCCTGATCGCCCGAGTAACCGACGCCGCGGGCAACCAGGGGGCCCACTCGCGGGTGGTCTACCGGGACACCGTGGCTCCCGACGCTCGCAGCGGGTCGAGCCTCGGCCACTGGGCCCTGGCGCGCTAATGAGCTGGTTCAAGCTCCACCCCTGAGCCGGAAGCCCTGGCCGCCGGTGCCTGGCGAACTCGAGCAGGCGGATGGCCGAGGCGTATCGCCGCGCAGGGAACCGAGGATGGCGAGGTCCTGGTGATCCAGCCGGACGCGCTGCTGCCGTCTGCCGACCGAGGTCCACCTGGTCCTTACGGCCGGCATCGTCGACCGAGCGGGCAACCCCCTCGCCGTGCCGCCGACCCTCACGTTCCAGACCAAGGACGTGGTGGCGCCGGACCCGCCCGCGCTCTCGGCGACGCCGCCCGGCCACCTCTGCGGTCCCAGATCGCGCTCTCCGGCACGGCCGAGGCGGAGGCCGTGGTCGAGGTGAGCGGCGGCGCCGGCGGCGGCTCGACGCGCGCGGACGACACCTGCGCCTTCACCGTGGCGGTCGACGCTGGCCCCGAGCACCCTCAACCACCTCGAGGTCACCGCCGTCGACGGACGGCAACCGCTCCTCCGACGCCTTGGCGGTCGACGTGGTCCAGGACTGCGCCGGTCCGCGGGTCGCGTCCGCCTCCCTATCGACCTCGGCGGGGGGCGACGTCGTCTCGATCGCCTTCGACGAGGCGGTGGACGCGGCTTGCCTTACGGTCACGACCGGTGGCCGTGTACGTCTGACCTCTCTGCGTCCGGGCCGGTGGCTGGCACCGTTGCCGTGACCGCCGGCGGTTCCGGCGCCACCTTCACGGCCGACGCCCCGCTGCCGGCCGAGCCGGTTCGTCTGGACGTCTCCTCAGGCGGTCCGCGACCTCGCGGGCAACCCGCTCGCCTTCCCCTACTCCGAGGTCTTCGGCGCCTCGGTCACCCCGGAGGTCAAGCAGAGCGCGCGATCGACGCCGCGACCGGGCGCCCCCTCGCCGGGGCGAGCGGCGGTGGTCGACTTCGACGACGGCGTGGTCCACCCGGACCCCCAGCCGCAGCAGACCACGGCGGACGACGGCCGCTTCCCGCATCCCGGTCGCCGCCGGCACGCACTACCTGCTCTTCGTCCGCCCCGGGTATACGCCGGCCTTCCGGATCCTCGCCTCGGCGAGCGGCAGTGGGGGCGTCGGACGTGTTCGATCCCCGGCTGACCCCGGCCGCGCCGGCGCAGTCGGTGCCGGCGGCCGGCGGCAGCTTCGACGGCGCGGACGGTCTCTCGCTGGCGATCCCGTCCGGCGCCCTGGCGGCGGACGCCGACGCGGCGGTCACGCCGCTCGACGAGCAGGCGCTCCCGGCGCCGCTGCCGTACGGCTGGTCGCCGCGCGGGGCGGGCCTGGGTCGACCTCGGCGGAGCGGCCCTGCGGAAGGCAAGTGGAGTATTAAAGAAGTGTTAGGACATTTGATAGATTCAGAAAGAGTTTTTTGCTACCGCGCAGTTGCCATAGCTCGAGGTGAAAAACAATCATTGCCGGGTTTTGAACAAGATGATTATGTGAATGGCGGAAATTTTAATTCAAGAGAATTTTCGGATATTCTTGAAGAATATCAAAAGGTAAGAGAAGCTACTATACCACTCTTCAAAAGTTTTGATGAAAAGGTTTATGATAGACGAGGGGTTGCAAATGAAAATCCGTTGACAGTTAGAGCAGTTTTGTTTTTAATTCCAGGGCATGAAAAACATCATTTAAATATTTTGAAAGAGAGATATTTTAAAAAATAAACCGGTTTAAATTACTTTATGAATTTCATTTAGAATTTTATCAGTTGCTCCTAAATTTTCCTTAACAAAGTCTTTTGAAATTTTGCCTTTTCCTTTTCTTAGATTGTCATCTCTAAAGATCGATCTTAATTGCTTAAAAGCGTCCCGTTTATCCATTATTAAAATGCCGCCTCCGCGTTTTAAAAGCTTTTGAGTCTCTTGTGAGTTTTCAATCTTTGGACCGAATAAAACCGGGACACCATAAACAGCGGCTTCCAGCACGTTATGAATACTTTGCTTGAAGCTCCCGCCTATAAAAGCCGCATCAGCATAAGTGTAAAGTGTTAATAAAATTCCAATTGAATCAATAATAATTACTCTTTCATCTTTATAATTATTTAAGTGTGAAAATCGGATTGTCTTCAAATTCCGGCTAAATTCATTTTCAATTCTCTCAAGATGAATTAAAGTTGGCTCATGCGGCGCAATAATTAATAGTACATCCGGATCATATTTTGCAAGCTTAATGAATGCTGGAATTATTACATCTTCATCTAACCCCCATGTACTGCCGGCAACTAAAATTTTTTTATCTTTTAAAACTTCATCTTTTATAAGGTTCCGATTTTTTGCTAAGAGGCTTCGCTGATATACTCTGTCAAACCTTGTATCGCCGACAACCATTAATTGATTTGCAGAACAATCAAAGCTTTCAAATCCTTTTGAATCAGTTTGTGAGACTGTTAATATTTTTGAGATGTCTTTAAACAAAACTTTATGGAAATTTTTAACTATCGGTAATTTTCTTGCAGACCCGGGTTTCATAGTGGCATCAATTAAATAAGAAGTAACGCCTATTTTCTTCATTGACCAAATATGATTCGGCCATATATCATATCGCATTATAACTGCTAAGTCAGGCCTGACAATATTTATAAATTTTTCTGCATTCGTTTTTGTATCAAAAGGCAAATAAGAAACTAAATCTGCATAAGGATATTTTTTTGAGTTTTCATAACCGGAAGGAGAAAAGAAAGTAACTAATATATTTATATCACTGGTTTTTTTTAATTGTTCAATTACAGGTTTTGCCTGTTCAAATTCACCAAGAGAGGAAGAGTGGAACCAAATTAATTTTTTCGATTTATCCAATGCAGCAGCATTTAAAATCAATTCTTCAAAAAGTCTTCTTCTGCCGATAATTCCTGTTCTAACTTTTGAATTAAAGATTCCTATTAATCTTACAAAAACAAAAAGCGTAGGAACAATTAAAATGTTATAAAATAATGACCAGAATTGTTTCATTTAGAATTTAATAGAAGCATTAATTTTTCAAAAGCTAGTTGAGGTTTTAATTCAATCATACACTTAAAATGCCCCTTGGGGCAGCTTTCTCTACCAATATGCGAACAAGGCCTGCAAGATAATGAATTGTTCTCTAAAATTAAATTTAGATTTTTATATGGAGTAAATCCAAACTCTTTTACTGTTGATCCGAAAAAAGCAAGTACCGGAATTTTAACGGCACAAGCAGCATGCATCAATCCGGAATCATTACAAACAATTGCTTTACACTTATTCATGTCTGCAGCAGTTTGTAAGATGTCATCGTCATTACATAAATTTATTGAATTTGGAATTGAACCGGATATTTTAGCGCACACTGCTTTATCGCTTGAGCCGCCAAATAGAACTACATTATAGTCATTGCTATTTAATAAGACGCCTAACTCTTTAAAATAATCTTGAGGCCACATTTTTGTAAAATGACGAGAACCAGGGCAAAAACCGATATATTTTTTCACCTCACTTAAACTCTTTGATGGTTTAGTGGTGGTAAATAAATTAAGCCCGCCATTATCAAGACTAAAATCATCAATTGTTTGAGCATATCTTACCGGTATCTGGGCGAGCCTCTTTCAACTTATTAACTTTAAATTTTACCAGTAAGAATTTTTCAAAATTTTTTTTATCATATTTTACTTTAATCGCATTTAGCTTTGAAGAAATGGACGCTGACCTAAAATTGTTTTGAAGATCAATTATCAGCTCATAGTTTTGTTCTGATAACTTCCGCTCTAATTGTTTTTTCAGGATATTATCCTGTTCGTAATAAATAATATTGTGGATATAAGGATTATTAACCAAAATATCTTTGTATTGCGGTTTAATTAAAAAATCAATCTGTAAATGGGGAAATTTTTCTTTCAAAGTTCGTATAAATGGAGTAGTGAGGATAATATCTCCCAACGAACTAAGCCTGATTATCAAAACTTTTCTAAAGTCTTTTAGATTCAAAAAAAACTTTCAAATAATTGTGGAGTAATTTAAATATTTCAATTTTGCCTAACAATCATTATTTATGGTTTGGCATTGCCAAATTACCGATTAATTTTAATATTGGGTTTGAAGTTCAACTTGTTCTATTTATTTTTGAATTGAAAAATTAAGGATTTATTATGACAACATTACCTCCTCCATCTACCAAAAATTTTCCTGACGATTCTCTTGAAAAGAAAGTTTATAATTTAGTGGAGAGCTTAAGCGAATATCTGCCGATTCTTAATGATAGAAATAGGCTTGGATTTTCACTTTACAAATATTTAAAGGGCGAAGGCGACAGCCCGGAAATTCTTGTAAAAAGCACTAAAATTAAAGTAGAAGGAATTACTGAAGATGAACTTGCTGATAAAATTAAATTTGAATTAAATAAAATTAAAACTTCTTAAAAATCAAACCGCTTTCCCAATTTCCTGATCTTTGTATTGAAGTTGATAGAGTTTATAATAAATTCCGCGTTTTGCCAGTAATTCCTGATGATTTCCTGTTTCCCTTATTTCCCCTTTGTGCATAACAATTATTTTGTCTGCACTTTGAATGGTAGATAATCTATGTGCTATAACAATTGCAGTTCGCCCGACCAATAATTTTTCGATAGCTTTTTGTATCAGTATTTCTGTTTCTGTATCAACACTTGAAGTTGCTTCATCAAGAACCAAAATTTGAGGATCAAACGCAAGTGCGCGTGCAAATGAAATCAATTGCTTCTGGCCAACGCTGAGAGTCGCTCCCCGCTCTTTTACTTCCGCATCGTATTGATTATCTAATAGCTCTATAAATTTATCCGCACCCACAATTTTAGCCGATTGTTTTAATTTCTCCAATGGAATATCATCATTACTCATGCTGATATTTGATTTGATAGTACCTGAAAATAAAAATACATCTTGAAGTACAATTGAAATAAATTTTCTCAGATCACTTTTTTTCATTGTTTTGATGTCAACACCATCTATCAAGATTGAGCCTTTATTAATATCATAAAATCTGGTTAGAAGATTTATAATACTTGTTTTTCCAGCCCCGGTGTGTCCAACAATCGCAATTGTTTCACCCGGATTTATTTTGAAAGAAATATCCTTTAAAACATAATCTTCTTCATTATAAGCAAACCAAACGTCTTTAAATTCTACTTCGCCTTTAACTTTTTCGATATTTACCGGCTTTTCCGGATCATGAATAAAAGTTTTATTGTCTAGCAGTTTAAATATTCTTTCAGACGAAGCCATTGCTGTCTGCATGATATTATATTTTTCTGAAAGATCGCGTATGGGACGGAAGAACATTTCAGTATATTGTATGAAAGCTAATAAAACACCGACAGTTAAGGTGCTTCTAACAACTTCGCCGCCGCCATACCAAATTATCAATCCGAATGCAATTGAACTCAAAAGTTCCACACTTGGGTAGAAAATAGCGTAGTAAAAAATTGATTTTATATTAGCGGTACGGTAATCATTATTTATTTTTGAAAATTGTTTTTGCTCTTCTTTTTCTTTATTAAAAATTTGAACTACATTCATTCCGGTTACATGTTCCTGCATATAAGAATTTAATCTTGCAAGATGAAGTCTTACATCTCGATAACTTTCTCTAACTTTCTTTCTAAAAAGGAATGTGCCGTATATTAAAACCGGCAGCACAGACAACGTAACCAGCGAAAGTTTAACATCCATATAAAACATGAATAACAATATCCAGACAATATTAAAGATATCGCTGAATACCATTACAATGCCGGAAGAAAAAAGTTCATTCAATGATTCTACGTCATTTGTAGTTCTTGTAACTAATCTTCCAATTGGAGTTTTATCAAAAAATCTTAACGCAAGTTTTTGAGTATGCTTAAAGATTTGCGTACGTAAATCATAGATAGTTCTTTGTCCAAGATACTGAGTATAGTATGTTAGAAAATACTGCATGACAGTTTGAAGAAGTAAGAATCCAAATAAAATCAAACTTATTTTTATCAATCCGGGATAATCACCGTTTGCAATATATTTATCAACTGCTATTTGAGTTAATAAAGGCCTTACTGCAGGTAAAGCCGCAATTACAATATTTAGTAGTATAGCAAAGATGACGTACTTCTTGTAAGGTTTTATATAGCTTAAAAGACGTTTCATCAATTTTGAATCGTATGCCTTGCCTAATACTTCATCTTCACTTTTATAATCTTGAGCCATACTTCAATTTGACATTATTTTTTAATTAGTCTTATGTAGTTAATTCTTCAGCCGTTCAATATTCATTTTTTATTAATGAAAGTACCTAACTTAAACATGAACTTGAACTCCTCATACCTTATGATATTCTTTATTATTAAAAAAGTTATGTATGTTTTCTATTGTTGTATCCATAATTCTTTCAACTGCTTCAACTGAATCGAATGCCATATGCGGAGTAATAATTACATTTTCCATTCGAAGCAAAATATTTCTTTTTAAAATAGCTTCAAGATGATCAACTTCTACATTTTTTGTTAACATCTGGTTTTCTTCTTTTACCAATTCTTCTCCTTCAAAAACATCAAGCCCGGCACCGCCAAATATTCCTTTTTCAATCGCATAATACAAAGCTTCGGATTGAATTATTTTACTGCGGGCCGTATTTATAAACAACGCACCTTTTTTCACAAGCTTTATATTATCCATATTAAGCAGATGATGAGTTGAAGAATTATAAGGACAATGCAAGCTGATTATATCTGAATTTCCAAGAAGCTGATTTAGATTTACATATTTAAATTCCATTAATTCGGCTAATGTATGATTAGGTTTGGCATCATGCACAATGATTTTCATTCCAAAACCTTTTGCCATTTTAATAACATGCATTCCAATACTTCCGGCTCCGATAACACCCAAAGTTTTTCCTCTTAAATCGAAACCCTGCAAACCCTGGAGTGAAAAATCATTTCTTATAGTGCGCACATAAGCTTTATGCAAGTTTCTTGACAGAGCAAGAATTAGCGCAAATGTATGTTCAGCAACTGTATTTTCACCATAATAAGGAACATTTGAAACCGAAATATTTTTCTTTTTAGCAGATTGAATATCAATATGATTGAAGCCGGTACTTCGTGTCGCTATTAATTTTAATTTTTTAGCCTTTGACAAAACTTTCGAATCAATTTTAGAATAAATAAATGGTGAAATAACATTCACATCCTTTATTAAATCAGAATTACCTTCATTTAATTCTTCTTTATAAAATCTGAGTTCAAAATTTTTATCAAACTTTCTTTTGATATAAGTTTTTTCTTTTGATGTCACCTCAAAGAAAGCAGCAATTATCTTATTCATAATATTTTATATCTCTTCCAATTCTTTTTCAAGAAGCTGTTTGAAGTGAATGTCCGCGTATATTCCGCCAAGTTTAACCAATTCTTCGTGAGTTCCTTCCTCTGCGATTTTTGCATCGGATATGACAATTATTTTATCTGCATTTTGAACAGTAGAAATTCTATGGCTGATAATTATGCTCGTTCGATCTCTCATAAAAACTTTTAGCTGCTGGAGAATATCCTCTTCAGTATGAGTATCAACTGCTGAAAATGAATCATCCAATATTAATATTTTGGGATCGATAGCAAGCGCACGTGCTAAAGATGCTCTTTGCTTTTGTCCGCCTGAAAGCGTTATTCCTCTTTCTCCAACTATTGTATCATATCCATTTGTAAAAGTTGCAACATCTTTATCAAATTGAGCAATCTTTGATGCTTCAACAACTTTATTCTTACTAATTTCTCTAAGTCCATAGGAGACATTATTTAAAAGTGTATCCGAAAAAAGAAATGATTCCTGTTGAACCAGTCCAATATTCTTCCTTAAAACTTCCAGCGGAATATTCTTCACATTATGCCCGTCAATTAAAAGCTCTCCATCAGTAACATCATATAAACGGGGTATTAAATTAATCATTGTTGTTTTGCCAGCGCCTGTGTAGGCCATAATAGCTAAAGTAGTTCCCACAGGAATTTTCAAATTAATGTTCTTTAAGACGTCAGAATGATTTTCAGAATAACGGAATGAAACATTTTTAAATTCAATTTCACCTTTAAGAGTTTTTATATTTGCATTTGTGTTATCAGTATCTTGAATTTCAAATTCTTCATCTAAAATTTTATTCAATCTTTTCATGCTTGCTTCACCCTGCTGGATTATGTTTACAACCCATCCAAGTGCAATCATTGGCCAAATTAAATATCCAAGATAAACTAAGAAAGCTGTTATCTCACCAAGGTTCATGGTGCCATCAATAACTTTTCCGCCGCCTACCCAAATAACAATTATTATTGAGAAGCCTGTTATCAAAAACAATATCGGCTGGAACAATGCCTGTATCTTAACCATGTCCATATTCCTGTTAAGAAAATCCTGGCTGAGCTTATTGAATTCCTTTATTTCATTTTTTTCACGGACATAAGATTTTATTACACGAATACCTGAAAAATTTTCCTGAGCTTTCGTAGTCAGTTCGGAGAACTTTTCTTGAATTAAAGTGAACCGTTCATGAATAAGCTTCCCAACTTTGAAAACTAAATAGGATAAAATTGGTAATGGAATTAAAGCATAAATAGTCATTGAAAAATTTAATGAGACAAGAATGCTAATAATAATTATCAGCCTTATAGTTGTATCGGTTGAATACATAACTGCCGGGCCGAGAAACATTCTAACGGCGTTAACATCATTTGTAGCATGTGCCATGATGTTGCCGGTAGAGTTATTTTGGAAATAGCGTAGAGGAAGTTTTTGAATATGATCCCAGAAATCATATCGCAAATCGTATTCAATCTCGCGTGAAACTACTATTATAGTTTGTCTAATTAAAAAGCGAAATAGTCCCGCCAAAAAATGCTGCCCCAACAATTATTAAAGCATATCTTACCAATTGTTGTGTTTCAACTGATTTGTCAATTGAATTTATTGCATCTTTAATTACCAACGGGATGTACAGAGTGCCGGCATTTGATAAAAGTATAAATAAAAAGCCAAGAAACAGCTTCGTTTTATATCTAGCAAAATATTTTTTTAAAGTTAAAAGGTTCTTCATAAATAAGTGCAAAAATTACTAAGAAAATTTTTATAAAATCCCCTTAACTCAAAGTCACTTGATATTAATCAAATATTAATTTTTATTGAAAGTCTGGAAAGAATTACTACAAAATAAAGAACAAGTTTATCCTAAACAAATGATATTAAAAACATCAAACTAAAAAGAAATGTAGATGTTATAATTACTATGAATTAACTTCAGCATGAAATAACCATAAATATTTATTCTATTATCTCAAAACCTGTATACTTTTGAAGAGCTTTAGGAACAATTATTTTTCCTTCAGGAGTTTGATAATTTTCAAGAATCGAAACCATCAATCTGCTTGTTGCCAAACCAGAACCATTTAAAGTATGAACAAATTCTAATTTTTTTGTTTCTTCATTTCTGAATCTAATATTTGCTCTTCTTGCCTGGAAGTTTTCAAAAGTGCTGCATGAAGAAGCTTCAAGCCATCTGTTTTCTGCAGGCGACCAGGTTTCAATATCATAACACTTAGCGGCAGAGAAGCTTAAATCACCTGTACATAACAATAAAATTCTATAAGGAATTTTTAACGCTTTTAAAATATCTTCAGCATCGTTCACCAATCCTTCCAATTCATTTAATGAATTTTCCGGCTTAACAAATTTTACCATTTCAACTTTATTGAATTGATGAACACGTAAAAATCCTTTTGATTCTTTACCATATGAGCCGGCTTCTCTTCGGAAACAAGCTGAGTAGCCAACATATTTTAATGGGAGATCACTTTCATTCAAAACATCGTTTCTATAAATATTCGTTATGGGTACCTCTGCTGTTGGAATAGGGAATAATCCATCCTTTTCAATATTATACATGTCTTCTTCCATTTTAGGAATTTGTCCGGTTCCTTTCATCGATTCACGATTTACTAAAAATGGAGGAAACACTTCGCTGTAGCCATGATTTTGAAGATGATAATCAAGCATGAAATTGATCAATGCTCTTTCAAGTGTTGCGCCTTTACCAAGGTATAACGGAAAACCGGAGCCTGATATTTTTGCGCCTCTTTCAAAATCTAATATTTTTAATTTCTTACCGAGTTCAATATGATCTAAAACTTTTCCTTCATTTTTAAATGAAAATTCATCGGGCAGCCATTGACGAACTTCAACATTATCTGCTGCTGATTTACCAACTGGAACAGAAGAATGGGGAATATTAGGAATGTACATTAAAATATCATCTAAATTTTCTTGTACATTCTTTAACTGTGAATCGAGGTCAGCAATTTGATCCGAAACTCGTTTCATTTCTGATAGAACCGAAGAAACATCCTGACCGGCTTTTTTCATTACCGGGATTTGTGATGAAACTTGATTGCGCCGAGATTTTAATTCATCAGCCTGAACAATTAAATTTCTTCTTTCTTCGTCAAGCGTAAGAACTTCATCAACACGGCTTTTTTCATTTTTATTTTCAACGCCTTGTTTTACTAATTCAGGGTTTTCACGAATAAATTTTAAATCGAGCATATATTTTTTTGACTTTTGAATTTTGATTTTTGAATTATGAATACTGACTTATTTAACAACAATATTAAAAATTTTATTCTTCACAAAAATTTCTTTAACAACCTGTTTGCCATCAATATGCTTTGAAACTTTTTCATCTTCCAAAGCAAGTTTTTTAACCAAATCCTTCTCACTATTATTAGGTACAGAAATGGTTGATCTTAATTTTCCATTCACCTGAACGGCAATATTTACTTGATCTTCTATCAATGCTTTTTCATCAACTTCAAACCAAACTGGATTTGAAAATAAAGATTTTTCATTTCCAATTAATTGCCAGCATTCTTCTCCGAGATGCGGTGCAACAGGAGCCAGCAAAACAGCAAATCTTCTTAAAGTATAACTTTGAATTTCAACAGAACATTTTTCCAAATTTTTAATCAGTTCATTTAACAATTCCATCAAAGATGCAATTGTTGTATTGAATCTGAAATTAACTATTTCTTCATCATACTTGTGAATAGTTTGATTAATTTTTTTATAAACTGATTTTTCTTCATCAGATAATTTTTCTATTTCATATTTTTCTTTTGACTGAACACCTCTAACATTTGCTGACAATCTTTCAAACAAATCATAACTTCTCTGAACAAATCTATCAGTTCCGGAAATACCTTTATCGCTCCAATCACCGCCAAGTTCATACGGGCCCATGAACATTAAGTATAATCTGAAAACGTCAGAACCATAATTAACCGTAAAGGCATCAGGATTAACAACATTGCCTTTTGATTTAGACATCTTAGCGCCTTGATTAGTAATGGTGCCTTGATGAATCAAATTTTTAAATGGTTCATCCGATTTTGTTAATCCGATATCTCTTAAAAATTTATGAATGAATCTTGCGTACAATAAATGCATAGTAGCATGTTCTGCACCTCCAACGTACATATCAACCGGAACCCAATCATCAGCTAAGCTAGTATTGATTGCCGAATCTTTTTTATCCGGATCAAGATAGCGGAAATAATACCACGATGAATCAACAAATGTATCCATTGTATCAGGATCGCGTTCAGCATCCTCTCCGCATTTTGGACATTTAACATTCATAAAACTTTTATTTGAAACTAAGGGCGATTTGCCGTCTCTTTTAAATTCAACATCATAAGGAAGTTCAACAGGCAAATCTTTTTCGTTAACCGGAACTTCTCCGCATTTCGGGCAGTGAATAATTGGAATAGGTGTTCCCCAGTAACGCTGGCGTGAAATTAACCAATCTCTCATCCTGAAATTAATTTTGCTTGTTCCAATATTTTTTTCTTCAAGCCATTTAATAATTTTTTCTTTGGCTTCTTGAACATAAAGTCCGTTAAGAAATTCACTATTTATTGCAGGCCCATCTTCAACAAAAGCTTTGCCCTCAAAATTTTCAGGCGGCTGAACTGTTCTGATTATTGGAAGATCAAATTTTTCTGCAAACTGCCAATCTCGTTCATCTTGTCCGGGGACTGCCATTATAGCGCCGGTACCGTAAGTAGTTAAAACATAATCAGCAATCCAAATAGGAATTTTTTTATTGTTAACCGGGTTGATTGCGAACGCACCTGTATTAACACCGGTTTTTTCTTTCACAGTCGATGTTCTGTCAATCTCCGACATTGATTTTATTGATTCGCGGTACGCTTCAACTTTACTTTTAAATTCATCTTTTGTTATAACATCGACTAAAGAATGTTCTGGAGCAAGAACCATATATGTTGCACCAAACAATGTATCAGGCCGGGTTGTAAAAATTTTTATTTCTTCTTCATGTCCATCTACTTTAAAATTAACTTCAGCACCGATACTTTTACCAATCCAGTTTTTCTGCATCAATTTTGTTTTTTCGGGCCAATTAATAGTATCCAATCCACTTAATAATTCTTCAGCGTAATCAGTAATCTTAAAAAACCATTGCGTAAGATTTTTCTGGATTACAACGGCTCCGCATCTTTCGCAAGTTCCATCCGACAAAACCTGTTCATTAGCTAAAACAGTTTGATCATTCGGACACCAATTAACCGGTGCATTTTTTCTATAAGCTAAACCTTTTTTATAAAGCTGAAGAAACAGCCATTGATTCCATTTATAGTATTTGGGATCGCAGGTCATCAATTCAGCATCCCAGTCATACATGCAGCCCATTTGTTTTAATTGAACGCGAATATCTTCAATGTTTTTAATGGTGCTGTCATAAGGATGGATCCCGGTTTTTATTGCATAGTTTTCAGCAGGCAGCCCGAAAGCATCATAACCCATCGGTTCAAAAACATTGAAACCTTTTAGCTTTTTATATCTTGCCCAGGTATCAGTTGGGCCGTAGTTATACCAATGTCCGCAGTGCAACTTAGCGCCCGACGGATAAATAAACATTACAAGTGTATATAATTTATTATCCGTTTTTGAAAGATCAGTTTGAAAAACTTTACTTTCTTCCCAATGGCTTTGCCATTTTTTTTCTATTTCCGCAAATGGATATCGCATAAATTTATTTTATTAGGGTTCAAAAATTGAATCACAAATTTATCTAAATTAGAAGGGAATTCAAATTGACGAGTTTATCTCTTTTTTGTTAAGTTTGAACTTTCAAACAACGGAAATTTTTACCCCTATGCAATATTTTGATTCAAATTATTTTACTTATAAAAACCATAAACTTCATTGTGAAAATGTTTCTATCGAAGAAATAACAAAAGCTGCCGGCACACCGGTATATATATATAGCAAAAAATTTTTTACGGATAGATTCAATGAATTCCATGATGCATTTAAAGAAATTCCGCATACAATTTTTTATGCTTCAAAATCTAATTTTAATTTAAATGTTATTAAAACATTTTATGAACTGGGTGCCGGTATTGATGTAAACTCTGAAGGCGAAATGTTCAGGGCGATTAAAGCTGGAGTTGATCCTAAAAAAATGATTATGAGCGGGGTTGGAAAAACTTCCCGTGAGATTCAGTTTGCATTAGAAAATAATATTTTAATGATAAAAGCGGAATCAGAAGAAGAAGTTGAAATAATTGATGAGATTGCAGGCGGGCTTGGAAAAAAAGCAGAAGTAGCAATTAGGGTAAATCCGGATGTTGATGCGAAGAGTCATCCATACATTTCTACTGGATTGAAACAAAATAAGTTTGGAATAAATTCAGCGAATGCGTTGAGGATTTTTAAAAATCAAAGTAAATATAAAAATCTAACATTTGCCGGAATTGACATGCACATCGGTTCACAAATAACAACAGTTTCTCCATTAGCGGAAGCAGTTGAAAAATTATCTCAGGTTTATTTAGAACTAAAGTCATCCGGAATTAAACTTAAACATTTTGATGTCGGCGGAGGAATAGGTGTTAAATATAATGATGAAAAACCTTTTTCATATTCAGAATATGCAAATGCAATTCTTCCAACATTAAAGAAACTTGACTGCGACATTTTTTTTGAGCCTGGAAGAACCTTAACTGCTAACGGTGGTATATTAGCTACAGAAGTTCTATATACCAAAAATAATAATGATAAAAATTTTATTATAATCGATGCAGCCATGACAGATTTATTGCGGCCAAGTATATATGGTGCATATCATCATATTCAACCTGTTAATTTAAATGAAAGTAAAAAAGATATAATGGCAGATATTGTCGGGCCGGTTTGCGAAACAGGTGATTTTATCGCGAAGGATCGTGAAATTAAAGAAAGCAACAAAGGAGATATGATGGCAATAATGACTGCCGGTGCATATGGAATGACAATGGCTTCAAATTATAATGCAAGAAGACGCGCACCCGAAATTATGGTTGATGGTGATAGGTTTTTTATTTTGAGAGGGAGAGAAACTCTAGAGCATTTATTGTTTGACGAAAAAATTGTGGAAGAACTAAACTAATGATTAAACGCAGAAAGTTTATTAAAAATATCACTGCTGCTTCTTTATTATCTGCAATTCCTTTTAAGAATTTTAGCTATCCAAATTCCAACACTGCAAATAGTATTGTTAAATCAAAGCGATTAAAAAAAGGTGACACGCTTGGGCTAATTGCTCCAGGCAGCTTTATTAATGAAGATGAATTAAAAGAATCGATTGAAAATTTAGAGACATTAGGATTCAAAGTCGTATACACTAAAAATATTTTGGCAAGATATGGTTACTTCGGCGGAACTGATGAACAGCGCGCATCGGATGTAAATGAAATGTTTAAAAGAGAATGATGTTAAAGGAATTGTCTGTGCCCGCGGCGGCTGGGGCTGTTCGCGAATTCTTCCGTTGTTAGATTATGAAGTAATAAAAAATAATCCTAAAGTTCTAATCGGCTACAGCGACGTTACCGCATTACTCTATGGATTATTTAAAGAAACCGGGTTAGTATGTTTTCATGGTCCGGTTGGGATTTCAACCTTTAATGAATACAGCGTTGATTACTTTAAAAGAGTTTTAATGGAGCCGCAGCAATCAATTACTTTTTACAATCCACATGATGAAAAAAGTAAAAGTGATGAAGAATATATTCCTTTTACGATTCGAAGCGGAAAATCTTCCGGTAAATTAGTTGGCGGGAATCTTTCGATTATTGTTTCATTGATTGGGACCAAATTTGATATTGATTCGGAAGACAAGATAATTTTTATAGAAGAAGTCGGGGAAGAACCTTACCGTGTTGATAGAATGCTTACTCAAATGATTGAGGCAGGTAAATTTAAAAATGCAAATGGAATTATGCTTGGTGTATTTTCAGATTCAAAACCTCATGCAAAAAAATCCGGCATTAGTTCATCATTTAGTTTGAATGAAGTATTGTTCGATCGGCTTTCAAAATTAAATATACCGACAGCTTATGGAATGTCTTTTGGGCATATCACAAATAAATTTACTTTACCATTCGGAATCGAGGCTGAATTTGATTCACTTGCACAAACTTTAACCTTACTTGAGCCTGCTGTAGTTTAGAACTATATTCCATCTTTAAAAAATATTTAATTAAATGTTTGCTGAAATTGTATTTCCACTTCCGTTTAGAAATTCATTTACTTACTCAATTCCAAAAGAATTTCAGAAAGATGTTTCAATTGGAATTCGTGCGGTTGTGCCGTTTGGAAAAAGAACGCTCACCGGTTTTATAATAAATGTTTCTAACACAACTATTGTTCAAGAAGTAATAAAGCCTATCTATGACATTTTAGATGATAAGCCGATCTTTACTGATAATTCATTAAAATTTTATAAATGGATTTCTGAATATTATTTATCCTCATTTGGTGAAGCGCTTAAACTCGGTGTGCCTTATGGAACTGATATAGAATCTAAAAGAAAATTAATAGTTGATAATCAAATTGTTGAAAAACTTTTTCAAAAAGAAAAAGATAACAAAACAATACGTTCAAAAATTCTCAAAATATTATCAGAAAAGAGCGAAATCAATTTTTCATATCTTCAAAAAACAGTTAAGAAGAAAAATATTTATTCTATTGTTAGAAGCCTTGAAAAAGGAGGCGCCTTAACAACTCTAAATCAAATTGAAGATCCGAAAGTAAGAGTTAAAAAAGCAAAGTATGTAAAGCTTGCTAAACCTGTATCTGAAGTTTATGAATTAATTCCTGAAATTGAATCAAGATCACCAAAGCAAGTAAGCATTCTTTTAGAATTAATTTCGAAAAGGAAAAAAGATGTTAAGCAGTCCGATCTATTGAAGAAAACCGGCGCATCACAATCTTCTATCCACTCTTTGGAAGAAAAGGGAATAGTAGCAACTTTTGAAAAAGAAGTTGAAAGAAGATTTTCCGAGAGTTTTACAGAAAATCAAGTTGAATTTAAGCTAGCCAAAGATCAGCAGCGGGCTATAGATGAAGTTGAAAAATTTGTTATTGCAAAAAAGTTTCAAACATTTTTATTACATGGCGTAACCGGAAGCGGAAAGACGCAAGTCTACATTGAAATTATAAAAAAAGTTTTATCACAGAATCAATCTGCGCTATTGCTTGTCCCGGAAATTTCATTAACTCCGCAAATCACATCTCGCCTTATAAATAATTTTGATGAAACGGTTACGGTATTGCACAGCCGCATGTCTATTGGCGAACGTTATGATTCATGGCGGAAAATATTAAATGGAAAATATAAAGTTGTAATTGGCGCACGTTCCGCATTGTTTGCCCCTTTAAAAAATATTGGAATAATTGTAGTCGACGAAGAACATGATGCAAGTTATAAGCAGACAGACACAATCCCAAAATACAATGCACGCGATGCAGCAATTATTTTAGGAACAAATCATAATTGTCCTGTGGTTCTTGGTTCCGCTACTCCCTCAATTGAAAGTATGTACAACGCAAAGAATGGTAAATATAAATTATTAGAATTGCCGGAAAGAATTGATAATGCTCAGCTTCCTATTATTGAATTAGTTAATGTAGCTGTTGAGAAAAAAAAGAAGCGGATGGAAAATGTTTTCACAAAAGTTTTACTTGATAAAATTGAAGACAGGCTAAAGAAACAAGAAGGTGTGATAATTCTTCAAAACAGAAGAGGATTTTCAACACAGCTTTATTGTGAAGACTGCAGCGAAATTGAAACTTGTGAAAACTGTTCTGTTTCGATGGTTTATCATATTAACAAAAATATATTACAATGCCACTACTGCGGATTGATTAAAGAAGTGCCAAAGGCATGTACAAATTGCGGTTCGCTGTCAATTAAATATTTTGGAATGGGAACTGAAAGAGTGGAAGATGAATTAGATTTTTATTTTCCAAAAGCTTCTATAAAAAGAATTGATTCGGATTCTATTTCTCGCAAATCTTCTTTAAGTAAAATACTCACTGAATTTGCAAAAGGTGATATTGATATTTTAGTCGGGACGCAGATGGTTTCAAAAGGATTGGATTTTTCACGCGTTACTTTAGTCGGAGTAATTTCTGCTGAAACAACTTTGTGGCTGCCGGATTTCCGTGCCGATGAAAGAACATTCCAGCTTCTTACTCAAGTTTCGGGCAGAGCAGGAAGAAGCAAGGTAAAAGGCGAAGTAGTTATTCAAACACAAAACGAAAAACACTTTGCATTGCAAAAAGTTTTGCAGAATGATTACACAGGATTTTATAATAAAGAAATCATTGATAGAGAAAAAATGGGATTTCCTCCCTTCACGCATATTGCATTGATTGAAGCAAAGGATACGAATGAACAAAAAGCTCGTGGAGCAATAACGGATTTTTATAATGAGCTTAGGGCATATAAAAAATGGATAAATATTTCTACTCCAACAACAGCATTAATCGCCAAACTTAAAGGTCATTACCGATTTCACATTTTAGTAAAAAGCACAAAAGAAGCCGATCCTGGCGGAGGAGTTTTAAGAAAAGCAATTTTGAATTCATGGATTGAGTTTAACCGCAAGTCACGTTACAGAGATGTAAAACTTTTTTATGATGTTGATCCGCAGAGTATTATTTAATTTCAGTTCTTGTTTTTATCTCTGTTGATGTTTTGAATTCTTCAACTGTATTAGGCTGTGATTTATTTTCTGCAACTTTTAAAGTTGTATAAACACCCGAGCTTAATCCAAGCAATATAAGATTGTTATCACCAATTACCGGAATTATTTGGCTGATATCTAAATTAGGATTATTCATATTATGAACGACAGAAATTACGATGTATAATCCAAAAACAACATTGAAAGCAAGTGCCTGAAATCGGGGAATGCTAACTCCCTGAGCATCAGAAAGTAAATCAAGAATCAGATTAAATTTACCATCAGTCTGGCCGGTAGATTTTTCGGATTTTGAATTTTCAGAAGTATCTATAATTCGAGCGGCGGCAATCGTTCCGGAACTAATGCCAAGCAATATTAATGTAGAAGAATCTAAAGTTGGAATGCCTTTTCCTAATGTCATAATTGCCACCATGCATGCAAGAACAATAATTGTCCACCATGCCATTTGAACTCGTGATAGACTATAGGTTTTACGTCCCATGGTATTGATATCTTTCAGCATATCATATTTTCTATCCAGTAAATAAATTATTAGGACAAATATGACAAAAGTTATCAGCACTCTTACAAATGGACTCATAATACAACCTTAATGTTTTCTAATTTAAATTATATAATTCAATTATTTTTTAGCAGTGAAAATTATCGAATTTGAAAGGAGTAACTTCAAAATAAAGCGAATTAAAATCGAACAATCAAAAAAAACTATAAAGAATTAAGATATTATCAACACAGTAAATAGAGGCGAGTAAAAGTGATATGAAAATACATTGCGGTTGTTTGATTGTCAAGAAAAATTTTCTTTAAAAGGAACTTTTAACCTATTCAATATTTAGATAATAGTAGCAGTAAATAAATGAATCAGCACTCCGTACTATTTAAATTGAACCCACTTCAGGCAAGAAAATAGATAGATACGTTGAAGGCTTTGCGCAACGACATATTAATTTATTTTTTGAAGAATTCGTTTTTTCCCGGAAAAACTTTTTGCCACAATTTATTTGAATTGCCGTTAAAGTATGCTTCATTATTCTGTGAGGAATGAAGAATAAATTGTGAATTGCTTTTAGGATCTGCTGAGGGAGTACCATATCCGGAAACATTGATGGCGCCTAGGCCGGTTGAATTAATTGTTAATGTGTAATTGGATTTATTCAGTAATGATTGATCCGGGTTATCAATAAAATCGCTTCCTGTAAGATGTGAAAGTGATCTTAGGAAATTTACCGTTTTTGCAGAATCAGTCTGTGCACCATTTATTGTCCAATGATTTGATGCATCTTTAATTAATTCGAATGAGCTGTCGGGATAAGTAAATGTTAATTTATTCCAATGAGACATGTCATCATTTACAATGAAATTATCTCTAAACGCATTTGGTTTTTGATTAAATGTAAATTCTAAAAATCCATTAACTTCATAAACATTATCATCACCTTGAATACGTACATCGGTTGACATTGCCCGTGTTTGCTGCTCATAATTGAATTTGCCGATTGTTATATCCAGTGTGTTATCATTTCCCTCAAATACTTTTACGCGAGTTCCCAAAGTATCCACTTGAAATTCATGCCATTTCTCAGGGCTTTGAGCAGCCACACCCAATGATTTTATATCGGCAAGCTGGTTTAATAAGTTTTTAATTTTTGATTCCTGAGCCGGCACAGTCTTACCATTCTCAAGCTCAACCTGCCAATACTTACCTTCTTTAAATAATCTCACTTCTTTGTGATTATTTGATTTAGGATAAATTGAAATAGCAGTTACTTTAGCCGTATCAATATTTACAATATTTTTTTTGAATGTTCTTTCTTCATGCGAAGAATCATAGTAAACATAAAATGCAGCTAAAGCTAAAAGTATTACAAAAACTATAGTAAGTGTTCTGGAAGAAATATTCTTAAACATAATCTGTTGACATCCACTTGTTTTTAAGTTTCCTTCTGTACTGAAAACGAATTATTCCAAAAATTATTATCAGAACGATCGGGAGTAAAAAATTTAAATATTTTAAAAATGTTTTTGTGCCTTGCTCAAGATTAGGGTCAATCGGCCGGGAGCTGATACCTTTTGTTCTTAATTCGATTAACCCGGTATCATCCGATAGCCAATCGATCGCATTTGCCATCAGATTAACATTGTCTGCCTGAAGCCTTTGGGCACCCTGGCCGCTGCCATTTGTGGCAAAATCTCCATCTCCAAACACAACCATTTTAGAATCAGTATTATTTGAAAATTTACCCTCAACAGCTACAGCAACCGGCAATGAAGAAACCGGGAAATCACTTCTTGTCCAGTCTTTCATAACATCAAAATAAACAGGCGGCTTTTCTAATCCGGCTTTGTCTGATGTTACTGCAAGATCGACAACATGCAAAGAGCTATCCTTTGATGTAATTTTGATCGGACTTGCAAAAGGAAACATGACAGATTCAATTCCCTTTGTAATTGGATGATCAGCAAATTTCGTTATTACCGGTAAGTATGGAAATTTAACCGGGGTATTCATCATAAACATACCGTTTTGCTGACGAACCATTACATTTCCTGCATTTGCATCAATTACAAATTCATCTTCAACATCAATTCCTTTTTTGTTTAGCCAATTTTCGAATCCGGTACTAACACTTGAACCCTGTGCATTTTGTAAATTACCTTTAACACGATTAAGGGCGATTAAAATTCTTCCGCCATTACCAAGATAATCATCAAGCTGCTTGAAATATTGTGGTTTTACAGTATCCTCAGGAGCAATTACAACAAGAGTTTTATATGAACTTGGAATTTGTGTCGTATCAGTCAACTTTACAGTTTCAACATCATAAAGAATTGAAAGCTGTTGATTTAATTGCTGCAGATCAGAAAGTGCGGGTTCTCCGTTACCCTGGAGAAAAGCAATTTTAGGTTTTTCTTTCACTACTAATTTTTTAATGTTTGATGAAAGGGCAAATTCCATTGCAGTGCCAGGCTGAATAAATGGAATTGTTTCTTTCTTACTTCCATATTGAAGTATGGCCCCGAGGTAAGCACGCTGCTGCTTCATTTGATCCCGTTCACGAACGTTAATCATAATTGGTTGTATACCTGCTTGCTGAGCTTCCATTTCAGTTTGCTGGTCTTTATTTGGATTTATAAATTGATAAACAATTTTACCGCCTGAAGCGTTGTCATATTCAATCAATAAATCTTTCAAATCATTTTTAACTTTAGCTACATCCGGCGGAAGATCTTCAGAAAAATATGCGCTGACAGTTATTGGGCCATCCAGATCTTTTAATATATTTTTCGTTGCATCGCTTAATGTGTATTCATTATCTTCAGTAAAATCGAGTCTCGCAAAAAAGCGGTTTGCAAAAAAATTAATCAGAATTAAAATTCCGAAAATAAGAAGAAGTGATGTGAGTACTTTTTGTTTTGTAAGCATATTTAATCAACAATATTTCTTTTTGATAACATTGTCTCAGCTAGTATCAACCCGAAAACGGTTATGCTGAGGAAGTAAATTAAATCCTTTGAATCAATTACTCCTCTGGAGATTGATTCGAAATGAGTTTGTAAATTTAAATAATCTAATATCCCGCCAATTAATCCGGTGAAATCCTGCGAAAGAACATTGAAAATAATTAGGAAGAAAACTCCGATAAATAGTGAAACTAAAAACGCAACAATTTGATTGCTTGTTATACTGCTCGCAAACAAACCAATGCTAATATAAACCATGCTCATAAGCATTAAACCAAGGTAACCGCAAATCACAGCTCCGGCATCAATATTCCCAATGGAAGAAATAGTTATGAAGTAGGGAAGAGTAAGAAATAAAGCAATACCAATTAATATAATGCAGGCTAAAAATTTGCCGAGAACTACTTCCCAATCAGTTACTGATTTGGTTAAAAGTAATTCGATAGTTCCGGATTTATTTTCTTCAGCAATCATTCGCATTGTTAATGCAGGAATGAAAAAGAATAAAGTCCAGTAAGCAACTGAGAAGAACGGCTGCAAAGTTGCCTGCCCGATAAAGAAAACATCTGAACCGGAAATCCAGGTGAAAAACCCGCTTATACCAAGGAACGCTACTATTAAAATGTAAGCGGTTAATGAATCAAAAAATTGTCTTAGTTCTTTAAGTGCTATAACCCAGGTTTTTCTCATTGTGTTTATTTTAATGTTTATAAAAATTCAAGCTGAAAATATTTCAGCAGCTTCAGTTTTCAATTTGCGATCCTGAAATTAATTCGGGATGACAATTAATGTCATGCTGAACTCGTTTCAGCATCTTTTATAATATCAATACCATAGTCATCCCAATTCTTATTCATTGTTTCAATCAAATTAATTTTCCATTGTCTATGCCAGTTTTTCAATTGTTTCTCTCTTTTTATAGCATCTTTAGCTTCCTTAAATATTTCATAATAAACAAGTCTTGTCAGATTATATTTTTTTGTAAATCCCTCAATTAATTTATTCTTGTGTTCATATACTCTTCGAACTATATTATTCGTAATTCCTATATAAATTGTTTTAGATTTGTTTGCCATTATATAAACATAAAATTGTTTCATTTACTCTTTGTCATGCTGAACTTGAGATCCCGAAACAAGTTCGGGATGACAAACCAAAGTTACGTTGTTAACTCTCTAAATATATCTTCAAGTTTGGTTTCAATCGGTGTCATTTCCGTGAGTACCCAATTTTTTTGTACGCACAGTTGAAAAATATCTCGTTTAGAAGACACACCGCCTTTGCTTTGTACCATATAAGTATTTTGCATATCTGCAATCGGATCCACCATCGCAATAGATTGAATTGAACGCAAGCCTTCGAATAACACATCTTTGTTTGTTTCATCTTCAATCTTAATTCTTAAAATTTCCTCGCCCTGTGCCTGCTTTCTAAGAGTTTCAGCGGTGCCATCTGCAACAATTTTACCATTATTTATAATTAAAATTCTATCACAGATAGCTTCCACTTCAGGCAGTATGTGAGTACTTAATATTACTGTTTTTTGTCTTCCGATTTCACGAATTAATTTTCTAATTTCAATTATCTGGTTAGGATCAAGTCCCGTTGTCGGTTCATCAAAAATTAATATTTCAGGATTATGAATCATTGCTTGTGCTAGTCCAACACGCTGTCTGTATCCTTTTGAAAGCTCGCCAATCTTTTTATGCTTCTCAACATTTAATCCGCATACATGAACCATTTCTCCAATCCTGCTTTCAATATTTTCTTTTGGAACACCCTGTAAGTTTGCTGTGAATGAAAGATATTCTAACACCGGCATATCAAGATACAAAGGATTATTTTCAGGCAGATAACCTATCATTGATTTTATTTTATCTTGATGATCATGAATTGAATACTCACCAACTTTTACATCACCTTCTGTAGGCGCCATAAAGCAAGTTAGTATTTTCATTGTTGTAGTTTTGCCGGCACCATTGGGCCCGAGAAATCCTAGAATCTCTCCGGTTTTTACTTTAAAGGAAATGGTATCTACAGCTTTTTGCGGGCCGTATTGTTTGGTTAAATTCTCAACAGAAATGTTCATGTAATTACATATCCCAAAATGTATTAAAGAAATTTTTGAGTTTATATTTACAATTAAATGATTTGGACGATACGAAATTAAGAAAGTTCCGTAAGTAATAAAAAATATTAAAGTTATTTTTTTATTAAAAAAAATTAATGAAACGAGGGAAGAAAAATTTAATTCTTTTGTAAAAATATTTTTGTGAATTGCCATTATAAGCAATTACAATTGTCATGGGATTTAATTGTTAGTGATCTATTGTTTATTAAAAGGTTAAATATTATGTTACTAATAAGTTCTTTAGTTTAATTAATATTATAACTGAAACTTAATTTTAGGGGTCATTATGAAATTACGTTTTTTTTTTCTCTCTCTCTCTCTCTCTCTCTCTCTCTGTTTCTTGTTATTCTTTTCTTCATGCAATGAACATGAAAGTACAATCACTACAACTTCACCACCTAGCACTGTAACACCAACTGTAGAATTAGATTCTATTAATATGGCGTTATCCAAAAAACAACCAAAGGAATGGCCCAAAGAAATTTATGATTCTATATATGGAACAATTACTTTAATCGACACAGATATAGTTACGCCCATGAGACCTGTTTGCGGATATAGAGCCATTTATGGATGGGGACTTGACCATTTTGCTTCCAAACCTGGAAAAACAGTTGGCGTTTGGCCATTAGATTACTCGCAATCAAATTTAACTACTCTAAAAACTCATTGGGGTTATTCGGAATTATTTATTGATGCTGCGCAGCAATATCAATTTGACAATGCAATTTTGTCGGGTTATTCTTCAAATGATATAATGATTGGTTTGACTAGTATTCCAGATCAAAATCGATCAAGTATAATTCAACATTTTGGACAAGTATATGGTTATTATATTGATGAACCAGCGGATCAAAATCATTCATTAGGTGGTATATACCGAAGTGATCACTGCGATCCGTTACTATCAAAATCTATGGAATGTTTTAAGAATTAAAATTAAAATTATAAGAAGGTATTTAAATGAAATGTATAATAATATATATTTTTTTATACTCTACTTTTGCATTTGCTCAGAATTTTAAACTAGGATTCGATTTACAGATGCATCAAGTATTTACAAATTCTCAGTCAGGTTCTGGAAATTTAGGAGATATAGAATTTGGCGATCTTCATTTATTCTTATCTGAAGAACCTTTAAATGATTTTTTACTTGAATTTGCAATTGGAAGAGCTCTCCAACCTGAATTTGCAGGATGGGAATTTGGCTTAAATGGACAATATCAATTTTACAAATCAGTATTTCTGTCAATCGGAATTTTAGAACACTCTAATGAAGGTGGAACCCTGGATAATGAAGTATCATTATCTTACGCAACCATTTTTTTAATGCAAACAGGAATTGGAATACAAGCTTCTAGAATATTTTCAGCAAAAGTAGATTATTATCTTCCCTTCTCACAAAAGGTAATTGGGAAAAGACTAAATTATTCTGTAGAAAGAGATTCAATTTTTGAGCCTTATAAATTTAGGAGCATGATTAGATTAAGTTTGATTTTTGGATGGGAAATTTAACTTTATATAAGGTGAGGCTCATCTCGTGGCAAAGCCATCTCTATGCGAAAGGTGGTATTTGCTTCATCAGTCATTGGAGGTGGAGTTGGTGTTTTAACATATTCTCAAATTAAAAATAGATTTTATTTCCCTATTCTCGCCGGTCCAATGGTAGGGGCACTTATTTATTCACTGTTTATTTCAGATTAAAATTAATTAGATTAAATTTATATTCGGTTCTTCAACACAAGTGAAGTCCATCACTGGGGGGTGAACTTCACTTGTAATTTTAATTTTCTCAAAGTTATTTTTGCCACAAACTATTTCCAAAATTTACTTATAAAATAGCCCATTCAGATTTGTTAATCAAAAATTTGGAAAGTGTAAACTCTGATATATTATAATTCTTAAAACCAAAGTAAAACTTAGAAAAGTAATTTAAAATCTCAATAAATATATAAATAGATATGAAAACGTAATGAATGAAATGAAAAAATTATATTGATTAAAGCGTTAAATAGAAAAATTATTTTTTTTCATACTTCCAGTTTCTTCCTTTTCCTTCCGCGATCCATTCTATTGCAGTCGCGATTCTTTTATTTCTTGTAGTTTCAGTTTTAGCTTCAGTTATCCATTCAATATATTCTTTTTTATGTGAGTAGCTAAAATTTTCAAATTGAACTTTTGCATTCTTATTTTTCTTCAAGGCTGAAATGAAATAAGATGGAATTACTAATTCTTTTCTTTCAATAGATTTCTTTTCGACTTTAACTCCCTCTTCATTCAGCTTTACTGCTTCTCTAATGTAATCAATTAAAATTTTATCTGATGGAAGATCATTTAATGATGTTATTTTCCCCAACTGGCCCATTGCAGCTTCCGGATCTTTTGAAAAAATTTTATGTGGATCCTTCATTAAAGAAGCTTTCCAGAATCCAATTGCACAATGCTGTTTAAATGCAGCCATATTACAAATTGTGCCTTTGTGCTCGAAGAACGGCATTTGCCATTTAATCGTTTCTTCAATATCGGGATGAGCTTTGTGGACAACAGTTCTGAAATGATTTAAAATTGGTTTAGCAAATTCAGCAGATTTTTCAATATACGCATCTACCTTCTTATTTAATTCTGCCATAAGATTTAACTTTATTTTTATTAATAAAAATATTCATGCAGGCATAAATTCTTGTTAGGAAGAAGATAAGTATAAATAAAAGCTCACCATTTTTGATGAGCTTTAAAAATATCAAACAAATTAAAAATTATCATTCAATCCTTAATAAAGAATTTTTTTAAAAATTCCTTAAAAAAGGCAAGCTGCCTTGCAGCGTAAATACAATTAATTTCCAAATGAACCATAGTCCAAAAACCATTATAAAATATTTCATTGTCGATTGTGCCTTAAACATTTTTGCTAATCCGATGCTTAATACTGCCATAAACCATATTGTAACTACATCAACAAATGAAAGCAGCCATCCGCCTAATGACGATTTATCCATTCCCAATAATGAAGTAACACTTACATCTTGCAATAACTTGCCCAAAATCATGCCTGCAACTGTGGAAAGAATAATATGAATCAATACTATATATTCGCTTAAACCATTTGCCGAAAGCACAGAAGAATACGTCCCATCGCCTTTTAATGCAAACTTGCTGAACAAAAAAAGGATAAATGATATTACGAAAAACATTATAGGTATAAATATTACGGTTGAAACTGTACTTACAATTCGCATCATTGGGCCTGACATAAATTGCATCTGCTTGTCAGCTTGTTCCTGGGTTACTTTGCCTTCATTAACTGCCTTCTGTAAAGCTTCACTTTGCTTTTGAGTAAACTGATATTTTATTTCGGCATTGCTAAATAAAATGAATTGTGAAGCTACTGAAAAGATAATTAATAAGACTAAAGGTATCAGCCAATCACCAGTCCTTGGAGGAAACTTAGATGTTTTTTCGAATGTAACACCGGGTTCTGAAATAACTCCAACAAGTTTATCGGTATGGTTTAACTCAGTTTCTTCGGCCTCACCAGATGGATTAATTGAAGTTTGATCTGTAGTATCAAAGTTATCCATTATAACTCCCTTCATAATTTAAAGTGAAATGCGACTAATAAAAACTAATTCTACTTTTGCCAAAAGGCAACAAAAATTTTTTTTTGTTTAATCCATATAAGCAAAGAGATAATAGGATTGTTAAATTAGTAATTAATAAAAAAGGAATTTTGAATGAAAACAATAATCGAACCTTTCAGAATAAAATCAGTTGAACCAATTAGGTTTACCACCAAAGAAGAAAGAGAAAAATTATTAACCAACGCCGGATATAACCCATTTCTTTTGCATGCAGATGATGTGCTGATAGATTTGCTTACTGACAGTGGAACTTCAGCAATGAGTGCCAAACAATGGGCAGGAATAATGGAAGGTGATGAATCTTATGCAGGCTCAAGAAGTTTTTATAGATTTGAGGAGATAGTCCAAAAAATTACAGGCTTGAAACATATTATTCCGACTCACCAAGGCAGAGCTTCCGAGAAAATTTTATTTTTTGTTGTTGGGGGCAAAGGGAAGTACATTCCTAATAATACGCATTTCGATACAACAAGGGCGAATATTGAATTTACAGGAGCCGAAGCTCATGATCTTCTTAATGAAATAGGAAAGCATCCTGAAATTAGAGGAGACTTTAAAGGCAATATGGATGTTGAAAAGCTTGAAGATTTTATTAACCAAAAAGGGAAAAAAAATATTCCGTTAGTAATGATAACCGTTACCAATAATTCCGGCGGCGGACAACCGGTTTCAATGCAGAATATTCGAGAGACAAAAGAAGTTTGTAAAAAATTTGGAATACCATTTTTTCTTGATGCCTGCCGCTTTGCTGAAAATGCATACTTCATTAAGAAAAGAGAAAAAGGTTATGAGAATAAATCAATTTTAGAAATTGCTCAAGAAATGTTTTCCTATGCAGACGGCGCAACAATGAGTGCTAAAAAAGATGGCCTCGCAAATATTGGCGGCTTCCTTGCAATTAATGATGAAGAACTCGCTATGCAATGCCGAAATTTACTTATCGTCACCGAAGGCTTTCCAACTTACGGTGGACTGGCTGGAAGAGATTTAGAAGCAGTTGCTCAAGGTCTTGAAGAAGTATTAGATGAACATTATCTGCAGTATCGAATTAGGAGTGTTGAGTATCTTGGCGAAAGACTTGTCTTAGCAGGAGTGCCGATAATTGAACCGCCGGGGGGACATGCAATTTACATTGATGCAAAAAGGTTTCTACCTAACATTCCGCCGGAACAATTTCCAGGTCAATCAATTGTCTCTGAGCTTTATATTGAAGGTGGAATAAGAGGAGTTGAAATTGGAAGTGTAATGTTCGGCAAATACGATACTGATGGAAAATTAATTCCACCTCCTATGGAACTTGTAAGGTTAGCAATTCCAAGAAGAGTATACACTCAAAGTCATATTGATTACGTATTAGAAGTGATACTCGAAGTATTTAATAAGAGAAAAAAATTAAAAGGTTACGAAATTACCTATCAAGCTCCAATGCTTAGACATTTTACAGCGAAGTTTAAACCGGTAAAATAATCAGGTCATTTCGAACGAGTACTCGATAGAGAAATCTTTTACATTATTTTATTATAAGATTTCTCCCTCCGGTCGAAATGACATACATGAAAACAAAATTATTCTATTCGTAAAAACTAAATGAAAATTAAAAAAAAGTATTCGTTTAAAAATAAAAGACAAATTTGGAGGCTTCTTCCAACTACAACTGATAAACTTGTTATTGAGGATCGTGATACGCAAAACAAAGAAGTATTTTTCAATTGCATAGATATTAATTCAGGCAAAGAAATTTTTACTGATTTTCAACTGGAAGAGAAATTCTGGGTTGGGATCGAAGCTGTTTATGAAGATATAATTATTTTTCACAAATTCGCCAAACCCGACATGCCCGGACATTCATCTATAATAGCTTTTGATATACAATCTCAAAAAATACTTTGGCAAAATGAGGATTTAGTTTTTTTATTTATTCATGAAAAAAATGTTTACGGATACAAGCAGAGATTCGAAGATAGAAATTTTTATAAAATTAATATCTTTAATGGTGAAGTTGTTGAAGAATTGGGAAATGATTCTAGCTTAATTAATTCGGTTAGAGAAAAAAGTCAGACTGAAAATCAATTTTATCAAAATTATCATTTTCCCCAGCCTTTCAATGCTGAAGAAAATTCTTCTGAGGCCTATGAATTAATAAATAAATTTAAAGTTGAAAACGTAATTACCGGCAGCATCGAATGTATTGAATTGAATAACATTTTTTTATTTAATTGTCATTTAGTTAAAGCCGATGGTAAATTACAAAATGTGTTTTACGCAGTTGATATTGAACTTAAAAAAATTATCTTTAAAGAAGTGCTTGATCAAAGTACTTCGGTTTTCATTCCTGATTCATTTTTCGTTAAAGATAATTTAATTTTTTTGTTACTTGATAAGATTAAGCTGCTGGTTTGCAGTATTAAGAATTGATTTGATAATAAATTAAAAATAAATACATGGAACTGACTGAACAAGACAAGGGTATTTTACTGAAAGCTGCCCGGGATTCCATTAAATCCTCAATTACAAATATTCCCGCTCCTACAATTGATTATGACATCTATCCAGATTTAAAAAAATCGTTCGGTGCTTTTGTAACATTAAAATATTCTGATCAATTACGCGGATGCATTGGTTATATAATTTCAAAAACAACATTATTCGAGACTGTTTGCAATGCTGCTGTTCAAGCGGCGAATCATGATCCAAGGTTTTTCCCGGTTAGAAAAAATGAAGTTGATAATTTAATTATTGAAATTTCAGTTCTTTCAAAGCCTACTCAAATTAAAGATTATAGTGAAATAGAAATTGGAATTCATGGATTGATTTTGGAATATGAAAATTATAGATCACTTCTTCTGCCGCAGGTTGCAGTTGAACATAATTTTACAGTTGAAGATTTTCTCTCAGCCTTATTCGATAAAGCAGGATTAAAATCGTCGCTTTGGAAGAATGGAAAATTTGATATTAAAATATTTACTGCTACTGTTTTTTCTGATTTAGAAAGGAGTGAAAAAAAATATGAACAGATTTAGAGCTCCTGCTGTAGCCGGTATGTTTTATCCGTCATCACCAAAAGAGCTAACAAATTTAATCAATAATATGCTCGATATAACTTTACCAGAAAGTAACATAGAAAAAATTTTTGGTTTAATTGTCCCGCATGCCGGTTACATATATTCGGGTAAAACAGCAGCTTACGGATTCAATTATTTAAAAGATAAAAATATAAAAACAGTTGTAATTGTTTCTCCAAGCCACAGAGAATATTTCCCCGGAATTTGTATCTACGAAGGCGACGGTTACCAAACGCCGCTTGGCCATGTGGAAATTGACAAAGAGTTAAGAGAAAAAATAATCAGCGGCAGTAAAGTAATTTACAGCGGATTGGATGGCCATCGAAATGAACATGCTGTTGAAGTTCAGCTTCCTTTCCTTCAAGTGCTGCTTAAAAATTTTAAATTTGTTCCTATTGTTATGGGTGATCAGGGTGAAATATTTATAAACGAACTTGCCTCAAAATTGTCAGCAGTGATTGATGACCACACAGTAATAATTGCTAGTTCGGATTTATCACATTATTATCCAAAATTTCAGGCTGATAAACTTGATTCAAAAATTGAAGAACATGTAAGTAAGTTTGAATTTGAAAACCTTCGAATTGATCTTCAAAGAAAAAATTGTGAAGCATGCGGCGGCGGCCCGATTGTTTCAGTTATGAAGACAGCTTCACTTAGAAATAAATTAAAATCTAAAGTGCTGGATCGAAGTGATTCAGGCGATGTAACTAATGATGATACAGAAGTTGTAGGGTATCTTTCTGCTGTTATTTATGGAGAATAGTTGTTTTCAAATATAAGCAAGACGGCATTTATCGGAGCCGGTAAAGCCGCATATTCTTTTGCCGATGCATTAATTAAAGCCGGTTACAAAATTGACTTTGTAATTAGTAAGGATTTAACTTCAGCTAAAAACTTTTCTAAAAGATTTAAAGCAAATTCTTTCTCAAACTACATTTCTAATCTAATTGAATGTGCTGATATAATTTTTCTTTCAGTACCAGATAATCAAATAAAAATAGTTGCAGATGAAATTTCAAAATTAAAATTAGATTTTTCTCAAAAACTTTTTATTCATTTATCCGGTGCTCACGACATTTCGGTACTATCTTCTTTAAAAAGAAAAAAGCCAAGACCGCTTCATTTCATTTAATGCAGACTTTCCCATCAAAGAAAATTGTCCCAATTAAAAATTGTTATGCCGCAATTGAAACAGAAAATAAAGCAGCAGAAAAATATTTATTTGAATTAAGTGAAAGTTTAAATCTCAAGCCAATTAAAATTAATTCTGAAGACAAAGTTTTTTATCATTTAGCAGGAGTTTATGCTTCAAATTTTTTGGTTGGAAATATTTTTAGTACTGAAAATATATTTAAGAAAACCTCAAAAAGTAAATTAAATTTTTCGAAATATCGCTGAACCAATAATAAAATCCACATTATCAAATATTAAAAAAAATAATTCTGAATCAGCTTTATCAGGCCCGATTGATAGAGGAGATTTCAAAACAATAATAAAGCATATATCTGCACTTAAAAAACGAAAAGATTTTATTGAAGGAAACATTAATCTTCAACTGCTCAATTACATCTCTCAATCATTAATTCTTTTACAAGCAGCTGAAAAGAAACATGGAGGCTTGAATGAAGGGCATTTGAAGATTAAAATGCTTTTAAAAACAGAATTGAAAGAATTGCTTAGACTATTTTAACTTAACATAAGTAATTCTTTTATTAACAATAACCAGATTTCGCCGTTATTTTTCCCTTCCTTTTTTGTTATATTTCCGTTCAAAATTTTTAGAATTCTATCATAAAGGTTAAGAAATAATTATGTCCAAATCTTCCAATTCAGATGTAATTGAAAAAATTGTTTCTCTTTCAAAGAGAAGAGGTTTTGTATTTCAATCAAGTGAAATTTACGGCGGCTTAAACGGATGCTGGGATTACGGTCCGCTTGGAGTAGAGCTTTTAAAAAATGTGAAAGAAGAATGGTGGAAGTTCATGACTTACCGCGAAGATGTGGAAGGTCTCGACGCATCAATTCTAATGCATCCCAAAGTGTGGGAAGCTTCCGGCCATGTTGAAAATTTTACGGATCCCATGATTGACTGCAAGCAATGTAAAGCAAGGTTTAGATTAGATGTTCTTGGCGATCAAATAAATGAAAAGAAAAAAAATAAATCGATTGATGCACTTAAAGAAAAAATTTCAAATGATAATATTTTAAAAGAAAAATTTGAATCAATCTTTGGCGATGGGAATAATTTTGATGAAAAATTTAATCTCATTCTTGAAAATGCCGAGCTTGGTAAAATTTTGCTGGCTGAAATAAATTGTCCTCAATGCGGAAATAAAGATACATTCACAGCAGCGCGTCAATTTAATTTAATGTTTAAAACATTCATTGGACCTGTGGAAGATTCCGGTGCAGTTGTTTATCTGCGTCCTGAAACTGCTCAGGGAATTTTTGTTAATTTTCTAAATGTTCAAAATTCATCTCGGCAAAAACTGCCTTTCGGTATCGGTCAAATTGGGAAAGCATTTCGAAATGAAATAAATACAAAAAATTTTCTTTTTAGAACCCGCGAATTCGAACAAATGGAAATGCAGTTCTTTGTTAAACCATCTGATGATAAAAAATGGTATGACTATTGGAAAGCTGAAAGATTAAGTTGGTTCACTTCCTTAGGAATGAATAAGGATAAATTACGTTATCATGATCATCCAAAAGAAAAGCTCGCGCATTATGCAAAAGAAGCAACTGACATTGAATATCAATTCCCTTTCGGTTGGGGAGAGATTGAAGGTATTCATAACAGAACGAATTTTGATTTGAGCCGACATGAACAGTTTTCCGGTAAATCATTAAAATATTTTGATGAAGAATCGAAAGAAAAATTTATTCCATTTATTATTGAAACTTCGGCTGGCGCAAGCAGATCATTCATGGCATTTTTAACTGACGCATATTATGAAGAGGAAGTTAAAGGAGAAAATCGTTCGGTATTAAGATTTCATCCAAGGCTGGCACCAATAAAAGCTGCTGTGTTTCCTTTGGTTAATAAGGATGGAATGCCTGAGATTGCCAGAAAGATTGAGAAAGATTTGCGAAGAAGTATAAAAGTTTTTTATGATGACAAAGGTGCAGTTGGAAGAAGATACCGAAGGCAGGATGAAGCAGGCACACCTTTTTGCATAACTGTTGATACTCAAACTCTAGAGGATCAGTCTGTAACAGTAAGGGAAAGAGATTCAATGGAACAGGTGAGAATTGATAGCCATCAAGTTCTAAATTATTTAATAGAAAAACTTCATATTGATTGATATATTGAGTATATCATTCAAAAAATTATGGAGTCATTTTAGATGTTGAAATTTAAATTCTTACTAGTAAGCTTAAGTTATTTATTAATTACTTTATTTTTAATCCCCGGCTGTACATCAGACACTTCAACAAATCCGCAGCCGGCGGCCTCAGTTGCTCCGCCTACGAATATTGATTTATTAGTTGATGCTGTAACTGTCGGCGGCGGTTCTTATGCATTAATTTCCTGGAATCCTTCCACAGACGAAAGTAAAAGTGATTTTAAAGGTTATAGAATAAATACTTATATAGTGAATTCAAGCAATGCGATTACCGGAACTTTTTCAAGCGACTTAGTTCCGAAAAGCACGCATACACAAACTGTAAATTCAATTTTAAGAGGAACGAGATATATTTCGTACGTGCGTGCTGAATTAACTGATGGCACCAAAAGCGATTCTGTCGCAACTCAAATTTATGGCGGAGTTTATTATAACAACGATGGTGTAGTTGATGAATATACTACCGGTACATCAACGAAAAGCGGATTTGGATGGAATGTAAGCTCAGGTGCCGGGAACCAATATTCTTTAACTTCTGCGAATGCAACATCAATAGACCTTTATATGGTTTATTCCGGCGGATTAAAATTTAATTCGCCAAAAAATAATATTAATCTTAGCGGTGCAAAAACTACGCTTTTCGGTATAGTTGGAACTGGGCAGGATGCTTTTGATCAAACTACTTTAGATGAACCTACTTTTTCAGTCGTGGATGTTGCAGCTGATCAAGTCTATTTAATCAAAACCCAAGAAGGAAATTATATTAAGATTTGGGTAAAAAGTATAGGTTTTACAAACAACGTAAATACAGCTTATTTTGATTATAAAGTTCAGCCAATTGTTAATCTTAAATTGGTAAAAAAATAAACTGCAACTTTTTTAAGCGGGATTAGTATAATACGGAGAAAAATTTAATTAGAGTTTAAGATTTTTCTCCGTTTTTATTTTAAAATTAAATTTGAACATCGGAAGTTTTTTGAAGAAAACGATATATATATTTTTAATAATATTGACTTCAAATATTTGTGCCAGTGATGCAAAATATGATTCTTTGGTGACAACCGGGATCAGAGAAATTTACAACATAAAATTTCCTGCCGCTGAAAAAACATTTCGAGAAGTAATTGCTGATTATCCGGATCAACCTGCCGGCAGATTTTTTTTGGCAATGATAGACTGGTGGAAAATATTATTGGATGTTGATGATGAAAGTCGTGATGAAATTTTCTTTCAAAAGCTTGAAGACATAATTTATCAATGTGATGATTTATTAGATAAAAATCCAAAAAATGTTGACGCACTTTTTTTTAAAGGCGGCGCAATCGGATTCAGAGGAAGGCTTCGAGCATTTCGCGAAAGCTGGTTAAAAGCCGCTGATGACGGAAGGGAAGCTTTACCCATAGTTGAAGAAGCTTCTAATCTTGATCCAAATAATAAAGATGTGCTGCTGGGATTTGGGATTTACAATTATTATGCAGCGGTTATTCCTGAGGAATATCCGCTAATAAAACCTCTGATGATATTTTTTCCTAATGGAGATAAGCAAAAAGGAATTGATCAATTAAATAACACCGCGGAAAATGGTAAATATGCCAAATATGAAGCGCAGTATTTTTTAATGACTCTTTATTATACGTATGAAAAAAATCCCTATAAAGCCGATGAATATGCAAAAGAATTAACAAATGAATTTCCGGATAATCCTATCTTTGAAAGATGGCGTGGTAGAATAGCAGCTAAGAGAGGAGACATGACTCTTTCTTCAAATATATTTAAAGATTTTTAAACAAGTATAAAAGACATTATACTGGATATGAATATAAGAAAGGAATAAGGGAAGCTGTGTATTATGTTGGACTTCAGTACAAGAATGAAAATTTGCCCGATTCATCTTTAATATATTTTAATGAATGTGAAAAACTTTCTCGGGAAGTCGATGGCGATGAAGAAACGGGATTTTTAATTAATTCAACTTTGTATCTGGGAATGTTAAACGATGTTCTTGGCAACCGTGGAAAAGCTCTTGATTATTATGACGCCATTCTTGATATGAAAGAATACGGCCGATCGCATTCACTTGCAAAAGAGTATATAAAAACTCCCTTTAGGAATTAAGAAAATTTTATTCTGAAGCCTACTTATTATTCACACTAAATTGCATAAATAATTTGTCTGTTTCACTTCATCTAAATCTTTTATGTATTTTTTATTTTGGGTTGAATCATGGAAAAATATTGAACTATAAAATTGAAAAATATCTCTCAACAAATTTTGTTAAATGAAATAACAACGAAGATGCCTAAATACAATTTCAAATTTTATTTTATTAGAATTTTAATTTTGTTTATTGTGCCTTTGCTTTACTCCTGTTCAACGGCTGATGTTTATACAAGCTCAAACAATAATGCAAACCTGCCTTCAAAAATTGATAAGATTAATTTAGTCACTTATAACATTAAAGCTGTTTATGCAAAAGACGAAAGTCAGATCGACAAACTGATGGATTTTGTTAATGAAGGGAAATATGATTTCGTTCTCTTCCAGGAATTATTTAATGAAGGTACGCGAGACTATATAATAGAAAAAACCGATACAAATTTTTACAGAAGTATAATTTCTCGAATAGATTACAATTCATTCCCGGAGTTTATTTTTCAGGATGCCGGCCTTTATATGATGAGTAAATTTCCGTTAGTGGATTTATCAGATTTGGAATTTGATGATGATATACATCAGTCAAATGGAGTGATACATATGATTTTAAAAAAGGAGATTTCGCATACAAATGATTTTCTGGCTAATAAATCTATCCTTGGAGCACTTTTTAATATTTCAGATTCCACAAAATTATTTTTATTCGAAACTCATGTACAGGCAATAGGATCAATGGAAGTTAAAAATTTTCAAATGGAACAAATTAAAAAATTTATTTGGAATGCTGTTTCAATTGTTATTGACTCAGGAATAGTCAAATCTCCTGATAATTTAGCAGTAATGCTGGCGGGAGATTTTAACAGTGATGCATATAGTTCGGAAAGATATGCAAATTTGCTTCACCTTTTAGGCAACCCAAGAGATTTAGATATGGAATACAACGGAGAGAAAAAGGATTACACTTTCAGCTTTGGTCCAAATAGGCCTATGCGAAGATTTGATTATATTTTTTCTTATGATGAAATTGAATCATTCAAACTAAAAAGATTAACTACTCAATCCATTAGCGCATTTGATGTAAAAGATGATAATAATGTAAGCATCTCTGATCATAGTGCATTAAGATCAATAATAAAAATTAAATAAAAATTATTCTTTCATAATAAATCTTGCGTGCTGAATTGAATAGCTGAGGCATATTTCAGATGAATTTGGGATTAATTAAATCATCCAAAAATTCTTTTAATAATCGATTTCACAGCACCTTCATATTTTTTTACAAGCAGAACTGAATTAGGGGAATAGCGTGCAACTTTTTCTGGTATTTCGCCAAATAAAATTTTTCTGAAATAAGGCTCTTTAGCTGCACCAATAACCACCATATCATAATCGCGGCTGGCTTTGGCAATTCCCCCGGCTATAGTTTTGGATTCAATTAATCTCTTTTCAAACTTAAATGGAATTTCAAATTGTGAGAATGTATCATCTATAAATTTTAATCCTTTAAAACGTTCAACTTCTGCAGCTTCTTCCGGCACCACATAACCACCGGTTACTTTCATATCAGAGAAACTTACATATGAGTTTAATACTTCCGATGCAAGTTTGGCGTTTGGTCCACCTGAGGTTGGCAGAAAACAATTTTTTAATTGAGTATTCTTACCAATTTTAAGAACCATTAAATCGCATGGAGCATATCTGATTATTTTATCGGCAATTTCACCAAAAATTCTGTCGCGTGCATTTGTATATCCCTTCCAGCCCATAATAAGAGCCTGGGCATTATGTTTTTCTATAGCAGCTAAAATTCCATCGCCTGCATGATGTGCAATTATTAAATCAGTTTCAAGCTGAATATTATTTTCTAATGCAATTCTTTTTGCAGTGTTCAATAAAGTTTCTTTATGATGAGCAAAACGCATACCTTCATGAATAGGCATTTGACGCGGGACTTCAACAATAGTAATTGCAATTAATTTGGCGTTTCGTTTTTTTGCGATAGGGTAAGCGATATCTAAAAGTAACTTAACGCTATCCGGGTTATGAAGTGCTACAAGCACGGAATTAATTTCTTCGCCAGAAGCAGGCAATACAGTTGGCAATAAAACCTGAGGCTCAAAGGCGGAGGCTTTCTTTTCGAATATTGAATAATACAAAAGCAAACCGAGCATAATCCATCCTAAAGTAACATACCAGGCAATCGGCTGAAAATTAAATTGATACAGTGCAAGAAAAATATTCAGTAAAAAACCAAGTATAGGGGTAAATGGATAAAGCGGAACGTTAAATTTTCTTGGAATCTCCGGATATTTTCGGCGAAGGACAATTACGGATAAATTAACCATGGCAAATGTTAAAAGAAAAATAAGGCTTGCCGCTGAACCAACTGCTTCTAGTGGTAAGGTTAATGCCATTATAATTAAAATTATACCTGTAATGAAAATCGCAATATAAGGAGTCCGGCGTTTTTTATGTATGGATGACATCTGTTTGGGCAGCAGCAAATCTCGCCCCATTGAAAATGCAACCCTTGACGCTGCCATAACAGTTGCATTTAGTGCCGACATAGTAGAAAGCAGTCCGCCAAAAACAATTAATGCTACACCAAATGCAGGCATAAAAATTTCTGCAGCCCGAACAATTGCTGTCTCTTTAAATTTCCCGAGGAATTGCCATGACGGCTCGCCATTGGTGCTGACGGCAGTTAAAGAAACAAAAAGAATTAATAAGTAAATAACTATAGTGATGCCGAGGGAAATAAAAGTTGCTTTTGGAATATTCTTTTCGGGATTTTTAATTTCTTCTGCAACAGTTGCTATTAAATCGTATCCTTCAAAAGCAATAAAAGTTAAACCCATGGCTACAAGCACACCGCCAAAGCCTGAAGGAAAAAATGGAAACAAATTTTCCGTAACTCGCACCGGTTCGCCGATTACTACAATTAAACCAAAGTAAATGAAAATCGTAAGAATAATTAATTTAGAAACAGTTAAAACATTTTCAGCTTTGCCGGTAACATCTGTGCCTCGAACATTTAACCAAATAAAAAACGCAGCAACTAACCCGGTAACAATAAGAATTGCCGGATGCATTCCAATCAGCGAACCAATGCCTCCGGAGAATTGCGGAGCATATTTATGAAAGAACTCCCAAAAGTAACCTGCAAAGCCCAAAGCATATAAACTGCAGGCAACAGTATAAGCGAACCAAAGCATCCATCCAGCTATAAATCCTGTAGCACCCGGGAATGCCATTCGCACAAATGAATAACCTCCGCCCGCACGGGGTATTGCTGACGCCAATTCTGCATAAGCGAATGCTGTTATTAATGTAACAAAGCCATTTAATATAAAAGATAAGATAGATGCAGGGCCGGCAACACCTGCTGCAATTCCGGTTAATACAAATATGCCAGCACCGATCATGGCGCCGGTTCCAATCATTGTTGCATCAAATAAACCGAGATCTCTTGAAAATGTTGGATTCCCCGGAGAAATATTATGCTTACCCATTTTGTCTGATTTACTCACACGCAAATATAGTTAATGGAGTAATAAAATTCGCTTACATTTATGACCAAAAAGAGAAATACGCTAGCTAATCTTTAATATAAGTTAATTTTTATAATTTCTTTTTTCGGGCAAAAAAATACTCTTCGAAATTTACGTTCATTAAATAATAAAAGTGAATGATTTACTTATCCCAACTTACAAATTGTGTTAATTCTGATATAGAAAATGATAATCAGCGATTATTGTACTCATTTTCCCCAAACTTTAGGAATTGGATGAGCCTCGGTGTTAAAAACTATTTCATTAAAGTTCAAAGTATTTTCCGGGGCAAATAATAAATAGAAATATTTCATTGTTTCAGCCAGAAAAAAACTTTCCATATCATCGCTTTTCTCTTTTGTAATCACACTTTCAAGTGCAGCAAAACCTTCATCAGTTTTACAGTATTTAATCACATTATCAAAAAAAGTTTTACCCATTTGTAAATATTTTTCATCGTGGGTGAAATGATAAAGATAATACGCCGATTCAATTATTTCAGGGCGCAGTACATAATATGGCGAAGTTATTTCCATCGTGTTAAAATTGATCGTTTCAGGTTCGATTCCTTCAAGATTCCACATCTTAAAACACGAAGCTTCAAGAGATTCTGCTAATTTTAAATTACCGTTTAAAGCAAGTACGGCGGGGAAGAAAGCATCAAGTGCACCGAAGTTTGTTGATGTTCTTTGTCCCGAATTCATATCTGCCTGCGCAAACCAAAACCCCGTTTCAGATGAGTCCGCTAAATATTTATTAACCGCTTTAATGCTGGTTTCCCACATTTCTTTAAAATCATTATCTCCGAAAAGCAGCCAGCTTTTTAATAAGTATTCATAATAAGAATCAATTCCACCTCTAATATGACTTGTGGTATTAACCCATTCGCCGGTTTCAACATTTATTGACGAACCAACCAGGTCCAGCTTAGAGCGGCGTTTAAATAATTCCACCACTGCTTTTTTAGCTTTCTTGTAGTAAATAGGATTTTGAGTTAATTTGCTGAGAGTTCCAAACTCAATCATTAACGTACCTATCTCAGCGGGATTACTAACGTTCCCATCTGTTTTACCTGAAATTAAATTTACATATCTAAATGGCATTCCGGTTTTTGAGTCAAAAGAGGGAAGTAGTCTTTTACCGAGATCTTCAGCAAGATTTAAAAATTTTTTATCACCATCCAGATTGTAACACGACAATAAACCACCTAAAAGTCGTATTGTAATTTCAAATGTTTGAACTGATATGTCATGATTAAAAGAGAGACTATCCAGGATGAGTGCTTTTGTTTCATTTGCCTGATCTTCAAGTTTCATCAATTTCATTGTATCAAAGGCATCAACTGGAGTCATATATAGAGAAACGCCATACCAGTCCCTGTAGCCTTTGCTTAAAGGTAGTAATGCATCATGTCCCCAAGCATACTTTTTATACCCATTCCACGCGTGGATAAATTCTGATTTAACTTTTTCGGCTAATTCAGATTTGTTTATAGTTTTCTCAGATTTAATGCTTTGAGCATTCATGAAATTTAATGAGGAGAAAACTATTACAAAAATTGAACAGAAAGTTCTTTGAGATGAATTCATGTTCAAACTTGAATTATTAATAAAAAATTTAGTGGATATCTTAGGATTAAAATACTCAAGATGGATTTTAATAACTAACAAATGTAAATTCTATTTTCACACTTTAGAAATAATTACTATTCCAATTGAAGCTTAATTATAATTATCTGGTTTTAATAAATTTTACAATAGGATTCCAAGACTTATTTCGAAAGCATTATTTTTAATACTAATATTCACATTAGAATAACTATCGGTGATATCATAATGGTATGAAAATTCTACAAAAGGTTTTATTTCCAAATCAAATTCGGGAATGAAACCAACTGAAAAACTCATCCCAAACGTATTTTTATAATCGGTCAATGATGCAGCAACTGCTGAATTAAAATCATCATAACTTGAAAGAAAAATGTCATATCTTGGTGCGATTTTTAAATATGGTATTCCAGCACTTAAAGGGATCTTGTATAAAATCGAGAGGGGAATTGATATATAATTAAGGTAAACATGACTTATTTTTTCCCCTAGTGGCTCAGGCCCCTCTTCGCCTGTAATTACAAATATAAAACCAACACCTTTTTGTATATATTTAACTTCTGGTGAAAGTGAAAATCCATCTATATTGAATAAATCGGTAAATGCGCTAATACTAAAACCACTTTTTCTAATTAAATTATCCTCGAAGCTAAAATTAGTATAACTTTGCCCAGAATTTACATACCCAATTTTAAGTCCGTAATCTTGAATGATTTGTGAAAAGCTTATAGAAGAAAATAAAGTGAATAATATTATTAAATAATATTTTTTCATTTGCAACCCCTGGGTTAATAATGTATTATTTAAAAATTCATATTAAAGAGTAGTAGAAACACTAATCCTATGAAGTGCACCAATCAATCCCATTGATGAAAAACCGTAGTCAAAATTATAATCTTTAATATGCAGACCAACGCCAACATTAAAACCAGCAATTCCGGCAAATGAGCCAATCTTTAGATCACTTCTTCTTTGGTTATCATAACCTAATCGTAAACGCAAAACTCTGCTTAAAGTAAATTCAGCGCCTACGGCAAACGCTTTAAATCTGCTTCCAAAACTGTTTTGATCTTTATTTAGTCTGTGGAAGTCTAACGAAAGTCTTAAAGGTAGATGCTCTAATTTTTTTGAAACTCCCAGCATTACATCAAGAGGAAGTTGTTCTTTGGTAGATAAGTATGAAGATAATTGTGAACCAATATTTAATATCGAAAAGCCAATACTCATTTCATTAGAAGGTATTGAGTAATGAAGGCCTACATCAAATCCTAATGCTGAAGAGGAATATTTTTCAATGGAAGAATAAATAAATTTTGCATTAGCGCCATAATAAAAATTTTCATCAAGCTGGTTTGCATAACCAAGAATAAAAGCAACTTCCCCAGCTCCAAATTCTCCCGTTTTTAATGCGTCTTCATTTGCTCCTTGAAAAGTTCCATAATTTATGTATTCAACAGCTCCGCCGAATCTTCCAATTCCCTCAACTTCTGTAGAATAGGCTAAGCTTGCCAGGTTTATATCCAGCAAATGTTTAATATATGAGAATGAAACAAGATTACCTTCCAAAGATTTTAAACCAGCTGGATTATAAAAAATAACATTTGGATCGTCGCTGTTTGCTACGAAGCTTCCTGCAAGCGCACCTGCTCTAGCGCTCATATCAAGACGTAAAAATTCATACGTATTGTTTTGCGAAAATGAACTTATTGTTAAAAGAAACGTGAGCAAAAGTGAGCAAGAAAAGAACTTCATAAAATTCCCAAAAATTTTGCTGCTTATTTAACGATATTTGAAAATAAAGGCAAGGGGAAAAATCTTAATATTAAATGTAGTTACAAATTTTTTATTAATATTTTATAGAATTCAAAAGTTAAATGTCAAATTTCAAAAATGAATATTAAATGAAACTTAAAGTTCAAAACTAAAATTATAACTAAATCGTCTAAATAAATAAGAGAAGATTTAATTTGTGTTAAACATTGTATTGAAACTATTTCACCACCTTGTTTAACGGGAAAACTCTAATTAGTTTTGAATAATATATTAACGGAGTTTTGAAAAATGAACACCTTAAAAACAGTATTTTTAATGACTGCAATGATGGTTTTGTTTTTAGTTGTCGGCCAACTGCTCGGCGGTAAAACAGGATTAATAATTGCTCTTGTATTTGCATTAGTGATGAATTTTAGTTCTTATTGGTTTTCTGATACCATTGTTTTAAAAATGTACCGCGCACAGGAAGTTGATAAACAAACAGCTCCAAAACTTTACAACATAGTTGAAAAGTTAACACAAAATGCTAATCTACCGATGCCGAAAGTTTATGTGATTAACGATCCCACACCAAATGCATTTGCTACCGGGAGAAACCCCGAACATGCTGCCGTAGCTGCAACAACTGGAATCCTTAGAATTTTAAATGATGATGAAATTGAAGGCGTGCTTTCCCACGAATTAGCGCATGTAAAACATCGGGATATTTTAACCGGTACCATTGCTGCAACTTTTGTGGGTACAATTACTTTTATTGCACAAATGGCAGGGTGGGCGGCTATGTTTGGCGGAGGTTCCAGGGACAATGATAGAGGCGGAGGAATTGGTTCATTAGTTTTATTGATTGTTGCTCCAATTGCTGCAACACTATTACAGCTTGCAATATCACGTTCCAGAGAATTTGATGCAGATGCCGGAGGTGCTTCAATTTCAGGAAAACCGCTGGCACTTGCCTCGGCTTTGAATAAGTTATCTCAAGCAAACCAGGTTAAACAGGTGAACAATGCTGGTCCTGCCACCGCGCATATGTTTATTGTAAATCCGTTGAAAGGCGGCGGAATGATGAAGCTTTTTTCAACTCATCCGCCCATGGAAGAAAGAATTAACCGACTTAATGAAATTGCTAATGGAAAGAGATAATCCAAAATTAAAAATTGAATAATTACAAAAATGGATTATTGATTGAGTGAATGACCAGGATGATTTTTTTCTCTTTCCATTTTAAAGTGCGAGAGAGCTTAGGATTTTATTCTACTCATTCTTAATCCAATACTATTTTTTATAACTGAAACGTGCAATTTCCAATCTTTAATTATATCTTAACAAGCAAAAAAAATTAAACATTTATCTTCTTACATAAGGAATTTCTAATGAGCAAAAAGTTAAATTATAAAGAGCCTGCCCCCATCGGAGACAAAGAAAAACCATTTGAATCAATGATGCAGAGATTCGATATTGCTGTTAATTATCTTGGTCTCGAAAAAGGACTTTATAACTATCTTAAAAATCCTGTAAAACAAATTATCACATCAGTTCCTATCACCATGGATGACGGCACATTAGAAGTTTTTGAAGGTTATCGTGTAATTCATAATGATGTATTAGGACCATCTAAAGGCGGAATTAGATATTCACCTGATATTACTCTGGATGAAATGAAAGCTTTTGCAGCCTGGATGACCTGGAAATGTGCAATTGTTAATATCCCTTTTGGCGGTGCTAAAGGAGGAATAAAATGCGATCCCGGAAAATTAAGTGATGGAGAATTGGAAAGATTGACTAGAAGATTTACAGCAAACCTGCTTGATGTATTTGGTGCAGATAAAGATATTCCTGCACCGGATTTAAATACAAACGAACAAACCATGGCGTGGATAATGGATACATTCAGCATGCATGCAAAAAAAAATGAAACCGCTGTAGTGACAGGTAAGCCAAGCATTTTGGGCGGTTCTCTTGGCAGATATGAAGCGACGGGAAGAGGGGTTATGACCGTATCGATTGCCGCACTGCAAAAACTTAAAATAGATCCCGCAAAAGCAACTGCTGTCGTTCAAGGATTTGGCCATGTAGGTTCAGTTTCTGCCAAACTACTCCACGAAAGAGGAGTAAAGGTTATTGGAATAAGTGATATTAATGGAGGAATCTTTAATTTAAATGGACTTCCTATTCCGGAAGTGATAGAGCATATGGAAACTCATAAGACCATAATAACCTATCCGGATGCTGATGTAATAAATAATGAAGAGCTTTTGCAGTTGGAATGTGATGTTTTAATTCCAGCAGCTATCGAAGATCAAATAACGGCTCATAACGCTTCAAAAATCAATTGCAAAATTTTAGTTGAAGGAGCAAACGGTCCAACTACTTCAAAAGCAGATCCAATTTTACAGGAAAAAGGTATTCTCGTAATTCCAGATATACTTGCAAATTCAGGAGGTGTTACAGCTTCATATTTTGAATGGGTTCAGGATAGAATGGGATTTTTCTGGACTCTAAATAGAGTCAATACTCGTTTGGATAGGTTTATGCATGAAGCATTTAATAACGTTTATTTAGCAGCTGAGAAATATAATGTTCAGTTGCGAACAGGTGCGTATATTATGGCGATTGATAAGGTGGCTAAGACTTTGAAATTACGCGGTATTTATGCCTGATAGTTTTTCATTAACATAAATTTTCATTATTCAAATAGGGAAGAGTGATTAAAATTTTTTTAATGTTTTTTGGCTGGATAATTTTTAGCGTTTCTGTTTTCTCACAAACAAAAACTAATCTAGAAATATTTTACACGCTGGTAGATTCATCTGTAACTCTTATGGATAATGCTATCCCATCTTCTAAAAATAAGATTAACCTTACACTTACGCTTGGCGACTCATATGCAATTTTTTACAATCAAATTATATCTTCACTAATAAGGCAGAATAAGACAATTGTTGACAGCACTGCGCAAAATATTACAAAAGTAATTTATGTTTTGGAATCTGCGGAACTAAAGTATGGTGATATGTATAGAGACGGATTTTTGGGCACAGAAAAAATCCCTCGATCTTTTAGGCTTATTGGAAATTATCTAATTCAGAATAATAATGCCGGAGTAAAAAGATTTGAGTACTCATATTCTGATACAATTAATGCAGATGAAATAAATGATGTTGAAAATTTATCTTATCCGTTTACAAGATCAGAAGTGCCTGCCGAACCATTTTTCTCAAATATCTGGGAGCCGGTAATTGCAATTGGGGCCGCCGCAGTTGCTGTATATCTTTTCTTTTCTGTAAGGAGCAAATGAGCTCATTACATCCCTTTAATTTTCCGGGAAGCTATTTCAATTATTATGTTTAAGGGATAATAATTACCTTTGAAGCCTAAAAGATTTTATATATAATTGTACTTTAATTATTCAAAATTTATGTCGAAAATGAAATATTTCCTAATAATATCTTTGGCTGCACTCTTCATTTGGGGCTGCGGCTCATCAATTGAAACTGTTAATCTTTCAGCAAAAGAAAGATTGGAATACGCACAAAAACTATACAATGATGAAGATTATCTTGAAGCTGTCAATGAACTTCAGGCAATAATTCTTCAATACCCCGGCAATGAAATTATAGATGACGCTCAGTATCTTTTGGGAATGACAAGATATAAAAGAGGCGAATATATTTTAGCAGCTTATGAATTCAGCAAACTTGTTAAAAACATGCCTGCAAGCGAATTCATTCCCGATGCTCAATACATGCTGGCAGAATCCTATTTTCAGCTTTCACCTAATTTTACCTTAGATCAAAAATACACTAAGAAAGCCATTGATGAATTTCAAGCATTCCTGGATTTTTTCCCTACACATGCAAAGGTTCCGGATGCTGAACAGAAGCTCAAAATTCTTAATGATAAATTAGCTCATAAAACTTACAACGATGCTGTAATCTATGAAAAGATGGATTATCAGACTGCTGCTCTTATTTACTACAATGACGTATTGGAAATTTACCACGATACTAAATACGCACCAATGGCAATGTATAACAAAATCCAGATATTACTGGACAAGAATAGGAATCAAGAAGCCGAAGACGAAATTTCAAAATTTATTGAACGATATCCTGACAATTCCAATGTTGAAGAACTTAAAAAAATAAAATCTTCCCTTGAAAATAAGCTTTCTGCATCCAAAGAATGATCAATCCAAAAAAAGTCAGTGCTTCAACAATAACAATGACAGAACTTGTTCTGCCAAATCACACTAACCAGCTGACCAAGCTGCTTGGCGGTCAGTTGATGCATTGGATAGATATTTGTGCAGCGCTTTCTGCTGCCAAACATAATCAATGCGTTTGCGTTACTGCTTCGGTTGATAGAATTGATTTTCATCATCCTATAGAATTAGGCAATGCCGTTACGTTAACAGCATCTGTTAACAGGGTATTTAAATCATCAATGGAAATTGGAGTAAAAGTTTTTGCGGAATCTTTCAAAGAAGGAACGAGGGTTCACACCAATACAGCATATTTAACTTTTGTAAGTGTTGACAGCAGCGGAAAGCCCGTACAAGGAGTTCAGGTAATACCCGAAACGGAAGATGAAAAAAGAAGATATGACGAAGCCTTGCAAAGGAGAGAAAACAGGCTTAAAAATAGAATTAAGCAAAGCTGAAATAATCTTTTGCCTTTTCTTGCTTACCCAGGATATTTTTTCACAAATTCCTATCAACGGCTTTTGTAAATACAATGATATAAAAGTTGATTCAGGTTACACTTCTTTTTTTGCTTTGAATTACAACGGCGATTCTTACGCTGATTTATTCCTTTACAATTCTAATGATAAAAAATCTGTTTCATTTCTCGGAGATAATAGCGGGAGTTTTAACAAAGATTATGAAGATAATTTACCTTTTGAAATTTCCCAGCTTCAAAATGTAAGAGCTAAAAACGGTATGATTCAAGAATATGCATTTACATCCAGGAAAACTAGGCAGGTTGGAACTTTAAAATTTACCGAAAAAGGTAAACCGGAAATTGAATCGAAAATTGAGCTTAAATCTTATCCAGAAAATTTAAGTATAGGCGATATTCAAAATGATGGTAAGTCCGAAATGCTTGTGTCGGGTAGTTCTTTTGAAGGCCTGTCTATAATTTTCAATCGAGATAAAAATTTAATTGAAAAAAAAATTATTGATAAAACAGTTTTTTCCAGTTCAGTTTTAACAGATTTGAGCAATGATGGTGAACTTGATATAGCAGCGTTTAACGTATTTACAAATTCTATAAATTTTTTCTATAATATTGGCGGTAATGATTTTAAAAAAGTAAGAAGCATTCCAGCAAGAGGAAAAAATTTACTCACTTACGGCTTCTGATTTAAATTTTGATGATTACAGTGATTTGATTTTTGTAAAAGGAAATTCTATTAATATTTTGTACGGCGATTATGCTTCTGCATATCAAACATCAATCTCACTTCCTTCAAAAAATTTCCCAAACAAAATAGCTCTTGGTGATTTTAATAAAGACGGCAAAGTAGATATCGCCTATGTAAATTATGAAGAATCTACGTTATCAGTTTTCTTTGCTAAAAGTGATTATGAGTATTTTCCTGAAATAGTTTACCTTAAAAGCGAACATGTACAAGATTTAATTCCTTACTACAGCAAATTTATTAATGGACTAGCCTTGCTCTGCAGCAACGGCAAAATTGTTACTCTAACAAATTTGTCTTCGATTTCTAATAATTCCAATATTGCGGCGGGAGCTGAGCCTTCATCAATTAAATATTTTGATTTAGAAAATAACGGAATAATTGATATTGCATATTTAGACAAATACACAAACAATTTGAATTTGATAATTAGAAATAATGCCGGAATTCCTTCAAACATGTACATGTATCAAATGCATGAAAATCATAATGAAATTTTAATTGATAATTCTCAACGTCTTGAAAAAATATTTTATTGCTATTCACATGGCAAAAAACTAATTGAAGTCTTTGATATAAATTTTTCAAATAAAAAAATAAATCGAACAGATATTTATTCTCCAGGAAATATTCTTGATTTGAAATTTAAAAGAGAAAATGAAAATATTAATCTCTATGTTGTTTATAAAAAAGATGGGAAACTTGGTGCAGCATTATTTGAAAATAAAAATTCAACATTTTACTTAAATGACTATCCTGGTATTTTAAATAATGTAGCCTCGGCAAATATTTCAATAAATAATCAGCCAAGTATTTATGCATGGAGTCGTGAAGAAGATTCGTTGAAAATATCTTTAATTAAATTTGGCAGTAGGAGTAAAAATTATAAAAAGCTGTATTCCGTATACGATAAAAACTTTAAAATTGTAAATACTTTTTTGGAAGATTTATTTAATAAAAATAAAGATGTTTTATTAAGTTTTTTTAAATTAGGCGATCAAAAAAATACAATTGCTAATACAGTAGACTTTTCAACCAGTTATAAAAATATTAAAACAGCAAATCTATTCTCTGGAGGAAATGCTAAATATTTTTACGGCGAAATGAAATTCAACGGATTAAAGAAGTTATTTTTTTATAATCCTGATAATGAAACGATTTTTAAAATTGATTTTATAAATAATGGTAAGAACATAGTTATAACAAAAATTGCAGATGAAATTAATTTAGAAAGTTTTTTTATTAAAAATATGAACTCAAAAAATTATCATATCGTATTTATCAATAATCTAAATCATAGCATCTCTATTAAAAAATTATAGTTAATGAAATACATTTTTATCATCTTTTTATTATTAAGCATTTCAAATATATTTGCGGGAGATTTAAGTACATCTCAACTGGATTCTTTGTATAATCTATTCGTCCATGGAAAATCCTCTTCATTTACGGAACAGCCAATTAATTCTGATAAATATATCAAATGCGGATTTGGTTTGGTAGCTGCTGTTAATGAAAATATGAATTCATTTTCTGCACAACAGCAAACTGAGATAAAAAAACTTCTTCAAAGGCCGGTTAAGGATGCAAGCATGGTTACGCCGGGAGGTTTTTTTAGAATCCATTATAACTCCACCGGTAATGATATGCCGAATTATGATAATGTGGGTTTGGAACAATCTTTAAATTTATTAGCCGAAGCTCTTGATTCAAGTTATAATTTTGAAGTTGGTTTTTTAGGTTATCCTGCTCCTCCATCAGATAACGGGGAAGGCGGCGATAACTTATACGATATTTATGTTAGTGATCTCTCCGGACTAAGACTTTACGGACGAACCAATTTTGATTTTACCGGTACTACAGGTCCAAGTTATATGGAAATTGAAAATGATTTTTCAAGCTATCCAACTAAAGGAATAAATGCAGCCCGTGTAACGGTGGCTCATGAATTTCATCATGCTATTCAATTAGGGAATTATATTTATCGCGATAGTGATTTATTTTTTTATGAATTAACTTCAACATCTATGGAAGAGTTCGTTTTCAACACAGTGAATGACTATTACAATTATTTAAAAGATTATTTTAATTTTCCGAATAAAGCGTTCAGCCAGTATGATGGTTATGAATTGGCTCCCTGGAATATTTTTCTTAAAGATAAATACGGTTATGATATTATAAAAAAACAGTGGGAATTAATGCCGAAGATGAGGGCGCTTCAAGCAATTCAAAATACTTTATTAGATGAAGGTAATACATTCGGTAAAGCATATAATCAATTTGGTGTGTGGACATATTTTACAGGTTATCGTGCGAAACTTTCTTCGCAAAAATATTTTGATGAAGGTGAAAATTATCCGCTTTTAAAAGCTTTCACTACAATTACATTTAATTCATCACTAAAAACTGTTGGTATTTCTGCAAGGGCGACTTCTGATTATCTTTTAAACTTTGTGAATCCGGACAATGGCGACACACTATCAGCAATGATTACTGATGGTGATTATAATTCGGGGATTGATAGTCTCAATAAATTATTTACCGCTGAATATGATTTATCAAATTCGACAATTGCGGGAGGTTATCAGTTAGATGAAAATTACTTCGCAAAATTAAGTACAAATAAACCTAACTATTGGTATTCTTCTGAAATATTAAATAATCTTCTTATCCATGAAGGAACAATTTCAATTACTGCTGTAAGTTTTATATATCCAAATCCATTTGTTTATGAAAAAAATTTATATATCAATATTCCTTTAGAAGGAAATAATAATTCTGTTGTTGATCTAAATGTTTATACAGTGGGGATGGAGTTAGTATATTCTTCTTCAGTAGTCGTTTCACCAGGAAAGCTGGTTAGATGGAACGGAAGATCAAACAATAATAATAAACTTGCCAGCGGCGTATATATTTACGCAATTAAAAATGGCAATGAAACGTTAACCGGCAAAGTGGTGATATTTAATGAGTAAGTATTCGGTTGAAGCTAAATCTGTAAAAAAAAATTTTGGCAGAAGACTCATTTTTGATAATATTAATTTTCAATTAAATGAGAAAGGTATATTTGGAATTTCCGGCCCTAACGGTTCTGGTAAATCAACTTTAGTAAAAATTATTGCGGGAATAATTTCTCCGTCAGAAGGCGAGATACTCCATATAAATAATGGTGGTAAAATTGAGTCTGATAAATTACATAACCATATAGGATTTGTCTCTCCATATTTGGTATTGTATGACGAATTTACTGCACTGGAAAATCTTAATCATTTTGCGAAGATTAGAGATGTGAAATTTAATAAAGAAAAAATTGATTACCTTTTAAATAAATTTTTACTATTTAATCGAAAAGATGATTTTGTAAAAACGTATTCTTCCGGAATGAAACAGCGCATGAAATTTATTTTTGCCTTAATGCATTCGCCCCAATTATTAATTTTAGATGAACCTACTTCAAACTTAGACACAGAAGGAAAAGAATCAGTTTATTCAATTATAAAAGAAGAAGGATTAAATAATATAGTTATTGTCGCCTCCAATGAAGAATCCGATTTGGCATTGTGTGGTGAAATAATTAAGCTTGAACAATTTAAAAATTAAAGCTTACTTTTGATATTTTACGTTTGAAAAATAAAAATGAAAGCCTACGCACTTTTTAAAAAGATTTTAACTCCGAGTTAAGAACACGGTATGCAGTAAATTCTCTTGCCATGTTTATTGTAGTTGCAATTAGTGTAATACTTTTTGCTATTGGAACTGAACGAATCTCCCAAGCCTTAACCGGCGGATTATTTTGGGTTGTAATATTCTTTTCTGCCATGTCTGGTTTATCTCGTGCTTTTGTATCTGAAGAGGAGAGAGGCACTGCTTTAACACTGCAATTAATTTGTGCACCTTCAACGGTTTTTACAGGCAAATTAGTATTCAATTTAATTTTAGTTTTTTGTATGAATACTGTGATAGCGTTGCTTTATTCAGCACTTTTTAGCGGGTTTGTAGTGCAAAATTTTCTTCTTTTTATCATAACTTTCGTACTTGGAAATATCGGACTCGCAGTCGCATCTACAATTATTGCTGCAATCATTGCGAAGGCTGGATCAAAAGGCTCTCTGTATCCGGTTCTCTCGTTCCCAATTTTACTGCCTTTGATTTTAACTGCTGTAAAGTTAACTTTGTTTTCAATTGATGGCACAACTATTGAAACTGCTAAGTTTGAATTAGCAATTGTTGCGTGCTATGACGTAATCATGATTTCAGCTTCCTACATGTTATTCGATTTTATCTGGAAAGATTAGTAATTTTAAGAACATTTTAGGCTAACATAATATGGCTTGGAAAATCACACTTTTTCTTTTAGTTTGTTTCGTTTCGATAGCGGGAATATCTTTTCCCATCGTCGAGAATCCCGTTGCATGGTATCAATTTCCATTAATACCGGGATTAGAAGAAAACGCTAAAATTATCTTCTTTCATGTACCTACAGCATGGCTTACCGTTGTTGCATTTTTTATGACCGCATATTACGGATTTAAATTTTTACGTAAGAAAAACCTTGATGATGATGCTAAATCTTATGCAGCAGCGCAGCTAGGAATTGTCTTCTGTATTTTAGCAACCATAACAGGTGCAGTTTGGGCAAAATTTGCCTGGGGTTCTTTTTGGAGCTGGGATCCAAGACAAACAAGTATCTTTGCTCTTTTATTAATTTATGGTGCCTGGTTCGCTCTTCGCTCTTCAATAGAATCAGAAGAAAAACGCGCAACTCTTTCTGCGGTTTATAGCATGATTGCTTTTGTAACGGTTCCGTTTTTTATTTTTGTGATGCCGAGAATAATGACTGGATTGCATCCGGGATCAGCTGACGATACTAATGCAGGGCCAGTGGTAGATTTTAAAATGAACGGAAATATGCTTTTAATATTCTTCCTTTCATTAATAGCATTTACAATCCTTTATTTTTGGATGTGGAATGTTGGTTACAAATCAATTATTTATAGAGACAAACTTAACAAATCATATATAAGAGGATAAATGGAAGGTCTTTATCAGTTCCTTGAAAAAAACTCAATCTTTATTGTTATGATAATTGTTCTAATTGTTTGGGCGGGAGTTTTCTTCTACCTCTATAGTTTGGACAAAAGAATTAAAAATGTTGAAAAAGAAATAAATGGAGATAAAAATGAAAAATAAATATATTTTTGGCGGCGTTATCGTATCGGTTTTCTTAGTTTTAATGATTTATCTTTTCTCTCAAAGTAATATTAAATATGAAAGTGATTTTTCTAATGTTATGCAGAAAGATAAAACTGTTAAAGCTACAGGCAGCTGGGTTAAAGAAAAAAATTATGACTACAACAAGCAGAACAGAACTTTTTCATTTTACTTAGTAGATACTAAAGGCAATGAAATGAAAGTAATTTATGATGGTTCTATTCCTAATAATTTTGAAACTGCTAAAAGTGTTGTGGTAACGGGTAAATATCAGAATGGATATTTTCATGCTAATGATATTTTAACAAAATGTCCAAGCAAATATGAAGATCAGAAAACTGCAACTTCAAGTCTATAAAGAGTAAATATGTTTAAACTTAATCGCAAAGAAAAATCGCTTTGCAGTGAGAGGAAATCATGATTGGAAGTATTGTCCTTACCTTAGCATTAGCTTCAAGTGTAATTGCAATGGCAATGTATTTTTTAACTTTCAAGGGATATAAGAACACCATAAATTTTGGAAGAATTGCTTATCATTCAATGGCCATTCTGGTTTTTACTGCTGCTACAATTCTTCTGTACAATATACTTACGCATAATTATGGTTTAAAATATGTTTATGACTACAGCAGCAATTCATTGCCAAAGGGAATATTAGCCGCAACTTTCTGGGCCGGGCAAGAAGGAAGCTTTATGCTTTGGCTTTTCCTAACGTCAATCGTTGGTTTAGTGCTTCAATCTTATGCTTCCAAACGTGGTGACTTAGAACAAAGGGTTATGGTAGTTTTCACTCTGGCAACAACCTTTTTGCTGGTGATGGTTTCGCCGTTATTTAAAAGTCCATTCACTTACATTTGGGCTGAACCGGTTTTTGTAGCAGTTAAAGATATCAACCCTATTTACCTTGGTCAGTCGTGGATACAGAATTTTATGTTTAGTGATGGCTCCAGCGGTCAAAGTTTTATTAAGATGAATACCGATTTGTACAATACTTTAATGGCCTCAGGAATTCCTATAAAACAATTTATTATTGACGGTAAAGGCTTAAACCCGCAGCTAATGAATTTCTGGATGCAGATTCATCCCCCGATTCTATTTACTGGTTTTTCAATGGCAACAGTTCCATTTACCTTCGCAATGGCTGCTTTAATGAAAAATGATTATCGTGATTGGGTTAAGCAATCATTCCCCTGGGTTCTTGCCGGTGCAGGTATTTTAGGGCTGGGAATCATGCTTGGCGGTTATTGGGCTTATGAAATGCTTGGTTGGGGCGGATATTGGGCTTGGGATCCTGTAGAAAATTCAAGCTTGATTCCATGGCTGGTTGGAGTTGCATCAATACATACTCTTCTTGTTCAAAGAAAGAGTCAGGCAAAAGGAAATGGACTTGGCAAATTTGCTAAAACCAATTTAATCCTATGTATAATGACATACATTTTGGTCTTGTACAGCACATTTTTAACACGAAGCGGAATTTTGGGAGATGCTTCAGTTCACTCATTTGTTGATCCTGGGATGCTGGTTTATTTATTCTTAGTTATTTTTATCGGAACATTTATACTTGTTGGTTTTGGAGCAATTGCTTTTAGATGGAAATATTTAACCGAGCATCAAGAAGTTGAAGAAGGTTTGTTATCACGAGATTTTGCTCTTTTCACTGCAGCAATCGTACTAAGTGCGTCTGCAGTTATTGTTTTAGTTGGAACTTCCGCACCGATTTTTGGACATTCCGTTGATAAGTTCTTTTATAATGAAATGCATATTCCAATTGCAATCATAATAGGATTACTAAATGGTTTAAGCCTTCTTCTAAAATGGAAAGATACTAAAGGGCAGGAGTTATTAAAAAAATCGATACCATCGCTTTCCATAGCATTATTGTTTACAGCTCTGGTTGTAGTATTCGGAAAAATTACTGAAGTTATGATGATTATACTAACGTTTTCATCAGCCTTTGCATTAGTTGTGAATCTTGAAATAGCTATTAAAATTGTTAAAGGTAATATGAAAATGCTTGGAGCATATGTAGCACATATAGGAATTGCATTTTTCATATTAGGAGTTATTGGTTCATCTGCATATAGTACAGAGGAGAATATTGATTTAGTAAAGAATCAGCCAACAGAAGCTTTCGGCTATAAAATGGAATTTACTGGTTACCAGCCGATTGAGAATGGAACTAAATATGCCTTTAACGTAAACATGACTAAAGGAGATAAAACTTATATAATATCTCCAATAATGTATATCAGTGAATTTAATAACGGCTTGATGAGGGAACCTGCAATATTAACACTACCTACAAAAGATTTTTATTTATCTCCATTGGGTTATGAAGAAAATGGTGATAAGAATGAACAAGGCACAGATGTATCTTTAGGAAAGGGTGAAGAAAAAGAAGTTGCTGGGGTTAAAATTGTTTACAAAGAATTTGTAAAGCCCGATGTAAGTGTAATGCAGACCGGCGGAAATTTTAAGATGGGAACAAATTTAATTATCACCCAGAATGGAAAATCATATAATATTGAACCAATAATTCAAAGAGAAAACGGGCAATTCGAATATATCCCTGCAACCGTTGATGAACTAAATCTTAAAATTGAACTAAAGAAAATAAATCCCGCAAATGATAGCGCTGATTTTCTTGTATCAAAAATAAATTCAGTTGCTAAATCAGAAGTGCCTAAAGAAGTTCTTAGTGTTACTGCAAGTGTAAAGCCATTTATTAATTTTGTCTGGGTTGGAGTCCTAATTATGGTTGTAGGATTTTTTGTTTCTGTTGCAAGACGATTAAAAGAGTCGTTTGTGTAAAATATGAATTAGATCATGATGAGCTAATGCCCGAAAATTCGGGCATTTTTTTTAATGCAAATGATAAAAATTCTACTAAATTCATCATACAATAGGGCTTAGATGCTTGACAAAAAAGGCAATAGTAATTAAGTTAGGATTCGTTTTTTAATAAATATTCCGCGATAGCTCAATGGTGGAGCATTCGGCTGTTAACCGAAGGGTTGCAGGTTCGAGTCCTGCTCGCGGAGCCAACCGCCCCAAAGATTCGAACCTGAATTTTTGGGGTTTTTTATTGACTGCAATTTCGTTTTTATTGTGCCATCTGCTCGAATCTTAAATACAATTTCACCATTATCATTATCTCGATTAACAAAGGATACAATTTCAACAAATAAGAGTTGGTTGAGCCTGCGTTTAGTTTCAATAGATACATTTTCGTATAAATTATTATATTCTTTAAGTATTCCCTTTAGTTCTGTTTCATTGATATTACTTTTCTGAATTGATTCCAAGTTATTTTTTTGATTTTGTATTTCTACATCCAATAATGCTTTCGTCTGTTCTAATTCATTTAATTTATCAGATATTGATCTTAACTTCCCAATATCGGGTATACTAACAATTTTTTCAGCCAATGTTTTAATTGCTTTATTTACTTTCAACTGATTTTGATGAAGATCTTTAAGAGAATTTTCTATAACAATAGATTCATCGTCTTTTTGATTACTAAGTAGTTTATAAATTTGTCTAAACATTTCCTCATTGTTCACCATTTGGCTGATAATAGTTTTTACAAAATTTTCCAATTCGTCAGCTCCTATATCCTTCGCATTGCATGTGCTTTTTGAGCTTTTAATTGCACTTACGCATTTATAATAGTAGTAATATTTTCCAGTGGATTTTTTAGTATAGGTAGAGGTTAAATTTTTACCACAAAAACCACATTTTGTAATTCCGAGTAAAGTAAGATCAGATTTACCTTGTTGTAAAATGTGTCGATCTTTTTGTGACTCGTCAAGCTTCTTTTGAACATCTAGAAATAACTTATCATCGACTATTGCTTCGTGTAGTCCCTTAAATTCCATTCCTTTGTATGTGACAAATCCTGTATATATTTTATTACGTAACATTCGTTTTATAACATCTTTGTTAAATCTCCCTCCACCAGAAGACAATCCGCTTTTTTTATTTCGGATTTTAGTTCTATATCCTTCTCTATTCATTATCTCAGCAACTTTACTACTTGATGGATTTTCCAAATATTTTTGAAAAATGATATTTACTGTCTTTGCTTCTTCATTATTTGTTACTAGCTTCTTATCGACAACATCATAACCAAGCAGAACATGCCCACCACCCCAAAATCCTTTTTGTGCCTGATAAAATAATTTTTCTCGAGTTCTTTCGGCAATCATATCTCTTTCAAACTCAGCAAATGCTAACATGATGTTTCTTTGCATCTTTCCCGCTGGAGTAGTGGTATCAATACTTTGTGTGGCAAAAACTATATCAATGCCAAGTGCAGTCAATCTTTTATCAACATCCAGATAATCCAAAACACTTCTGGAAATACGATCTATTTTTGTTGCTGCAATAATATCAAATTTCTTTTCTTCCGCATCCGCAAGTAATTTTTTTATCTCATCGCGCTCAAGACTGGAACCAGAAGCTTTATCGATATAAATTTTGTAAACTTGCCAATCTTTATTCTTACAATATTCTTTTAATAAATCTTCTTGCCCCTTTAATGAACTGAAATTTCCTTGGCCTTGTTCGTAAGTAGATACCCTACAATATATCGCAACTTTTTTCTTTTCTTTTGTATCCGATTTTTTTGCCATAGCTATTCTCAATCATTTCTTGAAATTAAAAAATGAAATATAAAATAAATGCATAAAACTTTTAACATGAACTAGCAATATAGTATACAAACTCACTCCAAAGTTTCCTCCCATTTTTTGGTAAAAGAATAATATAACCATACCAATCAATAACCAATCCGGGAGGAACTTTTCTTATGTCATGGGAAGAACTGTACCCAACAATAACTGACCAAGCATACTGGTCTGTCATGCGATACGATTCACGCCGTCAAGATAAAATTCAAGAGCTTGTTTGCCAGTCATACGAAAAATATTTGAATGATGTTGCTGCTGGTAAAGAAATCAAAAAGCAGAATTACAAATGCTTTGTTACACAACGTTCAAAAGAAGTTGATACTCGTTCAATCTGTAAAAACGGATTTGGCGGTACATCAACAATTGATGCGCTGTCGTTTTATAGAAGAAGATCCGATGTGGATACTGAGATCATAACCTTTGATGAATGGATGACAGCTAAGACAAATGATAAAGAAAAAATTGAAGAGCATCTGTCTTTCAATATTGATTTCAGCAACTGGCAATGCAGACTTTCAACTGATGAAAGAAGTGTACTTAACTTTTTGATGCAAGGTTACAAAGCTCAAAAGATTTCCGAAATCCTTCAACGTTCTTATACCAGGATAAAAGAAATTATTGCTGGCTTGAAGAAAGCATTTGTTGAGTATTTCTATCTTGAGGCGCTGGTGAGACCTTAG
>CAVSWT010000027.1:0-47500 GCA_963731745.1 uncultured Ignavibacteriales bacterium
GAATGACAAAAATGTTTATTTAAATATTCTTGAGGGATTTTATTTTCAATGTGTTTTACTTTTTTATCATTAATCAATCCTTCGTACAACCTTGAATTATAAAATTGCGATGAATCGTGATTTATTCTTCCAGGTGTTCCGAAAGAACTTGTTTTGGTTCCATTTTTTCTTTGTTCTTGATTATACATTCTATCCTATTCTCTTATCAATGATAAAAATTTTTCCGCTTTCTTCTCAATATCGTGTTCTTTACTGGCAATTTCAATTATCTTACCAAGTTCTTTTTTTGATTTCATACTGGAGAAAAATTCTTTTGGTTCGGTTATTAATTTTTCCAGTGAATTTTCTAATTCAGAATAATTATCAATACGAATAAAGCCATCTTTATTTGTCCTTTTTATATTTTCTCCATTATCTTTCAAAGGCGTAGAATTAACAGACCAAAATCCTTGCACTATTCCAGCATTCTTTAGAAAGTCCACCTTTTTAAAATAAGAAGTTGTAATTGGGGTATTGCCCAAAATTATGATTGGAATACTTGAAGCTGCTAAATCTGACACTCTAATATTAATACTTTTACCAATTGCTTTTAACATTGAATCAGAACGTAACAACCCGGGATTTCCTCGATGAGATTTATAATCTCCTAAGCAAACTAATTCCTCTTTCTCGCCATTTTGTATTAATTCCCAATTCCAAACTACGGACATTTTTACTTCAAAAATCATTAGAATGTTTTCAGGTTTTTGAATAATATCTTTTGATTTACAAATAGCAACATCGGCAGAAGATTGACGTGTTAAACCAATTTCATCACAGACAACACCTTGTACGGAAAACCATTTATGTTTGGCTGCAAACTCTTGAAGTAAATCAACTGAATATTTTTCGGTAAAACTTCCAATTAATGAATTTCTACTTTGTAGGGTTGTTTTAATCCCTTCATATGTTTTAGGCCAGTAAGCGAAATATCTTTTATCATCAGATACATAGAATAGCTGTTCTGGTGTAGCAAATTTTCTTGATTCAATAAAAAATTCGATTTCTTTTAAAATAGTCCATAATTGTTTCATTGAATATCCAGATTAATTAAAATTCTTAAAATAAATATAAAGAAATTGTAGGGGATTTATTTATCGATCACTAAGAGGACTAACTTATAATTATAGCGCACGAAAAATTAACTAGGAGAACATTGATAAGTGTGTAGCTGCATATCTATGTATGAAATCTCTTAAGATCATGCTGTTTTAAAATAGGGTTGTGCGTATCTATCATCCAATACTTTCAGCATTCAATAATTGAATCTGATTAGTTCCCTCAAGTAGTCTGGGCATCTAAATGCGATTGCGGATTCTAATTAATTTAAGCTGGCAGAGAATGTAGTAAAATGTTTTTTAAAAAACATCAGATTGAAAACACGTTCCGCTTGGAATAACTATCTTCGAATTGGGGTGATCATTAACAGAAAGATAATTTTTCAAACACCAATATCTTCATTCCACAATTCGGGTTTTTCTTTTATGAATTCTACCATAAGCTTGATGCATTCAGGGTCATTCAAAATTTCAAGTTGAACTCCGCGGGAACGAACATAGTCTTCCGGCCCCTGGAAAGTTTTATTTTCTCCGATTATTACTTTGGGAATTTTGTATAACAAAACTGTCCCACTGCACATATCGCATGGAGATAGTGTAGAATAAAGAATTGCTTTTTTATAATCACTTGCTTTTAACCTGCCGGCATTTTCAAGACAATCCATTTCAGCATGAAGAATTGCACTTCCCTTTTGCACACGCCTATTATGGCCTCGTCCAACAATTTTTCCATCAATTACTAAAACAGAACCGATTGGAATGCCTCCTTCCTCTAATCCTTTTTTCGCTTCTTCAATTGCGGCTTGCATAAATTTATCCATTATCTTAATTCCTGTTATATAGAAAAATAATTTTTATAATTAAGTATAAAACATCACCAGGAAAATCGCTTTCAAATTTTAAAACCGATTGAGGTGCTTGACAAAGATTAATAACTCATGTTACGCAAAGCTTTTATACATAAACCCGATTTCTCAAAGAAATCGGGTTTATTTAAGCGTCATACGCAAGGTAAGTTAATAACAAAATCTAAAATTGAATTTTAGTTATTAACTTGTTTCCTTAATTAAAAATTTCATCGACATTAAGTAAACAAAAAACGAAACTGCAAAACCAACAAACCATGCATAATCATAAAGGAAACTTAACACTCGGAACAACTAATCCAATCAGCGCAACAATAACTCCGGCAAGAAGCGCATATACTGCTTTTAGGTTGAATCCATTTTTGTATTTATAAACGCCAGCTGGATCATATAAATCTTTTGAAACTAAAACTGTTTTTCTTAAAACAAAATAATCACAGATAAGTATTCCTGCAATGGGGCCGAGAAAACTTGAGTAGCCTATAAGCCAGCCAAAAATATAAGAGCTGAAATCGGAAAGAAGTTTCCAGGGCATCATTACAATTCCCATCACCGCAGTGATCAAACCGCCTTTGACAAAATTGATATGTTTGGGAAACAGGTTCGAAAAATCATTTGCAGGAGAAACAACATTAGCTGCAATGTTTGTTGTAAGCGTTGCAATGATCAAAGATACAAGTGAAATAACTACCACTACAGGATTATTAAATTTAGAAAGCAAAACAACAGGATCCCAGATAGCTTCGCCATAAATAATAACTGTTGCGGAAGTAACTGCAATACCGATAAAAGAAAAAATTATCATCGAAGGCGGAAGGCCCAAAGCTTGCCCAAGCATTTGAGATTTTTGACTTTTTGCAAACCGAGTGAAATCGGGAATATTAAGTGACAGAGTAGCCCAGAATCCAACCATGCCTGTTAAGGATGGAATAAAAAATTTCCAAAACTCACCGGAAGTTTTAAAAGTACTCGGCTGACTAAGGATAGGGCCAAATCCATCGGCATTTACATAAGCCCAGATTAAAAGTCCCAAACCAACTAAAAGTAAAAACGGTGCGCCAAAAGATTCCAGCCATTTTATTGAATCAATTCCTTTTACAATAAAGTAAACATTCATTCCCCAAAAAATTAAAAAGCCAATTGCAGGCCCAAATGAAAAAACTGCCCAGCCTGGTAATATAATTATGATCAAAGAGTTAAATGCCTGTCCGCCAATCCAGGTTTGAATTCCAAACCATCCGCAGGCAACGATTGCCCTAAGTAATGCCGGAACATTTGATCCTTTTGTTCCAAAAGATGCCCGTGCAAGAACAGGAAAAGGAATACCGTATTTTGTACCGGCGTGAGCATTTAAAATCATCGGAATCAAAACTATAATATTGCCGAGTCCAATTGTCAGCATTGCCTGCCACCAATTCATTCCTCCGGCAATCAAACCGCTTGCAAGCATGTAAGTCGGGATGCAAACACTCATTCCAATCCAGAGTGCAGCGATATTATAGGTTCCCCATGAGCGTTGAGAAATTTTTGTGGGAGATAGATCAGGATTAATTAAGGTTTGTTCGCTTATTGAACTGACATCAGTTTCTACAAGTTCAGGATCGTAAAAGTTTTTCATTCAGTTCCTATTTGTGATGGGAAATTACTTTTGAAAATCTTTGCCCATTATCCCCAAGCGCCGGCATATGCATCCCGTTTAACAAAATTACCTCTGCCTGTTTTGCCTTTGAATTCATTATCCTGAACAATTACCTCTCCGCGTGAAAGTACAGTTTCGGCATTACCTTTTATTTTTCTCCCTTCAAACATAGAATAATCAACATGCATATGATGGGAATTAACCGATAAAGTATGTTCAGCATTCGGATTCCAAATAACAACATCGGCATCCGAACCGACTGCAATTGTACCTTTATGCGGGTAGAGTCCAAACATTTTTGCAGGTGTAGTCGAAACCAATTCAACCCATCTATTAAGTGAAATTCTGTTTTGTCCTACTCCGCCATCAAATAAAAGTTGAAGCCTGTGTTCAATGCCAGGGCCTCCGTTTGGAATTTTTGTGAAATCATCTTTACCCAACTCTTTCTGTTCTTTAAAGCAAAACGGGCAGTGGTCTGTAGAAACAACCTGCAATGTATTCTTTTTTAATCCGGCCCATAATTTATCTTGATGCCATTTTTCTCTTAGCGGCGGAGTAAAAACTACTTTTGCATCTTCAAATCCAGGTTTGTTCATATCATCTAATGAAAGGAAAAGATATTGCGGGCAGGTCTCAGCATAAGTAGGCAAACCTCTGTCACGCGCCTCTGCAACTTTTTCAAGTGCTTCATTTGATGAAAGATGAACAATATAAACAGGAGCGCCGGCCATTTCCGAAAGCGCAATTGCCCTGTTTACAGCTTCTCCCTCGGCAGTTGTTGGGCGTGTAAGCGCGTGATAAATTGGTGCAGTCTTTCCTTCAGCTAACGCCTGTTGAACAATTGTATCAATTACACTTCCGTTCTCCGCGTGCATACAAACAAGTGCGCCGGTTTTTGCAGTGTGTTTCATCGCTTTGAAAATCGTGGCATCATCAACCATTAAAACTCCGGGATAAGCCATGAATAATTTAAAGCTTGAAACTCCTTCTTTTACCATATCAGACATATCTTCAAGATGCGCATCAGGGAGATCAGTTATGATCATATGTAAGCCGTAATCTATGCTTGCTTTACCTTCAGCTTTTTTCCACCACGTATCGAGCGCATCACGCATTCGTGTACCTTTAGACTGCATTGCGAAATCTATTAAGCAGGTCGTACCGCCGAATGCTGCTGCTTTGGTCCCGGTTTCAAAATCATCGCTCGATTTTGTTCCGCCAAAAGGCATATCAAGATGAGTATGGACATCAACACCGCCGGGAATAACATATCTATTTTTTGCATCGATTATTTTGTCGGCTTCAAGATTAAGCTTAGCGCCTATTTCAGTTATTTTATCTTTTTCAATATATACATCTGCAACATAGTCCTGCTCGGCAGTAATGATGCGTCCGTTTTTAATTAATGTTGACATAATTTCACTCTTAATTTTTTTTATAAAATTAATGAATTACAATTCCATGCTTTTTTTGAAAGTCTGCGAGATTTTCCCAGGTCAAAGGTTTATTTTGTTTTTGAAAATCGTTCATCAGTTCGTTCCATGTTTTGCTTGCGATTTCATCATCCACTCTTACCATTGAAATACAGCCTTCTACCGGGCAAACAAGTGAACATAAACGGCATCCGACACAATCATTTTCGCGAACAACAGTTTTATTATGGCCATTAACAGGAATTAAATCAATACATTGATGTGCGCCGTCTTCGCAGGCAATATGACAAAGATTGCAATGTATACATGTTGATTGATCAATCCGTGCAACTGTTTTATGAAGCAGGTTGAAATTTCCAAAATCTTCAATTTGTTCCACTGCTTTTCCCCTAAAATCTTCAATTGAATTAAATCCTTTGGATTCCATCCAGTTTGTTAAACCTTCAACTAAATCATTAATAATTCTGAATCCGTAATGCATAACTGCAGTGCAAATTTGCACGCTTGTTGAACCAAGTAAAATAAATTCAACTGCATCTCTCCATGTGCTGATTCCCCCGATTCCTGAAATAGGAAGTCTCACTTCAGGATCAGAGGCCACTTGAGAAAGAAGATGTAAAGCAATTGGTTTAACTGCAGGCCCTGCAAATCCGCCATGACCACTTTTACCAGCAACCGAAGGCAGAATTTTCATAGTATCGATATCAACACCGATGATGCTGTTGATTGTGTTTATTAAAGATATGCCTGATGCATTTGCAGCTTTTGCCGCCCGTGCAGGATATCTTATATCAGTTACATTAGGAGTAAGCTTTACGAGCACAGGAATTGTTGAAACTTCAGTCACCCAATCAGTTATCATTTTACAATATTCGGGTACCTGTCCTACAGCAGCACCCATACCTCTTTCACTCATTCCATGCGGGCATCCGTAATTAAGTTCAATTCCATCTGCGCCGGTATCAATAGTTCGTTTTACAATGTCATGCCAGGTTTCTTTTTTTGATTCAACCATTAATGAAACAATAACTGCGCGATCAGGCCATAGCTTTTTGGTTTCTGTAATTTCTTTTAGATTTACTTCAATAGGACGATCACTAATTAATTCTATATTGTTTAATCCGACAATTTTTTCCCCGTTTAAATCTAAGCCGCCATATCTATTGCAGACATTCATTACTGGTTCGCCGATTGTTTTCCAAACGGTTCCACCCCAGCCCTGTTCAAATGCTTTGCAATTCTGGTAAGCTGAATTAGACGGGGGTGCGGATGCCAGCCAGAATGGATTAGGAGATGTAATTCCTCCGCAATTGATTGAAAGGTCAACCATTTTTTGCCTCTATTATCATAATTAATTTTTTATCGAAAATAATCAATATCGACCAACTAAAATTTAAATTTGGCAACATAGTTTAGAAAACTAAAAATATTCAAACAAAGCCTTATGTAATGAAAGGTAGACTTCATGTTTATACCCGGGAATATATTTGAAAATATATCCTTAATAATATTGTTTACGATAAAATAGAATTTATAAAATTTCAACTCCGTCAGGAGTGATATATTATTAAAAAAGTTCACCATCAATGCAGCATAACTCCATGGGAGTGATATATTGATGCTTACAATTATTCAATCCACTCATATAAATATCTCTCATCATATTCAACATTAAACTTTTTCAAAAATTCTAAGTACTCTTCTTTAAATGATTTCTTATGATGATGTTTCTCCTGGTTCATTATATATTTAACCACTCTATCCGTTTGTGAATTGGAATACGAAAAAGCACCAAAGCCTGCTTGCCAATTAAATTTACTTCTTACAAATTTCTTATCGTTAATAAAATTTGTTGAATTATTTTTTATATCTCTTACAAGATCTGAAATTGCCATGTCGGGTTTTAATCCTAATAAAATATGGATATGATCTGCAACTCCATTTATGCATAACATTTTTTGATTTTTATTTGTGACAATGCCTGTAATATATTTGAATAATTCATCCTTCCAATCAGGATTTATTAGACTTTGTCTTCCTTTAACTGCAAATATTACCTGGATTAATAATTGTGAATATGTATTAGCCGTTGCAGTCCCTCCTTAATATCTCACCCCTAATGGGGTTTGATTGGTAATTATAATTTATATTGCTAATAATATTTCACGCCTAACGGCGTTCTTGCATTACTACTAAATGTTTTTTCTTACTAATCTAATTAAGCAAATGTCGAAATTTCTTGTTCTATATATAATTCATTTAATCTCATTTAAATATTTATCAATTCCATGCGCGGCTTGTTTCCCATCATAAGCTGCGTTAACAACTTCTTTGCCTCCGTTGATACAGTCTCCGCCGGCAAATACTTTTGGATTTCTTGTCTGATAATTTTCCTCATTAACTAAAATGCAGCCGTTATTTATTTCTAAACCGGGAATCGTTTTAAGAAAATTCGAATTTGACTGCTGTCCTAAAGCATAAACTACCATATCAACTGGGATTTCGAATTCGGAATTTTTAATTGGCATTGGTTTTCTTCTTCCGCTTTCATCTTCTCTTCCTAATTCCATCTTTATACACTTAATTTTTTCAACATGATTATTACCAATAAACTCAATTGGAGAAGTAAGATATTTAAAAATTATTCCATCACTTTTTGCAAGATTGTGTTCGAAATTATTAGCAGGTATTTCATCTGCACCCCTTCTATAAATTATCATCACTTCTTCAGCTCCAAGTCTTTTTGCTTCCGTTGCAGCATCGATTGAAGTGTTGCCTGCACCGATGACCGCAACTCGTTTTCCCACATCAACAGATTTCCAGTTTTCTTTTTTTACTTCTTCGATGAACTCGAGAGCGCCGACAATACCTTTCAGATTTTCACCGGGAATTTTAAGCCTTCCACTTTCAGCTAAGCCTACACCAATAAAGATACAATCGTGTTGTTTTAGTAATTCATCAAATGAAATTGAATCTCCAACTCTTACTCCCGTTTTGATTATAACACCAAAACTTTTTACTAATTCTATTTCCTTCTGACTATCAGCCTGTCTTGTTTTGTATGGAGCAATTCCCCAGGTATCTAATCCGCCCGGAGTTTGTTTAGATTCATAAATTTGAACATCATAACCGAGTAATGCTGATTCTGCAGCGCAGGCTAATCCAGCAGGGCCTGAGCCAATAATGCCAATCGACTTACCGTTTTTCTGTTTCGGTGTAAATAATTTTGGCATTCCGGATTCAAAGAAATTATCGATTGCAAATCTTTGAAGTCTTCCTATCTCAATTGCTTTTTCTCCCTTCTCAACATAAACACAAGAGCCTTCACAAAGAATTTCGACAGGGCATGCTTTTGCACAAGTTAGCGCTGCCCAGTTAGAACTTAATATAGTTTTAGCAGAGCCCTTTAAATTTTCGGTCGCGATTTTCTTAATGAAAGTTGGTATATCGATATGAGTCGGACACGCTTTTGTGCAGGGAGAATCATAACAAAACAAACAGCGGTTTGCTTCATTGATTGCAGAATTTCTTGAATACGGAGGAGTAAGCTCTTTAAAATTTTCTTGGTATTGCTTGTTAGTAAGTTTTTCTGCTATGTTCATTATACATATTGAATTTTTGATTTAGAGATTTGATATCTTAATTAACATCTTGAAAGAGATTTATCCATAGCCTGAATAAAATCATCAACTTCACTTTTAGTAACATTGAGTGGAGGAGAAATACGAACAACATTTCCGTACAGACCGCCTTTACCAATGAGAACCCCTTCTTTCTTCATTTCTTCAAAAAGCTTCACTACCAATGCCGCATCGGGTACCTTATTTTCTTTTACAAATTCACAAGCCTGCATTAATCCCATGCCTCTTACATCACCAATGGACGGATATTTTTTCTGCAGATCTTCCAAACCTTCTCTTAAATATTGTCCCACTAAGTGAGAATTTTCTGCCAAGTTTTCTTCTTCAATAACCTCGATAGTTGCAAGAGCCGCAGCCATTGAAACTGGATTGCCTCCGAATGTGGAAATCGAAAGTCCGGTAAAACTATCTGCAATTTCAGTTCGTGCGATTGTAGCACCGAGAGGAGATCCGTTAGCAATTCCTTTTGCGGCAGTTAGAATATCCGGCTCAACTTCCCAATGTTGAATACCAAACATTCTTTTTCCTGTTCGTCCGAATCCTGTTTGAACTTCATCACTAATAAACACACCTCCATATTTTTTAATGATCGGAACAGCAACTTTAAAATATTCTTTTGGAGGAGTGATAAATCCACCGACACCTTGAATAGGCTCTGCGATAAATCCTGCTATATTTCCTGAAGTAGTTGTTAAGATTAATTCTTCAATATCCTGTGCACATTTAATTTCACATCGCGGATAAGTCAATCCTAAGGGACATCTATAACAATAAGGACTAACAGCATGTTTGATTCCGGCAACGTGAGTCCCATTGTGGCGCCATGATGAATGGCCAGTCATGCTCATTGCAAGCATCGAGCGCCCGCTATAGCTATGCCGCAGTGCAATGATTTCCTGGTTCCCAGTATAATGCATCGCCAAAAATATTGCAGTTTCATTTGCTTCAGTTCCGCTGTTAGTAAAAAAAGATTTTTTAAGTTTTCCAGGTGTTATCTCAGCAAGCTTTTCAGCAAGCCTAACTATCTTTTCATTGGGATATAAAGTTGAAGTATGCTGAAGTTTTCCTATCTGCTCTTCAATTTTAGAAGTAACTTTTGGATTGCAATGTCCGACACTGACCGTTAATATTCCTCCGAAAAAATCAAGATATTTATTACCTTCTGGGTCGTAAACATATATACCCTCTCCATGATCGATTGCCAAAGATTCCTTATAATAATTCGCAACACTTGGAAATAAAAATTCTTTATGCTTAGCACGAATTTCTTCAGAGCTTAATTTTTTTTCTTCACTTACATTTGTGTTTACCGGGGACATAAAAAATCCTTAAAATGTTTTTAAATCTTTACGAGTTCTTCATAAGTTTCAGGACGGCGATCGCGGTAAAATTGCCATACATTTCTTACTTCTTGTATTTCATCAAGATCGAGATCTGCTACGATGAGTTCATCTTTATCACGACTGGCTTTAGCAATTATTTTCCCGCGAGGAGAACAAAAATAACTGCTGCCGTAAAACTCACCTATGTTCCAGGGAGCTTCTTTCCCAACTCTATTTATCGCGCCGACAAAATATCCGTTCGCCACTGCGTGAGCAGGCTGTTCAAGTTCCCAAAGATATTCTGATAAGCCGGCAACTGTCGCAGAGGGATTAAGAACTATTTCTGCGCCGTTCAATCCTAATGCACGGGCACCTTCAGGGAAGTGGCGATCATAACAAATGTAAACACCAATATCCGCATAAGCTGTTTGGAATACAGGGAAACCAAGATTACCGGGTTTAAAATAAAATTTTTCCCAAAAGCCCGGATCGCAGTGAGGTATATGATGCTTGCGGTACTTGCCAAGATACTTTCCATCCGCATCTATTATTGCAGCGGTATTATAATAAACTCCAGTTATTTCTTCCTCGTAAATAGGAACAACGATTACCATATTATGTTTCTTTGCTATTTCCTGCATAAGTTTTGTTGTAGGCCCGTCAGGAATTTTTTCAACCATTGCATACCATTTAGTTTTTTGCTCTGCACAGAAATAAGGGCCGTAAAACAATTCCTGTAAACATAAAACCTGCACGCCTTTTTTAGCTGCCTCCTCAATCATATTAAGATGCTTTTCAATCATACCATTTTTTATTTTTTCAATTGGTTCTTCGGTTGAGCCAGCAAGTGTTGCCTGGATTAAACCTCCACGAACTATTTTACTCATTGATTATCCTTTCAAAAAATTTTTTCATAATAATTAATTTTCACTAAATATTTAAATAATTAAAAATGAAAATTAAGTAGTGCCCTGTCAATCATAATATGTCTGCTAAAGTTTGTTAATAAACCCAATTTCTTCAAAGAAATTGGGTTTATAAGATATCATAACACACTTGCTGGGATAGTAGTAATAAAATCAATTAAAATAATTTAACTCATCCAGTTTGTTCTGGATTCAGGGTTCCATTTGGTTGTTATTTTTTTAAGTCTTGTCCAAAATTCAATTGAGCTTTTGCCGGTTATATCGCCAACACCAAACTTAGATTCATTCCAGCCGCCGAATGAGAAAGGTTCTCTTGGAACCGGAACTCCGATATTAATTCCTATCATACCGGCACTTGCATGCTCGACTACATAACGGGCCATTCCTCCGCTTTGGGTAAAAACTGCAGCAGCATTTCCATAAGTTGAACTGTTTTCTATTTCAAGTGCTTTATCAAGATTGTCTGATCTCATAATAGAAAGAACCGGGCCGAATACTTCTTCTTTCGCAATTTTCATGTCAGGCTTTACGAAATCAATTACTGTTGGTCCAACATAAAAACCGTTTTCTTTTCCTTCGACAATACAATTTCTTCCATCAACCAAAACTTTAGCGCCTTCTTTTTCAGCTTCGGATATATAATTTTCAATTCTTTCCTTTGCCTGTTTTGAAATTACCGCACCTAAATTTTTACCCGGAACAATCTTTTTGGCTTCTTCACATATTTGCTTGATAATATGATCTACATTTCCGACACCAACCATTGCCGAAGCAGCCATACAACGCTGTCCGGCACATCCGCTCATAGATGCTGCAACATTTGAAGCTGTCATTTCAGCATTTGCATCGGGTAAAACTATTAAATGATTTTTTGCACCGCCGAGAGCAAGCACTCTCTTTAAATTAGATGAAGCTCTTTTATAAACAATCTTGGCAACCTTTGTTGATCCGACAAACGAAACAGCATCAATACCCGGATTATCGCAAATTGCTTCCACTGCTTCTTTAGATCCATGTACAACATTAAACACACCTTTAGGCAAACCTGCTTCTTTAAGAAGTTCCGCAATACGATTTGCACTAATCGGTACGAGCTCTGACGGTTTAAGTATCATACAATTCCCAAGCACAAGTGCATTCGGTATCGTCCAATTAGGAACCATGTTCGGAAAATTAAACGGAGTAATAGAAGCCACAACACCAAGCGGGAAATGTTCAATTCTGCATTCAACACCTTTGCTTACTTCAAGAATTTCCCCGGCGATAAGCTGAGGCATTGAACAGGCAAATTCTGTTAGCTCTATACTTTTAAAACTTCAGCTTTCGATTCGTCAATTGTTTTTCCATTTTCCTCATGCACTAACTGTGTAAGCTCCTCGATATTCTTTTCGAGTAACAGTTTGTACCTGAAGAAAACCTGGACTCTTTCTTTTATTGGAGTGGTTGACCAGGAAGGAAATGCTTCTCTTGCTGCTTTAACCGCTTTATCAATTGCTTCAGAAGTCGAGAGGGAAACCTGTGAAATTATTGATCCATCAAGAGGTGAGAGAACATCGAGTGTTTCAGTACCGCCATCCAGCAGTTCTTCCCCAACATAATTTTTTATTGGCTGATATTTCATTGGAGCTCCTCAAATGGTTAAAGGACAACCAATTTACAATCGAAATTTCAAATGTGGGTTGGTTTTACTTTCTGAAATATTAAAGCGATTATAAAGAAAAGTACAATTTAAATTGAAAATAGAAATATTATGTTAAACTTACAAAGCTAAAATTTTAAATCGGTTAATTGATAAAAAAGAGTATTACAAAGCATTATAAAAATTGATTGGAATAAAGACACATTAATTATTTTGAGTATATTTTATTTTTTAACAGTTATCGGTTTGCCGGCAATTCCTGCATAGAAAACTATAATTTCTGCTGGTTCATTTCCTTCATTCATTCCATAATGCCATTTATTGACAAGTTCAACAATTGGATCTCCCGCTTTTAAATGAAGCACCTTATTCTCTTCTGATACCACCGTAAGTTCTCCTTTCAATAATACACCTGCATTTATTTCCGGATGCTCGTGTACCGGCAATTTTGTTTTTGGAGGAATTGTAATTTTTAGAATTGTTATTTCAGGCTTTCCCTTTCTATATGCCGGCAAACTGCTGCCGTCCCAGCTTGAACTTGTCTTTGTAAGAACAACAGTTTTAATAAAACTTGAATCTTGAGAAAATATATTAATATTTATGGATACTAATAAAAATATTCCACACAAAAATGTTTTCATTAGTTTTCTCCGATCGTAATTAAATGTGAGTCAATTAAATTTAATTTGATTAACTATAAAGTGGATCAGGTTTTATTAAGATTGATTTAAATTCTATTTAATACCTTATCCATTACCCAATTGGTTCTTGCGCCTGATTCACCTGTGCTGACAGATTTTCCTTTACCTAAAATCTCATCAACTACTGTTTTAATTAATGGCTCTTGAACATGTTGAGCCCAATTAGGATGTATTAATTCTTTTTGCCCTTCGGAAATTATTTTGATTGGAGTTTGATCAAAAAAAGAAAAAGTAATTTTACCTTTTGTTCCAACTATTTCTGTTTTGTCCAATTTATCACTTTCATTCATAGTAAAGCACCACAAGCCTGAGCCGATTATATTTGATTCAAATTTAAATGACGCACTCACAATATCTTCAGCTGGATATAGTTTTGATTGATTTGCAAAATTGCCTTTAGCCTCTTTAATTGGACCGAGAATATAATCAAGGTAATCAAGTTGATGAGATGCTAAATCATAAAATAATCCGGCTCCTGAGATTTCAGGATTATACCGCCAAGGAATATTATTTTTGTCAAAGTTTTTATCTTCCGGCCAGTACAATTTAATATTTACAAATTTCACTTCACCAAGCTTTCCGGAATCAATTACTTCTTTTATTTTTTTGAAGCCGTGCAATTCCCTTCTGTAATATGCTACAAATAATTTTACATTATTCTTTTTACAGACATCAATCATTTCAACGCATTGATTATAGCTTGCAGCCATTGGCTTTTCAACATAAACCGGTTTTCCCGCCATCGCTGCTTTAATTGTATATTCTAAATGAGAAGAAGGCGGAGTTGCGATATAAATTGCATTTACATTTTTGTCATTTATTAATTTATCTGCATCATCATACCATTTAGGAACGTTATGCCTTTCAGCATAATCTTTTGCTTTCTCGGTATTTCTTCTCATCACAGCAGCCAATTCAGAATTTTCAATTCTCGAAAATGCAGGTCCGCTCTTAACTTCGGTTACATCGCCGCAGCCGATTATGCCCCAGAGAATTTTATTCATTCTTAACTCCAATTATTTTTTAATTAATTACTTTAACTTAACAATGTAGAGACGCTACGCTGATAGGAGTGTCTTATATCAGAGTAGAAGTTTTATATATTTAATCTCATATTAAGCGTTGCGTTCAAAAATCTCATCATAGTTGTTATTAAGGTAATTGGAATGAAAGCCTTATTTTTGCTGCTGCCCCACAATTATATTTATTTTGGCTATCTGAGAGTTTGCTGTAATTCATTTTAAAATTTTTTAAAATTTCTGCATCAGCAATATCTTTAGCTCTTCCAGCACTGGTCTTATTTTTTAATAAATCTCGTGCTGATATAAAATAGACATCTTCTAAACCTAATTTGCCATTTACTCTATTTTTAAAAGCTTCGTTAAAATAAACACCGGATATTCCTGTTATTATATCTATGCGGTTAGGGCTGAAACCAAGCTGGATAACAATATCTGGATTTAAAAAATCATCCTTCTTAAAATCCTGGTCACCAAAGCCAAAATCTTTCAGTACCTGTAAGAGTTTAAGTGAGTTCTTCTCAGAAGCTTCGATAAAAAAATCAATATCTCCAGTATTTCGCGGTAAAGTATAAAAGATAACCGCATAAGCTCCTACTATAAGATATTTAACTTTGTGATAGTTTAGTAATTTTATAAACTCTTCGAAGTCCTTTTCGACTTTCATTATATAATTTTTGTTTATTGAAAAGTAGGATGTATTGTTCCCTTAATTCTTGAAGAATATTAAGCTTTTCATCATGTGAAATTTGTTGCCAATATTCAATCTCATCCTCGTATTGCTTAGGATCTTTAATTTGATATTTCTTTACTTGTTTGCTTATCATATTAAATTCTTTAATAATAATGTAATAATATAAAAAGAAAATCTAAAATAAAATTGTATACTGGGGAGCGGTGCTATATCCATCATCCAGTTTTACTTCTAATAAATGTGCAAAAGTAATTTATGCAAATGAAGTATCGGCTGAAGACTAAGTTAGGTTTAACTTTTTTAGCACACACCTATAAATAAAAATAAATTTTGAATTAAAAATATCTTTTATTAGTTTTGAGCATATGCTCATAATAAAATATGCCAAGACCAAAAAAATATCGTAAAATATGCTGTAACCCCTCAGCTTATTATTTTAAACCAAGGGGAATACCAATGAATCAGAATTAGAAGAAATTACTCATCGAACAGGACGAAGTTAGGAGTCTCTTCATCTAGCTGATTTACTTGCATATTCTCATGAAGATGCAGCTAAGGAAATGAAAATTTCACGAGCAACTTTTGGAAGAATTTTAGAAATCGCCAGGAGAAAAGTTGCGGATGGTATTCTAAATGGCAAAGCCATAAAAATAAATGATTTATAAATTTCAAAATAAAGGGAAACAAAAATGTCAAACGAAAAATCGAGCTTTACAGGAAAAATTGCATTTGCAACCAACGATCAAATAAGTGTAACCGGCCATCTAGGAAGATGCAGGTCATTTATGGTCTTCACAGTCAATGAAAACAAAATTGTAGAAAAAGAAGCAAGAGAAAATTCATTTACACATCACAGAATGCACCAGCAGGAACATAATCATGAACATCATCATGGAGAAGGCGGCGGACACAGCCACGCTGGTTTGGTTGAAGGGTTAAAGGATTGCTCTTACTTAATATCTAAAGGCGGAGGATGGCGAGTTGTTGAGGATTTAAAGCATAACAATATTATTACTATTTTTACGGACATTGAATTAATAGATGATGCAGTAAATGAATTTGTTAAAGGCGAATTGGAAAATAATTCGGATTTAACTTGCAATCATAATACTAATAAATCTTTTTAATCAGTTCAAATTTTATGGAAGCCATCCTAATAAAGGTTGTTGAAGATACTATTCAAATTACAGTTCTGGTAACTGCTATGATGATTTTTATCGATGTTATTAATCTTCGGACTAAAGGAAAAATTGGCAGTCTTTTAAAAGGAAAAAATAAAAATCGTCAGTATTTAATTACTTCATTCATCGGAATGCTTCCAGGATGTTTCGGCGGATTTACAAATGTATCTTTATATATTCACGGTTTAATAAGCTTTGGCGCTTTAGCAGGTTCAATGGTTGCGGTTTCCGGAGACGAAGCTTTTGTTATGCTTGCAATGTTTCCTAAAATGGCAATTGTTTTATTTGTGATTTTATTCTTAATCGGAATTTTTTGCGGTAAGATAGTAGACATTCTTGTTAAAAAATTTAATATTGAAACATCCGGCGATTGCGGTGAACTTATAGTTCATAACACTGAAAAAACATTAAAGCATTTTTTAAAAGAACATGTTTTTGAGCATATAATAAAAAAGCATATTTGGAAAATCGCCTTATGGACTTTCGGAGCCTTGCTTTTTGTTGAGATATCGTTAAAGTATTTAAACCTGGAATATTTTACAACTAGCTATGCTATTGTATTTTTATTTGTCGGCGCATTAGTCGGGTTAATACCGGAATCAGGTCCGCATTTAATTTTTGTTTCATTATTTGCAACCGGTTTGATTCCATTTTCCGTATTGCTCACAAGTTCGATAGTTCAGGATGGACACGGGATGCTCCCGCTGCTTTCATTTTCACTTAAAGATTCAATCAAAATTAAGTTGTTCAATTTTGCATTTGGACTATCAATCGGATTAATTCTTTTCGCTTTTGGATTATAAAAATACATCTTTATTGAAGGTAATATTTCAAGTTGTATTTATAATTCCCATCGGTTAAAGAAATTGAGTTTTACTGGATCGTTAATTCAATCATTGGCAATTCTATCTTCAATTTGTTTTAAATGATGTTTCAGGTGCGCAACATAATCCTCAATTAAAAATTCCAATGTGACTGGTTCATTATTTCCTATTTTACATTTCACGTTTAATTTATCTTGCATTACATGACTAATAATGTGTGCAAGAAGTAAATTATATAATTTCCAGAGTTCCACCAGTTCAGTCCAGGGCGCAGTATTATATGATTGAACACTTACCCAAAAATCCTGATGATAGCCTGGCGATTCGAGAAAATCGACTTCCTGAGCTCTGACAAAACGGTTATGATTATTAACGGCAGAATCTACTAGATGGCCAAGTATTTCTTTTACCGACCATTTGTTAGGCGCGGGTTTTTTACTTACTGAATCAGTATCTAATGTTTTAAATTTTTTCGCTGATTCCTCTACCAAAGATGCTAACTCATCTTGCAATATTTTTTACCATTCTACTTCCTTTGATTATTTATTTGAGGTTTACTTTAAAATAACAGAACCATCTTTAAACTCATAAAAGATGGTTCTTTAAGTAATATGCGGCTTATATTATTTAACTAAATTAATTTTTAATGAATGCGATATTTTATCACCCACTTGTAATTGCACTAAATAAATCCCGCTTGGTAAATTATTTCCAAACATATCTTTTCCGTTAAATACAATTGAATGCCTACCTTCCGTCATATCTGTTATATCAATAACCGCTATTAGCTGCCCGAGTATGTTATAAATTTTTAGAAGCTTTACAGATGAAACAGAATTTTTATTTATATAAATTATAATGTTTGTGGTTGGATTAAACGGATTTGGATAATTCCCAACTATAAAAGATTCAGGAGTTATTACTTCTTTACTGTTTATCTTATCCACATATAATACCTCCGTTGAATAATCAGCAATGTAAGCGGTGTAACGGCATCTGATATTGTAGCCCAAACTTAGTTCAATATCTTTTTGTTTTAATTCATTAGTCTCACCAAAAACTTCAATTTGCCTTTCGATTTCATCAATTGTTTCTTTAGCCCAAAGAATTTCTGCAAATTTATATTTATTCTTATCTGCGCTGAAGTTTAAATGGAAATCATAAGCTTTCATTCCATTCACCGATGTGCCGGCAATACTCATAACAGATTCTCCAGATACTTTATATCTGCCGGTCATAAAGAATAGTGAGCCTGCAAAAGTTGAAGGTATTTTTGAAGGAATAACTTGATTCACTCCGGCTGCACCATATTCAAAGGCAACATCTTTTAAAATTGGCTGACTAATCTGATTGAAAACATTTAACATTTTATCGCCAAGGTTGTCCAAAGGATCCAAATAAGTTACAAATCCATAATTAAGCGCTGCCGTCATTTCCAAACGCGAACGGTCAATATTATCTCCAATGGCAATTGGAAATATTCCTGCCTTAAAAGTATTTTTATTTTCAATCTGTGAAGGATTTAAAACAGACATGCCGTTTGTGAAAATTAGAATTGCGTTATTGAACGAATTACTATTTATCTGGGACAATGCATCTAAAATTGAAATGCTCATGTCAGATCCGTATGAAGTATTTATTCCGGCTAAATAATCTTTCGCACTTTGAATATTTTCTGCACTTGCAGCCACCGGATTAGTTTGCCATCTTTTATTTTCAAAATTAAAAATGGAAATATTAAAGTAATCTTTTGAAGTTAATTGATCTAATGATTTAGAGATTGCAAAAATACTTTGATTCAATTTATTTCCTGCCATGCTCCAATCATTGGAAAGAAGAAAAATTATTTTTCTCGGGAAAATGCTGTCAGGCTGAGCATCATTCTGAGGTTTCACAAATAAAGCAAAGTGGCCGTCCATCGTATCATTTGCGACAGAATAAAAATCAATTCCCATCGATGAATTATCGGTTTGATATGAAAATTCAAAATCCTGGTTTACATAACTCTTGGGTTTGGAAATCTCTAAATTTAAAGTGCTTGAATCTGATTGAATAATTTTGAAATCAGGATTGTTCGGCAGTTCAAAACTTGTAATGCTGGAATTTGAATTTACATTGATATTAAACTGAAGATGATTTAAAGGATAAGTTATAAACTGTCCGGTATTTAATGGATACTTGTAAGAATATTTACCTTTGTAATAATTGCATCTGCTTATGTAATGCAATTCAACTTTTTGAATTGCTCCGGCTTTGATTCCTTTCAATATAATTTTAATTCCGTTTCTGCCTATATAATTATTTACTTCGCCAGCAATTCCGCCTTCGCCGGTTCCGGGATTTACTGCCTGTTCTTTAACTTTCAATACTGCTTGATATATTTTGTCGTTATACCAATATAAAAATTTTGTGGCTCTTGCATCTGCCGGCAAAGGAAATGAATAAACTGCATCGGTGGAATCAGTCCATTCATTTTCAAATTCCTGGTATACAATTGTCTCCGCAACCGAACCATTTATATTAACTGTTACTTCCGTTACATTATTTCTTAAAAGATCTTTAGGATAATCTTGATTTGAAGGCAATAATAATCCATCGCCCAAAGAGGTTGAGAATAATGAAAAGAAAGTATAAGCGATAATAAAAACAAATTTTTTCATTTTATACCTCCTTCTACTTTAAATAAAGAATTTTTGCTGTTTCAAAATGCTTAGCTGCATTATTGCCTGTAAGCACTAATTGAACGAGGTATAAACCGGTGCTTATTAAACCTCCGCTGTCATTTTTAGCATTCCAATTTATTTTTTGCGAATGATTATCAATTCTAATTGTCTTAACCAATTGGCCAAGTAGGTTAAAAATTCTTAACTCGCCTCCAGAGTAATTTCCCAGCTCAACATTAAACGTAATTTGAGGGTTAAAAGGATTAGGATAAAATGCAAGATACTTTTCTTTTTTGACGACCGGGGAATTCGTGGGAGAAATTGTAACTTCGCCTCCAAGTCCGGCATACCGTATTTGCAATTTAATCTCCGCTGGAAGCTGCTGACTTGATGATTCATAATTCAGCACAAGCTTAGTTGAAGAATAAAATCTTGAAATATCTAAAAGTATATCTCTAAAGTTTCCATAAATATCATAAAAATTTCCACCCGTTGGAATAATTATAGGATCATAAAAAGCTGATTTATTGTATTCAGGCCCAATTGCGTGAACTATGATTCCTTTCGAAAGCAGTGCGTTAACAACTTCATTTTTTGTTAGTTGAGTAAATGTATCGCTCTCGTGATAAGTCGCATCAGTTATCCAGATTACCACCCTGTTTGCTTTTTCACGGAAAGTATATTTCGTTGCTTCAATTAATGCCTGCAGTGAATTTTCCGGTTCATCATCTCCTCCGTGAGCATATTGTTCACCGACTAATGATTGAAAGTGCTGAACATCAGTCGTAAATGGATAAACATTTTCAATGACATCTAAAAAAGTTACCATTCCAAGCCTATAATCGATTCCTCTATAACTTAAGCTGTCTGCAAATTCTATAATATTATCTTTAACTTTATCAATCTCCTCGCTCATGCTTCCTGTAACATCCAGAACAAAAATTATATCGGCAGAATTTAATCCACCTGTTGTATCATGACTTAGATTGAAATTAGTTACCCGATTATCATCTTCATACAGAAATATATTTTCTTCAGTCAGATTTGAAATTTTGTAATCGTTAGAGCTTATTTTTGTTTCAAATTTAAATTCTATAGAAGGAAATTTTGATGTACTTATTGTATCAATAGTTACCGTCAATCCAGTATCAGAAACCGGAGTTGCAGGGATATAAACTACGCGATGCAATTCATCTACCAATTGATTGTTATAATAAACCTTAGCTACTACTTCATCAATCTTGTCTTCATAAATTATGTGTGATCTGAGATTTATTTTTTGATAAGAACTTGAGTTTGATATTGGAACATTAAATTCAGTGTACGTGGATGATAATGATTGGGGAAGTTCAAGTTTTAAATCCGCATTATCAATTGAATTGCTGCCGGTCTTATTAATCAATAAATATGTATTAAAACTGTTTGGGAAGATTAAATTATTTTGTATATCTAAAAAGCTTTGTAAATCCCATCTTAAAAATAATTGTGAAGAAAAATCCGGATTAAGCAATCTGGTTTTTATTTGGCAGCTTGTTTCTCCGACTGGCTGATCAATTGAGATTCCTGCCAATATAATTTTAAATATAAATCGTAAATTAATTTTAGAGTATCTAAGGAACTGAATTCATTTGATTCAAAAATATCTTTCCAGTTTGCAGCAACAATCTTTGTTGGACTATTATTTTCAAAAGATAATTCTGCTCCAATTCCTTTAGCACCGAATGCTTTTTCCCAAAGAGTAATTTTATCTGGAACTGAAGGTGAATTAAAGATTTTATTTTTATTTAGAAATCCCTGCTGCAATTCCAAAAAACCATCGCCCCATTTTCCCAACGCAGGATCAAATGTAAAACCAAGTGCAATTGAATGTGAAGTCGAATCTAAATTTTTAATACTTTGTTTTAAAATAACCTCATGACGTAGTTCAGTTGTATCAGAATACATTGAAAACTTAACTGAAAGTTTATTGATTTTATTTCCGGTTATTTGAAGAGTATCGCCGCTCCAGGAAAGCAGAAGTTCAGATGGTGAAAAATAATCATCGAATTTGTACCAGGTTCCATCCAAAGAAAAAATTGGAAATGATGTTTTTGCATATGGATGTCCAAATGTAATTTGACAATTATCATCAAGTGAACTATTTGATACACCAGAAGTTGTTCCGATTGTATAATAACCGCCATTTAAAATTGTTGCGGACAAATATGAATTTTTTAATTCATCCGACGATGAACTCATTTTTGATAATGAGTTTTTATAATTTCCTTCACTTGTTCTATTCACGTCGAACAACAATTTATTTTGTGAAAACAAACAAGATGAAATTATAAGAATTAGTGTTAATATTTTTTTCATTTTACCTCCGAAAAAACCACTGTAAATTTTTTAATTACCTTAGAAGAATCATTTTTTTTGTGACCTTAAAATCGCCTGCTTGAACTGAATAAAAATAAATTCCGCTTGCAGTATTATTATTGTAAAGATCTTTTCCATTCCAAATAATTTTATGGAGCCCCGGCGATTGTTCTTTATCAACAAGCACTGCAACCAGTTGTCCTAATGCATTATAAATTTTTACAATTACATGAAAGGACTGTCTTGTTGACGGGAGATTATATTCTATTATAGTTTCCGGATTAAATGGGTTTGGATAATTTTGTTTAACAATGAATTTATCAGGAATTAAATTATCTTTTTCTATTGCTTCTGTTACATCCGGATCAGAATAAAATGCGGTATACTTAGTTAATATTTGAAAACGCAAGCTGAGTTCAATAATTTGATTTACCAATTCAGGTGTTTCACCATAAATATCAATTAAGTTTAGAATGTTATCAATTTTAGCTTTAGCCCATAATCGCGGAACAAATTTATGACCGCCAATTGAATCCGGAAAATTAATTAATTTTTTATACTCAACTGTTTTGGACCTTATTTTGCCTGATAACTTGATTTCAAACTGGCCCGTCTTGTTATAAAGTCCAAGCTGCATAACCTGGCTTCCCCAGAATAAATCACTAATTGTTTTTGGATATTGATCCCATCCGTCCAAGCCGCCCAAATCTATTTGCAAATCTGTCATCACAGGTTTTGAAATTCTCTGGAAGTGATTATTAACTACAAGCGCAATGCTGTCATCAGAAGCAACAAATTGTGCATAGCCATGATTTTCATTTGCCAGGCTTACAAGAAGATTCCGGCTGACATCATCTCCAATACCAAACGGAAATATTCTTACATCCTTTAAATTGTTTTGATTTGAATGGCTAAGTATAGAATCAATATTTGTTATTCCCCACGTTGGATATCCGTCGGTAAGAAAAATTAAATTATTTGAAGTGGTATCATTAAAACTTTGAGTAAGCGAAGTTGTTAATGCATCATTTATATTTGTTAGTCCCAATGCGAATAATTGATTAACAAAATTTTTGGCATCATTAATATTGTTGCTGTTTGCATCAACTAAATCCGGCTGAAATTTATTAACAAACGTCCCGAAGGTTACAATATTAAATTTATCAATCGGATTTAACAATTCTAAAAAATAATTTAATGCTTCTTTCATCTGGGCAATTCTCGGGCCTTCCATACTTGAGGAAACATCTGCAGTAAAAACTATATTTTTAGGAATTAATTCTTCTCCTTCAATTGAATCCGGCGGAGTTATCCACAGTGTATAAAAGTGATCAGTACCTATTGAATCTGCAGGCGAAGGATTATAAGTAAGAATATTGAAATTTACGCTATCTCTTAATGTTTCAAATTCAACTGTCAAATCTTTATCAGGATAGAAATTTTCATCCCCAAAAAATAATTTGTATTCATTGTCCGAAATCTTATCAATATTAGTTGCTGTGGAATTCGAATGAGTAGGCGAGAAAAATTTCTTAAACGGAGTTTGTGATTTTGCATCAAGGTTTACAGCTACAGTTTGTAATGGCTGCGAAGAAAGCTGTAAAGTATTCAATCTAAAATTATATTTAACAACTCCCAAATCATATTTAAGTGGTTCGACATACGTAATTTCAGTTCTCACATCACTGTTTGCATCAATTGGAACAATGCTTAATCTAAAAAGATTATCTCCCAAATATTCCAACAAAGCTGGATCAAGCCATTGACGAAGCTTAGTGTTATAATCATTAATCGCCTGCTGTCTTTCACGAATAGATGCAACAAATTTTTGTCCGTTTACCCAATAAATTAATTCTGTCAGCACAGCATTCTCAGGTAAAGGGAAAATATATATTGCTTCTACTGAAGTGTTAAGTTCATTATGAAAAATTTGATCAACATGAGTTACAGCAATTTGTTCCTGGATATCGATTGAAGCATTTATCGATTTGATCCACATTTTCTGGTACTCTTCCTGACTAAATCTGGGCCGTGAAAATAGAGCACCAACACCAAATATTTCAGTTTGAACAGAAATAATTAATAGGACCACACAAATCAAAGAAGCGAATCTTTTAAAAGGATTCATAATAATTCTCCGATGATTTAAAATATTTTAGAATAAATTTTAGATATGTACATGAAGTAATATCCCCGATAATTATGTATAACATAATTACAATAATTGTTAGAAGCAACTAAAGAATTTAGCGTTAATTTTAGGTTAAAATATTCTATTCATCATTGCTTGTTGAGAAACCGTAAATCTTCAAATCAAAATCTTTAAATAATTCCTTAGCTTCTTCAAATTGATTCTCATTCACAAAAAATTGAACCGGTTGAACCAGAGGCCTGACAGCTAAAAAATTTTCTCCATTTACGTAATAGTCAATTTCATTATCATCAAGAATAGATTTAATTACGCCGATATCTGCCTGGTTTAAAGAAGTCAATAATAAAATATAATTTTCTGTCTTAAATATTTTAGGCGGGTTAACATTAAAATCAATAAAAGTTTCACACTCGGGACAATGAATTTTTTTTAATTGGCGTTCTTCTTTGGAAAGCTGCAATTCACTTTCACAATTCGGACAAATTATATATTCAGATAATTGAGTAACAATTTCATTATTTGAGAAGGTTTGAGGCTCTGGATTTTTTTCTCTTAACACTTTTTGACATGCAGTATTTTTGCAATAATAATATTCTCCCCCTTCAACTAAACAGTCTTCACAAAAACTTTTTCCGCAATTATGACAAATTGAATATGCCCTTCTTTCCGGGTGATTATAACAATTGTGTTCCATTTTTTAACCCCTTTAAAATTTAGTGAAATGAATTTTAAACTAATTACTTACCAATAATGATGAACTTTTTCTTTTATGTATTTGTTATAAATATTATTCACATGCTTCATTGTTGATTTAGATAATTCAGGTTTGTCAGCTGCCTGGATATTTTCTTCCGTTTGATCTTCCCGTTTCGCTCCAGGGATTGCACAAGTAACAGCATCAAACATTAAAATCCATTTTAATGCAAATTGAGTAAGGCTCATTCCATTTGGGCAAATAGATTTTAATTCTTCAACGGCTTTTAAACCAGTTTTATAATCAACACCCGAAAAGGTTTCTCCACGATCAAAAGCTTCTCCATGCCGGTTAAAATTCCTATGATCATCTTTATCGAATTTGGAATTAGGTTTGAGCTTGCCTGTAAGCATTCCCGAAGACAATGGAACTCTTGCTAAAATTCCAACCTTGCGTTTTTTAGCCTGTTCAAAAAATAATTCGGCAGGACGATGGCGAAACATATTAAATATTATTTGAACGGTTTGTACATTCGGATATTCAATCGCTTTTAGAGCTTCTTCAACTTTTTCAACGCTAACACCATAATATTTTAGTTTACCGTCTTTCACTAAATCATCAAGGATATCAAATACCTCAGGCATATAATAAACATCTGTAGGCGGGCAATGGAGCTGAAGCAAATCAATTGAATCTGTATTGAGATTTTTAAGGCTGCGTTCCACAAAAGAAGTTATATTTTTTTTATTATAACCTTCAGCGGTATGCGGATTTAATCTTCTGCCAGCCTTAGTTGCTATATAAAAATGCTCATTACTTTCTTTGCGAAGTTTAGCTAAAAGTTTTTCACTTCTGCCGTCTCCATAAACATCTGCAGTATCAAAAAAGTTCACGCCAAGTTCTAAGGCTTTGTGTAAAGCTTTTAATGAATCAGAATCATTAACTTCTCCCCAAGTCCCGCCGATTGCCCATGAACCGAAACTTATTTCAGAAATTTTCCAGCCGGTTCTTCCTAATTTTCTGTAATTCATTTTTCTCCTTCAAATTTTTCCTTACTGCCTATAATTATTGGTTATAATTAATATTAAATATAAAATAATTCTGAATGAATTATATTAAACCTTAAATTGAAATGATGAATAATTTTTTTACCAATTTTATACTCTTTTAAAAAGGTTAATAATTTTACTTCTCGATTAATTTAATTTCAAAATTAAATCATAAAAATAAAAGAATTCGAAGCCTCAATATTAAATATTTATTAATTCTAGGTTTTTAATTGCCTGAAATATTTTTTTAGTTGATATTAGTGAAGTAATTAGAGCAAAGTTTTGTTCAACTATTCATGTATAATAAATTATTTATTTCATTATTTCAATTTAATCGGAGGTGTTATGAAGCGACTTTTTACGATGCTTCTAATATTATTTATTTCCATTTTTCTAGGTATAGCTAATCCTATATTTGCTCAAGGCGTAACTACAGCAGCAATCCAAGGAACAGTTACAGATCAAAAAAGTGAACCATTACCTGCAGCGAGCATCATTGCTGTGCATGAACCTACCGGAACACAGTATGGAACCACTACACGGGAAAACGGCAAATTTAATTTTACCGCAGTAAAGGTTGGCGGCCCTTATGAAATAACCGTCTCTTACGTAGGTTACCAAACACAAAAAATATCAATTGACAGACTTCATCTTGGTGAAACTTATACACTGGATGTAAAACTTTCAGAAACGACAATCGAACTTTCTAGCGTTACTGTATCTGCAAATAAAAGCGCAGTTATAAATGAAAACAGAACCGGTTCTTCCCAGAACGTCACTACAAGGCAGATTTCAGACATCCCAACTGTCAGCAGAAGTTTTTCAAACTTTGCGAAAATGTCACCAATGTTTTCCGGGGCAAATGATCAAGCAAAAGGAAGTCAGGCTGCTGGAAGAAGTAATAGATACAACAACATCCAAATAGATGGAACACAGTATAATGATTTATTTGGTTTGGGTACTTCCGGAACACCGGGCGGGCAGGCAAGCGCAAACCCAATAAGTCTTGATGCTATACAGGAATTTCAAGTTGTGATTGCCCCTTTTGATGTAAGGCTTGGCGGCTTTACAGGCGGCGGGATAAATGCCATCACTCGAAGTGGTACGAATGAGTTTCACGGTTCAGTTTTTGGATATGGCAGAAATCAAAGTCTAGTGGGAAATAAATATGAAGGAAACGATCAGCCTGTAACTGATTTTAAAGAATGGCAATACGGTTTTCGTTTAGGCGGCCCGATTGTAAGAGATAAAGTTTTCTTCTTCGTAAATGCAGAAATGACAGGTCGTAATGAACCAAAACCGAATCTATCTTTAACTACAGGAACCTCTGGTATTTCAGATATTGCCAGTCAGATACAATCAACATTAGCAAGCAGAGGGTATACAGCTGGTGGTTTCGGAGAATTTACTCTTAAACGCCCAACAGATAAGATATTTGCCCGTTTGGATTTTAACCTTTCAGAAAATCAAAAATTAAATTTACATTACAATTATGTAAATGCTACAGATGATATTTTAGGATACAGATCGGCGTCTACTGAATTTAGTTTCGATTCATATTTATACCAATTTAAAAATAAAACTAATAATTTAGTTGCTCAATTGAACAGCACATTCGGTAATAACATGGCGAATGAATTGATCCTTGGCTACACAACAATAAGAGATAACAGAGGGCCAGATGGCGCTTTGTTACCTGAAGTTGAAGTTGATGAAAACGGCGTTCAGTATCACGCCGGTACTGATAGATTTTCATCTGCAAACAGTTTAGATCAGGACATTTTTGAGTTAAGTGATAACTTCTCCTATTTTGCGGGAGATCATACTTTTACAATTGGAACACATAATGAATTCTTTTCATTCGCAAATTTATTTTTAAGGTCTTTTGCAGGATACTATCAATACGGCAGCTTAGCAGATTTTCTAGCCGGCAATGTTCTGTTTTATCAAAGAGTAATTCCGGCAGTCGGAGATGGCTCAGCTTCTTTTTCAGTAAGTCAATACGGTTTTTATGCGCAAGATGAATGGAAATTAATGCCTAACTTTAGATTAACTTATGGGTTAAGAGTTGATATACCAACATATCCCGACAAGCCTCTAGCAAATGATTCAGTTAGTTATTATTTCCCTGGAGTATCTACTGCTTCTGCACCAAGCGGCAATTTATTGTGGGCACCAAGAGTTGGTTTTAATTGGGATGTCAACGGAGATAATATTCTTCAGCTAAGAGGCGGAATAGGCGTATTTACTGGGCGCCCCGCTTATGTTTGGATATCTAATCAATATGGAAATTCCGGCAATACTCAGTTTGAAGTAAGAGGCAGCGGAACAGATTTACGATTTACTTCGGATGCTTCAAATGTACCTGGTCCAGGGGACCCGGGAACTACGGCTGGTTCTCGTACAGCTGAAATTGATTTAAGCGATCCAAATTTAAAAATGCCTCAGGTTTTGAGATTTGATGTTGGTGTTGACCATCAATTGCCTTACGAGTTTACTGGCACTGTTGAATTCCAATACTCAAAATCTGTTAATGATTTTATTTATGAAAAATTAAACATTATAAATCATGATAACCCTGCAACTTTAACAGCAAACGGTCCAAACGATAACAGGCCGTTATATGGAGGAACAGATAATAAAAATGGTAATTTCTTTGATGTTTTATATCTCAAAAATACTAATGAAGGCTATTCATATAATCTCACTTTCCAGCTTCAAAGGAATGTTCCAAGAGGGCTTTCTGTAAACACCGGCTATACTTACGGAAGATCCGAAGACTTGAATAGTGTACTTTCCTCACAAGCCCGTTCACAAATGAGATATAATCCTATCTCAGGTGATCCGAATAATCCTGAACTTTCAACATCAGCATTTGAAATTCGCGGGCGTATTTTTGCTTCGCTGATTTACACCCAAGAATTTTTCAAAGATGCTCCTACAACAATTTCATTATTCTATAACGGGCAATCCGGGCAGCCATTCTCTTTCATTTACGGAAGCGATATAAATAACGATGGCTTCGATCAAAATGATTTATTCTACATACCAAAGGATAATAGTGATATAGAATTAGGAAGCGTATCGAATGGAGTATTCACCCCTAACCAGGCTATGTATGATGCCTTAAACGGATTTATAAATAACGACGAATATTTAAGTTCACACCGCGGCCAAATTGCAGAGAGAAATGCTTCCAGAAATCCATGGGTAAATTATATTGATCTTCATATTTCCCAAGATATTCCCATTATTACTGGACACAGATTTACAATCAATTATGATTTACTTAATCTCTTAAATTTATTGAACAGTGATTGGGGATGGGACAGCAGTGTTTTCAGTACTTATATAATGGCAAGAAAAGCCGGAACAGATAATGCAACTGGCAGAAATGTTTATACATTTTCTGCTCCTAAAAATAACACTCCATTCACGGCAGACAATATTTTTTCAAGATGGAGAATGCAGTTAGGTGTTAGATATACTTTCTAAATTAAATTAGTATTCATTAAAAGGTCTTTAGAAATTTCTAAAGGCCTTTTTTTTTGATCGATCTTGCTGCAAAATATTTTTATGGATATGCTCAAAACATAATATTATATTCTATTTGCATTTACGACACTAATTTTAATTATTTAGATAACATGGGATTTTCAGTGCGAACAGTTCTGGAAAAAATAAAATATATTCCAAAATTTGCACGTCTAAAAAAGGAAGATGGGCCTTCTTTTATTTCTTCATTAATCGATTATAAAAATAAACGTAAGAAAAATAAAATTGGTTTTTCAGAATATTTTGATTTTAAATTATATAATAAAAACTATCCTGAACAATATAGAAACAATTTCTTAGGCTCGGTTTATCATAAAAGGTATTTAGACTATCTGAATCCCAAACATTATGCATTACTTGCAACAAATAAATATCTTAGCAAAATTTATCTTCAATCTTTAGATATTCCAACCAGTGAGCTTTTATTTGTGTTTGATGGTGAAGCGGGAAATTCTTCACAAAACATTTTAACGACTGCTAGAGAAGTAAAAAGATTTTTCGAAACAAGAACTTCTTTTGAGTTTGTCTGCAAGCCGTTGACTGCCTCGCATGGAGTTGGGGTTGAAGTATTTACCGGGTGGTATCGTGAAAATGATGATCTGATATTAAAGCATATAAATAATGATGAAATATCGCTAAGCACCTACTTAAAGAATTCTATTAAACTTAAACAATTGATTTTTGAAAAACGTATCAAGCAAGCTAACTATATAAATGAAATTAATTCAACTTCAGTTAATACTTTAAGAATAGTTACCTTATTATTCCCAAACGGGGATGTTGAAATATTAACTGCTTTTTTTAGAATGGGAAGAAAAGATAAATGGTATGATAACGCTTCAAAAGGAGGGAATGTAGATGCAGGGATAGATATTTCTACCGGCTCACTTGAATATCCTATCTCATTTAATAGTTTTGATAGTATTGAAGATATAACTTTACACCCCGACAGCAAAATAGATTTAAGAAGTTTCAAAATTTTAGATTGGGATTGTATCGTAAATAAAGTAAAAGAATTCCAACAGAAAACATCTTTACTTAAAGCTATTGCTTGGGATATTGCAATAACAGATAATGGACCCATCATTATTGAAATAAATCATAGATGGGATTTAACGGGACAGATTTTTGTGCGTAAGGGATGGCATACTCAATTGAAAAAATGTTATGATAGCTGGAAGGCTTTTAATAGTAAATAGCATTAGAAAAATCACGAAAATATTTATACAAAGATTACCCTAGGAGTATAGTAAGAAGCACTAACAAAATTAAATAGCGGAAAGTAGAAGAATAAATATTTTCAAATTTTGTCTCTTCGCAACTTTTTATTCTTTATAATCTCAGAATTTACTTTTTACAAAAATCCGGAGTTACATTTTTTAATGACAATCCACGGAAATCTTGAAATTCCTTTGAGTTTAGACTATCCAGTAATCCATCTTTAAACATTCCCAAGTGTCATTTCTTTGGGAAAAGGTTTTGCACAGCAAGGGGGTAGAAAACCATCCCAGGAAATATAAAAGTAATTCCACGGATATATACATGAACTAAAACTGCACCAGTTGTTAACTCTGAATAAATGAACTCTATTTCGTTGTATATAGCGGCTAAACTTTTAGCAGCGTTTAATTGTTGTTGAAATTCCGGTGAGAAGAAAAACTGATAGATGATACGTCTTCATTTGTCTTTGATACTAAGTTTATTGGGATAATATTTAGATATTTAATTCCATTTGCATGAACATATTCAATCATCTCTGACATTTGATGATAATTTTCTTTTACGATAACGACATTCAGCATTAAATCAGTATCTGTACCATTGGTAAGTTCAACTATTTTTATAAGATTAGCTTCGAAGAAATTAAAATCTCCTCTCAATCGTACTTGATTATATACCTCCCAATTCCATCCATTGAAACCTGTATTGTGTCAATTTTATAATCAACTGCCTGACTGTTACGACGCTGGTTTTTAAGTGCGCATTTATCGAACAAGAAACTATAATCCCCTTGCTCTTACTTTTTATATAATCAACTGCATTTATAATATCTTTATATAATAATGTTTCGCCCAAGCCGGTGAGACAATAGAATCTACATAAGGATAAGCCCATCAACAATTTTCTTTAGCTTTACAAAATTCATATAACCTTTATCCATTTGCTCACCAAAAAGATATTCACGCGGAAGGTTATACATTTTAAATTACATTGATTTGTAACTTCGAACATTATTGTTGAAGGAAAGCAACTTTTAAATTTTTACTATTTCTTAAAAAATAAGAATGAATTTTATTTGATGTATATCTAAAAAAATCAAGCCCTCGCGGAAGATTGATAGCTCTTTTGATCAGCTTTTTTAATCTTCTTTTTGTCATTTTATCCTTTTACTTAATTAAAACTCATTAAATAAATTCTACTATACATCTTTTTTACTCTGTCCATAATTTTAATGTAAATTATAAGTTCATAATTAGAATTTTAAGAAAAAAATGATTAGTCAATTGATACTTTTACCCCAATTCCTAATACACCATCAAGGGCTTCATTTATATTTTTACTTAAATAAATTCTATAATATAATTCAGGGGTCACAGTATCTCCGTTCCACAGGGCACCTATGTTAAAAAGATTGACGAATCTATCACCAAATATTTGAGCTTCTTCTGAGACAATAAAAATTCCATTAAGTTCTGTTTTTATTAGCAACCTTTCGGCCTGGAGGCCGGCTCCAATGCCGTAATGAATAAAAAGTTCAGTTTTCGAACTACCATCTTCAGTTGGGATAATAATGTTTGGCCCCAATTCGAATCCAAAATTAAAGCCTTTCGCATTGAGCTTGTGAAAAGCATAGTTAAAATAGACACCAAGGTAATCGGGAATAAATTTTTGAAGATTATAATAATCTGTATATAATCCGTTAACAGCTGCTTCTTTGCTTGCTGTTGGCAGATATAATCCAAACGTTAAAATTGATCTTTTATTTTCCACAGCATCGTAATTAGTTTGTAATGCAATAAAAATATTTCCTACATCATTTTTATCAAATTTAGATTTACCTCTAATGCCATAATCCTCTTCGTAGCTGGATATTATTAATGGGACACCACTTAATATATTTAACTTTGAGCTTATGGGAATACTCAGTGAAAATTGGTAAACACCAGAAAAAAACGAAAACTCAAGGTTATTAGAATAGAATGGTTTTGCAAATATAAATCCAAATTCCATTTTTTCAGTTGGCATGGATTGAAGATTTAATGTTTGTGCTGAGGTGGTACTAAATGCAAAAATTATTATTAAATAAAATGTGAAAGATCCAATATTTTTCATTCTCCCCACCATTGATTAATGTTTGTAAAATAATTTGTTCTGATTATGAGTACTGGCTTAAAAATTAAAATCCTTCTAAGCATATTTTTATAGTGTAATATTTAGAGAGATGTTAAGATATAGTAGATGAATTAATTTGATGTGGTGATTGGATTATATGTTGGTTATGGATAAAGGGGAAAAGTAGAGAGAAATTTCGTGAATAATAGACTTTATAAAACGATTTCACCTTTTTTTATTTTTTCCAAATAGATTGTGTAAAAAATTCTCTCTGTCTCTAAAAATTTCAACCTTTTTTATTTTCTCGAGTTACCATTTAAGATTAAAATTGAAGATTTAGATAAAATAAAAAAAGAATGGTGTAGAAAAAAGAAGAAAAGAAAAGAGAAGAAAAGAAACGAAAACTCTAGAGGGGCGATCACGCTTATAAGAAAAAAAAGAGAAGAAGAGAAAAAAAATGCTACCAACCACCAGAAAGAAAAAAAGAAAAAAGAAGAGAGGGAGATAGAAGCACAGAGACGTAAGAAGAAGAGAAGAAGAAAAGAAGAAAAAAAGAAAAAAGAGAAAAAAGAAGAAGAAGAAAAAGAGAAAAAAAGAAAAAAAGAAAAAGCGAAAAGACAGCCGCAAAAACAGAAAATAAATGAAATGGAGCATTAAACCAACACACCCCCCACGAACGCAAATCACCCATTCTCAATGTGAGATTTTTAAGATTAATTTTCAACGAATTGAGACAAAAATTTGAATTTAAGATTAAAAAGTAGAATTGTATATTTTTTTGATGTGCGCTTACTCTCCCGCTTTTATAATAGTGTTGGTAATTAGTAAATTTTTTTATGTAAGCGCTTAAACTAACTTCCAACCAAACATCTTTACACTTAAATAGAATATATTGTATTTCTATATGTAAAAAGCAAACAAATGTCCTCTACAGAATCAATCGAATAAATTATTTAATCCACTTGTAAAAAAGATGCAATGATTTTAAGAACAAATTGAAATCCCATCAATAGGTACAAAGAACCATAGATAGGTAATAAATCAATTATAAATATATTTAATACTGGTAAAAAAATGCATCGATTTATTTCTAAAATCAAGTGAAAATATCCTGACTATTAAAGGATTGTTAAACTTTCCCAGAAAAACTTAATACTGGTTAGTTACCAAAAATTCGAAAAAACAATCAATTTCTCTTTACATAAGTTCAAAAAAAATTATAGCATCTATATCTATGGGTTGTTAATATAATTTTATTTCAATACATTTTATAAACATTAAATTCAGTGGGAGCAATATGCATAAGATGTTATTTGCTAAATTGACAATTGGATTAACAATATTAATTCAAATTTATACTTTTGCGCAACCGGGAATTTCTGAATGTTACAAATCAAAAATTGCTCGATTTAATTCTCACCAAATAATTCTTAAACCAAATTCGGTTGACACAAATATTGATATAAAATATATCAAACTTGATTTATTTATTGATCCTGATAATAATCATTTAAGCGGAACCGCTACTATTAATGCAAAAGTTTTAGCACCTTCCATTAATCAAGTAACTCTTGATTTAAAAAATAATATGAGCGTTCAAAATATAAATTCATATGGTGCTGGCGTTAGCTATAATCATTCTAATGGTACAATTTCAGTTCAACTCGAAAAAAATTATATGCAAGGTGAGTTAGTTTCATTGGATATCCAATATTCAGGAACGCCTTCAATCGATTCATTATACGGCAGTCCAATGCATATTGATACATACAATGGTCATAAGGTTGTGTATACTCACAGCGAATTTTATATGGCAAGCTATTGGTTTCCTTGCAAAGAAGATTTGTCTGATAAAGCTGATTCAGTTGAGATTTGGGTAACTGCTGACAGCTATTATAAAGTTGCATCCAATGGGGTTTTAAAAAGTGAAACAGATAATGGAAATGGAACTACAACAACCAAATGGTCAACACATTACCCAATAGCGAATTATTTAATGTGCGTAACGATGTCGGATTATGTCGTTTATCAAAATAAATTTGATTACGATGTTTCTAAATCAATGCCTATGATGCATTTTGTTTGGAACGAAGATTTAGCTAAGCAAAAACCAGTCGCTGATTTTACTGTCAGCTTAATAAGTTTTTTCAGTGAAAAATTTGGATTATATCCATTCATAAATGAAAAATATGGGCAGACCCAAGCAACAGGCGGCGGGATGGAACATCAGACCATGACTACAATGTATCGCTCGGCTCCGTGGAGTCATTCCGTGACTGCTCATGAGTTAGCTCACCAATGGTTCGGAGATGCTGTAACTTTCAAAGATTATCATAATATCTGGCTTAGTGAAGGTTTTGCATCTTATTGCGATTTGCTGCAAGTAGAAAAATTTGAAGGCAAGCAAAATTTTAACAAACAACTTGATTATTACGCCAACTCATCCGCTCAGCCTGAATATGCTGCCAAAAATGCAAAAGGATCTATTTATGTTGAAGATATTTCAACTGATGAAAATATTTATGATCCGGGCAAAACTTATAGAAAAGCAGCTTGGGTTTTGCATATGCTAAGGGGTATTGTTGGTGACGATGTATTTTTCTCAATAATGAAGAATTATGCGAATAGTCCTGAACTGAAATATAATAATGCTGTGACTTCCGATTTTCAAAAAATAGCAGAAGAAACCAGCGGAAAAGATTTAAACTATTTTTTTAATGAATGGATTTACGGAGAAAATTACCCAAAGTATAAAGTTCAATGGAGTTCCAAAGAATTAACAAAAGATAATTTTGAGGTTAGGGCTATCCTTAATCAAGAAGCAAACACAAATCCCAATTTCTTTACCATGCCGGTTCAAATTAAATTTAAATTTTCAACTGGCGATACTACAATTACATTTTTTAACAATTCTCTTAATCAAACCTTTACAATAAATCTGAATGCACAAGTTTCAGGCATTACTTTCGACCCGAATAATTACATTTTAAAAGATATTTTACAAATTGTTAATTCCGTAAACAAAAATACGTACCCGCTAAATTTTAAACTAGAACAGAACTATCCAAATCCTTTCAATCCGGAAACGACTATAAAATATCAGATTCCACATAACGGATTTATAACTTTAAAAGTTTATAATCTCAAAGGCGAAGAAGTAAAAACACTTGTAAGTGCCGAACAAACCTCAGGCAGTTATTCAGTAAATTGGAAAGGTGTAAATAATAAAGGGCAACAAATTTCGAGCGGAATATATTATTATAGAATTGAAGCTGAAAATTATTCGCAGACAAGAAAAATGATATTGCTAAAATAAATAATAGAAGTTATTTATTTAAAAATTCTTTAGCTCTTCGCTGAATCATTTGGACCATTCCGGTTAAGCCCATGTTTTTACCCATTGACAAACCCTGGCCAAATATTTTATAAACAAGATCTTCAGGAATATTTAGAACGGCTTCAGGCGATTCTCCAGATACAGTTTTTTCCAAAATGACAGCTAGAGATTTTGCAGAAACACCTTGCGGATTTTCAACTGCAAAATAAAATTTTAATGTTCCATCTTCATTCTTTTTAACCCATACATAAGCTCCGGATTCGCAAAACGGAACTTTATTTTCATCAGGATATGGCTTCGTTGCTATTTCTTCAGGCACAGATTTAAATTTATCAGCATAGCTTATCAATAAATCTATGCGCTGCGTTTCATCAGGAAACATTGAAAGAGTTTCTAAAAGGTCCGCTAATTTTTTAGGAGTGTTTGTCATATTCACTATAATATCAAGTATGATGATTCATAGTGTTCCAAGTGCCTTCGTTGGTGAAAAAAGATTTACCACTTAGACATGGAGAACACTTAGTTTCACTAAGATTTAAAAATTATTGTTTCTTATTTCTTAAAAATTATTTTTCAATAGGTACACCAACAAGGTTGCCCCATTCAGTCCAGCTTCCATCGTAATTTCTTACATTGTCAAAGCCGAGTAAATTTTTTAAAACAAACCAGGTATGACTGCTGCGTTCTCCGATTCTGCAATAGGCAATTACTTCATCCTTTGAATTTAGATTATTCTCTTTTTCATAAATCTGTTTTAACTCATCTGCAGTTTTAAATGTACCGTCATCGGCATTAATAGCTTTTGCCCAGGGAATACTTTTAGCGCCGGGAATATGTCCGCCTCTTAAAGCGCCTTCATTTGGATAATTAGGCATGTGAAGCCTTTCACCGGAGTATTCTTCAGGACTTCTAACATCAACTAATTTTTTATTATTGCTTATATGTTTTAAAACGTCATCACGAAATGCGCGTATTGTTTTATCATCGCGTTCTTTTGCGGAGTAATTTGTTTTAGGGTATTGAGGAACTTCGCGAGTCAATTCTCTTTTTTCAATTTCCCATTTTAATTTTCCGCCATCCATTACTTTAGCGTTTTGATGACCGAATAATTTAAAAACCCAATACGCATAACATGCCCACCAATTATTTTTATCTCCGTAAAAAATAACCGTTGTATCATTACTAACTCCTATCCTGGACATTAAATCTTCAAAATTCTTTTTATCTAAATAATCTCTTTTTATTTGATCGTTTAAATCTTTAGTCCAATCAACATGAACTGCACCAGGAATATGTCCGCTTGGATATAAAAGCTGATCTTCATTTGACTCAATCATTCTTGCATTTTTATCATTTAAGTGATCAGCAACCCATTCGGTTGAAACTAAAACTTCAGGGTGAACATATTTTCTATCTTCAATTTTCATAACATTTCCTCTTTAATTATATGTATCGAATATTTTTAATAATTTCATTTTAATTGGACACTTTATTCAAATCAAATTTTATTTTTAATGTCATTCACTTTCGGTTCAGGCTTATCTTTTTCTATTTTCTTATGAGAAGGTTTATTAAAAATTAATGCAAGTATAAACCCTATTATTATTCCAAGAAGACCGGTTAACAAGATTAATATAATTCCAGGTATTTGAAATTCCCAAAACAGAACTTTAATAGGAAGATCTAAAGCATTTTGCGAAATGAAAATTGTTAAGAAAATAACCAAGATTAATAAAATAATAATCTTTGCTTTCATTGCATTTTCCAAAAGTTTTGTAAAAGATAAAATGGTTAGTGAACTAATCTAAGTCTAATATACAGTAAAGTTCCCATAAAATAAATTCAGCATATCAAGATTTATCTTTACACGAAAGTCATTCTCTTTGAGTCAAGATTTTTTTGACATCTTCTATATTGCTTTTGTTTACAAGAGTTAAAATGGTATCGCCCTCTTCCAGCACAGTTCCCCCGCTTGGGATGATGCTTTTTTCATTTCTCCAAATTAAAACAATTCTACTGTCATCCGGAAAACCAAGTTCTACAATTGATTTTTTAGTTACAGCAGAATCATAAGGAATGATAAAATCAATCAACTCTGTATCCACACCTTCCATTGGATTAAATTCAATGGGATACTGTTTCTTTTTTTCAAGTGGAGCATCAACCTTCAGTACCTTTGCAGAAGGCACTAAAGTCCAGCCTTGCAGAAGTACAGAGGTCAACACTATAAAGAACACAACATTAAAAATAATATCAGCATTAGTTACACCGGCGAGTAATGGAAAAGTTGCTAAAATAATCGGGACAGCTCCTCTCAAGCCAACCCATGAGATGAATGCTTTTTCATTAAACTTAAATTTGAAAAAGTGTAGCGATATAAAAACACTTAAAGGCCTTGCTATAAAAATTAAAAATGCAGCTATCAACAGTCCTGTTCCAGTCACAGCAAATATATGTGATGGAAAAACTAGTAATCCTAAAGAAAGGAACATCGCAATTTGACTAAGCGTGCCCAGGCCATCAAAAAAACGTATCATACTTTTTTTATGAACTAAAGAAGCATTCCCCACAATTAATCCTGCAATATAAATCGCCAAAAATCCGCTTCCGCCAATTACTGTTGTTATGGAAAATATTAATATACATGAGGCAATGGAAAATACCGGATAGATTCCTTCATAAGAAAAATTAAGTTTATTAATAAGATAAACCATCAGCTTACCCAGTACTAATCCGAGCCCTGCGCCTAATCCCATCTGTAGAAAAAAAGTCAAAACTAATTTGAAGATATTGCTTTCCGGATTTAGTAGAAGTTCAATTGAACTAATAGTTAAAAATACGGCCATGGGATCGTTGCTTCCGGATTCCAATTCTAAAAGAGGTTTTAACCTTCCCTTTAAACTTATATTGCGGGTTTTAAGAATTGAAAAAACTGCTGCGGCATCAGTAGAGGAAATAATTGAACCTAATAATAATCCCCACACAAATGATATTTTTAAAATTAAGGAAATAAACACCGCCACAGTAATTGCAGTAATCAATACTCCTGCCGTCGACAAAACGAGAGCTGGCTTTATAACCGGTTTTACAGAAACCCAATTAGTTTCCAACCCGCCGGAAAATAAAATAAAAACTAAAGCGATAATTCCAATGGCTTGAGCAAGCTGCGGATCGTTAAAATAAATTCCGCCAGGCCCTTCTGAACCAGCAAATACACCAACACCAATAAACAGCAGCAGAGCGGGAACTCCAAGGTTATCGGAAAACTTTGCTATACCCACACTGATAAGTATTAAGCTTGATGCAATTAAGAGAAGAACTTCTATTTGAATCATTTAGTTGATGGATTTTTAAGGATATCATTAAAATTTCTTAGAAGTACAACTCTTTGGGGGAATGGTATTTCAACTTCATTCTCTCTAAACTTTTTAAATATTTCATAATATAGCTGGCTTTTTAAAACTCCCGGACGATTGATATACTCTCTTGTCCAAACCCTTAATTTGAAGTCTATCGAGCTATCACCAAATTGAGTGAACAACACATCGGGCTTGGGTTCCTTCAACACTGCATCATTTGATTTTGCAACTTCAAGCAAAATGTTTTTAATTTTCTCGGGATCTTCTTTATAAGAAACACCAACGGGAAAATTAAAGCGAATATTTCGATCGGTATGACTCCAATTTATAACTTTAGAAGATATGAAATCAGAATTAGGAACTATAATTGATATGTTATCGTTAGTTACAATTGTGGTGGAACGCATTGAGATTCTTACCACATCCCCTGAAACATCGCCAAGTTCAATTCTATCCCCGACTTTAATTGGGCGTTCAAAAAGTATAATAATACCGCTGACAAAATTATTAGTAACATTCTGAAGGCCGAAACCAATACCAACTCCAAGGGCGCCGGCTAAAATTGTTAGGGCACTTAAATCAATACCAACCGTTTGAAGAATTATTATAAACCCTATTACTAAAATTATATAGCGGACAATTGTCCCTACCGCAATTCTAACTCCAAGATCAATTTTACTTCTGGAGAGTAGTTTGTAAACAATCCATTTACGGAGTTTAGCGGTAAGATATATTAACGAGAAAATTAGTACTACAAAATAAGTAATATCCCAAAGCGTAATATTACTTTTGCCGATGGTGGCTATTGGAACATTAAAAAAATCTTTAACATCCAGAAATATTTTTTTCAGATCGCTCAATTAAAAATTCTTCAAAGTGGATAAAAAATTGGTATTAATAATGTAGCTAAAATCCATAAAATAAAATCGAGCGGCGCACCGACTTTTAAATAATCTATAAATTTATAATTTCCCGGGCCCATTACCATTGTGTTTGTCTGATATCCCACTGGAGTCATAAAACTTAATGACGCCGCAAAAGTAACTGCCATCAAAAATGGCCGGGAATTTACACCTAAGGATTGAGCCGTTAATATTGCTATCGGAGCAAGTAAGGCAGCCGTAGCATTGTTTGACATGAAATTAGTTAATAACAAAGTTAAAAGAAAGAATGCAGACACCAATGCCTTGTTTCCAAATCCGCCGACAAGGTGTATCAGAATTGAGGACATAAATAATGCTCCACCGGATTTTTCAAGTGCTAGTCCTAAAGTTAAAACACCTGCTAATAAAAAAATTACTTTCCAATTTATAGCTTTATAAGCTTCATCTAAAGAAATACATTTTGTTAAAATCATCAGCACGCTTCCAATAACTGCACTTTGGACGATGGGGAAAATTCCAAAAGCTGCTGTCCCGACGACTCCTGTCATAATTAAAAGTGCAGTTAATAATTTCCCCTTTTTAATTTCGGTTTTAGTTTCTTCGGAAACAATAATAAAATCCTGATTTTGCCTTAACCTCATTAACCAATCTTTTTTAACTTCTATTAATAGCACATCACCTGAACGTATCCTTGCACGGCCAAGTTTTTCATGCATCAACTGTCCCCGCTGTTTGATGGCCAAAACAGTCGCTCCGTAGGTTTCGCGAAAATTGATTCCTTTTATAGTTCTTCCTCTTAATCTTGAATTGTGAGTAACAACGGCTTCAACAAGAGTTGCTTCGGATAAATTCAATTCCTTCTCATCTGCATTTCGTTTATCCGGCCTAATGCTAATTCCTTCCCGCTGCTGAAGTTCTTTTAATTTATCTATGTCGCACCTGACTTTTAAAATATCATTGCCCTTTAGTATTGTAACCGGTGATGGGAAAAATCTGTAATTTTCTCCTCTTCTTATTTCAATGATATCAATATCAAGATCATTAACAATTGGAGATTCTTGAATTTGCTTGTCCACTGATGCTGCATTCGGAAGAAGAACAATTTCTGTTATATAATCACCCATCTCATATTTTTTTATTAATTCTGTAGTTGATTGGCGATTAGGTAACAGTCTAATTCCGATGGCAAGCATATAAATTAATCCGATGGCTAAAACTATAATGCCAAACGGAGTCATTTCAAACATTCCGAAAGCCGGCATGCCATGTTTAAAAGCAATTGAACTTACAAGAATATTAGTAGATGTTCCGATTAATGTTCCCACACCGCCAAGCAATGCGCTGAAGGAAAGTGGAATAAGTAATTTTGAAGGGCTTATGTTTATATCTTTAGATAATCCAACCAGGACAGGCAAAAACAAGGCTACAACTGCTGTCACATTTATAAATGCGGAAATAACTCCAACGATCAACATCAATAAAAGCATTCCGGTCCAAAAATTTTTACTTAGAGCCTTGGCTAAAAATCCACTTACCACATTCAAAGCACCGGTTTTAAATAATGCCGCGCTAAGAACAAACATTGCTCCAACTGTTACAGTGGCCGTATTGCTGAAACCGGATATTCCTTCTTCGGGAGTAATGATTCTTGTTAATAATAAAGCTGCCATTATGATCATAGCGGTGAGGTCAACGGGAACTTTATCCATCATGAATAATGCAATCGCACCACATAATATGATAAGTACTATAATCATGTCTAAAGTCATAACGGCCTTAGTCTTTTGCTTTGTATTTAATAAATAGAATAAGGAATTAGCAGTGTTATTCCTGTAGAACTAAAGGAATTTTTTTAATGAGATGGTATAAGATAGGAGAATTTTTTTGATATCAAAATTTAAAATAAGGCAATGAAATTTATAGGAATGAAATTAATTCATCGGCTTCACATATAATCTGTTACTGCCGATTCTATTGCGAACTAATCAATTTAGTACTAAGAAAACTTAATTTGTCTTCCACCTCTTTTTTGTTGATCCGAAAGAACTAAGTTTTTAATTGAATTAAATTCTCTATACGTTTCCTCATAAGGGCCAAGTGCACTTAAATCATTTGCAAAGAAGATTCTCATTGTAGCATAGCTTTTTGATTCGGGATATTTTCGATACGTTTCTTGGGCAGCTACAACTGATGATTCCTTAAATCCATTTTCGGATAGCTGCATTGCACCGTTCAATCTTTTCATTCCAAAATTATTATCTGCAGAAGTTAATTTCTTATCGCCTTTTTCTTCGCTACCGTAAACTGCTGTGCTGGATGAATTAGTTTTATCTTTCTTCTTTGGTGCGTTAATCATGTCTTCCATAGCAAGAGCTAAAATCAATTCGTCAAGAGTCATTTTTTTTATGCTGCTGACTGAAACAACAGAATTTTCCTTTCAATGTAAACTTTATGTTTGAGTTTGAAATTTGAATGGAAGAATTTTTACCTGTTGATACGATTAAAAAAAGAAAGAGAAAAAGAAAAAAAAGAAAAAAAAAAAAAAAAAAGAAAAGAAGAAGAAAAAAAGAAAAAGAAAAAAAAAAAAAAAAAAAAAAAAAAAAAAAAAAAAAAAAAAAAAAAGAAAAAAAAAAAAAAGAGAAAAAAAGAAGAAAAAAAAGAAAAAAAAAGAGAAAAAAAAAAAAAAAAAAAAAAAAAAAAAAGAAAAAAAAAAAAAAAAAAAAAAAAAAAAAAAAAAAAAAAAAAAAAAAAAAAAAAAAAAAAGAAAAAAAAAAAAAGAAAAAAAAAAAAAAAAAAGAGAAAAAGAAAAAAAAAAAAAAGAAAAAAAAAAAAAAGAAAAAAAAAAAAAAGAAAGAGAAAAAGAAAAAAAAAGAAAAAAAAAAAAGAAAAAAAAAGAAAAAAAAAAAAGAAAAAAAAAAAAAGAAAAAAAAAAAGAAAAAAAAAAAGAAAGAAAAAGAAAAAGAAAAAAAAAAAAAAAAATTTTTTTTTTTTTTTTTTTTTTTTTTTTTTTTATTTTATTAGTGCTTTTTCTTTTCTTACTCTTTCTATTATTGTCTATATATACCTAGATCTTCTCTATCTCCTCTTTTAAGTTCTACCTTTGATGTATATTGAACCTGCGTAAGCTCGCGATCTGAAGTTACTCTAGTTCTTTTATCATCGATTTAAAAATTATTTTCGATTTATAAAAAGAAGTATATGCTTAATTAAGAGTATCTAGTTCGATTTTGTGACTGCTCTAAATTTGCTTTGCTTAACTCTTTGAGATATTAAAATCTTTCTTTATAAAATATTTTAAATTAATGACTTTGCCTCTCAGGCATTCACCTATTAACTAAAATAGGTTTTTGAAATTTATCTTCTGGATTTTCTTCTGATTCTATCACTTAAAAATCTGCGTAAGATATTTCGACTTTTTCTTTGAGTAATCATCGGGCATGATAGTATAAAAATAAACTTCGGTGTATCTTTTGGTGCTATCGATATTGTTTTTGATTGAATTAAATCTTGATCTCCTTCTATCTTACTCAAAGGTTTAATGGAAATTCTTTTATCTGTAAGATTAAGAACTTTACCTACTGCAAAAGGATGATCAAGATAATTTTGTGTTAAAGTTGGAAAAATGTTATCCAGTATTTTCACATCAATAAATTCTACAGATTTTTCTTTTATGGTGTTAAGTTTGAAAGAGACTTCAAAGTTAATTTATCAAAACTGTAACGGTTTTTATAATATTTGTTAAACTTTCGTTTTCAAAAAGAGAAAAATCTTCTATGTTTTTTCGATCTGAAAAATATTTGAACAATGAAAGAGATATTGAAAAAAGATTTGAATTATACATTACTGAAGGAATGATTCCAGCTATAAATGGAGCTTGATATTTATCATGAAATGCATAAGCTTACTCCCAATTCATCTCTAAATAATTTTAATAATCCTATATTTAAATTGAAATGAATTTGAAGTTTCATATAAGATATTAAATGCGGCTTAATTAGTAAAAGCATATGACATTCCGACTAAAGCGGATTTATTATTTCTGAGTTTGAAACTACTGAATTCAGAGTCATCTATATTTTCACTGAAATTTAAAATGTTTTTTGAAGATATAGACAATGATAAACTTTTAATCGGCGAATAATTAATACCAAAATCTAATTTCCACAAATTATATTTTTTTGTATCATACTTCTTTCAAAATGTGTGGAATCAGAAAAAACAATTATTGCTGATTCTCTATTAAATTCCTGATTGAAAAATCTTAAACTAAATCCGGAACTGATTTTGTCGAATATTTATATGAATAGCCTAGCCCGAATAATTCTTTATAAATATAATTTGATGATAATGATTGTGAAGAGGATCATTTATAAAAATTGATCTCTATTTGTAAAAATAAATTCTTTTTGATAACCCGGAGTGTACCTTATTGAAATAGTATTTTTTTTAATTCTTTTTGATAAAGACAAAAGATATAAAGTAGAATTAATTTCATTACCAAATTCAGCGCCGTATGAAAGTGTTACTCCCCAATCTTTTAACAGTGAAAAATTACTGGATTGCTTTCAAAACTGCTGAACAAATTTCCTGAAGCATTTTGGTTTCCCCAAAAGCCGCCTGGCTCAAATGAATTTTGAGAAAATATCTTTGATGCAAATATCATAATCATACAATATTAAAATCGAAATTTTCTTCAAGGAGATTCTACAACTAATGAATGTATACTTTGAGAAAGCACAGTAAGTGTATTTAAACGATAGTACTGTTTTTTGATATTGCCTGATTAATGTAACAATCAAATGTTCAAAAGTGTTTGCGGGAATAGCTCGTAATATTTTTGATGGGATTACTAATTCACTGTCATCTCTCGTTTTCATTAAATATGAAATAGCTTTGTCTTTTCCTTTAAGTTTTCCGCAGATAACTTTTGAATAGGCATATCTGTATTTCCTGAATCCCACGTATTTTTGCGGTAAGATTATTTTTATTTCTTGTTATCTATATTCGCAAATATTTCTTTTGGTGTAGGTATATCTAAAGTGGATGTCTGGCTATATAGGGTTAAGTTCTAAATTAACTGACGAATTATATTTATAATTAAAAGGACGAATATACTTGATCTTCCGCTGTATAAAAGGTGATAAAATCCTAAAGTCGAATCTTGAATATTTTGAATTGTGTTCCTAAACTTCACTTTGAAGGGTAATGTTAATGCTTTAACGTTGTTAAATTTTACTTCCCCGAAAAGTTGGTTTTAAATCCATTATTTTCCCATCATCCGTTTTTACAGGCTTGTTCTATAAAAAAAATTGCCTGTGCTGTAGCAAATTTGATGGTTTGAGAATTGTCCGAAATTTTAACTCCGCTTACAGTAATTACATTGGAGTATTTTGTTAATCTCTGATACTCCTGTAGTATCAGTCCCGTTGCTGTAAAGTTCATCGGTTGGACTTTTTGCGATTGTTTCATATTCAATCGGGTCTTCGTTCTGTGAAGTACCAATTAATTCTGTCGGTGCCGGTTTATCACAGCCGGCTATAATAGCAGTAAATAATATTAAAATTAAAAAGTAAAATATTTTTTTATGTGTTTTCATTCTAAGTTTTAAATTCAAATTAATATTGAAAAATAATAATATCAATTAAAATAACTTTAGGTAATTTCAAAATAATAAAGTGAAGAATCTGATTTAACCGATTCTTCACTTTTCTCATGTACTGTTCTCCTTATAACAATTTTATTAAACCATCGCTTCTAAAATTTAACAATGTAAGGTATTCCCCACATACTTGTTTCAACTGGAGCTGCATCATCTAAAATAACCTGACTTGGAAAAGCATTTATAACGCATGGAAGAATCCACGGAATGGGTTAGCTGTATAAGATTGTTCATAAACTTTTGTGTATAATCCATTTCCATCAGGTGTTGAAGATACTAGTTCAAAACGTTTTTTGGCTCTGTGAGATCCTTTTAAATCAGCTCCGTATGTTAAAGTTACAAAGTCGGTATCTGCATAAGCACTTTTAACTTCAACCTGAATTTTTACAAGCTGGTTTAAGTGTAGCACAGGTAATTCTTTCCACTATTTTTTCCATCGATTTAAAAAGTATTCTGTGGGCGAATCAATTACCAATCATAATGGCCTTCAATTGAAACTGTAACTTTTTGAATTTGAATATTAGCGCTTCCCGTTCCTCCTTCGGGCAAAGATATTATAGCGAGTCTCCAATTTAATAATGGTCGGTCAGTTTTTGCTACCTTTATAAATATAAGTTTTCGCACAACGGTAGTGGTAAATGGTTTCTGAATAACGTATCTGGAACAGCTGCTGTATCTGAATAAGAGCTGATATCAATAATACACCTTCATAAGTTTTTGTCAATGTACCGATGATGAATCACCTGAAATTCAACATTTAAATTTCTATTAATAAATGAACTTTATGGCCAACACGAAATGGATAAATATCTGAGCTGACTTTTGCAAAGCTCATCAAATCTTCATCATTAAAATTAGTTTCGAATGAAGCGAGAGCAGAATCTTCATCTGCTATTTTTTGTAATGCTTCCTGATCACTATTTGTTCAGAATTATCTACCACATCAACAGGCGAATCTTTACAGCCTATCATAAAAATCAGAGTTATAGCGGCAATAATTGCCAGCAATTTTTTCAAATTTGACCTTTGTACTGTCATTTGTGTACTCCTTATTTGTGTGTTTTGAATTAGTTTTATATTATATTAAAATTTCATTGCTAATTAGGTTGTAACAATTAAGCCAGCTATCAAAAGTCAAAAGAGTATAAAATAAAAGAGGTAAAAAAGATGAGGAAAAGGAAAAGAATGAATAATTGCCTGAAAACTGATTATCCAGGCGCAGTAGATTTGATCGAAACCTCATTAAAAAATAAATCACAATGACTAAACAATTTATTTTGTAATATAAATCTGGTTAAAAATAAAATTGATTTATGAGTTCGAATAAATTTTTAGTATTGATAATTTTCATCCTGATGTTAACTCCCTTCCTTTTTTCACAAAATAAAAATTCTGATGAAGAAATTAAGGCACAAGAAGGAAAAATAATTCGCAACATAGAATTTAGAAGAATCGACATTTCTGGACCTTCTATTCTA
>CAVSWT010000027.1:52500-85776 GCA_963731745.1 uncultured Ignavibacteriales bacterium
CATTGACTGAAACGAACCCTGAAATAAAACCATACTATCAAGAGCTCTGGGCTGAATTAATTGATAATAAAAGCGATATAAATATTTCACTTCAGCTTTTGGAAGCACTCCATAAAAGATGGGGAATGGTTCTAAAAAACCTTTCAAAAGAAGATGTGAAGAAAAGCTATTTTCATCCTGAATCAAAAAAATTAGTTTCGATTGATGAGTTTATTGCTAATTATGCTTGGCATTGTAATCATCACCTAGCTCATATTTCTGAATTGAAAAAGAGAATGAATTGGTGATGGAATAAAAGTGAAAGGTGAAATGTCAAATGTCAAATATCATATCAATATACAATTTCAATTTTGACCTTTCACGTTTGAATATAAATCAATTAAGAGTATTAAAATATTTATAAAACTGAGAGCACTATTTTGGAAAACAAAAACAATGATTTATCCTCGTTAAGAATTGATAGAACTTCAGCCAAAAACCCGGAAGCGGCAGGCAAAAGAAATGGCATTATTATTACAGTTATAGTAATCGTTGTTATTCTAGCTGCAGCAATATGGGGTTACAATACAATTTTCAATCCGGCTGTGGAAGTTAAATTAACGACGGCGGTTATGCAGTCGCCTTCTCAATCATCTGCAACATTGAACGCTAATGGATATGTTGTCGCACAACGCAAAGCTTCAATCGCTTCAAAAGGAACAGGCAAACTTGTTTACCTTGGTGTGGTTGAAGGTGACAAAGTTAAAAAAGGCGAAATAATAGGTAAGCTTGAGGATAATGATATTCAAGCTGCATTGGCAGCAGCAAAAGCAAATTTAAAATTAGCTGAAGCCTCCTTAAAGGACGCAGAGAATAATTATAAAAGACAGCAAGCTTTATTAAAAACTGGATCCGCCACAGCTATGCAAGTTGATCAAGCAGAAGCTACTTATTTAAAAGTGGTGGCATCAATCGACGTTGCAAAAGCAAACGTTCAAGCTCAGGAAGTTAATATTGAAAATACTCTAATCCGTGCGCCATTCAATGGAACAGTTTTAACCAAAGATGCAGACGTCGGCGAAATCGTTGCGCCGTTCGGTGCAAGTGTTAACGCAAAAAGCGCAGTTGTAACGTTAGCTGATATGAGCTCGCTTCAAGTGGAAGCCGATGTATCTGAATCAAATATTGAAAGAGTAAAAATTAATCAGCCTTGTCAAATTACGCTTGATGCAAATCCGCAAAAAAATTACGATGGTTTTGTTGCTAAAATTGTTCCTACAGCTGATCGTTCTAAAGCAACAATTATGGTGAAAGTAGGATTTAAAGATTATGATGAAAATGTTTTGCCCGAAATGAGTGCGAAGGTTTCATTCTTCAGCAAACCGATTTCCAAAGAGCAGCAAAATGAAAAACCTGTAATTGTAGTTCCCTATACTTCTGTCGTAAATAGAAATGGTAATGATGTAGTTTTCAAAGTGAAAGATGATAAAGCGGTTGAAGTTCCTGTGGTGAAAGGAAGAGAAATGAATTCTTATGATGAAATAAAATCTGGACTGCGCGAGGGTGATAGAGTAATAGAAAAAGTTAGCGATGATATTAAGGATGGAACTAAAGTAAGTGTTAATCAATAATTAAATTTAGAATATAAATAATTTCGAAAGTATACTTATGGGCGATATAATCAAGATACAAAACCTTTCTAAATCATATTGGCGTGACAGTCTGGAGATTCCTGTTTTATCAAATATAAATTTAAATATTAAAGAGGGTGAGTTCACTGCTCTTATGGGTCCTTCAGGTTCAGGTAAAACTACGCTTCTAAATTTAATCGCCGGAATTGATAAACCGACTAAAGGAGAAATAGTTGTCGGTGAAACAAATATAGGTAAGTTGGGTGAATCTGCATTAGCTAAATGGCGGTCAACAAATGTGGGTTTTATTTTCCAGTTTTATAATTTAATTCCGGTTCTTTCTGCTTTTGAAAATGTTGAGCTTCCCTTACTTTTAACTCATTTAGATAAAGGCCAAAGAAAGCAGCAAGCTGAAACCGCTTTAAATATTGTAGGGCTTGGAGACAGAATGTATCATTCTCCTAAGCAACTTTCAGGCGGACAAGAACAGCGTGTTGCAATTGCTCGTGCTATTGTTACAGATCCTCTAATTTTAGTTGCAGATGAACCCACCGGAGATCTTGATAAAAATTCTGCTGATGCAATTTTAACTTTGATGGAAAGGCTTAATAAAGAATTTAATAAAACAATTGTAATGGTTACTCATGATCCGCACGCGGCAGAAAGAGCTACGATTGTTAAACATCTTGAAAAAGGCGAGCTTATTTAAGGAGCGTTATGAAAGTTTTAAAATTAATATTAAAAAATTCCGTTCGTCATAAATTAAGAACTACACTCACTATTTTAGGAATTGCAGTTGCAATAATTGCTTTTGGCATATTGCGGACTGTGGTAACCGCTTGGCATGCAGGCCTTGATGCTTCATCAACTACAAGACTTGTTACCAGACAGGCAGTATCATTTATATTTCCTTTGCCATTAGCTTATAAACAGAAAATTGAAAATATCCCTGGAATAGATGAAGTAGCATATGCCAATTGGTTTGGCGGTGTGTTTATAGATAAAAGTAACTTCTTTGCTAGAATGGCAATCGATGGCGATACTTTTTTTGACATTTATCCTGAATATCTGTTAAGCAAGCAGGAGATAAAAGATTTTAAAAGCGAGCGAAATGCTTGTGTGGTGGGAGAATCGATTGCACAAAAATACAATTTGAAGGTTGGAGATAATATGACTCTTGAAGGCGACATCTACCCGGGAAGGTGGGATTTTGTAATAAGAGGAATTTATAAACCGCGAGATAAATCAACTGATGCAACTCAAATGTTTTTCCACTGGGATTATCTGAATGAAAGAATGAAACAGGATTCACCTGCTAGAGCAAATGAAATTGGTTGGTACATTATAAAAATTAATAATCCTGATAAAGCAGCAACTATTTCAGATGAAGTCGATTCACAATTTAAAAACTCGGCTGATGAAACAAAGACTGAAACTGAACGCGCATTCCAGTCATCGTTTATTTCAGCTTACAGCTCAATCTTTACTTCAATGAATGTTATGTCGTTCGTAATTATTGGAATTATTATGCTGGTGCTTGGAAATACAATGATAATGGCAGCTAGAGAGAGAACCAGAGAATATGCTGTTCTAAAAACCATTGGATTTTCTGCAAAACATATTGCAGCTTTAATTTTAGGAGAATCCTTATTCATTTCAATTTTAGGCGGCGCTGTAGGACTACTATTAACTTTTCCGTTGGTAAATGGAATTAGTCAAGTAATTCCGAAAGGATTTTTCCCGGTGTTTGATATCGAACCAATTACAATAATTTTTGCTGTAAGTGCTGCTATTTTAATTGGAATTGCATCTTCAATATTTCCTATTCAAAGAGCGTTAAGTACTAAGATTGTTGATGGATTCCGGTTTGTTGGGTAATAAAGTCAAATATCAAATGTCAAAATTCAAAACTAAAATCAGTAAATATTTAAGATGCCGGAAAAGCAATTTATAGATATAAAAAAATGTTCTTATTACTTTTCATTGAATGTAATTCAGATGATTGATTCTTTAAATATTAAAACGGTTTTTTATTCATTGATAAATCAATTACTTAGATCGGCAACTTCTGTGGGTGCTAATCTAGTAGAAGCAAGAGCCGCTCATTCTAAAAAAGATTTTATAAAATTTTATGAGATCGCACTTAAATCTTCGAATGAGACCAAATATTGGTTGTGTCTTATTAAGGACGGATTAAAAATAGACGAAGAAAAGATAAACGCATTGTTATCGGAAGTTGATGAAATATCAAAGATAATTGCATCGATTATTATAAAGCTTAAAAAGACAAATGCAAATGAAGTCAAAGAGAAATATGTAAAATATGGTGTAGAAAATTCAGATAATTTGATTTTAACTTTGAATGAAAATTTTCAATTTATCGAAGAAGACTTTGACTTTTGAATTTTGACTTTTGACCTTTTAAAGGAGTTTAAATGAAAATACCAATAAAATATATTGTTAAGAATTTCACTACAAGAAAACTTACAAGTGTTATTACTATTTCAGGAATTGCACTTGTTGTTTTTGTTTTTGCTGCTGTGCTTATGATGGCAAATGGAATTGAAAAAACTTTAAGGTCATCCGGCACAGATGGGAATGTCATTATTACCAGAAAATCTGCTAATGGCGAAATCTCAAGTTTAGTGGATGGCAATACCCAAAATATTATCAGCACTTTACCGCATATTGCAAAAAATGCCGATGGTGTTCCTTTAATAACATATGAACCGGTGGTTATAATAAATCTGGACAAGGTCAGCGGCGGATTAAGCAATGTAACAGTAAGGGGAGTTTCAACCACAGCTTTACAAATAAGGCCGCAAGTAAAAATCATTCGTGGAAGAATGTTTAATTTTGGATTGAGAGAATTAATCGTCGGTGAATCAGTAACCAAAAATATTGTGGGGGCAGAAATTGGGCAGACAATAAAAATAGCAGGTGACAATTGGAAAGTCGTTGGAGTTTTTTCAACTGACGGCAGCGCATTCGATTCGGAATTTTGGGGAGATGCAAAACAATTGCTGAGCGCATTCAACCGAGGAAATACAGTTTCATCGGTTACGCTCAAACTTGATGATGCTTCAAATTTTGATGCATTTAAAAGGGCGTTTGAAACCGACAAAAGATTACAGCAATTCGAACCGGATACAGAGAAAGATTATTTTGAAAAACAATCGTATGCATTATCTACTTTTATAAGCATAGTTGGAATTTTTATAACGGTTATTTTTAGTCTTGGTGCAACAATCGGTGCGATGATAACTATGTACTCAACAGTTGCAAACCGCACCGTTGAAGTTGGAACATTGCGTTCACTTGGCTTCAGTAGAAGAAGTATACTGCTTGCATTCTTAACTGAGTCGGAAGCCATTTCAATTGTCGGCGGCGTTATTGGATTATTTATAGCGTTCTTTCTGCAATTTATTTCAATATCAGTTTTAAACTTTACCTCTTTTTCTGAGATTGCATTTTCGTTTGCATTAAATCCAGGGATTATTATAGCTTCTTTGATATTTGCAATAGTAATGGGGTTTGTAGGCGGTGTGCTTCCATCTATTCGTGCAGCAAGATTGAATATTGTTAAAGCTTTACGAGCAGGATAAGTTTTTAATGCCAACCTGAGACTGTTGAAATGTGACTTTTTTTCATTGTCTCTTTATTTTCTTTTCTGCACATTTGAATAGTGATTTCAACATTACACTTCAATAAGGGAAGCTAACAGAATATGATTCTAAGGATTCTAATCAATAAAATAATAATCTTAAGTTTTATTTTCATACTAAGCTTTTTAATCATAAGCTGTAAAAATGAAATAACTAATCCAGTCGAAAAAAAATTATACACTGCAGTATTAAAAGGAACAGTAACACTTGAGAACCAGACTGAATTCAGTAATTGTTTAGTTTATATAGACAGCCTTAATAGAGGTGTAAGCTCGGATTCAAGCGGTAATTATACAATTTTCTTTACTGATGAAGATTCAATTTACAGCGGTGAATTTAAACTAATCTATTTTCTAAATGATTATCATAAGGATTCAGCCCAAATTTATCTTGTAAAAGGAAAAGTAAAGCTTGATACTTTAGATGTAAAAAGTGAAGGAAAAATAAAAACTAAAGAAATGAAACAGATTGTTCTCGTTGAAGGTTGGACTGACAAAATTATATATACTATTGGTGATACATTGGATTTTACAGCTCGCTTTACAAATGTATCAGATAGAATTGTACATTTACGTATACCAAGTATTTTCAATCAATTAGGCCATGTAGGACTTTACAATGATAAATATTATGTCTTTATAATATCGCCTCTTGATCCAACCTTAATTGATTTTGATATTAATTTATCCCCAGGTAATTTTTATGAAGGGCAAGTTAGATACTTAATACCTGATGGAGATAATAGTGGCAAAGTATCTCGACCTTTAATTCCAGATAAATATATCGTTACTACAAGTATTGATATTGAGGGACGATTGCAAACTCCATTTCAAAGTAAATTTAATAAATTCGTGTTTGAAGAATGGTATAAAATTGTTAGAGGAGCATCACCCAAATTAGATATAATACCTAATAAGTATCAATTCCCTCATATCAAAATAATTCAATAATTATTATAAAGTGAGCGCGACAATTGAGTACATTTACAATGAGGGCGTTTAATTTAAAATAAAAACATTCTAATCACTCACCGGCTTTGGATCTTTATTTCCCATATCAACAGCTACTTTCCATTCACCATCCGGTTGTTTTTTCCAAATGTTTAAATATTTTCCACGACTGGCAATTTCGTTACCGTTAGCATCATTAAATTTAACAACGTACTTGCCCCAGGTATATCCCATTTCACCTGACATGGCAACTTCTGCTTTTTGCGGTTCCCAGCTTAATTGGTATTCATGCTGCCCCACTTTCATTGAATCATAAATGTTTTGTCTTCCAATAATTGGAACATTTCCAGCGGGCAATTCGAGGGCGTCATCTGTTAAGAATAAATTAAATGCTTCGGCTGAACCATTTTCAACTGATGTCTGTGAAAATTTTTTGTCTGCATCAAGCAGCCTTTTATTTTCAGCTTCAACATCAATAGAAGATTTGCATGAGCTGAATAAAAGAATAGAGAATATAATTAAGAATGAGGTATAATAAATTTTCATAATTCTTTCCTAAAAATTATCTAAATAAATTTGTTAGAGGATAAAAATCCATTAGTGAAGCCGCTTATTTTTTATAAATTAACTTAAGCTATAATGAATTATACCGCAACCTATTTCTTAGGTTTAAATTATTTTAGTCTACTTGCCTCTTATTAAATAATAAATTAAAATACAGCCTAACCAAATGAGGGCATTATGAGCAATTCAAACCCGCTGACGATTTTATGCGTCGCAAGCTATGAAAAAGGCTTTGACTTTATGCGTCAATGCAAAGAAGAAGGATGCCGTGTAATCTTGCTAACTTCCAAAAGTCTTGAGCATGCTGAATGGCCGCGAGAAAGCATAGACGAAACATTTTATATATCCGATAATAATAAAGAATGGAAAATGGATGATGTTATTTATGGCGTTAGTTTTTTAGCACGAAAAGAAAATATAGATAGAATTGTTGCTCTTGATGATTTTGATGTAGAAAAAGCCGCAACTCTACGCGAACATTTGCGCAATCCCGGAATGGGAGAAACTACTGCAAGATATTTTCGCGATAAGCTGGCAATGAGAATGCGTGCTAATGAAGAAGGCATCCCTCTGCCCGAATTTGTTCATATTCTTAATTACAAAAAAATAGAAGAATTTTTATCAAAACATAAACCGCCGTTTGTTTTGAAGCCACGGCTTCAGGCGGGGGCAGTAGGCATAAAAAAAATAAATAATGAATCTGAACTTTGGCAAATAATTGAAAAGCTTGGCGATCAACAATCATTTTATTTACTTGAAAGATTTATTCCTGGTGAAATATTTCATGTTGATTCAATCATTTGGGAAAGTGATGTTGTATTTTCAATAGCCAGCAAATACGGTTTGCCGCCAATGGAAGTTGCCCATGAAGGAAGAGTTTTTTCAAGCAGAACAGTTCCAAGAAATTCCGTCGAAGGGGAACAATTATCATTAATAAATAAAGAAGTTTTAAAATGCTTAGGATTAAAATACGGAGTTTCGCATACGGAATTTATTAAGGGAAATGAAGATGGCAAATTATATTTTCTTGAAACTTCGGCACGAGTGGGAGGTGCGCATATAGCAGATTTAGTTGAAGCAGCCTCAGGAATAAATCTTTGGAGGGAATGGGCTAAAATAGAAATCCGCAGAGATCAAAAAGGATACAAGGTTCCCATTGACAAAAATGATTGCGCAGGCTTAATTGTTTCGTTAGCTAAACAGGAATTCCCGGATCTTAATTCTTACAATGATCCTGAAATTGTTTGGAGAATGAAAAAGAAAAATCATGCGGGACTAGTATTTTCTTCTGAAGATGCTAACCGGATTGAAGAGCTTCTGAACAAATATACAAATAGATTTTATGAGGATTTTTTTGCCACGGTTCCACTGAAGGAGAAACCTACACAATAATTATTTAAAAGTAAGATTTTAAATTAATGTCCAGCAAAATTATGTTTGGAAGTAGTAGAGGAACCATTATTTAAATTTGAATAATTTTTTTCTTCATGTTTCTTTAATGCGGCTTCTATAACTGCTTTTATCTGCTCTTTGTCAAAAGGTTTAACCAGATAGCCGTAATCAGAGACTTTGCTTGCACGTACAACAGATTCTTCATCGGAAAAGGAAGATACAAAAACTATAGGAATGTCTAATTTTTTTCTGATAGAATCTGCTGCTTCTACCCCATCAATTTTTCCTTTTAACATAATATCCATCAATACAAGTTCAGGTTCAAATTTATTTGCTTTTTCAACTGCATCAGGACCCGAAGTGGCAACAGCAACAACATTATAGCCATAGCTTTTAACAATATCTTTCAAATCAAGCGCAATTATAAATTCGTCTTCAACAATCATCACCTTAAGATCAATTATACCTGAATCCGGATTAATGGATTTATCAATAATTTTCATAAGCTTCCTATTTTTTTACATATTTATGTCAAATTATACAAATGTAACCAAACACAAGCTGTGTTTTAGTTCACGAAATTTTTAAAGAGGAAATTTTATCGTAATCTGCAAATTGTAGTTTCGCCCTCAATTATAACAATCTTAACAAAAAAGCTTATCTTCGGCGGCATCCAGAAGTTTGCGGATCAAATTAAAACAGATTTATTTTGGGTAAATTTTTTTAAGAAGGTAAAACAAAAAAAATCATCCCCCCGGATGGGAGGATGGTTGGACGTATTTAGTATGAGAGAGAGAGATTTCTGAGATTCTTAAATTAAATTTGTAATAAAATTTTAATCATTAGTTACAAGTAATTTATTTTCTAATTGTTCGGTAATTTGTTTGAAAAGATATTCATGTTCGAATCTTCCTTTTTCAGGCTGAACATCAATCAGATCACCAATAGTTAAGTAAATACTTGCAAGATGTGCTTTGAAACTGATTGAAGGATCAGAATTTTTTTCAGAGATTTCATTCAATTTTGAAATTATATCTGAATAGTCTGCCTGCGGATAAAACTTTTTAATACAAATTATATTATAAATTGTGGATTCTACAATCCCAGGAATTTCACTATCTAATGAAGCGGGACATGTACTAAATGCTCTTTCAACTATGCCACTTTGAGGAACCATTTTATTTTCCTGTGCAGAAACATAAGTCGAGAAGATACTAACGGTACTAAATATAAGTAAAATAAATTTTCCAGCTCTTTTCATAATCACTCCTTATTTTAGATTTTTACTTAAAGCTGATTCTCTATAGACAAATCCGATACCAAAAGATTCTAGATATGTTAAGTCCTTATATAATTAAAGATAGAGTCAGTATTACTGAATTATTAATAAAGTAAGATGAGTGCCACATATTTTCCTAAATAATTAAGGCAAGTACGGTAAGTTTTTAAAAATAAACTAGTTACGAGGAAAGCAGAAATATGGCTCTTTACATATTTGTGGCACTGGTATTACAGTTAAGTTATTTTATTATAAGATGTTATGTTAAGAAATTGTTAAGGGAAATTAGAAATTTACAAACTGAGTGTCGTGGATTACTGCTTGAACTTACACTTGAACTTGAACATTGATTAGTTACTTTTATCATTTGCTCTTCTCAACCGGTTGTTTAATGCCCGGCGGGAAATTCCAAGTAAATCCGCAGCAATAGTTTGATTACCTTCAGCACGCCTTAGCGCTTCATCAATAATAATTTCTTCCGCTTCTTTTAAAGAAGGAAATCTCCCCGGAAAATGAATAGTTCTATCAACGCTATCAGCAGAATTATTTACCTGATTATTTTTAGTACTAATGATTTCATTAAACTCGGAAATTTTTTTTCTTATTAATTCAAGTGAAAGAATTCCTGAAGAATGTAAACTGATCGCATCGAAAATCAATCCTTCAAGCTCGCGAATATTGCCGGGGAAAGAATAATTGCTTAATAAAGTATAAAGTTCTTTCGGCACTGCCGGCCTTTTTTTATTTAATTGCTGCGCCGCTTTAGTAATAAAATGATCTATTAAATATGGCAGATCAATTTTCCTTTCGCGTAACGGAATAATTTTAATATGGTGTGACTTTAATCTGTAATATAGATCTTGCCTGAACTCATTATTGTCTTGCATTGTTTTTATATCCCGGTGGGTTGCAACAATAATTCTTGCATTTGAAAGTTTAGCAATATCTGAACCTAGTGGATAATAGTTTCCTTCCTGCAGAAGACGTAAAAGTTTTACCTGCGATTCCATTTTTAGATCACCAATTTCATCTAAAAACAAAGTACCGTTTTCTGCTTTTTCAATTAATCCTTTCCTATCAATATCGGCCCCGGTAAATGCACCTTTTTTATGTCCGAACAGAGTGTCCGAAAAAAAATTATCATCTACGCCAGCCACATTTACTGAAACCAATTCTCCCTTTCTTCCGCTTTCTTTATGAATTGCCTTTGCAAAAAGTTCTTTTCCCGTTCCGGTTTCTCCCGTTACCAAAACCGGCAATGATGTAGTGGCTATTGCTTCGATATATTTAAATATGGATTTGATTGCTTCACTTCTGGTGATAATCTCTTCAAATGCTTCAGGATGTTTTATGTTTGATTGAAATAACGACTGCTTCAAGAGCTCGTTTTCATTTTTAATTTCGTTAAGTTCTAATCCCCTTTTAATTGAAGTAACCAGACGAGTATCATTTACAGGCTTAACAATATAATCAAAAGCTCCTTCCTTCATACAGAAGACTGCGCTTTCAACATCATTAACCGCAGTGATTACAATTACCGGAATTTCAGGATATTTATGAACGATTGCCGGAAGAAGATCAACACCCGAGATGTGAGGCATATTTATATCAAGCACAACTAACGAATATTCCTTTTGTGCTAATAAATCCATAACCTCAGTGCTATCGTTGCACGTCTCAATATTATTTATTCTGTTTGAAGAAAGTGTTAGTTCTGCACTTAACAGAAAATGTTTTTCATCATCAACAAGTAGAATTGGTTTTGCAGGATTAAATATTTGATTCATTAAATTATCTCTTAGTTTAATTTTCCATTAAAGGAATTGAAACTCTAGCCATTGTCCCTTTGCCTGGTTCGCTTTTTAAAATTAAAGTTCCGCCATGGTTCTCAACAATATTATGTGAAACTGACAATCCCAAACCGGTTCCACCCATGTTCCTTTTTGTGGTGAAAAACGGATTAAGTATATATTTCAAATCACTTTTCTTAATACCAATTCCCTGGTCTTCTACTTTAACACGCACCTTTCTTCTTTCAGGATTAAAGTATGTACTTACTTTTACTGATGCATCTTCGCTTTTTAATGATTGGCAAGCATTTGTAATCAAATTTATTATTACTTGCTCAAGCTGCTGAGTATTGCCTTTTATTAATGGAATATTATTTCCGTATTCGACCGAAAAATTATTAGTGGATTTTTTTATGAGATTATTTGTAATCATAATTGCCATCTCAACAACCTTGTTAATGGAAACAGATTCAGTTAACTCACCGCTGTCAATTCTTGAATATTCGGTTAAACTCTTGGTTATATTCTGAATCCTTTCCGAGCCTTTTAAAATTCCATCTAATGACTGAACAATTTTATCTTTTGAAACACTGTACAACATTCCCGCGATTACAAAATCGCCATTTTCATTATAATATTCATCAAGAATTGGAGTGACATCTTTCCAGATTTTTGAGAACAAGCGGATATTAAGAAGAATAAAATTGTTTGGATTATTTATTTCATGCGCAATACCGGAAACTAAAATTCCCAGCGAAGCTAATTTATCAGCCTGCATCAACTGCCGGTTTTTAATTGCAGCTGCGGTTTCGGCCTTTTTTAAATCCGTTATATCGTTTATTAAACCATCATATGCAACCGGGGTTCCTGATTCATCTTTTGTAATAACAATTTTATTTTTTACCCATCGTATAGTTCCATCACGATGAATAATGCGGTGCTCGATGGGATTTATTTCTTCACCGGCGAGTGCGAGCTGCGCCTGCTTTAATACTTTTTCTTTATCCTTTTTGTGAACCATTCTATACCAAAGGTCAGGATCTTTTTTATAATCTTCAAAAGTATAGCCTGTTACGGAAACGCATCCTGGCCCGTGAACAGTTTCTGTAGGAAATCCATTTTTAATTATGACCGTATAAATATAGTCCGTTAAATAATTAATTAAATTTTTATATCTATTAGGAGCATCCATAAAATTAAAATCGCTTTCATTTCCAAATTGATTTGAGTTCTTAACCATTTTGATATTTTTATTTTTATCAGCTAAATCATAGCCATTAGACTGTTCAAATTCAACGTTGTGAATTATTAATATTTTCCCCTACAAACTATTTATTAAGGAAAATTAAATTATTTTTAATTCTTCGAATCACGAAAATAATTAATAAGCTAAGGAAATGAAAAAATTTATACTTCTAATTTTATTTATTGCTGCCGGAGTTTTTGTTTATTTAAAAGTTAAACCTGAAAATTATTTAGAGCTTAAAGATAATATTGAAACCACAAAAGAAAACAATTTTGATATTGATGCTCCTTCGCCCACCCCCATGTATAAAGCGAAAATTAAAGGCATTGCTAAAAATACCAGTGATTGGATTTTAAATAATATCTCAATTGAATATAATGTGGGAGGCAAGATAATTACGATTAATATCAATCAAATTTTACCGGGTGAAGAATCAGAATTTTCAACCGAACAGGTTATCGTCAGATCGTACAATCCATATTATAAAATGGATAAAGTTTCTTATGACAAATCGGAACGGGAAGAAGATCATCCCTAATATTTTAAGGAACCGGGCATTGTCCTAAACTCATTTGCCAAATGAATGAGCCGACGATTAAAATCAGAATGATAATTGAAATAATTTTACTAAACTTTTTCATACTATTTTTGCTTCTTAATTTTCTTCTTGCTGCTCTTATTCTTCTTTGACTTCGATTCATCACGTCTCGGCTGAAGAAGTTTTGCAATTAAACCTGTCCAGCCGGTTTGATGTGAAGCGCCCAATCCTTTCCCATTGTCTCCATTAAAATATTCATAAAATAAAATATAATCCTTAAAATGAGGATCATTTTGAAATTTTTCATTATTGCCGTAAACCGTTCTTTTACCGTTTTCATCTTTTAGAAATAATTTTGACAATCGCTTAGCCAGTTCAATTGAAATTTCTTTAATCGTTAAAAAGTTGCCTGAATGGGTTGGATATTCCACTTTAAAATCATCGCCATAATAATGATGAAACTTTTGAAGTGACTCAATAATTAGATAGTTAATAGGAAACCAAACCGGCCCGCGCCAATTTGAATTGCCGCCAAACATATATGAATCAGATTCTGAAGGAAGATAAGCGACGGTAAAATTGGTACCGTTACTATTGTATACATAAGGATTGTCTTTATGATATTTTGATAATGAACGCACGCCGTAGTCAGATAAGAACTCAGATTCATCAAGCATCCTATACAACAGCCTTTTCATTCTATGCCCACGCAGCAAAGAAAGAAGTCTTCTTTCTTTTACGCCGCCTTCGTTCCATCTTGAAACAAGACTTGCTAGGTCAGGATAGTGATTAAGAAACCAATCTGCATGTTTGGAGAATTCAGGAAGCTGATCCACTAGTTCAGGTTCTAAAACTTCTACTGCACATAAGGGAAGTAATCCAACCACAGATCTTACTTTAAGTCTTATGTGATTATCATCGGGAGTGTGGAGCGTGTCATAATAAAATTCATCATTATCATCCCAAAGGCTGTCTCCTTTTCCGCCAATGTTTACCATTGCCGCGGCTATGTATAAGAAATGTTCGAAGAACTTTGTTGCCGTGCTTTGGTAAACTTTATTTTTAATGGAAAGCTCCAGTGAAATTCTAAGCAGATTAAGACAGTACATAGCAACCCAGCTTGTGCAGTCCGCTTGTTCTATAAAGCCTCCGGTAGGCAGTTCTGCGTTGCGATCGAAAACTCCAATGTTATCCAATCCAAGAAATCCTCCCTCAAATAAATTTCTATCTTCCGTATCTGTTATATTTACCCACCACGTAAAATTCAGAAGCAGCTTATGAAATACTTCTTCAAGAAATGAAGTATCACCTTTTCCATTTATCTTTTCATCAATTTTATAAACTCTCCACGTTGCCCAGGCGTGAACAGGCGGATTCACTTCACTAAAAGACCATTCATATGCAGGCAGCTCGCCGTTAGGATGCATGTACCATTCTTTAGTTAGAAGCTTTAATTGTTTTTTTGCAAACTCAGGATCAATTACAGAGAGTGGAATACAATGAAAAGCAAGGTCCCAGGAGGCGTACCATGGGTATTCCCACTTGTCAGGCATCGAAATGATATCAGCATTATTTAAATGAAACCATTCCGAATTTCTTCCATTAATCCTTTGAGGAGGCGGCGGCGGTTGTGCCGGATCTCCGCTTAGCCATTGAGCAATATTATAATAGTAAAACTGTTTTGACCACAACATTCCGGCGTATGCCTGACGCTGAACATTTTTCTCATCAGCGCTTTTAATCTCGGATTGAATATCGGCATAAAACTCGTCCGCATCTTTAACTCTTGATTTAAAAATCTTTTCAAACTCATTAAAAGGATTTTTCATACTTCCTTCTTTTAATCTAAGTCTAATTGTTTTTGATTTCCCGGCAGGAATTGAAAGTTTAAAATTTAATCCAGCTTTAGTTCCAATTTTTTTACTATTTACTGCTTCTTTATTTCCGGAAACGATATAATCATTAACGCCATCTTTAAAATATTTTTTATCGCTATCAGCATCGTACAATTTTTTAATGTTAGTTTCGTTTTCACAAAAAATAATTTCTGTATCCTTTTCCGAATAAAGAAAGTACTTACCCAATTTTTCATGAACAGCTTCAATCACTTTTTTTGAATTAAAGGATATTTGCGGTTTATAATCATCATAACCCCAGTCCCAGGTATTCCTAAACCAGATTTGCGGAATTAAATTTAATTCCGCATCGTCAGCGCTTCGGTTGAATGCAGTAATTTTTATTAGTAAGTCAGCTATTCCAGCTTTCGCATATTCAATAAAAACATCAAAATATTTATCTTCATTAAAAATTCCCGTATCTATCAATTCGAATTCAGGATCAAGTTTAGTTCTCTTTTTATTTTCGTCTATCAAAGTTGAATAAGGAAATTCACTTTGCGGATATTTATAAAGCATCTTCATATAAGCATGTGTGGGAAGATTATCTAAATAATAATAATATTCTTTTACATCCTCTCCATGATTTCCTTCTTTGCCGGATAGTCCAAAAAATCTTTCTTTTAAAAAAGGATCTTTATAATTCCATAGAGCAAGCGAAAAACACAGCAGCTGCTTTTCATCCGATAGCCCGCCAATACCTTCTTCACCCCATCTATAAGCTTTGCTTCCAGCCATCTCACGAGTAATATAATTCCAGGGTTCTCCATTTGAACTATAATCTTCTCTTACTGTACCCCATTGTCTATCTGTCAGGTAAGGGCCCCATAACCGCCAATTTTGTTTTCCCCCTTTATCATTAATTAATCTTTGTTTTTCTGGATTCATGTTTTTGTAAAATTTTATGCTGAATGTTTAAATAAAAATAATTTGTTCTCTCAAGTAAGTAATATAATTATAACAAATTAATAACTTTGTAGTATTAATCATTTAGGTTAAGCTTGAAACAAAGAGTTGTTTTTTAATAAAGGATGGAAATAATTTTTATTTTTGAGAGGTATAAATTAAAAAATCATTTATTATAAAAATCAATTTTCAAAGAAATTGATTTCAGTTGATAAAAGATTAGATGAAATAACGTCTGGCTTTTTAAAGCTGATGATTAGTAATTATTATAAAAATATATATACAATTAATTAATCTTCGCTCACAACTTCAACATGATACAAGTATGTATAACTTTCTATCAGCGCGCGAACCAATTCTTCAACTTTAAATGGTTTTACAATATAATCATCCATTCCTGCTGCCAAATATCTTTCCTGATCTGATTTCAATGCATTCGCTGTCATTGCAACTATTCTTGGCTGCTGCTTTGAAGGAACTGACCTGCGGATTTCAATAGTTGCCTGCTCACCATCCAGCTCAGGCATTTGTACATCCATTAATATTACATCGTAATGCTGTCTTTTTAATGCGTCAAGGACTTCCAGGCCATTGAAGACGACATCAGCACGGTAACCTAATTTTTCTAAAACCTTGAGGGCTACTTTTTGATTTATCATATTATCTTCAGCAACCAATAGTTTAAGAGGATACTGTTTACCAATATTGCTGTCGAACTGCATAGATTTTATGTCGCGTTGTTTTTTTATAAATCCTTTATTTTTATTTAGAACCATAATTAAAGCATTGCAAAGCTGAGAAAATTTAATAGGCTTTGTTAGAGTTGCCGCAAATATTGAAAGATCATTATTTTTTTCAAGATGATATCCGTAAGAGGATAAAAGTATGAGAGGCATTGATTTCATTATTTCAATATCACGAATTTCTTTTGCAAGCATAACACCATCCATTTCAGGCATTTGATAATCTAAAATGGCAATATCAAAATCGGAATTGTTTTCCAATAATTTTAAAGCCTTGGGACCGGACTCAACTCCAATCGAAGTCATTTGTAAAGAAGCTGCCTGTTGAATTAAAATATTTCTATTTGTCTGGTTGTCGTCAACAATCAAAACACGTTTACCAATTAATGCTGATAACTCAGTTCGCTTTTCACTTTCAATTGACAACTCAGTTAAAATTGTAAAATGGAAAGTTGATCCTTCTCCAGGAATCCCGGAACTTTCAACCCACATAGCGCCGCCCATTAGTTCGCAAAGTTTTTTGCTAATTGCTAATCCTAGACCGGTGCCACCAAACTTGCGGGTAGTTGATGCATCAACTTGGGTGAATGATTGGAATAATCGATTCTGCCTTTCTGCTGGAATTCCAAGGCCAGTATCCCGAACTTTAAAATGAAGTTGATAGGAATAATGATCTTTTAATTGTCCGGAAATATTTACTACTACTTCACCTTCTTCTGTAAATTTTATTGAGTTGCTGAGAAGATTAATTAAAATTTGCCTTAGTCTAACTAGGTCGCCTACTACATTAGTAGAAAGTCCTTCTTCAAGTGAATAAGCAAGTTCCAAATTTTTTGCAGCAGCTTTTGAGGCGATTAATTCCAGTGCTTCTTCAACACAATTCCTAACATCAAACGGTTGTTTTTCCAATTCAATTTTTTGTGCTTCAATTTTTGAAAAATCCAGTATATCATTTATAAGAGAAAGAAGAATATCACTGCTGTTAAGAATAGTTTCAGTAAAATCACGCTGCTCTTCATTTAACTGTGTATCTAGAAGTAATCCTGTCATTCCAATAACCGCATTGAGAGGAGTTCGTATTTCATGACTCATGTTAGCTAAAAACTGACTTTTAATTTTATTGGCTTTTTTTAATTCATTGTTGGTTTGTTCAAGTTCATTATAAGTTTGTTTTAAAGCCTCTTCAGCTAACTTTCTATTAGTGATGTCGTGTCCAACTCCTAAAATTCCTTTTACTTTTCCTTCATTATCTTTTAAAGGAATTCTGCTCACTATATACCAGCGTTTTTCATTTTTCTTTTTATGATAGATAACCTGTTCCACTTCGAATGCGGCAACCCCTGATACTATAACTTCCAGCTCTTCTTTAAAGAATTTTTCTGCCTCATCCTGGGGATGAAAATCCATAACAGTTTTACCAAGTGCTTCATGCTGCTCATTTACGCCAATAAAATTGAGGTGAGCTTTGTTATTAAGTATATACCTGCCTCGTAAATCTTTAAAGAATATTAAGTCAGGTAAATTATCAATCAACGTTCTTAGCTGGTTTCTTTCACGCTGCAGAGTTTTTTGAGCAAGTTTCTGTTGTGTAATATCCCGGCTTATGCCTACAATTCCAATAACTTTATCATCCCGCTTGAGAGGAACTTTGCTGGTTAAGTGCCAGACTTTATCTCCAGTATCTCCGTATACAACCATTTCTTCTTTATTTAGCATCGGCTGGCCGGTATGAATGATTTTCATTTCATCATTAAAATATTTTTCTGCTAATTCATATGGATTAAAATCAAAAGTAGTTTTAGCTAAAACTTCATCTTGAGTAGAAACTCCAAGGGAACTAAGATGCGCTTTATTATTTAGTACGTATCTTGCTTGATTGTCCTTGAAATAAATGAAGTCTGGTAAATTATCAATCAATGTTCTTAAAAAATTACGTTCATCTTGTAATTCTGCTTCGAATTTTTTCTGTGCTGTAATGTCTCTGCCAATTCCAATTAATCCAACAATATTTCCTTCTTCATCTCTTAAAGGCAGTTTAGATGTATAAAGCCAGTGTTTAACGCCATCACTATCAATAAAGAATTCTTCGCGGTGAAGTACTGGTTTGCCGCTCTTCATTACTGATTCATCATCTGCATAAAATCCTTCTGCAATTTCTTTTGGGAAAAGATCGAAATCGGTTTTACCTATTACATTAGATTCACATTTCATTCCTGTGTTTCGGACATCGGCTAAATTTGCAATCGTTTTTCTGTATTCACTATCTTTAACATACACTGCGTCGGGAATATTATCTATAAGTGTTCTTAGCAGGATTCTCTCTTTTTGAAGTTCTTCCTGTGCAAGTTTCATTTCCGTAATGTCGCGGCCAACACCAACCAATCCGATGATGTTTCCGTTGTTATCTTTTAACGGAAGCTTAGAGGTGTGCAGCCAATGCTTCTTTCCTTCACTATCAAAATAATATTCTTCTCTTTTAAGAATGGACTTGCCGGTTTTAATTACTGAAACATCATTGGCAATAAAACTTTCAGCAATTTCTTTGGGGAAAAAATCAAAATCTGTTTTGCCGATCACTTCTTGTTCAGAATTACAGCCCATATTATTTAAGTCAGCAATATTTGCAATAATTTTTCTCCCCTGGACATCCTTCGCAAATATTGCGTCCGGTAAATTATCTATAAGAGTTCTTAATAATATTCTATCCTGTTCTAACTTTTCTAATCGCTTTTTATGTTCAGTAATATCATCATAAATTCCAAGCATTCCGATTACGTTTCCTAAATTATCATGCAATGGAATTTTATCTAATTTGAGCCAGCTTTTTGTTCCATCAGCGTTAATTCTTTGTGTTTCTATATCTAATTCAGCAGTATCATTTGCTATTATTTTTTCATAATCATTCCAGTATATTTTACCCGTATCTGCCAAAATTAACTCATTGCAGCTTCGACCGATAATTTCTTCCTGGCAATTAAAGTTTAAATCGTGCACAAACTGCTTGTTGCAGCCCATCAAAAAACTATTTTTGTCTATCCAGTAAATACCTTGCGGTATTGAATTAAAAATGGACTGAATTATAACATTTGGGTCAAAGGAGTGATTTTCAGCGAAATTCTGTTTTTTTTCAGCGTTTTCAAGTTCTTTTACACGCTTACGAAGTTCAGAAATTTCTTCAAGAAGTTGTTCACGGTTTTTATTATTTTCTTCCATAATATTTATTTTACTTCTCCCATAGAATTTATACTAAATAATCGCATAAATTTTTGAAAAATGAACCTTTACAGCACGACAATTTTGATGCCATTTGTATATAATTATTAAGAAAGTTCTGTTTTAGTCGCGCCTTTCTAGAATGGGTTAATATTAATTTTCAGTTAAAATCATTCCTAATTATTTCACTAACATTATAATTTAACTCCCAAAGTGTTTTTTGAAATCATTAAATCAGGTAATTATAATTTTCTATTAAAAATCAAAATATACTTGACTTAATAATCACTGAACCGTATTTTCATTGACAATCGCAATACTTTCCTATTCGAAGCAAAGACTATCAATTTTTATAGATTAAAATTTAGTTCAATTGTTCTAGTTTGATAGAACTTATTTCGTTGTAAATTAATTTTAGCGCAAAGCTTATTATTCAAATTTTCTTTTTCTGTTCATCAAGTTCGATGTGAATTTTTTATAATAGTTGTCATTGAAATAAATGATTAAGAAAGGAATACTTTTATGCCTTCAAAAATTTGGACCTATGAAACTTTAGCACAAGCCGATGGAAAAGAATTGGAAAATATTTTATTAACTGGAACACCTCCCGACATCGAAGCGCTTAATGGATACATTTATTGCGGTTGGAATCATGAATGGATTGGAAATCTATCCGGTAAAAAATTTAAAAAGGGTTTTATGAAAAAGGACGGGAAGAATTTTGGTTATAATGAATTGGTTATACAAGATGGGAAAGAATATCTTGGCGAATGGAAACAAGAAATCACAAACACCGGTAAACCAACGCAGCTTGGCTACTTTCGAACTTCTTACGTTAAAGACGAACCATTCACTAAATTATACGAACCTTATTTACACCTTGCACATTTCAACTATGATATTGACGGAATGCATAAATGGTATCTAAGCTTTTTTAGAGTCATTAGAGACTTTGTTGTTTGTCCAAATCCCGGCGATAATTCTTTAATGTTATGTAAAGCGTATTTACGTGTATTCCCATTTCTGAATATTTTTTACTGTTACTTTTTGCTGGGGCATAGAGAAGAAATTAAATATCTGCCATGGTAAAATAAATTGACTTTAAACTTTTAATTGGAGTTGGAACAATGCTTACTAATAAGGAAAACACTCTAAGAACTTATTTAAAGATTCTACTTTACTTGAATCTATTATTTCTAATTTTTGGTTTAATTAATCTTTTTTCTCCTGGTTCAATTTCAAATTTGAGCATTCCATTTATAATCGGCTTTACTACAATTATTTTTGTTGATGTATTATTGTATTGGTATTCAATTGCCGATATAAGAAGATTTTCAATTTTGGTAAAACTGATTATATGGCAATCAGTTCTTTCTGCTTTAATATTAATTTATTTGCTGATTTGGCATAATGAAGGCGATGTAGTTTTATTTTTTAATCAACCTTTCAAATATTCAACTGCTTTACTATGCCTTTGTATTTACAATGTTATAAACGCTGTCATTTTATTTTTATTACTTAACTCAGCAGAAAAGGAAAGATACGGATTAAAATATTTTTCTCCATTGCAATTTAAAACTCTTGAGGCACTAGCTGAAGTAATAATTTATGGAGAAAAGGAAATCCTTTCCGGTGAGGAAGTATCAAAAAATGTAGATACGTATTTTAATAGCTTTCAGGCTAAATCGAAATGGACAATGGCGTTAGTAATAACTGTATTGTATTTCTATCCTATTTTATCATTACTCCCGCCTCTTCCTTACATATCTCCTGAAAGAAGACTTCGATTTTTGAAGGATAGATTTTACAGTGATGTAGAAGGCAGACACATTCCCGAATTTTGGAGAGTAATTGTTCAGGGTTTAATACGAATAGCAAAGCAGATGTGTTACATTGGCTACTATAATGACAAACGAACTTTTGCTTCGGTTGGTTATATTCCATTTACTGAAAGAAAAGATAAAGATGAAAGGATCAATAAATCTCCGCTAGTTAAATCCCCGCCGTTATTTGTTAAGTCAGAAAAAGATGTTAATAATGATATCATTGATGGTGATGTTGTAATAGTTGGTTCAGGAGCCGCAGCCTCAATACTTGCCAAAGGATTAATTGAAAATGGAAGAAAAGTTTTGATGGTTGAAAGAGGCAATCACGAAATTCCGGAAACATTTAATGAAAATGAAATGGAAATGGTTTCAAGACTTTTTCAAGATGGAGCAATTCAAGCAGCAAGAGATTTTAGATTTACAGTTTTTCAAGGCAGCTGCGTCGGCGGTTCAACTGTTTTAAATAATGCTGTGTGTTTTAAAATTCCGGAACCCGTGCTTGATAGATGGAATGATGAATTAAAAGTCGGCTTAAATAAAAAAGATGTAATGAACTCTATGGATAAAGTTTGGGATTTGATAAATACAGAAAATATGGTTGGAGATAAAACAACGGATAATTTAAATGCCAAAGAAAGAATTAGGTTAAATCCGGGCGGTTATCTTTTTGAAGAAGGCTGCAGAAAATTAGGTTTTACTAATTCGCCAAACATCACTTCTTCAGTAAATGCAAACATTAGCGGATGCCTCGGCTGCGGCTATTGCAATATAGGCTGCCAGTATAATAAAAAATTATCAATGTTAACAACTGTTCTTCCAGATATTCAATCAAAGTTCGGTAAAGAAAGTTTAGAAATTATTGCGGGATGTGAAGCCGTAAAATTAAATAAAGATGGGAATAAAATTTCTTATTTAGAATGTCAATTTAACAATGGAAGAAAAATTAAAGTAAAAGGAAAAACTTTTGTTGTTTCTGCAGGAGCAATTTCATCAAGTATCCTGCTTCTAAAATCTAAGCTTGATATAAAAAATGCAGGCTTAAAATTATCTTTCAATGTTGGTTCACAAATGACCGCAGCTTTTCCATATAAAGTGAATTCTTACGATGGTTTGCAAATTTCTCATTACATGCAGACTTCACCCAACCAGGGTTTCATTATGGAATCATGGTTTAATCCGCCAATGTTTCAATCAACTGCAATGCCGGGATGGTTTGAAGATCATTATAATAATATGAGAAGGTACGATAGACTGGCGTGTGTCGGCATTTTAGTTGGCTCAGAATCAAATGCACGGGTAAATGTTGCCGGACTAACAGGCAGAGAAGTAGATTATACGCCTACTGATAAGGACTTTAAAACTTTAATGAACGGTCTAGAATTATCCGGCGAAATTATGCTTGCTGCCGGTGCTGAATCAGTAATGCCAAATTCATTCAAATACTACGAGTTTAAAAATAAAAATGATCTTCAAAAAATTCATGATCTTATAAAAGATCCAAGTGAAATTACTTTGGGAACCGGGCACCCGCAAGGTGGGAATGTTATTGGGAACAGTCCTGAAAATGGAGTTGTTAATTCTGAATTTAAAGTTTTTGGTTATGATAATTTATTTGTTTGTGATGCGAGCGTTTTCCCTACAAGTCTTGGTGTTAATCCTCAGCTTTCAGTGATGGCGCTTGCGGATTATGCAGTTCCCTTTATTAAAGAAAATAAGGGATAATAAATTATTAAATTAAAATAAATCTTAATGTAATTAATTTAAAAAGTGAGTCAGTGATAAATATTATTTTCATTCACTATGGAACAACAACTCTGGGAATGCTTCTATTCAATCTCGTAAGCAGTTCATAATCAAGCTGATTGCTTAACTCACTAAATGAAGCTACAGAAATTGAGAGATCGCCTTGTGTTCCTATTAAAACTGCTTCATCACCTTTTTTTGTTTCCGGTAAATCTGTTATATCTACAGTAATTAAATTCATGTTCACAATCCCGATAACACCAACTCTGTTGCCATGGATAAGCACTCTCCCTTGATTGCTTAATCCCCTGCTGAATCCATGTGAATAACCAACCGGGATGGTAGCAATTCTCATATCTCTTTGCGCAAGGTATGAAGTTCCATAACCAATAAACTCCCCCGTTTTCACAGTTTTAGTACTCATTACCTTGGTTTTCCAGCGAATAATTCTATGAAGCGGATCTGACTTATCTTCTTTATTATTAATGTTGGCAATAAAAGTTTCTTGGCTTGACCAAAATCCATACTGCATTATCCCAATTCGCACCATATCCATTCTTGATTTCGGATATCTCATGGCGGCTGCAGAACAGGCTGCGTGACGGAATTTCGGTTTTATTCCATTAGCAATAAATGTATTATAAATTTTATTATAAGTCTTCAACTGTATTTGAATTCTTACGTAGTTGGCTATACTTTCAGCACCGGCAAAATGAGTGCACAGCCCTTCAATGGAAATTAAATCTTGATTATCTTTTACAATATTAAATAATTGTTTAAGATCTTCAGCAGCAAAACCGGTGCGGTTCATTCCGGTTTCTATCTCAATATGAATTTTTGCTTTTCTTTTTAATTTTCTAGCATATTCAATTGCTCTGTTCAAACGATCAAAATCAAATACATAAAATTCTATCCCGGCATTTATCGCCCATTCGATTTGTTCATCTTCTACCATCCCCATTATCATTATTTTTGCTCTATCACTTACACAATTGTGAACATCCAAAGCTTCATCTGCACTGTAAACTGAAAAATGGTTCAAGCCGCATTCTTCAGCTATCGGAATAAATTCCTTTACACCATGGCCATACGCATTTCCTTTAACCACAGAAGATATTTTTACGTTCTTCCCCATTTCTTTTTTCAGAAATTTTATATTATGTCTAAGTTTTTCTTTACTAAGCTCTATAATTGAAGTGTCAAACATATTTTTTTGTTCAATATTTTCTATTGCGTAAATTCTTCTATTAAAGCTTAAAATAGTTTAACAGAAAGTTCAATTATTTCATCCGGGAAATCATAATCGGGATTGTGCAGATCAGGATGATTTTCTCCGGAACCAATTCCAAATAGTGCGCCTTTATAGTTATTCAAAAAATGGCCGAAATCTTCCGACCATTTAAATGGTTGTTCAATTTCGATTAAATTTAAGTTTAAACTTTCAGCGCATTTTTTAATTGCTCTAACACACTCTTCATCATTTACGGAAGCTGGAAATTCTTCTGTATAATTGATGCTGTATTTCAATCCATGTTTTTCTGATTCCGCACAAACAATCTTTTCACATTCTTCAGTAATGTATTTCATATCTTCATCGTGGTAAGCTCTAAGTGTAGCCATTATTTCTGCATATCCGGGAGTAGTACCGAATGCAACATCACCAACTCTTACATGAACAATTGTGATTAGACTGAAATGATTTTGTTTATTAATTTCATTCGGGATGAGTGGAAGTCTTTGAAGAATTGAAGCGACTGCCGGAGTTGGTGTAATTCCATTTTCCGGCTCAGAAGCATGCGAAGTTTTACCGTACAATTTCACAATCATTCCTTTTGAAGCAGATGCAAAAGTTCCATTCTTAACAATGACTGATGCGGCTGGATAACCAGGAAGATTATGTAATGCAAAAACATATTCGGGTTTTAATTTTTCAAATCTTTTATCTTCCAAAACTTTTGCGGCACCTTCACCGGTTTCTTCAGCAGGTTGAAAAAGTAAAACAACTTTTCCTTTTTTAGGTTTATTAGTTTTAAGTAAAGAAGCAAACCCCGATAAAATTGTCATGTGGCCGTCATGTCCGCACTTATGCGAAACATTTTTATTTTTGGATTTATATTCAAATTCATTCTGTTCTGAAATTGGAAGTGCGTCTAATTCACTTCTAAATAAAATTGTTTTGCCTTCTTCCTTTCCTTTGAATATAAACGCCAAACCATTTCCCGCAATATTAGTTATTATTTCATCGGGGTTAAATTGACTGATAAAAGTTTTTAATTTTTTCAGAAGTGTAATTTTCTTTACCGGATAATTCAGGATGACTGTGAAGCTCTTTTCTAAGATTTATTAACTCATCAATATTTAACTTTTCCACTATTCTCCTTCTTCAATAAGCTCATATTCTTCTGAAGAAGAAAAATAAGAAATAATAATAAATGTAAGTGCTGAAGTTGTTATTCCAAAAATATTAGGATCCAAGCCGAAAGGTAAAGGAAGGTTCAATAGTATAAGTGTAATGGTTGTAAATCCTCCAAGCAGCATCGAAGTCATAGCTGCTAAAGGATTTCTATTGTTAAAAAACAATGCTGCAACAAGAGGAACAAATAATCCGGAAACCATGAATGCATATGAGTAAAGCATTAATTGAAGCACATTCTGCATGGCAGTTGCGATTAATAAAGCAAGCAGTCCAAGTAGAAGAGTTGACGCCTGCGAAATTCTTAAAAACTTTTTATGATTTGAACCAACAGGAAATATTTTATCATAAAGATCAGAAACAAAATTTCCGGATGCCGCCATAAGACAGCTGTCAGCGGTTGACATAATCGCAGAAAAATATGCTGACATCATTATTCCCATTAAACCAACCGGAAGAATAGTTCTTAACAGCATCGGCAATCCCATTTCCGGATCCATTGAAGCAATGTTACTGAAACCAAGATATGCAAATGTTCCGTTATCAGCAGCAACTCTTCCAAAAATTCCCAGCAAAACTCCCATCAAAGCCATTAAAGGCCACTCAAATATTCCAGCAATAAACCAGGCACGCTTTGCAGTTTTTTCATCTCGGCAAGAGTAAATTCTTTGATACAAAGTCATTCCTACAAACCAGATTGGGATGATTGTTACTGCCCAGTTAACTAATGATTGCCATGAAACATTTGTGAATGAAAAAAATTCTGATGGAACTGATTTAGCAATTTCTGAATAGCCGCCAAGCGCAAAGTAAGTAAAAGGGATACCTACAAAAATTAATCCTCCCATTAAAATTATCCATTGAACCGTGTCAGTATAAATTACAGCTTTAATTCCGCCCAACGCTGTGTACCCAATAACAATTAAACCCATAATCCAAAGTGCAGTATCCAAATTTAGACTAACAAAAGAAGCTGATGCAAGCTTTGCACCTGCCAATATTTGTGAACTTGTAAAACCCAAATACCCAATTGCAGAAATTATTGCCGCTACAAAGGCAACTTTTTTATTATAAAGTGATTCAAATATTTGCGGGAAAGTAAGAAGTTTTTTAAAATTTTCTAGCTTGTACACTTTCGGAATTAATGTTACTGCGCTTATCCATGCGCCAATCAATCCGGTAAACAGCATCCACGATCCTGACAAACCAATCATAAATCCAAGTCCGCCGAGCCCGATTGAAAAGCCGCCGCCTACATCTGTGGCAACTACTGAAAGTCCAACATGAACGCTCCCCATTTTCCTGCCGCCGACGTAATAATCATCAGCATTTTCATTTTTATTCATAAAGAAAAAACCAATGCCCAGCATTGCTGACATGTAAACAAAAAATATAAGTATATCTACAAAATGCATTAAGCTTTCAACATTATTAAATAATTTTTTTTGCCATGTACCGGGAATTCATTATACGGGCAATAGAAGTATAATTCGGCCGAAAATGTAACTGTCCTCCCATTTCATAGTTATTTTCATTGTTGCCGAGGCCATAAACAGTCATATCGGAGGTTGTGCCGATAAAATTTATTGAATCATCTTTTGTATAAATATTATTTACATCCACATCAAGCTGGCCAAAATCAACTATGCAGCGGTATGATTCTTTGTTTTCAGCCTCATCAAACTCTGCAGTATGCCCTATGTTTCCTTCGCCGATTACACCATCAGGCACAGCTTCTTTTTTTGAAATTTCAAGTATCTCTGCCGAAAATTCAATTGTGTTAGTGGATAAATCGCGGAATTGTTTTCCATCCAAAGGCGACACCCCAAGTAATGCGGCTTCACCAATTCTGAAATGATTTACTGCAGAAGGTACTTTATTCTTCTCAATCAGCGGAAGTGTAATTGAGGTTCCGCCTGAAACAAGCTCAAGGTTAGTTCCAAATTTTGCATCAATTAAATTTTTATAAAGGCTTAATTGAATCAGCTTATCAAAGGTTGGTTCTACTCCATACATACAGCCGAGGTTTGTGCCTATTCCAATTATATCAATATTTTCAAGTTGAAAAATTTTATCATAAAATTTTAATATATCATCTCTGACAATTCCTTCGCGCAGTTCTCCCATCTCTATCATTACAATTATTCTATGCTTTTTATTTTGCTTGCCTGCCTCTTGATTAAGCTTTTCAATGGTGCTTAAAGATGAGTTTAGTGAAATATCACAATATTTAATAATGCTTGATACAAGTTTAGGAGCCGGCGGTTTAATATACATTGTAATAAGGTCTTCATTGATTTCTTTAATCGCTTTCAGATTGGTCAATCTTGAATCGCCTAATGAATGAAGATTTTTCATTTCAGGAGCAAAAAGGATTTTTTCCAGGACAGGCTTGTTGCCGCACAACATTTTTGTAACAAGTGTCCACTGGATCTTTTTGCTATCCAGATACTTATTTAATTTTTTAATATTACCAAGAATTTTTTCTGTGTTTATAGAAAGTGTTGCCATAATTTTACCCCTTATTTATTAAACGCATTTCGGCATATTTGGTTGTAAAGCCAAGCCTTTCATATAATCTTTTAGCAGGATTATCATATTCCACGTGAAGAGCTACATCGCCATTTGCAATTTCAATTGCTTTATTACAAATCTCACGTCCATATCCTTTCCCTCTTTTGCTTCCGTCAACAGCTACATAAACCAAAATATTTTCCGGAATATAACCGCCCATACCGGTTTCATTCATCACTAATTCGCCGATTAATTTATTTTCATCGTAAGCTGCAAGAAGAAAACCGCCTTTGCCTTCCGATTCGGAAAAAGCATAATCAATTGATTTTGAAATTGCATCTTTTGTATCGCCGAAGCGCTCAAGATGTTCAAATAGAAAATCTATAAATTTATTTTTTGAAAGATCAGATGGAAAATCCGAACTTTTCTTAATTATTTTATATTCTAACATTTAATTCCTTTTAATTTTTTTCAAATTCTAAACTCAAACGCAAAATTCTCCCTTTGTCGTTAAATTGCTTTGAAACCTACTTTTTTGATTTGTATGGGACAAAAGAAGCCATTTTGAGGGATTTTATCAGTTGTTTTATAGAACTATAGTTTTGCAAGATAAGATTTTTTGGCAGAAAATCAAGTTTTGGGAAGTAATTTAAGACCTTGAGGATTCCTAAAAACCCTCAAGGTCAGCGCGGCTTTTAAGCTAATACTTGCCTATTTAATCATAAAATAATTAAATAAGCTACATTCTTTCAAACAAATACCTTATTTTATTTAATTCATTTACAGAAAATAAATTAAGAAATGCCGCTTTTCCAAAAATCTGTAATTCAAAAATATCTTCAGCAAATAGACCAATCTGAATTAACAAATTCTTACCAGAAGTTTTTAAAATTTTATGGCGATTCTGAACGAATTGAAAATATTCGCTTATTGAAGGAAGAAAATTATCAGGAGGGTTTTTTACGTGAAATTTTTGTACAGGTACTTGGTTACACTATAAACCCGGATAAGAATTTTAATCTCACAACTGAGTTTAAAAATGAAACCGATTCGAAAAAAGCTGATGGGGCTTTACTGGCAAATGGAAATGCAATAGGCGTAATAGAATTAAAATCTACAAAGACGCCTGACCTTGAATCAATTAAAGAGCAGGCGTTCAGTTATAAAAATAATCATTCCAATTGCCGTTTCGTAATAACATCTAATTTTGAAAAGCTGAGATTTTATATTGATAATGCAACTGAATGGGAAGAATTCAATCTTTTTAATCTCGATTTTGAACGTTTTAAAATTCTCTATCTCTTTTTAAGTAAAGAAAGTATTTTCAAAGGAATTACCTCCAGCTTAAAAAAAGATTCCATACTTCATGAAGAAAATGTTACCGATAAATTATATAAAGACTATTCCCAATTCAAAAAAGATATTTTCGAAAACCTAATTGAAAATAATCCCGACATACACAAGCTTTTGCTTTTCCATAAATCCCAAAAGCTTTTAGATAGAATGCTGTTTGTGTTTTTTGCAGAAGACAGCGGACTTGTTCCTCCTAATGCAATTTCTAAAATTATTGAACAATGGAAAACATTTGAAAAGCTTGATGAACCTGTTACACTTTACAGCAGGTTTGTAAAATTATTTAAGCACCTGGACGAAGGACATAAATACCAGACTTATGAAATCCCCGCTTACAACGGCGGACTTTTTAAGACAGATGAATTACTTGATAAACTAAAAATTGATGATAGTGTTTTAGAAAAACATTCATTAAATCTTACAAATTATAATTTCAGTACTGAAGTTGACGTTAATATTCTCGGACATATTTTTGAACACAGCATTTCCGAAATTGAACAGGTTGCCGCAGAAATTGAAGGCACAGAAACAGAAAAGGAAAGATCCCGCAGAAAGAAAGAGGGAATTTTTTATACTCCCAAATACATTACAAAGTATATTGTAGAAAACACTGTGGGAGCTTTATGCGAAGAGAAAAAGAAAGTGTTAAAAATTGATTTCATTGAAAATGAAATAATTGAAAACAGCAGGACTGCAAAAGGCAAGCTGACACAAAAAGCCAAAGAACTGCTTGGCAGATTAGATGAATATAGAAATTACCTTTTATCTTTAAAAATCCTTGATCCGGCTTGTGGAAGCGGAGCTTTTTTAAACCAGGCTTTGGAGTTTTTAATAAACGAACATGAAATGCTTGACAGTTACCGTAGAGAAATGGAAAAGGACAGCCTTGGACTTTTTGATATTAAAAAATCTATCCTTGAAAATAATCTTTATGGTGTTGATATAAATGAAGAGTCGGTTGAAATTGCAAAGCTTTCATTATGGCTGCGTACCGCTGAAAAAGGCAGAAAGCTTTCTGATTTAAACCACAATATCAAATGCGGCAATTCTTTAATTGACGACCCTGAAATTGCTGGTGAAAAAGCTTTTGATTGGAAAAAAGAATTTCCCGAAATAATGAAAGCTGGAGGCTTTGATGTTGTGATTGGGAATCCGCCGTATGTGAGAGCTGAACTATTAGGAGTTTATAAAAATTATTTTGAGAAATATTTTAAAGTTTATAATTCAGGCACAGATCTATTCGGATATTTTTACGAACAGTCATTTAAGAGCTTGAATAAGAGTGGAATTTTCGGATTTATTTCAAATACCTTTAATAAAACAAAATCAGGAATAGCATTAAGAAAATTTTTAAAGGGAAATGTTTGTATTGAAAAGTATATTGATTTTACAAGCTACAAGGTATTTGATAACGTAACGACATACCCTATTATTTTTATTTACTCAAAAAAAGAATTAAAAAATAACAAGTTCTATTATTGCAAAATTCCCAGCAGTTTCAGCATTATTACAGATAATATTTCCGATTATAAATATGAATTGTTATTTCAAAAAGAACTTGATGATTTAAATTGGAGTTTTGTTAATGATGTTGAACAAAGTCTTTCGGAAAAAATTATTAATCATAGAACCATAAAAGAAAAATTTGGGAAATCATATAGAGGAATAATTACAGGATTGAATGAAGCTTTTATAGTGCCCAAAAACAAATTTAAAAATTCAATAATTAAACCGATATATGAGGGCAAGGATATTAAGAAATGGTACACACAACCGACAAATGAAGAATTAATCTTATTTGAATCCGGCTGGACAAGAAAAAATTATGGAGAAATAATAAGTGAAGAAAATGCTAAAGAACTATTATTAAAGGATTTCCCAGATGTTTTTAATCATTTATTAATTTTTGAAACGAAAGCTAAAAAGAGATATGATCAAGGAGAATTTTGGTGGGAATTAAGAAACTGTGCTTATTATAATCTTTTTAATAAACCTAAAATAATATTTCCTAACCTTCAAAATTCAAATAAATTTTGCTTTGATGAAAAAGGTACTTATTTAAATGCCCCAGCCGTTTTTATTCCAGTAGACGATAAATCCATACTTGCGATACTTAATTCAAAACTTGTTTGTTATTTCTTAAAATTAATTTGTGTGGTCAGACAAGGTGGTTTTATAGAAGTAAAACCACAATACTTTGAACAGATTCCTATTCCTAATTATTCTGATGAAAGAAAAATGGAATTGATAAGAATTACCGAACAAATGATTTCTCTAAACAAAAATCAAATAGAAAAGATAAATGCATTCCTTTCCCGTGTAACCTCAAACTTCTCAATTGAGAAACTATCAAATAAACTAAAAGAATTTTATAATTATGATTTTAAAACTTTTAATACAGAGTTAAAGAAAAAGAAAATTGTTTTAACATTAAAGCAGCAGGACGAATGGGAAGAATATTTTAATCAATACAAAAGAGAAATAAATTCACTTCAAGAATCCATCAACAAAACCGACAAAGAAATTGACCAAATGGTTTACCAGCTTTACGGCTTAACAGATGAAGAAATAAAAATTGTTGAAGACAGTGTAAAGTAATTAAGACCTTGAGGGTTCCTCAAAACCCTCAAGGTCAATGCAGCTTTAATATTATTAACTTCAAATCAGCAGTAAATGTGGGAAGAATATTTTAATCAATACAAAACAGAAATAAATTCACTTCAAGAATCCATCAACAAAACCGACAAAGAAATTGACCAAATGGTTTACCAGCTTTACGGCTTAACAGATGAAGAAATAAAAATTGTTGAAGACAGTGTAAAGTAATTAAGACCTTGAGGGTTCCTCAAAACCCTCAAGTTCAAAACAACCGAAATTTTATAATCTAAAAAAACATTTCAATTTAGGTTAGAATAAATTAATTTTATTTAAACAATTAGGTAACTATAACCAATAGTTATCATAGAATTACAAAGTTTTTAAACGGAAGAAATCTATTAACAAGCCTAAGCTATATTTTGCCAATACTTACCATCATCTTTATAATCGGGGCGCAAACAAAAAAATAATTTTTCATGAAGAAAAAGACTTCCTCTATTTTATTCGCCGCCTACGAGTTTATAAAGATAAATATAAAATCAAGCTGCTTTGTTATTGTCTAATGCCAAATCATTTCCACTTTTTTGTAAAGCAAACTATCGATGATTTAAAAATTGGCTCATTCATCAGTGACTTACAGAATTCTTACACTAAATTCTATAATCTTAAATACAAACATTCTGGGGTTATTTTACAAGGTCCCGCTAAAACAAAACTTATAGACAACGAAACATATTTTATCTGGTTAATTAAATATATTTTATTGAATCCATTAAGAGCAAATCTGGTTAAGTCAGTTACTGATTGGAAATTTTCATCTGTTAAAGATTACTATCAAATCAGAAATGGTACTTTAAATGATAAAGTGGAAATATTGGCTAGATTCAAAAACATACATGATTTCACAGTATTTATTGAAGATAAAAATAAAAAAATAGATTATGATTTCTTCACTTTGTTTGATTAAATTGGAAGTTTTATAAAACCTTGAGGGCTCTCCCAAACCCTCAAGGTCATAACATAAAAAAAGCAAATTTA
>CAVSWT010000028.1:0-222493 GCA_963731745.1 uncultured Ignavibacteriales bacterium
AAGAGTTGGGGATTATTCAGAAACTAAAAAATTTATTTTGATGAAATAATTTTTTCAACCTGTAAAAAGGAAAACTGAGTGAAGAAAATATTTATTCTAACCATTTATATAATAATTAATTTATTTAGCTTAAATCATGCGCAGCCAAAGTGGGAGGCGCTGCCCGCTGCTCCGGTAACTTCACGACATGATGATGGTATTTTTTAAATGAAAATACAGGATGGGTGGTCGGAAGAGGTAAAATTTGGAAAACTAATGACGGCGGACATTCATGGATAAATCAATTTGACAAAGGCACTATTTATTTTAGATCAATCGGTTTTGTGGATTCATTGACAGGCGTTGCATGTAATCTGGGAACGAATGAGTTCGGCGGACAAACCGACACTAATCTTATTTATCGTACAACCAATGGCGGCGGCACCTGGCTGCCGAATAATAATTTCATCGGCACAAAACCGAGAGGCATTTGCGGATTAAGTGTTGTGAATGATTCAATGATTGTCGGAATAGGTAGAGTTAGAGGCCCGGTTTATTTTCTCAAAAGCACTGACAAAGGTGAAAGCTGGCATTCTAAAAGCATGAGCGATTATGCTATGGATTTAATGGATATATATTTTACTTCACCGGATTCCGGATTTGCAGTTGGCGGCAGCGGGCCGTTAAACGAGAGCTCTCACGGAGTTATATTACACACAGTTGACGGTGGCGAAACGTGGCAAAATGTATTTACATCTTCACAACTTGGTGAATGGTGCTGGAAAATTAATTTCCCCAGTAAATACACAGGCTATGTTTCTTTACAGCGAGATACCGGGACAGTTGTAAATATTGTTAAAACAACGGACGGCGGCAAAACCTGGAAAGAAAAATTTTTTACTCCATTTAGATATTACATTCAAGGAATAGGCTTTATAAATGATTCTGTTGGATGGGCTGGAGGAAACAGCTCTTACACAACTTATGAAACAACTGATGGCGGCGATAGCTGGCACGATGCACATTTCGGTTCAAGAGTAAATAGAATTAGAAAAATAAATGATTCTGTTGCGTACGCAATGGGTGAAACTATTTATAAATACGAAAATACAAATACAACTGGTGTTGAATCTGCAAAAAATAATTCTCCGAGTGGTTTTGAATTAAAACAAAATTATCCAAATCCATTTAATCCTGCTACTACCATAGAGTTTTCAATGCCACCCGGAACAGGAAATAATTCACTTGTGCTTTTAAAAGTTTACGATATTCTTGGAAAAGAAATTCGAACAATATTTGATGAAGTTAAGGAACCGGGAAATTATAAAGTTTTATTTAATGCTGAAGGCCTTCCCAGTGGAGTTTATTTTTATACTTTAAGAGTTGGGAATTATTCAGAAACGAAAAAATTTATTTTGGTAAAATAGCAAAACACTTTATTAGAATAAATTAATTATACCAATTTTCCAAACATAATTGTCAATGAAATAACTACACTTGTAAATGGAATAAAACAGCCTGGTATATACGAAGTTGTTTTTGATGCAAGTAACTTAGCAAGCAGTGTTTATTTCTGTAAATTTATTACAGGCCATTTTATTGTAACTAAAAAATTAGTTTTATTAAAATAGAATTTGTTTTCGATAATTTTAATTCTTTAATTCAAATTTTTTCAAAATTTCTTTTGCATTTTCATTTTGCGGATTAAGCTCTAATGATTTTTTATAGTTCTCAATTGCTAATTTCTGATTTCCATTTTTTAAATATGCTTCACCCAAACTGTCATAAACATTTGAAGATTCAGGATGTTCTTCAGCATTCAGCTTAAAAATTGAAATCGCTTTGTCATATTTTTTTTCATTCAATAGTTTATAACCAAGAAGATTAATATCAGCTTCGTTAAATGAATACGAATCAGATTTATTTTGCTTATAATTTTTGTAAATCTTAATAGCTTCCTCAGCACCATCACTTTTCAGCTTATCAATCATTGCAAAAACAATTGAATTTTTAGGCTCATCGTAATCCTGATTATATAAAATCTTTTTTATGTTTTCATAAATTTCATTAAGGTTGGTGCTCCCGGTGTTATTTAACAAAACAATTAATTGTTTATTGTCTATAATCCTGACTAGTAAAGAATTGAATCCATTAATACTTCCGCCATGTCGAATTATACTAACACTATCATTGCCGATTAATTCTTTGCCGACTCCCCACCCATATGCATATTTCATTCCGAATGCATCTAAAAAACCGGTAAACATTTTTGTTTTATATTTTTCATAAAGCAGCTTATCTGTGTATAAAGCTTGATCCCATTTATAAAGATCTTCAACAGTAGAATAAATTCCTCCCGCCGCAAATGGAACTGATGAATCTAAGTACTGAGCATTTGAATATTGATCAATGAAACGATTGTATCCGCTCGCTCGTTTTGGTAAAACTTCGCTGAAGTTTTCATAGCCGGAATTATTCATATTTAAAGGCTTAAATATTTTTTCATTCAAAACATCTGAATAAGGTTTACCCGATTATTTTTTCAATTATATATCCAAGTAAAATATAACCGGAGTTGCTGTAGTTGAATTTTGTTCCCGGCTCAAATTCTAAATCTTTATCCCAAAAAATTTTAACTAATTCTTCAGGTGAAAAATTATTCCGGCTAACTTTATTAAAAAATTCCGGGAAGTCAGTATAATTAGGAATTCCGGAAGTATGAGTTAACAAATGATGTATTGTAATTTTGTTTCCGTTTTCTTTAGGATAATTAGATATAATATCACTAACTTTTTCATCTAATCGTAATTTACCTTCTTCCACGAGCTGCATGATAAGCATTGAAGTAAACTGTTTAGTAATTGAACCAATTTTAAATTTTGTGTCAGGCATGTTTGGAATTTGCCATTCCATATTTGCAAAACCATAACCTTTTTCAAAAATTATTTTGCCTTTATCTGCAACCAAAACACAACCATTAAATTGATGATAATCATAATATTTTTGAATCAATTCATCAATTAATTTTTCTTTGGATTGCGGAAAGATAAAACTGCTAACTATAAAGACTTGCAAAACTAGAATACAAAAGCGGATTTTGATATTCATTCATTTACCCTGTAAATTAGAAAGATTATAATTAACAATTATGATGAAGAGTATAATTTAAAATGGAAGAAGTATCAAACCTGAAAATGAGAATCAATTATTTAAGTAAATATCCACCACCTTTTCCGCTAAGCCTTTAGTGACAAATTCTCCCGCTGTATTTCTGTTCGTTAAAATAATAACAGTTAATTTTTGGGAAGGAATGCGATAAATAATATTTCGAAACCCTTGTGTGCTGCCCGTATGATAAACGATTTCATTATTTTTATAAGTGGTCAACCGCCAGCCGTAACCATAATCGATTGGCTCGCCATTATTTAATTCCCCTCTCATCATAGAAGCAGTTCTATATTTTTTGTTTAGAATATCATAATTGTATAAAGATTGATCCCAATTAAATAAATCATCTAGGTTAGAATAAATTCCGCCATCTCCTAGCACAGCACTTGTTAAACTCTGATCATGCCTTTTCCATCCGGATTCAGTGCTGTCATATCCAAAGGCTCTATTTTTTAACTACTCTTTGCCTTCAACATGAGCAACTGAATTGAATTCATTTTTAAAGGAGAAAAAATATTTTCTGTTCAAGAAATTGAGGAAATGATTTCCCGGAAATTTTTTCAACTATTAATGACAACAAGGCATATCCTGTATTACTATACTGCCATTTGGTTCCGGGCTCAAAGTAAGTTGAATCCTGCTTCATCATACTTTCTAAAGCATCTTGATCACTAACTTGTATTGTGGCGGTATCAGGAATTAAATCCTCATAATCGATCAAGCCGGAGGTGTGATTGAGTAAATTTTTAACCGTAATCTTTTCGCCATAATTCGGAAACCCCGAAAAGATATCTGTCAATTTATCATCTAAACTTAATTTCCCCTGTTCGATTAATTGGAGAACTGCGGTAGCAGTAAATTGTTTTGTTACGGATGCTAATCTAAAATTTGTTTCAGAATTAACTGGTACTTGTTCTTCAAGGTTTGCAAATCCATAACCTTTTTTGAAAACAATTTCGCCATTGGAAATTATTTCCAAAGCCGCACCCGGATTTGGGGAATCATATTTTGAAAATAAAGAATCGACTTGCGATTTAAAATTAATTGATTGGGAATTAGAAGTATTTGACACCATTATACACAAAATTAAAAGAATTAAAATTTTCATATTTAAACTTTTTGATAAGTAATGTTTAAAGTTAAATAAAATATACAAGCATGTCACCTTTTTTCAACTAACGACACTATACTTAAATCTAATCTCATTTAATTACTACCAAAGGAGGCGCTATGTTTAAGCATTTTCTCTACTTTCTTTTTTCCCTTTTAATATTATCTTCCCCGCTTTTTTCGCAGATAATGTTTACTGCTGAGCTGGATGGTGCTCAGGAAGCCCCAACACCTGTAACAACAAATGGAACGGGAACCGCTTGGGCTGTTCTTAGTGCTGACTTATCTTCTCTTTCCTATCAAGTCACTTATGCTCAGCTTGACAGCAATTTTACTGCTTCGCATTTTCATATTGGTGCGGCAGGTACTTCAGGTGGTGTTATCTTCCCTATCACTACTTTTAGCGGAAATACTGCTTCCGGCTCTTGGGATAATATTCCCGATTCCATTGTTGCTAAGCTGATCAAAGGTGAACTTTATATTAATGTTCATTCCATTGCTCATCCCGGCGGTGAAATTCGTGGTCAACTCTATCCGGTTAGCGGTATTGGGTTCACTGTTTCTCTCGACGGTAATCAAGTTACTCCTACTCCGGTAACTACTAATGCTTCCGGTACCGGCTGGGTTGTGCTTGATAATAATGGAACTGAAATAAATCACAGTCTTACTGTTGCCGGTTTATCAAGTAATCTTACTGCTGCCCATTTTCATAATGCACCAATTGGAACTTCTGGCGGTGTAGTTCATCCGATTGCTTTTTCTGATAGCACTTCAACAGGCAGCTGGACTGGATTTGCTGATAATATGATTTCTGAACTGCTTAAAAATAACCTTTACTTGAATGTGCATACCGTTAATTTTCCTGCCGGCGAAATTAGAGGACAAGTAATTCTCCGAAGCGATATTATGCTTAATGCCAGTTTAGACGGCAATCAGGAAGCACCCACACCGGTAACAACAAATGCCACAGGCACTGCTTGGGCTGTTCTTAGTGCTGACTTATCTTCTCTTTCTTATCAAGTCACTTATGCTCAGCTTGATAGTACTTTTACTGCTTCGCATTTTCATATTGGTGCTGCCGGTACTTCCGGCGGGGTTATCTTCCCTATCACTACTTTTAGCGGAAATACTGCTTCCGGCTCTTGGGATAATATTCCCGATTCTATTGTTGCTAAGCTGCTCAAAGGTGAACTTTATATTAATGTTCATTCCATTGCTCATCCTGGCGGTGAAATCCGCGGACAACTTTATCCGGTTAGCGGTATTGGTTTCACCGTTTCTCTGGACGGTAATCAAGTTACTCCTACTCCGGTAACTACTAATGCTTCCGGTACCGGCTGGGTTGTGCTTGATAATAATGGAACTGAAATAAATCACAGTCTTACTGCTGCCGGTTTATCCAGTAATCTTACTGCTGCTCATTTTCATAATGCCCCAGCTGGTACAGGTGGCGGAGTAGTTCATCCAATCGCTTTTACTGACAGCACTTCAACAGGCAGCTGGACTGGTTTTGCTGATAATATGATTTCTGAACTGCTCAAGAATAATCTTTACTTGAATGTGCATACCGTTAATTTTCCTGCCGGTGAAATTAGAGGACAAGTTTTATTTTCAAACATAACAAGTGGAAATGTCCCTGTTGAATTAACTTCATTCACAGCTTCAATTTCAGGCAAATTAGTAAACTTAATTTGGCGAACCGCGACCGAAACAAATAATTTAGGATTTGATATTGAAAGACGTACGGATAGAAATTCATTTGCAAAAATTGGATTTATATCGGGCAAAGGAACTTCTTTAGAAACTCAATCATATAAATTTGTTGATAGTGACGAATTAAACGGGACATATTATTATAGATTGAAGCAGATAGATTTTGATGGTTCATTTGAATATTCACCAGTGATTCAGGTTCAAATGGGAGAAGGTCCATCAACTTTTGCATTAGATCAAAATTACCCGAATCCATTTAACCCATCAACAGTAATTAGTTTTCAGCTAGCTCAAAAAACAAATGTTAGTCTAAAGATTTATAATATACTGGGAAAAGAAGTGGCTATATTATTAAACGAAAGCAAAGATGCGGGAAGTTATAAGATTAATTTTAATTCATCTTCGGTTGCAGGGGGATTGGCAAGCGGCGTTTATATCTACAAGCTTGCAACCAGCAGCGGTGAAATATTTACTCGCAAAATGACCTTGCTTAAATAACATCTTGATTATTAAAAATATAACTCAATTTATAAACCCGGATTCTTTTATGAATTCGGGTTTTTAATTTTTTAAAAGTTTAAAGGGTATAAGTTTAAATATTTTTATTAAACTTTTTCTATCAATTTGCGTGAAGTAAATTAATTTCTGTTTGCGATAGTTAAAGCGAATTTGATATTTTTACTCTTGACGGAAGTGTCGAGAAAAAAAATCCGAGAAATATGAAAGCTAATAAGAAGTGATATTTTTGCCCATCAGCCAAAGCAAAAACTAAATTTAAAAACACACATGCCTCTATTAATGCCCATCTTATAATCGAAGCAGTTCGGAACTGAGAAATTTTTTCTATTAAATTAATTGATTTATCTATTTCTTGAATTCGCTGGTTAAAGATGTTTAAAGAAATAAAAATCAAAGCCATGGGTAGAAAAATACCTATTACTAATAAAATATTTGAAAAATCCTGCTCAAATTCTTTTTTAATTTTTAATGTCAAAACCAGACTAACTAAAAAAAATACAATTTGTCCAATGAGTAAAAATAACCAAATTACATAATTTGCTTGTAGTGATTCTTTTATGGTTGTTGGAGTTTTCATATTTTGCATAGATACACCCTTATTAGTGAAAAATTCTCACATGGCTAAAATCTGCGTTCTTTAGTATATTTGCAAGTATATGATTAAAAATAATGATTGAAAATGGAAATAATTGAAAAACTAAAAAAAATTAAAAATAAGTTTGAGCAGATAAATCAGCAGCTTTCTGATCCTGATGTTTTGTCAGATAGAGAAAAGGTAGTTAGCCTTAGCCGTGAGCGGAGTGAGTTGACGGAGATAAATCAGGCTTATGAAGACTATTCTGAAGTCCTAAAAAATATCGAAGGAAATAAAGAAATTATTGGAATTGGCGGCGACAAAGAATTAGTCAGCATGGCTGAAACTGAGTTAGAGGAACTTGAAGATAAAAAGTTAAAGCTTGAAGATGAAATCAAATTATTGCTGCTACCCAAAGATCCGAATGATAATAAAGATATTATTATGGAGATTAGAGCTGGTACCGGCGGAGAAGAAGCTGCATTATTTGCCGATAACTTATTCCGTATGTACACTCGCTATGCTGAACTTAAAGGCTGGAAAATTGAGATTATAGATATTAGTGATACGGGGCTGGGTGGAATAAAAGAAGCAGTCTTTTCAATAAACGGCAATGGAGTTTTTGGAAGCATGAAATTCGAGAGCGGAGTTCACCGGGTTCAAAGAGTACCTGCTACAGAAGCAAATGGAAGGGTTCATACTTCAGCAGCATCGGTTGCAGTTTTACCAGAAGCAGAAGATGTACAAATTGATATTAATCCAAATGATTTGAGAATTGATATTTTTAGATCAGGCGGTGCCGGCGGACAAAATGTAAACAAAGTTGAAACTGCTGTTAGAATTACTCATCTTCCAACAGGATTAGTTGTTCAATGCCAGGATGAAAGATCGCAGTTGAAGAATAGACAGAAAGCAATGAAAGTTTTACGTGCAAGATTATATGATATGAAATTGAAGGAACAATCAGCTGAAATTTCTGCCCAAAGAAAAAGCATGGTTGGCAGCGGTGATAGAAGTGATAAAATTAGAACTTATAATTTCCCGCAAAATAGAATTACCGATCATAGAATTGGTTTAACACTTTACAATCTTTCGAATATAATGGAAGGTGATTTGGATGAGCTTCTTGAACAGATTAAGCTTGCGGACAGGACAGAAAAATTACAGGAAAGTGTGGAATAAAAAAGATCACAGTGCTCTAATTGTGATTAAACTAATATCATCTTCTAATTTGCCATTGGTGAATTCGAGAAAATCTTTTTTAATTTTTTCCAATGGATCTTCATTCGAACTGATTTCCGATACGGTTTGATTTAACTTTGCATTTCCAAATTGAACGCCCTCAGTATTCCTTGATTCAATAATTCCATCGGTAATCAAAACTATCAAATCATCTTTGTGCAAATCTAATTTAACGGATTTGTAATTTCCTGTTTCGGCAAAACCCAATAACAATCCCTGAGATTTAATATTTTTGACTTCGTTTGTAGCGTCGTTTTTAAAAATAAGAGGTAAATCACCAGCGCCCGTATATTGAAGACTTTTATCTAAAGTATTAATAACAACTATGGACAATGTTGAAAATACTTCAGACACCTTTGCATCGTCATATACAGATTTATTAACTTGTTGTAAAATCTCTTCCGGCGAATGCTCTTTTCCAGTCTGCAGTACAACGCGCATCGCACTTCTAACATAACTTGCATATGCAAAAGCAAAATACCAAGCTCCCCATTTTTTTCCCATTACATCACCTAAAATAACCGCAACCCGATTTTCATCTAAAGTAAAGTAATCTAAAAAATCTCCTCCGGGAATTCCCTGAAAAGGCTGATGCCAATGATTGATTTTGAAATTTTTAACTTCCGGGCTTTTATCAGGAACAACTTTTGCTCTTAAGGAATCAGCTGCTTGATGAAGCTCTGAAACTACTTTTTGTCTTTCTTTATTTAATGATTTTAATATTGTATTTACTTTTGCAACCAGCACCCGAGGGCCGGCAGTTTTAACAATATAATCGTTAATTCCGAGATCGTAACCATCTAGAATATCTTTTTCTTCGCCCTTAGCCGAGAGAAAAATAAAAGGTATTGATTTGAGATCGGGATTTTCAAGTAGCATTTGACGAAATTTAAATCCGTCAATTTCGGGCATCATAATGTCCGAAACAATTATATCTGGCACATTATTTTTTATTTTTTCAAAAGCTTCTTTTACGTTAAATGCTATTTCACATTCCAGGCCGTCTTTTATTAAATTATATTGAAAAAGTTTTGATAGCGATAAATCATCATCAACCAATAACACTTTTGGAACACTTTGAGTGAAAGATTGTTCTAGATTTTTTTTAACACCATAAACTTTGTAGATATCAGCCTTCCGAAGAAGTGCCTGAACTTTAAGTAAAAGTTCATCAACGTCAAAAGGTTTAGTAATGATATCATCGCCGCCGGCTTCAAGTGCTTTTGATTTATCCTCAAGGCTGGTTTTAGCAGTTACAAAAACAAAAGGTAAAACTCGATGGTTTTCATTTTCTCTAACTTTCTGACAAAATGTAAATCCATCCATTTCCTCCATGCTTACATCGCACAGCACTAGATCAATTTTTTGTTCGCTTAAATGGGTAAAGCCTTCTTCGGCATTCGAGGCATCAAATACTTGGTAGTTATTATTTTTGAGGTGATGGCCCAACAATTTTCTTATAATCGAATCATCATCTATAACCAGGATTGATTTTTTTTCTTCACTAATCATAATATGAACAGAAACCTATTGGAATTGAGTAAAAGAAATATGAAGTCAAGCATAGTTATTGAATAAATAAGAATCACGAAAAACTACTGACTGCTTCTTCCTTTGATTTAAATGATTCAAAAACTCTGTACATTCGGGTAAGTTCGAACATTGAATGAACAGCAGGTTGAAACCCGACAAGCCTTAAATCACCTTCTAATGCGGTTAATTTTTTTAAAGAGACTACAAGGGTACCAAGGAAAGTAGAATCTATAAATTCGCAGGCTGATAAATCAACTACTATTTTTCGGCTGCCTTCATCAATTTCTGAGATTAATAAATTCTTAAACTCTTCAGCTTCCGAAAGCGTAGCACGAGGTATGTTAACCTGTATATAGGTCACTTCCCCTATTTTTTCTTTTACGCAATCCATAAAACTTCACCTAATTATTAATTATGTATTTTATTCTGACGGCCTGTTTTCAATTTTATATTTATCCATCAATCTATATATGGTAGCTCTTCCGAGTTGAAGTTTTTTAGCAGCTTCAACTATATTGCCGTTGGTAACTTCTAATGCGTGTCTGATTGATTCCTCCTTAAGCTTTTCAAAGGGAATAATATTATCATCACTAAAAAGTGGTGCTCCCATATCTACTATCGAAGAATATTCGCCAGATTTTAAGTGAGGCGGTAAATCATCAACATCAATTACATCATTTTCAGTTATAATTAGGCACCTTTCAATTGTATTTTCCATTTCGCGTATGTTACCAGGCCAGGAATAATCGTAAATCATCTGCAGCGCTTTTTTAGAAAATCCTTTTATATTTTTATCTAATTTTTTATTTAAAGTATCAATAAAATGATAAATAAGAACTAAAATATCTCCTTTTCTTTGACGCAATGGGGGAATGAAAATAGGAAACGAATTTAATCGATAATATAAATCTTCTCTAAATTCCTTTTGTTCAACAGCCAGTTTGAGATCTCTATTGGTTGCTGAAATAATTCTTACATCAGATTTTAATAATTCTGTTCCGCCGACTCTCTCAAATTCTTTCTGCTGAATTACACGCAGCAGTTTAGCTTGAAGCAGCATTTCTAATTCACCGACTTCATCCAAAAATAAAGTGCCTCCATCGGCTAGTTCAAACTTGCCAATCTTTCGCTGATGAGCACCTGTGAAAGATCCTTTTTCATGGCCAAACAATTCACTCTCAAGTAGTTCGCGAGGAATTGAAGCACAGTTAATTACTATAAAAGGTTTGTCTTTTCTTCTTCCGTTATAATGAATTGCCCTGGCAATTAATTCTTTACCAGTGCCGCTTTCACCGTTAATTAAAACCGTTATATCATTATTAAGAACTTTAGTAACTAATTTAAAAACTTCCTGCATTTTCCCATCTGAAGAAATGATGTTATCAAAACTATACTCTCTCTTAACATTCTCTTTTAAATTTTCAAGTTCTCTGCTGAGATCGTAACTTTTAATTGCATTTTTTATTGCAGGTTCCAGTTTCTGAATTTCAATTGGTTTTGGGAAATAATCAAATGCGCCGTAACGGATTGATTCAACTGCAACTTCTACACTTCCCTGAGCAGAAAGCATTATTACAGGCAAATTTTCATCGTACGCTTTAATTCTTTTTAAGGCCTCAAGTCCATTTAATCCGGGAAGCATAATATCAAGCAGTATTAAATCGGGCTTCATGTTAAGCTTTTTTAAAACGTCTTCGCTGTTTGAAAATACTTCAACATCGTATTGCCACTTATCTTTTACCCAGTATGTTAATAATTTTGAGATTGCAATTTCATCGTCAACAATAAAAATTAATTTGTTCACTTAAAATCCCTAACTTTGTTAAACTTTTGTGGTTTTGGTAATTTTACCAAGCATGTAGTTCCTTGACCAAGCTGGCTATCAATTTTAATAAATCCTTTATGCATATCTAAAATATGTTTTACAAAAACCAATCCCAAACCAGTTCCTGATATTTCTGCACCAGGCCGGCTGACTCTATAAAATTTTTCAAAAATGTGTGGAATATCTTCTTCGGGTATTCCAGCGCCAGTATCAACAATAATGATTTCAACCTCTTTATAAAGGTTGGTTACAAATATACTTATTCTTCCCTTCTTTTTTGTAAATTTTATTGCATTATCAAGTAATTCTTTAAATACTTGTTCAATTTTTGCTGCATCAGCATTTATAATGATACTCTCATCCGGAATTTCAGTATTCAGAGTGATGCCGTTTGCTTGAATCATTTCATATTTTGAATCTATCAATTCAATCAATAATTTTACAATATCAAATTCGCTTCTATATAATTCAATCAGGTTGCCTTCTACTTTTGTTATATCCAAAACATCATTTATTAAATGTGCAAGCCTTTTCCCTTCATTTAAAATTACATTATTAAATTCATCTCTCAATTCCGGAGTCATTCCCGGATCATTGGAGATGGTTTCTGAGAATCCAATAATTGAGGCAAGCGGTGTGCGTAATTCATGAGAGACATTTGAGATAAATTCATTCTTCAGTCGATTGAGTTCATCTAATAATGCTTTTTTTTGACGCGATCTACTCCTCTCGATTGCAAGCAATCTGTTTGCTTCATCAAGTCGGGCAGAATTTAATAAATCTCTTTCTTCAATTATTTTCTGAGGGTTTAAATTTTTACCGACACCAATCATTCCAAATAATTTATTTTTTCTATACAGTCCTTTACAATTAATTTCGAAATGAATTTCTTTTCCAAATTTGCTTAGTAAAATTACGCTAAAGGATACTAGTAATTTTGAATTCAAAATTTTTTGAAAAGCTTTCGCAGTATTATTTTTATCTTTTGGAGAAACTATATCAAAGAAATGCTTCCCAATTAATTCTTCGTTTATATATTCAATTAGGGTTGGACCATATTCATTAGTCGAAACGATAATTCCATTTTGATCGAGCTCAAATAGCAGATCTTCATCTGCTTCAAAAAAAGCTTTTAGCTTAATTTCATATTCATTTGGCAAGCCATTAATTATATTCGAATTTTTGCCGGCTGAATTAGTTAATACTTTTCGTGTTGATTTAGTTTTTATAACGTTTTCCCTAAATAATACATATATATCTATAGAAGAATGTAAGTTTTTTTAAAAAATTTTATAATTTGAAAATAGGATGTTTTTGATATTAAATCAATTTGAGAATAATAATACGAATGACAAAAAATTAGTCAATAAGGACAATTCTATAATTGACAAAATGCTCAATTCAACTGAAGAAAGAGTATATCTTTTTCTGAATAATTTGGATTTTCAGCGTACACAACCTTTTTTAAATTTGAATTTATAGATTTTAGTAAGCGAATCTTTTTTTTTATAACAATTCTCACTTATTTTAATTCATGGCGAAAATTTTAAAACGTGCAACTTCACTTTCATTAGCTACCAATATATTCCTTTTCTTAATTAAAGGATTCATCGGAATTATGTCCAATTCAATTGCAGTAATTTCCGATGCAGTAAACTCGCTTACTGATATTGTCTCTTCAGCAGCAATAATGTATAGCGTGCATGTTTCCTTGAAACAACCTGACGACGAACATCAATTCGGGCATCATGCGGCTCAACCGATCGCTGTTTTTATTATTGCACTATTTTCTGCTATTGTTGGAATCGAAATAATAAAGGAATCTATTAAAAGAATAATTGATCCAACTAGTTCCGTAATTTCATGGCCGGTCTATTTAGTATTACTTCTTACGATAGTTATAAAATTAATTTTAATGCGTTACCAGTCAAATGTAGGCAAAGCATTTAAAAGTCCAGGATTAAAGGCAAGCGCAGTTGACAGTATGAACGATGTTCTAGCATCATTTCTTTCTTTGATTGGTGTTGCAGGGATAGAATTTGGTTATCCAAGACTAGACGGAATATTCGGGATCTTCATTGCATTTGTAATTTTCAAATCAGGGTATGAAGTCGCGATGGAAAATATAAATTATCTTATGGGAAGAGCTGCTGATGAAAAAATAATTTTAGAAATTGCTAATAAGGCACTAAAAGTAAAAGGAGTAAAAGGCATCCATGATTTAAAGTCGCATTATGTTGGGAATAAATTTCATGTTGAAATTCATGTGGAAGTAGATAAAAATGAAACAACCAAAATCTCTCACGAAACTGGAGTAGACGTAAGAAACGAAATATTAAAATTACCGGATATTACTCAAGTTTTTGTCCATATCGACCCGGTCTGATTTTGTCAAAGCAAAAAAATTTTATTGACTTTAAGTATTTAGAAATCTATTTTCATATCAATCCAAATAAATTTAGGAGAATTATAATGTTGAAATATAAAATTATTCATTATACAATTTTATTATTAACATTTCTTTTCCTTTCAGGTTGTGAAAGTTGGTGTAACTAAACTCTAAATCATTTTTGCAAGAAAGGCAATATGAAAGCAAAATTACTTTATGCAATAATCGCTATTTCTTTACTGTTATTATCTGGTTGTGATGCATTTTGTAACCATGTTACAGGTTGATTAGAAATCCTCTCATAAATAAATTCTTTGAATGATTAAGCGGCCGCGTTCCATTACATACCTAAGCTGGTTGTTTATTATTGTAGGAATTCTATCACTAATTGGCGGCTTCTTAGAATTAACAGATGCACACATAACTCAAGGTTTTACTGAAATTTCTTTAGCCGCAATTATCAGAATTCTAGCAATAGTTTCCGGGGTGTTTATGCTTAAGGGCTTTAATTGGGCACGCTGGCTGCTCGTTGTGTGGTTAATTTTTCATGTCATTTATAGTTTTTCACACTCAATATATGAAGTGCTGATTCATTGCTTACTTCTTATTCTAGTCTCTTACTTTCTTTTTAGAAAAGATGTAAATATTTTTTTTAAGAGTAGGAAAACAATTCATCCCAAATTAAATTAAACGATCCAATTAGATAATTAATATCCAATTTATTTTTCGTCACTGATTTACAGAATTTTCTTTTTGTAAAGCCTCGTAATATTTTCTAATTAGCTGTTCATAATCTCTCGTATAGCCTTCGTTAATAGCTCTATTCAATTCATCTCTAATCTTATCTTTTTCTTTTTGAGAAGATAAATTTAATTCTCCCGGAGATTGACGCACAAAATTCTTTCCTGAGTTTGATTCTCTGCGTTTTTCAAAGTCTCTCTCATTAACAGAACGTTGAGCATCCAATAGTTTTGATAAAATCCGCTCTTGCTTTTGGACTAATTGATCATCCAACTTTTCCGTCTGCATATCTGTCACTACTTCCTGCATTTTACTTAAAACTTCGTTAAGATTTGCGGCCATACCTTTTGAAGTTCCTGATTGTTTTGCCTCCTGGTTTAATTGGTCAATAGACTTTCTAATTAATTCCTGCTGCTGCGCCAACTTTTGAAGCTGTGCCTGCTGATGCATGCTCATCTGTCCCTGGTTTTGCATTCCCTGCTGAAGCTGCTGAGTTAAATTATTTAATTGCATTTGCTGCTGAGATAATTTACCAAGCTGCTGCATTAGCGACATCATACCGCCCTTGCCGCCGCCTTGCATCATTGATTCCATTGAACCTTTCATCAAAGACGCAGCTTCATTTAAGGATTTCATTGCTTCACCTTGGCTTGATGAAGCCATGCTTCCATTTCTATTTTGCATTGATTGAATTGACTGTTCCATTTGTTTTTTTGCATCTCCCAAGGATTTTCCCATTTCGGGAGTTATTGCAAAAGTTTTTTGGGAAAGTGCGGACATCTGCTGAAGCAGTTTTTCAAGATTTCTTGAAATGTCATTTTGCTTTTGCGCATTTTCCTCAAATGATGAAGAAGTTTGATCGAGATTCTCAGATTTCTTTTTTAATTCCTCTTCCTGCTTAGAAAGACTAATTAAATTATCAAGCATCTTCATCATATCAGTAAATGCCTGCATTTGATTTTGCTGTTTAATTGATTCCTGAAGCTGTTTCATCAACTGGCTCATTTGCTTCATATTTTTGCTCACTTGAGATTGATTCTGCTGAGCCATTTGTTTCTGATTCTCTTGAATATTTTGTGAAGCTTCATTTGATTTTTCCTGGTTTTCCTGCTTTTCAAATTCATCTTTCATCTTTGCGAGTTCGTCTTTCGGCATGTCTTCAAATGACTTCATTTTTTCTTCAAGCTTTTTTAGTTCCTCATTAAATTTATCCAGGTCTTTAGAGATTTCATCTTGTTTATTACTTAAGTCATCTTTTTCAGTTTGGCTAGATAAATCATTTTCATTTGTTTCTTTCTCTAGATTATTTTGTTTATCAGTCATCTGTTCACTACGTTTTAACAATTCATCAACTTTCTGTTCAATTTGAATTCTCTTTAATAAATTTAAAGTCCTCTCAATACTCTTTTGAAATTTTTCTTCATCAAGTTTCATATTCTCCATTGCTTGCTGCATTTGATTGCGGTCAAGTTTTTGCAGCATACTCTGCATTCTATCCATAAGCTTTTGCATCTCTTCACTGCTTAATTCTTTCATCAAGTTTTGCAGTTCCATATATTTTTCCAGAGTCTCTTTTGACAAAAGATTATTTTGCTGTAAATCCTGCTGCATTTTTGTCATCTGGTCATTAACTTTTTCAGTCTTCTTTTGTAAATCTTTAAACTGATCCAGACTTTTTTCAATTTTTTGTTTTTCTTCCCAGGTTAATTCTTTTGAGTCCTTCTTTAAATCCTGATCAATTTTTTCAAGATTGTTTTTCAGCTCATCTGCTTGTTTTAATATCTCCTTCAAGTCTTCTTCTGATTGAGATTGGGTATTGTCCGCTTTTGCTAGTATTTCATCAAGAGATGGAACACGAACATTAAACGAAGGTGATTTGGTTGACTTAGGCCCACTTATTACATCATTGTCAAAAATTTCAAGATAATATGTTACGATATCATCAACAGCTAAATTGAGATCCGAAAGATTCCATATATAGTTCACATCATTTTCTTTGTTATTTCTAGTTAAAGGAATTTCAATAGAACTATAATTTTTTTGCGGAGGTTCATATTTGGATGCTGCCAATCTGTACTTCAAAAGAAGTTTTGTAAAGCCATAATCATCTGTCACTTTTAAGAACAGCGGAAGCCGGTTATCGTTGGCAAGTGTTACATCTTTATTTGGTTCAAGTACTTCAATAGTAGGATAAGCATCTGTCAACGCTTTAATGTTATAGGTTATAGGATATAAGTTATTATTTCCGCTTTCATCAGTAAGAATAATTTTATAATCATTATCCTTTCTAATTATAAATTTAACTTCGGCAATTTTTTCGTGAACATTTAACTCCACCTTAGTGGAATCACTGAATCGCAGCTCAGCATTTTTTATAATTTTGGTGGAACTAATCTTCATATCCACTGTACTTCCAATCAACGCAGTTATATTCCCATTATCGCTTAGAATTACAGGAGGTATTTTCGAATAAGATGGAGAGATTATTTTAACATCTATGTTTTTGATAATAGGATGATCAATTACATCAATTTTAAAATCATCACTTTTAATATTTTCCGCTTCAGCAAAATATTTAAAAGAATTTCTTACGGCTTTTTTTTCAAAATGGAAATCACCTGTCGAATCTGAAGTTAGATTCTGCATTTCATAATCAGTCTGATCTTCCGATTTTATAGCAAGAGAAATATTATTAAGCTTTGCTCCTTTAACTTTCACAGTTAATAAAATATCATCACCCTTAGTAATTTCAGAATTTCCTGGAAAGACTTCAAAAGAAAATTTTTGAGGAGCTATAAATTCTGTATTAAAGTTGACCAGTCGAGTTGCAGCAGAATTAATGCCCGGAGCAAACGTAATTAACCCGGAGACAATTAAAATAATTCCTATCAAATAAAGAAAAAGATTTTTGGATCTATTAAAATTTATAATTGATTCAAATTGAATATTTTTACTTTTCTCATAAACATTTTTAAAAGCTGCATCAATTAAGGGAACAGAATAATAATTGTTTCCGTTGGAGATTGAAACAAGCTGCATCGCATTTAACAAATCGTCTTTAATGACTGGAAAGTTTTTGCCGACTTTTCCTGCCACGTTTAAATAGTTTGTCCTTCGGAATACATTAAAATATCGTAACGCAGGAATTATGAATAAAAATACTAGACTTCCTATTGCAAGAAGTAAAAAGATCAAAAATAAAATTGTACGTACAGCAGAGGAGAAATGAAAAACAAATTCAAAAAAAGTGAAACAAATGAAAGTCAGCAAACCGATAATTAGTGCGGTTTGAATCCCCATTGAAGAAAACAGTGCATATTCTTTCTTTGTTAACTTTTCAAGCTTATTTATAATCTCTTTATAAAAAACAGAATCTTTCATTCTTAAAATTTTGATTTTTGACTTATTAAATTTGACTTAATTAGATAACGCCCAAACGACTAAGTTGGTTCCAAATTTTAGAGCTTCAATTCTTTTGTTTTCCGGATCGTTATGAACTTGCGGATCAGTCCAGCCATCACTGGGATTCGATTCATATGTATAATAAACCGCCAATCTTTTGTCTAAAAATATTCCGAAACCTTGCGGAGGTTTTCCATTGTGCTCGTGCGTTTTGGGAGGACCAGATTTAAACTCATACAAGTCAGTGTATAACCCATAATTAAATGGGAGTTCAATAAAATCATTATCAGGAAAAACTTTTTTCATTTCTCTTCTTATAGCTTTGTCTAATCCGTAATCATCATCAATATAAAGAAATCCACCATTCTCAAGATATTTTCTTAATTTTTCTGCTTCATCCTGTGAAAAAAGGACATTTCCATGACCGGTCATAAATAAAAAAGGATATGAAAAAATTTCATCAGTTGAAAGATCCACAAATTTATACTCGGGATTAACATTAATATTTGTATTTGTTCTGACAAAATTTAATAAATTAACTTCAGCAGAAGGATCATTATACCAATCACCGCCTCCGTTATATTTTAATCTCGCAATTTCGAATCCTTTTACTGTTTGGCCATAGGTAGAAAAGGCAATTAAAAAAAGTAAAATAGTTTGAAAATATTTCATTTTAAATCAGATAATTTTAACTGTAATATATTTACGTAGACAGCTAATATCAATTAACATATTTTGGGTATATTAAATTTGATAACGAGAATTTAAAAGAACAACTATTATAGTTAATTTAGCTTCTAACTTTATCCAAAAATAACAGGACTGGTTTTTAATATGCCTACTAAATATTGGTTAGTTAAATCCGAACCTTCTTCTTTTTCAATTTATGATTTAGAAAAAAGTAAAAACAAAACTACCTACTGGGATGGTGTGCGGAATTACCAGGCAAGAAATTTTATTCGGGATGAAATGAAAAAAGGAGATAAAGTTCTGTTTTATCATAGTAATACGGAGCCCAATGCTGTTGTAGGCGTTTGTGAAGTTGTTAAAGAATCTTATGAAGACCATACTCAATTTGATCCGGATGATAAGCATTACTACCCATCAAGCAATCCTGAAAATCCAGTTTGGTTTATGGTTGATATTAAATTAGTTAAAATATTTAAAGAGCCGGTTACTTTATCTGAAATAAAAAGTAATCCTAAATTAAAGAACATGAGATTGGTTCAAAAAGGAAGTCGGCTTTCTGTAATGCCTGTTGCCAAAGAAGAATTTGATGTGATTATTGATATGAGTAAAAAATAAATTAAATTATTTTTAAAACAATTCTTTATTTTTTTTGAAATTTCTATTTAAATAATTTTGAATGCCAATTATTAAAAAATTTAATTTGGTTTTTAAAAAAAATATCGCAAAGTTGCCCTCAGTTCTTTCACGCCTTTAATTATTTTTTAAAGAAATTTCTGGTCAATCTATTTTCTTTTTCAAGAAAATTTTTTAGTTTCTAATTAGTCAACAAGTGAACTCAATACAATAAAATTCTGCGCATGAAATCAGTTTATTTATACAACACATCAAATAAAAATTTAATCAAAATATATATACAACTTTACAACAAAATTATTTTAAGCTTAGGGAGTAATGAATGAAAGTAGAAAGGCTTTTCACTAAGGGTGGAGTGGATCCTCTAAAATCTTTTGAGTTTGTTAGAAGGACATCTGAAATTAAAAACCCCGACGGATCCATTGTTTTTAGAATGGAAGATGTTTCTGTGCCTGCACAATGGTCGCAGGTTGCAACAGATATTATTGCTCAAAAATATTTTAGAAAAGCCGGAGTTCCTAAGCTCCTAAAGAAAAGCCGGGAGAAAGGTATACCCAACTGGCTTCAGCCGTCAAAACCCGATTTAGAAAAATTGGAATTGCTTCCGGAGAAAGAAAGATATTCTTCTGAAAGTGATAGCCGGCAGGTTTTTCATAGGTTGGCAGGTAATTGGACATACTGGGGTTGGGTTGCAAAATATTTTGATACAGAAGAAGATGCAAAAGCATTTTATGATGAATTAGTTTTTATGCTTGCAAATCAAATGGCAGCTCCCAACAGTCCTCAATGGTTCAATACAGGTTTAAATTGGGCCTACGGAATTGACGGGCCGGCGCAAGGACATTACTACGTCGATTACAAAACCGGTGAATTAACTGTTTCAAGTGATGCATATACTCACCCGCAGCCGCATGCATGTTTTATACAATCAGTAAAAGATGACCTGGTTAATGAAGGCGGAATAATGGACCTTTGGGTTCGTGAAGCAAGACTATTTAAATATGGTTCAGGAACAGGTTCTAACTTTTCCGATATTCGCGGATCGGAAGAATCATTAAGTGGAGGCGGAAAATCTTCCGGCTTAATGTCATTCTTAAAAATCGGTGACCGCTCTGCAGGCGCAATTAAATCCGGCGGAACAACACGCCGTGCAGCAAAAATGGTTACACTTGATTTAGATCATCCAGATATTGAAGAATATATAAATTGGAAAGTTACTGAAGAACAAAAAGTTGCAGCATTAGTTACTGGTTCAAAATTATGTAATTATCATTTGAACGCAATTATGCGAGCATGTTATGAAGAGCATCCTGAAAATGACAGGTTCAACAAAAAATTAAATAAGAAATTAAAATTTGCTGTTTTAGAAGCACGCAAAGTTCAAATTCCAAATAACTACATCGAAAGAGTAATTCAACTTGCGAAACTTGGTTTTAAATCTATAGAATTTCCGGTTTATGACACTGATTGGAATTCAGAAGCCTACGCAACGGTTTCAGGACAAAACTCAAATAATTCTATAAGAGTTACCAATGAATTTATGAATGCCGTTTTGAATAATGGAAATTGGAATCTCTATTGGAGAATTGAAAAACAAAAAGCAGCAAAAGAAAATCGTAAACCGAAAGCTTCAAAAACACTTAAGGCTCGGGATCTTTGGGAAGATATTTCTTATTCTGCTTGGTCTTGCGCTGACCCTGGCATTCAATATCATACTACTATTAATGAATGGCATACATGCCCTGAAGATGGTGAAATAAAAGCATCGAACCCTTGCAGTGAATATATGTTTTTAGACGACACAGCTTGCAATTTAGCTTCTCTAAATCTTACCAGATATTATGACACAAAAACAAAGCAGTTCAATATTGGAGCATATCGCCACGCAACCCGTTTGTGGACTATCGTGCTCGAAATTAGTGTTCTGATGGCGCAATTCCCAAGCAAAGAAATTGCTCAGCTAAGTTATGACTTTAGAACACTGGGATTAGGATATGCGAACCTCGGCTCATTGTTAATGCTTCAAGGAATTCCTTATGACAGCAACGAAGCTTTTGCTATCTGCGGTGCTTTAACAGCTATTATGCACATGAGTGCTTATGCCACTTCTGCGGAAATGTCAAAAGAGATAGGTTCATTTTCTAAATACGAAAAAAATAAAGATCATATGCTTCGTGTAATTCGTAATCATAGACGAGCAGCATACAATGTTCCTCATGAAGAATATGAAACATTATCAATCTATCCAATGGGCATTGATCCGAAATATTGCCCTTCAGATTTATTAAAAGCAGCAAGAGAAGATGCAGACCGTGCGTTAGAATTGGGAACAGAATTTGGCTTTAGAAATGCACAAGTTACCGTTATTGCTCCAACCGGCACTATTGGGCTGGTAATGGACTGCGATACCACAGGAGTCGAACCTGATTTTGCTCTTGTTAAATTTAAAAAATTAGCAGGCGGCGGATATTTCAAAATAATTAATCAGTCAATTCCACCAGCTCTTGAAAGAATGGGTTATAATCCCGATCAAATATCTGAAATTGTAAAATATGCAAAAGGGCATGGAACCCTGGAAGGATGTCCATATATCAATCCTCAATCATTAAAGGCCAAAGGATTTACAGATGAAATTTTATCTAAGTTAGAAGCAACTTTGCCTTCTGTGTTTGAGCTTAGTTTTGCATTTAACAAATATACTATTGGTGCAGATTTTCTCATAAATAACTTGGGAATGGACGAAGAAGAAATAGATTCCTTTGATTTCAATCTTTTAACCGCTTTAGGATTTTCAAAACAAGAGATTTCATCCGCAAATGATTATGTATGCGGAACAATGACGATTGAAGGTGCACCATTCTTAAAACATGAACATTATCCCGTATTTGATTGTGCAAATAAATGCGGCAAAAAAGGATCAAGATTTATCAGATCAATTGCACATATTAAAATGATGGCATCAGCTCAGCCATTTATTTCCGGTGCAATTTCTAAAACAATAAATCTTCCAAACAGTGCAACGGTTGAAGATATAAAAGATGCGTATATGCAGTCTTGGAAATTAGGAATTAAAGCTAACGCACTTTATAGAGACGGCTCAAAGCTTTCACAGCCTTTAAATTCGATAAGTGAAGAAGAACTTGAAGCCATTATTGAAGAAAAAGAACATAACGACATTGTAAAAATTGCTGAGAAAATTATTCACAGATATATCGCGAAAAGAAGAAGATTGCCAGATAGAAGAACAGGTTATACTCAAAAAGCCAAAATTAATGGACAGTCGGTATATATTAGAACCGGTGAATATGAAAACGGTCAAATTGGCGAAATATTTATTGATATGCACAGAGAAGGTGCAGCATTTAGATCATTGTTAAACTGCTTTGCCATTTCAATATCGCTTGGTCTGCAGCATGGCGTTCCGTTGGAAGAATTTGCAGACGCTTTTGTATTTACAAGGTTCGAACCAAGCGGCATGGTTACCGGAAATTCAAAGATTAAAATGTCTACCTCGGTTATTGATTATATCTTTAGAGAATTAGCAGTTACGTATTTGGGAAGAAATGATCTCGCACATGTTGAACCGGAAGAGATAACAAAAAAAGCGTCTCCAGGAATTGTGAAAAAATTAGTTGAACCTGAATTCGAAAGTGAAGAAGTTGTAAGTGAAAGAGTAATTGAATTAGATGACGAAGAAATTAATTCTAAAGAATTTGCTCCTGCAGAGTTAAAAACAACTAGAAGTAAACCTATGGCTACTCAAGCCAAACACGCAATTCATTCAAAAGTCCGTCAGGCAATTGAAAAAGGATACACAGGTGACATCTGTACGGAATGCCAAAGCATGACAATGGTGCGTAATGGAACATGCTTAAAATGTATGACTTGCGGATCAACTTCAGGCTGCAGTTAGAAAATAAAAAAAATTGTATTTGTTAAAAGAAAAGCCATTCAAATTGAATGGCTTTTTTGTTTATAAACACTTTCAAATTTAATTATTTAGAAGCAGATAAGACTTCCAATCTTCTTGCACCCATAAACCTTGTTGAATAATAATTGTGCTCTAAAGAAGATACAATCACACCATTTTTTGAACTAGCGTGGGCAAAAAGATTGTCACCGATATAAATTCCCACATGCCCAGGCTTAACTCTTCTTCTGGTATTAAAGAAGATAAGATCACCGAATTTAAGATCTTCTTTATTATCTATTTCTATTCCCTGCGTAAACTGTGCTCGAGCAGTTCTTAATAATTGAAAATCGATTGCATGGCTAAAAACGGCTTGGGTAAATGCAGAACAATCAATTCCCTTTTTTGTTGTTCCCCCATATTTATAAGGGGTGTTTAAATAACGAATAATTTCCATCAGCATTTTCTCTTTTACTGTGCTGAATTTATTTGATTCATTATTGGATAAGATTCTACTTGAGACTCCAGATAAATCAACTTTATTATGTTCCTCCGGTATGTCATCAGCATCATTTTCTTCCGAATCAATATCTTCTGACAGTGCTGCAGTTTTTAAATCTTCATCATTTATCTTTTCATCTTTCGTGATAGGATTTTTATTATCATTCTCGTCTGTAAATCTGACCGGTGATTTTTTTTCTGTTTCTGTTTTCTCTGTTTTTGTTTTATATCTTTCGGAATTTAAAGACGATGAACAGCCTGTGATGAAAATGATAAAAAGAATGGATAAGCAAAAGAGAAAATTTCTTAAATATTTTATAACAGCGCTATCCAAGATATGCTCTTAAATTTTTACTTCTAGATGCATGCCTCAACCTTCTGATAGCTTTTTCTTTAATCTGCCTAACTCTTTCACGGGTTAAATTAAATTTCTCACCGATCTCTTCAAGAGTAAGGGAATGTTCTTTATTTAATCCGAAATATAATTTAATTACTTCTGCTTCTCTTTCAGATAATGTCGCTAAAGCTCTTTCAATTTCGGATTTTAGGGATTCACTTATTAGAACAAAATCCGGAGATGGCTGTTGCTCATTTTGTATGACATCTAACAAACTATTTTCTTCACCTTGTGTAAAAGGTGCGTCCATTGAAACATGTCTCCCGGAAATTTTTAAGGCATCAGAAATTTCACCAACATCCATATCAAGTTCCTGCGCTAATTCTGCCGGGCTAGGTTCTCGTTCAAACTCCTGTTCAAGATTACTATAAGCTTTGCCAATTTTATTTAAAGCGCCCACTCTATTCAAAGGTAATCGCACTATCCTTGACTGCTCTGCCAAAGCCTGAAGAATAGATTGCCGTATCCACCAAACAGCATAAGAAATAAATTTAAATCCTCTTGTTTCATCAAATCTCTTAGCTGCTTTTATCAAACCAAGATTTCCCTCATTTATTAAATCTCCAAGCGATAGTCCTTGGTTTTGATATTGTTTGGCAACACTAACAACAAATCTCAGGTTTGCCTTAGTTAATGCTTCTAAAGCATACTGGTCGCCATTTTTAATTCGAATGGCTAACTCAATTTCTTGTTCAGGGGTAAGAAGATCCACTCTCCCAATTTCTTGTAAATATTTATCGAGAGACTGACTTTCGCGATTTGTAAATTGTTTTGTTATACGCACGGGTGTCCTCTATATTTTTACATTTCTAAATTAATAGAATCAACAATTCCAACAATTGAAGCATCAACTGGAGCTATATCCACCGGTAGTGGAATAACAGCTTCAGAAGCTGTGATAAAAAATATTATTTCTCCCGGGCCGGAGCCGACCGTATCAACGGCAATAAAAGGATCGCCATCATTTTGAAGTTCAGCAGTTATCGGTTGCACCAACATCAATTTAAAATTATTTATGGCTTCATATTTTTTTGTAGCCCAAACATTGCCGATTACTTTTCCAAGAAACATTTTTAATAATAATTTTTCTTAAAAATAATTTAAAGATTAATTAAAAAAAAGTTTAAACTAATTTTCTTCTTTAACAAGCATATCTTTTAATGCTACATCCAATTTATCAACAATCGCCATAATAACAGCATCAACAGGTTTATTTTTTGTAAAGTCTGTTTGTCTTGATGAGCTGCCGGTTGCTACTAAAACTACTTCACCTTCGCCTGCACCAACACTATCAACTGCAACTACAAAATTGTTTTTTTCATTCAAGTCAAGATCAAGCTGTTTTACAATTAAAAATTTGGCTCCGACTAAATTTTCATCTTTTTTTGTTGACCAAACCGTACCTATAACTTTTCCTAAAAACAATTTTCCCTCACATTAATTTTGAAAGAATAAATACATTCCTGTTCTAATATACTCGACATGAATAAAAGAAACAATTATCTAAAATGACTGATTATGGCTTCGTAATAAAAGTTAGTTATTAAATAACTTTTTAATATGATAGGTTATATATATGATGCATTCTTCATCTTTTATGCCATTGCATAATTTAGATAAATGATGGAATTACAATTTTCAAAAGTAAAAATATTTTATTTCTAAAAACATTTTGTAAAAATTTTTATCTGGGATTAAGGAGGCCGATACATTCTGATTTATTCATTTAGAAAGCTTTTACCCTTTAATGAATTTGGAATAGAAAAAAAATTTCCCGCAGTTTTTGCAGCATCAGAAAATGTACTTCTTATTCCTAAATCTTTACCTGCTTTATTTTTCCTGTAAAACAAAAGCGGTACATATTCTCTACTGTGGTCGGTACTTGGGGTGGTGGGGTCATTTCCGTGATCGGCAGTTATCAGTAGTGCATCGGATTCATCAAGATTTAATAAAAATTCGGGGAGAAAATTATCAAATTCTTTCAATGCTTCTGCAAATCCCTGCGGGATCGTTTCGATGTCCGAAATAAACATCGAAGTCAACTAAATTTGTAAAGATAAAGCTATTAGAAACTTTTTTGGTATATTCTAATAATTTTTCGCAACCGGCTTTATTTGATTTTGTTTTTTCTTGAATATCTATTCCCCGGTAATTAAAAAGATCATTCACTTTTCCAATTGCAACTGTGGTGATTTTGTTTTGTTGCAAAATATCAAGTATTGTTTCTGAGGGAGGATTCATAGAAAAATCTTTTCTGTTTGTAGTTCTGCTATAATTACCAGAAGAGCCTACAAAGGGTCTGGCAATAACTCGTCCTACTTTTAAAGGATCAATTAAAACATTCTTCCTAGTTTTCTCACATATTTTATATAGCTTTTCCAATTGAATTATTTCTTCGTGCGCAGCAATTTGGAAAACCGAATCTGCAGAAGTATAAACGATAGGAAAACCAGTTCTTACATGTTCGTCACCTAATTCTTTAATAATTTCGGTTCCGGAAGCAGGCTTATTTCCTAAAACTCCTTCGCAGCCCGTTTCGTCTAAAAATTTTTTTATCAACTTTTCAGGAAATCCTTCAGGAAAGTAAGAAAAATCTGTATCTACATATAACCCGGAAAGTTCCCAATGTCCCGTCGTTGAATCTTTCCCATTTGAAACTTCAGTCATCTTTCCAAAAGAAGCCTGGGGATGTTTAACTTCTTTAATACCATTTATATTAGTGATGTTACCTAAGCCTAATTTTTCCAAGTTAGGAAGTTTTAAACCGCCCACAGCTTTTGAAAGATTAACAAGTGTGTTGCTTCCTGCATCTTTATATTTGGGTGCATCCGGCAATTCACCAATGCCAACACCATCTAGGATGAGTAAGAAAAAATTTTTCATTCTAATTAATTTATATTTCTAACTGTGTTTCCGCCGCGTTCAAGGGCTTTCTGTAATGCCAGGTCAGCATTATATATAACTTCATCGGCATCAAGTTTATTCGTGGCTGAAGCTATTCCGACTGAAACAGTATAAGTAGTTTGTTTGGATACAACAGCAATAGGCTTGCGGGCAATTTTGACTCGCAGCTTTTCTGCCCAAATAAAAACTTCTTTAGTATTTGAATTAAAAAAATAAACAGCAAATACTTTTTCGCTTATTCTTCCAAAAATATTCATCGGTGTCATCTCTTTTGCAATTGTCTCTGAAACAGTAGTGAGGACTTTAGGAAACGGATTTCCGTCAAATAAGGATTCTTGTTCTATAAAATCATCAATTCTAATTAAGGCTAATGACCCGGGAATTTTTAATTGTTCTGCTTTTATTAAATCAGAACTTAATCGTTCTTTAAATGTTTCACTGTTTAAAGATCTTGTTTCAATATCAACAGCTAAAAAACTTTTTAGTAGATTCTGTGTTGAAAAAGAATGACAGATATATGATAAAATATTAACAGCACTTTTTAAAAACTGAATATCCGAATTTGTATATGCATTCTTCTTCAAACTTTCAAAACATAGTACGCCATAATTTTGTCCGCTGTAAACCAAAGGCATGGCAAGAAAAGAGCCGTCAAAACTCACATCTTCAATTTTTGAAAATCTAATATAACCGCCTGTGCTTGTATCATCTATTTTGACTGGCATACCTGTAACTATTGATTTGCCGGTTAACGTTCCTGCTAATTCAATATCTAGATTATGCCCGATGTATTTAAGAGATGTATTGTTTAGAATTTTCATAGTTCGGAATTTTTGATCAACGGGATTGAAATAAACAAAAGCAAATGCATCCCACACGATTAAATAACTTACCGAGTTTTGAATAATCGAAATTAAATCTTCATCTGTTTCTAATTTCTTCTCAGGATTAATCAAGTTTAACATTCCTTTTAATCTTTGTTGGGAAACAGTATCGGAATGTTTTTCTTCAAAAATGGTAATTAACATTGTAATTACACGAACAAATCTTCCAAGTGCATAAATTGTTTCAATTCCAAATGTATCATCCATTTTAGAGTCGACTGCGATAATTGCAATCAAATTTTTGTCATAAAACAAAGGCACACCAACAAAACTTCTAATGCCCTGCGGAACGCTGTAATAACGAACTACATCCGCCTCTGCAGTGGGTGAGATATCGCTTAGTAGTTCCGGTTCTCCTTTTTGAACAATTTTACTTAGAATGTCATCTTCAATATCAAATTTTCTCTGAGCAATTTCAGTGGAATTTGAAATAAATTTTTCAACTGTAAGTTTTTCCTTTTTCTTATTATACCAAAAGAAAATTGCGGTGTGCGCTGAATAAGCTTCTTTAATTACAGTTAACATTTTTTCGAGAACGAATGTAAACTGCCCATCTTGGCCAATCCCAGCGGGGACTGTTTCATTAGCAATTTCTTCAAATCGTTCTTTTAGATCGGGGGGCTTTAAAGTTGTTTTAGGCAGCCTTGTATCAGGGAAGTAATTTTCGGCAGTTATGACTTCGAGGTTTTTATTTTTAGAAACAATTTCAAAAGAATCATCAAGATGAGCATGAACTTCATCGGGTTCTTCCGGTAATTCATCTTCATCGAAAGAAGGGAATGATTTGTTAAAACGAATTGTATCTCTGAGAAAAATAATAAATGCCAGATAAATCACGAGTAGAGAAAGAGTAATTATCCTTACAACTAGATCATCTGTTATGAGAAGAATAATTAGTAAAATTGAGACAAGTAGAAAAATTAAAATTCTTTTTTTTTGTCTGCGATCCATATGCGAATATATTATGAGGAATATTGATAAGTAAAAATAATTATAATTCTAATATAATGTAAAGCTGACATCATATTGAATTATTTACAAAATTTTATTTATAAAATAAATTATAAATTCTATTTTGAACTTCCTGCTTTCCAGTTTTCTTTACTGAAGAATATATAAAAAGATTTTCACCAAAAATTAATTCCGGAAAAAAATTAATAATTTCTTTTTTAACTTTTGAAAGCTCTGATTGTTTGAGTTTATCAATCTTACTGAGTATAACAATGTATGGAACTTCGGCTAGTCTTAAAAATTCATTTAACTTTTTATCCAGCTCAGTGGGATTATGCCGGCTGTCGATAAAATGAAAAGCTAAAAAAATATTGTTAGCTTTTGAAATGTATTCGCCAATTAATTTACTCCAAAATTCTCTTTCTTTGATTGATGTTTTTGCGTAGCCGTATCCAGGCAAATCAACTATATAAAATTTTTCATCGATTAGGTAAAAATTAATTGATCGTGTTTTACCTGGAGTTGAACTAGTTTTTGCTAAATTTTTTCTATTATAGAGCGAGTTTAAGAATGAAGATTTGCCAACATTTGAGCGTCCGCACAGAATGATTTCGGGTAACTTATCTTTAGGAAGATCATTAAGATTATAAATTGATTTAATAAATTTTTGATCGCTATTCATTTTTACTTAAACAAAAAACGCCCCAAATTGGGGCGTTTCAATTTTAGAACTCTTGAAATTACTTATTTATTTTTAGCTTTTTTTACTTTAGCCGACTTTTTTTCTTCTGTCTTTTTTTCTTCAGATTCATCTGATTGCGCTTTTGGCTTTTTAGTTTTCTTCACTGCCTTTTTAACTTCTTTCTTTTCCACCTTTTCTTCAACAACCTTTGCTTCTTCAATCTCATCGGATTGTTCAGCAGCTTTTTTAGCTTCTTTCTCTTCTTGTTTGGCTTCTTTCTTATCTTTTCTTTCTTCTACTTTTTTATTTATAACATCGTTATAATCCACAAGTTCAAGAATTGCCATTCCAGCAGCATCACCAATTCTATTACCCAACTTAACAACCCTAGTATATCCGCCGGGCCGATCACCAATCTTCGGAATGATTTCATTAAACAGTTCATTAATAACATCTTTGTCATTAATTTTTCTCATCACTAGTCTTCTTGCATGAAGATCACTTTTACGTGCTTTAGTTATAATAGCTTCAACAAATCCCCTTGCCTCTTTTGCCTTAGCTTCAGTCGTCTTGATTCGTTTATGCTTTAGTAAAGAAGTGGCAAGTGAATTCATAAGAGCAGCACGATGGCTGGCTGTCCTGTTAAATTTCCTGCCTTTAACTCTATGTCTCATTGTTTATATCCTCTTCTGCAAATTTAGTTTGATTCTACTTCATCCTTAATGTAACTGTCGACATCCATTCCAAAATCCAATCCTAAACTTTCAACAATTTCCATTAACTCAGCTAAGGACTTTCTTCCAAAGTTTCTGAATTTTAACATTTCAGATTCATCTCTTCTAACAAGTTCAGCTAAGTTTTTAATATTAGCAGCTTTTAAACAATTATGCGATCTTACACTCAATTCAAGATCATCAACATTAGTTAGAAGAATTTTCTTAATTCTTTCTTTTTCACTATCCTTTTGACTAACAGCTTGTTCTTCTTCTTGATCGATATCAAAATTGATGAACAATTGAATATGCTCTCTTAAGACTTTAGCAGCCTGTGTTAAAGCATCTTCAGGTGTAATTGAGCCGTCAGTAGCAACTTCAAGTGTCAACTTTTCAAAATCATTTTTATCACCAATTCTCACGTTCTCTACATCGTATTTAACATTTCTTATTGGAGTGAAAATTGAATCAATAGGAATAACACCTATAGTTTGATCCGGTGAAACATTTTCCGCAGCAGGAACATATCCTTTTCCTTTTCCAACTCTAATTTCAATATCTACTTTCACATTTTTATTTAGGGTAGCTATATGCAAATCCGGATTCAATATTTCAATTTCGCTGCTGTTTTTTTGAATGTCTGCTGCAGTAAATTCACCATCTCCATTAAAAGACAAATCTATTTTATTTGGCTTTTTAGTTAAAAATTTCATTCTAACCTGTTTAAGGTTTAGAATAATTTCAGAAACGTCTTCAACAATACCTTCAATGGTAGTAAATTCATGCAAAACACCGCTGAATTTCACCGATGTTATTGCTGCGCCGGTTAAAGAAGAGAGAAGAACTCTTCTTAACGAATTTCCTAATGTAACCCCGTAACCTCTTTCCAGTGGCTGAAGGTTAAATTTACCATAAGTATTTGTATATGTTGTTTCGTCTAAAACTACTGCTTCAGGCATCTTTAAATATGATACACTCATTTATAATCCTCTAAAAATATTAATCTAAAAAAATAATTTTATTTGGAGTAAAGTTCTACCACCAACTGTTCGTTGGCATTTAGAGGAACATCCGCTCTTTCAGGAACATTAATAAAAGTACCCGATAAAGAGGCTTTATCAATTGAAAGCCATGAATAAGTACTATCTTTTACTCTCTTTAACGAATTATGAATTAAATCTAGTTTTTTACTTTTATCTTTAATCTGAATAATATCCCCAGCACTAAGCATATAAGAAGGGATATCAACAGAGATTCCATTTACAATTACATGTCTATGTCTAATCAATTGTCTGGCTTGTTTACGCGATGAAGCAAAACCAATTCTGTAAACAACATTATCTAATCGGCTTTCCAAAATTTTAACAAGGTTATCGCCTGTGATACCTTTGGATTTGTTGGCTTTCTCAAAATAATTTCTAAATTGAGTTTCAAGCAAACCATACTGTCTTTTAATTTTTTGTTTCTCTCTTAATTGTATTCCGTACTCAGAAACTTTTGATCGTCTATTTAGTCCATGCTGCCCGGGAGGATAATTCCTAATTTCGATCGGGCATTTTTCTGTATAACACTTCTGTCCCTTTAAAAATAACTTTTGTCTTTCTCTTCTGCATAATTTGCAAACTGAGTCTGTATATCTTGCCATTTAGTGATTCTCCAAAAATTAAACTCTTCTTCTCTTAGGCGGCCTGCAGCCGTTATGAGGAATTGGTGTAACATCTTTAATTGAACTAACTTCTAAACCTGCTGTGTGTAAAGCCCTAATAGCTGCTTCTCTTCCCGAACCAGGCCCTTTAACAAATACATCAACTCTTCTTAATCCTGAATCATATGCTTCTTTTGCTGCAGCTTCTGCCGATACCTGAGCCGCATAAGGGGTATTCTTCTTAGAACCTTTAAATCCATTTTTACCAGCAGATGACCATGAAATTGTATTACCGTAAATATCTGTTAGGGTTACAATCACATTATTAAAAGTTGCTTTTATATGCGCAACTCCGTTTGCATCAACATGCGATTTCTTTTTTGCTTTTTTTAATGTTTTAGCCAAATCTTAAAACCTCCAAGTTATCTATCTTATTTCTTAGATGGTGCCTTCTTTTTACCGGCAACAGTTTTTCTTTTACCTTTTCTTGTCCTGGAATTAGTTCGAGTTCTCTGACCTCTCGCCGGGAGACTTTTTCTGTGTCTAACTCCACGGTAGCTTCCAATATCCATTAAGCGTTTAATGTTCTGCTGAACCTCTGAGCGCAAAGCACCTTCAACCTTAAAATCACTAGTCATCACTGCTCTAATTTCAGCAACTTCTTCCTCAGTAAGATCAGAAACTTTTTTATCTGGACTAACTTTAGCTTTGTTTAAAATGGTTTGAGAAATCGAAGGACCAACACCAAAGATGTATTGAAGTCCGAATAAAACTTTTTTGTTTTTTGGTAAATCTACACCAGCTATACGAGCCAATTATACACTCCTTTTTAAATTATCCTTGACGTTGTTTATGTTTTTTATTCTTGCAAATAACTCTAACGACGCCTTTTCTTTTAATAACTTTACAATTATCACATATTTTTTTAACTGACGCTCTAACTTTCATAAACGCTCCGCTATTTATACCGGTAGGTAATTCTACCTTTTGTTAAATCGTAAGGAGAAAGTTCAATAGAAACTTTATCTCCTACTAAAATTTTAATAAAGTGCATTCTCATTTTACCTGAAATATGTGCTAATATTTCGTGACCATTATCAAGCTTTACCTTGAAATGTGCGTTTGGTAAAGTTTCAGTAACTACACCATCAACTTTAATTGGTCCTTGTTTTGCCATTAACTTACTGTCAAAATTTCCGGTCTTCCATTCGAGACCAATATAGTATGCTCAAAATGAGCAGAAGGAGAACCATCTGCTGTAAGTACTGTCCATCCGTCCAAACCGGTTCTAACTTTGTAATCCCCAGCATTAACCATAGGCTCAATAGCTAGTGTCATACCGGACTTCAGTTTTGTACCTGTACCTCTTTTGCCATAATTTGGGATGGAAGGATCTTCATGCAAAAATTTTCCAACTCCATGGCCGCATAAATCTCTTACAATTGAAAAACCATTTGCTTCTACATATTGCTGAATTGCTGCGGAAATATCATGAAGCCTATTACTGGATTTGGCCTCTTCAATTCCGTAATATAAAGATTTTTCAGTCACTTCCATTAATTTCTTTTTTTCTTCAGAGATATTACCAACTGCGACAGAAAGTGCAGCATCACCATAATATCCATTCTTAATAACGCCAACATCTAATGATATTATTTCACCTTCTTTAAGAACTCTGTTTCCAGGAATTCCATGTACAACTTCATCGTCTACAGATGAACAAATTGTGCCTGGAAAATCAATTGATCCAGCCTGCGAATAACCTTTAAATGCGGCAATAGCATCATTACTTTTAATATAATCTTCAGCTATTTGATCTAATTCTTTAGTTGTAACGCCTGGTTTAACATGAACCTTCATCAACTGAAGAGTTTCTCCAACAATTTTACAACTCTGCTTGATGTAATCAATTTCTTTTTTACTTTTAATTAAGATCATAAAAACTTACTTATCTTCTGCCCTTAACTTTGCCTGACTTCATAAAGCCATCATAATGTCTCATCAATAAATGTGATTCAACCTGTTGTAACGTATCTAATGCAACACCAACAATAATTAATAGACTTGTACCGCCAAAGAAGTTTGCAAATCTACTTGACACCCCCCAGGCTGAGACAAACGCTGGAAGTATTGCTACTATTGCTAAAAAGAACGAACCTGGTAAAGTTATTTTAGTCAAAATATTATCAATAAAATCCGAGGTTTGTTTACCTGGCCTAATTCCAGGAATAAATCCTCCTTGTTTCTTCATAGTATCTGCTACATCTTTTGGATTAAAAGCTATAGCTGTGTAAAAATAAGTAAAGAAAATAATCATTATACCGTATATGATTGAATATACAGGCGAACGATATTCTAATAAATTAGCAATGGACTGTAAGAAATCATTATTAGGGAAAAACTGTAAAACAGTTGCCGGTATAAACATAATTGATTGCGCAAAAATTATGGGCATTACTCCAGCAGTATTTACACGTAATGGTATATATTGAGTAACTCCACCATATACTTTTCTTCCTACCACTCTCTTTGCATATTGTACGGGAATTCGCCGAGTTCCCTGCGTCACCAGCACAACACCCGCAATGATAAAAACCATAAATATAAGAACAACTAATTCTACTATTATGCTTCGAGTACCTTGTGAAATCAATCTGACTTCATCCAAGATTGCATTAGGAAATACAGCAATTATTCCAATAAAAATAATCAATGATATTCCATTTCCAATTCCTTTGTCTGTAATCTGCTCACCTAGCCACATCATAAAAACAGTTCCAGCAGTTAAAATAATTACTGTGGTTATGACCCAAAAAAATCCTTGAACTTCAACAGGAACAACAGGCGTACCTTGAAAATTGGTATGAGTTAAATTTATAGTAACTCCGTAAGCCTGTAAAGCCGAAATAAAAACAGTACCATAACGAGTTAATTGAGTAATTTTTTTTCTGCCTTCTTCACCTTCCTGCTGCAGTTTTTGAAAATACGGTACGACTGCACCCATCAATTGAAGAATAATTGATGCGGATATGTATGGCATTATTCCTAATGCAAATATTGCTGCATTTCTAAATGCACCACCAACAAATAAATCATACAACCCAAACAGATTATCACTTGATGCATTCTTGGCACTTTGCGAAAGCAATGCAGCATCCACACCCGGAAGAGTAATATGAGCACCTAATCTAACAATCACTAAAAGCGCCAATGTGTATAAGATTCTTTGGCGCAACTCATTAATTTTGAATATGTTTCTGAAAGTTTCAGTAATTTTTGACATTTATAACCAGATTAAATCTTTTTTATTGTTCCGCCGACAGCTTCAATTTTTTCCTTGGCTGAATTAGTAAAAGCATTCGCTTCAACTTGCAGTTTTGCTTTTAATTCACCGTTGCCCAATATTTTTATAGGATCTGAAAGACTTCTAACTAATCCGTTCTTCTTTAAAATCTCTGCGCTGATTTTTGATTCCTTAACTTTTTCAGTCAATTTTTGAAGTTCGTCAACATTAACTACTTGATAATATTTTTTAAAAATATTAGTAAATCCAACTTTAGGTATTCTTCTTTGTAAAGGCATTTGACCGCCTTCAAACCATGCCTTTTTCTTTGCACCCGATCTTGAAAGCTGTCCATTCATTCCTTTTGTGGCAGTTCCGCCGTGACCAGAACCTTCACCTCTGCCAATTCTTTTAGGATTTTTTCTAGAGCCTTTTGCGTATTTTAAATTACTAAGAATGTCCATTATAAAACCTTATTTCTTCTCTTTAAATTCTTCAACCTTCACAAGGTGACTAACTTTATTTATCATCCCTCTAATCTGAGGAGTATCATTGTGAATTTTTTCCCAATTGGGCCTGCCTAAACCTAGAGCTTCGATGGTTCTCTTTTGATCTTTGGGCCTATCAATTATACTTCTTGTTTGTGTTACTTTTATTTTCGACATAAATTCCTCAATTAGAGCTGAATAGTTCGTTAACTGTCATTCCTCTTTTCCTTGCCATTTTTCTAGCGTCAATCTGGTTTAACAATCCGTTTAGAGTTGCTTTAACTTGATTATGAGGATTGCTTGATCCCAACAATTTTGTTAAGATGTCCTGAACACCAGCTGCTTCAAGAACTGCTCTTACTCCGCCGCCGGCGATCAAGCCAGTACCAGGAGAAGCAGGCTTTAATAACACTTTTCCAGCTCCGAATTTGCCAATAATTTCATGAGCAACAGTACCTTTTATAACAGATACATGAACTAAACTTTTCTTTGCGTCATCAATTCCTTTTGAAATGGCATCAGTCACTTCGTTTGCTTTTCCTAATCCTACTCCAACTGTACCGTTCCCATCGCCAACTACAACAATGGCATTGAAACTAAAACGGCGTCCGCCTTTAACAACTTTTGCTACTCTATTAATATGAACAACTTTTTCTTTTAGGTTTTCTGACTCAATCGGTTTTACTGTTTTCAATTGCTTCTCTCTTAGTCAATAATTTGATATAAATCTAATTAAATAATAATCTCTGGCTGCCGGAAGAGGATTCGAACCTCTACAGACGCCTCCAAAGGGCGTAGTCCTACCATTAGACGATCCGGCAAAAACTTGTCCGCAAAATAGGGTTAAAATTTTAAGCCCCCTTCTCTAGCTCCATCAGCAATAGCTTGGATTCTGCCATGATAACGATAACCGTTTCTGTCAAAAACCACAGAAGTTATTTTATTTTCTACTGCTTTTTTTGCAACGAGTGAACCAACCAATTTGCTTTTAGAAATTTTGCCTTTAGTTTTTTTAACTTCATCTAAAATTTCTTTTGATAATGATGAAGCAGATGCTAAAGTTTTGCCTGTTGAATCATCAATTATTTGAGCATAAACATTATTAAGGCTACGGTAAACAGTTAAGCGAGGCACTTCAAGTGTACCTGAAATTTTCTTCCTAATTTTAATTTTAGAACGAAGTCTCGAGTTATTATTTCTATTTATCATTTTCTATTTATCTCCACTAAAATTATTTACCAGCAGTCTTACCAGCTTTTCTTTGGATTTGTTCATCAGAATATTTTATTCCTTTGCCCTTATATGGTTCAGGTTTTCTAATAGACCTGATTTTTGAAGCTACCATACCAACCAGTTGTTTATCAATTCCACTTACCACAACTTGAGTTTGAACCGGTGCTTGTAAAGTTATTCCATCCGGCGGCATAAAATAAATAGGATGGGAATATCCAATGTTAAATAATAAGTTTTTACCTTTCATTTCAACTCTATAACCTACTCCAACGATATCCAAAGTTTTTTGATAAGCATCAGTAACTCCGTCAACCATATTCTGAATTAGAGCTCTGGTTAAACCATGCAGAGCTTTATTTTCTTTTAAGTCATTAGGTCTTTTAACTAATATTTCATTATTAGCAACTTCAATCCCAATATTTCCATGAAAAGTCTGCTCCAATTCGCCCTTTGGGCCCTTAATTTTAAGGGTGTGATCAGACAAAGAAGCAGTAACTCCTTTTGGAATCGTTATAGGTTTTTTACCAATTCTAGACACAGTTAAAACTCCATTAAATTTTTTTTACCAGATGTAACAAATTACTTCACCGCCAACTGCTTGAGTTTTAGCTTGCTTATCAGTAAGCAGCCCTTTGGAGGTAGAAATCACTGCAACACCTAAACCATTATGAACTCGAGGTATTTCACCTGAATCTTTATAAACTCTTAAACCCGGAGTGCTAATTCTTTTCAAACCGCTGATAGCGGAAACTCCGTCAGTATATTTCAATTGTATTCTTAAAAGATTTTGTTTATTGTCTTCAACAACAATAAAATCTTTAATAAAATTTTGTGATTTTAAAATTTCAGCTAAGCTCTTTTTCATATTAGAAGCAGGAATATCTACTTTTACCTTTTTGGCTCGAGCTGCATTTCTAATTCTTGTTAAAAAATCTGCAATAGGGTCTGTAACCGGCATTTATTCTCTCCTTCTACCAACTTGACTTTTTTAATCCGGGAATCTCGCCTTTTAAAGCCATTTCCCTTAAAACTAAACGGGATACACCGAACTTTCTATAATAAGAACGAACTCTACCGGTGAACATACAACGATTATTTAATCTCACAGGAGATGAATCTCTCGGCAGTTTTTGAAGCGCTTCATAGTCACCTTTTTCTTTCAATTCTTCTCTCAGCTTTGCATACTTTTTAACAAGTCTTTCTCTTTTCTCTTGTCTTGCAATCAAACTTTTACGAGCCATTAATTCTCCTATATTTAAGCTGTTTTAATTTCTTTTTTTCTGAATGGAATACCAAACTCTTGAAGTAATTCATATGATTCATTATCTGTTTTTGCCGTAGTTACAAAAGTAATATCCATTCCTAATACTTTAGTAATTTTATCAACGTTTATTTCCGGGAATATTATCTGTTCTTTAATTCCGATTGTATAATTTCCTCTTCCGTCAAAAGATTTATCAGATAAACCTCTGAAGTCACGAACTCGCGGCAGCGCAACATTAATTAATCGATCCATGAACTCATACATTCTTTCGCGTCTTAAAGTAACTTTTGCTCCAATACTCAAACCTTCTCTTAATTTAAAATTAGAGATAGCTTTTTTGGCTTTTCGTATGCTGGCTTTTTGACCGGTTATCGTTTCTAATTCTTTTACAGCTTCTTCAAGAATCTTTGCATCAGTTACAGCAGCACCAACGCCCATGTTGACAACAATTTTATCAAGCTTAGGCACCTGCATTACATTCTTATAACTGAATTTTTTTGTTAAAGAAGGTACAATATCTTTTTTATAAGAATCTGATAAACGAGCAGGTATCTTAACTTGTTTTTCAGCTACCGCCTTACCTTTTTTATCTTCTTTTTTTGAAGCTTTAGTTTGACCTTCAGCTTTTTCCTTTTTTATTTTTTTCTCTGCCATATTAAAATCTAAATTCTAAAATTAATTGAATTAAAAGTCTTAAAGCATTTCTCCACTTGCTCTGCTGATACGGGCTCTCTTTTTCTTGCCCGATTTTTCATCTAATATAACTTGAGAACCTAATCTTGTTGGTGCATTAGATTTAGGATCCAAAAGCATTACATTAGATACATTGATAGCAGATTCTTTTTCAACAATTCCGCCCTGCGGATTTTTCTGCGAAGCTTTGGTATGCCTCTTCCTAATATTAATTCCCTCAATAATCACACGATTATTTTTAGGGAAAACTTTTAGTACTTTCCCGGTTTTTCCTTTATCATTACCGGAAATAACCATAACATTATCATTTTTTCTAATTTTCATTTAAATCCCAAACTTTTATAAAACTTCCGGTGCCAGTGAAACAATTTTCATAAACTGTTTCTCTCTTAATTCCCTGGCAACTGGACCAAAAATACGAGTACCTCTAGGTTCATTTTGAGCATTAAGAAGTACAGCTGCATTTTCATCAAATCTTATATAAGATCCATCTTTTCTTCTAACTTCTTTTTTTGTTCTCACAATAACTGCTCTAGATACTTCACCTTTTTTTACCGTACCATTAGGAATAGCTGTTTTTACAGAAACAACAATCAAGTCACCGACACTTGCATAATTCCTACCACTACCGCCAAGCACTCTAATGCATTTAACTCTTTTAGCACCAGAATTATCAGCGACTAATAAATTTGTTTCTTCTTGAATCATTTTCTTATCTTACTCCTTAAATAACTACTTGGCTTTTTCAACAACTTCAACTAAACGCCATCTTTTTGATAAGCTAAGAGGACGAGTTTCCATGATTTTTACTTTGTCGCCGATCTGACATTCATTTTTCTCATCGTGAGCTTTTAATTTTGTGGTCTTCTTAAAATACTTTTTATAAATTGGATGAGGCACTTTTCTTTCAATAGCAACTGAGATAGTCTTATCCATTTTATTACTTACAACAATACCTGTTCTTGTTTTTCTTAAAGTGCGTTGTTCCATTATTAGGCTTTAGCTCCTTCTTTAACGGCAGATGAGTTTTCTGCTAATTCTCTTTCTTTTAAAACAGTCTTCATTTTAGCGACATCTTTTTTTGATAACTTTAATTTTGCTGTATTAGTCAATTGTTTTAATTGATGAGCAAAACGCAAGTCAACTAAATTTTTTTCTTCCTCGTAAATTAACTTTTCTAATTCTTCAGTTTTAATTTCTCTTATTTCATGAATTTTCATTTTTAATTCCTTATTTGTCGATTACTCAAAATCAGGCCTGGATACAACTTTACATTTAATCGGCAATTTATAAGAACATGATTTTAATGCATCGTTAGCAATTTCTCTTGAGACACCGGAAACTTCAAACATAATTCTTCCCGGTTTAACAACAGCAACCCAAAATTCAGGTGCGCCTTTACCTTTACCCATTCTAGTTTCTAGAGGTTTTTTAGATACAGGTTTATCAGGAAAAATTCTTATCCAAACTTTGCCATCTCTTTTCATTTTTCTGGAAAGAGAAATACGGCAAGCTTCAATTTGCCTGCTTGTAATCCAATGCGGTTCTAAAGCTTTTAATCCAAAATCACCGAATGCAACACTGCTTCCGCGAGTGGCTTTTCCAGCCATTCTTCCACGTTGTGATTTTCTAAATTTTACTCTTTTAGGCATTAACATTTTAAAAAACTCCCGGTAATTTATTCAGTAACTCTTTTTCCTAAAATTTCACCACGGCAAATCCAAACCTTAATTCCGATTGAACCGTAAATAGTTTCCGCTCTTCCATTTGCATAATCTATATCTGCTCTGATAGTATGCAGCGGAATTCTACCTTCTTTATACTGTTCAGTACGAGCCATTTCAGCACCGCCTAAACGTCCCGAACACATTATTCTTATACCTTCAGCACCCATTCTCATAGCAGCGGTAATAGCCATTTTCATTGCTCTTCGGAAAGAAATTCTTCCTTGAAGCTGGTTAGCAATATTTTCTGCAACTAAGTAAGCATCTAACTCAGGCCTTTTAATTTCTGAAATTTGAATCTTAACATCTTTATCGGTTATTTGTTTCAGTTCCTGTTCAAGCTGAGTAATTTCTTTTCCACTCTTGCCAATTACCACACCAGGTCTAGAAGTATGAATGGTTAAAATTATATTTTTAGAGGTTCTATCAATAATTATTCTTGAAATTCCGGCTTTCTTTAATCTATTTCTTATATAAGATCTAAGTTTTTCGTCTTCTTTTAGTTTACCAGCGTAACTTTTATTTTCATACCAATTAGAGTCCCAACCTCTTATGATTCCAACTCTAAAGCCAACCGGATTTGTTTTTTGTCCCAAAAAAATAACCTCCTAAAAATTTATGCTTTGCTTGCCACAATTATAGTTAAATGACAAGATCTTTTTCTAATTCTATATGCACGTCCCATCGGTGCGGGTGAAATTCTTTTTAAAGTCGGACCTTGATTTACAAATGCTTCCTTTACAAACAATTCAGATGGTTCAACTTTTCCACCTTCTTCTTTGTTCATGTAGTTTGCAACAGCAGATCTTAAAACTTTTTCTGCATCCTTTGATGCATGTTTAGAGTGAAAATGTAAAACTTCAATTGCTTTTTCAACATTCATCCCTCTAATTAAATCAATTAGCAACCTCATTTTACGCGGAGATGAACCAATATATCTATGTACTGCTCTTGCTTCCATTTAATTCAAATTCCTTTAATTCAATTATTTTGCTTTTGAAGCTTTTTCAGCTTTGGTGCCTGGATGCCCTCTAAAGATTCTTGTTGGAGAAAATTCTCCTAATTTATGACCCACCATATTTTCAGTAATATAAACAGGAATCATCTTGTTCCCATTATGTACAGCAATAGTATGACCTACAAATTCAGGAGTTATTGTAGATGTTCGAGACCAGGTCTTGATTATCTTTTTTTGATTAGTTTGATTTAACTTATCAACTTTTTCCTGAAGTTTATAGTCAACAAATGGACCTTTTTTAACCGATCTAGGCATATTTTAAACTCTATTATTTCCGTCGTTTAATAATAAATTTATTTGATTGTTTTTTATGTTTTCTTGTCTTTAAACCTTTTGCTTTTTGACCCCATGGGGAAACCGGATGTCCACCGCCGGAAGTTTTACCTTCGCCGCCGCCCATTGGATGATCCACAGGATTCATTGCAACCCCTCTTACATGTGGCCGTTTACCTAGCCATCTGGATCTACCCGCTTTACCAAGACTAATATTTTCCTGTTCAGCATTTCCAATAGATCCGTAAGTTGCAAGACACTCTAATCTGATCAATCTAACTTCGCCAGAAGGCATTTTTAATTGAGCATGATTACCTTCTTTTGCTAACACTTGAATTGCAGTTCCTGCACTTCGGCCTAATTGTCCGCCTTTACCCGGCTTTAATTCTACATTGTGAATAAAGCTGCCTAAAGGCATTTCCTTTAATGGCAATGCATTTCCAACTGTAATCTCACTTCCAGATCCAGAGGTAACAGTATCTCCAACCTTCAATCCATTTGGCGCAAGGATATATCTTTTTTCACCATCAGTATAATGCAGTAATGCAATACGTGAAGTACGATTTGGATCATATTCTATAGAAAATACTTTTGCAGGGACACCGTGTTTATTTCTTTTGAAATCAATAATTCTATATTTTCTTTTATGCCCGCCGCCAATAAAGCGAGATGTTATTCTCCCTAAATTGTTTCTGCCGCCGGATTTTTTTAATGAAACAGTTAAAGACTTTTCGGGTGTTGTCTTTGTTATTTCATCAAAAGAAGAATTAGATCTGAATCGTGTTCCCGGTGTTACCGGTTTTAATTTATTTATCGCCATTAGACTATCCTATTTTCAAAACCTAAACTTGTTCGAATAATTCTATTGTTTCGCCTTCTTTTAAAGAAACGATTGCTTTTTTATATTTTGCAGTCTTTCCTGAAAATCTTCCACTCTTTCTAAACTGAGTTTTCATTTTTCCAGGATGATTTATCGTGCGCACACTAACTACATGAACATTAAATCTTTTTTCTATTGCTTTTGCAATCTCAATTTTATTTGATGCTGGATTGACTAAGAAACCATACTTACCTTGAGCAGCGGATAAATTAGTCATCTTTTCAGTGATCAAAGGTCTAATTAAAATATTATGCATATTAGTTTACTGCTCCTTCGCTATTTCCAAAAGCCTTATTAATAACATCCAAAGCACCCTCTTGAATAACCAGTACTTGATTGTTCAAGATATCATAGGTTGATGCTTTTGAAGCTTCCAAAATTTTTGTTTTAGGGATATTTCTTCCTGATTTATAAACAATTTCTTGGTTGCCGTTTGTAAGCAGCAGTATTTTTTTGCCAGTTAAGTTTAGAGCTTCTAATATATTTGCAAATTCCTTGGTTTTTGGTTTATCAAAATTAAAATCTTCAACCAAAATTAATTGTTCATCTTTAACTTTATAGCTTAATGCAGATTTTCTTGCTAATCTTTTAACCTTCTTTGCAAGATCTTGTCTATAATTTCTTGGTCTCGGACCGAAAATAGTTCCACCGCCTACCCATAATGGGGAACGAGTTGTACCGGCACGAGCACCGCCTCTACCTTTTTGTTTCCACGGTTTTTTACCACCGCCTTTTACTTCGCCTCTTTCCTTAGTTTTACTTGTACCTTGCCTTTGATTAGCAAGGTAAGATTTTACAGCCAAGTAAATGACATGGTCATTTGGTTCAATTCCAAATATATCATCGGAAAGTTCAAGACTTTTACCTGATGATTTACCGTCTATTTTAAAAACATCTAATTTCATTTTAAACCAATTTACTTTTTAATCAATTCAACAAAAGAATTTATTGAGCCAGGAACCGCGCCTTTAACCAAAATTAAATTTTCTTCTGGAATTATTTTTACGACTTTTAAATTTGATACAGTAACATTTTCATAACCTTGTCTGCCAGCCATCCGAGTACCTTTAAAACTCTGGAAGGATACGAGCTTGCACCAATTGATCCGGGAGCTCTTAGTCTATCACTTTGACCGTGAGTAGTTCCTCCAACTCCACCAAATCCATGTCTACGCATAACGCCCTGAAATCCTTTACCTTTACTTTTACTGCGTACTTTAATTTTATCTCCTTCAGAAAAAAGATCAACCTTAATTTCGTCACCAACTTTATATTCTTTATCTGATGCAAAATTAAATTCTTTAAGGACTACAGAAGGAGTTTGACCTACTTTTTTATACTGCCCCATAAGTGGTTTGTTAGTGTGTTTTTCTTTTCTCTCACCAAAACCTAACTGTAAAGCATTATATCCGTTCTGATCTTTCGTTCTAACAGAAACAATTTTACAAGGTCCAGCCAGAATGACGGTTACGGGAATAATTTCTCCAGCAGCGTCAAATATACTAGACATTCCTATTTTTTTTCCGATTATGCCAGACATCTTTTCTCCAAAATTCCTTAAAGCTTAATTTCAATATCCACGCCCGCCGGGATATCCAACTTACTAAGCGAATCGACGGTTTTGTTATTTGAATTATGAATATCAATTATTCTTTTATGTGCCCTTGTTTCAAATTGCTCTCTCGATTTTTTATCTACATGAGGCGAACGTAAAACAGTATACAAGGTTCTACGAGTTGGTAGAGGTATTGGGCCTGAAACAACAGCACCAGTACTTCTTACTGTTTTGATAATTTTCTCCGTAGACTTATCAATCAATATATGATCATACGATTTTAGCTTGATTCTTATTTTTTGACCGGGCACTTAAAAACTCCTTTTAATTATTTAGACACAAAAAGGGAGTTAAAAACTCCCTTTCCGGCTGAAGCTTTATATATTATTCAATAATTTTTGTTACGACGCCTGAGCCAACTGTTCTGCCGCCTTCACGGATAGCAAAGCGCAAGCCTTCTTCCATTGCAATTTCACTGATAAGCTCTACACTTAATTTAACGTTGTCACCAGGCATAACCATTTCTGTACCTTCAGGAAGACTGGCAACTCCTGTAACATCAGTTGTTCTAAAATAAAATTGAGGCCTATATCCGTTGAAGAATGGAGTATGACGTCCGCCTTCTTCTTTTGACAGGATATAAACTTCGCCTTCAAATTTCTTATGAGGAGTGATTGAACCTGTTTTTGCAAGTACCATTCCTCTTTCAATTTCATTTTTATCAACACCTCTTAAAAGGATACCAGCGTTATCACCAGCCATTGCAGCATCAAGTTCTTTTCTGAACATTTCGATTCCTGTAACAACTGTTTTCTTATGAACACCTAATCCGATAAGCTCAACTTCTTCTTGAATTTTAACTTGTCCTCTTTCAACTCTACCAGTTGCAACAGTACCTCTACCAGTAATTGAGAAAACGTCCTCAACAGGCATTAAGAATGGTTTGTCAGCATCTCTTTGCGGCAGTGGAATATATTCATCAACTGCTTTCATCAAATCCCAGATGCATTGTAACCTTGGATCATCTGACGCTGCATCTGAAGTAGCAGCTTCCAAAGCTTTTAATGCAGAGCCCTGAATAATAGGAGTTTCATCGCCAGGGAATTTATATTCAGTTAACAGATCTCTTAATTCTGCTTCAACTAATTCTAATAATTCCGGGTCATCAACCATATCAACTTTATTCATAAACACAACTATTTTCGGAACACCAACCTGACGAGCTAGAAGGATATGTTCTCTCGTTTGAGGCATTGGACCATCTGTGGCAGCAACAACCAAAATTGCTCCATCCATTTGGGCAGCACCAGTAATCATATTCTTCACATAATCAGCGTGACCTGGACAATCTACGTGTGCATAGTGTCTATTCTCAGTCGAATACTCAACGTGAGCAGTTGCAATAGTAATACCTCTTTCTCTTTCTTCAGGAGCATTATCGATGCTATCAAATGTTCTAATTTCCGACAAGCCCTTTTTAGCAAGAGCCATTGTGATGGCAGCAGTTAAAGTAGTTTTACCATGATCAACGTGACCGATTGTACCTACGTTAACGTGAGGTTTACTTCTATCAAATTTTTCTTTTGCCATCTAAATCTCCTTCTAATATTTTTCTTGGTTTTTAATTCAATTTAATTTTATGCAGTTGCTTTTTTTCCTAATGATTTTTCTGCAATTTCATCAGCAATTGATTTTGGAACTTCAGAATAATGTGAAAATTGCATTGTATAAATCGCTCTTCCTTGTGTCATCGATCTTAAAACCGTTGCGTAACCAAACATTTCTGAAAGCGGTACGGTAGATTTAATAACTTGGGCATCTTTTCTTGCAGAGAAACCTTCAATTTTACCTCTACGGGAATTAAGGTCTCCCATCACATCACCTAAATATTCCTCCGGAGTTACAACTTCAACATCCATCATTGGTTCTAAGAGAACTGGCTTAGCTTTTCTAGCGCCTTCTTTAAATGCCATTGAACCAGCTACTTTAAATGAAATTTCATCAGAGTCAACATCATGATAAGAACCATCATAAATTTTTGCTTTAATATCTACTACAGGAAAACCTGCAACTACACCATTTCTCATAGCTTCCTGAATTCCGGCAGAAACAGCTGGGATATATTCTTTAGGAACAACTCCGCCAACGATACCATTAATAAATTCAAAACCTTTTCCTGGCTCATTGGGGCCTAATTCAATCCATACATGACCATATTTACCGCGTCCACCAGATTGTTTAACAAACTTACCTTCAGCATTTACTGTTTGGGTAATTGACTCACGATAAGCAACTTGCGGTTTTCCAACATTCGCTTCAACTTTAAATTCTCGTTTCATTCGATCAACTAATATTTCAAGGTGAAGTTCACCCATACCGCTAATTAAAGTTTGCCCAGTTTCTTCATCAACCTTTACCCTGAAAGTTGGATCCTCATCAGATAACTTTACTAATGATTCTGATAACTTATCTTGATCAGCTTTGGTCTTTGGTTCAATTGCAATTTGAATTACTGGTTCAGGGAATATGATTTTTTCTAATAATACCGGATCATCTTCTGAACATAAAGTATCACCAGTTCTAGTATATTTCAACCCAACAGCAGCAGCAATATCTCCAGCTCTTACTTCATCAATTTCTTCTCTATGGTTTGCATGCATTTGCAGTAAACGGCTAATTCTTTCTTTCTTTTCACTAACAGAGTTATATATATATGACCCGGCTTTTAATGTTCCGGAATAAACTCTGAAAAAAGTTAACTTACCAACATAAGGATCATTTGCAATCTTGAAAGCTAAAGCTGTGAACTTTTCATCCTTATCAATTTTTCTTTTTATACTATCATTAATTCCAATATGATGTGCTTCTATGGTTTTGAAATCGACAGGTGATGGTAAAAAGTCAATTACCGAATCCAATAACTTTTGGACACCTTTATTCTTAAATGCAGAACCACAAAGAACCGGAATTATTTTTAATTCAATTGTTGCTTTTCTTAGAACATTTTTAATTTCATCCTCAGAAATTTCTTTACCCTCAAGATATTTTTCTAACAAAGTATCATCTACATCGGATACAGCTTCAAGCATCTCAGTACGGAATTTATTTGCAGTTTCAACCAAATCATGGGGAATTTCAATTTCGTCAAATGTTGCACCAAAAGTTTCATCGTGATACATTCGCGCTTTAAATGAAATTAAATCAATCACACCGGAAAATATATCGCCTTCACCAATAGGTAAAGTTAATGGCACTGCATTAGCAGCCAATCGTTCTTTCATCATACTAACTGCACTATAAAAATCTGCTCCGGTACGATCCATTTTATTTATAAAAGCAATACGAGGTACTTTGTATTTGTCAGCCTGTCTCCAAACAGTTTCAGATTGAGGTTCTACACCTCCAACAGCACAAAATAATGCCACTGCGCCATCTAAAACTCTTAACGATCTTTCAACCTCAACAGTAAAATCAACGTGGCCAGGTGTATCAATAATATTAATTTGATGATCATTCCAAAAACATGTGGTTGCTGCACTGGTGATTGTTATACCACGTTCTTTTTCTTGTTCCATCCAATCCATTGTTGCTGCTCCATCATGAACTTCACCAATTCTATGCAGCTTTCCTGTATAATATAAAATTCTTTCAGTCGTGGTAGTCTTACCCGCATCTATATGCGCCATTATACCTATATTTCTAACCTTCTCTATGTTTGTTTTTACAGCCATCTAAATATATTTATCCTTTTCTTTCTCTATTTATCCTACCATTTAAAGTGAGCAAAAGCTTTATTCGCTTCTGCCATTCTATGTACATCTTCTTTTTTCTTAACAGCCGATCCTTCATTATTTGAAGCAGAAATTAATTCTGAAGCTAATTTTTGAGCCATTGACTTATCATTTCTTGCTCTGGCATAAGTTTTAATCCATCTTAATGCTAAAGCAGTTCGTCTTTCCGGTCTAACTTCTGTTGGAACTTGGTAAGTTGCACCACCAACTCTTCTACTTCGAACTTCAATGATAGGTTGAGTATTATTCAAAGCTTTTTTATAAACATCTAAAGCATCTTTTTTTGTTTTATCTTCAATTATTTCAAAAGCACCATAAACTACACTTCTTGCAACCGATTTTTTGCCATCGTACATAATACTATTAACCAGCTTTGATACTAATACATCATTGAATTTAGGATCTGGTTTTAAATATTTTTTTTCAGCTCTTTTCTTTCTCATAATTATTTAGCCGCCTTAGGTTTTTTAGCTCCATATTTAGATCTGCTTTTTTTTCTATCTTCCACACCACTTGTATCAAGTGTTCCTCTAATAATATGATAACGAACGCCAGGTAAATCTTTAACTCTTCCGCCTCTAATTAGAACAATGGAATGTTCCTGAAGATTATGTCCTTCTCCCGGAATATAAGCAGTCACTTCCATACTGTTGGTAAGTCTAACTCTCGCAACTTTTCTTAATGCAGAGTTTGGTTTTTTCGGAGTAGTTGTGTATACCCTTGTGCATACGCCTCTCTTCTGCGGACACGCATCAAGTGCCGGAGCTTTATTCTTAGCTAATATCTGAACACGACCTTTTCTAACTAACTGATTTATTGTTGGCACAAACTTCTCCTAAACTTGTCAACCTAAAAAAATTTCAGACTCCTAATATAGGCTTTGGTTAAAATTTTGTCAAGAAATCTGAGTAATATAATTCATCTTTTTTGAGTACTGATAAAAAAGTCAGGCTAATTATTATAAATTAACCTGACTATTATTATTTAATGTTTAATTATTGCACTTCTACTTGATCTGTCTCTTCAGGCGTTTCTTCAACTACTTCTTCCGTTTCAAGTATTACATTTTTATATTTCTTAAGTCCTGTTCCAGCTGGAATTAAATGTCCCATAACTACGTTTTCTTTTAAGCCTAACAAATGATCTACTTTAGCTTCAGTTGCGGCGTTGGCAAGAACCTTTGTGGTTTCCTGGAATGAAGCAGCAGAAATAAAGCTTTCTGTAGATAGTGCAGCTTGGGTAATTCCTAATAGGATATGTTCGAATGTAGCTGGCTCTGCGTCTCTCGCTACAATAGTTTTTTTACTCTTCTTCGTAAGATCAGCATTCACTTCTCTAAGTTTATTCTTGGCAATCAATTGAGCATCTTTATATTTCGAATCACCTTTATCTTCGATAAATGCCAAAGACATAATTTTATTATTTTCCTCAATGAATTCATTTCTATCAACAATATCTTCTTCGAGGAATCTCGTATCTCCTGGAGAAACAATCCTTATCTTTTGAAGCATTTGACGAACTATAACTTCAATATGCTTGTCATTTATCTTAACACCTTGTAAACGATATACATCTTGAATTTCATTTACCAAGTATTCCTGAACAGCACTCGTACCTTTTATCTTCAAAATATCATGTGGATTAATAGGACCATCAGTAATTTTTTCACCAGCTGGAATTTCATCAGCTTCTTGCACTAAAATATGTTTACCTAAAGGTACATTGTATTTCTTTTCATCAGAACCGTCAGGTGCTGTTACAAATATTTCTCTCGAACCTTTTTTTCTTGCTCCAAATTTTACTAGGCCTTCGATTTCTGAAACAATGGATGATTCTTGTGGACTCCTTGCTTCAAAAAGTTCAGTTACCCTTGGAAGACCGCCGGTGATGTCACGGCTTTTTGTAGCTTGCTTAGAAATTTTTGCAAGGATAGTACCAGCAACTACACTCTCGCCTTCATCTACTGACAGATAAGCTCGTGTAGGAATATTGAATGATTTCTTGGTGCCATCTTCATTTTCAATTGCAATGCTTGGAGTTAAAGTTTTATCTTTTGATTCTATAACAACTTTCTGCACATGGCCCGTTTGTTCATCCGTTACCTGCTGTAAAGTTGCACCCTCAATTAAGTCAACAAACCGTACTCTACCGGGAATATCAGATAGAATAACTGCATTGTAAGGATCATGATTATATAGAGGAGTACGTTTCTTAACTGCTTGACCGTCATTAACAACTATTTCAGAACCGTAAGGAACATCATATTTTTTAATTTGACGATTGTTCTCATCATAAACGCCGAGAACACCTCTTCTGCCTGTAACAACTTTTACAGTTCCTAAGAAATCAGACTTTTCAACAAATGAAATTCGTTCGTATTTTACAATACCTTCGGATGTTGATTCAACCTGCGATTGACTTGCAATTCTTGAAGAAGTACCACCAAGGTGGAAAGTTCTAAGTGTAAGCTGAGTACCAGGCTCACCAATAGATTGGGCAGCTACTATACCCACCGCTTCACCGATTTCCACAATCTTTCCGGTAGTTAAATTTCTACCGTAACATTTAGCACAAACTCCGCGTTTTGATTCGCAGGTAAGTACCGTTCTTATATAAACCGATTCAATACTTGAATCTTCAATTCTATCAGCGATTTCTTCTGTAATTATATCGCCAGCTTCAATTATTAATTCATCTGTTTTCGGATCGTAAACATCTTCTTGAGCAGTTCTACCAGTTATTCTTTCACCAAGTGGTTCTCTTTCCTGCTCAACATCTTTAATTGCAGTTACCTCAATACCTAAAATAGTTCCGCAATCTATTTCACTAATAATCACATCTTGAGAAACATCAACTAACCTACGGGTTAGATAGCCGGCATCTGCAGTTTTCAATGCTGTATCCGCCAAGCCTTTTCTTGCGCCGTGAGTAGAGATAAAATATTCAAGTACAGTTAAGCCTTCTTTGAAGTTTGCAACAATCGGGTTTTCAATAATTTCACCGGCTTGGCCAGACAAACTTTTCTGAGGTTTCATCATCAATCCTCGCATTCCGGCTAATTGACGTACTTGTTCTTGTGAACCTCTAGCGCCAGAATCAACCATCATATGGAGTGAATTGAAACCATGATTATGACCTCTAATTTTTTCCATCAAAGCACGAGCAACATCATTGGTTGTATGTGTCCAAACGTCAATAATTTTATTATAACGTTCAGCATCCGTAATTACGCCTTGCTCATGTTCGTTTAATATTGCTTCAACTTTTTTATTTGCTTTTGAAATTAAACTAACTTTCTCTTCAGGAATAATCATATCTGCATAGCTAACAGATAAACCACCAGCGGTCGAGTATCTAAATCCAATGTCTTTTAAATCATCAAGAAATTTTGATGTAACTTTATTTCCCAGTTTAATAAACATCTTTCCGATAAAACCACCGAAAGTTTTCTTAATCAACAACTGGTTAAAAAATCCCATTTCTTTTGGAACAATTTGATTAAAAATTACTCTTCCAACAGTTGTTTCAATAAAATTCCCGTCTATTCGAACTTTAATCTTAGCATGAAGTCCTATAACTCTTGAGTTATAGGCAATGATTACTTCTTCAGCTGAACCGAAAGTCATGCCTTCGCCTTTTTCACCTTCTTTATATTTAGTAAGGTAATAACAGCCTAAAACTATGTCTTGCGTAGGAACTACAATTGGACTACCATTTTGTGGTGATAGGATGTTATGGCTGCTTAGCATTAATAATGAAGCTTCCAATTGTGCTTCAAAAGATAATGGAACGTGAACTGCCATTTGATCACCATCAAAGTCCGCATTAAAAGCAGTACAAACCATGGGGTGAAGCTGAATAGCACGTCCATCGATTAAGATTGGCTGGAATGCCTGTATACCTAATCTATGCAAAGTTGGCGCACGGTTTAATAATATCGGATGGCCCTCAATTATTTTTGCAAGAATGTCCCAAATCAACGGATCTTTTCTATCGACAACCTTCCTTGCACTTTTTACAGTTTTATTGTGGCCTCTTTCAATTAATTTTTTAATTATAAATGGTTTGAAAAGTTCAACCGCCATATCTTTTGGCAAACCGCATTGATGAAGTTTTAATTCAGGACCAACAACGATAACAGAACGGCCGGAATAATCAACTCTTTTACCTAAAAGGTTTTGACGAAAACGTCCTTGTTTTCCTTTAAGCATATCGCTCAAAGATTTTAATGGACGATTACTGTCGCTTCTTACAGCACTTCCACGTCGGGAATTATCAAACAACGCATCTACAGCTTCTTGCAGCATTCTTTTTTCGTTACGAAGAATAACCTCTGGAGCTTTAATATCAATTAATCTTTTTAAACGATTATTTCTAATTATTACTCTTCTGTAAAGATCATTCAAATCTGAAGTAGCAAATCGGCCGCCTTCAAGAGGAACTAATGGCCTCAATTCAGGAGGAATAACAGGAATATAGCTTAGCACCATCCATTCTGGTCTATTTGCGATTTTACCTTCATATTCCTTGAAAGCTTCAAGAACTCTTAATCTTTTTAAAAGATCAGCTTTCTTCTGTTGTGAAGTTTCAACTTTTAATTGATCTCTTAATTCTTTTGAAAGTTTTTCTACATCTGTATTTTTAAGAATTTCTTTTACTGCATCGCCGCCAATTTTAGCAACAAACTTTTTGGGATCATCATCATCCAATTTTTCATTGCCCTGGGGCAGTGAGTTCATAACTTCAAAGTACTGATCTTCTGAAATTAAATCTAAACGGCTTAAACCTGTAGGTCCAGGATTAATTACAACATAAGATTCATAATAAATTATCTTTTCTAATTCTTTTAAACTTACACCGATAATGTTACCAATCTTCGAGGGCTGTGCGCGGAAAAACCATATATGCACAACTGGAACTGCTAATCCGATATGTCCCATTCGTTCACGGCGAACACTTTTTTGAGTTACTTCAACGCCGCATCTATCGCAGATGATACCTTTATAACGGATTCTTTTATATTTACCACAGAAACATTCCCAATCGCGAGTAGGGCCAAATATTTTTTCACAGAACAACCCATCTTTTTCAGGACGGAATGAGCGGTAGTTAATTGTTTCAGGTTTAGTAACTTCACCATACGATCTTGATAATATTTCATCAGGGCTTGCTAAACTAATAGTGATACTGTTTATATCACGCATTGCATTTTCTTGAACTCTATAAGGCATAATTTTTATCTCCTAATTTCTAAGTGAAATTTAAATTCAATGATTAATTAATAGTTATATCAAGACCCAAGCCTTGAAGCTCTTTAATTAACACATTGAACGATTCAGGAATATTTGGTTCCTGTAAGTTTTCACCTTTAACAATTGATTCGTAAGCTTTAGCTCTACCAGCAACGTCATCACTTTTTATAGTTAATATTTCCTGAAGAATATGAGAAGCTCCATAACCCTCTAAGGCCCAAACTTCCATTTCTCCAAATCTTTGTCCACCGAACTGAGCTTTACCGCCTAAAGGCTGCTGAGTAATTAACGAGTAAGGCCCAATTGACCTTGCGTGTATTTTATCATCAACAAGGTGGCTTAGCTTCAACATATATATGTATCCGCAGGTTACTTTTTGATGAAATTTGTCGCCGCTTCTTCCATCATAAAGATCAGTTTTACTTCCTCTTTCTAATCCAGCTTTTTCCAACCATTCATCAACATCTTCAATCTTCGCACCGTCAAAAATCGGCGTTGCAAATTTAACTCCCAATTTTTTACCAGCCCATCCTAAAGCAGTTTCATAAAGCTGCCCTAAGTTCATACGTGATGGTACGCCAAGAGGATTTAACACTATATCCACTTGAGTTCCATCTGGTAAGAAAGGCATATCCTCAATTGGAACAATTTTGGCGACAACACCTTTATTACCATGTCTTCCCGCCATTTTATCACCTACTGAAAGTTTACGTTTTTTAGCTACATAAACTTTTGCTAATTGCACAATTCCAGGAGGAAGTTCATCGCCGCTTGTGATTTTGATTTTTTCACGTTTGAAATCTTCTTCCAATGAGGAAAGAACATTAAAGTAATTCCTGTACAATGTATTTACATGATTGTTTTTACTTTTTGATTCAAACCAATCTAATGTGTAGTCAAGTTTTGTAATATCTTCTAATGATGAATAAGTTGTATCTTTAATAGAAGTACCGCTTCTTAAAACAATACTGCCATCTAAATCTCTAATACCGGTTGTGGTTAAACCATCAGTTAGTTTAGTTAACTTTTCAACCAGCTTGTTGTAATGTTCAGTTAAAGCTTGTTTATGATCATAATCTAAATTTTCAAGCTCTTTCTTTTCAATCTTTTTAGTTTCAGCATCTCTTCTTTTTCTGCTGAATAACCTGGTTTTAATTACGGTGCCTTTTAGTCCCGGAGGTGCTTTCAATGAAGCATCTTTAACATCACCGGCTTTGTCTCCAAAAATTGCTCGTAATAATTTTTCTTCCGGTGTTGGATCAGTTTCACCTTTTGGAGTAATCTTTCCGATCAGAATATCACCTTCTTTGACTTCCGCTCCTTCACGGATGATTCCATCTTCATCTAAATTTTTAACTGATTCTTCGCTAACATTCGGGATTTCTCTTGTTAATTCCTCTTCACCGCGTTTTGTTTCTCTAACTTGTAATTCAAATTCTTCTATATGAATTGAAGTATAAACATCTTCGCTCACTATTCTTTCACTTATGATGATAGCATCTTCAAAGTTGTAACCTCGCCATGGCATGAATGCTACTAAAACATTTCTGCCAAGTGCTAAGTCACCACCATCAGTTGAAGTTCCATCAGCTATAACTTCATTTGTAACAACTTTCTGTCCCTCTTTCACAATAGGTCTTTGATTAACACAAGTCTCCTGATTAGTCCCATTAAACTTGGCTAATTTGTAGCTAACTCTTTTTACGTCATCAAAAGTTGTTAAAGCATCAACGCTATTTGGATTGATGTCATATCTAACTGTAATTTTATCTGAATCAACATATTCAATAGTTCCGTTATCTTCAGCAATAATAACTGAACGAGAATCTGATGCTAATTTTCTTTCCATTCCGGTTCCAACTATAGGAGCTTCCGGACGCAACAGGGGAACAGCTTGACGCTGCATGTTAGAGCCCATCAGCGCTCTATTAGCATCATCGTGCTCTAGAAAAGGAATTAACGCAGCAGCGGCGCTTACTATTTGCGCAGGAGCAACGTCCATATATTGGATATGATCCGGAGTTATAATCGGAAAATCACCTTTATTTCTAGATTTAACTCTTTCATTTACAAATTTTTGCTGATCATTTAATAAAGCATTTGCCTGAGCAATTGTAAATTTATCTTCCTGCTCGGCAGTTAAATATTCAACTTCATTTAATACTTTACCTCTTTCAACTTTTCTATATGGTGTAACCAAAAATCCATATTTATTTACTTTGGCATAAATAGTAAGAGATGAAATAAGACCAATGTTAGGACCCTCTGGAGTTTCAATAGGGCATAAGCGTCCGTAATGTGTATAATGAACGTCACGAACTTCAAATCCGGCACGTTCTCTTGTTAAACCGCCAGGTCCTAGTGCAGACATTCTCCTTTTATGAGTCAATTCTGCAAGGGGATTTGTTTGATCCATAAATTGAGAAAGCTGATTAGTTCCAAAGAAAGCATTTATCACACTGCTTATAGTTCTAGCATTCACCAAATCCTGTGGTGTAAAACTTTCAGTATCACGCATATTCATACGCTCTTTTATGGTACGAGCCATTCTTGCCATACCAATATTAAATTGCTGTCCTAATTGCTCACCCACAGTTCTTATTCGTCTATTTCCAAGATGATCAATGTCATCAATGCTTTGATGGCCAACTCGAAGTTGAATTATGTATTTCATGATTTCAATGATGTCTTCAACTGTAAGCACTGTGGTTGTTTCATCGATGTTAAGCTTAAGTTTATCATTCATTCTATGACGACCAACATCACCTAAATCATATCTTTTATCATTAAAGAAAAGTTTATCAATTAGAGATCGGGCAGTCTCAACATCCGGGGCTTCGCCTGAACGAAGCTGCCTGTAAATTGCAAACAAAGCTTCTTCTTGTGTATGCGCTGAATCTTTACGAAGTGTATTTACAATTAAATCCTGATCCGGTGAAACCGCTGATGTAATTACTTTAATAGAATCAACCTCAGCTTCATTCAATCTATCTAAATCTTCTTCGGTTATGACACTGTCTTTGGTTAAAAATATTTCACCGGTTGACATATCAAAAACATCTGTCGCAGTGGTTCGACCGATGTATTTTTCCATTTTTGCTTTTTTAACATCAATCTCTTCAACAAGATTAAATAAATTTAAAATTTCTTCATTAGTAGCATAACCAAGTGCTCTAAGTAGAGTAGTTGCCGGGAATTTCTTTCTTCTATCTATATAAACATACATTACATAGTTTATATCCGTAGCAAATTCAACCCAGGACCCTCTTAAAGGAATTATTCTTGCAGAATAAATTGGAGTGCCATTTGGATGAACTGTTTGCGAAAATGCAACACCCGGTGAACGATGCAATTGTGAAACGACAACTCTTTCGGCACCATTTATTACGAATGTTCCTTTATCTGTCATGAATGGAAGATTACCAAGATAGACTTCTTGCTCAACGCTATTGACAAATTCTTCGGTTTCAGCATCTTTTGTTGAAAGACGAAGTTTTCCTTTTAGTGGTGCGGCAAAAGTTAAACCACGCTCAACGCATTCCAAAACAGAATAACGCGGCTTTTCAATTGAGTATTCGATAAAATCTAATCTGTAATTTTCCTTATTATCATGTATAGGAAAATTAGAAGTGAATACCATCTGAAGACCTTTGTTTTCTCTTTTACCTGGAGCAACATTCTGCTGTACGAACTCTTCAAAAGTATCTTTTTGAATGCTCAACAAATTCGGAGCTTCAAGTACAGTGGGAATTTTGCCAAAGGAAATTCTAGTATTATCCAATTGTAAACCTCCAATTAATTTTCATTTTTCTTTTCAAATCTTTCTAATCTGTAACATCGAATACATAAATACATAATATAAAAAGAGATAAGGCGGACTTCACCGTCTTATCACTTTTAATTAAATCACGATAATATAAATACTTAATGTTATTTTAATTCTACTGTAGCGCCAGCTTCTTCAAACTCTTTTTTAAGTTTTTCAGCTTCATCTTTAGAAATTGCCTCTTTAACTGCTTTTGGCGCGGAGTCTACTAAATCTTTTGCTTCTTTTAAGCCTAATCCTGTATGTGCCCTCACAACTTTAATAACATTAATTTTCTTATCTCCTGCAGATAATAAAATTACATCAAATTCAGTTTTTTCTTCTACTGGAGCGCCAGCGGCTGGTGCAGCACCTGCTGCCATTACCGGAGCTGCGGCTGTAACACCGAATTCATCTTCTAATGCTGTTTTTAATTCAGATGCTTCTACAAGCGAAAGCGTTTTAATTTTTTCAACGATTTCAGATATTTTTTCTGACATTTATAGTCTCCTAATTATTTTATTCTTTGTATACATTTTAAAATTAAGCAGCTTCTCTTTTAGAAATTTGATCAACTACGCTAACCAAATCTCTCATTACTGCGTTAATAGCACCAACAATACCTGATGCAGGGGCGTTTATACTGCTTAAAATTCCTGCTATTATTTCACTTTTTGACGGAAGAGAAGCTAACTCAACGAGTTTACTTCCATCATAATATTGATCTTCAATATAACAGGCTTTTAAAGCAAGCTTTTGGTTTGCATCAAAATATTTTTTTATAATTTTTGCCGGGGCTACAGAATTATCGCCAGATGCAAATGCATACCCGGTCATTCCTATTAAGTGATCTGTTAGTTTATCAAATTTTCCAGATTCATCTAAAGCACGTTTGAATAAAGTATTTTTAAATACCTTATATTTGACGCCTTCTTTACGGAATTCGTTCCGAATTTCACTTATATCGGCAACAGAAATTCCTGCATAATCCGTTAGATAAACAGCAGAAGAATTGTCGATAACCTCTTTCATTTCTGAAATGAGATCAGCTTTTTCATTCTTGTTCATGTTTCTCCAATACCAGATTTTAAATTAAACAAGTCTAATAGAAGCATTTTTATTAGAGTGCGTAAACTTTTTATTATAGATTATTAAACTGCAACTTCGTCTTTTGAAATTTTTAGTCCAGGACCCATTGTGCTGGATAAAAACAAACTTTTAACATACTGCCCTTTAGCGGATGATGGTTTAAGTTTTACAATAGTATTCAAAAAAGCATTTGTATTTTCAACTAAATTATCTGTTTCAAAATTTAATTTTCCGAGTGAAGTGTGAATAATTCCGGCTTTTTCTACACGGAATTCAATTTTACCTGCTTTCACTTCTTTAACCGCTTTTGCAACATCCATTGTTACCGTACCGCTTTTAGGATTGGGCATCAATCCTTTTGGGCCTAAAATTCTTCCTAATTTTCCTAGATCTGCCATAGAATCGGGAGTTGAAACGATAACATCAACATCAGTCCATCCCTCTTTAATTTTCTCAAGATATTCTTCAAATCCAGCATAATCAGCACCGGCATCCAAAGCTTCTTGCGCCTTAGCACCTTTGGCAATCACTAAAACCCTAACAGATTTTCCAGTTCCATGGGGTAATGATACAGTACCTCTAATCATTTGGTCAGCATGGCGAGGATCTACACCTAACCTAATTGCACAGTCTAAAGATTCTTTAAATTTAACTTTAGAATTATCCTTTAAGGTTTGAATTGCTTCAGCAATCGAATATTCTTTTTTAATATCAATTGCCTCACTTATAGCTTTATTTCTTTTAGATTTTTGCATTGAATCACCGTCAAATTTTCATTTAGTAATTTTCTTAATTAATCTTCTACTGTAATGCCCATGCTTCTTGCAGTACCGGCAACCATACTCATTGCATGTTCAATATCAAACGCATTTAAGTCAGGCATTTTTAATTCAGCAATTTCTTTTACCTGTGAGTTAGAAACTTTTGCAATTTTATTTCTGTTTGGTTCCGCAGACCCGCTTTGCACTTTTGCTGCTCTCTTTAATAAAACAGCTGCAGGTGGAGTTTTGGTTATAAAAGTAAAAGATTTATCACTAAAAACAGTAATAACAACAGGAATAATCAAACCGTCTTTATCAGAAGTTCTTGCATTAAACTGTTTACAGAATTCCATTATGTTAACGCCTTTTTGCCCTAAAGCAGGACCAACCGGCGGTGAAGGATTAGCTTTACCTGCAGGAATTTGTAACTTAATGTATCCAGTTATTTTTTTAGCCATTTGTTTACCTACGAATAAATTCTAAATTATTTTTCTAATTCTGCTTGAACAAAATCGATTTCAACGGGAGTCTTTCTTCCAAATATTGAAACCATAACTTTTATTTTCATTTTTTCTTCATTCACTTCTTCAATAGTTCCTGTGAAGTTGTTGAATGGTCCATCAATAATTTTAACAAGATCACCGCTTCTAAAAATCGTTTCCATTCTTTCACTATTTTCATCTTGAGTGATTCTACCAACAATTCGTTTCACTTCTTCCGGCTGCAAAGGATTAGGATTATTTCTAGTACCCAAAAAACCCATTACAGAAGGAGTGTTTAGAATAAAATCCTTGACTTGATTATCTAGATCGGCTTGTACTAATATATAGCCTGGAAAAAAGTTTTTAGTTTTACTTTTCTTTTTGCCGTCTTTTACCTCAAAAACTTTTTCTGTAGGAACAAGGATTTCCTCTATTTTTGCTCTAATCTGTTCATTGTCATTCAATTCAGTTTCAAGAAGATTTTTAACCTTATTTTCATGTCCCGAAAAAGTTCTAACTACATACCATTTTTGTTCCATAACTAATCTTACCTAAAAATCCCTTGAAATACTTGGTTAATAGCTAGGTCAATCACATATGTAAAAGCCGCAATAATTAAACAAACAACAATTACAACTGTAGTGGATTCTTTTAATTCTGCCGTTGTTGGCCAGGTAACTTTTTTCATTTCTTTCACTACATCCTGAAAAAAGCCTATTATTTTATCTTTCATAACAATATACTTTATGTTTAGTCAGCACGCCAGGAGGGACTCGAACCCCCAACCTGCGGTTTTGGAGACCGCTGCTCTACCAATTGAGCCACTGGCGTAGCTAAAAAAATTATTATTTAGTTTCTTTATGAATAGTATGCTTCTTGTCCCAGCGGCAATATTTCTTAAACTCAACTCTGCCGGAATGAAGTTTTTTGTTTTTAGTAGTAGTGTAGTTTCGTCTTTTACACTCAGTACATTCTAATGTTATTATATCTCTCATAGCACTTTTAATATTTAATTTATTTTTATTTGATCATCCCAATTATACCGGGCCCGATCATATAAGTTCTTTTGAGCTGATGACCGGGATTGAACCGGTGACCTCATCCTTACCAAGGATGCGCTCTACCAACTGAGCTACATCAGCATTCAATTAGAGCTGCATCAGCATTTAGATTTTCAAAATTTTTATGAACATCAATTACTCAATTGTTGAGCGGGAGACGGGACTCGAACCCGCGACCAACAGCTTGGAAGGCTGTGACTCTAGCCAACTGAGTTACTCCCGCAGCTTTCAATTTCTTTTTTAGAAATTCAATCAATTTTTTTTAGAACCAACTGCGAACCTGCAAATAATTCTGATTTAATTGAATGACTTCAGCGAACTTGCCGAATGTCAGTCAGTCTGAGTTACTTAAGCAGGAATCTCATTTAAAATCTCAGTAATAAAAAGAGCAAAAAAATAAGGGAACTATAAAAAAGTGATTTCAATATTCCCTTCAGTCAATATATCATCAGCAAAATTAAAGAGTGGGCGGCGAGGGATTCGAACCCCCAAAGGCGTCAGCCAACGGATTTACAGTCCGCCCCGGCTCTCCAACTCCGGCGTCCGCCCATTTTTAGAAACGAGCATCAAATATATTTGTATTTCAAGAAAAATGCAAATCTAAAAAGAAGTAACATTTAGGATTTTTTTATATCGGGAAGAGAATTAGATTAATTGTTGCACAAAATTAAGTGTTTGAACATTCAAAACCAAAACTATTATTGATACACTTACTACAATAAAAACAAATATCCTATCTCGGATATTAATTTCGGTTTCTTAAAATTCCCGGTACCCAATACGGCTCCAATTTGTAATAACAATCCTTGCCAAGAAATTGAATAAGCCGGGCCAAAATAAAATGAGTAATTTAGTTTATCATAAAAAGTTGGACTTGAATCATAATATGCAAAAAACCCATTATTATTTATTTTTTTATTGTGTGAATAACCAAATATTAAAGTCAGTTCATGTTTAAAAATTTTGTTATGCATAAAAATGTATGATAAATCCAATTGAGCACCATACTTACCGCTAAACCACGCTCCACCGGAAAGTCTTAAACCAAAATTTGCTGATTCAACACTTGCTGCAAGATTAAAATCATTCGGCAATCCGAGAGTAATTCCCCAATAATAATTTAATTTATCGGCATCACTTTTTTGTTGTGAGTATAAGTTAAATGAAGAAATCACAAAAATGAAAATAAAAAAATTTTTCATTTTAGAAATTCAATGCTTCCACAATTCCCTATCCAAACTTCTATACTGAATTGCTTCGCTGATATGCTGCGGTAAAATATTTTCCGAATTTTCTAAATCCGCAATTGTGCGGCTAACTTTTAAAATTCTATCATAAGCTCTTGCGGATAAGCCAAGTTTTGTCATAGCCATTTTTAATAATTCAGCTCCGGCAGAATCCAATTTACAAAACTGTCTTACTTCTTTTGAACCCATATCAGCGTTATTAAAAATATGTTTTGTTTTCTCAAATCTTTTATATTGAATTTCTCTTGCTTTGATTACTCTTTTCCTAATATCGGCTGATGGTTCACTTTTGGTTTCTGTAGAAAGTTCTTTGTATTTAACAGCAGGAACTTCAATATGAATATCAATTCTATCCAGCAAAGGACCCGATATTTTCGCCATATATCTTTGAATTTGAGGAGGTGCGCAAGTACACTCTTTAGTTGGGTCTGTAAAAAATCCGCAGGGACAAGGATTCATAGCTGAAGCAAGCATAAAGTTTGCAGGAAATTCTAAAGATAATTTTGAGCGGCTTACAGTTACTTTCGCATCTTCCAATGGCTGGCGTAAAACCTCTAAAACATTTTTTTTGAATTCGGGCAGTTCATCTAAAAATAAAACTCCATGATGAGCATAAGAAACTTCGCCGGGACGTGGGAAAGAACCGCCTCCAACTAAAGCGGCATCACTTACAGTATGGTGCGGACTTCTGTAAGGCCGTTCTGTAATTAACGCCTGATCTTTTGCCAAAATTCCGGCGATGGAATGAATTTTTGTAGTTTCCAACGCTTCTTCAAATGTCATAGGCGGAAGAATTGAAGGAATTCGTTTTGCCAGCATTGTTTTTCCTGAACCTGGAGGGCCAATCATTAAAATATTATGTGAACCGGCTGCAGCTACTTCTAAAGCACGCTTTACATTTTCCTGGCCTTTAACATCCGAAAAATCTAAGTGATAGGAATTAACTCTAGAAAAAATTTCATCTCTATTTGTATAAACCTTTTCTTTTTGTATTTCTCCATTTAAAAATTGAACAACTTCAAAAAGATTTTCCATTCCATAAACTTCAATTCCATCAACGATAGAGGCTTCTTTTGACGATTCAGTGGGAAGAATTATTCTTTTAATATTATTTTTCTTTGCTTCAACAGAAATTGGTAAAGCGCCTTTTATGGGACGAATTTTCCCATCTAAAGAAAGCTCCCCTAAGAATACTGTATCTTCCAACCAATCGGCTTTTACTTTTTCAATGGCTGCAAGCAGGCCTATTGCAATAGGTAAATCAAATGAACTTCCTTCTTTTTTAATATCGGCAGGAGCAAGATTGACAGTTATTTTTTTTAATGGGAATTCAAAACCGCTGTTTTTAATTGCTGCCGTAACACGTTCACGGCTTTCTTTAACAGCATTGTCAGGCAATCCAACAATAGTAAAAGAAGGTATTTGTTTTTCACAATGTGTTTCTACTTCAACAAGATATGCATCGATCCCGTATGTAGCGCTGGATAAAACTTTTGAAAGCATTTCGAAGAATTTATAATTATTAATGTAAAATGAATAATGAACAATAATTCTAAATTAGACATTAATCATTTTACATTCAAAGATTATTTGATTGTTTAACTGCGGAATTGTCTGATTGTTTTATTGTCAAATTGTGGATTGGTAATGAAGCAATAGTAACTAAACGATTAATCAATTTAGCAATAAAACTCATTCTTCAACCAGCAAGCCTTCAAGCTTCATAATCTTTAACGCATTTGTTGTTGGGCAGGGGCCGAGATTAATCTTATAATCAAAAAGCATCTTCCCGTTTTCTACTTCTTCTTTAAAATGATAATTCCTTACTTTTCCAATTGTTTCAGATAGCTTAACAAGTTCAAGGTCGTGTGTAGCGATAGCTCCAACAGCATTTGATTTTGCAAGCTGTTTAATGTACATAGAGCTTCCTTTGAGCCTTTCAATATTATTTGTCCCCCGAAAAATTTCGTCGATTAGAAAAAATACCGGGTAATCGGATTTTTCAATTTCATCAAGCAAAGCTTTTAATCTTTTAACTTCTGCATAGAAGAAAGAAATACTTTCTTTTAATGAATCGTTTATTTTTATACAAGTAAATAAGTCAAAAAGCGAGACTTCAAATTCTTCTGCATTTACAACACCGCCCGCATAAACAAGTGATAAGTTTATTCCTAAAGTTCTAATGAAAGTACTTTTGCCAGACATATTTGAGCCTGTAATTAAAGCTATTTCACCATCTGGATTAAATGTGAAATCATTACAGACTTTCTTTTCATTTTTAATTAATGGATGTCCAATTTGTTTAACTTTGAAAATAATTTCATCGGATTCATTATCAATAATTTTGGGAAAAGTATAACCCGGATTTAAATGAGCAAAGTTAGCAAACGAGCTAAGTGCTTCCAGGTTGTACCAGGTGTCAAGCCAGATATTTAATTTATCTTTGATGATATTTATATACTTTTTTATTCTAAGTTTAAGAAAGATATCAATTGGAAATATTGCTCTTATCATATACCATACTAAAGGATTTCCTTTTCTAATTCTTAAAAATTCGAATGAGTTTTTTAACTTATTTATAATAAATGAAGGCTTTTGTTGAATGCTCACAAAAGGTTCACATAGCCCGGATAATTCTGAACCTTTTTTAAACCGGTATTTTTCAAGAAACCAGAATACAGCTTTAATTTTTCCCAGCTCATCTAAAACAATCTCTGTTTCATCTTTATATTTTTCTTTATCCTTATTGTTATAACTGAAAAGTCCTATATAAATTAAAAGTGTAATTCCCCAAAAAGCCGGCAATAAATTGTAAAGATACAGAACAAATAATAATACATTGATAGGAGCCAATACAGACAAAATTATAAAAATAATCTTAAAATATTTTGGTGAAGTTTTTATGTTATCTAATAGATTATTTACAACTTTTCCATCAAACTCTAACCGGGAAGAAAGGATTGAATATAATTTTAGTTTGTCTCTGAATATTGTTTGAGGAATTAATTCCTTTATAAGATTCTGTCTTTTAATAATTTTATCAACATTATGGGTTTTTGAATTAAGCCATGCTCGCAGCAGTGATTTTGATTGCTTTGATGTTGTTGTATTAATTAATTGAAGAAGTGAACCATCACCGGCAATATCCAAATCAATTTCATTTGGCTGAAGTTTTTCAAAGGGAATATTTAAAGAAGGAATATTGTCCCAATCTAAATTAAGGCGGGCAATATGAGTTTTTTTGATTTCAGTCCAAAATTCTAATTTCTTTATACCTCTATCAACTTTTGAATGGTAATGAGCTGTAATTGAAAAAACTGTTAAGAAAACTGCTATAGAAATTAATGCTGATGTATTCGATACAAAGAAGAAAAGAATGAAAAAAAGAATTACTTCTGAAATTAAAATAGACAGCCTGAAAAATGAATAATTTCTGCTAATTCTTTGAAGATAAGTTTTTCTTGATTTTAATTTTTCAATTAAATTGAAAAGGTAATCTTTTCGGCTATTAATATCTTTGGTTGATTTCATTTCAGTAATGATATTTTTATAAATCAATTGTTCTAATTTATAAAAATATGGAGAAGTTTGGTGGGACTTTTATTTTACTAAAATCATTTTTTTGCTTTCAATAAAATCACCTGCCGATATTCTATATATATAAGTACCGCTTGCAACCTGTTCGCCTTTATTATTTGTGCCATTCCATAAAATCTCATAACTGCCTGCAGATTTATTTTCGTTAACGAGCGTTGCAACTTCATTACCAAGTATATCATAAATCTTCAATTGTACAGACACATGATCTCTACATTCGGAACTGTAAATCGAATCCTTGTAGTCGGATTAAATGGATTAGGATAGTTTTGAGATAATTCAAAATCTTTTGGGTAAACATTTTTAGCTTCATTTACTTTAGTTGTCGATTGAACTCCAAATATTTTAACATTGTCAATTGCAGCAACATCACCATTATTGCCGATATATTCCCAGGTTAATTTTAAATTGTCCATATTCTTATATGCTGAAAGATTAATAGTAAAAAATCTCCAGGCTAGTCCCTGCCCATCATTATTAGCCTGCCATAGCGGAGTCCATGAACTGCCATTATCTGTTGAGATACCAAAAAATATTGCTGCATTTGATAAGTATTGTGAATTATATAATACATTAAATTCAACTGAAGCATTACCATTCCCTAAAGAGAACAAAGGGGTAATCAACCATTCATCTTGATCTTGATTTATATATGGACAAACAGCAGAACTAACATTTGCCGGATCTACCGAATTAAAATTATGATTAGTAACATTACCTAACTGCCATGTGTAATTTGTATTTGTAATTAATCTACTCCATCCATTCGGCGGAAATTGCGGTAAATCAAAATTTTCTTGAAGCAAAGTAGTTTGCGTTAAACTATTTGAAAGAGTGGAATAATACATTCCCCTGCCATGTGTAAATGCAAAGATTTTTTTGTCAGAAGATCTATAATCCAAATCCTGTACTGAAACATTTGCTAATCCATTATTATCTTGAGTCCAGGAAGCACCATCATTTTCTGTAGAAAACACCCCAAGATCAGTTCCTAAATAAATATTGTTTGTATTTTCCGGATTGATCACTAAACAATTAACAGGTATGTTGGGCAAATTAGCAGAAATATTCGTCCATGATTGTCCAAAGTTTTCTGTTTTATATATTTTTTTACCTGATACAAAACCCGAAAAAGTGGCGTAAGCAATTGAAGGATTAAGAGGATTAGCGGCAATCCGCGTGCAGTATGCATTAGGCAAACCCGTTCCGCTTGTCCAACTAGATCCGCCGTTCGTTGTAACTTGTATTATCCCATTTGAACATCCAGCATACATAACGTTTGAGTTTCCTTTTGCAATAACTATTGCAGAAATCTTTGCACCGCTTGAACCGCTACCGTCTCCAGTTAAATCACCGCTTATAGCATTCCATTTACCGGCTCCATCTGTTGTTTGCCATATTCTATAAGTACCAGCGGCGAGTGTATTCGAGTTGTTCGGATCAATAGTATAGGGTGTAATAAAAAGTGTTCTATCTGTAGTTCCGTCATATTGTTCTGAACCAGTAGGAATTCCATTCATTTTTTTTGAAAAAGAAGCTCCGCCATTAGTTGATTTAAAAAAAGTAAAATTAACGTATTCACCGTAAACTATTTTTGGATTGTTGTAATCAACCTCAGTAACTCCGCCATCACCGCCTATAATTGTCTGCCAGTTAGATGAACCGGTTGTACTAATAGTTCCATTATCCTGCGTTCCGCCGTAATATTTAGTTCCGGTTGGGGCTGCGGCACCTGAATAAAACTGAGTTATTGCCAAATTGTTATTCTCACTTACCCAGGTTTCACCTTTATTAGTAGATTTATAAATTCCCCCATCATTACCATTATATAAAATATTTGAATTTGAAGGCGCAAAAACCAAAGCATGATGATCTGCATGAACAAATGGAGGCGCCCCTGTTTCCGGATACCAATTCGTTTTTTGTTTCCAGGTAACACCGCCATCTGTGGTTTTCCATAAATCCAAACCACCTGCTATAACATTGTTTGCATTATTTGGATCAACCACTAAAATATTATCATACCATGCCTGTGTGCCCGCATAATTATTTGCCCCTGAATAAGCTGGTCCCGCTACAGTGATTGTATCCCAATTGTTACCACCATTAGTAGTTTTAGCCATTACAGTAACACCATTAGTATTTAAATCAAGAAATGATGCATAAACAATTTGCGGGTTGGACGCAGAAGTTGCCATTTCAATACGGCCTTGATTTGCTTTAGAGAGTATTGAAGTGCTGCTAAAATTATTTCCCCCGTCTGTACTTCTATAGATGGATGCATCATTAAACAATCCGCAGCTTACATAGATAGTTGTTGGATTGGTTGCCGCAATCTCAATATCTGTGCAATGTGTATATTTTGAATTATTTGTTAAAACGCCTGTGAAAGAATCTCCGCCATTGTTTGAACTATACAAACCAGTTCTTGTGGCTGCCCAAAGTGTATTAGTCGAGATATCATATTCCAATTTATTTACATAGTAAAAATTGGAATTATTTGTTGAAGCCAATCTTATCCAACTTGCTCCTGCGTCAGTTGATTTGAAAATACCTTCTCCTCTTAAAGCATCGATATTAAAAAATCCTTCTCCGGTTCCTGCATAAATTGTATTAGGATTATTTGGATCAAGAACCAAAGCACATACAGCAAGATTTTCCATTTTGTCTTTTAATGCCGTCCAGCTTCCACCACCGTTTGTAGATTTCCAAACACCACCGCTAACAGATCCCAAATAAACTATGTCAGGATTTGAAGGATGAACAGCTATCGATCTTATTCTACCTCCAATGTTATTTGGGCCTAGTGGAGCCCAGCTTAATGCAGCAGCAGATTTTTCAAGGCTTTTATTCATCTTATTTAATTTTATTTCATTAAAGGCTTCTTCACGCCATTTATCTGGAATTTTCCCCAACGGATATTGACGCTGCTGGATGTACCATTGCATTGCTTGATCAGGTGATCCATTGGTTGGCTTCTCGCTGTTTTCTTCTATTATCTTCCATTCTAAAAATGATTTCATATTAATAACATTATTAGATGTATCCAATAGTTTTTCAATTCCAAAACTGGCAACGGCGGAAACAATTAAAAGAGTTAAATATTTTTTCATTACAACTTTAACATTTATAAAATTTAGTAAGGCTTATTGTCAATAATCAATTAAATTGTTTTTAAATTAAGCTTATTTTAAAACTTTTTGAATGTACCATTTATTACCCTTTCCCATAAATATAATTGCTCTGAATTCATCGCCCTTTTTCAACTGTGAAAGCTGCCGCAATTTTTGATTGTTTTCTTGGTGAGAACTAAAATCGATTGCCTTATCATCATTCAAAATGTAATTGGGAAATAATTTATAAACATTCCCTTTCACAGCCATATTTTGATACGCAGGGTTTTCATCAACATTCACAATCATAGCATCAATAGAATAATTATTTTTATCACTAACATTTAACTCTTCAACTCTTGCAGTTATAATGGATTGATTTTCAGTTATCGTTGTCGGTGAAGCTGGAAAAGATTTATTAATTTTTGTTTGTCTATTAATTTTTTCATTCTTGCTAACATTTGTACAGCAGCTTGAAAGAAAAAGAAATAATATCGGTACAAAAATCTTTAATACGTTCATATTTTTTTTATTAAGTTTAAGAATGTTATTATGAAATAAATAGGTTTATAATCTTTAAATTAAACAATTTAAATTCCTAGTATGAGAAAAAATTATTTATTATCATCGAATTCCAAACCCGCATCAAATCAAATAAATTGCTAACTATAAAGACTTGAGAAAAAATAAATTATCAAAAGATATAATTGAGAAACTTGCAGAAATTTCTGCCGGATATTTACCGGAAAGCATTTTCGAAAAATTTCTTGAATTGATCTCCATCGAAATTGCCGGTAAATATTTTACTCACAGTTCTGAAGCAAATTTGATTCGCATAATTTTATCGATGTTTGATAAAGCTTCATTCATAAGTGAGTGCGTAAAATATCCGCATTATGTTGAACTGCTAATTTCAATTTCGGTTAATAGTAATTATTTAACTGATATCCTCGTTAGAAATCCAGAATATTTTTATTGGATAGTAAATCCTTCTAACTTGAATAGAAATCTAATTGAAGATGAATTAAAAAGAAATTTGATTAGTAATATCGCTTCTTACAAATCGTTGAATGCAAAGTTAAACTTTCTTCGTTCACAAAAGCGAAAAGAAATATTAAGAATTGGCGCAAAAGACATTTTGGGTTTAAATGATTTGAAAACTGTAACCGAAGAATTATCAATTTTGGCGAGAAGTATTACTTCACAACTTTTTTCAATATGCTACAATGAAGTATTAACAAAAAATAATTTGCAGTTAAATGAAGATACATATTGTCTTTTTGCATTAGGTAAACTTGGCGGTAATGAACTAAACTATAGTTCCGATATAGACTTAATAATATTTTATGACAATGATGTTTCCATTAAAAGTAAAAAGGAATTTTCCGAAATATTAATCGAAGCAATATATTTATTTATCGAAAGTGCAACTTCAATTACTTCGCTGGGCTATATATTTCGAGTAGATTTTCGACTTCGCCCCGACGGAAGAACTTCAGTGCTTACCCGCAGTCTTCAGGAATATTTGAATTATTATGAAAGCCGCGGAGAAGATTGGGAAAGACAAATGTTAATCAAGTCAGGATTTGTTGGCGGAAATAAAAATTTATACGATAACTTTGTTAATTACCTCCAGCCTTTTATTTATCCATCAACTTTTTCCATTTCACCGATGGAGCAAATTAAAAAGTTAAAAATAAACATAGAGAAAAATTTAAAAGACGAAGAAAATATAAAACTGCTTTCCGGTGGAATTAGAGATATCGAATTTTCCGTTCAGGCACTTCAATTATTAAATGGCGGAAGAATAAAAAATATTCGAACTAATAATACTCTTAACGCCATTGCACAATTAAAAAATGAAAAACTTTTATCAGATGAAGAGGCAAATACGTTCAGAAATTCGTATGTATTCTACAGAAAAATTGAGCATTATTTACAGCTTATGAATGATACACAAACACATTCTATTCCATCCGGAGGTGAAATATTAGAAAAACTAAGCAGCTATCTTAAATTTAAAAATGCTGAGGAATTTAATAGAAACGTTTCAGAAAACAGAAAAAAAGTTAAAGCTGTATATGAATCAATTATAGGAAAAGAAACCGATTTAAAAATAAAAGAAAATAAAATTTCAAACATTAAATTTGAAAATCAGAATAAAGCCGAAAAAGATTTCATCTATCTTAGTGAAGGCAAAGGATTGCTCGGCCAAAAAGAGTTTGATAAAAATACGTTGGAAAGTTTTACTAAGATTGAACAATATTTAATTAGTTATCTGGATAATTCTATACAGCCGGATTTGGTTCTTCAAAATTTTGTACGTGTATTTCGAAATATTACTTTCCCTTCTATTTGGTACAATGAATTTTTAGATGAAAAATTTTTCAATTCATTTTTGATGATTTGCGAGTTTTCACAAAAAGCGATTGACCTTTTTGCAGAAGACAGCGATTTGCACGAATATTTTTTAACCCGGCGGGTGTTTCAAAAAATAGCGCTAACAAAAGAAATTAATATAGAACTTAAGAAATTATTATTCAGCCTATGTGTTCAATTTACAATTGGATTAATAACTAGTGAAAATTTATCAAGAATTTTATGCAACTATTTTAGTCAGCAAATTATAAAAATTTCGAAACAGAATTTTACAGAAGAAGAATCAAAGGAATTATTTATTGCATGTCTGGGAAGCTTTAGCGTTGGAGAAATGACCTTCGCATCAGATATCGATTTGATTTTTGGGACGAAAAATATGGATGAGGTAAAAGATGTTGAAAAAAAATTTCAAACTCTTTTATTAAATCTTAAAGAAAAATTTAAACCATTTGTAGTAGACTGCAGACTGCGCCCGGAAGGGAAAAGCAGTCAGCTTGTTTGGGATTTAAAAAGTTATCAAAATTATTTACAAAGCCGTGCAAGAATCTGGGAATTACAGGCTTTATCCAAAATGAATTTTATTTTTGGAAATAGAAAAATTTATAATGCGCTAGTTAATAGTTTAAGTCGAAGAGTTAAATCCGAAGCTAAAGAAACAATAAAAAAAGAATTGACGGGAATGCGCACAAAAATGCTTCCTTCAATTTCATATCTTTCAAAAAGCTTTTACATAAAAAAAAGCAGCGGCGGTATCAGCGATATTGATTTTATAATTCAATATTTATTACTAACCAATTCGGTTATTTATAAGAAAAACTTAGGCTACAGTAAAATAAAAAACCTTAGCAAATTGGAAACGACTCTGCCTAACTTAATAGATTATAAAAAATTAAAAGCTGATTTTGAATTCCTAAAAGAATTGGAAATAATTAATCAAAATGTTTTTAATGTATCCTCGAATCTTATTAATAAGGATGAAAAAAAATATAGATTATATGCTTACTTTTTTAGTTTGTCTTCCGTCGAATTTGAAAAGAAATTAAGTGCTGTTATAAAAGAAATTCATACTATCTATAAAAATATATTTCTTAACTAATCTTGGAAATTTTAAAAAAATATTTTCCTATAATTTTAAGTTTAATAACTTTTATAGTTTATCTGACTACTATTGCTCCATCTGTTGTTCAAATTGATTCGGGCGAATTAGCAGCTGTACAAGCGACATTAGGAATTGCTCATCCGACCGGATATCCTTTATACACAATCGCAGGCTATTTGTTTTCATTAATTCCGCTTCCATTTACAAAAATATTTCAACTTAATCTTTTGGCTGCTATTTATTGCAGTGTTGGAGTTGGAATTTTTTCGCTTACATCAAAATTAGTTTTAGATAATTTGGATGTTTTTACATCTGATAGAGCAGGTCTAAAAAGAAATACAGTAAAACGGAATAAAAAAAATGTCAGTCAAGAAAAAATAATCAACGCCGGGAAACATATTCCGGAAATAACAAAATATTTATCAATTGCATTTGGTGCTTTAGCATTAGCTTTCAGCAGAACATTCTGGTTTCAAAGTACTTCAGTAGAAGTGTATTCGCTTCACATTTTATTAATTAATCTAATAATATTTTTTTTGGTTAAGGCATTTATAAATAAAAGTGATGACCAAAAATCGATAAGGAATTCCTGGCTTTTATTTGCAGTTATTCTCGCATTAGGCTTCTCTAATCATATGACTACCCTTTTAATTTTACCAGGAACTGCCTACTTATATTTTAACAAAAACAAATTTAATACTACAAGCTTTAAGCAACTCGGTTTAATGTTGTTAGTATTTTTCCCAATTTTAATTTTGATATATTCTTACCTGCCCATTAGAGCCAATCAAAATCCCGCTATAAATTGGGGAAATCCGATAGATTTTGAAAGAATAATGAGACATGTTTCCGGAAAACAATATCAGGTCTGGCTCTTCTCTTCTACAGAAGCGGCTAAAAAGCAATTGGTTTATTTTATAAATTCAATTCCATCTGAGTTTTCAATTACCTTAATTATATCATTCATCGGTTTATTTGCATCTTATAAACTTTCTAAAAAGTTTTTCATTTTTGTTCTGATAACTTTTATTTCAACAATACTATATTCAATTAATTATGATATAAATGATATCGATTCATACTTTCTTTTGGCTTATGTATCGCTCGCTTTTTTTGTAGTATTTGGAATTATAAAAATTGTCGAACTTCTTCGGCGGAATAAAATCAATTATTCATTCGTTGCATTCATTTTGGCAATAATTCTAATTATTCAAATCTACAGCAACTATTCTGAAGTCAACCAAAACAAGTGCTATACTTTTGAAGATTATACCAAAGCATTATTAAACAGCACTTCAAAAAATTCCATCGTCTTCAGTTACGAATGGGATTATTTTATTTCCGAATCATACTATTTTCAGTATGTTGAAAATTTTAGGAAAGATATTACAGTAATTGATAAAGAATTATTGCGGCGTTCATGGTACTACAATCAAATTCAAACGGATCATCCGGATGTTTTAAGCGGAGTTAAAGATGTTGAAAAATCTTTTCTAAATTCTTTAGTCCCCTTTGAGCGGAATGAAGATTTTAATCCAAACGTAATAGAAAATTATTACCGACAATTAATGACTGGTTTAGTTGCTACAAACTTTCCTCATAAAGATTTTTACATTGCTTCTGAATTGTATGAAAACGAAATGCAGCGCGGAGAATTTAGTTTACCAAAAGGTTTATCACTAGTTCCCGATCTTTTTCTATTTAAAGTAGTTAAAGGCGACCAATATGTTTCTGCAAAAGATCCGGATTTTAAGATTAGATTTCCTAAAAACCGAAATAGATACATTAATTTAATTGAGACGATGGTAGGAACAATGCTTGCACGAAGAGCAATGTATGAATTGCAATTTAATAAAATTGAGAGAGCTAAACTTTACGTAAAAAAAATTAAGAGTGATTTCCCTAATTACAATATGCCAGGACAGTTGGAAGGAATAGCAAATTAAAATTTATAATATATTTTGATAAATATCAGAACTTATTTCATCGGTTTAAAATCTTCTGCTTCATTAAGTAAATCTTCCTGCCTATCTTTATCCATTTCCGCCTTTGTCATAAACGATTGCAGCGTCACATCCATCTGCTGAATCAGATTTCTTTTATAAAATCTTGGAGCATATACGGAACCATCAAGCATATATAATCTTTTAGTTTTTTCATCAAAAAACGTATAATTAATAAACGGACCGCCCATACCTTTGATATTCAAATCCCACAATCCTTGAGTAAAGAGAGCATATCTTCCATTAAAATTAACTTCGCTTGTTGTTAAATAATCCTCAGCAATTACCACATAAGCAGAATCATCAGTCGTTACATAATATTTTTTTGTCATCCTATTTCTAATTGCTCGAATTGAATCTTGATTTAAATATGCGGGTGAAGCATTATCAATCCAGTGAACAAAAATCCATCTTTCCATATCGCTGCCTGGAGATCTTCTGATCCATACAAAATTATCTTTGGCTTTATTCTGGGCAAGTTTAAAATCGGCTTGCACGTAAATTACCCAACCATATCTTTTTAGAAACATTCCTTCGATATCTTTCTGTTCAAATTTTGAGTTGTAAAGACTTGCATATAAACGCTTATCAGAAATTTTTTGATACGCGTACAGCAAATTATCTTTATTCCTTAAAATTCTTGCTTCAAGATCAGACATAGTTGGAGCAGAAAGTATTGTTACAAGCTGATCCTTTGCCCAAATGCTGTATTTTTCAGGGAAGAAATTTTCATCTGTTTCAATTTTATTTTTCACTGCAGTATCAATAACAGCATTAAGAAATTTTGACGCAGATGAATTAGAATTTAACGGCGCAGCTATTAATATATTTTTTTTATTTTTATATCTATCTAATTGATCCGGACTGATTCTATGCAGAGTAAAAAGTTTTTCGGGTTGAGGAGTATATATTATTTTTTCAAAAGTAGTTTCTAACGCCGGCAGCAATTGAGCATATTCAACTGAGTCTGCAATAACGTACATTTCATCTTCAAGTCCTACAGCAGGCCTATCGGCCGAACTGCATGATACAAAAATTAAGGATAATAATATTAAGCCGGTAAAAATTATAATTTTATTCATTACTACCTCGGAACGTTCACTAAAATTAACTGCAAACCGGGCAAGAAAATTAAATATAATGCCCACATTGTTAGTCCGACTGAAAGAGGAATCGAAAGATTATCGTCTGCAAATCCGAAAGAAATATTTTCAACAATTGCTCCAACGCCGGCAGCAAAAAATCCGATTAAAAATTCAGTCATGTTCCCTTCAATTTTGGGTGTAAATAATACAACAATACTTGCACTAATAAAAAATGATAAAGTTCCCTCAAAACTCTTTGCTAAAAATTTATGCTTGCCGAATTTTCTGCCTATCAATGCGGCAACTGTGTCGCTTATTATTAAAATACTAAATGCAGTTATAAATAATACTTTAGGGAAAATAATAACACAAATTAATGCTGATATAAAAACATAAGTGGCGCCATTCAGGTTTCTCTTTTTGTGATCAACCTCATGCTCTCTCAATAAAAATCCAAATATATCATAAAAAACTTTTGCTAAAGTTTTAAAGTAATACCTGCTTAAATCTAAAATAAGTGCAATTCCAGCGACAATGCTTAATATTATAATTGCATTCTGTTTAGAAATGAAGTAGTAAATGATAGGGATTGATAAAGAACAGAGATGAATTAGCTTTCTTACTACTTCATCTCTGTAATGAATTGTTCCATTATTAATTTGATTCATCTTTGGGGGAAGATTCTTTCGGCTTACGTTGATCCATTAATTTTTTCACATGATCGGGCACTTCTGTGGTTGACTCAAAACTGCCATTCTTTTTCACCGGGGGAAGTTCTTCACCGCGAATTATTGTATCGATTTCTGAAGCATCTAGGATTTCTCTTTCCAGTAATTGAAGAGAAAGCTTATGAAGTAATTCAAGATGATCTGATAATATTTTTTCTGCCCTGTCCATAGCTTCCATAACAATTCTTCTGATTTCAGTGTCAATTTCTATAGCGGTATTTTCACTGTAATCACGGTGTTTCTGAATTTCTCTGCCTAAAAATATTTCTTCTTCTTTTGCGCCGTAGCTTAGCGGGCCTAATTTATCACTCATGCCCCATTCACAAACCATTTTTCTAGCAATACCTGAAGCTTTTTCAATATCATTACCCGCGCCGGTTGTGTAATGATTAAATATTAATTTTTCAGCTGCTCTTCCGCCCAAAGCATAAGTGATAACAGCTTCCAAATATTCTTTTGAGTAAGTATGTTTTTCATCCATAGGAAGATAGCTTGTTACTCCCAATGCTCTTCCGCGAGGAATGATTGTTACCTTATGAACAGGATCAGCTTCGGGAATCATTCTTGCAACAAGTACGTGCCCAATTTCATGATAAGCTGTAGTTTTCTTTTCTTCTTCGGTAATTATCATGCTCTTCCGTTCCATTCCCATCATTACTTTATCTTTGGCATCTTCAAAATCAATCATCTCAACTTTTTTCTTATTTTTTCTCGCTGCAAGTAAAGCAGCTTCATTTACAAGATTTGCAATTTCGGCGCCTGCTAAACCAGGGGTCCCTTTTGCCAAAACTTCCAAATCAACAGCAGGATCTAATGGAATTTTTCGTGTATGAACTTTAAGAATTCCTTCACGGCCTTTAACATCAGGCCTATCGACAACAACTTGCCTGTCAAACCTACCTGGCCGTAATAACGCAGGATCAAGCACATCCGGACGGTTTGTTGCAGCTATGATAATTACGCCACTGTTTTGTTCAAATCCATCCATTTCAACCAACAGCTGATTTAATGTTTGCTCTCTTTCATCATGACCGCCGCCTAAACCTGCACCGCGATGCCTACCAACAGCATCAATTTCATCAATAAAGATTATACAAGGAGCATTTTTCTTGCCTTGTTCAAATAGATCACGAACACGGCTGGCACCAACACCGACAAACATTTCAACGAAATCAGCTCCGCTTATGGAAAAGAATGGAACGCCGGCTTCACCTGCAACAGCTCTTGCTAATAAAGTTTTTCCGGTTCCGGGAGGTCCTAATAACAGAACTCCTCTTGGAATTTTTCCGCCGAGTTTTTGGAATTTGGAAGGCTCTTTTAAAAATTCAATAATTTCCTGTAACTCTAATTTAGCTTCATCCGCACCAGCAACATCTCTAAAAGTTATACGCGTGCCTGATTGAGTAATTAATTTTGCTTTACTTTTTCCAAATGAGAAAATGCCACGGGTTCCACCTGAACCACCCTGCATTCGTCTCATGATTATAATCCAAACCCCGATTATCAATACCCATGGAATCACGGTAATTAATAAATTCATCCACTCGCTTGACTCTTTATCAAAAGAGTAATCAATACCTTTTTCTTTCCATACAGCTTCCTGATCTTTAATCACCGGTTCAGGTAAATAAACTGAAAAATCTTTTACATCCTGTGATTTATTATTAATACTTAATGATTCTTTTTCTTTTAAAGTTCCTTTGAAGTAATAATCATTAATATCTGACTTAACTATGCTTGCTTTTTCAATTTTATTATCATTCAATAATTTTTCATATTGGTGATAACTTATATCAACATAATTAGTTGTATTAGTTTTGAAAAGCTGCATAACAATAACTGCCGCAACAACTACAGCTCCCCAACCAAATACTAATCTTATTATTTTAGACCAGTCAAAATTATCATCCGGCTTATTTGGCCCATTTCCTTTAGATGGTTTTTGACCCGGCTTATTTCCATTATTATTATTTTCTGGCATAACTCAATTTTTCTTGTTAATAAATTCTTATTTAACTTTCATTTAATATATAAATAGATTTTAAATTTCTATATTTCTGGGCATAATCTAACCCGTACCCAATCACAAATTTACTTGGAATTTCGAAGCCAATATAATCAATTTTTACATTATATCTAAGGCTATTTGGCTTAACCAGCAGTGAAACAACCTTTACACTGGCAGGTTTATGCTGACTCATAAGTTCTTCAATAAATTTTATTGAAAGCCCAGAATCAACAATATCTTCGACAATTAAAATATCTCTACCATTCACATCACAATTAAGTTCCTTTATCAATTTTACTTTTCCAGATGAAATTTTTTCATCGCCATAACTTGACAGCTTAAAAAAATCGATTTCGCAATCAAGGCTTACATTTTTAATCAAATCAGACATAAATAGAAATGAACCATTTAAAACACCAATAAATACCGGCACTTTTCCTTCATAATCTTTGGTTATTTGTTTGCTAAGCTCGTTAACTCTTTTTAAAATTGTTTCTTCGCTGAGATATACAACAAATTCATCGTCACCAATTTTAAGTTTTTCAACATTTAAGTCAGGCATAGTTTTAAAACTTTCTTTGAATTTTCTGTTATTTTGAAATTATTGTCAATTCTCAAACCGATAACCCAAATAATTTTGCTGTTATTTATTAAGACGAATTGACCTGCTTTTTTATTGTAATCTATTTTCTGTTCATTTAGGTAATCGGAAACTTTCTTCGAACCTCTCATGCCAAAAGGATGGAATTTATCGCCATGTTTCCATTTCCGTACTAAAAATTCATCCGTAATTTTATCAGCCGAAATGTATTCAGTATTTCTATCAAAATTTAACTGAACTTCATCTTTTTTAACTTCACTGATTAGGAATTTTTTATCTCCTAATTTTATTTTTTCACCAGGATGAATTACTATTTCTTCAAAAGCTTCTTTTTGATTCTTCTTAATTACTAAAGATTCACGTTCACGGTAAACCGTTAAACCGTCTGATAAATTTTGACTTTTTCCTGTTTCATTCAAAATTAACGACTGAATTTTTTTTAGGTCATTTGACTTAAACTCTGCCGCAAAATTTCTTTCAATTGAATGTTTAAATAAATCACCCCAAAAATCTTCATCTATTTTTTTCAACTCAGCCAATAAAACTGTTAATTCATTTTTTTTGTAAATAAAAATATTGTCTATTATCTGGACAATAAATTTTTTAACAGCAGAGTATTGATTCCTAAATATCTGTGATGAATTGAATAAAGTTTTTTCTAATGAAGGATTTATTTTTTTTCTGATTAAAGGAATAATTTCATGGCGTAAAAAATTTCTTTCATAAGCCAACGATGTATTTGATACATCAATTCTAAATTTAGTTTTCTTTTCAGTTAAGTAATTTAGAACTTCATTTTTGGTTAAAAAAAGTATTGGACGAATTATATTTCCTCTTTTAATTGGTATACCGGAAATTCCTTTTAAACCTGTTCCTTTAATTAAATTCAGCAAAACAGTTTCTGCATTGTCATCTGATATATGGGCAGTTGCAATCTTATTAAAATTATTCTGTTTAGCTATTTTAGCTAGTTGTGAATATCGAATTTCTCTTCCGGCTTCCTCAATGGAAATCTTATTTTTTTTGGAATATTGGGCTACATTTTTATTTGCAGAAAAAAAATTAACACCTAAATTATTGCAATATTCACGGCAAAAATTTAAATCCTCCTCTGCATCTTTTCCTCTTAATTTGTGATTAAGGTGAAACGCCCCAAGAAAAATTTGAAATTTTCTTTTATACTTATTCAAAAAGTAAAGAAGAAAAACAGAATCCGGCCCGCCGCTTAAAGCAACAAGTATTTTATCATTTTTATCGATCAGTTTTTGCTCAGTAATAAATTTAATTATCTGCTGATCAATTTTTTTTTCAATATTCATTTATATAGATGAAATACTTACTCGCTGTTAAATAACCGAACCTGCGTCTTCTTTTGCGTCCATAATTCTTTCTACGTATTTACCAAGAACATCAAACTCAAGGTTAACAGTATCGCCAATTTTTTTATCGGAAAATACTGTCATTTCCCAGGTATGCGGAATTATTCCAACTGAAAAAGAATTTCCGTCAAGCTGAGCAACCGTCATGCTTACACCGTCAATTGAAATTGAGCCTACAAAAATTAAATACTTTTTAAAATTATCAGGATAAGAAATTGTCATCCAATGACTGTTTGAAAGTTCTTTAATCTCTTTAACTTTTCCTGTTGTATCAACATGCCCGAGAACAAAATGGCCGCCTAATCTTTCTTCGGCTTTTAAAGGCCTTTCAAGATTAACTCTATCATTAATTTTAAGAAAACCAAGATTAGATTTTTTTAAAGTTTCTTCGATTGTGTCTAACGAAAAATTATTACTTTCCCTTTTAACCACCGTTAAACAAACGCCGTTAACACTTATGCTGTCACCAATTTTCAAATCCTCCAAAACTTTATCTGCAGAAATTACAAGCTGATATCCATCACCGGTTGCAATTTTTTTTACTAATCTGCCAGTTTCTTCAACTAAACCGGTAAACATTTTTATCTCCTTTAAATTTAAAATTTAGACCACAAATTTATAAAAAATAACTCTTATTAGAATAATTATTTATTATGAAATGATGTATGTCAGAATTGAAAACTATTTTTTCAGCTCAACAAATATATCTTCACCGCAGGTTTCCAATTTTTCTATTTTAAGTTTAACGGCTTTAGTGATGTTTTTAATTTTCAAATTGCCAATAATTGAAAGTCCGTTTCCTAAGATTTTAGGACTAATAAAAAGAAGAATGTCATCAAATAATTTCTTCTTAATTAATGAAGTAAATATTGTACTTCCGCCCTCCACTAAAACCGAGCTGATTCCGCGCTTTCCCAATTCCTTAAAAACACTTAATAAATCAAGTGAACCTTCCGCTTCCTCTTTTGCAAAAATTATATCGACATCCAGAGAGAATAATTTTTTTAATTTTCTTTTCCTGTTAATATTATTTTTAGAAGTAACTACTATTAAGTTTTTATCTTTATTGTTTGTGAAAATTTTTTTGTCGGTTTTAAGCTTCAGCTCGGAATCAATTATAACTCTTTTGGGATTTCTGCCCTCGGTTAAACGCACAGTTAAAGAAGGGTTATCACGAATTACAGTATTCGTTCCTACTAAAACTGCATCGTACTTGGAACGAAGCTCGTGAACATATTTTCTTGATGAAAGAGAAGAGATCCATTTTGAATCTCCGGTTATGTCCGCAATCTTACCATCGAGTGTTTGAGCTGCTTTTAACGAAATATACGGAACCTTTTTCCTTATATGCTTGAAAAAAAATTTATTTAACTCTGTACATTCATTTTCAAGCACACCAACTTTAACATCAATCCCCGCAGACTTTAATTTTTTTACACCATTACCGCTAACCAACGGATTCATATCGAGTGTACCAATTACAACCCGTTTGATTTTCGTCTCAATAATTTTATCAACGCACGGTGGAGTTTTTCCAATATGACTGCAAGGTTCTAAATTCACATATAGAGTTGAGCCTTCAACTTTTTCTTTAGCATTTGTGATGGCATTTATTTCGGCGTGATTTTTCCCAAATTTCTCGTGAAATCCTGCTCCAATTATTCTGTCATTTTTTATAATTACACACCCTACTAAAGGATTTGGGCTTACATTGCCGCTGCCTTTTTTTGCAATTTCAATTGCTAGTTTTATGTAGGATTCATCTGTCAAATAGTTAACTGTAAAAAATATTAATCGATGGAAAGAATCTCAAATTCCAGTACTCCTGCAGGAGCTTTAACGCTAATTTTTTGTCCGGTTTTACTTCCCATTAGTCCTTGCCCCACTGGTGACGTCACCGAAATTTTGCCTGCTTGAAAATCAGCTTCCTCAGGAGAAACTAAAATATATTCGAGCTGTTTTTGATTCTTTAAATTTTTTATTTTCACTTTTGAAAGAATATGTGCTTCTCCATCTGGAAATTGTGTGGGATCAATAATACGCGCACGTGATAAAACCGATTCAAGTTTACTAATTCTTAATTCAAAAAGGCCTTGCTCTTCTTTTGCGGCATCATATTCGGCGTTTTCTGATAAATCGCCATGAGCCCTTGCCTCGGCAATTTTTGCAGCCATTTCTTTTCTACCGTTGGTTTTCATTTCCTGTAATTCTTTTTCAAGCTCAACGAGCCTTTCTTTTGTTAAATAAACAAAATTAGCGTCCGTCATTATAAAATCTCGTCATTGTTATTGAAAGGTTTAAAAAAAATAGCCACCGCTTTTTTTAGCAGTGGCAGAGGGCAACTTAAAAAATTTTATTTTAGTTGTCAAGAATTAATTATGTTGTTAAATACTGAAACTGATAAATATTTCATCAAATTTTACGCTTGGTAATCACTAAGCTTAAAACTTATTTAAGAAGCAGCATTTTTTTTGTTTGAATAAAATTACCAGCCGATAATTTATAATAATAAACTCCGCTGGCAAGATTACTTGCTTTAAAGTTTACTTCATAATTTCCCGGCTGCTGATTTTTATTTACGAGAGTTGCGACTTCATTTCCTAAAACGTCGTAGACTTTAAGTTGTACCAATCCACCCCTTGCCTCTCCCAATTGTGGATTTTGAATTGAGGGGATAGAATATTTTATTGTCGTGACCGGGTTAAAAGGATTTGGATAATTTTGTTCAAGTTCAAATTTTTCAACCCTTGAATCGTCGTCTGCAGAAGTTGCTAGTGAAACATTCTTTAATATCCAGTTATCCGGATCAAAAATTAGACTATTCGGTTGTGATGTTAAGTTAAATTTAAATTGCTGCTGCTGCTGATTATTCATCACTGTTAATAATGTATCGCCTAAGGCAGTATTAATTTTTATCTGAATCGGCATAGTGAAAAATGCTGGATTACTGTTTATTGCTTGGGAAACATTTAGTGTTACTTCAAAGTCATTCGCATTTAACTGATTAGCATTCCAACTGTAAGTATAATTCGGATAATTTACCCCGTAAATCCATTCTGAAAAGAAATAATTTAAATCTAATCCCGAAACACTTTCTGCAACTCTTTGAAAATCTTCTGTGTTTGCAGAATTGTAAGCAAGCTGCGGATCGCTGTTATAGGTTTTTAAAATATTAAAGAATGTTTCATCACCAACAATTCCTCGAAGCATGTGAAGTACAATCGAGCCTTTTGCGTAAGTTCGATTATAATCAAATATACTTCCAACCGAACTTATATCCTGCACATAAATTGATCCCACTGCATTTATTGCATATCCCATTTCAGTTGCAGTTTTATTCTTGTATGCATTTTCCCCGCCAATTGCTTCAAGATAAACTGATTCCGAATACTTGGCAAAGCCTTCATTTAGCCAAATATTTCTCCAATCTTTACATGTAACTTTATCTCCAAACCATTGATGAGCCAATTCATGAGCAATAACATCCCGCCTAAATGCATTAGGCCCCATTGAAGTGCAGGTTTGATGTTCCATCGCACCGCCCCACCCAAATTCTGCATGCCCGTACTTTTCTTTTATGAAGGGATACATTCCGTATTTCTCCGAAAATACTTTTATCATGTTTGGTGTTTCATCAAGCTGCGTTTTTACTGAACTTAATTTGCCTTGATAGAGATAATGAGTGATCGGCATTGAATCATTTTGTGTATACTTAAAATAATTAATGTATTCTTCATAATTAGTTATGGCGATCGAAATTAAATATTGGGCAATAGGATAACTGTTCTTCCATTTAAATGTGCGAGTGTTGTTTCTGTTGTCAATTGTCGAAATTAAAGTACCATTAGAAACCCCTTTAAAAGCTGCATCACAAGTAATCCAAACTTCCGAGGAATCTACTTTATCTGCCGGAGTATCTTTGCACGGCCACCAATCGCTTGCGCCATAAGGTTCACTTAATGACCAAATAACAGGAATTCCATTTTCAGTTCCATCTTGAGTTGCAAATTGAAAACTTCCAAAACCACTTGAGCCCGGTGTACCCTGATAATAAATAGTTACACCAAATTCTTCTCCGGGATTGTATGTTTTATCTAGAGTGATATTCAATCTGGCATTTTTATGAATGAATGACAGATTTGTATTTCCAAGTTTAACGGAATCAACATCCAGCGGCTGCTGGAGATCTAAGAAAAAATTACTTAGGCTTGCCGATCCCGCAGGCTTTGCATTCACCTGAACAACTCCAATTAAATAATTTGGAGTATACGTAACTGTTAAATTTAATTTATAATAAGTAACGTCAATGGATGAATCACCGGGATAAGTAACTTTTGAAATCTCCAATTCTTTTTCAAAATTTTTCATTTCGAAATCAGAAACCTGGTTAAAGTCCTGAGCAGAATTTATTATTGGCAGAAATAAAAATAGAAATGAGAATAAAAACTTTTTCACTCAATGCCTCACTAAATGATGTAACTCATTTTAACATAAAAATTTTTTAAGGTCAACGAACTAAATTCAATACTAATTCACTTCCTGTATTCTGCAGATCGGGCGGAAATTACAATAGCGGCATACTTTATTTTCCCTATCTTCCAGAGTTGACAGATTAAATTTCCCGGCATTAATTTCACTTACATATTTTTTAATGGCATCCACACATACTTCAATAATTTCTTCATTTAAAATTAATTTTTCTTCAGGTGTTAATTTTTTTCTTGATAGATTAACTTCATTTTTACCAAAATCTTTTTCGTTAAATTTTAGCGAATATATTTCAGCACCGGCAGGATCAAATTCCTTATTTATCTGTGCTTTAATCATTTCTTTTGCCGCATACATGTAAAGCGGAAGCTGCAAGGAAATTCCCTCATATAGCTCATCCCTAGATGGTTTTTTGCCGCTCAGCTTGTAATCGACGACTTTAAATTTGTTATGTTCCTGCTGAACATCAATTCTATCAATTTTACCTCTTACTTTAATTCCGTCGATTTTAAAATCTTCTTTTGTATAGAATTTGTTTTGATCATCGGATATTTTTCCGAAACCCATTTCAAAATATTCTGGAATAAATCCTTCTTCATTATTTCTTTCGTTTAAAAGAAATTTATATAAAATAGAATTTTTTTTGTCTCCATTTAAACCAAGAATCTTTTCTTTTTCATAAAATGTTAAAGGCGAATTAAAATTTGCTTCGGAAATATTTTTCGCAGCGATTTTGAAAATTAGATCAATTGCATAAGGAAATGTTTTATCATCGGAGTTTTGAAGAATTATATTTTTATCATGAATCGTTTTATAAAATTCGTATAAAATATTGTGAAGAATTGTTCCCATTTCAAGTGCTTCAATTTCTTCAGTCGGTTCTTCAAGCGGCTTTAAAAATAATATTCGTTCCGCGAAATATTTATAAGGGCATTTTGCATATGTTTCAAGCTGTGAAATTGAGTATTCTTTGTCTTTTAAGTCTGATAGTTTTTTCTTGCCTTCATCAGATAATCCAGAAGAAATATTACCTGTAAAGCTGCTTTCACCAAACGGTTCAGCTTTTCTTAATTCATCTATTTGAATTGAGTTTCTTATTTCTTCTAAATTAAGATCCGTCTCTGAAATAAATTTTTCGGTTTCTTCAACTCCATATTGACCAATGAATTTTAATAATTCTTTTTTGGAATAAATTTTTGGATCATAATCACGCTCAAATTTTTCTTCAACTTCAATTAAATTTTCAAACTCAGTTAGAATATTTGATACAGCTAATTCTTGCCTCTCTTCTTTTAAAGGATAAGTCAGGTACAATTTTTTTTGCCACGAACAAAGCGATTGATAAAATTGATATCTTTCTTCAGTTTGATGAGTAAGCTCATTCTTTACATAAGAGCCTGAGAAAAATATTTCAGGAGTATAACGAGTCGGCAAATCCCCTTCACACATTCCGCCGATAAATAAATAATCAAATTGAAGTCCGCGAATCTCATTTAAAGTTGTTACCTGCACACCGTAACCCGGCTTTTCTTTAATATTAAATCGAGTTGAAGTTATCGCAGTTCTCATATAATTTAAGAAAAATTTAAGCGGAAATTTTTCATTCGTTCCGTATTCCAGTTCAAGCAGTTCAATCAAATCTGAAATAGTTTCAATACAAACCGTTACTGCTTTTATATTTTCTTCAAGATTTTCAGATTTATAATTAACCAGTCTCTCAGGAACTTTTAACGAATAAACTAAATCAATAAAGTTCTGCCGGAATTCGCGAAGAGTTGTTTTCTTCTCAAACGGTTGCAGTATTTTTTGAATCGTTTGAATATCGTTTAATGCCTTATTTAGGCTATTAGCATCAATCGAATAATCAAGTGTATCATCCAATTTTTCAAGCTGTTTTTTAATTGTGTCGTTTATTGAGTCGATCCAATTTTGATATCCGGAAATAATTTTAAGATTTACGGAAGCATTTAAAAGATTTGAAACACTAACATTCGCGATTTGAATCAAGTTGCCGCTTAAAGCACGAAAAATATTTTTATAATAGTAATCGTTCTCGGCAATTTCCAAAAAATTTATAATTGAAATGACCGGCGAAGAATTGCTCAATGAAAGCCTGTCCGTTAGGTTAAATGGAATTCCGTAAGTTGAAAAATTGTTACGTATAATAGGTGAATATTGATTGATTAAATTAAAAGCCACACAAATTTTATGAGGTTCTACTTTTTGGTGAACAATCAAATCTTTAATTTCTTTGGCGATTATTTCAATTTCTTTTTCTCTTGTTGACGCGGAAATTTTAATAACCGGGTTTTCTTTAAATCCGTAATTTGAATCCAAGTTTACTTTATTGGATTTGCTTGATGGATTAAATAATTCTTCACGAATAACTCTTTGAAATTTATTTAAATAATTCTGCGATCTGTCTTCAATAATTTTGAAACCTTTATTTTCAAGCTTGCTGTAGCATTTATCGAGATGCGAAAATAATAACGAATTGTATTTGTAATAATCAAAAGAAAGAAAAAGTCTGTTGTTATTTATTTGCGCAGCTGAATTAATTATTTCAATTTCCGGCTGCGTAAATTCATCAAATCCATTGATGATAATTAAATTTACTTCGGGATAAATTTTTCTAAATCTCTCTTCAAACTCATTTTGATTTAAAAGATTTAATTCATAATAAATATCGCCGATTTCTTTAACATTTAATTCACGGCATTTTAATAAATAAGCCTCATAAATTTTTGATATATCTTCAGCTTTTAGTTTTTCGGAACCTGATAGATTTTTAACTTCTTCATTTAAATTTCCAGAAGTAATTCCATGTCTTTTATATTCGGAGATTACATTTTTAATCCGCTCAAGCGTACCGAATGGAATCTCTTTTTTGTAGTTAGAGAAATAATTCAGCTTGCATTCACTTATACTTTGCTTTATCAAAACAGTGGATGCAGCCTCGCTTAAAACTTTTGCAGATGATTTTGATTCGCTGAAAAGTAAATTGGTTGAAAATGTTCCGATCGTTTCTAAATTAATTACTTCGGTTGATTGATTTGGTGAAAGAGAAATTAAATCTTTTTTTAAATTTCTGCTTTTTCTGTTAGTCGGTACAATTAATAAAAGTTCATTTAAACTTTTGGATTTTATTTTTTCATCAATAACAAAATCTAAATCGATATATTTTTCATTACTTTTTGTTAATATCATTTTCTTACTTTTGGATTATACCCAAAATCAAATCTTTATATGAACCTTTTATTTGAGAGTTAACATCCAAATCTAGAAAACTTGCCATATCTATTAAATCTTTTTATGGCATCTTCTTCGCCATTCAGGACTAATGTTTCAAGCTCCAAAAACTTTCCCAGATTTTTTACTTCATCGAGATGAATTCTTGTATTGTCATGCATATATAAAAGCCGTTTCTTCTCAACTACAGCATAGCTTTCAAATATGTCGTTAAAAAAATCTTCAGCATTTGGATTTGAAATGTTTAATACTTCATAATTTGAAAATCTATCCTTTGCTTTTTCATCTCTTAAATATTTTATCAGCGAGCAATTTCCATTTTCAATTCTGAGTTTTAATAGTTTATCTTTTACTTTATAATAAACATCTTTTTGATTAAGCTCGCCTTTGAACTCACAATTATTTTCTTTAATTCTTTTTAAAACTTCATCAAAGTTTTTTAACGGTACTTTTATTTCAAGATTTGACGGCATAAATTTTTTATTGGTTAATTAATGAAATTCATATATATAGTTTACTTTTTCAGCACAAAAGATTGTCGGTCTAAGCTTTTGGAAGACTGACATTCCAGAATAATTCAAACTTCAACAGGCTCATCAACTATTAGGCTTAATGTAAATTTGTAGAACTTCCCTTCCCTTTCTCGGTTTAATTGAATCAACAATTTTCGATGAAAACTCAAGCTGCAAATGACGGGAAAAATTCTCATAAACTTCTAACGGATCAACTCCAAAAGGCGGCCCGCCGATTTTTTTTTCAACGGGAAATAATATTGCAACAAATTTGCCTGCTGGTTTTAATAATTTCGAAACTACATCTGCATATTCAGATCTTCGCGAAGGATCGATTGCACAATAAAAAACATAATCATAAACCACATCAAAACTATTAAAATATTTTTCATCCAGCTTAAAAAAATCTTCAGCTAAAAAATTTATTTTAACATTATTTTGCTTTGCAAGCTCTTCAGCGAATGAAATTGCTTTTTCAGAAAAATCAACTGCGGTTACATCAAAGCCTTCTTTCGCCGCATCAATTGCGTCGTAACCTTTTCCAGCACCGACAATTAATATTCTACCCGGTTGTAAAAAATGTTTTTTCTTTATAAGTTGTGCAAAAATAGGGTTTGCGTTTCCTGTATCCCATCCTGCTTGGTTTTTCACATATTTTTCTTCCCAGTAAGCGGGATTGTTAATAGTTGGTGCCATCAATAAAAGATGAATTAAGTTGTTGAATCTTTACTTTTCTTGTTTAATTTTAAATTAAATAATTAGAGAATTATTATGAAAACTTTATTAGCAGCGGCAATATTACTAATTACATTTTTAAATGTAAATGCGCAGGAAATTGGTGAGTTAGCTCCACCCAAACCCCCTGAAGTGTTTCCTGCTAATGCTTTCGGAATGGATATAATGTTTAGTGAAGGCGGATTTGGATTAGGCACTTTCTTTCGACATCAATTAAACCAGACTGTTACCGTCTTTAGTGATTTTTCTATTTCTGAATCAAAAGACGAGCGGGAATTTGAGTACGTTGATTATTACGGTAATACATATACTATTGGGAAAAAGAATCGCGTTTTTCTATTCCCTGTAAATTTCGGAGCGCAATACAGATTGTTTCAAGATGCAATTTATGATAATCTCCGTCCTTACTTGAATGCCGGAGTAGGGCCTACCTTTGTAGTTACGACACCTTACGATAGAGAATATTTTAATGCATTCGGTTATGCAAAAGCCAAAGTTGCACTTGGCGGTTATGTTGGATTTGGTGCCAACTTTGGATTGGATAAATCAAGCTTGGTTGGAATAAATCTTCGCTACTACATTGTGCATATGTTTGACGGCGGAGTTGAAAGTCTTGAAGGAAGATTAAAAAATGATATCGGCGGCGTTTATCTTACAATTAATTTGGGGATAATGTATTAAGTTACCAGCTATTATTTCCCAGTTGCCATTGAAAAATCTTGGCAAGTTTGTTTCAAACTCCTATCATTAACTTTTAAGTTTTTAATTTCTTCTACCAATTAATATTCTGCCTTTATGATCTATTGTTTCAGCATCAACACCAACTGCAACAATAGTATTTTCTGATACAGCAATTGAATAAAGCGGTTTTATCGGTCTCTGAAGATAACTTGGAGTTTCTTGAAACCAAGTTGCTCCATTGTAATGCCAGATTGATCCGTCAGAACATGCTACTGCTATATTATTCTCTGCACTGCCTCTAATTCTGTACGGCCCTAATTGCAGCGGAAGAACTTTCTTGGTTGTATCACTTCCATTTAATGGTGTACGGTAAATTCCATCTCCGGCACCGACATATAAATACTTATCTCCAGCCCAAGTTGTTAATACTAGATAACCGTATGGTGGGGTATTAGCAGCATTAGAAGTCCAAATAGTTTTCCAAGAGGTTCCATCAAATTTAAGTATACAGCTTTGGGAATAGTCATTGGCATATCCGCATGCCCAGATACTGCCTCCTTCAGTATTTCCCCATATATCAGTTAAGTCTGTTGTAGTTCCACTTGTCATTTTATTCCAATTGCCATTGTTGTAATGTGCTATGTTACCATTATATCCACAAATATATAAATCATTAATATTTATTCCCCAAATTTTATTAATTGCTCCAGTAATTAATTTATTTATATCACAATCTAAATTAACCGCATTGCCATCAAACCACCCAATGCTTCCTCCATTTGAAATACAAATATTATTCTTAGAAAAACCCTGGATAGCATTTAGTGGGGGATATTCAACAGCACTACAGATTCCATAATACTTTAATCTTTTTATATTCCATTTGTTACCATCCCAATGAATTGCGTTATACGCATTATAATCCGGCTGCCCGGTAGAGTCATTCAAATAAACAGAACCCACAGCCCATATATCACTGTCGTTAATAATAGCCACATCTTTTAGTGAGCTTGGGCTTGCGCCGTCATCCCCAAATTCAAATGTCTGCCAGGTAAAGCTGTGGCTTGTTGTATCCGGCTCATCTTTTTGTGGGGGAGACACCGGGTTTTTCTTGCAGTTAAAGTTTAAAAATAATGATGCAAATAATAATATTATAAAAATGTTTTTAGCCATTTTGATATTCTTCCTTTTTTAGTTTCTTCTACCCATTATAACTATTCCCTTCCAACTTAACTTTGTAGCATCAAAACCAACTCCAACAATTGTATTTTCTGTTACTGCTATTGAATATAACGGCCTGAATAGAACTGTTGGTGTTTCTTGAAACCAAGTAGCACCATTGTAATGCCAGATTGAGCCATCGTCAACTGCTACTGCAATATTATTTTCTGCGCTGCCTCTTATTCTGTGCGGCCCTAATTGCAGCGGAAGAACTTTCTGTGTTGTATCACTTCCATTTAATGGTGTACGGTAAATTCCATCTCCGGCACCGACATATAAATACTTATCTCCAGCCCAAATTGTTGAAACAAGATAACCGTAAGGAGGAGTATTAACAGCATGAGTTGACCAAATAGTTTTCCATGTGGTTCCGTCAAATTTAAGAATACTGCTTTGAGAATAATCATTAGCATATCCGCATGCCCAGATACTTTTGCCATCATTATTTCCCCAGATATCAGTTAAGTCAGTTGTTGTCCCACTTGTTAATTTTATCCCAATTACCATTTTTGTAACGAACTGATACTCCCTCCTCTATCCAACAAATATAGATATCATTGGAATTTGCTCCCCACCCTTTTGATAAAGAAATATTTGGATCTAGAGTTGTTCTTAAATCAAATAATCGTCCAATTTTTTCCATCCCCATGTATTGGTAAACTTCCAACAAACCAAATATCTGATCGTGGAAAAAGTAATAGCTCCTTCAAGTGGTAGATGTAATTTGATTTCCTCTGAAATTTACAGTTATCCTTTTTAACTCCCATTTATTACCATCCCAATGAATTGCGTTATAAGCATTATAATCCGGCTGCCCGGTAGAGTCATTCAAATAAACTGAACCCACAGCCCATATATCACTGTCGTTAATAATAGCCACATCTTTTAGTGAGCTTGGACTTGCGCCATCATCTCCAAATTCAAATGTCTGCCAGGTAAAGCTGTGGCTGGTGGTGTCCGGCATCTTCTTGCTGTGGCGGAGTGGGTTCGGTGGTGTTGCAGCTATAATTAATTGTAATGGTTAAAAAACCAAAGAATAAAATAAAAGAGAAAATTAAATTTGATATGTATTTAGAATTATTCAAAATTATATACACCCCTTTTTAACGAAACATATTAGAAATTTTAGTTAAACTTGCTAAAAGAGAAACTATGAATCAAGTGAAATATATTTTGAATTTTTATTTCGGCTGCCACGATCGAACCATGACAGCCTTCAATATTTACATTGAATTAAAAAACTCATTTAAATTGCAACGACTACAAATAAATGCTAACTCCGAAAAGAACTTGAGTATTTAAATTTATGCCTGACATTTTACTTGTTACTGTTTGAGTACTCGTCCCATTCATAGTTGATTTGGTTTCTGATTTATTCCAATTGTATAAACCTACTAATAAATATTCGCTATGAATTCCAATTTTTTTACTTACCATCCATTCTACTCCTAAAACTCCACGAACGCCCGTAAACCAAAAAGGAGCTTTTCTTTCTGCAAAATTTTTTTCGCCAATATCACTAATATTTGTTGATTTATCATGACTATATCCATAAGTAAATTCTAATCCCGTTCCTCCATAAAAATTAAAGTCATCATTTTTCAGTAATTTCCAGATATAATCGGCACCAACACCTAAAGAAAAACGGATAAAGTTTCTCTCCGCACTCTGTGTACTTTCTGATATTTCATTATCCTCGTTACTTGTTGAGATTTTCGGTGATAAAAATAATCTAAGCTGATGTGTTTCATCAATAATCTTTTTTCCTGCAATATCCATATCAAAATTGCTCAACCTAAAATCACTTAAAATTCCGAAAGACAATGCATATCTAGATTCTGTTGAATCTGCCTGAGAATATATTGATGTGCATGTTATAAAAAATATTACTGATAGCAATAGTGATTTCATAATTTCTCCTCTGAATTTATTTTATTGAGATTTTTTTAAAAGAATTAATTTACACCGGATCAGAAAGGTTTTTAATAGAATCTCGCCCTATTTATAAGATGTTATTTTGTAATTACAAAAAGCAATAATAAAATAATTGATTGGTATTAAATTAACAACAGGATAAAATTTGGATATTAATTCTCAAGCTGAACGGTCTTACTTTGACAACTAATTGATTAATACAATTTTTTCTATCATGGTACAATCATGAAGCTTTGTAATAAATTGATTGGCGAAATTATAATAATCTGTGAATGAAATTTCGCTTTAATCTTCGATATGAATTGTCTTCCAAATCAAATCCAGCAATTCTTCAATTCCAAAATTTGCTGCAGAAGAAATTATTTGAACCGGCACGCCGGTTAATTTTATTTTACAAGAACTAACTTCTTTGTTGAAACAAAGTCATTAACCTTCAACTGATACAAGTAAACACCGCTTGTAAGATTACTTGCATTAAAGTTTACATTATATCTGCCGGTCTTTTTATTTTCATTTACTAATGTAGCAACTTTCCTTCCCAAAACATCATAAATTTTAAGTGTTACAAATCCATCATTGGGAATTTGATAATTTATGTTTGTGCTTGGGTTGAAAGGATTGGGATAGTTTTGATAGAGTTTAAAATTTAAAGGTGAATTATTTTTATTATTATCAATCGATAAAATATTTGAATTTGTTACAAGAACTTCACCTTTATCGGGAATTACATTTATTCTGGCTATTTGTGTTCCTTCTATAGATAAAAGGTGAGATTCAATCAAACTGTCGTTTTGATAAACATAAACTGAATTCCAATTTATGGATACAGGAATGTCCAAAGTTAAGGGGAAATTATAGATATTATTATCCAAAGTATCGGTAAGATTAAAAATAAGGCTGTCATTTGATTGAGAAACAATATCATATAAAGCGCATTCTCTTTCACGCATATATTTCGTAATATCTTCAACTGTACCGACCCAAATATCTTTTTCTTGAATCCATTCGCATATTTGAGTCAACCAGCTTACAGACATTGGATACCATGAGTCTTGATTAAGAGCTGCCTGAATTGAATCAAATGGTAATACTTCATGAATCATTAAAATTGCCCAGCCCCTGCTGTCGATTGATTCATGAAGCCAATTAACAGCATCCAAAAATTCATCATCATCATCATCGGGAGTATTTCTTGGCAGGTTAAAGTCTTCTTCTTTGGAAGTCAGTTTATAATATTGATTTCCAAACAACGATTGCGGGTTAGGAAAATCATCCATTGCACGTGCGCTTTGATAATACTTTTTTACAATATTTAAAACCTTTGAATCATAATCAACATAAGGATAAGCAAAAGTAATACATTTTGTATCTGTGAAAATAGAATCGATCACTTTTTTAGAATGATAAACTTCATATTCGATTGTATTAGGTGTTAAAGTGTCTCCCCGATCGAGTTGAGTTAGATAAGGGTGAGTAACTGTATGAGAGCCAATTTCATGACCTTCATTGTGCAGTTCTTTAAATTGCTGCCATGTTCCATACCTCCAAATTGCAGGTAATGTATCTGTTAATGAACCTGTAATTACATAAAAAGTACCCTTATATCCGAATTCGTCCAGAACAGGTGCAGCATATTCATAATCCGTTATGTAGCCGTCATCGAATGTAAATGAAAAAGCCGAACTTTTTGCATTGAGCCACGGTTCAATTGTTATTGAGTCAAGCACTTCTTTGTTTGATTGAGCTTTTATTGGTAATGAATTGACTTTTCCAAAGGCAGTATTGATTACAAGAAAGAAAGAAAGAAATACAACTACTTTTATCATCAAAAAGAAATCTTGTTTATAATAAACCAACTCTAAATATTAAAATTACCACTCATCTTCATTTAAAAAATAATTTGACAGTCAACGAAAAATTTCTTTGCCTTCATACTAATTTTCATGAAGCGTCTTCCAAAGCAAATCCAGCAATTCTTCAATGCCAAAATTTGCTGCAGAAGAAATAATTTGAACCGGCACGCCGGTTAATTTCATTTTCTTCTTTGATATTTTTTTTAATTCTGTCTCATCAACTAAATCTGATTTGGTAAGTGCAATTAATTTTTGCTTCGAAGCAAGCTTAGGACTGTAAGTTTTCAACTCATTAAATAAAACTTTAAAATCTTTTTTGTAATCTTCAGAAGTAACGTCAATCATAAAAAGTAAAATTTTTGTACGTTCAATATGGCGAAGAAATTTAATTCCCAATCCTTTGCCTTCGTGCGCGCCTTCAATAATTCCCGGGATATCAGCAATTGTAAAGCTTTGATAGTCTTTATATTTAACTATTCCAAGATTTGGTTCTAAAGTTGTAAAAGGATAATCAGCTATTTTAGGCCGTGCTGCAGAAACTGCAGAAATGAATGTTGATTTTCCGGCGTTTGGAAATCCTACTAAACCAACATCGGCAATCAATTTTAATTCAAGAATTAATTTTTTTTCTTCGCCCGGCTTTCCATTTTCAGCATAGCGTGGAGCTTGATTTGTAGGAGTTGCAAAGTTGCTGTTCCCTTTCCCGCCTTTGCCTCCTTTTGCAGCTATTACCTGTTTGCCTTCTTCATCAAGATCGTAGAGGATTTTTTTTGTTTCGGAATCTTTAATAAGAGTTCCAACCGGTACTTTAATTATAATATCTTTTCCGCTCTTGCCGTCTTTTCTTGCACTTGCCCCCATCTCGGCGTTCTGTGCTTTGAAATGTTTTTTATATCTAAAATCTAAAAGAGTATTTAAATTATGATGCGCTTCAAAAATAACATCACCGCCTTTGCCTCCGTTTCCGCCGGAAGGTCCGCCTTTTGGAACATATTTTTCTCTTCTAAAAGTTACAGCGCCGTCTCCGCCTTTGCCGGCTTTTATTTCAATCTCAGCGTAGTCAATAAACATATTTAAGCCTGGTCAAAATAGTTGGAGACAGCATTGGTAAGCATCACTGCTTCCTTGGAATATGGATTTACACGGTAAGTAAGAAATAGTCCTTTCAAAATATCAGTCGATTGGTCATAGCTGGTGCACTCGGATATTTTCTCCATGGTGTTTGCAAAATCCTCTCTATCGTCGTTAAAAATTGATGATACAATTTTATCAATTTCCCTTTCGCTTAAAAAGCTAAATAGATCTTTATCTGTATTATATTTTTCTGCTTGCTCTTCATTCTCAGCTTCATCATCATCATTAATGTCAGAAGCATCATCTTCGTCAAATTGTTTTTCATTTTCAAATTCTTCTGTTTGATCATAAAGATCCGTTTTATCTTTTTCTTCTAAATCTATGTGAGATTCTTCAAGTGTTTCAAAATCATCTTTTTCAATTTCGGCTGAATCATCTATTTTATCTTCAATTTGATTGTCATTTTCTAGTTCACGGGAATCATCTTCAGGTTCCAGATTTTCTTCAGTTTCAATTTGGATTTCATCGGTTTCTTCACCGGAATTAGAATTTTCTTCGTCTTCAAAATCGTAAAGTGATCCTAGATTTTCTTTTTCTGAAATATCAAACTGAACTTCATCTTCATCTGAATCAATTTTTTTATCGTCTTCACTTTCATCTTTCTCGAAAGATTTTAACTCTTCATCAAATTTTGATAATATATCATCCGCACTTTCTTCAAGGTTGAAATCTTTTAGCTCTTTATTTATTTCTTCTTCAATTTCTTCATCAATTATTAAATCGTCTTCATCAATTTTGAACTCTTCATCGTTATCAAGAATTATTTCTTCTTCATCCTTTTCTGCATATTCCTCAGGCTGTCCTATATTATTCTCATCCTTCTCATCATCCTCTAAATTTTCTGAAATATCTTCATCATCAGTTTTAATATTCTCTTCATTTTCAGAGATCATATTTTCAGAATCTTCTACTTTATCAGAAGATTTATCGATAACAACATCATCAATATCCGTTTTAACTTCTGTTTCTGTAATTTCATCATCATTTATATTCTCTGCCAAATCTAAATCTTTGCTTTTAGGTTCATCATTGTAGTCAATTTCATTTTCATTCTCTTCAACAACCACAATTTCTAAGTCTTCATCATCATTTTTATAATTTTCATTGTAAGGTTTACTTTCAACCTCTTCTTCATCAATTTCATCTTGCGCAAATTCGGATTGAGTGTCAACTGTACCAAATGAATATAATGCAGCCTGAATATCTTCGATATCATATTTCTGTTTTGTCTCGGATGGGAAAGATTTACGAAGCTTTAAAAGCTGGTCGATCTGATTTTTTTCTTTTAAAAATAGTTCAAACGAAGTTAAAGAAATTTTAGTTTTATTTATTCCGCCTATGTTATGAAAGTCGCCGATTGAGAAAAGAACATTATCAATTATGTCATCGGATTGAGATGATAAAACAGCTTTATCTATTTTATTTAAAATTACTTCAAACTCAACCTGGCTAAGTGAATGAATTTTTTTCTTTGATAAATACTGATTGAAAACATTTTTTATATAATCATAGTAGTACAAATAATTAAGAATCATTTTTATTTCTTCAACAGGCTTAACTTCACTGCCTTCATAAACAAGCCTAATTAAAGACCATTTTGGACGAACGGTAAAATTAATGTTAAACGAAACGGCCTGAATTAAAAGTTTTTTTATGTCTTCGTAGGAAACTTTTTTATTCTTTTTTATTTCGTTTCCGATTAAGTTAAAATACTTTGAAATTTCTGAACCGGAATAATCGAACACGGATTTTTGCAGCAGTTTATTTCGATCTTGATAAATCAAATAATCTAATTCAGCATTTATATACTGCAAAATAGCAGGATGAATATTTGAATTGAGCAGTTTTTCAAAAGTAAAAAAGGAACCCAATTTTTTAATTTTATTAAGACTAAAATCTGAAATAAATTTTATTTCTTTTTCAAACATTTTAACACTCAATTTTGAATAGGGATAGAATTACAAGCAGAAAAATAAGCAATTACTTTAACAAAGTTACAATTATAAGGGTTTTAATAAAATACCGGTTAAATGACTCACATTTTAACTATAAGTTTTTGTGCATTTGGTTTTGTGAATTTCAGATTTTCAAATGCAGTTAAGCTGTCAATCAGATTTATAGATAAGGGTTTTTGAATATATAAATTATTGGTGAAGAGTAAACTTTTATTATTCTCGTTTGCCATAAAATTCTGATTGGATGAGTTAAGAATTGTACCATGGTTACCTGTCGAAAGATTATCGCCTAGAAATATTAAATCACCAAAAAAGATTATAAGTAAAACTACAGAGATGAAGAAAATAAAAGTTTTCATAACACCTCGCTTTAAATGAAGAGGATATTACAAATATATAAAAATGTTATTGTTTTAATAAGATTTTTATAAAGTATTTTCAAGTGAGAAGTTTTTAATGCCGCAAATCATATTTGAAGGATTTAATATCAACGGAAAAATTTTTACTTCCCGCTTTTAATCCCGGCTCTAATATATTCTCTTCGCAGCTGCGCAATTACATCCATCGAAATTCCTTTGGGACATTCGGCTGAGCAAGCTTCGGTATTTGTACAAGCGCCAAAACCCTCAGCTTCCATCTGATTTAGCATTGCCATTACTCTTCTTTCTCTTTCCGGTTTGCCTTGCGGCAGTCTTGCAAAATGAGCGACTTTAGCACTAACAAACAACATTGCAGAAGCATTTTTGCAAGCGGCAACACAAGCACCGCATCCAATACACTGAGCGGCATCAAATGCTGATTCCTGATCATCCTTTGTTATCGGAATTGCATTTGCATCGGGAGCTCCGCCGGTATTAACTGAAATGAATCCGCCAGCGGAAATTATTCTGTCAAATGCTGAACGGTCAACTACTAAATCTTTAATAACAGGAAATCCTTTTGCTCTGAAAGGTTCAATTACAATTGTCTCTCCATCCGAAAATTTTCTCATGTGAAGCTGGCAGGTTGCAATTGCAGATTGAGGTCCGTGCGGCCTTCCATTTATAAATAAACTGCAGCTTCCGCAAATACCTTCACGGCAGTCATGATCAAAAGCAATCGGCTCTTCACCTTTCTTAATTAAATCTTCGTTAACCACATCCATCATTTCTAGAAAAGACATTTCAGTTGAAATATCTTTAGCTTCGTAATCAACAAATTTTCCTTTGTCATCTTTATTTTTTTGACGCCAAACTTTTAAGTGTAAATTCATATTTGTGCTCATTACTTGTAACTCCTTTGAGTAAGATGGACGTTTTCAAATGTTAATTCTTCTTTATGCATTTCAGGTTTTACATCATCACCTTTAAATTCCCACGCAGCAGCAAAAGCAAAATTTTCATCATCTCGTTTAGCTTCATTCTCTTCGGTTTGGCTTTCAATCCTAAAATGCCCACCGCAAGATTCTCTTCTTTGTAGAGCATCCGCTGCCATAAGTTCACCAAGTTCTAAAAAGTCAGCAACTCTTCCGGCTTTTTCAAGAGATTGATTTAATTCTTCATTCGTTCCAGCAACTCTAACATTCTGCCAAAAATCACCTCTGATTCTTTTTATTTCTTCAATGGCTTTGTTCAATCCTTGTTCATCTCTTGCCATACCTACATAATCCCACATTGTTAAACCAAGCTCCCTGTGAAATTCGTCAACAGTTTTATTTCCTTTGATAGAAAGCAGCTTGTTAATTTTATTTGTCACTTCGCCTTCAACTTTTTTGAATTCTGGATGATCCGTTTTTAATCCGTCAGTTTTATGATTAGCAAGGTATCCGCCGATTGTATAAGGAATAACAAAATATCCATCAGCCAAGCCTTGCATCAATGCGCTGGCTCCAAGTCTGTTAGCGCCATGGTCAGAAAAGTTGCATTCACCTAAAGCGAATAAGCCAGGAACAGTGGTCATTAAATTATAATCAACCCAAAGGCCGCCCATAGTGTAATGCACTGCTGGATAAATTCTCATTGGAACTTTGTATGGATCCTCATCGGTAATTTGTTTATACATATCAAAAAGATTTCCGTATTTATCTTTTATTGCATCCTTACCAAGACGATTTATTGCATCGGCAAAATCAAGATAAACCGCAACACCGGTTGAACCAACACCTTTTCCGGCATCAACCATTTCTTTAGCATTTCTTGAAGCAACATCTCTCGGAACTAAATTACCGAATGAAGGATATTTTCTTTCAAGGAAATAATCTCTATCCGCTTCAGGAATTTCATTTGGTTTACGTTTATCATCTTTATTTTTGGGAACCCAAACGCGTCCATCATTTCTTAAACTCTCGCTCATCAAAGTTAATTTTGATTGATAATGTCCCGTCACCGGAATACAAGTGGGATGAATTTGAGTAAAGCAAGGATTTGCAAATAAAGCACCGCGTTTATACGCACGCCATACGGCTGTGGCATTAGATCCTTTTGCATTAGTAGACAAATAATAAACATTTCCATATCCGCCAGTAGCAAGTACGACAGCGTCAGCTGCATGTGACTCCAATGCACCTGTAATCATATTTCGAGTAACTATGCCTCGGGCTTTTCCGTCAATTACGACTAAGTCAAGCATTTCTCTTCGTGGAAACATTGTAACTTTTTTTAAGCCGACTTGACGCATCAAAGCACTGTATGCACCGAGTAAAAGCTGCTGGCCAGTTTGTCCTCTCGCATAAAAAGTTCTTGATACTTGTGCCCCGCCGAAAGAACGGTTATCTAAAAGTCCGCCATATTCTCTTGCAAACGGAACTCCTTGCGCCACACATTGATCAATAATATTTGCACTTAATTCTGCCAGACGATAAACATTTGCTTCGCGTGCTCTATAATCTCCGCCTTTAACAGTATCATAAAATAATCTATAAACGCTGTCACCATCATTGGGATAATTTTTTGCTGCATTTATTCCGCCTTGAGCTGCAATACTATGTGCTCTTCTTGGAGAATCCTGAAAACAAAAAGCCTTTACGTTGTATCCAAGTTCAGCTAATGAAGCTGCAGCAGAAGCTCCCGCCAATCCAGTTCCAACTACAATTACAGTATATTTTCTTTTGTTGGCTGGATTAACAAGCTTTAAATTAAATTTATGGTTTGTCCATTTTTCTGAAATTTTACCTTCAGGTATATTTGAATTTAATTTCATTTTCTAATTCCCTCCCATATTTGTAATTAAAAAATACAACGGTATTATTGCAAACCCGATGCATAACAGAATTGAAAATGAAACTCCGAATGCTTTTATGAACGAAGTATATTTTGAATGCCTTACTCCCAACGATTGAAAAGCACTTTGAAATCCATGTACTAAATGAAAAGCTAAGAGTACCATACAAATAATATAAAACCATGAATAAACAGGATAATTAAATTTGATCAACACAGATTGATACATGGTCTCCGGCGGACTGCCAAATCGATGAGGAATGAAAAAATCTGCTAAATGAAGTACAAGAAAAATAAATACAATTCCGCCGCTGTAAATCATAAAGCGAGAAAAGAAAGTGCTGTTTTCAGAAGCATGAACAACTTTATATTTCACAGATCTTGCTTTATAATTTTGAAACCACAATCGTATTCCATCAAGAATGTGATATGCAAAAATTAAAAACAGCCCAATCTCTATTATTCTCACGGGAATATTATTGCTGCTGCTCATAAATTCGGCATAAGCATTAAATGCAACACCGCCATCGCTTTTAAGCAAAAACAAATTTGCCACAAGATGAACAACTAAATAAATGTAAAGGAATAATCCGGTGAGAGCCATTATGATTTTTTTCCCGACTGAAGAATCGATAAACTTAACAAACCAACCCATAAAGTTCTCCTTTAACGAAGAGTTATATTTTCGTCCGTACTTGAAGAATTGAGAAATTATTATTTCCCCTTAGAAAATTAAATTTTTTATTGTAGAAGTGTTTCAACGGACGGCTATTTATGAAAATTGTTTCTTCCATTTTTTTGTTTCAAAAATTATCAAATAATGGTTTCAAAATCAATTTAAACTTTTAATCTTACCAGTTAATTTTGAATTTAAACTTAATAAATTTATCTTGGTTTAGTTCTTAAAAATTATTTACGGTGTCCCGCAAGAAACGGGAATGATAGGGAATCCGGTGATTCTGAAAAGAAAAATCCGGAGCTGACGCGCAACTGTGATGCTGACGCAATTATCAATGAATAATTAACAATGTATAATTTTTAATTATAAATTTTTAATTGCCACCGGCTAAGCCAGGAGACCTGCCGTAAAATTAAATAATCAGCCTTCGCGGGTGAGGTTGGATTAACGAAATTCTAAATTTCTCATTTCGTTTAACATTCAAAAACTCCCACGAAGTTACTATCACTAAATTTTATTAGGAGTAACTTCAATGAAAACAATCTTTCTGATCTTTTTTTTCTTTTCAGTTTTTCTTTACTGCATAAATGCGCAGGATTTTAAAGTTGAAAAAGCGGATTCATCAGATTTATATAAATTATCTGATGTAGTTATTACAGCTACTAAAATTAAAACTTCAACTTTGGAAATTGCAAGTTCAATTTCAGTTATTGATTCTGCGGATATTGCTGCCAAAAATAAAATTACAGTTCTTGGATTTATTAAAAGATCGAATATGGAGTCGACATAACACAGCAAGGCGGGCCGGGCATGCTGGCATCTGCTTATATCAGAGGCGGCAATAATGATCAAACATTAGTTTTGATTAATGGAGTTGAAGTTAATTTACCAAATGATCCTTCAAATACTTTTGATTTTTCAACTCTTTCAACCGATGATATTCAAAGAATTGAAATACTTCGCGGACCACAAAGTACATTGTATGGTTCGGATGCTCTTTCCGGAGTGATAAACATCATTACAAAAAAAGGAGAAGGAAAAACTAAATTTCATTTATTGACTGAAGGAGGTTCGTATAAAACATTTCGGACTAGTGGCGGAATAAATGGAACTGCCGGTATTGTAAATTATAATTTGAATGGCAGTAAATTTAAAACGGATGGATTTTCATCTGCTTCAGCTAATTATGGCAACACCGAAAAAGATGGAACAACAAATTACAGCGCAGATGCAAATTTAGGTTTACAATTTTCTCAAGATTTCAATTTGAATTTTTTATATAGATACAATAAAGCAAATACAGATTATGATCAATTTGGCGGACAATATGGAGATGACCCCACTTACATTTATAAATTAGATGAATCAATTTTTAGAACGGAAGCTAATGTTATTTCCTTCGGCGGAAAATTGAATCAAAAGATTGGCATTTCTTATTTCAAAAATGTTAGAAAGTATAGTTACGATTCAACTCTATTTAATCCTTCATCATCAAAAAGTTTTTATGACGGCAGAAAAATAAAATTCGACCTTCAAAATAATCTTGAACTTTCAAAAAATATTAAATTCATTTTAGGTTTAGAAACAGAAAATGAAAAAGCCTATTCTGAATATTTTATTTATTCATCATTATACCCATTTACCAGCGTTCAGCCTTCAAACAGCGCTAGAACCAATAGTGCATATCTGGAAAATCAATTGAACATCAATAATGCTTTTTTTAGTAGTGTAGGAATAAGATATGACAATCACCAAATTTTTGGTTCTCAATTTACGTACAGAATCGCGCCTGCATATTTCATTAAGGAGTCCGGGACAAAATTTAAAGCTACTTTAGGAACCGGATTTAAAGCTCCGTCAATTTATTATTTGTACGACCCTGCTTACGGAAATATTAATTTAAAACCTGTTACCAGCATTGGTTGGGATTTGGGCATTGAACAATTTTTTTGGAAACAGCAGATTAGTTTGGGCTTAACTTATTTTAGTAATTCATTCGAAAATTTATTTGGGCTTGATGCAAATTTTAAAACTATAAATATTAATAAAGCAAAAACTAATGGAATTGAATTCTTTTCATCTATAAACACTTTTAACAATATTGGAATCAAGGTTAATTATACCTACACAAATTCAATAGATAAGAGCTTAAATTCTACCGATTCTGGTTTACCGCTTTTAAGAAGGCCAAAAAATAAATTTGGAATAACTTTAATGAGTCATATATTAAATAATTTTTCAACCGATTTAGAAATACTTTATACAGGAGAAAGAGATGATAAAAATTTCTCTCAATTTCCATCAGAGAGAATAAAACTAAAAGCTTATACATTAGTTAACTTTGTATTAAACTTTAGACTTACAAATTACATTCAAGTTTATGGAAGAGTTGAAAATCTACTTGATACTGATTACGAACAAATTTATGGTTATGGAACTCCCGGTTTATCGGGTTATGCCGGTTTTAAATTAAACTTGTGATAATCAATTTCAATACATATAAATTTTAATTATATTTTACACAATTGAAATGGAATTTAAACTTTTAAATTATTAGGAGAACAAAATGAATTCAAAATTAATTACACCTCGATTTTTCACTTTAGCAGGAATGATTCTGTTAGCAGCAATTATTCGACTTCTTCCCCACTATCCAAATTTTACTCCCATTGGAGCTATGGCGTTATTTGGAGGCGCATATTTTTCAAAAAAATATTTGGCATTTTTAATACCCTTTGCAGCAATGTTTTTAACTGATCTAATACTTGGTTTTCATGCAACAATGTGGGCTGTCTACTTAAGCTTTGGTTTAATGGTTATCATTGGAATGTTAATGATAAACAAAGTAAAAATATCAAATGTATTTTTAGCTTCTATTACTGCTTCAGTATTATTCTTTGTAATCACAAATTTTGCAATGTGGGCTGTTGGCGGAATTTATTCTCCGGATTTAAAAGGTTTAATTGCATGCTACGCTGCTGCAGTTCCTTTCTTCCATTATACATTGCTTGGAGATTTGTTTTATGTCGGATTAATGTTTGGAGTTTTTGAGATAGCAAAAAGTAAGATTCCATTGCTTGCTGAAGTTAAAGCATAAGTTTAGGGCGATTTAATAATCGCCTTTTTATTATTATGAATTTAAAAACCGACATACCAATCCTTATTGATTTTGATGGAGTAATTAGAATCGGGGAAAACCCAGCCAAAGGGTTAGATCAATTCATAAAATTCATTTATGCCCACGATATAAAAGCCATTATCGTAAGTAATTCGACTTTAAAACCAGCTGAGAAAATAAAAGAGTTTTTTACTCGAAATAATTTTGAAATTAATATTCCCATAATCACAGCCGTTGACGCAACTCTAAGTTATGTGAAAGAGCATTATAAAAGAATATGTATTTTTTGTAATCAAGAGATAGAAGAAATTTTTTGTGATTATATAGATGACGATAACCCTGAAGTGATAATAATTGGTGATCTCGGAGAGAATTGGTCATCTCAAATCTTGAATGAAATTTTTCAAAAAGTAAATAAAGATGTCGATTTTATTGCAATGCAAAAAAATAAATTTTGGAAACCTGATGGAAAAAATTTAGAATTAGATGCCGGCTCTTATATTGCCGCAATTGAATATGCAACCGGAAAAGAAGCGAAATTAATTGGTAAACCATCTCCGATTTATTTTCAGACTGCAATAGAACAATTAGGATTTAAGGAAAAATTCCCTTTTATAATGATTGGTGATGATTTAGAAACGGATATTTACGCTGCTCAAAATATAGGTGGTATTGGAATTTTAGTTTACACCGGAAAAACTAAATATCCCTTACCTGCTAACTTGCCGGTTAAACCAGATTATGAAGCACAAAATCTGTTAGATGTTATAGAACTTTTAAAAAGAAAATTTGATTAGGTTTTCTTCTGAAGTTTTCTCTTCTTACCTCTTTTATAAGCCAACATAATAATTTTTTTAAGCGTAGTAACATAAGAATATCCGGCAGCTTCTGCTGATCGCATGAATCCAGCTCCCTCAGTTAAATCCGGATTAGGATTAACTTCCAGTACATACAATTTATTGTCTTTTGACAACCGCATATCAACCCTTGCATAATCTCTGCAACCCATTGCTTTAAATGCAGTAACTGCAATTTCTTTTGCCTTCTGTTCCACTTCAATGGGAAGCTCGGCTGGACAAATCGGAATGGTTTTATGATATGCTTCATGGTCCGGATCCCATTTAGCCTGGTAACTTACAATATTGTGGAGGTGATCAGGCATTTCTGAAAAATCAATTTCACTTATAGGAAGCGCTTTAGGTTTTTCATCTCCCATCACTGCAACATTTAATTCCCGGCCTTCAATATACTCTTCAACCAAAGCCGGCTGAACAAAATGATGAATTACATAATTAATTCTTTTTTTAAGTTGGTTATTGTTCTTAACAATCGATTCATTTTCAATTCCAACACTTGCATCTTCAAATGCCGGTTTTACCATTAGTGGAAAGTTTAATGTGTGTTTGTATCTTGTAAGCGGTTTTTTTACAACCATGAAATTTGGAGTACTTACTCCCAATATTTTAAGAAGTCGTTTTGCTAAAACCTTACTCTGACTATTTGCAAGCGACATTGCGGGAGCGCCGGTATATGTAATATGCAGCAATTCTAAAAGACCGACAATATTCATTTCTAATCTTGAATTTTCTTTATAAATTTCAATAAAATTGAACACCACATCTGGTTTGTTGTTCTTCAAATCATCAATTAAAATTTGAATGTCATCTTTTATGTTAAGTGCATAGGCGTTTATTCCAGATTTTACAAGTCTTTTTGCCAAAAGTTCATATTCTTCAATTGGAGTTAAATTTTCGACTTCGAAATATGGAATGAAATTTAGATCAGTTTTTTGAATTTCTTCGCTTTTAACATAAAATTCGGGGTGAGCCTCGTTAAAAACAACAGCAACTTTTAATTTTTCTTTCATAGTTTTGTAAAAATAATTAAAATAGCTTTTCAAGCCAAAATTTGTATCATGAATAATTCATTTACATTAACTAAATTAAAAACAAAAAAAATTAATTTATGAGTTTTTATCCCCAGCCTTATAAATATCAATGCGGACCATTCGCTCTAAAATACGCTTTAGTGATGTTAGGAAGATTTGAAAATGAGAGAGAAATAGGTAAAAGAGCCGGCAGTACGTGGTGGTACGGAACAGATGAAATTGGTTTAGCTAAAGCAGCAAAAAGTTTCAATTGTAAAATGAAATACTTTAGACGTGAAACACCGGATGAAGCGATTAAAGTATTAAGCAGTCATTTGAAGCTGGGTTTGCCGTGTATTTTAAGTGTTGATAATTGGGAACATTGGGTAACTGTTATTACAGAGCAGCAAAAGAAATTTATTGTAGTTGATAGTGCATTAGATAAAGTGATTGTAATTTACACAGCAAAGCAGCTTACTAAACGCTGGAAATATGTTGATGAAGAAACTGGCGACGTTAGTTATGACGGCTACGCTTTAACATCTAAAGAAAAGCCAAGAACCAAAGCTCACTTTTCATTAACCAAAGCACGTTATGTTATGAGAGATAGAAATTTGGATTTAGCTGAAAAGTGGGATACATATTTTAATGATTTAATTACAATCTGCCGTCCTAAAACATCTCACACTTTTAAAACTATTTCATTTAATGAATTTTTAAGAAGGCATGAAAAATTAATTGTTCAGCAAGTTGCAAATTGGCACGGTACTCCAACTTACAAAGAACTTCAAAAAATTTTAACTAACATGCAGTTTGTCGCCGAAGTTTATGATCTTGTAATTCATACTGAAGATCAGAAAAAGGCGCTTGTGGATTTAGCTGCATTATTAATGATGTATTCTTGCGGTAAATATGGAATGGATCCAATTTATTAGAAGGAAAATAATATGGCTTCAACAATAAAAAGAAATTCAAAAATTTTAAAAAGGGAAACTACTGCACTGCTTTTAATCGATATACAGGAAAAAATTCTTAATGTAATGGCTCATAAATCTTTGGTGGTTGATAAATCAATCAGATTGATCAAAGGATTTAAAACTTTAAATGTGCCAATATTTTATACAGAACAATATCCTAAAGGCTTGGGACAAACTGCTGAGCCAATTTTAAAAGAATTAGAAGGATTGAGTCCAATTCAAAAAATGAGCTTTAGTTGTTATGGCGCTGCAAATTTTGTTGATAGATTAATGGCAAATAAAATAAATCAAGTTGTGGTTGCTGGAATTGAATCTCATGTTTGTGTACAGCAAACAGTTTTAGATTTATTGGCAAATGAATTTCAAGTTGATGTTTGTATAGATGCAATTTCTTCCAGATCACAAATTGATTATGAAGTCGCTATTGAAAGAATGAAATCAAATGGAGCTGAAATTACGACGGTAGAAGCAGTTTTATTTGAAATGTTAAATATTTGCGGTACCGATGAATTTAAGCAAATTTCTAAAATTGTTAAATGAAAATTTCATAATCGAACAAATTTAGTTTACAGCAAATTTATTTTTACTTCGAAATGTAATATTTACTATTCAGGAAATTAAAAAAATCCTTATTTACCCATGTTTTTCTACAATTAATACTCTCAAAGCTTCTTTTTCCTTATATAACTTTTTAAAGATTCATCAGAAACGCAATTCTCATTTTCTTACGGGGTTAATCCAAATCTCAATTTGAACAAGTAAAAACTGCTAAAAAAGCCGGTAATAATTATAAAAGTAATTATTTTATTAAAAATATCCAGCTTTCTAAATAATTTACAATGAGGTACGATGATTGATTTGGATGCAGCAGTTTTATTAACAATACTCCCAAAAAAGAAAGGGAAGAAGGGTGAGACAATGAAAAAAATAGCACAACTAATAATTCTGGCAGCAATTATTTTTTCATTCGAATGGGGATGCAAGGAGAATGTATTAACAGACAATTTCCCAACATCTGAACAAATCTCAATTATTAATGGTAAAAAGCCAAAAGATCTTGAACCTGTAAAGTCAAATATTGACGATAAAATTATCGGTTACAAAGTTTCTGAATCCATTGATGGTTCAATAGGCGGTGTAATTAAAATTCATAATATTGAAAGAAAAACGGAAGGAGTTGTTGTAACCACAGGCCTTCTAACAATACCGAAGGGGGCATTTGCAGGGATTAAAGATATTACTATAATTACAAATAGTAATAGTGCTTCAATTCAGTTTTATCCAGAAATGCAATTTGATAAGTCACTAAAGTTAACATTAAATTATGAAGGTTTAGATGAAGTGTTGTTAGATTCACTGGGATTATTAAACCCTGAGCAAATGGGATTTTATTTTGTTGCCGATGATGGAACTAAAGAATTAATCGAGAATGAAGGACTTTTATTTACCTTAAAAAAAGGGATTTTAGGCGTTAAAAACGCTAAGCTAAATCATTTCTCAAGATACTGCTGGTGTAAATAAAGAACAATCTTAGAGTAACATTAGATAAATTAATTATGACAAAAATTAATAAAAGCAGAAAAACACTTAATAGTTTTTCTGCTTTTTTATTTTAAATTTTTTACAATTATCAGTCAGTTGTAAAAGCAAATTCTCAAACCTTCTTCGACTATTTATAGATTAAAAATTAATTCTTTTCTTCACACGCGTTCATTTTAAAGTAGTCAAAGTAAATCGACTTTCCCATAAGTAAACATTTAGCTAGTAACTTTAAATCTAATTTTGTTTGGATAGTAAAATTTTCACTTGCTTACATTCTTTCATGAAGAAAAATTTCATTTATAATAAATATTCATGACTAAAAAGAAAATATTACTTCATTTAACAATTAATTATTCCAAAAAATCTAACGATATCATTTCGCTACACTTTAATTGATTTTCTCAAATTGAGTTAGTAACAATTTCCTAACTTCAATGTAATTTTGAAAAAAACCTTAATAATGATGAGATATCTTATTTTATTATAAAAATGTTTTCTGGGTATGAAGGTTGGGTAAGCTATTGTATGATTCTTTTGTTAAAAATGGGGAAAGTACAAATTGAAAAATGACAACCTAATAAATAAAGAAATAAATATTACTGAAGTCTTAGACAAGTTCCTTCAAAAGGAAGATATAAAAGAATTTCTATCAAAATATAAAATTGATTTTAATGCGGCTCAAAATTTATCTGAATCTCTTAATCTGCTAATCACATTTGTCTCCAAAAAACTTCATACACCGAGATTTTATGAGTTTTTATTTCAGCTCGCAAACGCCTCAACTCAATGTGGTGAGCCCTTAATTTCCATATCAATTTACAAAACCTTGCTAAGTTTAATAAAATGGGATCAGCATCTAACTGAACTGAGAGCTAGAGGTTATCTTGAACTGGCTGCAGCTTACAGTCAAATTGCTGAGTGGGGTTTGAGTTTAAAGTTTGCCAAAGCTGCTGAAAAAAATTATAAAGTAATGAAGAAATTTTTAGGATTAGCGAAAGTTGAAAATTTGTATGGAATAATAGCTGGTGATCAAGGAGATGTTATAAATGCTCAAAAACATTTTGAAGTAAGTTTAGCATATTTAAACAGAGAGGAAGATTTAAATTTAAGAGGAAAGCTGCTTACCAATTTAGGAATAATAGAAAACATTTTAGGAAATTTTGGGAATGCTATTTCTTATTATGAAGAGGCCGTCGCTAATTTTGAAGGCAATCACGATTTTGATAGAGCAGCAGAGATCAAGCATAATCTTGGAATGTTATACTTAAAGAAGCAAGATTATAAATGTGCAATGAACAAATTCGATGAAAGCATTTCTGATTCATTAAAATCAAAACAATTACAGCATCTAGGGATTTCTTATTTGAGCAAAGCAGAAGTTTATATCCATTTATCGGAATTCACAATTGCAGATTCATTTGCTAAAAAGGCGCTTGAAATTTCAACTAAAATTAAAGATAGACTTACAATCGCAGATTCATACAAAGTAATAGGAATTATCCAGCGAAATAAATTTAATTTTGAATCAGCTGAAAATTATTTGCTTACAAGTATGCGCATAAATGTTGAACTTGGGAATAAACTAAATCAAGCAGAAACGGCATACGAACTGGGCGTATTATATAAAGATATTAGAAAAAATGAAGAGAGTAAAAAATATTTTCATGAAGCATTAACATTCTATAAAAAAATTAATGCTTATCATGAAGTAAAAGAAATAAAAAATTATCTGCCAAATTAATTATTGATTTATATAATTATACCTCTGAGGTTTTAGGCACACCAACTATATAATGTGTTAATTGATCTATTACAAATTCTTGTTCACCTATAACTGCTTTTACAACATCACCAATCGAAATCAATCCTGTTAATTTATCATTTTCAAACACAGGTAAATGTCGAATTTTTTTATCAATCATTAATGCCATGCATTCTGTTACGCTTTGATGAGGCTCAACATAAATTACTTTGGAAGACATAATTTCTTTAACAGAAGCTTCTCTTGAAGACTTACCGAGAAGCACCACTTTACGAGCATAATCTCTTTCTGACATTATCCCTTCAACCTTTTCGCCACTAACAACTAGCAGTGCACCCACCCCCTTCTCCGCCATAAGATGAAGCGCTTCAAAAACTTTAGCATCCGGTGAAACTGAAAAAATTTGATACCCCTTCGCCTGCAGGATTTGTCTTACTGTTTCCATAAATACGTCCTTCTTTAAGAAATGTAAAGTAGATTTTTAGAAAAAGAAATTTCTATTAATTCGTTAAGATTTAGAGGTGGATTTTTTTTACTAAAGATAATCTTTTTATTTAAAAATCAAAAGCCTATATCAAATTTAGTTGATGTATCTATCAACCATAAAAGTGCATTTATTTGCGATTTTTCTACTTTAATTCAAATTTGTTTTATTTTACAACTTGTTAATAACGATTTTTAATTTAATTTGAATTTCCAATTTTAAAAAATCTTATGAAAATAGAAAAAATTGAAATCCGTCATATAAAGATGAATCTGATTTCGCCTTTCGAATCAGCAAGTGGTATTGAAAATTTTGAAGAGCATATCATCATAAACGTTGAATCGGAAAACTTTTCTGGTTGGGGAGAATGCACAGCACAATCTAATCCTTCTTATAGCGGCGAAACTGTACAAAGCGCCTGGCATGTTCTAAATGATTTTATCATTCCAAAATTAATAAATAGAAATTTTAATTCTTTGGAAGAAATAATTTTGAGCTGGAACTGGATACGCGACAATAATATGGCAAAAGCTGGTATTGAAGCAGCCATTTGGGATTTACTTGCAAAAAAAAATGAAGTTTCTCTTTCCACTCTGTTAGGGGGCGTAAAAAATAAAATTGAAGTTGGAGTTAGTGTCGGCATACAATCAAATATAGAAAACATGCTAAAAGAAATAAATCAGTATTTACTAAAAGGATATAAAAGAATAAAAATTAAAATTAAGCCTGGAAAAGATATTGAAATAGTTTCTGTTATTCGAAAAGAATTTCCAGACATATTGCTCCAGGTTGATGCCAACTGTTCATATAGTTTAAGCGAATTAAATATTTTTAAAAAATTGGATGAATTTAATCTATTAATGATTGAACAGCCTTTTGACTATAATGACTTCGTCAAGCATTCTAAATTGCAAAAAGAAATAAGAACTCCTATTTGTTTAGATGAAAGTATTACATCATTAAATGACACAATTACGGCAATAGAATTAGAAGCATGTAAAATCATTAATGTAAAACCCGGCAGAGTTGGCGGATTTATGGAAGCAAAAAAAATTCACGATTATTGTTACAAAAATAATATTCAAGTTTGGGTAGGCGGAATGCTTGAATCGGGAATTGGCCGCGCTGGAAATATTGCTTTAGCCTCACTGCCGAATTTTAATTTGCCTGGGAGATATTTCTGAAAGCAAACGATATTTTTCAGAAGATATAATTGAAGGAGGTTTTCAATTTTCGGACAAAGGAAAAATTGAAGTTCCGGTTAAAGCAGGAATTGGAGTTCAAATTAATTTAGAAAAGCTAGACAAAGTCACAACTCGAAAAAAAAGTTTTCCTTAATTGTATTCTATTTTATCATTAAAATAAACCTGCTGCTAAATGCTGTATTCCCACACTTTTTGCAGCACAATAATAACCTTTTCAAACTTAAGATTTCTCGATTTCCGTTCGATAATATATTATAAAACTGCATTTTTTAATTTGTATTTTATAAATAGTTAACGCAATATCATTTTGAAAGCAAGTATGGATGAGTCGGAAAAATCAGAAAAAGAGTTGATTAGTGAAATACAAATTCTTCGCAAAAGAATTACGCAGCTAGAATCAGAAAAAAACTATTTGATAGTTAATTCATCCAAGAAAGCTGCCGTTGAAATTAACGACAAAAGCAGTGAAAGAATCCAATCTGAAAGTTTATATAAAGAAAGCGAATATCTGTTAAGAGAATCTCAAAGAATCGGAAATGTTGGCTCTTATATTTTAAATATTAAAACCAATTCCTGGACATCTTCACAAACGCTTGACGAAATTTTTGGCATCAGTAGTGAGACTCTAAAAACTATTGAAATCTGGAACTCAATACTTCACCCTGAACACAAAGAAGGTATGCTAAATTATTTTTTAAATGAAGTAATAGCATTAAAAAGAACATTCAATAAAGAATATAAAATTATAAGATTAAATGATGGCAAGGAAAGATGGGTTTGGGGACAAGGTGAACTAAAGTTTGATGATGACGGTAATCCAATTCAAATGATGGGTACGATTCAAGATATAACTGACAGAAAAATTCATGAATTAAAACTTAAAGCATCCGAAATGCAGTACAAGCAGATTGTTGAACATGCTTCCGAGGGTATTTTAGTCTATGATAAAAATATGAATATCATACAAGCAAATTCAGTTGCAGTCCATGACCTTGGCTACAGCCATGAAGAATTGTTAGGATTAAATGCGTTTGAACTGCTTGAACCTAATGATTTAAAAGAAAAATCCTATTAAAACGGAAGCATTACTAGCTGGTAAAACAGTTTACAACGAAAGATATTTATTAAGAAAAGATAAAAGTTTTTACTTAGCTGAATTAAGCACTAAGATGCTGCCGGATCACACATTCATTGTGGTTGCTAAAGATGTTTCAAAGCGACATGAAATGGAACTGCAGCTTAAAAATTCAGAAAAAAAATTCAGAAGTCTTTTTCAATCTTCAAACGATGCAATATTGTTGATGGATTATTTCACTATCATAGATTGTAATCCAAAAGCGGAACAATTGTTTGGTAAATTGAAATCAGATATTGTCGGAAAATCTCCAATTGATTTTGCACCTAAAACACAACCCGACGGATCCAATTCACATAAAAGTGCACTAAAAATTATTGGGAAGGTATACAATGGTGAACCGCAATTATTTGAATGGACTGGATTAGCAGATGGCAAAGAAATCCATTGTGAAATAAACTTATCACAAACAGAATTAGATGATAAAACAATTCTCATTGCCATTCTAAGAGACATTTCTGAAAGAAAAAAAATTGAAAAGGAACTCATAGAAGCAAAAGAAAAAGCTGAAGAAATGAATAATCTTAAATCAACATTTCTTGCAAATTTAAGTCATGAACTCCGAACTCCAATGGTTGGAATTTTAGGATTTACAGAAATTCTAGAAGAAAGATTAAAAGATTCTTTTGATATTGAGATGATACAAACTATTAATTTAAGCAGTAGAAGACTTTTAGATACTTTAAATTTGATTTTAGACTTATCAAGGATTGAATCCAATAATATCTCTATAAATTATACTAAACTAAATTTAACTAAAGAGATTATTTCGTTTGCAAAAGTATTTGAGGGAGCTGCGGAAAATAAAGGTTTGGATTTTTCCATTTCAAGTTTACAAGACGATGTGTCAGTTCTGCTTGATAAAAAAATGCTTGAACAAATCATGAATAATTTATTAAACAATGCCATTAAGTTTACAAATGAAGGTTCAATAAAAGTTCAAATAAATTCCGAATCAATCAATGAAAAAAAATGGGCTATTGTGAAGGTTTCAGATACCGGTATAGGTATTCCCAGCAATAGTTTAAATATTATTTTTGAAGAGTTTCGTCAGGTAAGTGAAGGATTAAACCGCTCATTTGAAGGAACGGGTCTTGGTTTAACAATAACAAAAAAAGCTGTTGAACTAATGGGAGGAAATATTTTTGTTGATAGTACCGAAAATATTGGGACAACTTTTACGATAAGATTTCCAGCAATTGATTTAGATAGTGCTGATTCAAAACCTCAGAAATTCTATAAGGTCAAAAATCAACAGATAATCCCAAGAAAATTATCAGACAAAGTATTGGTTGTAGAAAATGAAAAAGTGAGCCGCGACTTTATCAAATTTGTTCTTCATAAGCACTTCAATATAGATATGGCTGAAGACGGGCCCTCAGCTATCAGGTTTGCCTCTCAAAATACATACTCATTAATACTTATGGATATAGGCTTAGGTTCAGAAATGAGCGGAGTTCAAGCAGCTGCAGAAATAAAAAGGATCAGCGGATATGATAAAGTTCCAATAATAGCAATTACCGCTTATGCAATGAAAGGAGATAAAGAAAATTTTCTATCCCAGGGATTTTCTCATTATCTCTCTAAACCATATACTAAAGATGAATTGCTGCAGCTAATTAATGAAATAGCAATAAAGAATTAGAAATACACTTTTAACACTCGGTGCAGCAAACATACGGTACTTCAGTTAACGGGGATGTTCTTAAAATTCTAAACTCGCCTAATTGATCACTCAATGGTTTTACATCATTTAATACGGCACTTAAATTATTTAAGCTGCTTCGATAACTAATCTCTTCTTCATTCGGCAAATTATCTGTGTTAATCACTTTACCAAGATTTGTTTTTGTCTTTTGATTGTTAAGTGAATTAATGTGTTCATAAATATTTGTAATATGCGGAAGCATTTCAACACACAGTACACTTAATGAAACATCAAGCGGCAATCCAAATAATTCCAGTATTTGATTTATCTCTTGATTACTCCAAATAGTTGTACCGTATTTGGTTGAATCTTTGTTTATTGAAGAATAGTTTGTAAGCTGAATTACATGCTGTAAATTGTTATAACTTATTTCGTTATTCCAATTGTTCAATGAAATGTATTTCAAAGTATTAATTTCTTTATCATCATATTTTTCTATCCACCTTACACCTTTTTTATGTTCTACTCTAACTCGCCAATCCAGTTTTTTTTCATTTAACAGAACATTTCTAAAATCTTTATTATCAGCCTGCTTAACTTGTGCATAAAGCAAAGCCCAAAGTGTAGTCCGCGGAGGATTTGATGTTACATTTTTACCATCATGAACTGCTACCGCATAAGGAGCTGTAACATATAATTTTTCTTCATCACGGTTGCATATACAGGTTAATGTGGGCGCAGGATGCTGGATGCCTGTAGCTCTTAATACTCTGCCAAATCTGCCTTGAGCGGTGCTCCAAATGTTTGCATGGCCGACTCGGAATTCGTAAGTGAAAAATCCAAAAAGTTCATCTGATTCAGAATGTAAGCCAGGTGGGATTGGAAGTAAATAATGCTTATCAGAATCTAATGCTTTTTCCATTGGCTGCATTGCGCTTATTCCGGCTTCATCATCAGACTGCCCTGGAGTAATTACACGAATATATTCAGGGTCGATCGGCAAAGATGGTTCAGTGGGAGGAACTAATAGCTCCGGATTATTATTACTCAACAATTGATCAGGTGCATATGCAAGCACTCTAGCAAAAAATAAATCGTTCGGATCCTGAATCGGTTCTTCAAATTCAATCCAAAGATATCTGCTTCTTGGTTCAGTAGAAGAATATTTTTCATTTCTAATGTATGGTGAAAGCGCTAATCCTGCTGAAGTGATTTTCGGAACTTGTGCAGGAACATTAGTTACAGGTAAGGTTAATGTAAGCTGAAGCGGGTCATCTTTTTCAGCAGCATGATCTGCTTTAAATTTCGGCAGAATAGTATAAGTTAAATCAATTAGATCTGGAAATTTGGGATCGTGTTTTGGTTCAACAGCATCTATAAATATCAATTTAGTAAAGCTTCTATCCGGATTTTGAAGAGCATTTATAGAAATTGTTTTCTTTATTTCAATATCGCCTATTTCTAAATCTTCCGAGTTCTGATCCTCTCTAAATTTTTTGTTCCGGTTAAGTACAAAACTTAAATCTTCAAGTGCATCCCAAGTCCAATCTCTTTCTATTTGCAAAGTTAAACAGCAAAGCCAGTGATTCATTAAATCAGCTTTACTTGCAAAAGTTATTGACGAATGATCTGGTGACAATGAATGCCTAATTCTATTTGAACAGCCAAATTGAATTCGTTCACCTTTTCTTCCCACTAAAGTTAGTCCAGTATTTTCCAAATCAAGCTCCTGCGCTAATCTTTGAATCATATCTGGAATCTTTTCTTCCTGCTTTCCAACCAGCAGCTCAGTGAAATTTCCAAAGAACGCGGCTCTTGGCGGATCAGGTTGAAGATAAATTCCTTTAATTCTGTCTGCTGGACTTGTATTTGCAAAAAGATTTTCTTCATTTATTGATGGCCTATATAGAACCACATTACTTGTTCTTCCGTAACGTGTATTAAAGGAATGATCTGTATTTTCTAATCCATAATAACCATCTTTCTCTTCGCACACTGCTCTTAATGTTAATCTTATATTTCTGCCTGTTGGCAAAACTAATTGTTCTAAATTATCAATTTCAGATTGGCTAAATCCTAAATCACCAAGATCAGAAGTGTCTCCAAAGTTTAAAATATTACAATCCTTAAACTCCAAAGGAATTGTTAACTCACCGTCAAATTGCGCAGGAAATTTTCTTGTAGTAGTATAGAATTTAATAAATGCTTCTCTTCCGGAAACACTTAACAAATTGTCCATCTTCAATGCTTGAATCTCAACAATTATTTCAACACTCCCCACATCAGGGTCTGCAATGCCTAATGGTTCAAAGGGGAATGTTTCAGGCTCGTCAGGTTTATTAGGATCAGGATTAGCATTCCAATCTTCAATATTTTGTGTATTTTGTTTTTGGATTTGAATATTGGCCGCTACTTGAGCTTTTAATAAATCCACAGCATTTGCATATTTTCCCGTGAACACTACGCTGGGGTATCCAAGCAACGGGCGCCTAATTACAAGTTGATCATCTGCAAAAAAATCATCATCATTATTTACCGGGTTATTATTTAATCTAACTCCGCTCGGCGCAATGTATCTTTTAAAATGACATTCTGCAATCGGCGCTTGTCCGGCATTAAATGATTCAGATTTAATATCAGGGCCGCCGCTTGTTAAATCACTTAACCTCACTCTAAATTCATAAATACTTCCATATCGTAATGGAGAATCAATTGGACCAGCATCGTACATTTTATTAAGATTTTTGTTAGCAGGCTTCGTAACTCCAGTTCCTGTTTCATTGTTTGGTGAGTTTTGAGGGTCAGCTTGAACATCTTGATCATTTTGATATATCTCAATTGCATCCTGATCTGGAATCACCATACTTTTTCCGTTCCAATTTGCAAAATACATCGGCAGCCAATAGCTTTTATTTTTATCGCCGTCAAGCTGGCTTGGATAAACCTGGTAAAGAAGTTCGCCTGCAAAATCAGGTAAAGTATCACCATTAATTTTAAGAGGGATTTTATTTTTAACCTCATTTAAAGAATTCCAATTTGCACCCTCCTTTTCACGAACATCTATTTTGTAGCCCATAACACCTAAAGGCGCATCAAGCCGTTTATTGGTTCCGGCGCTTTCATCTTCCATCAACTGCCGAATATACCAAATCAAAATTTGCTCATCATCCCAGCCAAGCCTAATGCCCATTTCTTTTGTGGGATGAAATCCATCGCTTTCTTCTTGAAGAAAATTATGACTTACAGGCTGAAATGAATGCACAATTTTTGCAAACCCGTCATCATATTCTGAAGTTTCAATAAACGCCTGGTCAAATTTTCCCGGCGCCGGTGGGTCAACTAAATCAGTAGGTTTCTTAAATAATACAGGGAATTGTATTGGAGCAAAAACACTTCTATCACTATTCATTGTTAAAGCTGGGATTCTGGCCGCATATTTTTTAATAAAAAATCCGTCGGCCTCTTCGTTAATAGTTCCATTAATAATTCCATCAGTCGATTCTTTCTGCTGTTTGAAAAAATCGCTCTCATCATTTAAATCAACATAAAGCCAGCCGCCTTCAGGGAAAAATGTATCTTCAATATTTAATTCGGTTTCATAAATAATCCCCAACTGTTTGGCTATTATTTGATGTCGAAGTGCGTATGCAAAAACTTTACCCCAGCTAATTGTGTCAAGAGAAATTATAAAGTTATCTTTTTTGCCGGCATCTCTTATTGCGCAATGATAACTATCATCAATCTTTGCATTCTTTATTTTTGGAGCAATAAAGTTAAAAGATTTCCGATATGTTAAGGGAAGATATTTATTAATTGATTTATCAATATCTGCTTTCTTAATTGGCTCGGGGGCTTTTTCAGAGCTGGTAATATTTAAATTGGTATTTAACTGATTAAGATTTGTTATATCAAAACTTTTTGCCAAAGCAGTGAATAAAGAATTTTTATCTGCGGGAATTGTATTTATAACATTTAATAATCTTGTTTCAGAAATATTTGTGTTCATTGGAAAATCAGCTAGCCCTGACACAATGTGTGCGTTAAAAGAAAGCTTGGAATCGGCCAAAGAAACTGAGTCGGATATTATTGAATGCCCTTCTATAGCAGGGTTAAGAGGATTTTGATTTCGAGGAAGAAATAAAATATTTAATTTTAATATGTTATTCGTAAAACCCTGCGGGAAAGCAAATAGCGTGAACCTTCTGTTTTTTTCCATCTTAAAATCCTTTTATGAAAAAATTTTTCAAAAAAAATTAAACTGATTAATGCCTAAGCAATCTGTCTATTTTCCTGCCATGAGGTGCTGAAGTCAATATCAATTACTAAGAAAATGCTTATTTCAATTGCGAAAGTTACTTGAGCCGAGCAGTCCGTTCTGTCATTTGTACGAATGACTGATCCCTTGGCTTCAATTGTAATTGTAATTCCCACAATGCCGCCTAGTATATCCGCATGACCTTGAAATAAAAGCGAAGCAGTTACAGCAATAGTTTGTGAATCCAAATAAATTTCCACACCAACCATATACAGCACGCTTACATTGGCAACTACAGGAAGGCCGACAACTATCTGCGCACCAAAACCAAATTTTAATTTTAAATTGGGGCCCACTTTGGTATCAGCTCCAATTTCCAAATCAGCTTGCCCGACTGCATATACTGTGGCAGCAGCAAGTGAAACGCACATAACGGATAGTCTTGCTCCAAAATCTAAAAACGCACCTGCAGTAGGAAGCAGTTTTCCGGGATCTGTTGTAACTTGTAGAGCAGCATTAAAGTAAACACCAATTTTTAAATAAGCCTCAAGCTTTAATGGAGTTGTGGGTGCATTATAAACTGATTCCGGAATTGGAAATTTTACAACAGGTATTTCTTTAGTTGCTTCAAATTTATATTCCCAGCTATCGGCGCTGTTGCTCATGGCAATCTTCAAACCTTTTTTAATAGCATCGCCGTATTTCTCCCCTTGAAGGTCTTGAAGTATTTGAAGTATTTCAATAACAGTCTGCAAGGCATCGCTAAAAACTAACTGAGGTGCAGGGAATGAACTATCTCCATCACTTCCTTTAAAGCTAGCTTCCGATCCTTTTTTAGAATCAAAATTTCCTTTAATAGTCATTAATTTTTCAAACGGCCCCAAATCAAGGACCATTGAAACATCATTCATAACGCTTTTACATTTATCTTCTACCGCACCTGTAAATGAATCAATATCAAAATTTAATGCACCGGGAATAGTCTGTGTAGTATTACCAACTTTTTTATCGCGTTTATATTCTACATAAATTTTTAAATAATCTTCGTCAATTAAGTACCACTTATCAGGCAGCTTAAAATATTTGGTAGGATCTGAATCCAACTTTAATAATTTCAACCCTTCTTTTACAATTGCTTCGCCGGCTTTTTCGTTTATTTGAAGCAATTCAAAAACTTGTTTACCTGCATCTGTAATTGCATTTTTTGCAAAGTTTGAATCCAGTGCAATAGCATCGCCAAAACTTGTAACAGCATCACCGATGTTCGGAAAAATTCCTTTAGCGCTAACAGTACGATACGCATCAGCAAAGAGCGGCGGAGTTTTACTCATCAGTTTAGCAACGTCAGCAAGGTTTTGCAGTTTTTGATATGCAGGTGTTAAGAATAACGCTTTCTGTGTATCGGTGGTTTGAAGGTACCCAAAATTTATAGTTCCATTTGTAGGCTGCCTTAATAATTCAGTTGGATTGGCAATTCGTAATAATTCATTATCCGGTTTAGGATTAACTTTTAAATTGCTACCAATTTTCTGAAGTTCGCCAATTCTAATTAATGGAACAGAAACATTTTCAGGTAAAGGAGTAACATCACCGGAATCATGCTCGTGCATTACCATACTCCAAGAACCTTCTTTGGGAAGAATAACATTTCCTCTGCCTGCTGCAGAAAATACCGGTTTTGTTCCAGCGGCGTCTTTTCCATTATTACTATCAATTCTATTAAGCCGCATTAGCTGCGCATTTTTACCAATATCTACATTACGCAATCAACCGGACCGCCGATAGAGCCGCCCTGAAGTATATGCAGATTTTCAAGCGCGTCATCTGACAGCGGAATCCCCATAGGCGCTAATTGTACATATCCTCTCATCTTTTTTGAAGGAACACGTCCATTCACCGCCCCTTGAACCGCTCCTTCAATATCAGCATCGCAATCGAATTCAACCATTTTTAAAGAACCAGGAATTTGAAAGTCACCACCAGTATTGTGTATAGTGTTGTTGTTCGCATCGACATAATATGAACCTGCTTTAACTGTTGTCTGAATTGGAAATGCAGTTCCCTGTTCTGTAATATTTTTTATGTTGAAAAGCCCATTTACTATTCCGGGATGAATCTCAAATATGTCTTGAGTATTAATATCAATTGTGGGCGCTTTACTGGGATCAGGTGTATTATCGCCGACCAATTTAAGCTTATAACTGAAATCAAATTTGCCGTCGCTTTCTGCTTTCCATCCTGTATCCACTCTATAAACATATCCGCTTCCCACACGGAATATTATTATTGTTCTTACAACACGAATAGCCCAGGGATAAATGATACTTCTAACTTGAATAACTTCATGAGAAGTTCGTCCCACAAACACATCAAATTTTGCCTGAGAAGTTTGTGCAAATTGAGCGTCCGGATTAAACCAATTACTAAATATGCTTGCACCATACCCGCTAATGTCATATCGTGTCAGCGGAACACCTCTGCTCTTTACTAAATCTGCTATTTTGGGAACAAACTCATTATTAAATATTATTGAAACACTATCGCCTAAAGTTCCTGTATATGTTTTTAGTCCGTTTACATTTAAAATATTATTAAGCTGAAGTGTTCCTCCATGGAACAGCGGATAAACATCTGTAGATAACATTCCTGCATTAAACTGAATTTGAATTCCGGTTTTAACATTGTTGGAAAATTCATGCTCAATTTTTTCAATCGTTGCAGCTTTAATTGAATCGGCATCTTTATTCAATACTGTGATAGCCTTCATTCCGAATGGAAGTGAAAATAGATTAGCAGTAATGTTGCCCTTTTCATTTTGAAATTTATCAAGCACAAAGTCTATCAAAGGAATAGGAGCTAAAACTGCCTGCTGTGTACTGCTATTTAAAATTCTCGTTGCTCCGCCGTCGTTTGGATAATAATTCGGGCCTAAAGGTGGTTCAACATTTGGATTGGATGGATTGATAGTAGTAGGATCAGTAAGATTTAAAACCGGTTCCCAGGAAATTTGAGGCAATGCAAATACTTTAGCAAATAACCCATAAGTTGTAACGTCCATTCCCTGAACTTGAATTGGAAATTGGAAGTTGACAGTATTTTCATCTACAGCAGCGATGGAAAATCTGTTCAACGAGGTTGCGCGCTGCTGATTAAAAGATGCAAAGCTGACACCCATTTGATCTGCATTGCTGCTTACATCTAATAACGCAAAAATATCATCTATAAATAATCTAAATGTGTCATTCCACAAAGTTTCAAGTTCAATATCTCTGCTGCCAATCGCTGCTGCACGTGCAGTATTTGAAGAAGCTTTAATTGAATTTTCAAGAGTTTCTGACTCAGTATTTTGGGGCGAACTTTCAGCATTAAATAATTTAACAAATGGCTGATCTGAAATATTTGAATTTATATTTGATGCGGAAGCATTAACATTATTTTCATCACTTCCAGAAATTTGAAATTGATTTTGAAGCGGTGCAAAATGAAATGATACTTCTACTTTGTCTTTATCTTGAACATCTGGAATCCAAACCGTTTGACTCACGAGCCATGCCCAGATTGAAAATGCACTTCCGGCGGCATTGTCCAATCTTTTTGATGAACCTCTAAATTGATATTTTAATTGATTAATGTTCGCGGCATAAGGATCGGGCAAAGTTGGTAAATAAGCATAAAGGCCAAACGTTAAATACAAAACTCCTTTTCCAACTTTAACCCAATCATCATTTAATTCACCAAACAATAAGCAGCCATTAGCAGGGGTAACTTTAAATAACGCATTGGTTAAGGCTAAAGACTGCGGCTTCGGCAAAGTTTCTTTGGGCTTTTTCGGATCATAATTATCAAGAATAATATTATCATCATACAAATAAACAACTTTAAATGTTTTAGCAGCGGCAAGCAGAAGTATCGAATTTTTAGAATGTATATCAAAGGGCTGCCCTACAGCATTTACCGGACGATCAACTTGCGGATTTGCATCTGTCTGTGCAAGCAAAACTTCATTTCCGTTCGCAAGTGAATTATATAAAAATGGAAATGAATTTGAATATTGCAGTTTTATTGAAGAGCCAAATTTATTTTGCTCATCTTTCCAAAGCTTGAATTCCTGGCTGCAGTAAATATTCCCGGCTTGTAAATCCGTAATTGCTATTCTTCCAATATCAGCGAGTATAAACGAATTTGAGAGATTAGCTTGTCCGCCTTTTAGCCCTGCCCACGCCGCAGTCAATTTTGCTTTGCATTGAATTCCTATTCCTCCAATTCCAGCTGCGGGCGAAGGTTTTGTGATATCAATTTGTGCGCAAGGAATTGCCCACGCACTGCTGTTTATTGCCGCAGTTCCATTTATTAAATTAAAAGATGATTTACATTCATTAATCTTAAACTCTTGTGCGGAACAATTAAAAGGAATAAATATTCTATTTAAAATAGAATTAAAATCTGTGGCTTTTGATTTATCCCATTCAAACGATGCTTTATGGCCATAGACAAACCAGCTCGTTCTTCCGCTGATTTCATCAATTGCACTCCCCGATTTTGAAAAATGAAAATTTAAATTGGTTGGTAAATTTAATTTGGCATTTCTTGCGTCAATTCCATAAGGACTTGTTTTATCTGCATCAGTTACTTCAGGCTGATCTAAAACAAGGTTAACAGTTACTATTGTATTACCTATAATAGTAAGCTTATTATTAATTAATTTTGGTGCATCGCTTAATGAAATTTCCCCGCTTTTTATTTTTAGCCCGGTATAATATCCGGCAGGAGAATTTGACGCAAGCAATTTTGAATTTATCCAAACGCTGTCAGGTAGTAATTTATATTTAGCCGCAGGATCAATTATTGGCGGTAAAGTATTTATAACAAATCTTTTTAACAGAGAAACATTAAACAAAATTGCCGGCTCGTTTTCACCTTCAAGATAAAGTGCAATTAATTTTTCAATTTTATAAAAATCGAACCAAACTTTTTTACCATCTTTGCTGTTAAAAGGCCCCAAAGTTTTTTCAACAGCAGCACCTTGCGCCCATACCGGAACCGAACCTTTTAGTTGAGAACTTCGAACCGGAGTTTCCCGTACAAATACCCGTGAACTTGATTCATCAGCTTCTTTAGTAATCTTGGCTGAAATATCTTTTAACTGGTTTAGTCTCGGTTCAGAAATTTTATCAGTAAAAAATAAATCTGAATTTTCGTATGAAAGTATATTATTTTTTACCGAGTCAATATTTGCACCAACTAGAACATCAGCTAAATTTTTTTGCAGATTTTGAATTGATTTTTCTTCCTTTGAATTAGCAGCTTTAAGGTGGCCGGTTAAATTACTTAGCAGGTTAAAAAGGTTTTCCTGTTCAACTGAGCTGGTTTCTTTTGGCATAGCATATCCCACTCATTTTAAATGATTTAAAAACGTGCCTTCGGTAGGCAAGAGATTATTTTATTTGCTCAGCGATAAATGAAAGGATTAATCTAATTACTAATTAGCTGTGTCATATTGGTCTGAAAATACTAGGAAAAGTGTTTGTATTTTTTAGCAGTGGAATTTTTAAAATTAGATTAACTGAAAGTGAACTTAATTTTTAGATTATATAAATACAATTAAAAAGTTTTTGGTGTGATGCAGCGCAAATAAAACTTAATATAGGAAATTATCTAACTTAATTTTCTTCAACATATTCGTTGATTTGCGTGACTTTTTTTCTAACAAATTCGTACATAATTTTGAATTCAATTTCATCGCAATCTTCATGAAATCTTTTCTTCAAATCAAAATCTGTTAATGTAATATGTATATCCGGTTTAATATTTATCTGATTTAAGCATGCTTTAGCGCAGTGCAGCTTGCATCCATCAATCGCAATTATAGGTTTTCCGGAAAGTGCTTTTTTAACAAGGGGCTTAACATTACCGCCAACTCCGGCTATGCACGACATTTCAGCCAATCCATTTCTATCAAGCTTTACTGCGATTTTATTTGTAAGCTGCGCTATATTGCTGCATCCTGAACATGAATATACTATTGGTAATTCATCGTTTATCTTTTCGTCTATCATTAATCCATTTTTATTTTATTTAATCATAATTAAAAGCATCTTTGAATCAACAACTGCTTTTAAAGCATGCGGAACATTTGGAGGCAGAATAATTTGCTGCCCCGATTTTATAATTATGGGTTTTCCATCAATTCTAATTTCCATTTCGCCTTCGGCTAAATAAACGAAAGCTTCGTAAGGTGAAGTATGTTCAGTTAAAGATTCACCTACGCCGAATGCAAAGAATGTTATGTTCCCATTAGGTTTTTTAAGTAATTGTTTGCTCACAATTGAGCCAGCCTGAAAATTTATTTCGTCAATTAAATTCTTTGCGAGTATTTCATTATTTGAATTGTTCATTTTATTTAATCTTTCTTTAAAAATTTAAATGATAGTTGGAATACAAAACCAATCAGCACAATTGCGCCGACTGCAAAAATTGTATCGCCAAAAGCTCTGAACCATCTCAGTGTCTGCATAATTCCTGTATGAAGAAACTCAGCGCTTCGTGCATACCAGTAGCCATGTTCAACTGAGGCCCATGTTTGCATTAATCCAACCGGCAATAAGCTAAATGTTACCATAGCAAATAATCCAAAGTTGATTGCCCAGAATGAAAACTTTATTGGTTTTTCATTCCATTCGATATCAGGGCGCATTCCTCTCAAGCAGAAAAGCATTAAACCAATTCCAAGCATTCCATAAACACCAAAGAGTGCTGCATGTCCGTGAACCGGAGTTGTATTTAACCCTTGCATGTAATAAAGTGCAATCGGCGGATTGATCATAAATCCGAATAGTCCAGCACCAACTAAATTCCAAAATGCAACTGCAACAAAAAAGTAAATTGGCCATTTATATTTTATCACCCATGGCTTAGCTCTGGAGAGCTTAATATTTTCCCACGCTTCATATCCAACAAATAAAAGTGGTACAACTTCAAGCGCACTAAATACGGAACCAAGTGCTAGTACAACCATTGGAGTTCCGGAAAAATATAAATGATGTAATGTTCCGATTATTCCGCCTGAAAGAAATATGGTTGCAGATAAGTACCGTTGCTTGTCCCGCAGTTTTTAGATCAATCAATTTTAATCTTGCAAACAAAAATGCTACAACAACAGTTGCAAACACTTCAAAGAATCCTTCGACCCAAAGATGCACAACCCACCATCTCCAATATTCTGCAATGGCAAGATTTGTATGCTTCCCATACATTAAGGCTGCAAAATAAAATGTCGCTATTGCGGTTGATGCGATTAAAAATAAAGTTAAAATTGGTTTTTGATCATCCGCTTTTTTTAATGCCGGACGAATTGTTCTAACCATTAAAAATAACCAAAGGAACAATCCAATTAATAAAGCAATCTGAAAGAATCTTCCAAGGTCAATATATTCATATCCACTATGGCCGAATAAAAACCAATCTTTATCAGGCATAAGATTCATTACGCTTAACCATTCACCGGCCATAGAGCCAAGCACTACGACAAGTAATGCTCCAAACAATATATTCACTCCAAGCCTTTGCCCTTTTGGTTCAACACCGCTGACAGCCGGCCCGATATATAATCCAGCGGCTAGCCATGCCGTCGCAATCCAAAAAATTCCAAGTTGAGTATGCCAGGTACGTGTAATCGTATAAGGCAAAAATTTTGAAAGTGGAATCCCATAAAACGCATCACCTTCAACTCCATAATGAGCTGTTATAACTCCAAAAATTATTTGAAGCAGAATTAAACCTGAAACAACCCAAAAATATTTTATCACAGCTTTTTGTGAAGGAGTTGCTTTTGAACCAAGTAAAGGGTCATCCACAGGATAATCCATTATATTATGTTCATGCTTTCTTGATGCATAAAAGAAAGCCATTCCGCCAATTCCAAGAAGCAGCAGAATAATACTAACTCCTGTCCAAACAACAGTATCTCCAGTAGGGGTATTACCAATCAATGCTTCATGAGGCCAATTATTTGTGTAAGTCATTTCTTCACCAGGCCTGTTGGTAGATGCCGCCCATGCGCTCCAAAAGAAGAATGCGCTTAATTGTCTTAGTTTAACCGGATCAGAAAGAGCATTTTTTCTTAATGCATATTCTTCTTTGCCATTTGTAAAAAGATCGCTGTAATATTTTATGTTCTTTTTAACCGCTTCTGCTCTTTGTGAATTTATGGTAATCAGATTAGTTTCTACATTCAAATTACTCTTTCTATAAAGATCAAGAACTTTAGCTTTTAATGAAGCTTTGTTTTCATCAGTTAATTCTTCAAAATTTTTAGAATAATTTTTGTTTGCGTAATCATTAAGGACAAACATCAATTCTCGGTGAAGCCAATCGGCAGTCCAGTCTGGTGCAACGTAGCTGCCATGTCCCCAAACAGATCCGCATTCCATTCCGCCCATTGCCTGCCAAACATTTTGGCCGGTTTGAATATCGTCCTGTGTAAAAATAACTTCGCCGTTTTCTGATACAACTTTTGATGGTATTGGCGGAACTTCCTGATAAATTCTGCTCCCAACCCAGCTTAAAATGCCGAAGGAAACTAAGATTACAAGTATGAAAGGTATCCAGTATTTTTTCATTTATTTTCCCTTAATTGAATAAATAATTTTTTGTATAAGATTATTATCTAAATTTTAGATTAATGCTAATTGTCAGACTGAGCTTGTCGAAGTCTGACATTAATAGTAAAAGACACATTTTGACAAACTCAATTTGACCTGAAATATTCAATTTTGAAATCATTAGACTGTATTGCGTCCATCGGACAAACTTCAATGCATTTAGGTGATGAAAAAGAATTGCATTTATCACATAACTGTGAAACAATGAAATAGTGAATTGATGACACGGTTTTAGAAATAAGATTATAGCCTATTAAATTCTTTATAGGTTCGCTCACAGCATTTTGCGGGCATTCAATCATGCATGCACCGCAGTTTATACATTCTTCATTTATATAATATTCCATTAAAATTTTTCTCCTTTAGCTTCCCTTAAATGACTGCCGACCGGCCTTATCCTCCCCCACATTGAAAAAAAGAAAAGTAAAATTGCAAGTACCTGGAATGTTGATGTTATTGCAATTAATATGTTTAGCCAGCCTATAAAAATGAAGCCGGCAAATATTTGAAAAATAAAACGCAATAATGTTGAAATTGTCATAAGCCAATAAGTAACTAAAATTAAATCAGGATTATATTTTCGATCATTTTTTTCAGCTCTTGGAAAAAACCAAAGCGCCACCCCCATTATCATCATCATTACAGAACCGACAAGTATTACATGAACATGCGCGGAAATTAATTCCTGCGTATTCCCGGAATTAAAAAAATATTTTGAATACGACATGTAAAGCCCTGTTACTATTCCGAGCACTAAAAATGCTATGCTTGTTTTTATGAAATATCTTACTGTAGAGAACATCTTGTTAAGTCAAAATTCAAAGGTCAAAAAAAATTTAATTGTTTGTTTAACAGCTTCATAAATATTGAAGTTATTCAACAGTTCAAATTTAAAATTAGCCTGATTAGATTTCCTTGACTTAAGTCAGTTTTTGGTTGATTAATAAATTTAAGGAATGATTTAAAGCCCGTAGAATGATGAAGAATGTGAAATGAAATTATTCCGCTAAGTTTTGCAGCTCTTTAAGATTATTAATAAATACTTTTTTACCATTCATCTTAATTATGCCATCAGTTTGCATTTTATTGAAAGTTCGTGAAAGTGTTTCTGTTATTGTTCCAAGATAAGCAGCTATGGTAGATTTCGGTACTCTTAATTTTATGAAAGGTTCCGGTAAATTTTCAGTTCCGCTTAAATGAATTTCTTCGATCAAATATTTTGCAAGACGGTTTTTGACTTCTTTAGTTGATAGATTTTCAACCTGGTTAATCAATGATTTTAATCTCTTGGCAAATCCTGCCAGCATTTTTAAAGAAATCTCATGATTCTTTTTAATTAATTCCAAAAATTCTTCTTTCGGAATAAAAATTACCACGCTATCTGATAGGCATTGTGCACTTACAGGATAATTACTCCCTTCAAATAATGGAATGTCTGCAAAGGCACTTAAAGTAGTTAAAATATGAACAACAGATTCCTTCCCATCTAAAGTAGTTTTGAAAATTTTAATTCCTCCTTTAAGCAGAATATAAAATCCCTTATAAAGATCTCCTTCCCAAAAAAGAATTTTATTTTTGGGAACTTTTATTGTTTTGCTAACGGATGTTACTTCTCTTAATTGTTCAACACTAAGCTCAGAGAAGAGCGGGATGTTTCTTAAAGTTTCTTTCTGAATTTTATTTTCAATCATCTAAAAATCAGTTTGATATAATTGTTTTAACATTCTTACCGCAGCAATTTTTGTATTTTTTCCCGCTTCCGCAAGGGCAGTTTTCATTTCTACTAATTTTTAGAGATGGAAAACCATTGTCTTTTTCTTTTGCCCATTTCATAACATTTGCAGGAGGCTGCTGCTGATGCAATTGACTGGTCATAAAATTCATATAAGGATTAATATGATTAAAAAAGTTTTTATAGCCTGCGCATAAATAATTTAAACCTTCTTCCCCATCAGGAGTTTTAATAAACCTATGTTTAGGGCACTCTCCGTTGCATGCAAATCTCACTTCACATTCACGGCAGTATTTCGGCAGAGTATCATTTTTATCGTTTCCAAATTTAAGCTGCTGATCTGAATCAACAATTTTGTTTAAAGTTTCAGTCATTAAGTTGCCAAGCTTGTTTTCAGGATAAACAAAATGATCGCATGAATAAATATCACCATTATGCTCAATCGCCATTGCCTGGCCGCATCTATCCTTAAAAATGCAAAGGCTTGATTGTCCGGTAAACCAGATTTCCAACGCAACATCAAAAATTTGTACAAAATATTTTCCAACATCATTTCTAACCCATTCATCAAAAATAGAAGTTAAAAATTTTCCAAATTGTACCGGCTCAACAGACCATTCTGTAACTTTAGCTTCTTCTTTATAACCTGGAGAAACTAACTTTAACAAATTGGTATCGGCTTCAGCTTTTCTTTCCGCAATTGGAATAAACTGCATATAAGTGCTTCCGATTTCTTTTAAGAAATTATAAACTTCCAGCGGATAAAGAGAGTTGTTTTTTTGTACACATGTAAGAGTATTAAATTCAATTTGATTTTTTTGAAGAAATTTTAATCCCTTCATCACTTTTTGAAAACTTAATTGTCCTCCTTTGTAAAGCCTGTATTTATTGTGCATTTCTTCAGGGCCATCTATGGATAAGCCGATAAGGAAATTATTGCTTTTAAAAAATTCACACCATTCATCATTGAGAAGAACACCATTTGTCTGAAAAGTATTTTCAATTATTTTTCCATTCGAATATTTTTTTTGAAGTTGAACCGCTTTTTTATAAAAATCTAAACCCAGTAAAGTTGGTTCGCCGCCCTGCCATGAAAATGTTATAGTGGGATTTTTTTGAACTTCAATATATTGCCGAATATATGATTCTAAAACATCTTGCGGCATTCTCCAATCTTGATTGTTTTCATAAAGATTTTCTTTTTCTAAATAGAAACAATATGTACAGTCTAAATTGCAAATCGAGCCGGTTGGTTTTGCCATTAAATGAAATGAATCTGAAATTTTCATTTATACTTTCTCAAAATAAAAGTGGATAAAATTAGCTTGCGGGGTAAATTGAATGATTTAAAGAATCAGAAATCATATTTAATAAAGTATTTTTATCAAATGGTTTTGAAAGATAATTAGTGCATCCTGCATCAAATGCATTTTTTCTGTCTGCTTCCATAGCAAATGCAGTAACCGCTATTATTGGTGTGCTGGAATATTTTTCAGTTTCTCTTAACATTTTTGTAAGCATTAAACCATCAACATCACCGCCTAAATTTATATCCATTAAAATTAAATCATAATCATATTGATCTGTTTTTTCTAATGCTAACTTAACATTGTCTGCTACATCAACATTACCATTGTTCTTCAAATAAATCTTAAATAAGCTAATAGTATTAGGATCATCTTCGACAACTAAAATATTCAGAGGTGAGCCATGTTTTTTTTCATCTTCTTTTTGGATCAATATGTCAGATCGAACTCTATTATGACTTTCGCGGACTTTTTTTATTTGCGATATATCATCAATCGCCGGTAAAATAACTTTAAATGTAGATCCACGTCCTATAGTGCTTTCAAACTCGATATCTCCATCCAATAATTTAATAAACTTTTTAGTTATAGTAAGGCCAAGCCCCGCGCCTTCATACTTTCTATTAAGACCTTCACTTGCCTGCCTGAATTCATTAAAGATAATATCTCTGCTTTCAGCAGAAATTCCTATTCCTGTGTCCTGTATGGAAATTATTATTTTGTCTTTTTCACCAAAAACAGTTTTTTTCACCTTCAGTGTTACACTTCCCCGTTCCGTAAATTTTATAGCATTACTAACCAGGTGTCTCAATACAATTTTAAGTAACCTTTCATCGGTAACGATTTTTATCTTTTCGTTTGGCTCTTCAAAATTTAAAGATATATTTTTGATTTCGGCTTCTGATTTAAAATTAATTAACTTTGATTTAATTAAATCATTCAAGTTCAGAAGCTTATAATTAATTATATGTTGTTTAGATTCAATTTGTGTAAGCTCCAAAATTGAATTAAGCGTTTCCATTAATCTTTTTCCGCCATGATGAATGGACTTTATCATTTCCAATTGTTCACTGTCAGTAACTTCATCTTTTAAAATTTGTGAAAAACCAAGAATACCAACCATCGGTGTCCGTAATTCATGACTCATATTCGCGAGGAAATTGGATTTTAAATTACTCATATCCTCGGCTCTTTCTTTTGATAAAATTAGTTCTTTCTCAATATTTTTTCTTTCCGTTATATCTCTAACTATGGCAATTAAAATTGGTTTATTGTTAAACTCTGATAATGATAAATTTATTTCACAGTATATTTCTTTTTTATTATTTAAATGAACCCATTCAAATAGCTGCGGCTTTCCCTTATAAACTTTATTTATTTTTTTTACTGCATTAATCTCCGAACTGCTTCCATCCGGCTGGAACTTTGGTGAAAAATCTATTGGCGTTTTTCCAATAATTTCTGATTTTGATTTTCCAAACAACAACTCCGCTTTTGGGTTACAATCTATTATAGTTATATCATCCATCAGCATTATAGTATCATTAGATGATTCGAACAGACTTCTAAATTTTTTTTCTGAATTCCTAATGTTAACTTCAATTTCGTGTTTTTTTGTAATATCCTTGGCAATAACCATGAAGGTTTTATCCGGAAGCATTTTTGCACTCATATCCGCTAGAAAAACACTCTTATCTTTGCGTAATAAATACCGTTCACTCACAATGGTTCTGCCAGCCACCAGTTCTTTTAATTTCAAAGGATGTTTTTGAAGATGAGTTGGATCAAGAAGACTTGGAATTTTTTTTTGCAGTAATTCTTCTTCAGAATATTTTAAATCCCGGCAGGCAATGGGATTAACTTGAATTATTTCCAAATTATTATTGAAAATAATTATACCTTCTGAAGCATTTTCAATAATCTGTTTATACTTTATTTCTGTTTCATTTAATTTTTTAAGATTCAAAAGCTTTTGCTTATTTCTGAAATAAATGAACAAAAGACTTACAATGAGAATAATGAGGAAAATTATTATACCTGAAGAAATAACTTTAAATTGCAATGGTTCATAAGTTTCAAATAAATCAATTTTGTTAACTAAATACCAGTTGGTCAATTTTAGATATCTTACATCAGCAAGAACATTTTCGTCTCTGTAATCTTTATAAATTTTAATGCTATTATTCTCTGAAGATGTTGAAGTAATCTTTAAATTATTCTTAATGGGTAATTTATGTTCAAGCGGAGAAAAATTTGGATTACGTAGCGGAGATAAGTTAATCAATGAATCATTTTCAACCGCATACAATATTGCTGCACTGCTTTCAAAGCCAAGCGGATTACCTTCTAAAAAAGAATAAAGCAATTTTTCGGGAGCAACACTAAGAACTATAACAGCAAGAGGTTCATCGTTATTGTAAAGTGGAATATAAAAATCCATATATATATCACGAGAAAATTGATTCCTCTCAATACTTGAATTTTCAATATGATTGCTTTTAAAAGATTTATCAGCAGCACTTAATTCTTCACTATCAGGGAAAATCTCATAATTCAAATTAACTAGAACTTTTAGATTCTTATTTAAAATCATAATCGTTTTATAATCATGATTATGATACATAGGAGAAATTACATTGGCCAGCATTAGAGAATCTTTTTTACTTAAGGTATGAGTAATCTTCTTTATATTTTCATGAATTAATTTATCGTTAAATAAAAATTTGGCATCGGACAATCTTTCCATATACCAATTATTTATTTGAGTTTCATTGAAAGAGGCTGATGATTTTAAATGCGCCGAGCTTTGTTTAATCAGAATATCTTTTTCATTGTTGTAATATAAAATTCCAACAACAGTTATTATTACCGCAGATATTATTAGGCTAATGAAAAGTGGTACTGGTGAATTTGTAGAAGAGAAAATCTTCATAAATACTTCTTATGAAAAATGGGCTAAGTAAAAATTGCTAATAAGGAATGAATATTGGCCTTTTTCAGTAAAAAAATAACTTCAACAATAATGTTACAATTGAAGTTAAACAATATTTATTAAATTCCAAACATGTGAAAATGTTTGATATATGTAAAAACACAATTATTTAATCAATTAGTTTACTTATAAAATTTCGGGTTGCAATTAGAATTGAATGATTGAATCAGTTCACTTTCACTAAAACCATTGTCATATCATCATTCTGTTCGGCTTTACCGCGGAAGGTATGAATTTTCTCCCACACTTCATTCATAATTTCTGCCGATTTATGATTGGTTCTATTTTTTAAAATTTGCGATAAATTTTCTTCACCGAACAAATCCATTTTTTCATTCATTGCTTCTGTTATTCCATCTGAAAAGAAAGCATATATTTGGCCTGGCTTTAGTGTTAATTCTTCTTCTTTAAGGGTGCTGTCAAAAATACTCCCGTATTCCAATCCAACTCCTAATCCCTGGGTTTTATAAGCATTAACAGTTCCATTCGATGTAGTTAAAATAGGCATATGGCCTGCTCGGCAAAATTTAACAGAATTCTTTTCAGTATCGAATAATGCTAAAGTCATCGTAACAAAAGAATTTTTTTCAAGTGAAGCGTACATTCTTTTATTAATATCTATAAGAATTTCTTTTGGGCTTTTTTCAATTGTACAAGCAAGCTGAATCATGGTCTGCAGCTTAGTCATGTAAAGAGAAGCTGATAAACCTTTTCCTGAAACATCAGCGACAACAACAAACATTTTATTTTCCGAAACTGGAATTAAATCATAATAGTCACCTCCAACCTGCATTGCGGGAATCATTTCTCCACAAATATCCAATCCTTTAAGATTAGGAATGCAAGCCGGCAATAGTCCCTGCTGTATTTTTCGTGCTAAATCCAAATCCCTTTCCATCTTTAACTTCTGCGCTTCAGCTTCATAAAGTCGTGCATTTTCAATTGCAACAGCTGTTTGTGATGCAGCGGAGGAAAGCAATTCAAGATCTTTGCCGCCGAATTGAGAACCGGAATGCTTTAAGCCGAACAGTAATAATCCGACAACTTTTGATTTAATAACCATTGGAATGATAGTATAAATCTGGCCTTCAACAAATTTATCAAAATGTTCAGGAAATATATTTTCAAATTTTTCACGTTCGATTATTTGAATTGTTTCCAATTCATTTTTGCCTGACATAAACTGTGCGGCACTTTCATCAGAAATTTTTAAATTAACATTTCCCATTCCTTTACTTCTTACTAAGGTGAAGCTGTTAGAATTATTATCCTTGAGCATAATCCCAAAATGATTTATCATCAGTGCTTCAACTAAGGTTTGTTTGGTATAATCTAAAATATTATCTAAGCCAACCATGCTAGATATTTCACCGCTGAAATGAACCAACACTCTTTGATATGCAAATTGCTCCGGATAAAATTTTGCAGTAATAAAATCTTGAAATTTATCTTTAGATGATTGAAAAATCACCGCAAAAATAATAAATACAATACCTGCGATTAATCCCTGATATTCGGTCCCAATTGCTGAACTTATTGTAAACCCGATACCATAAATAATTACAAAATAAGTAACTGCGATAGCTATAGTTGCTGCCCCATATATTATTGTATTTTTAATTACGACGCTCACATCCATCAATTGGTATTTGAAAATTGAATAAGCAAATCCGATGGGCAAAACAATTATAAATAGTATAGGCATATAATATTCTGGAGAATTGTACATCATATCTGCAATTGCCGGTGCTACAAATCCGGCAAAAGTTACACTTGCAATTCCAAATATATATGCCACCAAAATTACAAAGACAGGTTTTCTATCTTCTTTGGATTTTAGTTTAAAGTAGTTTATAATTAAAGCAACCAGCCCGATGTAAAAGCCTGAAAAGAAATAAATGCCAACAACATCATTATACCATTTATAGTGGGACGATGGATTTGGTTCTCCCCACACAAAAAATATTCTATATAAAAACAAGGACACAAATATAACGGTAGGAATTATATAAAGAGCTTTTTTAATTCCCCACCTTCTAATCGTTTTTAATTCTCTAGGAAAAATCAAAAAGAAATGTACTACAAGAAATGGAGTGAAGATTGCTCCGAATGTAGAGAACAAATCAAAAAATAAACGCAGCGTTATACTAGATTGAACAGTTTTTGAATTAAAAAAGACTAAGGTTCCATACATTACAAGAGCAGTGCTAATAGCATAAAATCTTCTTTGAACAAATCCGTCTGGCTTTGCAGACACCACTACAAATCCTATAATCAACCAGAAGAATCCCAACAAACTAAGTGTGAGCTGCGGAAAATTAATTAACTTTTTTATGTACACTTTTGTTTCAAAAACTTTCCCCTCTTTATCTTTTACTTTGTAATCAGCGTACTCTCCAGCATCAACCTTATTTAAAATTGATTGCGCCTGTTGGGTGCCCTTTAAAGACACTCCGTTAATAGCTAAAAGATAATCACCATCTCTTATCCCTGCATTCCAGGTAACCCCATCAATTTTTACACGTTCAAATCTAATTGCAACACTGTCAGTTGCGTTCTTAACTTTTTGAGGCACCCACCAGCATTCGTCATTTGACTGCACATTTACGTTTACAGTTATTATGATACTTGCCAGCGAAAAACAAAAAAGTACTGCGGTAAAAACTATTATTAGTTTTTGCCTGTAATTTTCTATGAATTTTCTAATTTTTTTCATTTATAATTAGACTAATAAAACGGGAAAAAGTATGGGATAACATTAACCTTTAACTTATAAACTTATTTTACTTTAATCACCACCAAAGTTAAGTCATCGGATTGAGGAGCACCCATAGTAAAAATTTGGACTTCTTTTTTAATTGACTTTAAAATCTCTTCTGCAGATTTGTTTGTAAAATTTAGTGCAATTCGCTCAAGCCTTTCATCGGAAAATTCTTCGTGATTCTTACTCATCGCTTCGGTTATTCCATCAGTAAAAAGAATGATTAAATCATTTTCTTTTAACTGAATTTCTTCAGAAGTATATGGGATGAAAGTTTTCATTACACCAAAGATAATCCCGCCTTTGTCAAGCTTAATTATTTTATTATCCCGAATTAACAATGGCGGATTGTGCCCTGCATTCACATAAGTCATCGTTTTTTTCAGCTCATCGAAAATGCTCCAAAAAAAAGTGATGAATCTTCCGTCTGAAGTATTTTCCGTAATCAAATCATTCATGATTCCGGTGGCTTCATCAATCTTAATACCTTGTGTACAAATTATTTTTAAAAATGCTTGTATATTTGCCATTAAGAGTGAGGCAGGAACTCCTTTCCCAGAAACATCAGCGATAGCAACATAAAAATTATTCTCACTTAATTTTATTATATCAAAATAATCACCGCCAACCTGTTTGGAAGATATATTTTCTCCTGCAATTTCAAACGAGGTAAACTGGGGAATAAAGCTCGGCAAAAGATTTCTTTGAATATCTCTCGCTATTTCAAGTTCTTCTTCCATCTTCTGTTTTTCCAGTGCTTCTTTGAAAAGCTTTTGGTTTTCAAGAGAAATAATAGCCAGGCTTCCGGTTGAGTAAATGAATTCTATATCGCTGTCATTATAATCGGAATTGTTTATTCTTCTTCCTAGTAAAATCAAACCTTTTGTATTTCCCTGCATCTGCATGGGAACAATTAATTCGAAACCCAGTTTAGATAGTTCGTTGTAATCCTTTTTAATGTCTTCTTTTTTTAAGGAATTAATAACTTTTAAATAATTATATTCTTTTAAAGCTTGGATTAATTTTTCCTTGGGAACTTTTGATTCCAAAATTTCTATATCATCATCATTAAAACTAACAACCGAAAATTTTGATACTAGAAATTGGCCGATAATAGAATAGACCAAAAGTTTAGCAACTTTAGTTGATTCTGAAAACAAACCGAATTCTTTACTTAATTCAAAAAGTGAATTCAATCTATTTAATCTTGAATCGAGTTTTCTATTTAATTTTGTAAGCTTATTTAAAACGATGGAATTTTGAACCGCCGTAGCAGAAATATTTAAAATCGTTCTTAAAAATTCCAAATCATCTTCTGAGTATAAAGATTTATTTAATTTTTCTCCAAGACAAATTACTCCCACACATTCATCGGAAGAATTGATTTTTTCGACAGCATGAAAATTTGCTTCATCAATAAAACCACTAAATAGTTTATCATCTTTAAAGCTGCCGTTGGATGAAGTTATCGAAGGAAATTTTTTGGCTAATTCGTCTGAAATACCTTTTGATATTTTTAATTTGAGCTGGCCATCTTCTTTTAACGCTATCAATCCGCGGGTTGCGAAAAACTTGCCCATGCACGTAAGAAGTATATTATTAAGTATAAAGTTTAAATCTAAACTGGAATTAATTATTCTGCTGAATTCTACAAGAGCAGTTAAATTTCTTTTAAATCTAAGGTTATCTACATCGTTCATTTTAATGAGAAGAGTTTAAATTCTTGGTTAATAAAACTTGATTATATTTTCCGGGAATTGAAATATATTTAACTTCATCCATTAAAGTTTTCATTAAATACATACCTAACCCGCCGACTCTCTTTTGACGATAATATTCTTGTATGTCAGGTTCCGGAATTACTTCAGGATGAAATGCATTTCCGTAATCAGTAATTTTTATTGTAATTTTTTCCGGGAAAATTTTAATTGTTATAATTATCTTTCCTTCCGGAAATGATTTATAAGCATGTTTAATAATATTTGTGCAAGCCTCATCCACCGCCAGCATCATATCGTTTGTTGATTTCGATTTCATGCCTGCTTCAATAGCAGATGCTTGAACAAAATCCCGGATTGGAGATAAATTCTCCGTCCGGCTATTTATTACAAGCTTTTTTTCTTTTGGTGTATGATTATTTGCTTTCAAGATTATTAGTCTCTTTAAATTTTTGAATTGCCTCTTCTTCGTTCTTAAAGATTTCATATAGCAGAGGGAAACCAAGTAAATCAAAAATGTTAAAAACCTTGTCAGTCATATTCGTAAGCTTTATATCGCCTTTATTATCACGTATATTTTCGATAAAAGCCATAAATACTCCAAGACCTGCACTACTTATATAAATTAGATCGCTAAAATTTGCGACTATCATATTTCTGCCTCTATCAATTAAAGTTGAAAATTCATTCTCTAATTGAGGAGCTGTGTGTGCATCCAAATAACCTTTTAAGTATACTACGCTTACTTCACCTTTGTCTGCAATTGAGGTGTTGAACTCTGCCATTCTTTTTCTCCGTCAAGATTAATTTTTTGTTTCCATTTAAATACTACTAAAGTAATGTCATCATGCTGGGAAGTATCTTTAGAAAATAATGTAACTTCCTCCATTACTTTTTCAGTAATCTCATCTACCTGTTTATTACAGTTATCAAGTAAAATTCTTTCAAACTGTTTAGTACCAAAATCTTCAAGATGATCATTTTTTGCTTCTGTTATACCGTCAGTATACAACACAAGCACATCATCTTGTTCCATTTTAATTTCAATTTCTTCTAAATTATCTTCAAATTGCGACTCGAAATTCAGCCCCAGTCCAATACCTGACGGCCTTAAACTTTCTGCTTTACCATTTCTTAAAATTAAGATCGGACAATGTCCGGCTCTGGCAAGATGAATAACTTCTTTTTCAAAATCAATTACTCCGTAAGCGGCACTGATAAAAGTTTTACGGTCCAGGGTTCTCTTTAAAATTCTGTTAGCTTTTACTAAAATATTTTTAGGTTTATCAATTTCTTTTGAAAGCGATTCAAAAATTCCTTTAATTTGTGCCATTATAAAAGCTGCTGAAATACCTTTGCCAGAAACATCAGCTATAATAAAACCCAAATTGTTTTTATCAATTTCAAAAAAATCGTAATAGTCACCGCCTACTTCAAATGCCGGAATGAATACAGTTGATATATCTAATTTTTTATATTTTGGATTTTCAGCCGGCAAAATTTTTCTTTGAATTTCTCTCGCAACATCAAGCTCTTTTTCCAGTCTTTCTTTTTCAATAGATTCTTTTAATAACCTGCTGTTTTCAATGGCAATAGAAGCATAATCGGAAAATGTATTTATAGCATCTCTATCTTCGTCATCAAATATTTTAACATTTTTTTTCACTATAAATAAATAGCCGCGTAACTCATCATGACCTTTAATCTGAGATACTGCCGCCTGAGTATAATTGTCTGATAAATTATTAACTGTATTAATTCGATCAAGCTTAAGTATTTTTGTACTTGTCAAATTTGTTAAACCTTTTTTTTCGAGAACACTTTTAGTTATTAATTCAGCATCAACATAACCAATATACTTGTTGGCTAGAATATTTGTTTCGTTTTTGTCCTGCCAATAAATCCATGAAGCATCAGCATTACAAACCTTTGCTGCAATTTCGGTAACAGTTTCCACAAGTTCTTTAAAATCTAGAACCTGATTTACCAGCTTACTGAAATATTGAAGCGAAGAAACCTCCTGCGCTTTTCTGTCAAATGCTTCTGCGGTTGGCAAATGAAAAAGTGTGGTAAAAAAAAGTATTCCAAAATAAATAGCGCCGTAAAGGAAAATAATATAAATAAATTCTGAAAGTACGGGAGAAAATGCATTCAATATTTGGTTACTTGCATTATCACCTGAGCTTTTAAACAAGTTTAATAAGAAAAGTACGGAGATAATGATGGAAAGAAATAATAAATAAATTTTTTCTTTCTTAACTATAAATGCAATCCAGGAAATTTTAATTGAATTAATAAAAATCAAAACTATGGAAACAATAAAAAATGTGTTCTTTAAAAATGAAAGTCCTTCAATCTCATCAAAAAGAGTTGCGAAAGAAGTCAGTAAAAAAAACACGATCATTGTACTGAAATATAGATTTACATTTCTAGTCTGCTTGAGAAAGAAAAGTTCTTTAAAAGTTAAGAAGATATAAGAGATTGAAATAAATATTACAAAAACATAAAGGAATGAAATAATGGAATAAGCCATTCCAGGACGTGTTATAGTTTCTTTTATGTTATCAAATAAACCAGTGAGAATAGAATCAGAAAAAGTTAGAAGAAAGAATATGAATGCATTCAAAATTCCTACACTCATAACCATCGTTAGCGGGTTTATAGTTTTAGTACGCATTAATTCAATCATATAAACTATAAAGCTAACCGAAGTAGCAATTACTAAAATTTCATTTAGAATTTTTATGTAAATGTTAGGCGCTGGTGTAAAAAATAATTTGAAGAAAAATAGCAATAAGACAGAGCCGACAAATGCCTGAAATTTTAAACTTTGTATGTTAATCTTTAAATCTAATTTCATTTTTAAAATATATTATTGACTAGTCGTCAAGTAATTCAATATTCTATGTTAAATGTTTGAATCCAATGTTAAAATATAAGAAAATTGTATTTATGTAAAGAAAAGAATTATAGGCGGAAAAAATCTAGGATGGCTGACTTAAAAGGAGTAGTTTTTTAAAAAAATACCATCAAAAAAGAATTTTTTGATGGTAATTAAACTATTGATAATATTTAAATTAGACTAGATTTCAATTGATTTCTTTTTAGTTTTTGGGGGTTCAGGCTTATTATTTTGCAGATTTTCTTGAAGCTTTTGCATTTGATCCTGAAATCTTTCCATTTGCTTTCTGAATACCTTCCATCTGCTGTTTAAACATATCACGATCGATTATCATTACAGAATCATTGTCAAAAAAATCGAACATACTTGACATTGAATCAGGATTAAAATTAAAGTTTTTAAATTTTTTGAAAAAATTCTTGTTAAATTTATGGCCGAGAGAATCACTAAAGAATTTTTCAATCTTCGCTAAAGAATCCGGATTTGGAGCGTTAAAATTTAAATCCACTGAATTTGATGAATCGCCATAATCAATTTTAAAGTGATAATGCCCGTTAACTTGTCCATTCTTAGGAAAATTGAAGCTGAAAGATTTTAAATGCTTTGTTATTTCTCCAAGATGTTCACCAAGACTATCAAAATCCGGTAAATTAATTTTTGGAATCTGAATCTGAGATAAATTAATTTTACAAGTGTTAGAATCTAACCAAACATTAAAATGATGATTCTTAGAGATATTCTTTTTCAATTTAGCAAAATTACTATCAAGCTTCACTTCAAAATTCACATTATTAAATTCTTTTTGAACTTCGGCTAAACCTTTTTTCATTTCTTCTCTCATCTGAGCCATTTCTTTTTTGAACTTGTCTTTATCGAATTTATAAGATTCGTAAAAGATAGTATCAGGAGTAAGAAATATATATTCACTATTATCTGAAGCCTTTACAGTACGTACAATATTTTTTACAGATGAACGATCATAGCTAAAATTAGCAGGAACAATTTTAGAAAGTTCTGTTTTATTTGCGCGTTCGGCAAATGATAAAAGATCCGCAAGTATTGCTTTATTATAATTCCATAAATTAGGATTTATTGCAACGGTATTATTTTCATTAACCAAAACCTGCCCTTGTAAATTATCTGCATAAGTTTCAAGGATCGAATCCATAGCTTCTTTTTGCTCATCATTTAATTTTAAGGCAGATGTGAACTTAGCCAGAGTGTTTTCATTACCATTTAAAGCAGAAGCTTTTTTGATTTCAAAAAATTCTTTGCCGTTTGGTTCATAACCAAGACTCAGAAATTTTTGGTTCGATTTATCAAGCGGTAACCGATTATAAAATGCAAAATTAAAAATGTCTTCATTGTTAAGATTTGCTGCAAATAATAAGTGGTTTTAAATTTTCAGTGTAAAAACCGGCTATGTTCGATTTTTGATCTTCAACAAATTTCTTGAACAAACCTGGATTTAATTTTAAGACGAACATTAATGCAATTGTTAAAATTGAAATTGCTGCAACGGGTGTCCATTTTCTAAACTTAACTGATGGCTTTTTGGATCTTTCGATCTCAGCAATTAATTTAGTTTCAAAAAAGGGCGATTCTGGAATTTTAGAAAACGAAGTAGAGGTAAGTTTTTTTAAGTCTTTTAACTCTTCAACTTGCTTGCTTAATTTTTCGGAAAGCTTAATTTTTTGCTCTAACTCTCTCACTTCATTATCAGAAAGTTCTCCGTCAACATATGCTGATAAAAGTTCTATATCTTTATGTAAATTTTCTGATTTCATGTTAATAACTCCCGCTCTAAAGGCTTTAAAATATTTTTTAGTCCTTCACGAGCTCGGAAAATTCTTGACTTAACTGTTCCAATTTCACAATCAACGGTTTCTGCAATTTCTTGATAACTCATTCCTTCAATATCTTTCAGCATCAAAGGAACTTTTAATTTTTCGGGTAATTTGGAAATTGCTTTTCTAACAACTTCCGCTGTATCTTTATTTTCCGGACTTGAGCTGTAGCTATAATTATTATGCTGTTCATCTATTGGAATAAAAATTCTTCGAATCTTAACCTTTCTCAAATAATCTTTACATTTATTAATTGTAATTCTATAAAGCCAGGTTGTGAACTGCGACTCAAACCGAAACTTATTTAAATTTTTATAAACAGTTATAAATACTTCTTGCGCAATATCATCCACAACATCAACGTTTCCGATTGTCAAATAAATTATGTTTCTAACTTTTTCTTTATGGCGCTGAACTAAATTCTTAAATACGGATTCATCGCCTTCAATAAATTGTTTGATTAAAGAAAAGTCTTCATCTAGATTCAATATTTGAGGATTTTGTAAAGCTATTTTTCTTTTCCTTTTGATTTTCTTCATTTTAGACGCACTGGCTCCTGGTTTGTTCCCGAACATAGATGGAAAATTGTTAAAAGGAAATATAAAAAACTTTTACTTTAATTTATTAATTGTCATTACTTAACTTGCATAAAAACAACCTTCTAAGTAAATTAAGCCGAAAAATTTTAGGAGTTCTTCATGAAAACAAATGTAACAGAACAGTACAACGCTGTTGTTATTGAACTTAAAGGAAATGTGATGGGGGGAGATGATACTAAGGAATTTAATGACTTGTTGCATAAGTACATCGACGCCGGAAAAAAGAATATTGTAGTTGACCTTGGTGCAGTAAAATTTATGAATAGCTCCGGCTTAGGAATGCTCATAGGCGGTTTAACTACTATGAAAAAAGCTGAGGGTCATTTAAAATTAGCAAGAGTAACAGATAAGATTGAAAGCTTATTAATTATAACTAAGCTGATTACAATTTTTGAATTTTATGAAACATTAGACGAAGCATTAAAAAGTTTCTCTTAGATTCATTCTTTTATAATATTTTTTTAATAACTCCGGATATTTATTCGGAGTTTTATTTTGCTTATTAATTTATTTTTATTTCAGAAAATCCATATCAATAAATAATTAATTATTTAACTAACAAGGTTATTTAGATGAGTGTTACAATCCTTGTCGGCAGCCAATGGGGTGACGAAGGTAAAGGGAAAATTGTCGATATTCTTAGTGAAAAATATGATATCGTTGTGCGTTATCAAGGCGGTGCAAATGCAGGACACACAGTAGAAATCGGAGATAAAAAATATATTCTTCATTTAATACCCTCAGGAATTTTAAGAGAAAATTGTATTTGTGTAATAGGTAACGGCGTTGTAATTGACCCCACTGCTTTTCTTGAAGAAATAAAATTTCTGGAAAATCACGACATAAGCGTTGCTGGTAGATTATTTGTGAGTCAAAATGCTCATTTAATAATGCCTTATCATAAACTTTTAGATTCAATTAGCGAAAGCGGTGAAAATAAGATTGGTACAACCGGACGTGGAATTGGGCCTTGTTATATTGACAAGGTCGCAAGAAAAGGGATTAAAATCGTTGACCTATTAAATAGAAAAGCACTTGAGAATAAAATTAGGGAGAATCTAGCTGAAAAAAATAATCTGCTTAAAAAGGTTTACGATCAGAAAGAATTGGATGTTGAAGCGATAGTAAAAGAGTATTTGGAGTTTGACAAAAAAATAGATCAATATATAAAAGACGTACCTTCATTTTTAAATCAAGCAATTAACGATGGAAGATCAATTTTACTTGAAGGCGCCCAGGGCGCTTTGTTGGATGTTGATCATGGCACTTATCCGTATGTTACTTCATCCAATCCAACCTCAGGCGGAGCTTGCACTGGATCCGGAATTCCACCAACAAAAATAACTTCGGTTGTAGGAATTGTTAAAGCTTATACTACTCGAGTAGGAAATGGCCCCTTCCCTACTGAGTTATTAGATGATGATGGTGAAAAATTAAGAAAAGTCGGCGCCGAGTTTGGAGCAACCACGGGAAGGCCAAGACGCTGCGGCTGGTTCGATGCATTCTTAGTTAATTACTCAAGGATGATAAATGGAATTGATTCAGTTGCAATTACAAAGCTTGATGTATTAAGTGAATTTGATAATATAAAAGTTTGTATTGGATATAAGCATGACGGCAAACAGCTGAAGACTTTTCCAACAGACATGGAAAGATTAGCAAATGTGGAGCCAATTTATGAGACTTTACCCGGCTGGAATCAGGATTTATCAAATTTCTCTTCTTATGATGAACTGCCGGAAAATACAAAGAACTATCTATCATTTATAGCTAAACAATCAAGAATAAAAATTAGTATTGTTTCAATTGGTCCGAAAAGAAAACAAACATTTTTTGTTGATGAGCATGCGATGAAAAAATAGATTAGTAAAGTTTACTATATATATTATAAATTTAAAATAGTATTGCGAATTTGATTAATGACTTATTCAGATTTCCCTTGATATTCTCCCACCTGAAAAATTAAATTAGTATTCAATTTTTAGGAACATTAAACTATGAAAATGTCCGGGGGGCCAGCTTCAGTAAATATCAAAATAATTCTCCTAATTATTGCCGTCCTCATTGCTGGAGGAACGCTATTTTACACTCAAGGTTTAGTTGGAAAGCTTCAAACTAAAGAGCGGCAGATAGTTGAGATGTATGCAAAAGTTATAGAACATATTGCTAATTCGTCGTCAACTGAAACTGATATCACTTTCCTTTTTGATAATTTTATTAAACCAATCGATTTTCCTTTGATACTTACTGACGCTGAAGATAAAGTTGATTTAAGTTCGAATTCAGATGTAAAAAATATAAGAAATATAAAATATGATTCTTCGCTTTCAAATAAAGAACTTGAAGCTTTTTTTGAAAATAAAGTGAAGGAAATGGATGAAGTTAATCCCCCGATTATAATTGCTTATGAGGATACTATTATATTTCAAAAGATACATTATGGAGATTCAGATTTAATTAATCAATTAAAGTTTTATCCCTATTTACAGATTATTATTGCTTCACTTTTTATAATCATTGGTTATATCGGGTTTAGCAATATTAAAAAAAGTGAGCAAAGTAATATTTGGGTTGGCATGGCAAAAGAAACTGCACATCAATTCGGCACGCCAATCTCAAGTTTAATGGGTTGGCTTGAAATGCTTAAAATTAACTATCAGGAGCCTGATAAGGTTTTAGATGTTGCCGAAGAAATTTCCAATGATGTTGAAAAACTAAATAAGATAACATATAGATTTTCAAAAATTGGCGCCACCCCAGAATTAAAAAAATGTGTTGTATTCGATGAAGTAAAGAAAGTAACTGACTATTTCCAACGGCGGCTGCCGCAAAGCGGAAAAAGCGTGGAATTAACAATTGATGGAAATTCAGAATCAACTGCGCAGATAAATCCCGAGTTGTTTGGCTGGGTGATAGAAAATTTAGTTAAAAATGCTCTTGATGCGATTGATAGCAAACATGGAAAAATTACTGTGGAAGTTATTGATAATAAAAGAACTGTTGAAATTGATATATCGGATAACGGCAAAGGCATAGATATGAAGAGACGTAAGGATGTTTTTAGGCCTGGCTACAGTACAAAACGACGGGGATGGGGATTAGGATTAAGCCTTTCCAAAAGAATAATTGACGGATACCATAATGGGAAAATATTTGTAAAAAATTCTACCATTGGAGAAGGGACAACTTTCAAAATAATATTAAATAAATATTAACTCATCTCAAGCATTCGCTCTATCGGAATTAAGGCTTTAGTAATTAATGTTTTATCCATTATAATTTGCGGGGATTTATTTTGCATACATTTGTAAAGCTTTTCAAGCGTATTTAACTTCATATATGGACATTCATTGCAATTACAATTTTTATCCGGGGGTGCAGGAATCAATAATTTATTTGGAACGACTTTAATCATCTGATGAATAATACCAACTTCCGTCGCTACTATAAAACTATCTGAAGAATCTTCTTGAACAAATTTTAATAATTTACTTGTGGAGCCAATAAAATCTGCTCTGTTTAAAATAGATTCTTCACATTCAGGATGAGCTATTATTTTAGCATCCGGATGTTTTAATCGTAAATCAATAATTTTGCGTTCGCTAAAAGTTTCATGAACGATACATGTTCCATCCCATAATAATAAATCTCTTCCTGTTTTTTTTGCCAAATATTTCCCAAGATTTCTATCCGGAGCAAATAGGATTGGCTGATCTTTTGGAATCTGGTTTACTATTTTTTCAGCATTACTTGATGTACAAATAATATCGCTTAAAGCCTTAACAGCTGCGGTACAATTAATATAAGATATAGCTAAATGCTGAGGATGTTTTTCACGAAACGCTTTAAATAAAAGAGCTGGACAACTGTCCGCAAGAGAACAGCCTGCTTCTAAATCAGGCAAAAGGATTAATTTGTCAGGATTTAATATTTTAGCTGTTTCTGCCATAAAATGTACCCCGGCAAAAACTATAACATCAGCATTCGTTGATTTTGCTTTTCGAGCCAACTCTAAACTGTCACCAACAAAATCTGCTAAATCTTGAATTTCTGATTCTTGGTAATAATGAGCAAGAATAACTGCATTTAAAGATTTCTTTAACTTCAATATTTCATATTTAAAATCAACTTCTATATTAACATCAAAATCTAACATTCATTTCTCCGTTTATAAGTTCAAAACAAAAATATATGTCTCAATAAAAACCATTATTTTAGATATTCCCGAAATGAGAACAGCTAAAGTCTCAAAAACTAAAAAAAACTAATTATCCGCTTTGGCATTTTGATTGGATAGTATAGGACAAATTAGAAATAATTTTTAACAATAGCACCCTTCCTAAAAGACACACACACATAAATTGGTTCTGCCGATAGTATACCTCAAAACTATCGGCAGTTTTTATTTTAAACACTATTAGCTTTTATTTCCATTTTTTAAGGTGTAAAAAAATCCGAATAATATATTGCAAGTAAAAATGTAACCGTAAATTTTACCTAAACTCATGATATTAGCTTAAATAATCTAAAATTATCCATAAAATTCTTAAAAAATCAATGGCACTTGAGTTGAACAATATTACCCGAAATAGAAAATAGTTTTAAGCATAGCACCCCTCCACAAAATGACACACAAACTGTCAGGCTCTTATGCCCTCAAGAGCCCGACAGTTTTCCTCTCTTCAAAAAATAACCATTATGAAAAAGAAAAAGTTAAAATTCAGAATTTGTTATTGATCTACAATTTTAAAAAATTAATTCTTTATTACATTATATATTCTTGCATTTTGCCCAAAGCCCAATAGATATCTTTGTTACTAGCTTCCATATCAATTAAAATATTTCCAATTCCAGCAACCAGAACAAATTTAATTTTTCCCTGATAATTTTTCTTATCGGATTTCATAATCTCTAAAACTTTATCTTTATCGAGTGCTTTTAACTTTTTATTCATCTTCATTCTCAAAGGTAATTCCAGGAATTCGTTTAAATCGGTTTTGGTAATTAATTTTAGTTTTTCTGAAAGATAAAGAGCAGACACCAATCCTGCACTTACTGCTTCACCATGTTTAATTTTAAAATCAAGCGCGCTTTCGAAAGCATGCGCAAATGTATGTCCTAAATTTAAAATTTTTCGTAAGCCGGTTTCTTTCTCATCTTGTGATACTACTGAAGCTTTAATACCTGCTGATTTAAAGATTATTTCAATTAATATTTGCGGTTCCTGATCGTAAATTTTTGCAAAGTTACTTTGAAGAAATTGGAAAAATTCCTTGTCTGCCAAATATGCATATTTAATTATTTCTCCTATTCCGGAAGTGAGTTCAATTGGAGGCAAAGTTTTAAAGAATTGTATATCAATAAAAACCAATTCAGGCTGATAAAATGTTCCAATCATATTCTTTTTATGATTAAAGTTTATCCCGGTCTTTCCCCCGATTGAACTGTCAACTGCCGCCAGCAAAGTTGTTGGAATATGAATTAATTTAATACCGCGCATAAAAGTTGAAGCTGCAAAGCCAACTAAATCACCTGTAACTCCCCCGCCAATCGCGACAATTATTGAGTCTCTTCCAAAATTATTAGATAGCATGAAAGAGTGAATTTTTTGTACCTCAGAATATGATTTGGTTTTTTCCCCCGACTTAACCAAATAGATTTTAATTCCCTTCGAAACTTTTGATAATTCTGATGTTAACTTTTTGTCGAAGTATTTAAATACATTTTCATCAATAACAGCTAATACTTTTTTATTTTCAAAATTAATGAATTCATGAAGGCGCGTTAAGATGGAATTCCCAATCAATATTTTATAAGAATTATCTTTTAATTGAACTTTAATTTCTTTCACTTACTATCTTTCTTCAATTGTTCTGAAAATAAATTATTTATGATTTTTGTAATCTTGTCAATTGTCTCACCGACAGAAATTCTGTCCGTATTTATTTTTATATCAGCTTGTTCATAATATATTTTCCTTTCAGCATATATTTCCGAAATTCTTTTGATAAATTCATCGCGCTTAACTTCCTCTTCACCGCTTGCTAACAATACAGGCCTATCACGTTTGTATCGAAGTCTTTTATAGATTGAATCAAATGAGGATTCCAAAAAAATAATTGTTCCATGAGATTTTAATATTTCTAAGTTTACATCGGAAACGATTGTTCCTCCACCTAATGAAATTACAAATTCATTTACAAGCGAAACTTCCATCAAAGTTTTTGTTTCTAAATCTCTAAAATATTTCTCTCCGTTCTCTTCAAAAATAGTACGAATTTTTTTGCCAGTTTTTTTTTCGATTACATGATCAAGGTCATAAAAATTCCAGCCAAGCGTATTTGCTAAGATGGGTCCAACCGTACTTTTACCAGAACCCATAAATCCCGTCAGGTATACTAATTTATTCTTCATATAAATCAAAAATTATTTAGTTGGAAAAGTAAAAACAAATAGATATGGATTCAATTTAAATTGAATTTAAAATTGGTAAGATATTCCAGCAATAAAAGTAACACCATCTATATTTATTTTTGAATCAAAGGATTCTTGAGCTAATGTAATTGTCCTTCCAAAAAATTCAGTTTGCTGTTTATTATACTTACTTTTAACAGTGAATTGAGGATCGCGAAATTTCATCTCAGATCTAATCGAAACATTCTTTATTAAAAGATATTCCATCCCAATAGAAACTTGAATTCCAAAAGCTGTTTTCCGTTCAATATTACTTACTTCAATATTGCCGAACTTTCTAATATGCCAGCCGATATAATAACCGCCGCCGCCGCCCATTAAAAATTTAAATTTCTCAGTAGAAAATGGCATTAAATAGTGTATCGATAATTCAATAGGAATTAAAGCGAATCCATCTTTAAGCTCAATCGTTTCAGTATTATTTCCCGAAAACACTGTCAGATTTCTGCCAAGCTGTGTATGATCCATATATTCTGTTCCAAGACCAAGGATGACTTCGTCAAATAGTCTATACCTTAATTCAAATGATGGATTAATAATATCAGTTAATGGAAATGAATTATTTCGAAGAATTTCGTCTGAAGAATTCGGAGACAAATATATTTTAGCACTGGTTGTATAAACTATATTTACACCAAGACTGAAACGATTGCCATTATACTGTCCAAAGGCTGTGAGTGGAATAAAAAATAAAAGTGAAAAGGTTAATAATTTAGTCATCTAGAAAAATTCATCAGAAATATTTAATTGATTTAATTAAGTATATAAAACTTATTTAAAAATAAAAACCCCCAAAATTCAGTAATGAAGCTGGGGGCTAAAAGTAATTTAAACTTTTTTATTGCTGGGAATAAAATTGGTCCCTATGGTCAACTATATCTGCATCATTCTTCAAGTTAACAAGCCACTGATTTAGAAACGTGCTTTTCTTTTCCTGTAATATTTGATCACGTATCGTATTCCTTTGAACATTATAAGCAGATGAATCAAATTTCGTTCTGCTAATTACATCGATTAAATAATAACCTCTTACACCTTTAACAGGTTCAGAAATTTTATTTAAATTTAGATTTAATGCTTTTTCCATGAATGAATAATCTCTGCCCACTGTTGGCACATTTCCAGTTGGTTTAAAAGAACCTGTTTCACTAACAGTAGCTTTCGGATCTATATTCTTTACTTTATCTAAATCACCGTTAATTTGTTTTTTAACTTTCACAGCTTCTTCATTAGCTTTTTCGAATTTTTTATTTTGTAACACGTAAGGTGTAATTGATTTTTTAACTTCATCAAAAGATTTAATGCCCTCTGATATAACTTTACTTACTTGAACAACAGCGTACCCTCTTTGAGTTTGGTAAACTGGACTAATTGAATTTACTCCATTGTTAAATGCAAAAGAAACAATTCGCTTACTTGTACCTATTCCTGAAACAGATTGAGCATCTTTTACGAAAGGAGTAGATTCCTGAATTTTATAATTATAAGATTCAGCAGCTTTTTCAAATCCATCTTGATTAGCTAAATATGCAAAATCACCAGCTTTATTAAATAAAGCATCTTTAGTGGTTGGCGAAGCTTTTATAGGCATAGCCAGTTTTTCAATTACATATTTTTTATCGGATTTACCTGTAACTTTAATTATATGATAACCGAAATTAGTTTTTACTGGCTTCTGAACTACTCCAACTTTACCATTGAACACAGCCTTTTCAAATTCGGGAACCATCATTCCCTTTCCAAACCATCCTAAATCGCCGCCTTTAACAGCACTTCCTGGATCCGAAGATTTTTCTTTCGCTATCTTTTCAAAATCAGCACCATTTTTTAATTGCTCATAAACTTTCATTGCTTCTTCATAATTTTTTTCATCGCTGCCCATTTTATTTATCAAAATATGTGAAGCTCTATATAACACTTGTTTTGAAGGCACAGATGTAATATAATTTATTAATTCGTATCCTTGAGGGGTTAAAACCGGACCGACAACTGAATGCGGTTTAGCTTTTAAAAGTTCATCAGCAGCCTCAGTAGATAGTGAAGAAAGTTCAACTGTATCCTTTGTAACCGGTTCATCTGTATAAATCTTAGCGGTTTCAGTGAAGGTTAAAGTATCCTTCTGAAAATTATCTGAAATATTTTCTGCCATACTTTTTATGGTTAACGAATCATCTTTTGAAGGGACATCAGGGAACACAACGTATTTCAATTGACGTTGAGCTTCAATTCTGTACTTATCAAGGTTATTGTTATAATATTCTTTTAAATCATCATCGGAAATATTGATTGTTGAATCGGGATAAACATTGGTTGGAAACAATGCATATTTGGAATTAATTGTTGTGTTTTCTTCTTTAAATTTTCGGATTATTTCATCTTCACTAATTGTAATGGAAGCAGTAACTAAACTTTGAAGCTTCTCACTTAGTTGATTTTGTCTTACAACTTCTTCTGCATTTAAAAGTGCTTCTTTATTTTGCGGATTAAATAACGCTTGCTGATATGCTTCTTTATTAAATTTACCGGTGGAATCTATAAAATTTCTTCTAAGAAAATCTGGAGGATTGTCACTCAGAATTGCATTTCTAATTTCGTCATCGGAAACAGTAATATTAAATTTATTAAACTGCTGCTGAACTAAAGTCTGTACTACAACTGCATCCCAGACTTGATCTCTAAATTGTTCAGTGTTTTCATCTTCAGCATCTCTCCCGGTTTGAGCTTTTCGACTTTGCCTCTCCCGGTCCAATGCAGTGGAAAATTCCTGGTAAGATATTTCATCTCCATTAACCGAACCAACATTGTTTGATCTTCCGCCTAATGCAGACATAATATTTGAATCAGACATAACCATGAATAATACAAAAATCGCCCCTACAGTAAGAATAAATGCAGGTGCTAAGCTTCTCATCTTGGCCATCATAGCCATAATTTTTAGTACTCCAGATTAGAATTAATATTTAATTTAAGATGTTAAAAATAGACACATACTCTTAAAAAAGCAATGAAATTACAATTTGATTTTACTAGTAAATATTCATGCGTTATCTTCTAAATATTATAAAACACAGCATGTTACAATAATTATTATTATTCTACTATTTATTATTATAATTAAAAGGTGTAAATTGATTTTATCCTACACCAAATTTTATCACTTAATTTATGGAGAGGTATAAATGTCAGGTAACAATGAATTCCTCAAATATGTGCCGATTTTTGCTGAATTGGACGAAAAGACGCTCGATCAAATATCTAGTTTAGGCATCAGAAAAAATTTTACAAAAGATGCAGTTGTTTTATTTGAACACGAAGCAGGATCAGCATTATTTGTTATAGTTTCCGGAAAAGTTAAAATTTCAAGAGTAAGTGATGATGGAAAAGAAGTTATTTTAACTATTCTTGGTGAATCTGATTTTTTTGGGGAAATGGCAATTCTTGACGGGGCTACTAGATCAGCAAATGTTACTGCTATGGATGATTCTGAAATATTTATTGTACAGAGAAGTGAATTTTTAGATTTATTATATCGTCATCCTGAAGTATCGGTTGCTTTATTGCAGGAACTTACAAGAAGACTTCGTTCAGCTGATATGAAAATTAAATCCCTTTCCTTAAAAGATGCAGAAGGCAAAGTTGCAACAGTAATATTACAACTCGCTGATGATATTGGAATGATAAAGCAAGGAACCGTAGAAATCGAAAAACTTCCCTACCAGCATGATCTGGCAAATATGGCCGGAACTTCACGCGAGACAATTTCACGAACCCTCCATTCATTTGCCAAAAAAGGTTTCGTGGAATTAGATGGTTCTCGCTTAAGAATTATAGATTATGAAAAATTTAAGGAATTATTTAGTTAGAGATTAATTAATGAACGCAAAAGTAGATCTTCATTTACATACCAACCATTCCGATGGTTTTTATTCTACAGCCGAACTTGTTAAAAAAGCAAAAGCCGAAGGCATTGATTGTATTAGCATAACTGACCACGACAGTGTCTCCGGAATTGACGAAGCGATCTCTGTAGGAATGACTTTAGGTGTAGAAGTAATATCGGGAGTAGAAATAAGTTCAGATGTAAAGGACAAAGAAATACATATTTTAGGATATTTTATTGAAACAAATAATTCGGAACTAGAGCGGTATTTAACTTTTTTTCGTGAGGAAAGAATTAAAAGAGCTGAACGAATTGTTGTTAAGATTAATAATTTAGGAATGCCGCTTAAAATAAACGATGTGCTAGACATCGCAAAAAGTTCTGCAGTTGGAAGGCCGCATATCGCACAAGCAATGCTAACTAAAGGTTATGTAAATTCGTATTATGAAGCGTTCAATAAATATTTGGGAAATGACGGGCCTGCTTACGAAAAGAAAGTTCATGTTTCTCCTAAAAGCGCATTTAAAATTATCAATGATGCTGGAGGCCTATCCTTTATAGCTCATCCCGGTTATCTAGAAGAAAATTTATTAAAAGATCTTATTGATGCCGGAGTGGATGGCGTTGAAGTGATTCATCCTTCTCTATCTTCATCACAGTCTAAATTTTATAAAGGAATTGCCAGCGAATACTTTCTTCTTGAATCCGGCGGGTCCGATTTTCATGGGGGAAAAAGAGAGGATGATAAAAATTTAGGGAAATTCTATACTAGCTATCATTCTGTTGAAGCTATGCGAAAAAGATTAATGAAAAATTCTGCTTAATATTACTATTCACACTAAATTCTAAAGATGAAATTGATAGAAGGAAATTTAAACGCATCGGGTTTGAATGTTGCAATTGTAGTCAGCAAATTTAACGAATACATCACTCAAAAATTACTCGATGGTGCAGTTGAATGTTTATATCACCATGGTGCCATAGAAGAAGGTATTTCAATTTTCAAAGTTCCCGGCGCATTTGAAATTCCCTTAATAGCTGATAATCTTGCTTCATCTAAAAAATACGATTGTATAATCTGTTTAGGAGCTGTAATTCGCGGTGCTACGCCACACTTTGATTTTGTTGCGGGAAATGTAAGTACTGGCATTGCACAAACTTCTTTAAAGTATTCAATTCCAATATCATTTGGAATTTTAACAACGGATTCAATTGAGCAAGCATTGGAAAGAGCAGGCAACAAATCAGATAATAAGGGATGGGATGCCGCAATAGTTGCAATTGAAATGGCCAATCTTCAAAAACAAATTTAGTGTATCCAGAAATTCTCTGAGAATTAGTTTTACTTACAATTACTGCAATTTGCTGATGAGGAGCTATTTTTATACTTTTTCATAATCAAAAAAATATTAAATTTAATTAGTATCTAAATCTAAATTAGTCTGCAAAAGAGGTAAGAATAAAAATCTTTTTACTTTTAGTTTATATTGTAAAAATTTGAGGGAAAATTAAATGAAAAAAAAGATTGCATTTTTCTTACTTCTACTCCTTCCTATTTCAACAACATTATCACAACAGGCGTCGAACTGGCATAACTATACTGATATGAAAAATATCAGGGATGTGAAAGCCAAAGATGATGGATTTTGGGCAGCGAGTGGCGGTGGTGCTTTTTTTTACAATTCACTTAGAGATACTTTTAACGTATTAACAAAAGCTGACGGCTTAAACGGCGGCTCACTTACTGCAATAACTGTGGATAAAAAAGGAAATGTTTGGTTCGGCAGCTCAAATGGAATAATTGATGTTTATAATCCTAAAACAAAAAGTATCAATTCTATCCTCGATATTTATAATAACGACGAACGGACTCAAAAAAGTATTAACTCATTAATTTCCGTTGGAGATACAATTTTTGCAGCAACTGCTTTTGGTGTTTCATTAATCAATCCTAATAATTTAACTTTTTACGACACATATTTTAAATTTGGAAATCTTTCCGCGTATATTCCAATTAACAATTTAACTGTATCCAATAAAATTTATGCTTGTTCGGAACAAGGATTAATAGTCCAAAAAGAAGGCGCTCAAAATTTATCTGCACCTGAATCATGGGATGTTTACACCACAAGCAATGGATTACCTTCAAATATGATTTCTAAAGTGGTTTCATTTGAGGGAGATATTATTGCTTCTACTTTAAAGGGATTAACAAAATTTAATGGAACAGCCTGGGAAAATTATTTACCTCAATTTACCGGGAACATTTCTGATATTATAAGTAATGGTGACTCTTTAATAATTTTGACAGACAGTCAAATATTTTCATATAAAAATGGAATACTTTCATCAATCTTTCAGTCACCTATATTCATTAGTAAAATTGAAATCTTAAATGGTAATGAATTAATCGCCGCAACTCCAAAAGGCGTTATGAAAATAAATACCGGTGAATTGTTATTCCCTAATGGGCCTGAAGCAAACCAATTTCCAGCCCTTAGCGTAGACAATCATGGAACTCTGTGGTCTGCCAGCGGAAAAGATGGGCAAGGTGTCGGTTTCTATAAATTTGATGGGAATAAATGGACCAACTTTAATACTGCAAATACTCCAGTTCTTCCCCAAAATGATTATTACTCTGTTTACTGTGCGCCTGATAATACTACTTATGTTGGAAATTGGGGTTTCGGATTTGCTAGAATAAAAAATGATAATATATCTGTTTTTACCACTAAAAATACTGATCTAAAAGGAACTCCGGAAAATACCGATAGTCACTTTTTGGTGATTACTGGTTTTGCTGCTGATTCCAAAAGCAATATTTGGATTCTAAATTTTTGGGCTTCGGATAGAAATGTATTAAGTGCATTAACGCCCGATAGCAACTGGTATTTTTTTAATATTCCAGCGACCAACAGAATTTTAAATCAGCAATATTCATTAGTGATCGATCAGTATGATACTAAATGGTACATCTCTAAAGATGCCGGTCAATTAGGGCTTTTTTACTTTAATGAAAATAATACTCTTAAAGATGCAAAAGATGATGTTTCAGGCTACCTTACAACAAGCAGCGGTTTGAATACCAACACAGTTACATCAGTAGCTGTAGATAGAAGAGGCGATATTTGGGTTGGAACAAGTTTGGGAGTTAATGTTATAACTCAAACTTTTACAATTCCATCCGGCAATCCGCAATTAAGTATTTCTTCAATATTTAGTTTACGTCAACAGTCAATTAATTGTATTGCTGTTGATCCTTTAAATCAAAAGTGGATCGGAACCAATGAGGGTCTTCTGCATGTTTCATCTGATGGAACTTCTTTAATCGAAGCTTTCACTTCAAAGAATAGCCCTCTTCTTTCTGACATTATCAGAAGTATTGCAATCGATCCAAATTCCGGTACCATTTATGTCGGGACAGATAACGGTTTAACTTCATTTGAAACTCCTTCTATTATGCCTCAGGAATCTTTTGATGGATTATTCATTTATCCAAATCCTTTTATAATTAAAAATGACGGCAAATTTATAACTATAGATGGATTGATTCGCGATTCCGATTTAAAGATCCTAACCATAGGCGGTAAATTAGTTGCCGAGTTTTCATCTCCGGGCGGAAGAATTGCTTCATGGGACGGCAGGGATTTAAATGGAAATTTAGTTAGCAGCGGTATTTATCTTGTGGTTGCTTACGATAAAGATGGCAACAGCGTAACTTCAGGCAAAATTGCCATACTTCACGAATAGATTATTTAAAATTAATGATAGACCTCTCGAATATTTCACTTCAGTTTGGCGGCAAATATTTATTCAAAGATATTAACTTTAAAATAAATGCCGGTGATAAAATATCATTGGTAGGTGCAAATGGAACCGGCAAATCTTCAATCCTTAAAATAATAAATGGCGAGCTTCAGCCTGAAAGCGGCAAAATATTAAAGCAGAAAAACGTAAGTATCGGCTATTTACCTCAAGAGAACGTTACCCATTTTGATAAAACACTTTTTGAAGAAGCAAAATCTGCATTAAGCGATATAACTTCGCTGCAGCAAAAGGAAAACGAGATTACCGAAAAGCTTTCCAATGATTCAATAGAATCCGCTTTAAGGGATGATTTAATAAACCAGCTTGGAGAAGTTCATCATCGTTTAGAAGAGCTCGGTTCATACAGTATTGAGGCTAACATTGAAAAAATTCTTGTCGGACTCGGATTTGAAGAAAGTGATTTTGAAAGGCAGACAAATCAATTTTCAGGCGGCTGGCAAATGCGAATTGCACTGGCTAAAATATTAATTTCACAAAATGATATTTTATTATTAGATGAACCTACAAATCATCTGGATTTTGATTCGCTTGAATGGTTAATTAATTTCTTAAAAAATTATAGAGGCTCTCTCTTAATTGTATCTCATGATAAACATTTTGTTAATGAAGTGACAAATAAAACTTTAGAAATTTACCTTACAAAATTTAATTCGTTCAACGGCAATTACGATGCTTTTCTAAAATACAAAGAAGAAAGAGATCAGCTGGCGGAAAATACTTTTATACAGCAGCAGAAAAAAATAAAAGAAACCGAAAAATTTATTGAAAGGTTCAGATACAAAGCCACAAAAGCAAAGCAAGTTCAAAGTAGAATAAAGCAGCTTGAGAAGATTGATTTAATTCAGCTTCCGGAAAATAAATCTGAAATTGACTTAAGGTTTCCGGAACCACCGCAAAGCGGAAGAATAAACATAGAACTAAAAGCTGTTTCTAAATTCTATGATGAAAAAAAAGTTTTTGAGAATTTAGATTTTCAAATTGAACGGGGCGAGAAAATCGCTTTTGTCGGTCCAAATGGCTCGGGCAAATCTACTTTAGCAAAAATTATTTCCGGCATAATCGGAATTACTAAAGGCGAAAGGATTGTCGGACATAATACAATAATATCATATTATGCACAGGATGTAGCTGATAATCTTAATCCTGATTTAGACATAATTGAAAGTGTTGATGGTATAGCTGAAAATAAAACCATAGGACAATTAAGATCAATTCTAGGATCATTTCTTTTTACAGGCGATGACGTTTTCAAGAAAGTTGGAGTTTTATCAGGCGGCGAAAAAAGTCGTGTTGCTTTAGCAAGAATATTACTTACAAAGTCTAACTTGATTGTATTGGATGAACCTACAAATCATCTGGATATTTCATCAAAAAATATTTTGCAAAAAGCTTTAGTTGATTTCAAAGGTTCGTTAGTTTTAGTATCTCATGATGTTGATTTTTTATTGCCTATAGTAGATAAAGTTGTCGAGATAAGAAGAAGTTCATTTAAAATATTTTTGGGCGGCATAGATGATTATCTATATAAAAGACAACAAATAATTGAAAGCGAAAAAACCGGAAAGAGTAAGGAAGTAATATCAGATTCAATTTCACGAAAAGAACAGAAGAGAATTGAAGCTGAACAAAGACAAAAAAAATATTTGGCCACTAAAGACCTTCTTAAAAAGATAAATGGATTAGAAGAAAAAATTGATCGTTTAGAAATGAAAGAAAAAGAGCTTGAAAAAAATCTTGCAGACGAAAAGCTGTACAGCGATCCAAATCTTCTAAAAGAAATGACTTCTGATTATAATCAAGTTAAAACAGAATTAGAAAACACCATTGAAAAATGGCAGTATCTTTCGGAAGAGCTTGTAAAAATTGAAAGCCAATTTTCTTAAACTTTAATACCTAAGAATTCTTCTGCCAATGCAATCCCTCCAAACAAAGCCGCATCATCACCTAGTTTTGTAGAAATAATTTTTAATCCTTTGGCTGAATCTTTAAGAACAAACTCATTGAATGATTCTTTTATTTTGGGCATCATAAAGTGATTTAAAGCCTCGATTAATCCGCCGCCCAGAACAATGGTGTCAAAATTTAAAAGATTAGTAATGCTTGCCAATACAATCCCAACAGTTGCACATGCATCGGAAATATGCTTAATTATTAACTTATCATTTTTTTTGACTGCGTTAGCAAGTACTTTGCTTTTTATTTTTTCGCTTCGCTTAATAACTTTTGAAATTGCACTTTTTTTACCTGCTTTTAAGTCGGCTCTTATTTTCTTTTCAATAGCTGTCCGGCTTGCAACTGCTTCAAAACAACCCTTTCTTCCGCAGCCGCAAATGGGCCCATTGTTTAAAACATGCATATGCCCAATTTCACCGGCGACATAATTTAATCCGCGATAAATTTTACCTTCAAAAATTAACGCGCCGCCAATTCCGGTACCAATAAATACAACCAACACATTTTTTGATTTTTCACTAAGTTCGAATTTCTGAATTCCGAGTGCAGCAACATTTACATCATTTTCAATTAAAACGGGATAAGAAGTAAGAGCTTGTAAATTTTCTTTTATAAAAAAATTTTTAATTCCTAGATTTGGCGCCAATCCAATTTTACCTTTATATGGATCGACTGAACCGGGAATTCCAAGGGTTACTGCTTTAACATTTCCGGGATTTATATTTGAACTCTGTATTGTCTCATTTATAATTTCTGCTAAAGTTTTTACATAAGCTTTTGCAGTTGAGTTCGACTTGGTAGGTTTTTTAACGCTTTGGATAATTCCATTTTCAGAATTAATGAGAGAAGATAGAATTTTAGTTCCACCCATATCAATGCTTACAATATATTTCTTCTCCAGAACAGCCTCCCGGTTTTATAGTGATTATTTGAGTAACAAAAAATTATGAATATATTTTTTGAATGACAAATGTTAAATTTTAATGTTACACATATGTCATAGCTGCATCAAAGCTAATTGTTTATAAAATTCAGATTATCTAAGTTTGAAAAATGGAAAAAGTTAAACCGCTAAAAAAATTTGGACAAAATTACCTTTTCGATAGTAATATTCTTGACAAGATTATTAATGAAATTGCACCTAATGAAAATGACAATATAATCGAAATTGGGCCTGGAACAGGATCATTAACGGAAAAACTAATTACAAAAGTAAATCATTTGACGGCTGTAGAAATAGATTCCAGGGTAATTGAAAATTTAAAAACGAAATTCTCAAATTTAAATGTAATTCACAGAGATTTTTTAAAAATTGACTTGCATGAATATGCTGACCAAAATAATAAATTACGAATAGTCGGGAACATACCTTATAATCTTACATCACCAATAATTTTTTTTATGATTGAAAATATAGAAATCATTCAAGACTCTGTTTTGATGGTTCAATTTGAAGTTGCAAAAAGAATGACTGCAAAAAAAGGCACAAAAGATTATGGCATTTTATCAGTCTTGCTTAATTATTTTTCCAGCATAAATTTGTGCTTTAAAGTTTCGCCCAATGTGTTTTATCCGAAGCCAAAAGTTTTTTCATCTATTGTTCATATTTATTTCGATAAAAAATTAGATGAATCGGTTAACAATAATATTTTCATAAAAATAGTAAAAGCTTCATTTGGAAATAGAAGAAAGACCATAAAAAATTCACTAAGTAATAGTATATTTGGAGACATAGATTATTCGAGCACTGGAATCAATCTATCATTGCGTGCTGAACAATTGGATATTGAAGATTTTATTTCACTTGCAAAGCACACTCAAAATTGTTTACAAATTTCTGAGAAAAAATTATTTGAGTAATATAACAATGTCCAATTAATGCACCAGCTAAAATCATTTCTACATAACCTCAAAGCTTTTGATTTAGTAGTAGTAGTTTTTTTTACTTGTCTAACTATTATAAATTTTATTTTTCATTCTAAAATTGCGGTGTGGCAAAATCTCGTTTTACTAAATTTATGTGTAATCGCTTTTGCATTCTTTCTTGCTTTCATGGAAGAAAAATTCGAAAATAAAGTTTGGGTTTGGATTCACTACTGGTATATAGCTCCCCTTATTTTAATAACATTTAAAGAATTGAATTTTTTGATTAAGCCGATTAGAGTTTGGGATTATGATTACTTATTTATTAAAATTGATAGATTTATATTTCACGGTGATCCCACAAAGTTTTTAGCACAATATTCATTTCCGCTTTTAACAGAAATCTTACAAATTATTTATGGAATGTTTTACTTCCTCCCCATTATTCTTGCAATTGCATTACTAAGAAAAAACCGATATGTGGCAATGGATTTTGCAGTCTTCATAGTGATTTATGGATTTTACCTTTCATATGTAGGATATTTTACGCTTCCAGGAATTGGACCAAGGTTCACGCTTCATAATTTTGCTAATATAAATAAAGATTTACCCGGATTATTTTTAACAAATTTTTTACGTGAAATGGTTAACTTAGGCGAATCCCTTTCAGCAAATACTCCTAATCCGGCAGCAGTGGTTCAGCGGGATGTTTTTCCAAGCGGACATACGATGTTAACATTAATAGTTATGTTTCTTTCTATAAAATTGAAAAGCCGCTCTAAATATTTTTTGGTTCCGGTTGGCGCTTTATTAATTTTTTCTACCGTCTATTTATGGTATCACTATGTTATTGATTTAGTCGGCGGCACTGTTTTTATGATTTTCTGTGTATGGTCGGGTAAATATATTTTTAATTGGTGGAGAAGAAAAGTAGGTAAACCTGAATTTGAATATGGTAAATATTAAGTTTAAACATGAAATCAAATTGAATTTAAATGACAGAAATTAATTCAGCAAAAAAAAATCAAGTAAAAAATATTTTCGATTCAATCGCTTTTAAATATGATTTTTTGAATCATCTTTTAAGCTTTGGAATTGATAAATATTGGCGTAAAAGAGCATTAAAATTATCTAAAATTAATTCGGATTCTGTATTATTAGATATTGCCTGCGGCACTGGTGATGTTGCAATTGAAGCCAAGAAACTTGGAGCAGTAAAAATTTATGGAGCAGATTTTTCATACAACATGCTGCAGCTATTCAGTAAAAAATGTGATTGGATAAAAGGCAAAAGTGTGCAAATGGTAGCCGAAAATATTCCGCTTAAAAATGAATCAATCACAAATATTACAGTTGCATTCGGAGTTCGAAATTTTTATGATATTCAGCAGGGATTTAATTCTTTTTATGAAGTTCTAACCAAAAATGGAAAAGCTACAATAATTGAATTTAGAATGCCTTCAAATTTTGTATTTAAAAGATTATACAAGTTTTACTTTAAAAAGATTCTTCCATTTATCGGCGGTATAATTTCCGGAAATAAAGAAGCTTACAATTACCTCCCCAATTCAGTTGAAGAGTTTGATGAAAAAGTAAATTTACCCGAACTTCTTAAAAAGTCAGGATTTCAGTCAGTTCAAAAATATAATTTAACTTTTGGAATTGTTCAGGTTGTAATAGCTCAGAAATAAATTATAGTTTGTAAAAAATAAACCCGATTCCTTTATGAAATCGGGTTTTTAATTTTTAATCGTTTTACTGTTAATTAACTTTATAATCAATCAAACTTTGCGAAAGCGTTCCGGTGGTATCGGCTAGTTGAATATCTCCACTAACTATAGCATTTAATATAGTAGCATTTCCAGTCCATTTAACCGGACCTATATTTTTTACTAACCATGCGTTAGCACTAAAAATTTGTTTTGTAGGTGTCCCGGTAATATTATTAGGGTCAGGAATTGTAAGGGTTAAATCAAATTTAATTTTTGCGGCACTCATAGTTTTTGATCCGCTTGCTAGATTTAAAGTAACATTTTCATCTCCTATATAACTCGCATCAACAGATACAAGCTGTATTGCTATTAATCCAAAATCAAGCTTTACATTAAAGACCGGCCATGTTTTTCCACTGGTTAATGGGAAGGAATACAAAATCATTTCGTTGCTAATCTTCAGATATGATAGAAGCGAGTCAGGAATGAATTCTGAAATTCCTGAAGTATCCAAATAAACATAAACTCCGTAATTAGGATCGGTTGCCGTTGGCTGAGATTCTCTAAAATATGACTCATTAGAAGTTGAAACATTAGCTAATGTAGTGGAATCAACTTGTATTTGATATTCTGTCCCGAGGATCACTTTTGTGCCAGTATAAGTTGCAGAACGAGTACCGGTTGATTTGGTTCCGGTTGAATCAGTACTTTCAACACTATACTTATAATAATTGCCGGTTTTGTTTGGATAATAATTTGTAGTATCTGCGTTATTATTACCGCCATTATCAGTTGGGTTATCACTTTTGCTGCATGAAGCTAAAAGTAGTAATCCACCGATACCTAAAAGTATAACTATTTTTTTAATCATTAGATCTCCTTTTCTAATAAAATATTTTTTAACTTATTAAACGCTTTTCCCCGGTGGCTTATTTGATTTTTTTCGCTCGGTTCAATTTCAGCCATTCTTTTCTCATAGCCATCAGGAACAAAATAGGGATCATATCCAAATCCAAAATTTCCCTTCGGCTCTAAAACAATTTTCCCTTTTATTTCTCCTGTGGAAATTATAAAATTTTCTCCATTATAGTATGCCGCAGCGCAAATATATTTTGCTAGATGAGGTTCGGGAAACTTTTTTAATTCATCAATAAGTTTTTTATTGTTTTCTTCATCAGTTGCATTTTCACCGGCAAATCTTGCTGAGTAAATTCCCGGCCCTCCATTAAGCTGCTCGACGGAAAGTCCTGAATCATCACCCACGGAATTAATATTAAAATAATTGTAAACTTTGGTTGCTTTTATTTTGGCATTTTCTTCAAATGAATTCCCATCTTCAACTATTATAGGAATTTCTATAAAATCGTTTAAAGAAAGCAATTCAAGATCCAAATTCTGAAAAATGTTTTTTACTTCTCTAATTTTTCCTTCATTTTGGGATGCGAGTATCAGTTTAGTCATCATTTAAAAAACACCTCACTTAATGCATAATAAATCGCCATGGAACTTGAAAAAACAGCCGTTACAGGAAATTTAAATTTTTGCGGAATTAAATTAATTATAATATAATTTACCGGAAGCGTAAAAAGAAAACTGTATAAAAAAGAGTCTAATCCTATCGATAATAAATGCCAATTGATTTGTTCATAGTTTCCTTTAAAAGAAATTGAGAACCAAAATATGGCGTGCTATCCAAAGTGGATTAAAATACAACGTAAAAAGAACAGACTTAATAATTTTTACTTTAATTTCATCATTAATAAATTTTTTATTCAGCCATTTTAATACAAATGGAATTTCAGCTGAATAAATAAACCCGCCGAGAAATAAAATTCCAAGCAGCCTTCTTATTGAAAAATCATTAATGATTAGAGCAGCGATGCTATCCCCAATGGAATATATTAACGCTCCCTGAATAATATTTTTTATGTTATAAACGGATTTGATATTAATTAATTAACGAATTTTTGTAGAACATTAAATATTTATTTTGAATGGAAAGATAAAAAAGTTTTCTGCTTAATAGAAACAAGGCAGTTTTAGACTCCCATCCCCTCGCATAAGTTCCAGTAAAATTGTGATAAATTTGTAATGATTAAGTCATTTATTTTTATAATTTTAAAGGCAATTGATAATCAAAAGAAAAGGTAATGTTTAAAAAAATTTCTCCATTCATAATTTATACACTCCTTGTAAGTTTTATTTTTATAAATAATACACAAGCGCAATACTTCGGGCAGAACAAAGTTATTTACGATAATTTCAACTTCGAAGAACTACACTCTAAAAATTTTGATGTTTATTTTTACCCGGAAGAAAAGCCTGCGATTTACGATGCGACGCAACTAGCTGAACGATGGTATGCAAGGCATTATCTTTTATTTAGAGATTCATTAAAAGGTAAACAGCCTTTAATAATGTATGGAAGTTTCGCGCACTTTGCCGAAAATAATGTTACCCAGGGTTTCATCGGACAAGGAACAGGCGGTTTTACAGAACCTTTAAAGCGAAGAATCGTTCTTCCTTTTGCAGGACCATTGAGAGAGTCTGACCACGTGATCGGACATGAATTAGTTCATGCGTTTCAATACAATATTTCAAAAAGTACAGGGCCGGGTGCTTATACCAGAGCTTCAATTGAAAATCTTCCATTATGGTTTATTGAAGGAATGGCTGAATATTTTTCAATCGGGCCGCATGATTCTTTTACTTCAATGTGGATGCGTGATGCCGCTCTGAAAGAACTACCCGACATTTCTGATTTGGACAACATTTACAAATATTTCCCTTACCGTTACGGCCAATCATTGCTGGCTTTTATTGGAGGAAAATGGGGAGACAATAAGCTTGTAGATTTACTTGTAGCTGGGTCACGAAGAGGAGATTTTAAAAAAACAATTGATAGTTTACTATCTGTTTCAACTGATTCACTTTCCGAACTTTGGCACAAATCAATTCACGAACAGGCTGATTCTGTAAAAAAAATTACCTCAATGTCATCAGATTATGGCCCTTTATTAATTGGAAGTACAGAAGAAGATGACAACGATTTGAATATATCGCCGGTTTTAAGTCCGGATGGGAAATACATTGCATTTTATTCTTCACGAAATCTTTTTTCAATCGATATTTTTTTAGCTGATGCCAAAACAGGAAAAGTAAAAAAAACAATTTTAAGCACCGAGCTTGATCCTCATTTGCAATCGCTTGAATTCATTAATTCGGCTGGAGCCTGGAATCCGGCTGGAGATAAGTTTGTGTTTTCAACTACTAAAGAAGGACGGCCTACTCTTTCTATTTTAGATTTAACTAATGACGAAATTGAAAATGAAATTCGTTTTGATAGTTTGGGACAAATATTTAATGCATCATGGTCACCGGACGGAAATTCCATTGTCTTCTCAGCATTAAGCGGAGGCTTTTCTAATTTATTTCTTTACAATTTGAAAAACCAAAAATTAACAGAGCTTACAAATGATGCTTACGCAGAGCTGCAGCCCGAGTGGTCACCGGATGGGAAATCAATTGTTTTAGTAACCGACCGTTTTACAACAAAGCTGGACAGCCTGGACATTGGAGATTATCAAATTGCTTTGTTTAATCCACAGACAAAAGAATTTTCACAATTGCATAATTTTAAAGATGCTAAAAATATTAATCCGCAATGGTCAAAGGACGGAAACAATATTTATTTTTTATCTGATCAAAATGGTATAACGAACATTTATAATTTAAATGTGCAAACTGGAGATATCACTCAGCTAACTAATTTATATACCGGCGTAAGCGGTATCACTTCATTAAGCCCTGCACTTTCTGTAAAGAATAATAGAATAATTTATAGCGCGTACGAATATGGGAAATACAATATATATGCTTACGATAGTACAAAGACCAAAGCATCATCCGAATTGACTGAGTTAAAAAATCTTTATCCAGCAAGTCTGCCGCCTATTGATAGAAAAGACAGCATGCTGGTGGCGAATCTTAATAATCCCAGCATAAATTTACCGCCGAAAGATAATTTTGCACTTTCAGATTATGACGCATCCCTTTCCTTAACTGGCGTTGTGCAGCCTTCTGTTGGAGTTGGAATTGACAGATACGGTGCTAACGTAGGAGGCGGTGTTGGATTAATTTGGTCTGATATGCTGGGAAATCATAATCTTACAACATTTCTGCAAGTACAGTCTTACCGTTCATTTAGATTTACTGATATTGCAGCATTGGTTAGTTATGTAAACACATCAAGCCGATGGAATTGGGGCGGCTCTATAAGTCAGATACCATATATATACAGCGGTTATAGCGCGGGTTATACAACTATAAAGAATCAACAGGCTTATGTTGAACAGCAGTTAATTTATAGAGAAATTATTAGAGATATTTCCGGATCAATATATTATCCATTTAGTCAGGTGATGCGGGCTGAGTTTACTGCCGGTTATGAAAATATTAGTTTTCAAAATGAAGCTATTATACAAGCAATTTCATTAAATACAGGAGAACTTATCCAGGATGACACTCAGGAATTGCCGCATGCCGATGCATTAAATATTGGTTCTGTGAGTACAGCCTTAGCTTATGACAATTCCATTTTTGGTGCAGCTTCACCTCTTTTAGGCCAAAGATTTAGAATTGCAGTTACGCCGACTTTTGGATCATTAAATATGATTAATTTTCTCACGGATTTTCGAAAGTATGTAATGCCGATACGTCCTATTACAATTGCTGGAAGAGTTTTTCATTTTGGACGGTACGGTACAGGCGGTGAAGACTCACGCTTATATCCGCTTTCTATTGGATATCCGGGATTCGTGAGAGGTTACGATGACAATTCATTCGATGCAAATGAATTTTTGAATGACTCAGTAAATACAAATAATCTTTACAGTAATCTTTACGGAAGCAAAATGCTTGTGGGAAATCTGGAAATACGTTTTCCATTTTTTGGCCTTCTTGGTTTAGGCTCAGGTTATTACGGAATCTTCCCAATTGAAACCGGATTATTTTATGATACAGGAGTTGCATGGTCAAATGGAAGCAAGCCAGCACTATTCGGCGGAGGGAAAAAACTCATAAGCAGCTACGGTGCTACTATAAGAATAAATTTATTCGGCTACGCAGTTGGTGAAATTGACTACGTTCATCCCATTGAACGGCAGGGAAATAAATGGATTTGGGAATTTAATTTGATACAAGGGTTTTAAAAATAAATGGCAGATTTATAGACATGTTTACTTCGTTTAAAAATCTGCCATCATTTGAACTATTTTTTAATTTAGATGTTGATCCAATATTTCAAGTTATTCTTTCATAAGAACATTTTTAACTTTAACCGGTTTAGTTACTGAATCATAAACCGGTGATAATGACTGTGCTGAATTAAGAATTTCTTGTAGTGTTTCTTTATCCGCGTCTGATTTAACATGAAACAGAACTTTAACATCTGAAATTCCAGGTCGAATATCCTTTAAACCGAACATACCATTTAAATCAATTACACTTTCCAAATCCACTTTCATAGAATCGATTTTCACTCCTCCGGCAGTTGGATATGAGAATGTAGGTTTCTTTACTAGAATTTTTAAACGCACTACAAGGCTTACACCTGCAGCATATCGTCGCAAGTTTCAATGGATTAAATCTAAAATATAATTAACATATTTAGGACATTTTCGATATTATGCGATAAATAAAAGCTCAGAAGATTCTTGTTGAATATGAATGTTTAGAAACGGCCAATGAAGAAATGAAACTGGTAAAATTTTTTAGAATGTATTTATTTAGTTCAGTTTTCAAATATTATCTAAATAGATTTTTTTTCCAGCCGAAATAACGTTGTATTGAAATAAAACACATCATATGATAGCCTGCAAAATTGGGGGCTATATTTTGTCTTTTATATTTGAAGAAGTTTTTTGTACACTTTCAAAATCTTATATTTAAAAATGCCTTAGGAAAGAGACTGAATTTTTACCGTAAAATGTTCTTAATAAAATTTTATTTTAAGTTAATCCTAATACAAAAACAAAATTTAAATGAGAAAACGTATATCCATTTTGCTCAATGTTTCTTTAACGGTATTATTTTTATATTCATCATACAGATGCAATTTTGACTCAAATAATTTCACCGGCCTAGTTAACTCTTCTGAGAATGATATTTTAAAAGACAGTGATCCAATTTTGGGTTGTGATGGACAAGAATATGTTCTTCCTAAACATTCTCCATATGTGTTGCCATATAGGGCTGGGTCTACTTATGAGACCGGATTAACAAATTGCTCAAGTTCATATCATGCATCCGGGAATCCGGATGAATATGCTTTTGACTTTAATATGCCATTGAGAACAGAATTTATTGCTTCAAGAGGTGGAACCGTTTATAGTGTTGAAGAGAACTCAGAAAGCAAAGGAAGCACTTCGCGTTCTAGTTTAAATATAGTTGGCAATTATGTAATTATAGATCATGGTGATGAAACATTTGGAATTTATTTACATTCTCCGGATAATGGAATATTTGTAAAAAAAGGTGATGTTGTAAAACAAGGTAAGAGACTTGGTGTAACTGGTCAATCTGGGTTGGCAGGTTATCCTCACTTGCATTTTATTGTAGTTAAAGGTTCACCAATTTATCCGTATAAGGGAAAACCCATCTCATTCAAAAATGCTATACCATATGATGTAATATTAAAAAGCCATAATAAATATAAAGCCATAGAATACAGTTACCCAAAAAAAACTATTAATAGAGTTGAATAACTGGATGGTGTTTCATAGTCGAATTGTAATGATAATTTTGGAATGTTCATCCTGGTTTTAAAAACTGGTTTGTTCAAAAGAAGGTTATACTCCTCAAGCATATTTTAATTTTCAGTTTGTCGGAAGCGGCATATATTATCTTAAATCTCTATCAATCGCAAGATCCCCAACAATAGCTATTATACAATTCATCGTCTATTAAGGCTTTTCAAATTGTAGATTATCCCAAGTAGATTTTCCACTGATTATAAATTGCAATATCAATTTTATATCGATTATATTTCTTCATATACTCAAAGTGCATATTTTATATGCGATTGCTGTTTCACCAGACAACCAAGCCTCAGGAATGAATCCTATGAATTGGATATAACGAGCGTAAAGTTCTCAAACATATTTAGGTTAGATCAACAATCTACCTTCTGCGGCCTTTTTGTGATTGATAAAAACTTTCTAAAAAAATAAACAGCAATTTCCTAAATAGAATATTTTTGAAACAATTTTTACTCTCCCTCTTAATAACTGCAGTAATTTCTAAAAATAAATTTTACACAAATCCTCAGTTATGGCTTTAATAAAACTTCACCAAAACTTATTTATATTTAAATGACTTCCGAGGAGAATTTTAAAATGGAGAACAAGATGAAATTAATTTCTACTTTTGCATCAATGAGTTTAATAATAATCTGCATTTTAACTTCGACGCTAATTGCACAAAATAAAATATGACCAGGGAGTAGTTGAATACGGTTTCAGAAATAATGGTAAAGTTGAAGAGAATGTTTCACTCTTAATGTTTTACAATGAAGGTTTAGTCAGCTACAAGATGGTTGGCAGAGTATCAGAAGAAAAAGAGAAACAGTTTTTAGATCTAAAGAAAAGAGTATCAATTCAATTATTGAAAGTTAACGAAGACGAAAAATACATATATAAAAAACCTTTTTCTGATTATGAGCAAGGAACAATTACCGATGAAACTGAAACCATACTTGGGTACAAATGTACAAAAGCAATTTTTCACATAAAATCTAATACAGTTGATGTGTGGTTTACAAATGAATTGAATATTAAAGGAACACCAAGTATTTCGGTTGCGCCTGGTTTAGGTTTAGTTTTAAAAACCGTAAGGAATAACGATTACGAAATCTTCGCAAAAAATATCGATATAAGAAAATTAACTGATGATGAAAAAAAATATAACTTTGAAGATGCTAATGAAGTCGATGATAAAACTTATTTAAGAAAATTAATTGACAGCCGCTATCAAATCATAAAAGTATTTGAGCATCAAAAAATAAATTTTGGAGATACCATTTCCAACCCGGATAAAGAGATTCCAAATGTTACTTATCGATATTCAAAAGGCACCGTCCTGCTAAAAAAAATTCGACTCCCTCAAATTCAAAATGGTTCAATTGTTTTTGCTGAAGTTTCACAGTGGTCAAATGGAGATGCTTATGACAGGGTTGGAAGTTTATTTTTAATCCCAACTGATAAAGAGATTTCTTTTTTGGATGCATTCAAAAATGGTCTTGAAAAAATTCCGGAATATGTTGATAGAAATGGTGAAAAATTTCAAGGTGTTGTTGCTACAGAAAATTATGAACCGCCTCTTGAACTAATGCGATTTTTTACTCCGTTCGGAGTTAGAAAATTCAATGATTACACAAAAATTGAAGGTTACAATTGGGCAGATTCTGTTATCTACAGAAGAGAAATTACAGACTTATTGCCTAAAGATGGCAAGGAAGTCTGGATTGGAATTTTTATAGGTAATTATGATAAAGGCGGACACATGGTAAATGTAAATTTAAAAATTTATCCATCTTTTGAAAAAAATGATACACAAGAAAAGTATTGGATAAAATCAATTTTTAATACAGTTAATATTATGGAAATGTCCGGGCAAAATTATGGTACAATGTTTCACAAAGATTCCTTAAAAGTTACAATAAACATTCCTGAAGGATTGAAGAATATTAAATTAATATTTACAAGCACCGGGCATGGAGGCTGGGGAAATGGTGATGAATTTAATCCGAAGCTTAACAAAATATTTATTGATAATAAATTGGCATATAGTTTCATCCCCTGGAGAGATGATTGCGGAACCTATAGATTGTCAAATCCGGCATCAGGAAATTTTAGAAACGGATTGTCGTCTTCTGATTTAAGCCGATCAAATTGGTGCCCGGGAACTGTTACCGTGCCGGAAGATATAATACTTGATAATCTTACTCCTGGTGAGCATACTTTTAAAGTTGCAATTCCAATTGGAGAAAAAGAAGGTGGAAGTTTCAGTGCCTGGAATGTTTCGGGCGTTTTAATTGGGCAATTTTCAGATTAGAAAAAATTACGCTTTATAATTATATAATTTAGTTAATAATATAAGAGTATGCAGATGAGAATTCTTTTATACATGTTGTTATTTATTGTCGGTTTTAATTCCATACACGCTGAAGGAAATGAAACTTTAATGAAGCAGTATAATTTTGCATTAAAATCAAAAAATCATTTTGAAGGATTTTCAAAAAACATTGGCAAAAATGAATTCACATATCACAGCTTAAGAATTGATGTAACTGACGGTTTGTTAACCAGGTGTAAAAATGGCGATATGCCTATTGAATGGTTGACACAAAAAATTCCAGTTGATATAGATGGAAACGGCTTTTGGTTTACCTGGCTTGCTGCTGTTCAAAAAACAAATGAACATTATAATTTTGATGTATTTGTAAATGATGTTAAAAGATTTCAATTCATAAGCGGTAAAGAAGATGACAGAAAATTTGAAAATCCAGATGGTGGAATCCTGGAATTTACTACAATCGATTTGGATCAATTCGGGGATGCTCATGGTTACATGTCACTATTCACTCCATTAAGCTGGATAAAAAAGGGCGAGCCGGTTAAAATTAAAATTGTGGGTGAAGCTGCTGGAAGTAATACATGGATAATAGTTTTTAAAGCTAATGATGCAGTTTCATATCTTCAGGAATTGGTGAAATATGAAACCTGGCTAAATGTTGATCTAAAGTACGACAACGATAATTCTTATCTTAATTTTAAAGCTCCAATAGTTAATGACGGCAAAACACTTACTGCTAAAATTGGTACTGATGAATTCAGTGTTCAATTAAAATCGGATAATGAAAATACCGTTGGACAATTAAAAATATCTAATAAAGATATACGCAATTTATCTTTGATTGTTAGAGATGATAACTCAGAATTAATTTCTCTATCAAGTTTAAATCAAGAAATAAAAAAACAAAAACTTCTGAAAAAATCTTTAATGATTAACGAAGTAAAGATTGCAAAAGATGTAACCAATATTTTTTGCAAAAGAATATATAAGCCTCATACAGTTGATAATATTTTAAAATTATCTCAGTCAAATCTCAGCAAAGGCAATTTATATTTAATGAATTCAAGCCATCAAGATATTGCCTGGATGGACAGTCCCGAAAAATGTGTTATTGAAAGAGATACGATGCTGCTTACTCCCCTTTTCGAAAAGGCCTCTAATTCCGATCCGACTTACCGCTTTGATGTTGAAGACGCACTAATGTTAAAAGAATTTATTAGTAGGCATCCTGATAAGCAAGCTGAAGTTGCAAAGCTTTTACAAGAAGGTAAAATTTCTTGCGGTGCCGGTTTTATTCAGCCATACGAGGAAATGTATTCCGGTGAAGCACTCGTAAGACAATTTTATTTTGGCAAAAGATGGCTGAAGAAAGAATTCAATTATGATGCAAGAGTTTACTGGAATGTTGATGTGCCGGGCAAGTTACTGCAGATGCCTCAGATTCTGAAAAAATCCGGCGTGGATTATATGGTAATCAGCAGATTTCAAAAAGGCATTTATAATTGGTACAGCCCTGATGGATCTTATGTCACTACTTTTTCACCAGGCCATTATTCAGAAGCATTCACACCGCTTCACAAAAATGTTTATGATGCTGCAAGCTATTTAGCCGAATCGTCACTTGATTATAAAAAATATTTTTCTGACAACTCAGATAAAAATGTAATTCCTGTTCTATCCGATTGGGATATGAGCCCGGCTGTAGATTATAGTAATGTTATAAAAAATTGGGAGAGTATTGATGAGCTTGAAGTTAAAGACGGCAATAAAATACCAATTCAATTGCCGAAATTTAAAATTCAAACTGCATCAGAATTTTTAGATAAATTTATAATTGCTGCTTCTAACATTCCCAAAATTAAAGGTGAACGGCCTGATGTTTGGCTGTATATTCATGGGCCTTCACATTACGAAGCTTTGAAAGCAAGCAGGAAGGCAGATATTTTACTTACCATGGCTGAAAAGTTTTCAACCATAAATGCAATGACAGAAAATAGTTTTGCTAATTATCCCTCAAAAAGATTCGCTGAAGCATGGGAATCAAAAATTTATCCCGATCACGGATGGGGAGGAAAAGAAGGACAAACTACCGACGACTTATTTTTAAGCAAATTTACTTTTGCAAAAACTGAAGCAGCTCAATTAACAGAAAATGCTGTCAAATCCCTGGCTTCCAAAATTAAAACTGATGATAAAAAAGGTATTCCAATTGTAGTCTTTAATAGCTTGAATTGGTTACGCTCCGACCCCGCAAAATTTGATATTAATTTTGAAGAAGGTAAAGTAAAATCTCTCAGCCTCATTGACGCCAATGGAAACAATATCGAAATTCAACTATCCGATTTATTAAAGTACGATGATGGAAGCATTAAATCAGCAGCTGTAAATTTTATTGCAGAAGATATTCCTTCAATTGGATATAAAACTTTTTATTTAGTGTCGAAAGGGGAAACAAAGGTAAAGCAAAATTTATCACCTTATGAGAGTCAATTCTACAAAGTAGAATTAACTGATGGAGGAATTAAAAGCATTTATGACAAGGAACTTAAAACCGAATTGCTCGATGTAACAAAATTTTTAGGCGGCGAAGTTTTTACAATGAAATCCGAAGGAAATGGTGCAGGAGAATTTGCCGATGTACAGCAGGCGACTATGGAAGGTTTTGATAAAACAAGTAATTATAAAACTCATTGGGAATTATTAGAAAATGGTCCTGTATATAGTTCATTTAAATTCAGGCAGAAAATAAGAAATGCAGTTGTTGAACAAAAAGTAATTCTTTATAAAAAAGTAAAGCGAATTGATTTTAAAACTTCACTCTTGAATTGGGAAGGTGTTCTTTATCGCGAATATCGATTGGCAATGCCCGTTAATATGAAAGAAGGAAAAATTACTTATGAAACTGCATTTGGTGTCTCCGAAGTTGGAAAAGATGAAATTCAAGGAGCCGCCGGTGAAAGATATACTACGGTCTGCAAAGATATTCATCCTCGAGGAATAGAAAATTGGATAGGGGCAAATAATGATAAATTCGGTGTAACACTTAGTTCTTGTGTAGCGGTCGCTGATTTTGTTGATCCTACTGATTCGAATTCTCATCAAACAATATTGCAGCCGATTCTTTTAGCATCAAGAAAAAGTTGTCATGAGTTGGGAAATGAATATTTACAAACTGGCAATCACGATTACAGCTTTTCATTCACTTCACATAAACCGGGCTGGCAATATGGTTTTGAATTTGGTAAACAAGCAAACGAAGATTTGCAGGTAGTCGTAAATCCAATTCAATATAAAAATGCTGAATTGCCTGAAGAGAAAAGTTTCTTTTCGGTAAATAAAAATAACACAATTATATCAGCCATTAAAAAGGGAGAAGATGATAATTCGGTTGTTATTCGTTTATATGATATTTCAGGTGAGGACTCTAATGTTGAACTTAGTAGTTTTAAAAATATTAGTGAAGCTCTAAGAACAAATTTAATTGAAGATGGAAATGAAAATTTAGAATCGTCCAACAATAAAATTAAAATTGGTTTAGGCCATAATTCAATTGAAACATTAAAATTAATTCTAAAGAATTAATTATTATTTCCAAGATATATTTTTATTTTCGATTTAAAATATTCCTAACTAAACACAAAGAATTATTATTTTGTTTGGCCGAGAAATAATATCTTAAAATTTATTACACCAAAATTAGTCAACATTATGAAAAAAAAATTTTTATATTTATTCATTCTTACATTATCATTTCCCATCTCTGCTCAAAATTATCCTTATAAAAATCCAAATTTATCAATTGATAAAAGAGTTGAAGATTTATTGTCACGGATGACTTTGGAAGAAAAATTTTGGCAGCTTTATATGATTCCCGGAGATTTAAGAGACGGCAAACAAAAATACAAAAATGGAATATTTGGTCTGCAGCTTAATACCAAAGCCAAATCTGACAATGCCACTGAACAAATGATGCAATATGAAAATGCCGGGTCTGCGGAGTCGGAAGCAAATGAAATAAATGAAATGCAAAAATATTTTGTAGAAGACACACGATTGGGAATCCCCATCATCCCATTTGATGAAGCTCTCCACGGATTGATAAGGCCTGGAGCTACAGCTTTTCCTCAATCAATTGGATTAGCTGCAACCTTCGATGTTAATCTTATGAGTGAAGCTGCAAAAGCAATTGCAATGGAAGTTAAGTCGAGAGGAATAAGACAAATTTTATCCCCGGTAATAAATATTGCCCGTGATGTTAGATGGGGACGAACTGAAGAAACATACGGCGAAGACCCGTTCTTAACAACTCAAATGGGAGTTGCATTTATTTCCGAGTTTGAAGAATTGGGAGTTATTACAACTCCAAAACATTTTGTTGCAAATGTGGGAGACGGAGGAAGAGACAGTTACCCGATACAGTATAATGAAAGAATGATGGATGAAGTTTATTTCCCGGCATTCAAAGCAGCAGTTCAAAAAGCAAATGCAACTTCAATAATGATTTCATATAATTCTTACGATGGGACTCCTTGTTCTGCGAATGATTGGCTTCTGAATAAAAAATTAAAAAATGAATGGGGATTCAAAGGCTTTGTCATTTCTGATGCCGGGGCAATTGGAGGGGCCAAGGACCTACACGGCACTGTTGTCAGTTATACTGAAGCTACAAAAAACGCAATTGACGGCGGGTTAGATGTAATTCTTCAAACTTCATATTCGCAATATCCAATTTTCTTTGATGCTTTTAATAAAGGGCTGATAAAAGAATCAACAATAAATAATGCTGTTCGAAGAGTTCTTCGAGCAAAATTTGAATTAGGATTATTTGAAAATCCTTATGTGAATGTTGAAGATGCCAAAAATATTAATGGCAATTCCGAACATCGTGAACTTGCATATAAAGCTGCTCAGGAATCAATAGTACTTTTAAAAAATGCAAAGAATGTTCTTCCATTAAAAAAAGATTTAAAGAAAATTGCTGTTATCGGTACTGATGCTGTTGAAGGAAGGCTTGGTGGATATAGCGGCCCTGGAAATAATGTTATCAGCATACTCGATGGAATAAAAGAAAAAGTTAAAAATGTTGCTGAAGTAAAATATTCAGCGGGCTGCGGAAGAGAGGATAAAGAATTTACAATTATACCCGCTAAAAATTTATTTTGTATGGAAAATGGGAAAAAGCACGCAGGCTTACTTGGTAAATATTTTAATAATCCGAATTTTATAGGCAAACCTGCATTTACAAGAATTGATGATAATATGGATTTTAGATGGACACTCTTTTCTCCGGATCAGGAAAAATTAGATTATGATTGGTATTCTGTTATGTGGGAAGGAAAAATCATTGGTCCAAAAAACGGGATGGTAAGCATTGGTATTGAAGGAAACGATGGTTACAAATTATTTATTAATGATAAATTGATTATTGATGATTGGATTCAAAAATCTTATGGTAAAACAACAACCCAATATGATTTTCAAAAAGGAAAAGAATACGATATCAAAATTGAATTTTACACAACTGCAGGAAATACAAGATTAAAACTTATATGGAATGAAGGAGTAAATAATAATTGGCAGCAGGAAATAAATGATGCTGTTAAAAATGCAAAGCAAAGTGATGCCGCAGTTATCGTAGCAGGTATTGACGAAGGTGAATTCCGGGATAGAGCATTATTGAGATTGCCGGGGCATCAAGAAGAATTAATAAAAGAAGTCGCAAAAACCGGTACTCCGACAGTTGTTATTCTGGTTGGTGGAAGTGCAATAACAATGAAAAATTGGATAGATGATATTCCCGGAATAATTGATGTCTGGTACCCTGGCGAAGCCGGTGGTAAAGCAGTTGCTGATGTTTTATTTGGTGATTATAATCCGGCGGGAAGATTGCCGATAACATTTCCGGTAGATGAAGGACAATTGCCTTTATTTTATAATCATAAACCCACCGGCAGAGGCGATGACTATATAAATCTTACAGGCCAGCCGTTATTTCCATTTGGCTATGGATTAAGCTATACAAATTTTGAGTACAGTGATTTGGTTTTAGATAAAAAGGAAATTTCCCAAAACGAAAATGTCATTGCACGATTCAAAATAAAAAATTCCGGTAAAGTGGACGGCGATGAAGTTGTTCAATTATATATTAAGGATTTATTCGCATCCGTCGCGAGGCCGGTAATTGAACTAAAAGGATTTCAGCGATTCCATCTTTCCGCCGGAGAAACAAAAAATGTTGAATTTAATATTACACCGGAACTACTATCTATGTTAAATAAAGAGTTGATAACTCTCGTAGAATCGGGAGATTTTAGAATTATGTTCGGCAGTTCATCTAAGGATATTAGATTAAGAACTACAATAAAAGTTAAATAGGTTAATAAATTTCTTATAGTTCAAAACTAATTTGAACCATTGGGAGAACTATTATGTCGCATATTTCAAGAAGAAAATTTATAGCGAATGTCGGAAAAAGTATTTCATTAGCTGCAATAGCTCCCTATCTGTCTTCTTATGAGCTTTTATCAGAAGAAGAATTACCCAATATAATTATCATATTTACTGATGATTTAGGATATGCAGACATTGGGTCATTCGGAGCAAAAGGATATAAAACTCCCAATCTTGATCAGATGGCAAAAGAAGGAATGATCTTCACAGATTTTCATGACGCAACTGCAGTCTGCAGTGCATCCAGAGCAGCTTTATTAACAGGATGTTATTCTGAAAGAGTAAGTATACGCGGAGCTTTAAATCCTTCAGCGACAGTCGGATTAAATCCAAAAGAAGAAAACATTGCCCGCTTATTAAAAAAGAAAAATTATAAAACTGCAATTTTCGGCAAATGGCATTTAGGCCATCACAAACAGTTTTTACCTTTGCAGCAAGGCTTTGATGAATATTTTGGATTGCCGTATTCAAATGATATGTGGCCCGTTGGTTACGACGGCAAGCCAATTGAAGACAGTTGGAAATCGGGTTATCCGGAGTTAAAATTAATTGATGGTAATGAACCGGTTGAAATTGTAAAAGATTTGAATGATCAGGCTCAATTAACAACTAAGTACACTGAGCATGCTTTAAAATTCATAAATAATAATGCGGAGAGAAATTTCTTTCTATATTTAGCTCATTCAATGCCTCACGTTCCAATTGCTGTTTCTGATAAATTTAAAGGCAAAAGTGAAAGAGGATTATTCGGAGACGTGATTGAGGAAATAGATTGGTCAACCGGCGAAATATTTAAATCATTAAAAGAAAATGGAATAGATGAAAAAACACTTGTGATATTCACAAGCGATAATGGGCCGTGGTTAAATTTTGGTAATCATTCCGGTTCTGCTTATCCCTTGCGTGAAGGCAAAGGCACAATGTGGGAAGGCGGAGATAGAGTCCCATGTGTTATCAGATGGCCGGGAAAAATAAAACCGAATACAAAATGCGATAAGATGGCATCGACAATTGATTTACTTCCGACTCTTGCTGAAATTACAAAAGCCGAACTTCCCAAAAATAAAATTGACGGAGTGAACATTCTGCCTTTGTTATACAATGAAAAAGATGCAAATCCCAGAGATGAATTTTGGTATTACTATGATTACGATTTAATCGCAGTTCGTAAAAATGAATGGAAACTTTATTTCCCATGTGTGCAGAGAAGCTATGAAGGAATGGTGCCAGGCAAAGATGGATTCCCGGGAAAAACCTGGCAAAAAGAAATTAGTTATGAATTATACAACTTAAAGGATGACGTTGAAGAAAAAATAAATGTTATTGATAAACATCCGGAAATTGTAGAGCAGTTAAAAAAAATTGGAGATAAAGCAAGGTATGAATTAGGCGATCGGTTAACAGGAATAAAAGGTAAAGAAAATAGAGAGCCAGGAAGAATTGGTGAAAGCAGGGTCAAATTTATAAATCACCTGGCAGTTGGTAAATCAATCGAATTGATAAACCTTCCAAATAAAAAATATGGAAGTGGAAATAAATCAATCCTAATTGACGGCTGGGCGGGATCATATGACTTTAATGACGGAAATTGGCTTGGTTTTGAAGGAACCGATTTTGAATCCGTAATAGATTTAGGAGAGGTTAAATCAATTAAAAATATTTCTGCAAGTTTTCTAGAGAATCAAAGTTCATGGATTTTCTTGCCCGAAGAAGTTAAATATTTTATTTCGAATGATGATAAAAATTTTAGAGAAATTTCATCGTTCAGCCAAAATATAAAACCGAATCTAAATATGGAAGCGAAAGAGTTCAATAAATCATTTATAAATGAAAGCTGCAGATTCATTAAAATAGCTGCTAAAAATATTAAAATATGTCCCCCATGGCATCAAGGGAAAGGTGGAAACGCCTGGATATTTATTGATGAGATTTATATAAAATAATCTATGAAACTTCTATTTAGTTTTATCTACCTGTACATTATTTTATTATCATTTTCCTTTTCATTCGGCCAAACAACGAAAAATAATTCCACGCTCGAATCTGTCAGACAAAAACTGACTTCAGATTTTTTCACACGATTATATTCCAATACATATTATAGTCTTATTTCCAGAATTGAAGCCGACGGTTATTTACAGGAATCAATGACAGGCCAATATGATGGTGAATACTGCCGAACCGTGGGTGCAATGGTTCCATTATTAGTCGAAACTAAAAATTACGAAAAAGCCGAATTGATGCTGAAGTTTGTTTTTCAAACCATGAAAGCAAATGGAATGAATAGAGTTCCCCATGTAATAGGGAAAAAATATTCATAAAGTAAATCAAACCAGAGATTCCGTGTACATAATTGGAAAGACAGATCAGATAGATGGACAAGTACATAACATTCTAGCGTGGGCGAAACTTGCACTTGCTCGCGGGCATACTTTATTTGAAGACAGCACATGGAATTTAGTTTCTGATTTAATGGATCGGTCAACCGAAGAACCATACTTTGGATCAAACAAAAATGGTTTTATTCCTGAACTTATTTTCAATTTTAATTTTGAACATTCTCGTCCGATTCCAACCAATTATGATTTACTCACTCAATGTTTTGTTGGCGCTGCCCTCACATCAATGATAAAAGTAGCAGTAATTAGGAATGATGTTCCTAAAGCAAAAAGATGGACAGAGCGCTTGAATAATTTAAAATTTGGAATTGAAAAATATATGACAAGAAAGGTAGACGGTAAGCAAGTCTATCTTGAACTTTTATCAAAAGACAAAAACGACAACAAACCATTTTTCGGATATAGCTGGGTGAACCTTTCCCCAATTGCTGCTCAATGGTCGCCGCTCAATTTTGAAGTTCTGCGCAATACTGTTAAAGAAATGGAGAATCACACAATTCAAGAATGGAATAACATAAAATGGATGCCTACAGAATGGTGGCCGAACGGAGATTTTTCAGGACAGATAATAGGAAAAGGCATCGGCTGGGAAATTGAATTTAATAGAGAAATAAAAAATTGGAAGCGCATAAATGAAATGTTTTCGATGCTGAAAACAGTTCAAGGTGAAAACACAATCTTTATGGAAAATAGTTTTCTTACTACTGGTTCAAATCAAGAAGTACCAAGAATGAATAAATCTAAACTGGACAAAATGAAATATGGAATCTGGAAAATAGTTGATCAAGGAAATGGTGAACAAGCTGCGTGGTGGTGCTGGGCTATTGCACGGCTTAGGATAGGATTAGGTTTATCTGCAGTCCCGAAAAAATTATCTTCTATTCCTCAAATAAATATTTTGAAGGCGAAGAAAACTATAGCAGAAATCGAGATTAAGTGTCAGCCTGGAGAATCAATTTTTTATACAATCGACGGGACTGAGCCGTCATTAAAATCTATTAAGTATAACGGAATTTTTAATGTTGATTTACCAGCCAAAATTAAAGCGGCGGCATATAATGCTAATCAGACAGTCTCAAATATCAGCAGCAAAATTGTACTCTCCCCTATTAGCGGATTGGAGTATTCGTGTTTTGAATATATAGATAGCTACAAAAATTTTAAGTGGCTTAACAATGAAGAATCTTATACAGGGTATTCCTATAATTTTGATCTTAAGAATTTTTCAATAATTCGTGAAAAATTTGGAATTAGCTGGAATGGTTTTCTAAAACTTAGAAGTGAAGGCGATTTTAAATTTTATATAATCGCATCCTGTCATGCAAAACTGATAATAGATGGGAATAATGTTTCAGTTGATGTAAATTCCATTTCTAATAAGCAGCCTATTAAAAATATTTATTTAAAAAAAGGAATTCACAATTTAGAATTAATTGCGGAATGCATTCCGCCCGAAAATGACATTGAAATTTATTTTAGTCTGAATAACAAACCAAAGGAACTAGTTGATTCCAGCATGTTATTAACAAAGATTCCTGCAGATAAAAATGTTCTTCCACCGCAAATCTTACCTTTCAAACCTGAATTTGATATTCAAGATAGTCTTTCTGTGACTATAAATTCATTTGACAATTCTGAAATCTTTTATACTCTGGATGGAAGTGATCCAACTAAAAAATCTTTGAAATATGAAAAACCCATTAAAATAAATTCTTCATTAACAGTTAAGGCAGTTGTGTTGAAAGATGATGATATAAGTCCTGTGTCAATCATGAATTATAAACAAACTGAAAACATTAAAATCGATTTAAATTTTCAACCAAGTCCAAAATACAAAGCAATAGGTTCAGCAACTTTAATCGATGGAATTTACGGTTCAACAAATTTGAACGACGGCAACTGGCTTGGTTTTGAAGGTGATGATTTAGATGCTGCTTTTGATCTGCGTAAAGAAAAAGTTGTTAATGAGATTGAGATTGGGTTCCTTAATAATCCGGGCTCGTGGATTTTTTTGCCAAAAGAAATTAAATTTTTTGTTTCATCGGATGGGAAAAAATATAAAGAAATTTATGACGTGAAGCCTGATTCAACAACGCAGCACAGTAAAATATCTGAAAAGAAAGAATACGATGTACAGTTAAAAAATGAAAAAGTCAGGTTTATCCGAATCATAGCAAAAAATATTGGGGTTTGTCCCAAATGGCATCCAGGCGATGGCAATAAAGCGTGGATTTTTGTAGATGAGATAACAATCAAATAAGTCAATTATCTGATTATCAAATCCCCATGTTACTCAAAGTATGAATAACAAGATGAATTGATTCCGCTAATTCAGGATGTTCGGATTCAAAATTTGCAGCAGTATCTTTTAAATTACTAATTAGATCATCCTTTTCATCAACAACTTTTTCTTCAGGTTCGTTTAAAAGATTTTTAATATCGTTAGAAATTTGCAGCAAAATATTTTTTGATTCATTATCAAGAGAAGAAACTTTGCGAAGCTCTTCATGCATTTTCTCAAGACTCTGATGTAATTCGTTTTGACTCATTTTTTTCCTAACTATGAATTCAGATTATTAATAATTCTAAATTAAGTAAATATTTTTATGAGTCAAATAGAATTGAAAACAATAATAGTTCTATTCAAGCCGCTTCTGGAATCTTAAGGAACTCAGCAGTAAAATTAATAATCCCATCCCCAAAAGAATTGCTGTTTCCGGAATCAACTGGAAAAACCCATCACCCTTTAAAATTACTCCTCTTAAAATTGTAATGTAATATCTTAAGGGAATTAAATACGTTATGGGCTGAATCCATGAAGGCATGTTTTCAATTGCAAAAGCAAAACCCGATAGAAAATTCATCGGCAGCAATACGCCAAACATTGCAACCATCATTGCCTGCTGCTGTGTTTTCGAAACGGTTGAAATAAATAATCCCAAACCTAAAGATGACAACACATATATAAATGAAGCTACCATCAAAAAGAAAAAATCGCCTCTAACCGGGATACCAAACCAAAATACCATCACCGCCGTTACTAAAAGTACATCAACAAATCCGGCAACTACAAACGGAATAGTCTTACCGATTATTAATTGATATGGCTTAATAGGTGTAACAATAATTTGTTCAAAAGTGCCGATCTCTCTTTCTTTAACAATGCCCATTGCCATAAGCGTGGTAGTTATTATTGTTAAAATTAAACCCATTATTCCTGGAAGCATAAAGTATCTTGTTTTAAGATCAGGATTATACCAAATTCTGATTTCCGGTGTAACCATGCTTGATACTGCAATCTTTAAGCCTGATTTATCTTTGGTATTTAACAAAATGTTTTGTGAATATTTTGATACTAACTTTGTAACGTAACCAAACGCTATTCCTGCTTTGTTTCCATCCGACCCGTCAAATAAAGCCTGGATATTAACTTGTTCGTTTCTTCCTAATTTTTTTTCAAAATCTTTAGGAATAACTAATGCCCACAAGCGCTTCTCCTTTGTTGATTTCATTTTCAATCTGACTATAATTATCTGCATAATCTTTTACAATAAAATATCCGGAGCTTTCAAACTTCTCAATAAAATCTCTGCTCGCAGCAGTTTTATCTTGATCATACACAATTGTATTAATATTGTTAATATCAAGATTGGCTGCGTAACCCAATAATATCAATTGTAAAATTGGAGCAATAAATATTATTCTAAAAAGTTTTGGATCTCTTTTTAATTGTAAAAATTCTTTTATTATTATGTTTATTATTATTTTCATTTTAAAAACCTTGTCAATGATATATTCTTCAACATTTTCAAGCAGTTTTATTTTTCTTATTGATTACAGAAGCCAATCCCAAAAAGAAACCATTGAATATCAATAAATATATTATCTGCTGCCAAAAAGCTTCTAATCCCACTCCTTTTAAAAGGATATCCCTCAATATTATTATATAAAATTTAACAGGAGTAATATTTGTTAACACTTGAATTACCGGAGGCATGCTTTCGATTGGAAATACAAATCCAGAAAGTAAAAATGAAGGCAGCAAAGAAATTAACGCCGCCAATTGAAATGCAACCTGCTGCGACTCTGATATTGAGGATATAAGTATTCCCAAATTCAAACACGCAAACAGGAATATTAGCGTAGTAAGAAATAAAAGTAATACGCTTCCTTTTATTGTTATCCCAAATAAAAGATAACCGGCAAATAATATTGCGGAGGCAATCACCAAAGCAATTATAGAATATGGTGATGTCTTACCAACCAATAGTTCTAGTGATGATAACGGCGAAACATTAATTTGTTCAATTGTTCCCTTTTCTTTTTCCCTTACAATAGACATAGCGATTGAGATAACTGCCGTCATAATTAAAATCATAGAAATGAGTCCCGGAATCAAATAAAGTGTTGAGTTCAAGTCCGGGTTAAACCAGAATCTTGGTTCAAGATTTATAGGGACAAAAGCCTGCTTTCCTTTAATTGCCATAGCTTCTTGAGTGATTTTGCTATTAAAAGTTGCCGTTGCTGCATTCATATAGTTTGAGATAACTGATGCTGTATTCGCGTCTATTCCTTCAACAAGTATCTGGATTTTTGCTTCCTTGTTCGAATAAAGATTCCTTGAGAAATCATTTGGAAAAACTAAAATTACTTGAGCTTCGCCCTGATCCAATACTTCCCTTATTTTATTTTCCGAATCAATATGTCCTACAATATCAAAATAATTTGAGCTAGTCAGTCTATTAACAAATTCTCTTGAATCTACAGATTTATCCTGATCAAACACTACCATCTTTATATGGTGAACGTCAAAATTGATTGCATAGCCAAAAATTATAAGAAGCACAAAAGGAAATACAAAAAGCACATACAACATTCTTGTATCACGTTTTAATTGCCTTACTTCCTTTTGTGCTATTGCAAAAATCCTTTTGAACATTATATTACTTTCTTATTAATCAACTTTATTAACGATATTATGATTTTGATTTTTCATCCAATAAATGAATGAAAACATCTTCCAGAGTAGGGATAATTTTATTTATTCTGCTTACCTTTATGGAATTTTTGTTTAATACGTCTTTCACTTGCTCAATGCTTTTAAATTTATCATTTACAATTATGTGTATTTGATTTCCGAAAATTGAAGTCTCATCAACAAAATTTTCTTTCTCTAATATTTCCATAGCTGCAACAACTTTTTCACACTCAACTTCAAGTATTGTGTTTTTCAGATAATTGGTTTTCAATTCTTTTGAAGTTCCTTCGGCAATTAATTTTCCGGCATTGATAAGAATGATGTTATTGCAGTATTCTGCCTCTTCAAGGTAATGCGTAGTTACCAGTATAGTCGTTCCTTGCCCTGAAAGATCATTAATTAAATCCCAAAAATTTCGACGCGAGATTGGATCAACGCCGCTTGTTGGTTCATCTAAAAATACAATTCCCGGCTGATGAATTACAGCAGTTCCTAATGCAACCTTTGCTTAATTCCGCCAGGCAAAGAACCTGTTAATATTTTTTCTTTTCCTTGAAGATCTGCAATTTTTAAAACCCATTTTTTCCTTTCTTTTAATTTATCACCTTCAAGACCGTAAACTCCACCAAAGAAATTTATATTCTCTTCAACTGTTAAATCATTATAGAGTGAAAAGCGCTGAGACATATAGCCGATATTTTGCTTAACTTTATCCGGTTCTTTCATAACACTAAATCCAGCAACAGATGCATCGCCTGAAGTTGGTTCAAGAATGCCACATAACATTCTGATTGTAGTTGACTTCCCCGCTCCATTCGCTCCAAGAAATCCAAATATTTCACCTTTTTCCACATCGAATGAAACACTGTCAACCGCAGTAAAGCTGCCGAATTTTTTTGTTAAGTTATTTACTTCAATGCTATTCATTAAATTCTCAAATCCTATTTCAATAAATTTTTTGGCCGACTGATTTATTTAATTTCACTTTTGCGATTTGATAATCAACCAATGATGTTGTTAAACTTGTTTTTGCTTGAAGCAACGAAACTTCTGCGTCAATCAAATCAGTGCTTGTGGCAAGCTGCTGTTCATATTTTTGCTGGGTGATTCTGTAGTTTTCATTTGCCTGATTTACTGTTTGTCTGCTTACTCTTATTTTATCTTGCGCCCTTTTGTATGTTAAAAATGATTGATAGACTTCAAGTTCAACAGCATCTTTCAATTGAGATACTGAAGCTTCAACTTGAACTTTTTGCTGCTCTGCCTGTGTAGACTGTGAAGATGTGAATCCCCAATTCCAGATATCCCATTGAAGTGAGACTCCAACATCCCAGGTATCTTTAAATTTATCCTGAGCAGGAAATATTCTTTGGTTTGGCCTGCTATAATAATAATCACCAACAAGATATATTGCAGGATACCAGCCGGCATTTGCCGCTGTAATTCCTTTATCGCTGGCTTCTAATTTATACTCAAGTGATTTTAGATCATTTCTGTTAACATGAGCTTTATTAATTAAATCTTTAAGATTATAATCATTAAATGATGAATCTATATTCCCAGCTTCAATATCAGTGTTTGCTTCAAGAGGTAGATTTAATTGTTTGTTCAAACTTGACCTGGCGATATCTTGATTGTTTTCGGCTTCTATTAATTGAAGCTGTGTATTAGAATATTGAACTTCAAGTTTCAATAAATCATTTCGAGTTGCTAAACTTCTTTCCATAAAATTTTTTGTGTCTTCAACATGCTTCTTAATCAATCTTAAATTTTCTTCTATCAGATTTTTAATCTGTTCAGCTTTATAATAATTCCAGAATACATTTTGAATTTTAAATGCAGCTTCATTCAATTCTTTGTCGTATTCATAGTTGCTGGCTTTATAATTATTCTCAGCTATACTTTTTGCAGACCATAATCTAAATCCCGTGAACAAAGGCTGTTGTAATGAAAGTTTCAAATTGTAATTATTTAAAATTACAGGCGCTATTTGAACAGGCTGCGGTAGAAAATCCAAAGATATTTCAACCGGCGGGATATTGCTTAACCTTTGGTACGAGGCATTTAACTTTAACTGCGGCAGTAAGTGAGAATTTGCTTCTGTCACTTTAGCATCAGAACCAATTAATTTAGCTTTTGATATTTTGAGTTCATTACTGTTTCCCATTCCAAGTTTTATACATTCTTCAAGAGTTAAAACTTTGCTTTGCGAAAATGCCGATATCGCAAACAGTAAAATTATTCCTAAAATTCTTTTCATTTTTGAGCCCAATTTATTTTTCATTAAACATTTAATAACTAGTTGTTATCCGTAACTAGGTGTATAAAAACGTTTTCCAATGATGCCGATATTACTCTGTGACTAGTAATGTCAATTTTATTTTCTTTCAATAAACTTTCCAATTTAGGGTAGTCCTTTTCATTGCTGCCAACCATAACATCGACTCTATCGCCAAACATTTGAATTTCATATTCAGTTTTTTCTTTTATTAATTTGTAAGCTGATCTTACCGGACTGCAGACAATTTCTATTACCTCTTTTTGTATAGATGCTTTAATATTTTTAGGTGTATCCAAACTTATAATCTCACCTTTATGCATAAGTGCTACCCTATTGCATCTTTCAGCTTCATCTAAATAAGGAGTAGTCATAAAAATTGTAATCTCTTCTTTCAACAAACTTGAAAGTATTTTCCAAAAATCTCTTCGAGAAACAGGATCTACACCGGTGGTTGGTTCATCAAGATATAAAATTTTGGGACGATGAATTAAGCTGCAGGCAAGCGCAAGTTTTTGTTTCATTCCGCCGGAAAGATTATCTGCAAGCCTGGTTCTAAATGGAGTCAATCTTGTGAATTCCAGCAATTCATTTCGTCTTTGTTCATAATTCTTAACGCCGTGAATTTCTGCGAAGAATTGAATATTTTCGTCAACCGTCAGATCACCATAAAGACTAAATTTCTGCGACAGATAGCCAATTTGATTTTGAATTTCTTTACGATGTTTTATAATATTTTTGTCAAACTCTATAGCTGACCCGGAATCTGGATTTAATAATCCGCAGAGGACTCTAATCGTAGTAGTTTTTCCAGCCCCATCCGGCCCGACTAATCCGAACATTTCTCCCTTATAAATTTCCATCGAAATTCCACGGACGGCTTCAACATCACCGTAAGATTTTTTTAAGTTTTCTATTTTTATTATTGCATCCATACAAGCCTCTCTAAACCGTCCAATTGCGAAGGATTAATGCATAACGATATAAATATTTCTATAATCATCTGAGTTAAATTTTATTAGTTTGAATATTTTAAAAGAAAACTACTATTCTCCTCCTTTGGAAGAATTAGAAGAGGTTGTTATTACTGCATCAGCCGGCATACCAGCCTTAAGTTCAAAGTTCGGATTTTTTACTTCGATCTTTACAGCATAAACTAATTTTGTTCGTTCATCTTTAGTTTGAATATTTTTAGGTGTGAATTCCGCTTCCGGAGAAATGTAAATAACCTTTCCTTCATACTTTTTATTTGGATAAGTATCTGAACTAACATCTGCTGATTGGCCTAACTTTACTTTCCCAAGCTCTTCTTCAGAAACATAAATCACTAATTTTACAGTTCTTAAATCAGAAACTTTAAACAATGATGAAAGCATGCTTACGGTTTCTCCGGGTTCAAAAAACTTCTTAACAATTATTCCGGCAAGTGGTGATTGTACGTAGGAGTCTCTAATTTGTTTCTTTAATATGTCAACTGAAGATTTTTGTCTATTTAAATTTGCATTGGCTTGTTTTAAATCCTCAGGACGTGCAAAATCTTTCAACTTTTTTAAGTTAGCCTGTGCTGATGCTAGTTGAGCTTGAGCGAGGCTAAACCTCGAGTTTGCATCTTCATACTGTTTGCCTGTAATAGCTTTCGATTCATATAAAGCATCAAATCTTTCTTTATCTTTCTTAGCCATATCATGATTTATCTGTGCCTGTTTAACACCTTCTTCAGCTTGCTTGATATCTTCTTCTCTCGCACCGTTCTTAAGCAAACTCAGTTGAGCTTGAGCTGCTTCCTGTGCCGCAAGAGCTTGATCCAATTGATATTCTAAATTTTCATGATCAATTATTAGTACCGTGTCTCCGGCATTAACAAGATCACCTTCATCTTTAAGAAGTGAAAGGACTTTGCCTGTTACTTGAGAACTAACTGTTACATTAGTTGCTTCTATATTTCCCGAAGCTTCTATCTTATTTTTGTTGTTTCCACTTTCACAGCCGTAAACAATTAATAAAATAAATACAAGCAGATATTTAATCATTCTCATTTGATTGCTCCGATTTAAGTAATTGAAAAGCTTTTTTCCCTTTTTCAGTTGTGATACCATTAATTATAATTTCTATAGTCTCTTCCAGCGCCATTTTGATGGAGAACTTGTTTGCCATAATAAATTCAGGATTGATAACTCCGCGAACAGATGAAATAAATACACCGGTAATTATTGCTGAAGGTTTATCTACAAACACATTTTCTTTTTTACCTTGCTCTATTATTTTGCCAATATTTATTGTCATCATTTTGGTTCTGAAAGCATCAATATCTTTCCACAAGTCAGGCATATGTGTTTGGATATCTCTAATAAATCTTTCATCAATCTTGGCAATCATTTTACCGATATAATTAAACAATTCATTTAATTTATCTACAGCATTTGATTTTGTATTGATAATTTGGCCGATGTTTTCTTTGTGAAAATTTAAAAACTCAATTATCGTTTCTCTAACCAAATCTTCCTTTGTAGAATAATATTTATAGATGGTCTTCTTGCTCATTCTCAATTGAGCCGCAATCTCATCCATAGTTGTTTTGTAAAAACCATTTCCAAGAAAATATTCTCTGCAGAAGTCTATTATTTTTGTTTGTTCTGAATTCATCATGTCCCTTGAGTAAACTATTTTCGTTTTTTACGTTTCCAATATAATACGCGGAAACTATTTTGTCAAGAAATAGTTTCCAAAAGTTTTAAGGATTTTAGGAATGTGTTGATTATTGATTAAAATCAAGCATTATTTCAAAAATTTTTGTTTCCCCCAATAAGATTGAACTTAAATCAATTTCCTTTTTTGAATCAATTAGCTGATAAAATTTTATTCAATGATTTTTCATCGACAGTCAACAAGCCGTTTTTAACAATCCGTTTTGTTAAAGTCTTCCAATTTTTATCTTTATTAAAAACTTCTTTAAAAATAGGTAATGATTTATCTAATTCTCCATTATTAGCCAGTGTTACGGCTTTCCAATATTTCATTTCAAGATTATCGGGAAACATTTTTTCTGCTGCCGAATATTCATCCATCGCAAGCTTCATGTCATTTTTTTCAACTGCTAAATCTCCGTTGTTCATGTGCTCATAAGCTTGATGAACTGTTAATAATCTTTTTATTTCCTTTATTGGCTCATCGCTGTCTTCTACCCTCAAATCAACCTTTCTATCTTTCCAAACTTTTCCAGTTGGTTTTCCGGATACAACTAAAAGTGCCGCAGATTGTTTCCCTCTAATATCACCGCCGGCTTTTTGAGCTGCTTCTAATGCCACAACTAATCTTTCAGCCAGCGTGCCTTTTGAAGTGTCAAAAGATTTCGCCATTGCAGGCCAAATATTTTCATTCAACATCATATTTGCTTGAGCTGAAAAGTTTTTCCCCTGAATATCACCAGCGGATTCAATACACTTTTTCCCTGTATAAGCAGCGACTCTACCTTTAGAATCAAGAACTGCAAGCTGCCTAAAATCCCTTCCATCATCTTCAGAAATCAATTTATCTACTACTTCTTTTGGTGACAATCCATCCTTCAAAAGCTTCAATCCATCCGGACCAAAGGCCGGATTTACAAATGATTGCGTAGCGATAACTCCGACCCCAGCCTCTCCCCAGGTTACAATTGTTCCAACAGAAAACCAGTGTGATTGTACAGCCACACCCATATCTCCGGTTGCAGAATCATATGCAACAATTGAAAAAGTATGTGCTAGCGGGCAATCCCTATTGAAATTTTGTGCAATTAAATTAAATTGGTAAAAAAATAAAGCGGCAGAAACTATAAAAATTAGTTTCATAATTATGCTCCTCTTCGTGATGGTATTTTAAGAATAAAATTATTTTGACTTAAATTAAGATAATAATAATTTTAACATCTTATGAATTCTAAGCGCTCTCGGGGAATTAGTAAAAAAAAGTTTAGAATAATAATTTATTATTCATAATTATGCTGCTATTTTAAAATAATAAATCTAACAGGTAAAGCATGAATAAAATAAAACTCAATGATGGTAATGAAATTCCATTGTTAGGATTAGGCACATACGAAATTAGAGGAGAAGATGTAAGTAAATCAATTGAATATGCTTTCGAAGCCGGCTATAGGCATATAGACACTGCCAAAGCTTATTACAACGAAGAAGAGATTGGGAATGCTTTAAAGAAAATTTCATTGCCGCGAGAAGAAATATTTATTACCAGCAAATTAGATAATGATAATCATGGTTATGATGAAGCAATAAAAGGATTTGAAAAATCTTTGTCAAAACTAAAGTTGGATTATATTGACTTATATTTAATTCATTGGCCTTCAAATGGAAAAAGAACTGAAACTTGGAAAGCATTTGAGCATTTACAACAAGAGGGCTTGATTAAATCTATTGGTGTGAGCAACTTTACTATAGAACATCTTCAGGAATTACTAGATAATTGTGAAATTCCACCGGCAGTTAACCAATTTGAATTTAATCCTTTCGTTTATCAAAAGGACATTGCAGATTACTGCAAAGAAAAGAATATTCAAATTGAGGCGTATTCACCAATAGCCCGTTCTAAAAAGTTTGATGACGAAGATATCCAAAAGTTTACAGAAAAATATGGGAAGACTCCTGCACAAATCTTGCTTCGGTGGAGTTTACAGCACGGAGCTATAGTTATTCCAAAAAGCAGCAACAAAGAGCGCATAATTGAAAATTCAAAAATATTTGATTTTGAAATTGAAGAAGATGATATGGAAATTTTAAATTCAAAAAATGAAAACCTAAGGTTTTCACCTAACCCGCATTTTATAAAATAATAGCAATTAAAAATATCTAAAGATTTTTTTTATTCCACAAATGTAAAAATGTAAATTTTATGTTTGAATGATTAGTAAAATAAAGTGGAAGAGTAAAAGTCTGATAAAATATAATAATTAAGAGTTTGAAAACTCTTTTTTAAGAAATTCTCCGGTAATGCTTTTCTTATTTTTTATTATTTTTTCAGGTGTGCCTTCGGCAATGATTTCGCCTCCCCTTTCACCGCCTCCAGGTCCTAAATCAATTATCCAGTCGGCGGTTTTTATAACATCTAAATTATGTTCAACAACCACCACAGTATTTCCTTTATCAACCAACTTATTAAGGACCTTCAACAAAATATTAACGTCTTCAAAATGAAGCCCGGTAGTTGGTTCATCAAGGATGTAAAGTGTTTTTCCAGTGCTAACTTTACTTAATTCAGTTGCAAGCTTAACCCGCTGTGCCTCACCGCCGGATAAAGTTGTTGCTTGCTGGCCTAGTGTTATATAACCTAAACCAACATCGTGAATTGCTTTTAATTTTCTTTTGATTCTTGGTAAGTCGTTAAAAAATTCCAACGCTTCATCAACTCTCATTTCAAGAACATCGGAGATTGATTTTGTTTTATAAAGAACTTCCAACGTTTCCCGGTTATATCTTTTTCCATGACAAACTTCGCATTCAACATATACATCCGGCAGAAAATTCATTTCAATTTTTCTTAATCCATCTCCGCCGCATTCTTCGCATCTTCCACCAGAAACATTGAAACTAAATCGTCCTGTTGTATAACCTCGTATTTTTGATTCCGGTAATTGTGCATAAAGATCTCTAATAAAGGTGAACAAACCTGTGTAAGTCGCCGGGTTAGACCTCGGGGTTCTTCCAATTGGCGATTGATCAATTTCAATAATCTTATCTATATTTTCCAGACCTTCAATTGAACCATATTCCAAAGGCACAGATTTAGATTTATAAATCTTGTTCATTAATATTTTTACAAGTGTTTCATTTACTAAAGTCGATTTACCTGATCCGCTAACTCCGGTTATCAATGTAAATGTTCCTAAAGGAACTTTTAGGTTCACACTTTTTAGATTATTTCCTTTAGCTTTTTTAAGCTCTAAAAAAAATCCGTTTCCCTTCCTTCTCTCGGAAGGAATTTTGATTTCTTTTTTGTTCTTTAGATAAGATAAAGTTAAGGAATCAATTCCATTATTTGACTGCATTAATTCTTTAGTATTTCCAGCAATACATACTTCCCCACCGTGGACCCCTGCTGCAGGTCCAAGATCAACCATGTAATCAGAACTTTCAATCGTCTCTTTATCGTGTTCGACAACTATCACTGTATTGCCAAGGTCCCTTAAATTTTTTAATGAATTAATTAATTTAATGTTATCACTCTGATGAAGCCCTATACTTGGCTCATCCAACACATACAAAACGCCTGCCAGCTGCGAACCTATTTGAGTTGCCAGTCTTATTCTTTGAGATTCCCCGCCGGATAAGGTTCTAGCTGATCTATCAAGAGTTATGTAATCCAATCCTACATTCAGAAGAAAACTTAAACGTGTTGTAATTTCCTTTAGAATTGGTTTAGAGATAATTAGATCTCTTCCGCTTAATTTAATTTTGCTAAAAAATTCGTATGAGCGAAAAATAGAAAGTGAAGTTACCTCACTGATATTTTTGTTCTGAAAAGTAACTGCTAATGATTCTTTCTTTAATCTGCCGCCGCCGCAAGTTGGACATTTAATGGTGTTCATATATGATTCAACCCACTCGCGGATATTGTTTGAACTTGTGGTGTTGTAATAATTTTTTAAGTAATTAATCATTCCGGAAAAACGGTGCATATACGTCGCAGGCTTTCCGTTACCATAATTATAAGTGAACGCTATTTTCTCTTTTGTGCCGTATAATAAAATATCTTTTTGTTCTTCTGTAAAATCTTTTAGCTTGGTATCGTAATTAAAACCATATTTCTCAGCTACCGCAGCCAATTGATTAAAAAACCAGATTGATCTTGGTTTACCAAGCGGAGCTAGCGCTTCTTCATTTATTGATTTATTCCAATCCGGAATAATTAGTTTTATATCTAGTTCTTTCTTTTCTCCAAGCCCTTCACAATCAGGGCATGAACCATAAGGTGAATTGAAAGAAAAAGAATTTGGAGCTAATTCCTGGTAGCTTATTCCACAATCCAAACAAGCGAGATGCCTGCTGTATATTAAATCTTCTGAACCATCATTTATAATTACAATTCCATTTCCATAATTCAATCCTACTTCAATCGATTCTACTAGTCTGCTTCTGGATTTTTCGCTGACTGTAAGCCTATCTACTACAATTTCTATATTGTGGATTTTGTATCTATCAACCTGAAAGTTTTTAACTATTTCATGAATTTCATTGTCAACTCTTACTCTTAAGAAACCATCCGATAATATTTCTTCAAAAAGTTCTCTGTAGTGACCTTTTCGTCCTCGAATAGTTGGAGCAAGAACATATATTTTTTTACCACTAAGATTTGTAATTATGTTGTCTATAATCTGAGCAGATGATTGTTTACTTACTGGTTTGCCGCAATTATAGCAATGAGGAATTCCCAATCTTGCATAAAGTAAACGCAGGTAATCATATATTTCTGTAACAGTTCCGACTGTTGAGCGAGGATTGCCTGAAGCAGCTTTTTGCTCAATTGAAATTGCCGGGCTGAGTCCTTCAATCAAATCCACATCTGGCTTCTCAAGCATATCAAGAAATTGTCTTGCATAAGCTGAAAGAGATTCAATGTATCTTCTTTGACCTTCAGCATAAATTGTGTCAAATGCTAAAGAGGATTTACCTGAACCTGAAAGTCCGGTAATTACTGTAAAGGAGTCCCTGGGAATTTCAACATCTATATTTTTTAAATTATGCTCTCTTGCACCTTTAATTATTATCGTTTCTTTTTCCAAATTTCACTTCAAATTTTAAATTTCAAACCTTTATATTACCTATAGCAGTTCTGAAAATCAATTATATTTAACATGACTATTTGTACTTTTCTTTAAACAATTATGAAAAAATCGTGGGAAATGAGAATCATATTTACACTTTAAAAGAATTTCATGAGACACGTTTAAAAGAAAAAAATTCTACGTTTATCGTGCAATCCTTTCCAATTGAGATTGAGGAAGACTTTCAAAATATTATGGCTGAAGTCAAGAAGAAATTTTATGACGCGAATCATCATTGTTATGCTTATAGACTTCAGAATTCAAATTTTAAATACTCTGATGATGGTGAACCCAATGGTACTGCGGGTATTAGAATTTTGAATGCCATCGATCATTTCGAATTAACTAATGTTTTAGTTGTAGTTATAAGGTATTTTGGAGGAACAAAATTAGGCGTTGGTTTGTTGGGTAAAACTTATTATGAATCAGCCGTTCAAAATTTGAATGAGACTCAAATAATAAAAAAATCATCATATCAAAAAATAAAAGTCAAAGTAGGCTTTGAATTTATTAGTTCTATACATAGAAATTTATCAGCAATCGATGCGAAGATTGAATCAACTAATTATGACACGCAAGCTGAATTTAACTTTTTTATGAAGAGCCCCGAAGTCGAAGAGTTAAAAAAGCAATTAATTAATATAACTCATGGTAAAATTGTATTTGAAGTTGATAAACAGCACGTATTTTTATAGAGATTAATTTTTTTTCTTTGAATTATCGTTGATAAATGCGATATTTGCTATTATCAATAATTGGTAATTAAAATGGCAACAAATAAAATAGACACAACTGCAACAGAATTAGCAGATCTTACTTTTAAATTACTGGCTAACTGTCAGGAAAAAGAAATGAGACTTGCGGAACAATATCAATTGACTCAGGCAGAATTTAGATGTTTAAGGCTTTTCGGCACCGAGGAAATTTTGAATAATAAACAAATTGCTGAAAGAATGAAACTCAGTCCAAGCAGGCTAACAAGGATAATCGACGGATTAGTAGATAAAAATTATATGGTAAGAGAAATTGAACCAAATGACAGACGAAATATGAGAGTAGCGCTTTCCAAGCAAGGCGTTTTAATTGTTCAGCAGCTGAATAGTGCTTACGTTAGAATCCATAAAGAAATTTTAAATGATATTGAAAAACCTCAACATATCCCTTTAATTAATGCGATGACAAGTTTACTTTCTGCGCTAGAAAAATGGATTGCTAAAACTTAAGAAAATTAGTTGCTGCTATTAAAAATTTCAATTCGCATCAATTTCTTTTATCAATTAGTAAAATTCTTTCCAAATTCAAGAATTTAATCGTTCTCTTTTATTTAACAAACTTCAATTTTCTTTATTTATTCATTGGCATGAAACTTGGCAATTTGTGTTTAGTTATAAAAGCTATCTGAAATATTAGTGAGGGTGCCGGGGAGACACCCTTACTAAAATTTTAACCTACAAAATTCTAATAAAGTATACGAAAAAAGTCTTAATTTAATTTCCCTCTTTTAAAATCATTTAAGAATTTTTTTGTCCAATCCAGGTCATAAATCAGTTCATTCATGTTTTGAAAAGAAGCATGGTTTAATTTAAGATAATTTTCTTCAAAGTAATTTTTAATTGAATCTTCCGAATGAATTAAGATGTGATTTATCTGTTCAATTATCTTTTTTAAGTTTGTGGACAAATCATTTTTTACATGTTCAAGATTTTTCATTTCAGGAGTTGCGGTCCCACTTTTTAAAACCTTCAATAAACCGCAGACATACTTCGCAGTGAAAGAAAGCTCTTCGAAAAGATGTGTGGTGTTATTCGTCAGACTTTCGTTGTAAATCTTGTGAAGATCTTCTTTTCTTTTTAGTTGATTATTTGAAAAAACATCAACCTCGTCAATAAAATTTTCTGCAAATTTGTATTGTGATTCAATCATTTACATTCACAAGTTTATAATTTAATTCCCAATCCAATTCCATCGCCGATGGGCAAAATTGTTGTTAACAAATTCGATTGTGAGGTAAAAATTTTGTTAAACTCTTTAATAAATTTTGTGGAAGTTTTGTAATTGGCAGGTACTCTTTTAGTTGCGGCGTAGCCATGCCATAAAAGATTATCAACAAAAATTATCCCGCCTTTTTTTAAAAGAACGATAGAGTAATCGAATAATCTTTTATAATATTGTTTATCGGCATCAAGAAAAATAAAATCAAATTTTTTATTTAACTGCGGCATTATTTCAAGTGCATTACCTTTAATCAAGTTTATCTTATCGCTCACGCCTGATTTGGCTATATAACCATTTGCAATTTCCGCATTATCATCGCTCATCTCGAGTGTTGTCAGAATACCTTTTTTCTTTAAATGTTTTGCTATTCTAATTGAAGAGTAACCAATAGCAGTTCCGATTTCTAAAGCTCGTTTAGGTTTACTAATTTTTATTAACTGTTCTAAAAATTCTACTGATTGCCATGAAAGAATTGGGACATTATGCTCTTCGGCAAAATGTTCCATTTCTTCTAAAAGAGGATCGTCATCTTTTTTAAATTCTTCTAAATACTTAATTTGTGCGGGGAAAAGAATCTTGCTCATGATTTAGTATTTACCCCTTTTATTTTGTTAAAATCATTTTTCTAGTTGCAACAAATTGATCTGCCCTTACTTGATAAATATATACTCCACTGGATAAATCAGCCCCATCAAATTTTGTCTCATAAAAACCTGGTTCTTGATTCTTATCAACTAAAACTTTTATCTGATTACCAAGTATATCATAAACAACTAACTTAACATGAGAAGCATTTGGTAATGAGTATTTTATTTTTGTACTTGGATTAAAAGGATTGGGATAGTTCTGAAACAAAGAAAATGAGCTTGGCAAAACACTTACTTCAACCGTATTTGAATATTCATAAGAACCATTATTATCAATTTGTTTTAATCTATAATACAATTTGGATGAACCATAAAAATCCTTGTCAGTAAAACCATAAGTTTTAATAGAATTACTGTTCCCATTGCCCTTAATGAAACCAATGCTTGCCCAACTTCCACCTTCATTTTTTCTTTCAATCTGAAATCCATAATTGTTTATTTCTGTTGCTGTTTTCCATGAAAGAGACACTGAATTCTGAAGGTACTTTGCTGCAAATGACGTTAATTCAACAGGTGTTGCAACATTATTTTCTATAATCATTAAACCATCCATCATAATCTGCAACAAACAAAGTATCTTGATGAGCAATAATGCCGTATCCTTCACTAGGAGTTACAAAATAACCCACTTCAGTTGGTGAGTTAGGATTCGAAACATCAATAATTCTAATTCCATCATTTCGATCTGCTAAGAAAATCAGATCACTATTTTTTGTAAGTGACCCACGCTCGATAAGAAGTAGCAGATGTTTTTAAGATATCGGATATCTGTTGTATCACTAATTGTTATAATTTCTAATCCACTATTAGCATCTGCCACATAAGCATAATCTCCATCTGCAATCACATCAATTGCTTCTCCCGGAGTATCGCATCTGCCAACAAAAGTTGGATTTGATGGATCAGAAATATTATAAATTTCAAGTCCATTGAAACCAACCGCTACATAAGCATAGTTACCCAGAATATAAATACCGTTTGCAGTTCCTGAGGTATGTAATACTGCCAATTGGATTGGGATTTTCAGGATCGGAAAAATTAATAATATATCACTCCATCCGAAGAAGCTGCTACAAAAGCTAAAGTATCTTTTATATCAATATCGAACGAACTCTTGTCCAGCCTATTAAAGCTGAACTTACAAAGGTAGGATTCGTTTTGTCACTAATATCTAAAATCAAAAAACCTTTTGGGAGTTAGCAACATATGCATAATTACCTATTGACCTTTAACATTGTAACAATAACTACCGTCAAGCGGGCTATAGAAACTACTATACTTCATGAGGAGAAGTTAAATCAGTAATATCTAATCACTCTTAAACCTTTTCCAGCACTTGCTATATAAGCATAATTACCATGTACATCCACTCCAAAACTGTAACTTGGAGTATCAAAATAGGTCAATTCTTGCGGAGATTAACTGTTAGAGCCTATACCAACAATTCTTAAGCTATGTCCACCATCACTTAAAAAGGCTAATGTATCATTTAATAGAGACATCATATGATTTACCCGGTGAATCATAAGTTCCAACCTTTATAATAGCGGGTATGGTTGAGATGTCTAAAATTTTTAAACCGGCATAATCGGCTAGCGACATAAGCATAATCTCCATCAATCTGTACTTTTCGAGCAACATTTGATGTAGAAATGGCTAATCTTAAGTTATTGGGTTATAAGGATCTAATATATTAATTACTGCTCAACCCTGGCTGAACCATCAGCAATAAAAGCATGATTCCCACTAACATCAATTCCATAAGCATCACCGGGAGTGTCAAATGTTTTAATAATATGCTGAAGTTGATGGATCAGAAATATCAATAATATTAAGTCCCGAATCGGCAGATGCCACATATGCGAAATCCTGATTGTATCTTAACATCATAAGCTTTACTAAAACCTACATTTTTAGTAATGAAGGGATTTGCCGGATTACTTATATTCACAACCTGGACACCGCTATTGCCATCAGCTAAATAAGCATAATTACCCGAAACTGCTACACTATATGTAAAACCTGGTGAATCATATCCACCCAATTCAAAAATATTGTTATGATCAGATATATCAATAATTCTTAATCCACCTATACCATCAGCGATGTAAGCGAGAGCACCATCTATTAGAATTTTTTGAACCACTCCTGGAGTTTCGAGTGAATCAGTTAATGCAGGTGATAATGGATTAGAAATGTCAATGATTTTTAATATTCCACCGTCTCCAAGATATGTGTAGTTTCCAACAGAGGTTGCCGTCAAGCATCTGCCGCCAGCCCATCTTCCAATTAATTGAACTTTGCGGATGGTAGTCAAATTGAGAATCAAATAGAAATCTGTAATAAGAAGAATATTAAACTAATTGTAATCTTATTTTTCATAAATAACATATTCTTATAATTTATTAATAAATACAATTATTACTCAATCAGGCAAAAATTATTTATATCGGAAATGAATATATAGAAAAAAGAAAGTACCTAATGTAATCTATCTAACAAAACATTATAATTTAATACTAAATAAACAGTTAGTACACTGGTAAGTACAATAATAAATGGATAGGTATAAATATAGTTTAATTTTTTTCATTATCTAATAGCTTAAAATAATTTATTTTATGACACTTAAGTATCCTATTAAATCGTATAGAGTTAAATATATTCTTTACATTTTTATTTTGATTATAAGGATCTACAGACCAATAAATAATTTCAGCTTTACCTATAATGAAATTTGACGGTACAAATCCCCAATAACGACTATCCATGCTGTTTTCTCTATTATCACCTAAGACAAAATAATAATCATTTTGAAGTGTAAATTTATTAACAGGCTTGTCATGAATTGTAATCACAGTTCCCTCTTCTTGAACTGCTTTTTCACCCAACTTCGTTATCAATTAATAGTTTCCAAAACTTAATGTTTTTAGAATTTAGGTTTATTGTCAACCCTTTATGTGGTATCACAATCGGGCCATAATTATTTTTATTCCATTCCTTACCGAAAGAATAAAGCTTTTTGTCAATAAAGTTATGATTATTATTAAGTGTTGAATCTATAATGGCTGATTGAGGACTATTGATTTTATTACCATTTACAAAAACTTGATTATCTTTAATTAAAATTGTATCCGATGGCAGTCCGATAATTCGTTTAACTAATCTTGAATGAATATATGTATCTTCGTTTCTAAAATAACCTGGATGTTCAAATACGATTACATCATTTCTTTTAGGTTTGGTAAAATCTATAATTTTAATCGAAGGAATTTTTATATCAGTTAATGGAATAGTTTTAGGAGTAGATAAAGAATAAGCTGCTTTGTTTACAACTATGTAGTCGCCAATCAACAAAGTATTCTTCATTGATCCCGTAGGAATCTGATAAGCGTCCACCAAAAATGCTTTTAGTATTACGGCAAATAATACCGCGTATAAAAATATTTTGAAAATATGTTTTAAATTGTTGTTGATTAAAGATATGTCTGAAGATGAATTTTCATTTCCCCCTGGCAAATTGGATCTGAAAATCTTCAATTAAATTCACCTATTCGTCAATTTGCAAAACAGCTAAAAATGCTTCCTGAGGTATTTCAACATTTCCAACCTGCTTCATTCTTTTCTTTCCTTCTTTCTGCTTTTCGAGTAGTTTCCTTTTACGGGAAATATCTCCGCCATAACATTTTGCTAATACATTCTTTCTTAATGCCTTTACTACAGATTTGGATATTACTTTTGCGCCAATAGCCGCCTGAATTCCTATTTCAAACATTTGACGCGGTATTAAATCTTTAAGCTTACTGCAGACTTTTCTTCCCCAATCATAGGACTTACTTCTATGCACAATCATGGACAGTGCATCTACAGGTTCTCCATTTAATAAAATATCTAATTTTACTAAATCTGATTCACGGTAACCAATATATTCATAATCGAATGATGCGTAGCCCCGGGTTGTTGATTTTAGCTTATCATAAAAATCAAAAATGATTTCAGAGAGTGGAAATTCAAACGCAATATCAGCTCTGGTGGGATCAATATAAGTTGTGTTTTTATAAATACCACGCTTATCCATTCCAAGCTTCATAATATTTCCAACGTATTCACTAGGACAAACTATTTGTGCTTTTATGTAAGGTTCTTCAATCTTATCAATATCACCGACCGGCGGCATGAAAGCTGGATTATCTACAATGATTTTTTCCCCATTTTTTTTGTAAACGTAGTATTCAACGTTTGGTAAGGTTGTAATTATTGATTGATTATATTCAATCAACAATCTTTCCTGAACTATCTCCATATGAAGCAGTCCAAGAAAACCACACCTAAAACCAAATCCTAAAGCCGCAGATGTTTCGGGTTGATAAATTAAAGCTGAATCATTCAATTTAAATTTTTCTAGGGCATCACGAAGACTTTCGAAATCATCGCTGTCTGTTGGATAAAGACCGCTGTAAACCATAGGTTTTACATCTTTATAACCAGGTAACGGTTTCGCGGCTCCCGCTTTAGCATGAGTAACGGTATCACCTACTTTAGCATCATGCACGTCTTTTATTCCTGCAATTAAATAACCAACATTGCCGGCCTCTAATTCATTCGTCTTAACTTTTTGTAAACCAAGTACACCAATTTCTTCTGCTTCAAATTCTTTATCCAAAATCATAAATCGGATTTTGTCATTGGTTTTTAATTTTCCGTTTACAAGTCTAATAAAGGCGATTGCTCCTCTAAAAGCATCAAACTTTGAATCAAAAATCAATGCCTGAAGAGGCTGGTCAGGATCGCCTTTTGGGTGAGGAATTTTTTTAACAACAGCTTCAAGTATTTCATTTATTCCAATTTTAGTTTTAGCGCTTGCTAAAAGTATATCATTTTCCTCGCAGCCGATTAGATCGATAATTTGACCTTTTATTTTTTCTACTTCAGCGCTCGGTAAATCAATCTTGTTTATCACCGGAATTATTTCTAATCCGGCTTCAATAGCTAAATATAAATTACTAATAGTTTGAGCTTCAACTCCTTGAGCGGCATCAACCACAAGTAGTGCGCCTTCACAAGCAGCGAGAGAACGTGAGACTTCATATGAAAAATCGACATGCCCAGGGGTATCAATTAAGTTTAAAGTGTAAATTTGATTGTCACTTGCTTTGTATTTCATCTGAATAGCGTGCGATTTAATTGTGATTCCTCTTTCACGCTCAAGCTGCAAATCATCTAAAACCTGCGCCTTAGCTTCTCTATCACTCACCGTCCCGGTTTTTTCTAATAAGCAATCAGCGATTGTGGATTTGCCGTGATCAATGTGCGCAACTATGCAGAAGTTTCTAATATTTTTCATTTATCTCTTGAAATTTGAATTGTAAATATAGTTATGAATAGAGAATCTTAAAAGGTGAAATGAATTACTTAAAGGTAGAATTTTTAATAAGTTTATCCTTTAAAATAATGATTTACTTATAATTTTCACCCTCTAATAAATTAAGAATTATCCCCTCTCTAAGAGCATATTCCGATACTAACATTTCCTGAATGTCAAACAATTCGAACACTTTAAGTAATATTAACAAGCCTGCTGGAATAACATCAGCACGTTTTTGTTCTAATCCTTTTATTTGTAGTCGGTCTCTAATCGTAGAATTGGAGAATACCTTCGCAGATATTTCGTTCAACTGACCCTTAGAAAATTTAAATCCATTAATACTATTTATTAATTTATTTTGATTCTGATAGCTTATCATATTTGCCGCTGACTGAATGGTGCCAGAGCTTCCAACAACCAGTTTATAATCTATATCAATTTTAATTTTTTTATTTGAAGATATTATTTCAGCTATATAATTTTTACAATCATTCAATCTAGTGGATGTAATAGTATAGTCAGGAAAGAATTTTTTCGTTAATCGCACGGCCCCGATTTTAACACTTTCAGCAAAAATAATTTTTCCCTCCTTCGCAAAAATAAATTCAGTGCTCCCGCCTCCTATATCAATACATAAAGAATTTTTATCTCTAAGAGATAAAGCCTTTTCGGCTCCTTTGTATATTAGTGCTGCTTCTTTATTGCCCTCAATAGTGTTGATTAATACGCCAGTCGCTCCATAAACTTTTATAATAAAGTCATCTTTATTTTCCGACTCCCTTACGGCACTGGTGGCTATAGCATTAATTTCAGTTCCATATTGGTTCGAAATTTTTTTAAATTTATTTATTGCTTTAATTGCTTGTTCAGTTTCTTCATCAGTAATAAATGAAAGTCCGTCGCCTTTATTTGAAGCTAATCTAATTACTTCTCTTTCACGGTCAACAATATTAAAATTTTTATTTTCAAACACTTCAACTATAATTAAATGAAAAGAGTTTGTACCTATATCAAGCGCCGACAGATATTTTTTAGGCAATGAATTCACTATTAGTTTTATTCGTTAATACAAGTTCGCAAATATGAAATACATCCGCTACCGAAACATCATCAATTAATTCTGATCTGCGTATAAAATATTTATTCGGCCCGATGGGCGCCCAATTAAATGGATTCGTCGGACCAAAAATTGAAATTTGTGGAGTCTCAGTCGTTCCGGCCACGTGCATAATTCCTGTATCATTAGAAATGAATAGATTTGACAAATAAATTAAAGCGGCAACTTCCGGAATTTTCTTATTCACAAATAATCCGACCTCGAATTTTAATTTAGCTTTTAAATAATTTATGTCCTCTTTATCAGCATTACTGCCTGTTAAATAAAAAGCAGCATTAAATTTTTCTTTAAGCTGCTTAATTAAAATTGAATACTTATCCAGTGACCATCGATTAGGAACTTTACCTGCACCAACATGCAAGCCAATTAAAATTTGATCATCAGCTTTTTTAATTGATCGCAAAAACTCTTTAGCTACATTTAAATCTTCATCATCAAAAGTTATTTCCGATCTATAATTTTGAGTGTTAACACCAAACGGTCTTATTATATCCAGACTTCTTTCCGAAACATTTGAATCAGGATGTCTTCTCCAATCAATATTTACACGCCTATCAAACAAATAAGCACTTGAGTTTAATTTGCCATCCAATGACTTTGCTCCGATTCTTATCTTAGAATTTGATAGCCTTGCAATTAGATTGCTTGTAAACGAAATAGAAACCACAACAGGGACAATCACAATATCGTATTCTTCGTGAAGAAGCTTATAAAATTTTGAAATGTAAGTTGGATTAAAAATTTTGGTCTTATCAAAAATAAAAATTCTATCAATAAATTTATTTTTTATCAAACCCGGTGAGTTAAATGGGCTTACTATTAATGTGATTAGAGATTCAGGATATTTTTCTTTTAAAGCTCTGAACAATGAAACCCCTGCCAGCAAATCGCCAAGCTGATTATGTTGGCGTACAACCAAAATATTTTTAGGGTTACCTATTTCTAGGCTTGTATTTTCAGGAACAGAAAGAATTTTTTTTATAGTATTATTGATGATTCGGGAAAAAATATTCTTTTCAGCCATTGGGTTTTACAATTATTCATTTTTATTTTCGGGATCAGATTTTATCTCTTTAAAATCGGCTTCCTCAACATTACCGTATTTCGATTTTACAGGCGGATTTCCTTTAATATTTGTTTGATCGTCTTTTGTTGAAGAGAGATAACTTTTTACCAGCTTGAATATTTTGATAATAATATAAAATAATATTAAATATAAAATAAATCTTAACATAACTATTGAATTTTCTTTGCTTCGGGTTTAAAATATTCCGTGAAAGCTCGGTCTTCTCTGAATATTTGCTTAAATAATTCTTCGAAATCATTTTCACTATTAACAAAATCTATTTCTGTAGAATTAACAATTAAAAGCGGTGTATTTGTATATCTGAAGAAAAAATGATTATAAGATTCACTAAGTTCTTCAATATAATTTCGTGTTAAATTCCGTTCAATTCTTCTGCTGCGTTTTTTTATGTTGTACATCAATCTATCCACGCCGGATTGAAGATAAACTACTAAATCAGGCTTTCTTAATGAACGCGACAGCAAAGGGAAAATTGATTCGTATAATTTTAATTCTTCTCCGCTAAGATTTAAATAAGCAAAAATTCTGTCTTTATCAAATATATAATCACACACATAGTAATCTGTAAACAAATTTTCCTGGTTTAACTCTTGCTGCTGCTTAAAACGGTTTATTAAAAAAAACATTTGAGTTTGAAAAGCGTAACGTTTACGGTCGGAATAAAATTTTTCAAGAAAAGGGTTTGTTTCAAATTGTTCAACAATCAATTCAGCATTTAATTTTTCTTTTAACTTTTTAGCTAAAGAAGTTTTGCCAGCCCCAATTACTCCTTCAATCGCAATATATTTTACTTCGTTAATTTCGCTCAATTTTATTCCAATTTAATTAATTAGTGATTCTTCTAATTTATTAATTATGTGATTTCCGATTTTAGCTAAATCGATATCGCAAATTCTTTTCTTCAATAATGGATGAACTAATTTTTTTTCAACTTCACATAAAGGAACTAAAACAAAATCTCTTTTTTCAATATCAGTATGAGGAATTGTAACAACCTCATCCTGATGCACATCATCATTAAATAAAAGAATATCCAAATCTATTTCTCTTGGCCCCCATTTTTTACTAACAACTCTTCCAATATCCATTTCAATCGATTTTAAAAAATAAAACAGTTCGATCAAATCATAATCAGTTTTAATCTTAATGGCTGCATTAAAAAAATTTTCTTGATCTTTTATTCCATACGGTGTTGTTTCATATATTGAAGATGCTTTTTCAACGGAACATTTTTCATTCTCAGCAATTTTCTCTACCGCTGATTTCAAATTTTTTATTTTATCGCCTTTATTAGAGCCGAGCGCTATGTAAACAATATTTTTAATATTTTAATTCCATTAATCGTTTCTATCTTTAATAACTTCTACTTCCACAAAATCCACTACACCGCCGAGTGGAGGATTGTGTTTCCGAACTCTAACAGCAACTTTTTCAATAGCTTCAAACTTATTAAGTAGTTCGTTGGCAATTTTCATAGCTAAAGATTCAATTAAATAATATTTTTGTTCAAGAGCTAACTGATACATGAATTTATAAACTTTATCATAATTTATTGTTTGTTTCAGGCTGTCTTTTACAGCAGCTTCTGAAAAATCGGTATAGATGTCAACATCTGCTTCAAACTTGCCTCCAACACTTTGTTCTTCAGATAATACGCCGTGATAAGCGTAGAATGCTGCTTTTTTAATTCTAATAATGTTTAGCATTGATATCTTTCAGTATAATTCGATTTAAATTTCAGCCGGCTGCTCTTTAATAATATTATGTTTATTTAATTTTTTAAGATTCTTAAAATTTGCTGTGATCAATCCAATTAAAACTAATGCAGAGCCTGCAAGGTGCTTTGCAGATAACTCTTCGCCCAATAGAAACCATCCCAAAATCAAAGCAACTATTGGTGTAATAAATGCCATTAGAGAAAGCATAACAACATTTACTCTTTTCAACAGCCAATAATAAGTTGTAAAAGTAATGATGCTTCCAAAAATTGCAAGATAAAGAATTGAAAATAATGCAGTTAAATCAAACTTTAAATAGGAAGTGTCTTCAAATGAAAGTCCGTAAATAGTTAATACTATAGAAGCAACAGACATAGGGATTAAATTCATTGAAAGAGGATTTAAATGATTTCCATACTTTTTAATTATAACCGCTATTCCAGCCTGCATAATTCCGCTTAAAACTATTGCAATCATCCCGACAAAATAAGTCGAAATATCATTGCTAAAACTATCAGAAAATATAATTACAATTCCAGTGAAACCTAAAATTATTCCGAATAATTTATAAAATCCAATCGTTTCAGATGAAATAAAAAAATACGAAAATAGCGCTACAAAAAAAGGATAAACTGCAAAGAGTACAGATGATAAGCCCGAAGGAACAAATTGTTCTCCCCAATATACAAACCCGAAAGGAAGAACAAATGAAAACATTCCCATTAAAAAGTAAAGTATAATTGAAGCTTTATCTTTTTGAATTTCTATTTTCTTGAATTTCATTATTATAAAAATTGCAGCTGAGGCTATCAGAAATCTCACTCCGGCAGAAAACATTGGTGTTAATGAATCCAATCCAACTCTAATCGCCAACCAGGTTGAACCCCAGATGAAACAAATTAAACTGAAGAATAAAAATATTTTTGTTCTCTCGCTAAGCATTTAAATCTTTCATTGCGATAACCGCTAAGGTTCTGCCCGAATGAAGCCCGTCTCTTCTGTATGAATGCAGCAAATTCTTCATTTTATAACTACAAAGGTTTGAAAACTGGATATTACTTTTTTTCACACCAAAATTAAGAAGAATATCATAATTAACTCCTGCTACATTTAGATAAATTTTATCATTCGTAATCAGCAAATATTTATCATCAAATTTTTCAGCAACTTCAGAACCAATTTCATATTTCTCCTGAGAAATTGATGGTGCAATATAAACGTATAAATTTTCACACTCAGAGTTAAAATCTGATTTTAATCTATTTAAAGTTTCAAGCAAAATTTTTTGCGCAGTTCCCCGCCAGCCCGAATGCACTCCGGCGATCACTTTATTTTTTTTATCATAAATAAATATGGGTGTGCAATCCGCTGTGCTAATTGATAATGCCAAATTTGGAATGTCGGTAATCAATGCATCACTTTCGCCGATGTTGCCCGGCTTTGATGCATAAGAAACAATATTGCTGTGTATTTGCTTCTGATAAACAATTTTGTTTTCATCTAATTTTAATGCAGCGAAAAATCTGTTTCTATTTTCATCTACTATTTCCTTTTTATCACTAACAGCATGCGACAAATTAAAATAATAAGGCTCTTTTCTATTCAAACCAATTTTAGTATTGAATCCGAAAATTATCTCTGGAAATTGCTCAAAGATAAGGGGTTTTAGTATAATCATTTAATCTTATTAAATTAAAAAACGTGAAAACAAATTTACTAATTTTAACTTAAAATTTTTGCTGAATAATTTATTCGTCACCTTTCACAAAGTACTGTTTTATTACCACCTCATTTAATTGAGTCTCAAAAGGTTAAATGTTATATTTATTTCCTATTCAAAAAAATTTAGGTTTTTGTCTTGAAAATTTTAGTCTCAAATGATGATGGAATCGATTCTTCGGGAATTTATGCTCTTGCAGAATCTTTAAAAGAAATCGGTGAAGTCACTGTAGTTGCTCCGCTTTATGAACAGAGTGCTGTTGGACATGCAATTACAATGAAAACTCCATTAAGAATAGTTGAATACCAAAAAAATGGTAAATTTTTCGGTTATGCTGTTGATGGTACACCAGCTGATTGTGTTAAAATTGGAATCAGAAACATCATGAAAGATACTCCCGATCTCATGGTTTCGGGTATCAATCATGGTTCAAACACAGCAATAAATATTATCTATTCGGGAACAGTTTCGGCTGCGCGTGAAGCCGCAATAATGGACGTTCCTTCAATAGCTATTTCGGTTACAAATCATTTGGTTAAAGACTTTACATTTGCTGCAAAAGTTGCAAAAATAATTGCTCAAGAAACGGCTGGAAAAGATTTACCACTGGGCACGATGTTAAACATAAATGTACCTGATATTCCTGAAGAAAAAATAAAAGGTATTCATTTAACTCGGCAGGGCAAATCTAAATGGGATGATACTTATGAGCAAAGGAAAGATCCTTTAGGTAAAAATTATTATTGGTTAACCGGTAATTTAAAAATTGTGGATACGGAAATAGAAACGGATCAGATTGCAATAAAAAACGATTATGTTTCTGTTACTCCCATTCATTTTGATTTAACCGATTATGTAACTTTTGATAAAATGAAAAGCTGGAATTTAGGGAGCTTACTCAATGGCAAAAAAAATTAAAATTTACCAAATAGACGCATTTACAAAACAACCATTTCACGGAAATCAAGCCGCTGTTTGCTTTGCAGATGAATTAAACAAAAAAGAAATGCAGCAGATCGCAAATGAAATGAATCTTGCTGAAACTGCTTTCATTTCAAAATCTGAGAAAGCTGATTATAATTTGAGATGGTTCACTCCAACTACAGAAGTTGAACTTTGCGGTCATGGAACAATTGCATCACTTCATTTTTTAAATGAAAATGGAAATCTAAAAGATAACCAAGAAATAACTTTTGATACTTTGTCCGGCATATTAAAATGTAGATTTAAAGATGGAAAATACTTCATGCAAATTCCTATTTTAAATATGCAGGAATTTATAGGCAACAAAGAAGAAATTTTATCTGCACTAAATATTAAAAAAAGTGAAAAAAAACCCATCCCATTCATACTTTTAGAAAACAAAAATCTATACATACATGTAGATAACTTACAGATATTAGATGCTGTTTCACCTGATTTCAATACTTTAAAAGAAATTATTTTAAATAAAAAAGAAATAGGCGGAATTGCTGTTTTTACATTGGAAACTAAAGAGAAAGAAAATTTCGCTCATCTAAGATATTTTGCTCCGGCACATGGAATAAATGAGGATATAGTTACAGGTTCAGCAAACGGCCCTTTGCTATTAGTACTTAGGCAGCTTGGATTTTTAGATTCTTCCATAGAAGAATATTCATTAACCTTTGAACAGGGTGATATCTTTAATCGTCCGGGCAGAGTTGGAGTTACATATTCAAAAAGAAGTAATGAACTTTATATTTCGGGAAACGCAACAACTATTTTGAAGGGAGACCTTTCCTTTTAATGTTCAATTATGAAAAATTTGATTTAACATTTTCGCTTCCTGCAGTATTTTTTTTTATAGCCATTATACTAATTGGCGGTTATGCTTATTATGTTTATCGCTACACAGTTCCCGCCGTAAGTTCCGCCAGAAGATATTTACTTGTATCACTAAGAACACTAGCCTTATTGTTTCTTCTTTTTATTTTTTTTGAACCCATATTAACACTCGCAAAAAAAATAGTATTAGAACCTAAGAATTTAATCTTCGTTGATAATTCAAAATCAATTTTAATTGATGACGGCACAAACAGGAAAGAAAATGTACAAAAATTTTTAGAGAATGTTGAAGAGAAAAACCTTGTTAAAAATTCAACTTTTTATTCTTTTGGATCAAGTATAGAAAAAATAAATACTGACAGTTTGAATAAAATAAATTTTAGCGAAGGGAACACAAACTTTTCTAAAATTTTTTCCAGCGTTCAACAGACTAATCAAAATATTTCTTCGATTATAATTGTCAGTGATGGAGATATAAATGATGGAGAAAATCCGTTGTTCACGGCTGAAAAGTTGAATATCCCGGTCTTTACAATTGGAGTAGGAGATACCACAAAACGAAATGATATTGAGATTAAAAATGTGTTATACAATGAATATATTTATAACGAAACTCCCACAACTATCTTGGCAGCCGTTTTAAATTCCGGATTCGGCGGGAAAAATGTAAATATTTCATTATTTGAAAATGATAATCTAGTTGAACAGAAATACGTTAATTTATCTGAAGATGGAATCCAAAATATAGAATTTGGTTATACCCCAAAATCCAGCGGTGAGAAAAAAATAACTATAGCTGTGAGCAATCAAGATGGAGAGTTCACACACGCCAACAACAAAAAAGTTTTTTATATAAATGTTTTAAGTAATAAAATTAAAATTTTAGTTCTTGCCGGAAGCCCTTCACCAGATTTAAGTTTCATTAAAAATACTTTGGAATCAGATAAAAATTTATCTGTAAAATCTATCACTCAGATCAGTGATAATAAATTTCTGGAAAGAAATAATCACGATGAATTGCTTGACAGTGCAGATATTTTTTTCTTAATAAGTTTTCCCTCCCGACAAACCAGTAATGATTTACTTACTAAAGTGAAAAATGAAATTTCGCAAAACGGTAAGCCGTTCTTCTTTTTATTTTCTGAAGGAACAGATTTCACAAAATTGAATGTTTTGCAAAAAGAACTTGGTTTTACTACAGGAAATCCTACTCAAAGCTTTAATGAAGTTCAGCCGAATATATCAGGTAATGAATTAAAAAACCCAATCCTCCAAAATAATTCACAAAATATTTTAGAAGCCTGGAACAATCTTCCCCCAGTATTTCAACTAAATACTAAATTAAATGCAAAACCGGAAAGTGAAATAGTTTCTACAATCAAACAAAAAAATGTTCCATTCAATACGCCTCTTATTTTAACCAGAAACATTGGGAAACAGAGATCAATCAGCGTTCTGGCAAAAGATATTTGGAAATGGAAATTGCAGACGAGTGATAAAAATCTAAACTTGTTTGATAGTTTTATTTTAAACAGCACTAAATGGTTAAATACAAATGAAAACAAAAAGAATGTAAATATTAAAACTTCAAAAAAAACTTACTCACTTGGCGAGCAGGTTGAATTTTCAGCCGAAGTTTATGATGAATCATTAAATCCGGTTTCTGATGCAGAGATTAAGGTTCAAATACGCAATGGCAATTTAACAGATGAAATTATTTTAAATTCGTTGGGTAGTGGAATATATGAAGGTAAGTATCAATCAAATAAAGCCGGCGACTTCAGCTATAAGGGAGAAGCAATTCAAAACGGCAAGAAACTTGGAAGTGACAAAGGAATATTTAACATCGGAGATGTTGATATTGAAATGACAAATCCAACAATGAATTACAAATTCCTGAATCAGCTGGCAAATTTTACAAATGGAAAATATTTTAATGCTGATAATTATTCTCAGTTGTTTGATATTTTAAAAGAACGAAATTCCAAATCCATTAAAGAAAAATTAAATACTTCTGAGATAAGATTGTGGTCAAATGAATGGCTTATGATAATTGCTATTATTCTTTTTGCATTGGAATGGTTTTTTAGAAAACGATGGGGAATGTTATAATAAATAAAGAGATTTGTCCGCCGTAGAGAGTGTTGCAGCATTAATTTTACTGTCACACTGAGTTTATCGAAGTGTGAATTCTTACCTCAAATATAGTCTTCGACAAGCTCAGACTGACAAACCAATACTTCTGCAACACTCTCGGCAAATATGCAAGTAAAAAAAATATTATTTTTAAAATAAATATGCTTCGAGTATTAAATCCCATATTAGATTTTTTTCTTCCGCGAATTTGTCCTTCGTGTGATTCAAAATTAATTCCTGAAGAAACCTATATCTGCAATAAATGTTTGAGCAGCATAAAAATTGCAGATGCTCAAAGAATCTCCAACGAGTTCTCGAGAAAATTCGAAGGTAAAAATATAATATCTGATTTTACTGCTTTGTATGTTTTCGAAAAAGATAAAGCATTACAGGAAATTATTCATTCATTTAAATACAATAAAAAATTTCTTGTTGGTAAATTTTTAGGAAGAGAAGTTGCAAGAAATTTAAATGATAAAATTAACGAATGGAATATAGATTTAATTGTTCCAATCCCATTACATCAATTAAAAAAAGCAGATAGAGGATACAATCAATCCTTCTACATTGCTAAAGGAATGGGGAAAGAATTAAAAATAAAAGTAAGTGAAAGTGTGATTAAGCGAGTTAAATACACCAAATCCCAAACCTCAATGACTTTAATTGAACGTCAAGAAAATATGGGCCAGGCATTCAAAGTAAAAAATAAAAATAAAATTTCAGGAAAGAATATTCTTTTGGTTGATGATGTTATTACTACCGGTGCAACCACGGCTGAATGTGCTAAAGTTTTTTTAGATATGGGAGCAAATAAAGTTTATGCTGCGGCTATTGCAATTACAGATTATGCAAATGAACCTACATTCTCTCCGGCGCTGTAACTCCTAAAATACTTAATCCATTTTTAATAACAATCCGGGTAGCGAGTGCCAGTGAAATTCTTGCTTCTGCTAATTTCTTTTCTGTTCCAAGTATTCTGCAGAAAGTATAAAACTTATGAAAAGCCGCTGCCAGCTCTTCTAAATAACTGCAAATTCTATGTGTTTCAAAAAAGACCGCGCTTAATATTACTTCTTCTTTAAAGCGATGAAGTTTCTTTAAAAGCTGCTGTTCTTCCTGAGTAACCAGCAAATCTAGATTCTCAGTAGATGATTTGAGATCTTCGCCTTCAATCATTTTTAGAATTGAACAAATTCTTGCATGTGCGTATTGAAGATAAAATACTGGATTTTCATCCGATTGTTTTTTAGCCAAGCCTAAATCAAAATTCATATGAGTCGTTATATTTCTCATATTAAAAAAATATCTTACAACATCAGAACCGACTTCGTCAATCAATTGATCCAAAGTTATGTAATTAGCCTTTCGTGTGGACATTTTTACTACTTCACCGTTATCCAATATTGTGACAAACTGATGAATAAGAACTTTTACTTTTTCGGAGTCATAACCTAATGATTTAATTCCAGCAAGCACATCCGGAAAGGTTGCGTTATGATCTGATCCGAAGAGATCTACAAGTAAGTCATATCCTCGTTCCAATTTTACTGCATGATAAGCAATATCCGGGAGACGGTAAGTTGGTTCGCCGGTTGATTTCACAATCACCTTATCTTCCTGATTGCCCAGTTCAGAAAGCTTAAGCCAGGTTGCGCCGTCGCTTTGATATGATAACTTTTTCTCTTCAAAAATATTTAAAAGATTTTTAATCTTCCCCTCTTCATAAAGGCTGTTTTCATTAAAAAATATTTTATGTTTAATGTTTATTCTTTGCAGTGTTGATTGAATATCTTTAAATATCTCATTTTCAGCTCTTTCCTTAAATATCCCCTCAGCAGGTTCGTTTGAAAGCTTATCTCCAAATTCATCGTACAAACTTTTTGCGATATCTTTAATATACTCGCCTTGATAATATTCTTCAGGGAATTCATTCTTAATTCCAAGTAAATCCAGGTATCTTAGTCTTACAGAATCACCCAGAACACGCATCTGCCTGCCTGCATTATTAAAATAGTATTCTCGGTCAACTTCATAGCCGACCCATTCTAGAATATTTGCAACTGTATCACCAACAACTGCATTTCTTCCGTGTCCTACTGTTAAAGGGCCAGTTGGATTTGCAGATACAAATTCGACATTTGCTTTTTTACCTTTGTATTTCTCCGATTTTCCGTATGAATTTTCTTTTGAAACAATTTCTTTAATAATTTCAGCAATGAAATCCGGAGTAAAGAAAAAATTAATAAAGCCAGCACCAGCTATTTCAACTTTGCTGATAACGTTTTTATCATATTCTAAATTTGAAATTATTTCTTCCGCAATTTCTCTTGGTTTTCTTTTCAATACTTTCGCGAGAAGCATTGCAGCATTTGAAGATAAATCACCATGAGTTTCAATCTTAGGAATGTCAAAAGTTAAATTAATATCTTTGAGATATGGTATTTTGTTAGAAGCATTATAAAATATTTGAGATAAGTATTCTTTCAATGGTTTCCGCAAAGATGATGTTAAATAAAATATTATTATGATTTAATTTTTTTTGGACGGCCAGGTTTCCGTTTCGTTTCTAAAGGTATTAAAGTCGGATCAGTTACATCAATAATTTCCGCATCTCCCCAAAGTTTTTCCAAACTGTAAAATTGTCGTGAATCTTTTTTAAACACGTGTGCAACAACATCGACATAATCAAGCAGTATCCAGGTCAAACCTTTATATCCCTCCTTATGCCAGCATCTTATACCTTCATCGCGCAACGATCTATCAATTTCGTCCGCAATTGCTTTTACCTGAGTGTCAGAATCAGCACTGCAGATAACAAAATAATCAGCAACAGTAGTTAATTTTTTTAAATCTATAATTTTAACATCGAATCCTTTTTTATTAAAAATAAGTTCTGCAATTTTTTTTGCTAATTGATTTGAATCCAAATTAGTTCCTTTAATTATTTTAATGGATTTAATTGATTAAAGTCTTTCCCGATAATAATCGAAACATCCAGAAAATACTCATTATTCAATTGCTGGATCACATTCTTTTTACCCACGCCTAAAGTTTCAGCAACTTTTTCAGCATTCGCTTTATTTCCGCTTCTATCTATAACCATTGTCCTATCAATATCAAATGACATATAGTTACCCATTTGAACTACATCAAAATTTCTTGCGCGTAAATAACTTGTAAATTTTTCTGCCACTCCGGATTTCCCGCAGCCATTTAAAACTTCAACTTGAACAATTTTTGAGGCTTGACTATTTCTTTTAAGTGTTTCTGTATTAGCCTGATTTTCTTTTACTTTGGCAATTAATGAGTAAGCCATAAAGACAATTAATAACCCAAGCAAGATAATAATAATATTAAGAAAAAGATTTGATGTGGAAGCTTTAAGACTAATCTCTTTAGGTATTTTGGATGGTGAATTTTTACCCTTCACTTATTCAAACTCTGCTAACGGCAAATGAAGAACTTGCTGAATTATTTTATTTTCTCCAGTCCCAATCATTATTAAAACCATTGTAAAAAGGACTGCCGTAATAACCATATCCATAAGGTGAATAATAATTATTCGGCACATTTCTATATTGAAATGTCACGTAAAAATCATCCCAGGGTTTATAGTTTATAGCTGCTTTGCTTAAATAAATTCCATTAAGATTATTTTGAAATTTCTGGCCGAAAGAGCTATATGGAGAATTGACTACACTTACATCAGCTTGAACATTTAAATTATTAGAAAATTTATAAGCCATGCTGTTTGTATAAACACCCATCGCCAAGCCTTCACTTCCAAACGCAGAGTAAGACATGCTAATGGAATGCTTCATCGAAAAATTATCCGAATTCAAAAATCCAAACAATGAACTTGAATTGGTATTGATTATACCATCTTTAATATTTGACGTTGGAAACGGCGGATCTTTATATTGTGAAAATGCTGTTCCAGCAAAAATTAGTAAAACTGCTATCAATATCTTTTTCATAATGCAAATGCCTTTTTAGTTAACAGAATATTAAATAAAACAACTAAAAAAATCAATGTTACAATAAGTCATAAACTCACAAAATCTTTGTGACTTTATTGGAATTATCAACCAAAACGACTTTTGGCTTGTGTTTTTTTGCTTCTTCTTCATTCATTTGTGAATATGTAATTATAATCACTTTGTCGCCGACTGCACCAAGTCTTGCAGCAGGTCCATTTAAACAAATCATTCCGCTATCAGAGAGGGCCTTCCAAAGTATAAGTTTCCAGCCGTGCACCATTATTCAAATTAACAACTTGAACTTTTTCGTACGGTAAAATATCTGCTGCTTCTAACAGTTTTTTATCAACCGAAATACTGCCTTCATAATACAACTCCGCCATAGTAACAGTTGCAAAGTGTATTTTCGATTTGAACATCTCCCGTGTCATGAACTAAAAAAATTCCATATTTTTGGTAATCAAATATACTGATAATCCGTTTCTATTTTCAAGGTAAGAAGGGCTGGCTTTATACTACATTGTAATTGATTAGAAAATTCATAAATTAAATGAGAAGATTTTGATTTATAGTTAGACTTTTAAAAAGTAAAGCTAGAGATGGGGATAGTATGAAACACAAACTCTTTATTTTCACTTTACTGATAATAATTTTTTATGAATCGAGTGTCTGCCAGGAGACTCAGAATAATGAACCTTTCCTATCAAATAATTTTAAAACCTCAATATTAATTAAATACATACCGGAAGCACTTAAGAATAACCCATACTTTTCAAAGAGGGAAATTATTTCAGGCGTAAGAATATATGGTGTGAAAGACGATACCCTTTATTTTTTCAGTAAAGGAGAAGATTTAAAGAAGCCTAACTGCGTAATAATCTACACATCAGATAACAAAATTACCGCCTATAATTATTTGGAATTTACTAAAGTTGATAACAATGAGTTTTACTCATCTTGTGAAATAAAACTCCCAAATAATAAAAATATTTTTATAGATTTTTATTTTCATCCGGTAGAAGAAAGTATTGACTATCAATTTTTTGATAAGAAAACTGCTAATAGTCCAAGTTCCAATTTAATTTCCAATTTTGAATCTGAATATGAATCAAATTTTGAAGTTGGGTTTAGATACGAACTTAGTTATATGTCAAATAGAATATTTAATATTAATGGGTATTTCAATTCATATGAATTGGGGATATTACCAATTAATCTGCATTTAGCCGGGGGTTTTAGGTTTCTTAAAAATTATAAATTGGATTTTAGATTAGGTCTTAAATTTATTTACGAAGATTTCTATGGCTCAGAAAAAGGTATTTTCTTCCAGGCAAATTTATTCAACTCAAAATTCTTTGGAATTGTTGGAATAGATTTTTTTCATAATTTTGGCGAGTCCCATGGCGTTATGGTTTATTCTGAAAGTGGTGGAGAAAATACTTTCTATTGCTTTGGAGTGGGCTATCAAACATCAAAACATTTTAATTTAGATATCACCTATCTTATTCCCAAAAATAAAGTCTATGGGTATAATCAAGATAATAGCGCCTATCCAATAATTAAAAATTATGATAAAATAGTTAACAATCTTATCAGTCTGGGTTTGCAGTATTCATTTATTTTTTAATATTTTAAATAATTTTTTTAGAAAAGCTAAAATGAAAAGACTATTTGCATTAATATTATTTTTAACAACAATAATTAATGCACAAAATTTTAAGCTTGGTTTTGATTTAGGAGTACACCAAATTAGAACCAGCAATCAATTTGGCAGCATCGGTATTTTAGGTGGAGAAGGTGCTCCTCTTGATTATCATCTCCGGTTAATTTATTACATATCAAAAAAAACCTCTCTGCAAGCTCGGGTTGGAAATACTTTAAATGTAAATTTTCATGGCTGGGAATTTGGAATAGGTGGAAGATATTTGTTCTATGATCCTTTTTTTGTTTCAGCAGGTATATTAGAACATTCCAATGAAGGAGGTAGTGGCTCAAATACCTGGGGAACTAACTTCGCCACAATATTTATGCTCCACGCTGGTTCTGGTGTAGAAGTTACACCTGGATTTTCAATAGAAGTTGCTTATTATAAAGCTGCCTCAAAAGAAATTATTGGTGGTACTCATTTTAGTAATCTAGGATACTCTCGTATATTTGAAAATATGATTAGATTAAGCTTTCTTTTTGAGTGGAATCTTTAATTATCTTTTATTCAAATCAGAAAAAAGTTTAATCTTAACCTTGACAAACAAAAAAAGTGTTTTATATTTGCAGTTACACTTATGAAAAATTTAACTGAATCATATTTTAAAACAAGCAGCCCAAATTCTTGGTGGTGGTACGGATTATTTTTTAATATGACTCAGTGAACTTGAGAAAATAATTTTTTACCCTAAAACCCTTCTCAGCAAACTGAGAAGGGTTTTTTATTTTTGAGTAAATCTAAAAGCATAAATTTATGACATTTGAAAAATTTTCAGAACTTGCAAAAGAATATAATTTAATCCCGGTTTATGAAGTTATTACGGCTGATCTTCTAACTCCGGTATTAGCTTATTTAAAGATTCGAGAAAAAGATAAGCAAAGTTTTTTACTGGAGTCTGTGGAAGGTTCCACCAACATGGCGCGTTACTCTTTCATTGGGAAAAACCCGGAAAAGATTTTTTCTAATATCGGACTAGATTTATTTGAGTTAAGAAATGGAAACAGCACAAAACACAAAATTTCCATTTTTGAATTTATTCGGAATGAAATAGAATCCAAAAAGCAGCCTAAGATTGATGAGCTTCCAAATTTTACCGGAGGAATTGTAGGATATCTTGGTTATGAAAATATTTCTCTTGTGGAAAGAGTAATAAATTTTAAATCCGAACGATTTGATAATTATGATTCAATCTTCGGAATTTACAACACCATCCTTGCTTTTGACCATTACAAACATCAAATAATTTTAATCACAAATATCAGTGTTGACGAAAGAACAAATCTTTATGAAGCTTTCCATAACGCAAAGAACACTTTAGCGCAGCTTAGAGAAGAATTAAAAAAGCCTGTTGAATTTTCATCCGATTTTAAAATTGATGGGACAATTAACGAAGACTTTGATACCAAAGAATTTTATGAGCAAGTCGAATCGAGTAAGAAAAATATTGTTGAAGGAGATATATTTCAAATAGTAATATCAAAAAGATTTTCAACTGAGTTTTCCGGCGATCTTTTAAATGTTTACCGCGCACTTCGTATAATTAATCCTTCTCCTTACATGTACTTTCTCGAGTTCAAAGATGATTTTAAAATAATTGGAACATCTCCCGAAGATTTATTAAAAGTTCAAAACGGAAAAGCACAATTGCTTCCCATTGCCGGAACACGCAGAAGAGGAAGAACGGTGCAGGAAGATAAAGAGTTGGAAGAAGATTTAATGAACGACCCAAAAGAGCTTGCCGAACATACCATGCTTGTGGATTTAGGAAGAAATGATCTTGGAAGAATTTGTGAATATGATACTGTTGTCGTTACTGAAAAAATGAAAGTGCAAAGATATTCCCACGTAATGCATATCGTGTCAAAAGTTGAAGGTAAGCTTGCATCGGATAAAGATTCCATTGACGCTTTGATGTCTTGTTTCCCGGCTGGGACAGTAACCGGAGCTCCAAAAATTCGCGCCATACAATTGATAGATGATTACGAAAAGAAATCTAGAAATGTTTACGCTGGAGCAGTAGGCTATTTTGATTTTTCCGGAAACCTTGATATGTGCATTGCGATTAGAACTTTGTTTGCCAAAGGCAATACCATTTATTGGCAAGCTGGTGCCGGAATCGTCGCGGACAGCAGGCCGGAGCTTGAAGCAAAAGAAGTTAAAAATAAATCAGCCGTACTAGTTAATGCTTTAAATTATGCCGAGGTTATTGATGAAAATATTGGTAATTGATAATTACGATTCTTTCACTTACAATCTTGTTCAGCTGCTAGGAAAGTATAAGAGTAAGTTAATTGTAAAGAGAAATGATGAGC
>CAVSWT010000029.1:0-82809 GCA_963731745.1 uncultured Ignavibacteriales bacterium
TTATGTAACAAAGCAAGATGATTACGGTTTAACATTAGGTTTAGGTATTACTAAATTCGGTTTCGCTTTTGATTATTCATACACTTCGCACAAGGTTTTTAATAATATCCAGAGATTTTCTTTTAGTTTTTCACTATGAAAACTATTAAGCTAAATTTTTGAAGCGCTTTATATCTAAGGAGAGTGAAAATGAAATTCATATATATACTATTAATAAATTTAGTTCTTCTATATTCAGGAGTGGCTGTTGCGGGAACTACCGGGAAAATAACAGGAAAAGTAACCGATGCACAGACGGGTGAGCCGATTATAGGTGCGAATGTTCTTATTGGCGGAACAACTTTGGGTGCCGCTACAACGGTTGACGGCTCATATACTATCCTCAATATACAGCCTGGCAAATACAATGTTAGATTCAGTATTATAGGGTATGAAACAACTACAGTTGAAGGAGTTATAGTTCAAATTGATTTGACTAGTTTAGTAAATGCACAACTTCATACAACTGCTCTTACCATGGGGGAAGTTGTTGTAACCGCAAAACATCCGGTTGTTATAAAAGATATTTCAAACAGTGTAATTAATATTACACCGGAAAATATTGCAACACTACCAGTTCAAACTGTAACTGATGTTTTAAATTTACAAGCTGGCATTCAACAAGGAAGCAGCGGCATTCTTGTACGAGGCGGAGGTGCAAATCAAACAACTTATTTTGTTGATGGATTCAGTCTTAACGATGAAAGAGCAAATATTCCCTATTCCGCTATAAGTATTGCTTCAGCAAAAGAAATACAAGTACAAACCGGCGGTTTTAACGCTGAATATGGAAACGTAAGATCCGGAATTGTTAACGTGATAACAAAGGATGGAGAAAGGAATAAATACTCTGCGACAGTTAACGTAAACTATGCACCGCCGCAGCAAAAACATTTTGGCATCTCGCCGTATGCTCCCAACTCATATTTCAATCGCCCATTCACTGATCCCGCGGTTTGCTGGACCGGTACAAGGAATGGAGCATGGGATGAACATACGCAAGAAAGTTATCCCACATTTCAAGGCTGGAATGCAGTTGCTTTAAAAACACTTCAAGACGATGATCCTTCTAATGATCTTTCTCCTTTAGCCGCAAAAAAATTATGGGAATGGCAGCGAAGGCGGACAGGCGTTATAAATAAACCGGATTATACTATCGATGCTGGATTCGGAGGCCCTTTCCCTTTTATTAGTGAACAGCTTGGTGATCTCCGATTTTATTTATCTTATTTTAGTGAAAGAGATATGTTTGTAATTCCGCTTTCTCGTGATGCTTATACTGATTCCCATTTTGAAGTGAAACTAAATTCTAATATTACAAAAGATATCAAGCTTACGTTACTGGGAATTTATGGAGAGGATAATTCCGTTTCTCCCTACGAGTGGACTACAGTACCAACAGGTTACTTAATGCGCAGCCAAGCCGAGGTTGCAGATTTGTTAAGCAGCACTGAAGGAATGAATGTTTTATACATGCCGGATAGATATAGTCCTAGTTCAATTTATCGAAATGTATTAGGCGCTTCGCTAACCCATGTCTTAAGTCCGGTTACTTTTTATGATATAAAAATTCAGCGAACCGAAAACCGATATAACACATTCCAAACAACAACTCGAGATACTACGAAAAGATTTGAACCGATACCAGGTTATTTTGTGGATGAAGCCCCCTATGGCTATTGGGGATATAGTTCCGGTTCTATTGACGGAGTTATGAGTTTGGGTGGATGGATGAATTTAGGACGCGATCAAAGTGTTAATACTACTACATCTTTTATCTTCAGTATTACAAGTCAGTTTAATAAGTACAACGAAATTAAAGCTGGCTTTCAATATTATTATAATGATCTTAATATTAATTCCGGAACTTTCAGCCCATCTATGTCAACGTGGACACGCAATTTACAATACCATATTTTCCCCTATCGACTTGGTGCATATGCGCAGGATAAATTAGAGTTCCAGGGTTTTATAGCTAATATTGGATTAAGGCTTGATTATTCAAACCCTAATACAGAATACCTAAATCTCGATCCATACAATGAATTATTTAGTGCCGGCGCAGGAAATGAAATAACTGATAATTCGCCTAAAACCCCAGCAGCTTCAGAGATGTATATCAGCCCTCGATTGGGTATCTCTCATCCCATAACTGAGAATTCAAAGCTGTATTTTAATTATGGCCATTTCGTATCCGAGCCGTCTTCATCATACCGGTTTCTTCTTCAACGGGAATCTAACGGCCAGGTTGATTATATCGGCAATCCTAACATGACCTTTGAAAAGACCATTGCGTATGAATTAGGTTATGAACAAAACTTTTTCAATACCGTACTTTTTCATTTGGCAGCTTATTATAAAGACGTAACTCATCAGCCCGGTTGGCTGCTTTATCAAAGCATTAATACATCTGTGAATTACTATCAAGCTGCGAGCAATAACTATGCTGATATTCGCGGATTTGAAGTAACATTATCCAAAGTATCAGGCGGATGGTTTAGGGGTTTTGTAAATTATACTTATGACGTTGTTACTTCAGGTTATTTCGATGTAACACAATATTATCAAGATATTAATAAACAGCGGGCCTATTTACTTAAGAATCCCCAGCAGTCAAAACCTGTCCCCCAACCTTATGCAAGGGCAAATGTGGAATTTGTAACCCCAGATGATTTTGGTCCCAGTCTATTTGGAAATAAACTGCTTGGAGGGTGGAGTTTAAGTATACTTGCAAACTGGCATGCAGGAGCTCATGCCACCTACAATCCAAATAATGTACCTGGAGTATCTAATAATGTTCAGTGGGTTGATTATTATGGTGTTGATATGAGATTGGCGAAAAATTTTCAAGAGTTTGCAAATATCAAAGGTTTTAACGTTCAACTATATATTGATATAACAAATCCATTCAATTTTAGATTCTTAAACTATGCAGGCTTTGTGGATTCATATGATTACCAAGATTACCTAACTTCGCTCAACTTCGCATGGGAAACTGGAGATCAAAAAGGTAATGATAGAATTGGAGATTATCGTCCTGATGATGTAGCTTATGATCCTTTACAGCCTAACCCCAATAATGATCCGGTTATTACTGAAGCAAATAATAAGAGAAAGGAAAGTAAATCCTACATCAATATGCCTAATGATGATTCGGTAACCTTTCTCAATCCAAGGTATTTTAGTTTCGGTGTGAGGATTAATTTATAGTAAAATTTTTGTTTTTAATTAAAGGGAAAATTATGATGATTCGCTTACATAACTGGTTAACTTCCATAGCAGTGGCTACTTGTTTTTTATCAATTACAATTCCCTTATCAGCCCAAATTTCTGAAACTCAAACAAGATATATTCGAGTGGGATCACTTCAAAGTAAATTTACTGCAATCGGCTCAGAACGCGCATGGAACAATGTTTATTATGAAGGATTAACCTGGCCGTCAGATTATCTTTTTCAGGACAACGCGGTAATAGAACGTACATATATCGGCTGTCAAGATTTTACTGATGACAAAGGCCAACATTGGGATTATTATAACAATGGTATTTCTACAGCTTACGGCGGGAGTAATATATTTCCCATGGAATTAAAGGAGACCGCAAAGTTTGCTAATCCAACAGTATACGTTGATGGAACTAATGTAAGTGCACCATATATAAGCGACGTAGATAGTGTTGACCCGAATCAAGTTGCAGATAGAGTCGTAACAAATGTGGTGAATACCTCGATGGGAATCACGATGACGAGGCGCGTCATGGCGTTTAGCCAGCAGTATCACGAAAATTACTTCATCATTCAGTATACGTTCAAAAACACAGGATATGTCAGCTCAGAAAACACAAAAGTTTTAAATGCTCCGGTTAAAGGATTTCGATTCGGATTTCTTAATCGATACAGTGTCTGCCGAGAAGGCGCAGATAAGATGGGCTATGATCAGGAATATGGAAAACACAGCTGGACGACAAGACGAGGTGAAAATTATCCACAGCATGCAAGCGAAGTATCTAGCCTAACTGAATCAAGCCCAATACCGGATTGGCTTAGAGCAGGTTTTGAATGGACCGGTCAAAGAGCAGAAAATACTTATGATAATATTGGATCGCCGGATGTTATTACTGGTTCAGGCCGTTTATGCTCCCCTCAATTTGCGGGGATAGTAACTTTGCATGCTGATAAATCTACCTCTGACCGATCGGATAATGTAAATCAGCCTGCTGTCCTTGGATGGCATGCTGGAGATACTTATCCTTCTCTTGGTGATATGTCGTTATCAACAGCACCGCTTCAAGCCGATATGTATAATTTATTAAGCGGAATTCCATATAAAGGCCTCGGCAATCCATCTGAAAGAATGGATGAAGTTTATATGGCAAAGTATCCCGATCCTTGGAAGGTTCATGGTGATGGCGGAGGAACAGGATTATGGATATCATATGGCCCCTGGGATATAAATCCTGGCGATAGCATTGTGATCGTTTTAGCTTTTGGGATTAACGGATTAGACCGAAACATGTGCTGGCAGATCGGCAAACGCTGGGCTCAGGCTTATAAGAATCCCAGTGACAATGGGCCTTTCACTCTGCCTGATGGATCAACTACTACTGATAAAAATGTTTTTAAAAATACCTGGGTATATACGGGTAAAGATTCCGTCATGAAAACATTTAGCCGTGCTGTTCGTAATTATGAATCAGGATTTAATATTCCGGAACCGCCTCAGCCTCCTCCGGTTTTTGACGTAAAATCTGGAGGTGATCGTATTATGCTAACGTGGGGACGAAGTTCATCAGAAGATAATCCCGGTTTCGGAGGTTATAAGATATTTAGAGCTGTAGGCACTCCGGATACTACTTTCGAAGAAATTGCTTCTTTACCTCCTAATACTCTATCATTCGATGATATAACTCCTAAAAGAGGTTTTTCATATTACTATTATATTAGTTCATTTAGTGATGGAAGTAATAACACATCCGGAGTTTCAAATCCAACCGGGCAACTGTTGAGCAGCAGATTCTACACAAAAACAAACATACCTGCCTATCTACGAAGACAAGCAGGCGGAAATATTTCAGATATTAGGATTGTTCCGAATCCCTATAATATTAGATCGGCAGAATTACAATATCCAGGCGAACCTGATAAGATAATGTTTTTAAATATTCCGGGGCATTGTAAAATTAATATCTATACAGAAAATGGCAATCTAATCAATACTATAGATCATGATGATGGAAGCGGTGACGAAAGATGGAACTCAAATACCTCATCAGGGCAGGTTGTGGTAAGTGGAGTTTATATTGTTCATTTCACGGTCACCGAAGATTATGTTGACCCGCAATCAGGGGTTATGAAATATAGGAAAGGTGACACTGCCATTGAGAAATGTATAATTATCAGATAATGGAAAAGCGAAGTTACCGCCTTAATAGAAAGAAAAAATTGGGAGAAAGTATGAACCAAAAATTTTCTAAATCATTTATATTTTATTTGATTTTATCTACAGCCTCATTAATATATTTGTGCGGATGTTCTAATGAAGAAGTACCAAGTCTATATGATGAATCGTCTCCTGGAAGTACAGGGGCAACTCCGCAGATAAATTCTGTGGAACCGCCATCCACCGCGATCGCGGCAGTAACACCTATTACTATTACTGGTTCGAATTTCTTATCTGATACTTCACTTGTAAATGTATATTTTGGTGATCAAGCCGCTAAGGTTATTGCAGCCTCATCAACACAGCTTACTGTAATATCGCCAAACATATCCGGCTCACTCAAAATAAAAATAAGCACGTCAGTATCCGTGCCTTTCAGTAATACTTATGAATATGTTTTACAACCTGCAGCAGTAGATTTTTATCCGGATTCTAAAGACGAAACTAATAAACCGTTTTCGATAATAATTGATAAAATCGAAAACATTTATTCATCTAATTCTGGACTTGGCGTTGTTAAAATCACTCCAGATAGCGTATCCACTTTATATTCAGTCAGATCTGGAGAAACATATTTCACACGCATGAGATTTGGACCAGGCGGAGAACTTTTTGCAGCAAGAGGTTTGCAAGCTGTATTTACAATCCCTGATGGTGGAGGAGTTAAGAATAGTCCGTGGGTAGTTCTTTCACCAAACACTATAAAAATTTCTCAAATTGAATTTGATCCAATGGGAAATTTATGGGCAGCCGGAAACAATGCAGAAATATATAGGCTAAAACCGGATAAAAATTATAGTGCGTTTCCTGTCGATTATAATGTAACAGCTATGCGCACATTTATTGATAACGGTAACTTATATTTATATTTAGCAGCGAATCAGAATACTAACACAACAATAATGCGTATTCCTGTCGATACAAATGGAGACCTAGGTTCACCCCAAACTTTTTTTGATTTTTCCGCAAATTACGGTAGTGGTTTTGCCGTTAATGATCTCACATTTGCAGCGGATGGGGAAATGTTTTTAGCGACAGATTTGCCCTCCCCTATTGTGTATGTTAAGCCTGATAAATCCACTGGGTTACTTTATAATGGCATACTATTGAATTCACCAGCTTTATCTTTAGCATGGGGAAATGAAAATTTTCTTTATTATGTAAGAGAACAAATAAATGATGCGAACGATCTTATGCTTATTCCACAAACCATTGTTAAATTAAACTTATTGAAACCTGGTGCACCGTATTACGATTAATATATTTTAAATAATTATTTGCACGGGTTTAATTCCTTGCAGGGAAGTCTTTATTTTCATAAATAAGGTTTAAGTATTCCGCTGCTCTTTTTTTCCTTTTATATTCCTGCCCATACGGGAGTATGTCAGTGGCCCGGGTGGGCCCATTTCAATTTGTCCTGCTTTTATTAATTATCAATTAACAAATTATTTTTATAGCAAAAAGAGAGTTAAAAATTCACTATTTACTCCCTACTCTGTCCCTTCCATAATCAGTGAGATTATAAAACCCTTTAAAATAAAAAAAGCTCCAATTTTGTTAAAATTGAAGCTTTTTAAGTGGGCCCAGATGGACTTGAACCACCGACCCTCTGATTATGAGTCAGATGCTCTAACCAACTGAGCTATGAGCCCTTAATTTTAGAAAGTAAAAATAATACTTATAGCTACTTAAAATCAACTTCTTTATAAATTATTTGAGATAAAATTATTTAGTAATATTTATAGACATACTGAATGATGCCAACTTTTTTGTCGTTATCATTATACTTTGTCTCTTCAATTATATTACCTTTATCATCATACCTAATTTCATATTTATAGACTAGATCATTGCTGCTGTCATACGAATAGACAAATTTCTTTTTACCATCATCAGAATATTCATAATCTATTTTATATTCTAATTCACCATCTGCGTTAAGCCATTTTTCTTCCACCAGGTTGCCGCTGTCATCATATTCATAAAGATAAATTTTTTCCATTTTACCTTTTAAATCATAGCGAGTGGATTTTATTTTATTTCCGTATTTATTGTATTCATATGTATATTTATTCTCAGGTTTATCTTTTGCTGAATATCTTATGGTCTCAGTCCTTTTACCAGTACTATCATATTTATAATCAAATTTTGATTCTACGTTACTCTTTTTATCGTAGATAATTGTCTCATCAGCTAATCCATTATTATTATATTTTATTGTAGATATTTTTTCCTGATTGGCTAATTTTCCATTTAAGTCATAATCAAAACTTATTTTTTCAATTGATTTTATATGGGCTGACTTAATATAATTTCTTTCTATTGCTTCAGTATTCTTAACTACTTTTTCCGCAGGGGATTTTGTTTCTTCTTCCTTGGATGTTTTTGTTTTTTCACTTTCGGTAACTGGAGTACAATTTGAAAAAAATACTGCCAGTAAAATAACAATAAGTACACTCAACAATTTATTTTTGAAATTTACTTCTAACACGTTATCATCTTGTTTTATATTTTCGAATAAGCATCAATTAATTTTTTCTTAGTAACAATTAAATCTTGTGAAATTACTTTTACTTCGCCTAATACCGGCATAAAATTAGTATCTCCATTCCAGCGAGGCACAATATGAAAATGAATATGTTCATCTATACCTGCTCCACTTACTCTACCTAAATTTGCACCGATATTAAATCCTTCCGGATTATAAATCTGTTTTAATGCAGCAGAAGCTTTTTGAAGCTCTGCCATAATTTCTAAATTTTCCTGATCAGTAAATGTGATGAAATCATCAGTATGCCGGTTTGGTACCACCATCAAATGTCCATTATTATAAGGGTAAAGGTTTAATACTGTAAAGGTATTCTTCCCCTTAGCAATCAATAAATTGTTTTCATCCGTCGGATTTAGATTTATCATTTGACAAAAAAGACAACCATTTTTTTTTGATTCATCTTTAAAAGAATCAATATACTGTGAACGCCAGGGCGACCAAAGTTTTTCCATAAAACCTCTTATAAATAAAAAAGGCGGTAAGTAAAACCGCCTTTTAAAGATATCTATTTAATTTTAATGCCCTTCTTCTCTTGATTTCTGATATTCATCAACAATTTTTTGTTCAACTTCTTTAGGTACTTCTTCATAATGCGAGAAGTTTCTTTTATGCACCCCTCTGCCAGAAGTCAAACTTCTAAGTTGTGAAGAATATTTATATAATTCAGAAAGTGGAACTTGAGCTTTAATTATTTGAAAATGTCCGTCGGAATCCATTCCTGATATTTTACCTCTTCTACTTGAAATATCTCCCATAACATCACCCATATATTCTTCGGGCACGGTAATCTCAATATCATAAATTGGTTCGAGTAAAACTGGTTTACATGCCTGAAATCCCTTACGAAAACATTGTGAGGCAGCAAGCTTAAACGACATTTCATCCGAATCAACATTATGAAACGAACCGTCAAATAAAGTTACTTTTACGTCAACCACCTGGTTTCCTGACAATACGCCTTTCTGCATGGCTTCAACTATACCTTTTTCGACTGCAGGAATAAATCTTCCTGGTACAACTCCTCCGACAATTGCATCTACAAATTCAAAACCTTTTCCTCGGCTTAAAGGTTCCATTTTAAAATGAACGTGTCCATATTGGCCTCTACCACCCGATTGTTTTTTGTGTTTGTATTCAACATCTTCTGCTTTGCCTTTGATTGTTTCCCTGTACGGAATTTTAGGCTCTGCTAAATCAACTTCAACGTTATAACGTTCTTTTAATCTTTTAACCGCTAATGAAAGCTGCAATTCCCCTTGACCAGAAATTATTGTTTGTGAAAGTTCCGGATCAAACTTGACATTAAAGGATGGGTCTTCTTCATGCAAAGTATGTAAGCCGGACGCAATTTTGTCTTCATCGCCTTTGGCCTTAGGAATAATTGCTCCTCTAATAACAGGTTCAGGAAATTGGATTTTTTTAATAACAACAGTTAAATTTTTTGATGTTAAAGTGTTATTAGTATGCGTATCTTTTAATTTAACTACCGCTCCTAAATCACCTGCGCTTATTTTTGAAACATCAGTTCTATTATGACCATTTAATACTGAAAGCTGAGACAATCTTTCCGTCTTATTATTGTTTGAATTTAATAGATCCAAACCAGCAGATACAGTTCCTGAGTATACTTTGAATAAGGATAATTCACCAACATGCTGTTCGGAAATTATTTTAAATATAAATAAAACAGGTTCACCATCAACATCAGGAGAAACATTTACTTGTTTATCATTATTTGCAAAAGTTGCCTCTTCCCCTCCTCTATCTTTAGGTGATGGGAAATATTCAGAAGCAAAATTTAAAAAGTTATTTATGCCAACTGCGTTTGATGATGAAACTGCAAACACTGGAGTAAAGCTTCTTTTAATAAGTGCTTGTCGTATACCTTTAGCAAGTTCTTCTTCGGTTAAGCTCCCATTTTCAAAATAATTATTCATCAATTCTTCGGTCGTCTCTGCAATTTTTTCGATAAGTTCTGTTCGATAAGCATCCGCTTGTTCTTTTACTTCAGCAGGAATATCAATTTCAGAAACCTTTTTACTTCCAACTTCTCCATATTTATATGCCTTCATTTTAAGGACATCAACTACAGTATCAAAATTAACTCCCTCGGAAATTGGGAACGTAACAATGATTGCGCCTGATGTTAGTCTATTTTTTGCCTTATCATAAGTTTCACTAAAAGTAGAATGTTCATTATCAACCTTATTAATAATTATTGCAGAAGGCAGCTCAAATTCGTCAACGAATCTGCCCGTTGTTTCTGAGCCTACTTCCACACCTTCAGCAGATTTTAATACCATAACCGCAGTATCACATACTTTCATCGACGCTTTAACTTCTCCAACAAAATCGGAATATCCAGGAGTATCTAAAATGTTTATTTTTTTATTGTTCCATTCAAGGTGCATTAGAGAAGTTGAGATTGAGATTTGTTTTTCTATTTCATTCGGTGAGTAATCTGATATTGTGTTTCCTTCGGCCACGGTACCAATGCGATTTATTTCTCCAGCAGTGAACAACATGATTTCGGATAATGAAGTTTTACCGCTTCCACCGTGACCGATAAGCGCAATATTGCGTATCGATCCTGCATCATATTCTTTCAAGGGACATCCTCCTTAATTTCAAGGTAAGTAGTTTGTTAATAATTATTTTATTCTGACTTTTATCGTTTTGTGTAGGCATTCCAAAAAGTATTAACCCCATTAACTACTGCGGATAGGTTTTTCACCAACTGCATAGTTGGTTCTTCTACACCTTTCCTCACTCTTTCTTCAAGATCTAAAATTGTTTCAACCCGATCTTTTACTTCATTTATTATTTCTTTTGATACATCTAATTGACTACTGGCTTTATCAGATATATCATTTAATTTTTCGCTTAGTTCAGCAGCAGCAGAAAATATCGGTTTGAGTTGTTCGGTTAAATCTTTTATATCATTCTGCATTCCTTGTATTGAGTTGGTAATACTTTTTAAATAAATTATCAATGAAATACATAAAGAAGTTGCTGCTAAAAGCAGAATGATATAAAAGACAGATTCAACAGTCATTTTTTAAGATTTCTTTGTTTCTTTATAAGCATCAACACCAGCTTTAAATGCAGTCTTCAAGTTTGTTTTTTCATCCTCAACAAATTCTTTTCCAGAACTAATTGCTGCATTTGATTTTTGCTTAGCATCATTAAATACCTTTTCGGCATCTTTCATCAATTCCTCAGACTTGCTTTTGGCATCAGTTATAATCTTTTCAGATCTGCGTTTGCCTTCATTTATCAATTCTTTTGCTCTATCTTTTGCGTCGGCAACATATTTATCAGCATCATCTAGATAACCATCTGTTTTAGATTTTATGTCATCTCTAAAATCTTTACCGCTTTTAGGAGCATATAATAAAGCCATTACAGCGCCTAAAGCTCCTCCGGTAAGTAAACCTATGAAAAATCCTTTGCCTATATTATTTTCGCTTGACATTTTAACTCCTTTAATTAGTAATATTAGTACAAATCGAATATAACAACAGCCCCTCTGAAAATCAAGGAAAGCAAATTAGTTGTGAACCTACTCAAACTCAATAAAATTTTTAATTACAGGTTTAAATAAATACATTCTTGGATTAAGTTACAAAAAACTTGAATATTTTTTTAATTTTTTCAGCGTAACCGGAAAACTCTAATTTAGGTTAAATTACACGTTTCCCAAATGACAGCTTAAAAAGTTTGTGAGATCAACCTTAGAATTAAATATCGTTTCGAATTCAACTTTTCACCAACGAAAATTATTGCTTACTTAATTGTCTAACTCTGTAGTTACCGGTTCAACTGAGATTTTCCCATAGCGATGCTGATAAAACATTACACTTAAAATTCCGACAAATATTGCAAACCATAGCGTAACAACTCTGACAATAAATGTAGAGGCGACAGCCAGATCTTTTGAATAGCCGGCTTTAATTAATAAAAATGTTAATGATCCTTCTGTTGCACCAAGTCCGCCAGGCAGCATTGAAATGGCGCCTAAAATTATAGCGAATGCATAGCTAAATGAGGCCCATAAAAACCCGACATCAATTCCGAAATTCGTTAGTATTATATGATATCCCCAGCATTCAAACGACCAAGAAACTAAGCTGAGCAAAATCATATAGATAAGAGGTAACGGCCTAAGCATTTGATATGAACTCTCATAAGCGCTGTGTATAATCACCAAATGTTTTTTAAGAAATTTACTTTTTTCAAAAAATTTCAAAATCGGCATTGCAATTTTTTTATTGCTTAAAACCAATACTAAGAAAAACAAAGAAATAGACACTACTAAAACTATAATTCTCCCATAATCAAAAACATAAGCTCCAATTAATGCAATAAACATAAGAGAGATAGAATCCGTAATTCTTTCTACAAATATTATTGGTGCTGTTTTACTAATCGGCGTATTTGAGATCTCTTTTATTAGATAAGATTTTAAAACTTCACCCATCTTCCCTGGTGTAACGCTCATAATTAATCCGGACATAAATACCGCAAACGAATCAATCTTTTTTACTTTGATATGGAGAATATTCAAATAATAATCCCATTTTAAAAATCTTGCAAAATAATTGAGCAAAGAAAGAAATAGAAGAAATGGTAATAGCAGCCAATTGAATTTTTCAAATGCTTGTGCAACATCTTTATAGTCAGCATAAATTGTGAAAAATAAATACACCAGTCCGCCGATGGCGAGTGAAATTAAAATTTTCTTTTTAAGTTTATTTAACAATTATATAACCTTAATTAACGAAATATAAAATTTTGATAATGGCAATCCCACCACATTGTAATAACAGCCATTTATCTTATTTACGAACACTGCACCGAAATCATCCTGTATGCCATAAGCCCCAGCTTTATCCATTGGGCTGCCGGATTCAATATATGCCTTGATTTCATCCTTGGTTAGTTGACGAAATTCTACCAATGTTTTTTCATAATCAGAAATCGTTTTTAAATTTTTATGGTTAAAAATAGTAAAACCAGTATACACGAAGTGAGTATTTCCACTAAGTAAATTTAAAATCCTAGCTGCATCTTTTTTGTTCCTTGGTTTTCCCAAAATTTGCTTATTTAAAACTACGATTGTATCTGCAGTAATTATAATCCCTGAACTTATTTTTTCTTTTGCTGCTTGAAGTTTTTCCTGAGAAATTCTTTTTACAATTCTAATTGGCGTTTCATATTTTTTTATTTTTTCAGGTGTTTTGACTTTTACAACTTCGAAAGTTAATCCAATTTGTTCCATCAATTTTTTTCTTCTTGGCGAAGAAGAAGCTAGATAAATTTTTTGAGATTTATCAATCATTTATTTTTTCCACCTCAGTTCCCGGGAAATATGATTTTAGAATTTGTTTATAATTAATTCCTCTCTTCGACATACCAATTGCTCCCCATTGACACAAGCCAACCCCATGTCCATATCCTTTACCATTTAATTTTATTTCATCACCAGAAATTGAAATAGTAAAATTAGAACTAAAAAGTATGCCTTCATTTGAATTCCTAAGTATACCTCTAATATTATTTCCAAAGATAGAAATTTGTTTCTCTGTCCCCATTTTCAGAGTAAATAATTTGTAATTCATTTATTCTTCCCGATGGAAATCGATTTATTATTCGGAGATCAATTAGCGATACATTTTTGTTTTTAATTAAATTCGCGTCAACTAGTTTTTCTAAAATTTCTTGTTTTGAAAAACTAACTTCCCAAATAAACCTTGGCGAAATAGAACAATTTGCCGGCTCGCCATCAATCTGTGAGATTAGATAAGGAATATGTTTTTCGCTAAAAACATTTTGAGCATCTTCTGTCCTTCCTCCACAAGTAGATGAATAATAAATTATTGCCGGCTTATTTTTATAAGTTAAAATCATATCTCGAGTTTCGTCTATTATCTTATCCGTTAAATCATTTTCTCTTAAGTTCCCGCGGTACACTTGATCTCTAACATCAGAATAAACATCAAAATTATTTTTATTATTTAATTTAGAAAGAGCATATGTACGTGCGCAAATTGTAAATGCTTTCAATGCTTCATTGTAATTATGTCCATTACCTAAAGGCATCTCAGAAGGAATTACTCCTTTTAAATAATTATCCAATTCAAGAATATTAATTAGTAGAATCCTTCCCTCATAATATTTTATGAAAAAATTTCCATAATAATTTCTATGACGATAATCCAATAGTTGATTTCTTTCACTGCTCTGTATTTCTAAATTAGAGCAGGTGTATTGGTTATTATTTGCATTAATTTTTAATTTTTTATTTTCACTCGTTATGTCAATTAATTTTCCTGCTTGAATATTTATTTTATTATCATTTTCTAGAATTACTATTGAAGTATTAAACTTTAAAGATAATGAGCTAACGCTTTCAGACAACAATACTCTTATTGAATTATTAAACTTCGGCAGCTCAAAATCGATGACACTTTCATTATCTTCAGTGGTAAATTTTTTAGAAGGCGAGCAAGAATTAATAATAAGTAATCCAGCGAATAATAAAATTGCTGTAATAATTTTATTCATAATGCAATTTAAAATAAACTAAAATTGACTAATAAAAAAAAGAATGGATTTTGGAAATGTGATTATCTGAAAAGAGCTTTGATACTTCCCCAGGTTCTTTTATATCCTGCAATCACTGAAGTTACTGTTGCTTCAGCCGTATCAAATTCACGGTTATTATTGTCAACGCATGCAACTTTATAAACAAAAACTAAATCATTTGGATTTGTAATTTTATATGCAGTAGGATCGGTATATTCATAGCCTTCATTCTGAACGTAAGCTTCACGAAGAGACAATGTTTTTATTGATGACCAGGTTGAATTGCTTTCCCCGTTTTTTCTATAAATGACAAAATGATCTAAATTCTTTTGTTCGGTTACTTGCCATTTAATTGTATTCTCACCATTATTTGATACCGCACTTAATATTTGAATGTGGGTACCGGCATAAACAATAGTAAAAATGGAAATGAAAAGGAGTATTATTTTGCCCATCGATATTTTCATAGGCAAAATATATCCTTCTAAAAATTTAATGTCAAGCAGAATTTAGTGATTAATTAAATAATCACTCTAGAAATTGAACTAAAATCATGATTTTCTGATTCTAAGATAATAATTAAATAATGTTGACTTAAATAACATTAATATATATTACTTGTTAAAATAATATTCATCTAATTATTTAATTATTTAATTTGAATACGTGATTTACCTTATTTTTTAAGAAATTTCTAAATTATTAAACTTTACAACGAATTGTATCTTGACATTTTAAGCTTTTTTTTCAAACTTCAATTAGCATTCCAAACATTTTTCTTTAATACATAGGAGGTATTCATGAACTTGAAGGGTTTACACTTTTTCTTTCTTCTTTTATTATTACCCGTTTTCTCACTTACTGCACAAACCTTCGATGGCGAATGGTCTTGTGATTATGCAACAATTGATGACCGACCAAATGGAACTAGTTATAACACAATTGATGTTGGCGTTATTAAAGAAAATACATTCGTCGCATTAGTTAGTCGATCAGGAGTAAATTATCTTGTTGGTTATGCGGACGCTGATTCAGTTAACGGAAGATTAGGTGTGTTTGGCTATGGCAGTGAACTGGCAGGATATCATCAGCAATGGGTTTCTGGTTTTGAAGCAGATTCAGTTTACTTAGCAGTATCTTTAGCTGCCGCACCAGATTCACTAATATATGTCGCCAATAATGAACCAGGTAGAAGTATTTTAGTTTTCAAATTGACTGCCGATTCCGTGGTTTCAACAGATTATAGAATTGAAACTGGCGCTGATTCTCTTTGGGCAATTGCCTTGGATGCAGCAGGACATGTTTTCGTAACTTCAATTAAAGATGCTTCTACACCAAGCCAGGTAATAGTTTATCCTAGTATAGCAGAAGCTGAGAGCGATTGGTCAAGTCCATTTTCTTCCACACCACTCACTACAATTACAGTTCCTGATCCAGGTGAATTAAGAGGAATTACTGTAAATGATGAAGGAACTATGCTTTTTGTTTCTAATTATGATGCAAAAAAAGTTTATGCCTATGTGGGTGACGCAACTACCGGATATACATTAAATACTAATTTCAATTTGGAATTTAGTGATCCAAAAGTTGCTACCGATACTTCAACTTTGGATCCTGGGCCATGGGGATTAAAATATATGAATACAAAAAATATTCTGTTCATGGCTGCTGATGTAAGTTATAAGTTAGGTGTTGGATATGAATATGCCAAAATGTTTTTAATAAATCCAAACAGCGGGGAGTTACTAGATACAATTGATGTGGCTGAGTGGAACTATGCTCAAACAGGCAGCTATCAAAATAGACCAGGAGGAACACTAGGAAATGTATCCGGATATGCCTCTACATACAACGTTGATGTAGACGAAAACTATAATGTCTATAGCCAATCGTATTATGGCTGGACTGTTGAAAAATGGAGTTACAGCGGTTCACTCCCTGTAATCGATTTAACTGGTGTTGAGAAAACTAATAATATCATACCAGCTAAATTTAACTTAGCTCAAAATTATCCCAATCCTTTTAACCCCTCTACGACTATTGAATTTTCACTTAATAATGAATCAGAAGTCAGCTTAAAAATTTATTCAGTTAATGGTGAACTTGTAGCTGAGCTGCTTAACTCAAGAACTTTATCGAGTGGAAATTACAAAGTAAAATTTGATGCTTCCAAATTAGCTTCAGGCACCTATATTTACACTCTGAAAAATGGTGATCAGCAAATCTCTAAAAAGATGATTCTATTAAAATAAAAATTATTTTGGGACAGCAGCATGGAAACTAATGCTGCTGTCTATTCTACTTCTTTGTCGGATATAATCAACAAAATAAATTTGGGGAGGTTAAATTAATTTATAAAATTAACCTGGAGTTAAAATGAAGTTTGTTGTTAAATGTTTTTTTCTTTTTTTGATTTGTTTATTTTTAAGTTCAAATATTTTTGCAAATGTTTACCCATCTAGACTCTTTTTTGGAAATCCGGATTATACCCCGTTTGATGGGAAATTTGATGATGGAACCGGAGGTGTTTTCGCATTCTATTTAAATGACACTGCATCTTCAGTTACAATCACGGTTAAAGATTTTTCAGATAATTCAACAGCGGCAACTATCGATGTCGGTGCATGTCCCAGTGGTTTAAAATCTGTAACATGGGATGGCAACGGCACCGAAAACGGCAAAAGCTATTATTATGAAATTAAAGCTGAACAACCTGCTTATTCTAATGCTGACTGGACTAAATTTTATGATTCCGGCGATATAAATATATACTCACGCGGCGGCGATATGGTTACGAATATGGAAAATGATTTGTTCGGATTAATTGTTGCCCCAAATAATGGTGGTCCATTAGGCAAAGGAATAACTATATATAATCCAGATGGGAGTTTTCATGATCCATTTTTATTGGCTGCCGATACTTCAAGCGGCGGAACAGTAGTTTGGGGATCTCAAACAGAAAATATTGTAGGTGGATTTTTTGATGATAGAGGGAAATTTTTTACTTCAGCCTTTTCTCAAGGGGAATTAAGAAGATTCGACAATAGCGGATTAATAACTGTAGCTACCGGCTTAAGTACGCCAAAGGGTATATTTGTAAATGGAACCGGAACCGAACGGACCATTTATGTTTGTGCCGGCAATCAGATTATAAGAATGAATATTGGTGACGACGATGTTTTTTCAGGCTTTTCTGAAGTCGTTGCAGAATTCACTACCGGTTTTCCCAAAGACGTTGCTCTTGATGATGAGGGTAATCTTTATACATGTTTAAGAGTTGATGCAGAAGACCTTGATTCTGATGGAGACGGATTATATAAGATCCCTCTGGCAGGAAGCACGTTACCGGTATCTGAGAATGATGCTGTATGGGCAATAGATGCTTCAATATCATATAAGGTTGCAGAACTTCAATTTGATTACGGGACTGATAGAAATTCTGCGTCAGATGATATTTTGTATTATTGTTGTCGTGCTGGTGCTGGCAGTGACGCTGATGGAATTTGGAAAGTTGATGATATAAATGCAACCTTCGTAACTGCAACACAACTTATATCTGAAACAGATTTATATGGTGGAGATGAAAATATAAATGCTAGATCTGGATTAATTCTTGATCCGGCGGGTAATTTAATTTTATTGGAAAATTCAAATGAACATATTTTCTTTATTTCACCGCCGAATAGCGAATCAACAAATAGTTTTACAACAACAGGACGTGACACTATAAATCTTGGAACATCCACTGCAGTTACAGATAAAAATATACCCGACAAATTTAATCTTTTACAAAATTACCCTAACCCATTTAATCCAAGTACAACTATCGATTATTCATTAGCTAATGAGGCTTCCGTTACGTTAACTATATTTAATTCTTTGGGACAGCAGGTTGCTGTACTATTAAATAATGTTAGAAAATCGCCTGGGAATCATTCAATTTTATTTAATGCATCCGGCTTGACAAGCGGAACGTATTTTTATCGGCTACAGGCAAATGATAAAATTTTAACAAATAAAATGCTTCTTTTGAAATAAGAACATTATTTGAACTAAATACTTAATTTTAATCTATTTTTAATAATTATTAATCAAAATTTAATGATCTTTTAACCTTTGAAGTTTTGTTTCTCTAAGTTATTTTGATATTTTAGCATTAAAAGAACTGAATATATAAATTAAAGTTGGCATACAAAGCATAATTTTATGGCGCCATTAAAAATCTATTTTATGTTTCTTCTATTGCTTACAATCGGAATAATTCCCATAATTTCAAAACACTTAAACAACTCATTCATAAACTATATATAAGGAGAAAAAATGAGATATATAAGAATTACTATTTTCTTAATAGCAATGTCTATCTTCTCTACCCTTTCGTTCGCACAGCCCGATCCTTTCGTAAGAGACACTACTATTCCAAATGAAGCCCTTGATACAGGCGGTTTCGGTGGAATAATTGCAGGTGTTGATTTTGATGGTGATGGATATCCAGAAATCTATGCCGTCAATAATGATTGGAATGATGAGGTTGGCAAAGATTTAATTCCAAGAATCTATAAATATGAAAATGATGGTACCGGATGGAAAATTGTTTGGAGCGCTACGCTTGGATTAAGCGCTCAAAATACCTGGCCAGCACTTACTTACGGTGATGCAGATGGCGATGGTAAAATGGAAATTTATTGGGGTCCAGTAAATAATTTTGGAGAAGGCGATACTGTTTATTCCAGAATTAACGTTTTTGAAGAAGCTTCTGGCGATACTCTCGGTGTTTTCGATGGTGTTGATAATTATACACCAAATGCATCCTGGACCATTACTGACGTTCCTAATTATAACCTTCGTCCATTCCGTTGGGTATTATCTGATGTTAATAATGACGGTAAACTGAAGAATTAGTTTTTTGCGCTAGAGCCGGTGCAGAAAAATTTGGTGTTGTTTCAGTTAGTGATATTCCTGACAATGGAGATGGATCTGAAACTTGGACTCTTGAAGAATCAGCTTTAGACACGAACTTGACAATTACCCCAAGTACTTTTTATGATTTTGCCGTTATAGACAGCACTATATATCTAATAAGTGACGGTGGCGATATCGTTCCTGTCATGTATGATAATGGAACATGGAGTACCGGTGCAACAATGACCGGCGGAGCTCCCGGCGGATCATGGAAATCAGCATCCGTAGTTGACCTTGATGGTGACGGGAAAAAAGAAATTGTATATGGCGGATGGTCTTCTTCTGCTCAAAACGTTTACTTATTACAAGAAACATCACAAGGCGTTTTAACCACAACTCCAATAGCTAATGTAAGTCCATATATTGGTTCTGGAAGATTATATGGCGGTGACAGTGGAGATTTAGACAATGATGGAAATTTGGATTTCGTTTTTGGAAGCAGAGGCGCAACTCCTGACGGTGCTATTTTTAGGTTAGCATACAAGGGCGGAGATATTACTGACGCTGCAAATTATGAACTTTCCCGTATTGATGAAGGTTTGGGTAATGGCGGCCGTACTGATTTAATTGCCATTGGTAATCTTGATTCCGATCCTGATATGGAAGTTGCTTATTCTGGAATTCCTGGAAGCAGTTTAATTCCTCTTACAATATTAAAAAGAGTTCAAGTTGATAACTTAATGACAATTGCAGCGGTAAAAGTTGATGCAGATACTAATTATGTACCTGATATGTTAGATTCAACTGCAACTGTAGTAGGTGTAGTTAATTCAGTTAACTGGGGCGAAAGCAGCGGTTATTTTAGCTACACAATCCAGGACATGACAGCCGGTATTGATGTTTATAAATCCGGTGAAGTCGGCCCTTCATTCAATGTTGGTGATAGAATTGTTGCTACAGGAACAGTTTCTCAATTTAATGGTTTAGTTGAATTGACAGTTGCTGATCTTACAGCAGATATAACTCTGCTTGATACTGCAAAAACAATCGTTTCAAAAACTGTAACTATTGCAGATTTGAATAGCAACGGTGAAAAATATGAAAGTATGGTCGTAACCGTTAAAGGAGTTGCTCCTTCCCCTACAAATACTGTTAGCTGGCCTGCAGCAAATAGTAATGCGAAAATTAATATTTGGGACGGTCATGATAAAACAGACATGTACATTGATAAGGACTCAGAACTTGATGGTGCTACAGAACCAACTTATCCAGTAACTGTAACCGGCGTTGTTTCACAATTTACTACAGCAACCCCAGCAAACGGAGGTTATGAAGTATTGCCAAGATTTGTTTCTGATTTTGTTATGAATGTTGCAGTTCCTCCTTCAAAATATTTCTCATTAGTTACACCGTCTGACAGTACTGTAGTTGAACTAACTGATTCAGCACAAGTTGTAACTTTTAACTGGCAAAAACCTCTTGATTTCAATGGCGATGCACTTATTTACCAATTTAAGTTCTTGCCTAGTGTATTGACAAAAGCTCCTTCTGACACAACTATTGATCTTACTGCTACAGATATCCTTAAGTTAATGACTGGCGATACTTTAACAGTGACCTGGACAATTGTTACAAAAGGTGCTGAAGCTGATCTAGTAGCTAGTGTTGATACATTTATGGTTACATTTATTAATAACATATCAACTGTTGGTGTAACTGATAAGCAAATTCCAACACGTTTTTATGTTGATCAGAATTATCCTAATCCATTCAACCCTGCTACCACGATTAAATTTGGATTAGCGAAAGATCAAGTTGTTGATCTAAGAGTTTATAACGTATTAGGTCAGCAAGTTGCCGTATTGATTAATAATCAATCTAGGCCAGCTGGATCTTATAACCTTCAGTTCAACGCAGCAAATCTTGCAAGCGGAACCTATATCTATAGGCTTACTGCCGGCAACAATGTTGTAACAAAGAAAATGGTATTATTGAAATAATAATTCATTTCTTTAAAATTATAAAAGCCGGACTATTGTCCGGCTTTTTTTTATTGACCATATAATATTGATTTTATATGAGTACATACAACAAAATAAAAAACATTATCGAACGGAATGATACTAAAGCGGGAGATATTTTTGATATTGTTATCCAAGCTTTAATCATTGTTTCGGTAATCAGTTTTTCAATCGAAACAATTCCAGGCCTTCCAACAAGCGCTATTCATTATTTAGCAATCATAGAAGTTATTTCAGTAATTCTTTTTACAGTGGAATATATATTCCGCATAATAGTAGCTGATAAACCTCTCAAATTTATTTTCAGTTTCTTAGGCATTATAGATCTAATAGCTATACTCCCCTTTTATATTGCTTCTGGAATCGATCTGCGTTCGGTTAGAATATTCAGACTGTTTAGGCTAATTAGAGTATTTAAATTATTCCGATACAGTAAAGCTGCTAAAAGATATAAGCAAGCATTCGCCATCATACGGCATGAATTAATGATATTTTTCGCTGCATCCACATTTTTACTTTATCTCGCATCGGTAGGGATTTATTACTTTGAAAGTCCTTCTCAACCAGAACAATTTAAATCAGTATTTCATTGTATGTGGTGGGCGGTTACAACCTTAACAACAATTGGCAGCGGAACAATTTATCCAATTACTGCAGGCGGAAAAATATTTACAGCTTTGGTAGTATTCATTGGGTTAGGATTGATCGCTGTGCCGACAGGTTTATTTGCATCAGCATTAACACGATGTATTCAAGTTGAAGATGAAAGAATTCGAATAAAGGTTGATGATAAAGTGGGAAATAATGAAAATTTATGATTTGGGTTTATCGAGTCAGGTTTGAACTTATTATCAATATTCCTGGTTTACTATTTTTTTCTGCCAAAATTTAAAAATAGTAGTGGAGCTAAGCGGGATCGAACCGCTGACCTCTTGAATGCCATTCAAGCGCTCTCCCAGCTGAGCTATAGCCCCATATTATTTAATATTTGCATGAACTTAAAATCTTTAACTTATAGCTGCAATGCTGCTGACCTTCCCGATCCAATCGGGACGCTCTCCCAGCTGAGCTATAGCCCCATATTATTTATTATTTGTATGAACTTAAAATCTTTAACTTATAGCTGCAATGCTACTGACCTTCCCGATCCAATCGGGACGCTCTCCCAGCTGAGCTATAGCCCCAAATCTGTAAATAATTTCTGATTCGAAAATAACGAAGAATTTTTTGTTAGTCAATTTATCTTCATTGCATTATACTTTATTTGAATCTATTTTAGCTTAGTTATTCATCCAAAATTCTAAAACATTTTAATTTGTATTATGAAATATCTTTTTGCTGTTTTACTACTATTAATATTTTTTAGTTTTGTTCTAAATATCGGATGTAAAGATCAGGGAACTAACATTGATAGTACAGAAATTCCATCTTCCAATGTAAGTTACTCTCAATACATTCAGCCCGTATTTGATAACAAATGCAATAATTCCGGCTGTCACGAAGATGCTTCACGTGCAGGCGGATTGAGCTTAACTTCATGGGCAAATACAACATCAGATCCAGGTGTAGTTTTTCCAAACGAACCACAAAACAGCAGACTGGTTTGGGCTATTCAAAATCAGGCTGGAATCAGTCCCATGCCGCCATACGGTTATGCGGCATTAACAACAAATCAAATTAATGGAATTAAAACATGGATACAGGAAGGTGCAAAGAATAATTGAATCTGATTTAAATAATTTCTTTTAATATAAATTAAATCCATTTCATTTCTTTATACCAATCACAAGTTCTTTTAATCCCCTCTTCCAAAGAAATTTCCTGATGGTAACCCAGATCTCTTATTGCTTTGCTGGTATCGCAGATCCATAAAGCCTGTGTAATATCTCGTGCTTTTTCAATATTTAATGTAGCAGGCTTACTGCTGAAAACAGCAAAAAATTGTGCTATCGATGCAATTCCATAAACAGCAAAATGAGGGACTTTGATTTTTATCGGCTTATTTCCGAGGACTTTAGAAGTTACCTCTCCAATTTCCTCCCAGGAATAATTTTTTTCAGAACTTATGAAATAAATTTGGCCACTGGATATTTCGTTTGTCGCGGCTAAGTATAACCCTTTTACAAGATCTGATACATGAATTAAATTTACAAGTTTATTATTAAATCCAATTGTAGTCATCAACCCTTTATTAAATGTCTGAAAGAAAATAAGAATTTCAGTATCTCTTTCACCATAAACTGCTGCTGCACGGCAAATTGTAATCGGCAATTTATCCATAAATGTTTTTGCGAGTTCTTCCTGAGCAAGCTTACTTCGTCCGTACGTAGTAATGGGCTTACCTGCCATATCTTCAGTAACTGGCTTCCCATCTAACGAAGGGCCGGCAGCTGTTTGGCTGCTGACAATTAAGAATTTTTTAATTGACGATTTAAATTCTAAAGCTGTCTCGAGCATCACTCTTGTAATTTCAACATTTCCCTTAAAGTAGCCTTCCGGAGTTTTTGATTTAACAACCCCGGCAACGTGAAATATATATTGTGCATCCTTAAAAGCTTTCCTTAAACCATCTTTATCCATCAGCCCTGTATTGATATTCTTAATATCTTTCCCATTAAGCCAGCGTAAATCGCTTGTTTTTCTAGTTAAACATCGAACTTCAAAATTTTCTTTTAAAAGAAAATCAACTAAATGACTCCCCACAAATCCATTCGCACCGGAAACTACTGCTATTCTTTTTTTGGCTTGATCCATAATTATTTGATTTTGAAAGTATTAAATTATAATTTTTGCCGATAAATTTAATTAAATCTATCATAATAAATAAACTTTCTTTCATTTTTGAAATTGGAGGAGTTTTTTGGATCTATTTAAAAAGTGTTATGATTTCCATCGTGCTGACGAAATAAAACAAGCTGGCCTTTATCCTTACTTCCACGCAATCGAAGCAAATGAAGGACCGGTAGTGCAAATTGAAGGTAAAAAAATGATAATGGCTGGTTCTAACAATTATCTTGGCCTTACCGGCCATCCTAAGGTTAAAGAAGCAGCAATCAAAGCTACAGAAAAATATGGAACCGGCTGTTCCGGCTCGCGTTATTTAACAGGCACTTTAGATCTGCACATAGAATTAGAGCAAAGGTTAGCGAAATTTTTTAATAAAGAAGCTGTTTTACTTTTTAGTACCGGATATCAAACTGCACAAGGTATTATTCCTACTTTAGTTCAAAGAGGAGATTACGTTGTTTCTGACCGTGACAACCACGCTTGTATTGTCGCAGGCAATTTAATGGCAAAAGGTGCAACCGCTGAATTTGTTCGCTATAAGCATAACGATATGGAAGATCTAGAACGTGTTATTAAAAAGCTGCCTTTTGAAGCTGCAAAATTAATAGCTAGTGATGGAGTCTTCAGTACAGGCGGCGAAATTGTTGATCTTGTGAAATTGAATGCTATTGCCAAAGAAAATAATGCACGTATTTTAATTGATGATGCTCATGCTGTTGGTGTTATAGGAAAGGGCGGAAGAGGTACTTCAAGTGAGTTTGGACTAGAAAAAGAAATAGATATGACAATGGGAACATTTAGTAAAACATTTGCTTCCCTAGGCGGTTTTGTTGCAGGCGAAGAACGGGTGATAAATTATATTAAACATATGTCCCCTGCTTTAATTTTTAGTGCATCTCCTACTCCGGCCTCCGTTGCGGCTGCATTGGCTGCGTTAGATATTTTAGAAAAGGAGCCGGAAAGAGTCGATAGATTAATTCGAAATGCTTCTAAGATGAGAACCTCTTTGAAAAAAGAAGGTTTTAATGTTTTAGAAGGCCGAACCGCAATTGTTCCTGTAATTGTAGGCAACGATGAAATAGCTTTCCAGATGTGGAAGATGTTATACGATGCCGGAGTTTTTGTTAACGTATTTATTTCACCCGGAGTTCCGCAGGGTAGACAAATGATGAGAACCAGTTATATGGCTACTCATGAAGATGAACACCTTGATAAAATTCTTGATATTTTTGTCGACACCGGGAAAAAGTTAGGATTAATCTAATTGAAATTTTTTTATTCAAATTTAAAAGCATACTAATTAAATTAGTATGCTTTTTTTGTTATGGAGGAAAGTATGAGCGCTATTAACATTTCTATAGTAAAGTCTTCCAGTGATTTAATGAGATTCATAAAATTTCCTTGGAAAATTTACAAAGATGATCCTAAGTGGGTGCCTCCTCTAATTATGGATAGAAAGAAGATTTTAAACACTAAGAAAAATCCATTTTACAAACATGCTGAAATAGAATTATACATTGCTGAAAGAGACGGTGAAATGGTGGGAAGAATTGCAGCGATAAAAAATGATTTACACAATAAATATCACGATGATAACGCGGGTTTCTTTGGATTTTTTGAATGCATTCATGATCAGAATGTTGCTAATGTATTATTCGACAAAGCAAAAGAATGGCTTAAAGCAAAAGGGTTTAAAATTATGCGGGGGCCAGCCAACCCCTCAAGCAATGATGAATGGGGAATGCTTTTGGAAGGCTTTGATGATGAACCGAGATTGTTGATGACTTACAATCCAAAATACTATTTAGATTTATGTGAAAATTATGGGTTCACAAAAGCTAAAGATCTTTACGCGTACAAACTCGAAAATAGAAAAGTTATGGCTTCTGATAAAGTTAGAAGAGTTGCTGAGATCGCACAGAAGAGATATAAATTAAATATCTCGCAGCTCAATATGAAAAATTTTGATGCAGAATTAGAAAAAGTGAAGTTTATATATAATAAAGCCTGGGCACCGAATTGGGGTTTTGTGCCGCTAACTGACGATGAAATTGATGCGATGGCAAAAGACCTTAAGCAATTAGTTGAGCCTTCTTTAGTTTTATTTGGCGAAATAGATAATAAGCTAGTTGGCTTTGCGTTAGTTATGTTAGATTATAACCAGGTATTTAAAAGCATGAATGGACGATTGTTCCCCTTTGGCTTTTTAAAAATGTTTACACAGAAAAAGAAAATTACATGGAGCAGAATTATTATATTGGGTTTAATTCCTGAATATCAAAAAAAGGGATTGGATTCAGTATTCTATTGGGAAATTGTAAATCGAGCTCATGCTTTAGGCATAGATTTAGGCGAAGCCAGCTGGGTATTAGAGGATAACGATATGATGAATAGAGGTGCCAAAGCAATGAATGGCGAACTCTACAAAAAGTACAGAGTTTATGATTATAACATTTAATTAATCAGAAGATTAATTTTATTCTAATTTTCTAAGAACTCATTGCTGCATCGTATTTAGCGGAATGTGCCGGATCAATTTTCTTTAATGTTTTAAATACATTGTCTTTATCAGGATAATCTTTTAATCGTTCAATAATTTCGCCGCTCTTTGCATCAAAAAATACTTTCATAATAACCGAAGCTAAATCAATTTTAGATCTTAACGCATCTAGAATGTTCACTGCTTTTACAATTTTAGCTTGCCCCATTTCTTTGTTGATATCGTAATAATCAATTCCGTAATGGTACTCATAAAAAGCTTCTCTAAAAGGCCTGAACTTATCATTCAATAAATCATCTACTAATCCTCTCCTGCTGTAAGAATTACTATTTTTTTCCCAGCCGGTTGGGAAAGAGCTAGCAGCTCCTAAATTGACGATGTCATATGCCTTCGAATAAAAATCTGTCCCACCAAATTCTTCCCATGAATCGGAATCATATCCGAGTATGATGTATGCATAATAATTTAGTAAACTTGTCAGCGGGTCAAAGTTTGAAAAATCAGCAATTAAATTTTGATTTTTTTCGTAAGTAAAAGCCCAATTGTTGTCGTTAATTGTCAGCATTAGAGATGAGTTTTTAGACTTATAAATTTCCCTCTGACTTGTGACAATGATTTGAGCAGAATAATTAATATTATTGGAAGCGCTCAATAGCAATATCGTGAAGCTGCATCGAATTTTATTTGCTTGCCAGCCATCTGTAAATCTAGTTTGATTAATATAACTTTCCACCGCACTTTGAAAGCTGGAAAGTTTATCCCGGTTAGAAGGTGGAATATTATCTAAATTAACTGTAACAGTGCAATTTAATTCTTGTGCAGAAATAATTGAGGCAGCGGCTATGAAGAAAATTATTAGATATTTCATTAATTACCCTCAAAATTTAGAATAATTGTTGATTTAATATATGAATTTAGATATAATCACACAATAAAAGAAAATCAGTATTCAATGAAGCTTATACTATTTTTTATATTATTTGTTGCAGTAAATTATTCATTTTCTCAAAATAATCCTGGGGCAAAACAAATCGCTATGTCAAACGCTGGTGTTGGATTAAGTGATGATGTTTTTTCAATTTTTAATAACCCTGCCGGGCTTGCTCAAATGAATTGGAGAGAAGTTGGAATTTACTACTCCCCTGCTCCGTTTGGATTTTCAGAATTGGCTAACGGATATGTCGCATACAATGAACCGTTTCCATTTGGCAATATATCAGTCGGCGGAATGAATTATGGTTTCGAATTATATAAAGAAAATAAAATTATGATTGGATATTCATATAATTATCAAAATAATTTTTTTGCGGGCGTAACAATTAATTATCACACAGTTTCAATTAAGAATTACGGTAATGATGCATCTGTTTATTTTGATATTGGAACTCTCGTTTATTTAAACAATGATTTGCGGTGGGGCTTTGCATGGCACAATATAAATCGAGCTACTTTCGGAAATGAAAAAGATCAGATACCAACAATATTTGATTCCGGTTTTAGCTATGATCTGATTGAAAATTTTTCAATTAACCTGGCTGTTGAAAAGGAACTTAAGTATAATGCTTCCGCAAGATTTGGACTTGAGTATGATATAATCAAATACTTATCTCTTCGAACGGGCTTTTCTAATGAACCATCAAAATACTCAGTTGGAATTGGAATTAATTATGCAAATTTTAGTCTTGACTATGCGTTTTTCACTCATCAAGATTTAGGACTAACTCATCAAGCCGGAATTGTTTTTAGTTTTGGAGAAGAAAGCAGTAGAAAAGATAAAATTCGGAAATATTTAAATCATCAAACTGAATAACTTTGCATTATTTAAAAATTATTTGGAAAAATATTTCTGTATTCTTTACACTAATAATTGTTATTGCAATTAATCCTTTAGTGCATACACAAACAGACTCAACTACTATTCATTCAGAAGAGGCTGTTGATGACCTTCTGCAAGAATCCACCGAGGAATTAGATAACGACCAGCTTTATGAAGTGTTTGATGATTTAAGAAGGAATCCGGTCAACTTAAACAAAGCAACAATTACAGATTTACAGCGCATTCCATTAATCGATTTAGCCACAGCCAAATCAATAATTTCGTATAGAGATAAATATGGAACATTCTTTTCGGTTCAAGAACTTTATTCTATCAAAGGATTAAATGATGATCTTGTAAAAAAAATTGAACCTTTCGTTTCAATTACAGATCAAACAGCTGAAGTTAAGGAACAAAACACAAATAACTTTTTTCAAAATTCTAATCTATACTTCCGCAATAGAACTACAAATGATTTACAAACTAGAAAAGGTTTTGCTGAAAATAAATATCTTGGTTCCACACCAAAAATTTATAACAGACTTTTAATAAACAGCAACAATCATTTTCAACTAGGATTATTAACTGACAAAGATGCCGGTGAAAAATATTTAGATGATTTTTATTCTTTCCACTTTGAAGTAAAGAACTACGGTATTCTAAAATCTATAGTAGCAGGCGATTATTTAGTTCAATTTGGTCAGGGTTTGGTTTTATGGAGTCCATATGGATTTTCGAAAGGAGCTGAAGCAGTTTATCCGATTAAAAAACGAGATGGCGGTATCAAGGCTTACACCAGCAGCACTGAAAATAATTTTTTTCGAGGAAGTGCGGCATCTTTAAGAATTGATAAGTTTACTTTATCCGGGTTCTATTCAAAAAATAAATTTGATGCAAATGTTGATCCGGTTAGTCATGAAATTAGTTCAATGCCTGTTGATGGTTATCATCGGACACAAAATGAAATTCAAAAGAAGAAAACTGCAAATGAAGCTTTTTACGGCGGCAGATTAGATTATTCGATCAATAATTTATTAAATGCAGGGATCATTTATTATCATTCAAAATTCAGCAATTCAATTGCCGGTTCGGATATTTATGATTTAACAGGAAATGAATTCAATTTTACTTCATTCACTTATGATATTTATATAAATAACATTAATTTTTTTGGCGAAGAAGCATATGATGGAAATGTAGTAGCTTCAATTAATAATATTGAATTTTATATAACCGATAAATTTACATTTATAACTTCTATAAGAAATTATCCTAAAAATTTTAAAAACATACATGCGTTTGGTTTCGGAGAAAAGTCAGGTAGTACAAAAAATGAATTTGGAATTTATAATGGATTTAGATGGCGTTCAGGAATTGGAATCATAAATGCGTATTATGATCAATTTAAATTTCCTTACGCTACATTCGATCTTCCACTTCCAGGAGAAGGAAATGAATTCCTTATCAATATCAATTCAAAACTTATGAAAGATGTTGAAACTACATTCAGATATAAATATGAAAAAAAAGACGTTGCGGAAAGCATTTCAAATTCAAAGCAAATTGTAAAAAGGTTGAAACAAAGTATAAGAGGTGAACTTAGTTTTAAGGCAGCAAAATCAATTAGATTAAAAGAAAGGATTGAATACAATCAATACAAAATAAATGATGTTAAAGTTAATGAAAGCGGCTTTCTTATTTTTCAGGATATAAGATTTATTCCATCTGCTAATTTAAATTTATACGCTCGTATAATTCTGTTCCAAACGGATTCTTTTAATTCAGCTGTTTACGAATTTGAAAATGATTTGACAGGAGTATTGACAAACCTTGCTATGTATGAACAAGGAATGCGATGGTATTTTATTCTTCGTTACAGGCCAGCGAAATTAGTTTCTCTTTCACTCAAATACTCGGAGAGTTATAAACCAGACAAAAAATATTTGAGTTCCGGAAATTCTCAGATAAATGGCGGGTTAGACAACCGAATTAGTTTTCAGCTTGATTTTAATTTATAAGCCATTTCATTAATGAACACATTCTTCATCAACACCTGATAGCGCCTTTTTTATTGCCTTTGAAAGCATAAACCTATCGAATGGTTTTCTTATATAATCAGAAAATTTTAAATCTTTAATTTTGGATTTTATCTCACTATCTGAATAGCCGGACAGAAAAATATAAGGAATATCATAATTGCTTGAAAGATAATGAGCACACTCAATCCCGCTTAATGTTCCTTTTAAGGATATATCCAGCAATACTAAACTTGGCTTGTTTAATTTTATTTTTTCTAATAATTCTTCACCGTTATCAACTATTGAAGTTACATTATATCCTAAAGTTGTTAAGGTATTCTGAATATCCATTGCGACTATTCGTTCGTCTTCAGCAATAAGAATATTATGCATATTCGCCTCTAATCAATTTGCAAATTGAAAATAAAAACACTACTTATCCGTCGTACTAAAAACAATATTTATGCCCTTAAATAAATTAATTTCAGTTAAAAAAGATTTAAATTCGCTAATATTTGTTAAGGGCAGATGAAAATAAATTCGTTAGCTGCGAACTAATTTCGTAGGTGAGCTGATTTATTGTAAAGTTATATGCTTAATCTATATTCTTTTCCTTTAAACATTTAACTAGATACATTTGAGTTTCTGAATCATGTATCAAATTTAATTTTCCATTTTCTTCACAATCAAACATATCTTTTATCAAATTGTATGTTGCTGTTGTAATATTAATTTCGCCGGCTTTTCCATATTGTTCCATACGACTTGCAATATTAACAGTGTCGCCCCAAACATCATAAGTAAATTTATTTTTTCCGATAACACCTGCAACAACACTTCCTGAATGGACACCTGTTCTCATTACCCATTGATGATTTGAATTGAGATTTCTTTTTCTTAAATATTCATTCATTTCCAATGCAGCTAAAATAGTAATAACAGCATGATTATCATTTTCTTTCGGGAAGCCGCTCCCAACCATATAAGAATCACCTATGGTTTTGAGTTTTTCTAATCCATGGTCTTCGATTATAGCATCAAAATTTTTAAATATGTCATTCAACTCTTCGACCAATGCGCTTGCACTCATTTTAGAAGATATAGATGTGAAGCCCTGAAAATCAGTAAAAAGGAGTGTAACCATTTTGTATTCTCGCGGCGCTATTTTACCATGCAGCTTAAATTCCTCAACTATTTCAATTGGTAAAATATTGTGAAGTAAACTATCTGTTTTTCTCTTTTCTGCTTCAAGTTCTAAAGTACGCTGTCTGAGTTTATAATTTATATCATGTTTGTATAATGCCATTTCAATTGTTGAATGTAAGCTTCTTTCATCGAAAGGCTTTAACAAATATCCAAACGGTTCTGTTATTTTTGCACGATGAATAGTTTCTTCATCTGCAAGTGCAGTTAAATAAATTATTGGTATGTCTAAATCAGCTTGAATTTCTTCAGCGGCTTCGATGCCGGATACATCTCCTTCAAGCATTATATCCATTAAAATTAAATTGGGAGTTAAAGTATTTGCTTTATTGATAGCGTCAAACGCAGATTTTGCTATTCCAACGACTTCATAACCAAGCCGTTTTAAAGTAACGCTTAAATCTTTGGCTATTATTCCTTCATCTTCGGCAATCAGTAATTTAGCTTTTGTTGGCATTTAAAAGTTAATTTTTAATTCAAATTCAGTTATAAATAAATTGATTAGTGGAGTAAAAATTAAATCTTAAATCTGAATTAATCAAATAGCTAAATAATTATTTTTTATTAATATAGTCACGCTTAACTATTAATCTTATGCCGCGTTTAAAGGTTAAATAAAGCCATATCCATTCGGCCATTACTCTGAAACGGTTTCGAAATCCGATCAGAAAAAAAATATGGATTAAAGACCAGGCAGCCCAGGCGAAAAAGCCGGTAAGTTTAAAACCTTTTATTTCGGCTACAGCTTTTGCTCTGCCAATTGTTGCCATATTGCCTTTGTCTTTATATTTAAATTTCCCCCTGGAGTTGGAATCCTTTCCCGATTTAATTATTTCAGCAACATATTTACCTTGTTGTATTGCGACTTGTGCAACTCCAGGTAAATAATTACCATTTTCAATAAATCCCGCAGCATCACCTATTACAAAAATGTTTGGAAAATTTTTAATACTCATATCGTGATTAACTAATGCTCTGCCTGCGCGGTCAGTTTCAATATCCAGAGTTTTAATTAATCTAGATGTCGTATTTCCTGCTGCCCAAATAACATTTTTGGTTTTTATAACATCGTCACCCATTTTGATTTCATCTGATGATACTTCTGTGACCATTTTATTGAGTATAACTTCCACACCCATTGATTTTAAATCTTCTTTGGCTCGTCTTGATAAATCATCAGGATAAGAGGCCAATAACTTTGACATTCCTTCAATCAGATATACTTTTGTTTTTGAGGCATCAAAACTCCTAAAATCATCAATCACAGATTGTTTAACTATTTCAGCTATCGCGCCTGCCAGTTCAACTCCAGTTGGCCCTCCCCCAACTATTACGAATGATAAATATTTTTCTTCTTCATTTTTATCCTTTATCTTTTCAGCCTGCTCAAGAGCATTTAATATCTTCTCTCTGATATCAAGAGCATCGCTAAGCGACTTTAGTCCTGGCGCATATTTTTCCCATTCCTCATGACCGAAATAAGAATGTTTTGAACCTGTTGCTACAATTAAATAATCAAATTGAATATCCATATCTTTGAAATGAACTAAATGCTTTTCTTTATCAATAGATAAAGCTTCGTCCATCATAACTTTCACGTTTTTTTCATTCCTGAATACTGATCGAATTGGAACTGCAATATCTCCAGGCGATAGTTCCGCAGTTGCCACCTGGTAAAGTAGCGGCTGAAAAAGGTGATAGTTAGTCTTATCTATTATTGTTATATCAAAGTCACTATGTCTTAATACCGTAGCTGCATTCAATCCACCGAATCCAGCTCCAATTATTACAACTTTTTTATTTTCCATAAATAAATCTGTCTAAATTTATATTATTTAAATATTAAAAAATAAATTAGCAAAAAATTATAAAAATTAATAAATTACAAAACACAAATTCTAAATAAATCTAACTATTGAATTAGAATTGGAATTGGCTTTAAAAACGAAAATTAAATTGAATACTAAGAAATTAATTCTCTTTTTTATTTTAATTCCAAATAATTATATTTGCAATTGTTATTAATAAAGCGTAATTAAGTTCTTCACTTAGCAATATTTAGGTACATATGCAAATTTCTAAAATTGATTTCCTCAACAGATACAATGCTCTGTTGAAATCTTCAATAAAATCCTCCGATGAATTTCCAAGTCAGTTAGCCGAATTTTTAGTCAGTGAATATGAATTACAATCTATCGTTATCTTCAAAATAACAGAAGATAATAAATTGTTATGTATTGGAAAATCCAATGAATCCAAAAAATCTTATGAGAATAATTCTATATTTGAATGCTCTCATTGTGTTGGTTTAAAATCTCAAGGAAGTGATCCTATTTTTAATCTTCAGGCTGATTGTCAGATTCAGGCGAGTGAATTTGTAGTTTATGAAGGAAGTTTATTTATTCAGTACTCTCCCATTGATAGTGCCATACTTAAAATTGCTAAACGAACTCCTTTTTCAAAAACCGACAAGGAAAATATCGAATCAATTGGAAGAGCGGCAATTAACCTGCTTAATATTTGGTCTAAATCTTTTACTAACTCTTCTGTAAGTAAAATTATTACTGATATTGCACACGAATTAAGAACACCTACAAACAGCATAATGGGTTTTGCTTCGTTACTTAATGAAGACAATTTAAGCGCATCACAAAATGAATATGTGGTTACGTTAAAAGAAAACGCATACAATCTTTTAGCACTTTTAAATGATTTAATTGATTTTTCAAAATTAGATTCAGGCATTAGTAAAGAAACTCCTTCAAGCATAAATTTAAAAGAATTTATTGAAGATATTGTAAAACTTTTCTCGGAAAAGATTGATAAAAATATAATTGACTTTTTAATAGACATAGATAAACGCCTGCCTGAAACTATCAAAATTGACACTCAAAAAGTCAGATATGCGCTCGTGACGATAATTACAACTGCAATTAGAATGACTGAACGCGGAAAAATTTCTATTTCAATTCAGCCTTCCGATACAATGCAGCTGCATATAAAAATTTCGGATACAAGTCCTGGAATCTCAACTTCAAAGTTGAAAGATATTTTTAAGCCTTTTGCCCTAAGTGAGATGAACAAAAATAAAATTGGCTCATCCACCGGACTTGGTTTAACATTATCTAAAAGATATATTGAACTTTTAAAAGGACAAATTGAAGTATCCAGTTCCATTGGAAAAGGCACTACTTATAATCTTTATCTCGACGTTGAATCACTGTCTCCAATAGAATCTCAAATTTCTTCATTACCAAAACCTGGCAAAAGAAATAAAGTTTTAGTAATTGAAGATGATTATGCAACATCAAAACTGTTAAGCAATTATTTAAACAAGTGGGGTTACGATCCCTCAATTGTTAATTCTGCTGAACAAGCTTTAAAGTCTATTAATAAGGAAAATTATTTAGCAATATTAATGGACATTGTTTTGCCGGATGCGAATGGTTTTGAACTATTGAAACAAATTCGGGAAAATAAAAACACTAAAAATACACCTGTGATAGTTTGTTCAGTTGAAGCTGAACAACAAAAAGCATTTTTAATGGGTGCAGTTGAATATTTTGTTAAACCAATAAAGTACAAATATTTAGTTGAAGTGTTAGGAAGTTATCGGCTCAAAAAGGATTCTGTTATTCTAGCGGTTGATGATGATGTTCCAACTTTGAATCTAATGAAAGAAGCAATAATTCAAGCAGGTTATAAATGTATTGCTGAATCAAAATCTCCAAAAGTTTATAACATGATTGAGGATAAAGAAATTGATATTGCAATAATTGATTTAGATATGCCTGAGTTAAACGGTTTTGACTTAATTAAACAGATAAAAAGTAATCCTAAATTTGCTAAACTTCCAATTATAATTTATACAGGTAAAGAAAATTATAGTGATGATTTGGCAAAGATTGATGGTTTGTTTGCAGATCTGCTTCACAAAAGCAGTTCTAATATTGAAGATTTAGCCGATACAATCAACGCAATGATTAATCGTTTTGATGAACCTTCTAAACCGGAAGAAATTGAAAAACAAAAAGATTCTGTTAAGATTTTACTTGTCGAAGATTATAAACACTCGCAAATTATTGTAACTAGACTCCTAAAGAAAAATAATTTTGAGTCTATAGTTGTGGTTGAAAATGGTCAGGAAGCGTTGGAACAAGCCAAACAGTATAAATATGATTTGATATTAATGGATATGCAAATGCCTGTCATGAATGGCTTTGAAGCAACTGAAAAAATCCGTCAGCTTCCGCCATACAAGGAAACTCCAATTATTGCATTAACAGCTTTTGCAATGAAGGGCGATAGAGAAAAATGCCTTGAAGCCGGGGCCACAGATTATATACCCAAACCGATTGACAGTCAGGAATTTATAGAAAAAGTAAAATTCTATACTGAAAGTAAAGTCAGCATTAATTAATGGATGCTCTTTCCCGCTGACTCTCTCCAAATAAATCATTATTTTAAATTTATTAATTTTAAAGTCTATTTTTAAAATACTTTTAACGTAAGAAATTAATTTATGCTAAGCGATAATGTTCGGGTAAGATTTGCGCCCAGCCCTACCGGCTATTTACACGTTGGAGGTCTGCGAACTGCATTATATAATTATTTATTTGCAAAAAAGAATAATGGCAAATTCATTTTGCGGATTGAGGATACAGATAGAAATCGATATGTTGAAGGTGCCGCTGAAAATTTAATATCAACACTCAATTGGGTTGGGTTGGATTATGATGAAGGACCCGCAAAAGAAGGTAATTGCGGACCATACTATCAATCACAACGATTAAATATTTACAAAGAATATTCTCAGAAGTTAATCAATAATAAAAATGCTTATTATTGTTTTTGCAGTAGTGAGCGGCTAACCGAAATACGCGAACAGCAGCAGAAACAAGGTTTACAGCCTAAATATGATAAGCATTGTTTGAATTTGTCTCAAGAAGAAATAAATAAAAACTTAAGAGATAATTTACCCTACGTTATAAGATTAAATGTTCCGGCCGAACAAAAGATAGTTATTCAGGATATAATAAGAGGCACAGTAGAATTTGAAAGTAATATAATTGACGACCAGGTGTTAATAAAAAGTGATGGTTATCCAACATATCATTTGGCTAATGTAATAGATGATCATTTAATGAAAATTACTCATGTTATAAGAGGAGAAGAATGGCTTTCATCTACACCAAAACATATACTTCTATATGAGTTTTTCGGCTGGGAAAAACCTGTATTTGCTCATCTTCCGCTGCTCTTAAATTCTGACAGATCGAAGTTAAGCAAACGGCAAGGCGATGTGGCAGTAGAAGATTACAAGGCTAAAGGATATTTAAAAGAAGCATTAATTAATTTTGTTGCTCTGCTTGGATGGACAGCAGGAGATGATAAAGAATTTTATTACTTGAATGAATTAATTGAAAAGTTTACTCTTGAAAGAGTAAATAAATCCGGAGCAATATTTAATGTTGAAAAACTAGATTGGCTGAATGCAGAACATCTTCGAAATAAATCAAATTCTGACTTACTTTCATTGTTGAAGGAAGAAATTCATAATTCAAAATTTAAAGATCAAAATTATACTGATGAATATTTAATAAAAGTAATTGAAGCTATGAGGGAAAGAGTTTCTTTCATAAAAGAGTATCTCGAAAAGAGTCCTTACTTTTTTGAAGCACCGGTATCATTTGAAGAAGAAACAATAAAGAAAAGATGGAAAGATGATAGCGCAGATTTATTAAAAAAATTATCAGAAAAAATTTCAAGCTTGGAAAACCCTTATAAAGAGGATTATGAAGCAGCATTAAAATCCACAGCCGAAGAATTACAAATAGGTAATGGAAAATTAATCCATCCTTTGAGATTAGCTGTTTCCGGAATGGGCTCTGGACCAGGAGTATTTGAAATTGTTGATATTATTGGTCAAAAAGAAACACTGGATAGAATTAATTTTGCAGTTGAAACAATAAAAAGATAGAAACAAAAATATGTCACACTGAGCTTGTCGAAGTGTGAATTCAATTATTCGAATAATAAATATAAACCACTTATGTCATCAGAAAACAACGCTAAAGAACCGAACAAGCTTAATAATGAATCGGGCAATATAAATAAAAACGAAACCACCTCCCCATCAAATTTCATTCGGGATATAATTGATGAAGATATTGAAAAAAATAAATTTAATAAAAAAGTTCATACGCGTTTCCCTCCGGAACCAAATGGATATTTACATATCGGCCATGCAAAATCTGTTTGCCTGAACTTTGGAATTGCTGAATCCTACAATGGTAAATGTAATTTGCGATTTGATGATACAAATCCAACTAAAGAAGACGTTGAATATGTGGATTCTATAATTGCGGATATTAAATGGCTTGGCTTTGATTGGGAAGACAGACTTTTTTATGCTTCTGATTATTTTGATCAGCTTTATGATTATGCTGTTAAACTTATTAGAAAAGGAAAAGCTTACGTAGACTCCCAGAGTTACGATGAAATAAAAGATAATCGCGGCACACCTACAGAACCTGGCAAAGAAAGTCCATTTAGAAACAGGACTGTAGATGAAAATCTTAATCTATTTGAACGAATGAAGAATGGTGAATTTAAAGATGGTGAACTTGTACTAAGAGCTAAAATTGACATGAGTTCTCCAAATATGAATTTGCGCGATCCGATTATGTATCGAATTAGGCATGCTTCACATCATAGAACTGGAGATAAATGGTGTATCTATCCTATGTACGATTGGGCTCACGGACAATCTGATTCGATTGAAGGAATTACTCATTCAATTTGTACTTTAGAATTTGAAAATCACAGGCCTTTGTACGATTGGTTTTTAAATGAGTTAGAAATTCATCATCCTCAGCAGGTTGAATTTGCGCGTTTAAATTTAAGCTACACTATAACAAGCAAAAGAAAACTGCTTGAACTTGTTGAGAAAAAGCTTGTAACCGGTTGGGATGATCCAAGAATGCCAACTCTTTCGGCTTTTCGCCGCCGGGGCTACACTCCCGAGTCAATCAGAAATTTTTCTGAGCGTGTTGGAGTAGCTAAAAGAGATGGGATGATTGATGTTGCGCTCCTTGAACATAGCATCAGAGAAGATTTAAATAAAAGATCTAATCGTGTTATGGCTGTTTTGTATCCATTAAAAGTTACAATTACAAACTATCCCGATTCCGTAATAGAAGAATTGGAAGCAGTAAATAATCCTGAAGACGAATCTAAAGGAAGTAGAAAAGTTCCCTTCTCCAAAGAGATTTATATTGAACGAGACGATTTTAAAGAAGATCCTCCTAAAAAGTTCTTTAGATTATCACCGGGCAAAGAAGTACGATTAAGATATGCTTACATAATTAAATGTGAAGAAGTTATAAAAGATGAATCAGGAAATATCATTGAACTAAAATGCACATATGATCCGGATACTAAGAGCGGAACAGGAAAAAGTGATAAAAAAGTAAAAGGAACTATCCATTGGGTTTCATCTCAGCATGCAGTTGATGCGGAAGTTAGATTATACGACCGCCTTTTTAATGTTGAAAATCCTGTTGGAGACAAAGAAAAAGATTTCAAAGAATTTTTAAACCCTGATTCTCTTATAATTATAAATTCCAAAGTTGAGCCCAGCTTAAAAAATGCAAATAATGGCGACCGCTTTCAGTTTGAAAGACAGGGTTATTTCTGTGTTGATATAAAAGACTCATCTGAAGATAAATTAGTTTTTAATAGAACTGTCACTTTAAGAGATTCTTGGGCTAAGATTGAGAAGAAGCATAATTAAATTAAATACGAATTTTCATTTTCTTGAAACTTAAAACATTTTACCGTAATATTGCACTGCAAAAATTAGCCGAAGTGGCGGAATTGGTAGACGCGCTGGACTCAAAATCCAGTATGGCTTAAACCATGTGCCGGTTCGAGTCCGGCCTTCGGTACTTTGATTATAAAATATGTTAAAAAAAAAGCCGTTTCAATTTCTTGAAACGGCTTTTATATTTTGGAGAGTGCTCAATGAACAGGAAACTTATTTTCTAGTTCTGGTTTTACTTTCATCTCTGCTATTACTGTTACCTCTGCTGTTGTTATTTGAACTACTTCTTTGAACATTTTCTCGCTGCGTTGGTCTTTGAGGCTCAACTGTCCTGCTGCTGGGTGCTGATTCTCGTTTAGGCGCAGTAGAAGTATTTGTTCTTTGGCTAGCTCCATTTTGCGATCCGCTGCTTTGATTTCTTATTACTCTTGGAGCTTCAGTTTTTTGCACTTCCTTTTTGGTTTCTACATTTCTTTGAGGAGTTCTTACTTCTGTATTTCTTACATTATTGTCAGTACGTTGACGAACTTCAACCGGATTACTTCTTTTAACATCGGTGTCTAGGCGTTTCAACCGAACTCCTTTTAATTGTTCTGCTATTTTCAACCTGTCTTTCGTTAACATTAGATTCAGTTGTTCTGCTTCTTTCAACGGTTCTATCAGTATTGATTGTTCTAAAGTCACCCTTTTCATCTCTAACTCTTACATTAGTATCTTCAGTTCGGATATTGTTTCTATTCTCACCTAAAGCAATCCTATTTCTATCTAATGAAGAGCTTCGTTCAGACCTTATAATTTTAACCGAATTATTATCATTTCCTTTAACAGACTCTCCTGATACTTGATAACTCCTAATAACTTCTCTGCTATTATCTTTTTGAGAAGATCTTGTCACTTCTCTTGGATCGCTGACAAAGTTTATTTGTCTTTCTTTAATATTTCTTCCACCCATATTTCTAATGTATTCAACATCTACTCCTCTGTTTCTTATTCTGCCATCCGAATAATCGTAATTTGTTCTATATTTTGTCTTATGATAAATGCCATAATTAGATGAAGGAGCAGCAAAATATCGATTTACATAAGGGTCACAGATGTATTTATATCTTACAAAATGCCAATGATTGTAAGGAGTATAATAATCGTTTGTAAATATTATCCCGACATTAACAAAAAACGTTGCGTAAGGAGGTAAAGGCGACCATCCAATGTAACTGTCATTGTAACGCCATTCTACCCATGCTGGTGCCCATTCATAGTCGGGAACCCATACCCAGCCATAGTAATCATCAAAATACCATCTGCCGTAATGATAGGTGACATAACCGAAAGATTCATATGAATCCCAATACCATCCATCATTTGTCCAAATCCATTGACCATCCATATAAGGCGACCAGTTTGCGCGGATATAATTTGGACGCCAAACCACAACGCCGGTGTTTAATTCATACCAGGCTCCGTATGGAGAGAGCTGTGAGTAAAATGCTCCAAAGCTCATTGTTTGCGGCAAATTTTTAGCCCCAATGTTAATTGCAGAGCTTAATGCTAATGCTATTATAAATAATGCTATCTTTTTCATGATGAACCTCGCTGAGTTTTATAACTTAATTTATAGTTGAATAGCCAATGATTGTGCCATGCGGATTATAATATAAGTGATGAAAAATTGAAGAAATGAATGCTTTGGTTGTCTAATTTAGTGTACAGTTTAATGCAGTTAAGATACAATAAAAATACAGTTATCTTTTAACTTTTCTGTTTTTCCATTTATAATTGCCCAGTAACCCGAATAATGCTGAAAATATTATATAAGGAATATGGAAAATCTCCGCCAGAAAAAACGGTTTAAGTATCTCGTCTGAGTATAACAATTTCGTTCCTTTTTTTAGTATAATAAACTCAATTAAAATCTTAGCTAAATAACTAATAATGAATGTTATTAAAAATATTTTTGAAAATATAATTCCTAACAATAATTGGATTAGCAAACTGCAGTAAAACAGAAAGATAAAAATAAGTTTTGCAACAATAATTTTATTTTTATAAAACAAACCTTTACTTGCCCATCTCCTTCTTTGCTGAAAGAATTCTGAAAATGTTTTACTTGGATTTGTATAAGAAATAGCATCTTTATTTAAGCTGAATTTTATTTGGAAATTAGTTTCATAAAATATTTTCTGCATTAAAATTTCATCATCACCTGAAGAAAGATTAAGATTATCCTCAAATCCATTTACTTTGGTATAAACATTTTCTCTGTAAGCCAAATTTGCTCCGTTACAAATAACCGGAGATTTATTTCCTATTAATCCTGCGCCGCTCAAAATTAATCCGGCAAATTCTAATCTTTGAAGTCTTGTAAATACTTTTTTATCATCAATAAAATCTACCGGACCTGAAACGAAACCAGTATCATCGTCAAAATAACAAAGAAGATTCTGCAGCCAATCGGGTTTATGGATGCAATCGGCATCTGTGGTTACGATAATATCTCCTTTTGAATTTTCAATTCCAAACTTAACCGCTCTTTTTTTATGAGCTTGATTTGTTTTTGCATCAACTCTCTTTAATACTTTTATATTTTCTAACTTGATAGCTTGCTCTAATTTAAAAACTGAGTCATCAGTTGAATTATCGTTAACATAAATAACTTCAAATTTTTCTTTTGGATAAGTTAATCCCTCAATACTTTTTAGACTTGAAAGAATATTTTCAGATTCATTTCTGAATGGAATAATGATAGAAATAAATTCATCAATTACTCTATCCTCAACTACAATTAATTTATTCAAACCATCTGAAATTGTAGTGAGAAAATAGATGTAATAAAAAAGAAGAAGTAAAAATAAAATCAATAAGATAATTTCAATCATTGTTTTTCTTGAAGATAAAGATAAGTCCAACAAGTGACGGAATTAAAATATTAATAAAGAATACGCTGAACGCTGCACTAAACGCAGTTTGACTTAATTCCCCTATCTTTGTTAAGAAGAATATCGACACGCCTTCTCTAATTCCTAATTCGCCAATTGAAAACTGACCGATAAAAACCTTTGCAAATAATATCATGCTTACTGCATTCGCATAAGACAATAAATGAAGTTTATGTGAAAATGCGGCGATTAAAAACACGAATTGGAATAGGAAACAGAGATAAAATAGAAATGATAGAAAAATCATTTTGAAACTATAAGAACGGTTAACTGATTTTAAGGCTTGAAGCTTATGAACATTCTTCTCAAGAAATTTAATATTCATTATTCTAGATTTTACTAGCTCAAAGTATTTTTTATGATTATCAAAAAATAAATAGACTAGAATGATTAATAATATCAACCCGAAAAAACTTATTAAAATATTTTTATAAGAGATTGCTAATCCATTGCCAATAAAAAATGCAGACGAAATCATCCCCAAAGTCAATATTATAGACAGCGGAAAAAATTTATCCAATGCCGTCGCAACAGTTACTTTCAAAATGGATTTTTCTTTTAAAGCTATTCCTCTTCCAAAATACTCCCCTATTCTTGCGGGAGTAAATGCACCGGCGCTTAACCCATAAAACAATGAACTTAATATCTTGGATTTATCATATTCGTTTAGAATTGTTTGACAAGTTAATTCCCATTTTAAAAATTGTAAATAAATATTTAACGGCAGCAATAAAACCGCAATAAATAAAAAAAATAAATTTGCTGATTTTATTGATTTTTCAATATCTGCTAAATTTATTTTCTCGATAAAGTAAACCAACAAACCGGCGGCAATAATTATTTTTAGAACAAAAACAATTAAATTTTTAACTCTTGCTTGAGGTTGTTCTTTATGTGTATCTATTTCAATTTCTCTAAACAATTAATTTTATTTTCATATGAATTCAAAAGAAAAACCGAATCCATAACGATGGACACGATCGGTAAAGTATTGATTAAATAAATCACCGCCTGTATAGTAAGATGTATAAATTAAAATTCCCTTTCCATTCCATTCTCCGAATTTAAGTCCCAGCAAATAATTTTGATCGCCAACATATTTAGGAATTCCTTCAAAATTAATATGCCCGGCAAAAAATATATTTGTTTCTTTCCCAAAAGTTTTTCCGATTAATTTAGGCGAAGATATTTCAATGCCTGTCCCAAACATTGTGCGTTTTAAAGGTTTGCCGCCTGCATTCTGATGAAATGCGTAAGACGCACTGCCGTAATATCTAAAAAGTAAATTCTGAGTTGGCAATATATTTCCAATTGCTATTTCCGCGTAATCTCTTCCAAACGCAAATGGAATTTTACCATTTTTCCAACTATGCGTGTACCAATCCCAATGTCCATCCGCAAGGTGAGAGCTATTATGAATTATTCGAAATCTTGAAAATAATTCACCATTAGAAGTCTTTTTTGTATAAGTAAGATTACCGCCAAAAAAACCATCCAATTCATCTATTTGCAAACGGAATTCTTGATAGGATGTAACATATGCAAACGCCATAAACTCAGCGCCAATTGTAAATACATTTTCAGCAAAACTAAATTTAAATAGATCGATGGAATTTCCAATATCAACTTTTAAATGCCAATTATTGGGATACATTAACACACCCATTTTTGCTTCATCAATGTTTGCACGGAGAGGAATAAAATGCAAGCCTTTAGGGAGAAATTCAAATTCATATTTTGAACTATCTTTTTGAAAATTTTGAGCACTTATATTTATTGTAATAAATAAAATTAAAAGAGAGTTGATAATTATTTTCAGCATGTTTTTTTTAATTGTTATCAATTTAATTTTCAATTTCTAAAATATTTACTTTTAGTCCTTCTGTGCAATTATTACACATATCAATATTTTTTCTGCCGCCTAATATTTTACTTCTAAAATTTATGTAGGCTTCTGATTTCCATATTTCGCTAAATGAATTATTTGATAAATTACCAATTTCATGTTCAGCATCTTTATCGAAACAGCAAGGAACAACTTTCCCATCCCAGGTAATAACTGAAGTACGCCATAAAGCAAAGCAATGGTTTTCAAGTTTGCTTTTTATTTTGTAATCACCGTCGTGCATGTTGTATCTTCTGTAGTCTTTATTCTTCGGGCAGAAACTTTTCGGCATTTTCTTTTGAACTTACCTGCATAGTTTTGAAAACTACTTTATCAACTCCAACATCTTTTCCGTATTCTAAAACTTGTTTATACTGATGTTCATTTTGTTTCATTAAAATAAATTGAAATTCGATGAACGGAGTTTTTTGTTTGAGTTCTTTTTTTCTATTTACTATAATTCTTAATCCTTCATCAGCTTGCTTAAAAGTTCCTCCGACTCTATAATTTTGATAACTTTCTTCATCAAGCCCGTCAATTGAAAATATTAGTTTATTGGGAGCATGATTTAAAATTTCATCAACATTTTTTTCATTTATAAAATGTCCGTTTGTGCTGATAGAAACGTATACATTTTTGCTCTGCGCATAAGAAATCATTGATAATAATTCTTTATTGATGAAAGGCTCTCCCTGGAAAAACATCTGAATATAAAAACTAGTTTTGCTGATTTCATCTATTATTTTTTTAAAGTCATTTAATTTCAAAAGTCCCAGCGGCCTAGTTAAACTGCCTAATCCCGAAGGACATTCAGGACATTTTAAATTGCAATGATTTGTAGGCTCAATCGAAAAAGAAACCGGCATTCCCCAAACGATCGGCTTTTTAAACAGTTTAGATAAGTTAAATGATGCAACTATCTTTATTACATTAAAAAACCTTTTGATAGTAAAATATTTTAAAATATTTATTTCCAATATCGTTCTAATTTTGCTTATGAAAATAATTAAATATTAACACTTACAAAAGAAATATAGAACACAGTTAAGATACATTATTTTGTTAAGCAAATTATATTTTGTTACTTTTATCATCCATTAATTATTAATCCTGGAGCGAGAATGTTTATTAATTTCGGTGATATACCCGGTCATCAAAATCTTTTTTTGGATTACTTATACGAGTTTGAAAATGTAAAAGAATTTTATGAAAATGATTTTCGAAATAAGGACGAATATTTAAACAAATTTAAAAAGATTACCGGAACCGAAAGATCTTTTCGAGATAACCTTCCAGATATCATCCTAAAGCAATATAAAAATTTAGAGCCATCGCAAAAGACAAAAGATAATATAACTTCTTTAAATTCTAAACATACGCTAGCAGTGGTTACCGGGCAGCAGCTTGGTATTCTTGGCGGACCACTTTATACTTTTTATAAAATTATTACCGCTATCAAATTAGCTGCAAGTTTATCGGGAAAATACGCGGACTTTAATTTCATTCCTGTATTCTGGTTAGAAGGTGATGACCATGACGTCGAAGAAGTCAGTCACATAAATCTTGTAAATGATAATAATGAATTGATGAAGTTAAACTATGGTGAAATAAATCCAGACGAAGAGATAAAAGTAAGTGTGGGAAATATCAAATTTGATGATGCAGTTAATTCCTTTTTTGATGAGCTGGATAAGAATTTACGAAATACGGAATTTAAAGATAATTTGATGTCAAAACTTAAATCCATCTACTCGGAAGGCAAAACATATCGCGAATCTTTTTCTGAATTAATCTTTTGGCTTTTTGATGAATACGGATTGGTGCTTTTTAACCCTCAAGACATTGAAATCAAAACTTTATTGAAACCGATTTTCAAAAAAGAGATTAATGAATTTAGAACACATACCGAAAAATTGGTAAATGTTTCTGCAAAACTTGAAGAGACTTATCATGCTCAAGTAAAAGTTAAACCAATAAATTTATTCTATGGAAATGAAGAAGGCAGATTTTCAATTGAGCCGATGGATGACGGTGGTTATCGATTAAAACGCAAAAAGAAAAAATTCACCAATGAAGAAATAATTTCTGAGATAGAAAACAATCCCCAGAATTTTAGTCCGAATGTTTTACTAAGACCAATTTGCCAGGATTATATACTTCCAACAGCATTTTACATCGGCGGTCCGAGCGAAATAGCTTACTTTGCTCAAGTTACAAAACTTTATAATTTATTTAATTTGGAAACTCCATTTATCTATCCTCGATCCTCCGCTACCATAATTGAAAAAAATATTAATTCTATATTAGAAAAATATAACTTGTCAGTGGAAGACATTTTTACGGATATTGAAAAGCTTAAGTTGAAAGTAGTAGAATCAATTTCTTCTACAACCATGGAAGATGTTTTTGGTAAAACTCAGCATGAGATCGATCTTGCTTTAGATAATCTGAAAGAAAAATTATTTGTTATTGATAAAACTATAGCTGATTCTACTTCTAAGTATAGAGATAAGATATTTCATTATTTGAATGAGCTAAAAGATAAATCAAAAGAATCTCAATCTAAAAAACATGAGATAACTTTGCGTCAAATTGATAAAGCTGCGGTAGCGTTATTTCCTAATTCAAACTTGCAGGAAAGGGAAATAAATTTTATCTACTTTGCTAATAAATATGGAATAGATTTTTTAAAGAAAATTTTTGAAGAGATCGAAATAAATAAATTTGAACATCAAACTTTGAAGCTTTGATAAAATTCAAAAATTAATATCAGCTTTATTATATAATAGTACTTTCTGATTCACCATCAAAAAAGTGGAGTTTTTCTGTATCGAAATAAACCTTCCTTTTGAAACCCGGCTCTGGTTTTTCTCTGGCTGGAATTCTAGCAATAAACTGGTTCCCTTCTATTGAGAAATACAAAAAGATTTCATTCCCCATAGGTTCAACTACTTCAAGTTTTGCTTCAAAGCTAGAAAAATTTGGTTTAGCATCTATTGAATTAGAATCATAAATGTCTTCGGGCCTAACTCCTAATATTACTTTTTTGTTTTCAAAAGGCTTCATCTTCTCGCTGTATTTTCCATTAACCGACAGGCTGAAAGATCCTCCAGTAGTTTTAAAAGTTGAACCGGAAATAGAACCCTCAATAAAATTCATTGAAGGACTGCCGATAAAACCAGCCACAAATTTATTTGAAGGAAAATTATATAAGTTTAATGGAGAATCAGTTTGATTAACCACGCCGTCTTTCATGATTACAATTTTATCTCCCATAGTCATGGCTTCAGTTTGATCGTGAGTAACGTAAATCATTGTAGCACCGAGTTCATGATGAAGTCTTGAAATTTCAGTCCTCATTTGAACGCGAAGTTTTGCGTCAAGATTACTTAACGGCTCATCAAACAAAAAAACTTTTGGTTTACGAACAATTGCTCTTCCAACAGCCACTCTCTGTCTTTGTCCGCCAGATAAAGCTTTAGGTTTTCTGTCAAGATAAGGTTCCAACCCAAGTATTTTTGCAGCATCAGTAACTCTTTGCTTAATTTCTTCTTTATTAAATTTCCTTAACTTTAAGCCGAACGCCATATTTTCATAAACTGACATATGTGGGTAAAGTGCGTAGTTTTGAAAAACCATTGCAATATCTCTATCCTTTGGCGAAACGTCATTTACCTTCTTGCCATCTATGAACAATTCTCCTGAAGAAATTTCTTCAAGGCCGGCAATCATTCTTAAAGTTGTGGATTTGCCGCAGCCTGAAGGGCCGACGAGCACAACAAATTCCTTATCCTTAACATTAATGTTAACCTCTTTAACGGCAACATTGCCGCCTTCATAAATTTTTGTTACGTCTTTTAATATTACTTCGGCCATATCTTACCTGATAATTTGTTTTAATTGATCCAAAAATTTTGGATTTGAGATTCCGACACATTCAAAATTATTTATTTTACCACCGTCTTTCAATAATAAGCTCAATACACTAAAAGCCATTGCTATTCTATGATCATTATAACTTTCAAATGTAGTTAAATTATTTTTAATTTCACCATCAATTGAAAATCCATCTTCAAATTCATTTACTACCAATCCTAGCTTTTTATAATTTTCACAAAGTGCTGCGATACGGTCAGACTCTTTGCCTCTTAATTCTTTTGCGTTTCTTATTTCAAATTTTCCTTCGGCAAATAAGCCGGCCACAGAAAGAATCGGAATTTCATCAATTATATTTGGAATCATTTCTTCTTTTATTTCAATGTTTGTTAATGAACTACTTCTAACAATTAAATCTCCGAAAATTTCACCGGCGGCAAGCTTTTCATTTTCAATTTGAATGTTTGCTCCCATCTGATTTAAAATATCGATTACGCCTGTTCTTGAAGGATTTAACGAAATATTCATGAGCATCAATTCTGAATCAGAAATCAGCAGCGTTAAAATGATAAAAAAGGCCGCAGTAGATATATCGGATGGAACAAAATATTCTTTCGGTTCTGGAAAATTTTTAATTGATGAATAAATATATTTTTGATTCTCATGTTCTTCGATTTTTAATCCAAGCATTCTTTCCGTATGATCACGCGAAGGAATATTTTCAACTACAATTGTCTCTTCTTCTATGTGCAACCCGGCAAGTATTACCGCACTTTTAATTTGGGCGCTTGCAATCGGAAGTTCATATTTTATAGAATTTAATTTATCAGCTGGAAATATTTTCAATGGCAAAGTGAAATTTTCAGAAGCAGATATTTTACCGCCCATTGCCGACAATGGTGTAATCACTCTTTTCATAGGCCTAAGCGACAAAGATTCATCTCCGATTATTTCAGATGTAAAATTTTGTGCGGCCAGTATTCCACAGACTAAACGAGTGGTAGTGCCGCTGTTGCCTGCATCCAAAACATTTTTTGGTTTTTGAAAACCTTTAAATCCGACACCTTTAACTTTAACTGATTCTTTACCCGCGACAATTTCAGCACCCAACTGTTTAAATATACTTTGAGTTGTTTTAACGTCTTCGCCGTTTGATAAATTAATTATTTTTGATTCACCTTTTGCCATTGCAGAAAACATTACAGCACGATGAGAAATTGATTTATCACCAGGAAGTTCTAATTCACCTTTTACACTACTTATTTTATTAAATTCTTGGATCATCTATTTTTTAAAATCAATTTTAATACGGATTTATCTACAGATTAAAGATAAAATGCTAAATGGTTTAATTGCTAAATTGCCGATTTTTTATCCCACCCTGTAATAGTTGACAATTTAACAGTTAAACAATTAAGTAATTAAACAGTTTATTTTTTAATCCATTTTTCCATCAACTCATTCATTTCAGTTTCACTTTTTCCATCCAAATTATACATTCCACTCTTTTGTCTTTGCCTCAAAGCCTCATATAAAGCAACGGCACCGGCAACTGAAACATTCAAGCTTTGCACCATTCCAAACATAGGAATTAAAAATATTTCGTCAGCTTTGGAAGCCGCTTCAGTTGAAACACCTCGATGTTCATTTCCAAGTACAACAGCACATTTTTTTGTAAAATCTAATTCATAAACATTTTTTGAATTCTCAGTTAATGCGGATGCATAAATTGCAAAACCGTCTTTCCGCAGTTTTGTATAACAATCATCAACTGTCTTAAACTTTTCCTTTTCAACCCATTTGAACGCCGAAGCAGATGATTTTCTGCCTATTTTAGGGAAAGACTCTTCAGTATAAATTAAAGAAACTTTAGGGACACCGACTGCGTCGCATGTTCTGAAAATAGCACTTACATTGTGCGGATCGTGAATATTTTCAATTACAACTCTTAATGAAAATTGCCTTGCTGAAACAACGGAAATTATTTTTTGAGTTCTTTTTTCGGTTTTAAAACTTTTCACTGTCAACTTTTATTAAAAACTAATTTAAAAACCGATTTGTTCTTTAGTGACCTTGCTTTATCAATTTTAAATTTTGATTTATCAGTTTTTAGATAATATGAAGCAAGATCTAATATTTTATCCATCGCCGTATCTTCATCATGAGCCCAGCTTTCACATCCTTTTAATGATGGTATTTCTGCTGTAACTCCGTCATCTGTTTTAAGAATTATAATATCTAAAACCATAATTACTTTATCAATATTATTATAAGTTTAATTGCTAAAAATTATAGGATTTATTTCTGAATTATTTATATACTTGCCTAAGCCAGCCCTCTTTCTATTAATAAGATTACTTTTTTCAGTTCTAATGTGAATTGCTAAACTGCATCTTGGTTCTTTAGAAATATTAAAACTACTACCGTGCAAAACTAACTTGTGGTGTATACTCATTTCACCGGGCTCCATTATTCCTAATGATTCCTGCCAGTGTTTGTCTCCGGACAACTTAAAATCTTCTTTCGAATTACTCTGGCTGAAAAAATCTCCTCCACTTATTTCACCCCATTGATGAGATCCGTTTATAAATTTCATCGGGCCTGATGCTTCGTTAACATTACTTAATGCAATCCAAACAGTAGCTAATTCACTGCCTGCTTCCCAATCGTTTTTCCAATAAGTCCAATCCTGATGCCACCCCACTTTGGTATTTGCTGAAATATTTGTGTCAGCTGGAGGTTTATACAAAAGCTGTACCCACCAAACTTGTATCATCTTGGCGTTAAGAGTTTGTGCAGCAAGTTTCCCAATTTCTGAAGAATGAATCAATTTTTTAATTCCGTTACTAGCAATTTGAGGTTGTTCAATTTTACAAAGAATATTCTGATCGTCTCCTGGATTCCAGGGTGATTTTTCAGGAGGATTTCCTGTATCATATTTTCCATCTCTGATCATATCAATTCCTAACCTAGCAATTTCAATTTTTTTATTATCAACTACTGGCTGATTAAAAATATAAAAGCCGTTATCACCGTAGAATTGATTTTTTGAAATTGACATAATTTAATTTGAGATGAATGAAGAATATTTTAATTGATTGCAGAATAGTACGGATCAATGTTTTTTAGTAGCTGCTCTTGCTTTTTTCACCGCTTACAATTGCGACACTGGCGCTTGCACCGATTCTATCCGCTCCACTTGCAATCATTTTCTCCGCATCTTCCTTTGAACGAATTCCGCCAGAAGCTTTTACACCAATTCCACTTCCAACAACATATTTCATTAAAGCAACATCTCCGGCAGTAGCACCGCCTTTGCTGAAGCCCGTTGATGTTTTAACAAAATTCGCCCCGGCATTTTTACAAATAACGCAGGCTTTTACTTTTTCTTCATCCGTTAACAATGCGGTTTCTAAAATCACTTTACAGATTGCATCATTTTTTTTAGCTACAGAGACTACTTCTTTTATATCATTAAACACATAATCATAATCGCCTTCTTTAAGTCTGCCGACATTAATTACCATATCAATTTCCTGGGCTCCGTTATAAATCGCCTGTTCGGCTTCAAATCTTTTCACTTCAGTTGTAACTGCACCAAGAGGAAATCCTATAACCGTACAAACTTTAACATCTGTTCCTTTCAATAAATCAGCACACAAAGGAACAAAAGATGAGTTAACACAAACAGATGCAAAATTATATTTTTTCGCTTCTGCACATAGTGATGATATTTCTTTTGAAGTGGCTTCAGGCTTCAACACCGTGTGATCAATTTTTCTTGCAAGACTTTTATCCGGTAGTGATCCGCCAATCCCTAGTCCGGCAGCAATTCTTTCAGCTCCATTTTCAACTATTTTTTTTACTGAAGTAGGTTGAGTTACAACATTAGTTTCCCATCCTTTGCATGAATCATTTTCACAATAAAAGTCACGTAAAACTTTTTCAAGAAATTCAGGAGAAACATCTTTATCAGGAAATGTATAATTCATTATTATTCTCCATACATTTTATAAGCTTTAAAAGTGTTGCTAAGAAGCATTGCCCTGGTCATCGGTCCAACACCGCCTGGAACGGGGGTGATGTGAGAAGCAATTTTTGAAACTTCTTCGAAATCAACATCACCAACAATTCGATATCCTTTCGGCCGCGTAGAATCTTCAACACGGTTTATACCAACGTCTATTACAACGGCGTCATCTTTTACCATTTCTTTTTTTACAAAATTTGCACTGCCAATCGCTGCGATTAAAATATCAGCTTGCTTTGTAAATTGAGTTAGATCCTTTGCGGCAGAATGACAAATAGTTACGATAGAATTTGCATGTTCCTTTTTCTGAAGCATAATATTTGCAATTGGTTTTCCAACAATATTACTTCTTCCTAGAACAACTACATGCTTACCTTTTGTTTCGATATTGTAGCGAATAAGTAATTCCTGAATTCCAGCAGGAGTACATGAAACAAAAGTATCTTTCCCTATTACTAAATTGCCGATACTTGTGGGACTAAATCCATCAACATCTTTTTTGGGAGAAATGGCTTCAATAATATTATTTTCATTTATGTGTTTAGGAAGCGGAAGTTGAACAAGTATACCGTGATAATTTTTATCTTTATTGTATTTGTCGATTACAACTAATAAATCTTCTTCTGAAATATCATCACTTAAATATTCAGATTTTGTGCGCATACCAATTTCTTCACAGTCTTTAATTTTGCTGCGCACATACACTTGCGAGGCCGGATTTTCTCCAACTAATATAGTTACCAATCCGGGAACACTTTTTCCGTTATTCTTTAGCTCTTCAATTTTCTGCTTTAATTCAGTGCGAATATCTTTTGCAGTTTTATTTCCATCAATTAATATCATTTTTCCTTTTTAGTTTTTGTTTTGTGCAATAATTAGTAATTAATTTATTAATGTTTAATCAGATACTTCATCTGCTTCGGGCACCTGTATATTGTAATTTTCCTTTAAATATTTTGTAAGTTTTTTGTCATTCATTATTTCTTCAGCAAAAGGATTAGAATTCTGCCAGCCGGTTTTTTTATTCAGCCTATAATTTTCTAATCTTCTTATGCTGATCTCACAAAATATAGGATCAATGTCTGTAGTAAAACATCTTCTATCTAAAATCTCAGCAGATAATAAAGTTGTACCTGAATGTGAAAAAAAATCCAACACTATTTCATTTTGTCGACTGCTAGCTTCAATTATTCTATTTATAGATTTCAATGGTTTTTGTGCATAACATCCGTTTACATTTTCTTCCATTCTATAAAAAACTTGTTGAATATCAACCCAAACATTGCCAGCCCGGATATTTTCGGATTTACTTCTTTCTAAATTGTTAGTTTCTTTGCCGTTAACTTTTTTGTAGTATCCATTAAGGATTTTTGGAATATCAGTATATTCAGCGTCAACAAAAAAATCCGGAGAACCTTTTAAATAATATAAAAGTTCCTGTCGTATTGCCATCCAATTTTTTTGTGTTCCATAGCCTCTTTGATTCCTCATCGTAATGAAACTTCGCGATTTAAACCCGCTTTCTTTCATCATTAGAATAAAATCAGCTAAAGGCTGAAAATGATTATTTTGATCTGCACCAAGCCAGATATATAATGATGAATTTTCACCTAAATATAAAAATGAATTATTTATCCACAGCTTTGACCATGAAATAAAATTTTCAATTTCTCTTTCCTGAAACGCTACAAAATTATAAGGTGGATCATGAATAGCTAAAACAGAAGAATTGCCATCCAATAAATTTTTAATGTTAGAATTGTCAGAACAATCGATACAGCCAACTTTATGTTTAGCTTCCGGGTCAATCCAGATATCGTTTTCTTTTAGACGACAATATTGTAATAACATTTCTCTAAGTTTTGCATCGTCGTCTATCCTTGGTAATGGAAAATTTACCATAAAATTATTTAGCTTTTTTTTCAAACTCAGGGAAAGTTATTCTTTCTACTTCCAAAGTTTTTCCTGATTCATAATCTACTTTAAAAAACATTCCGCTAAGATGAACATCATCAACCGCCGTTTCATATCTCTGTGGAGTTTGAAATATAAATCTATTTAAAGCTGCGACTGTTTTCATACCAATTACGGAATCATATGGTCCGGTCATGCCCACATCAGTTATGTATGCCATACCTTTTGGGAAAATTCTTTCATCAGCGGTTTGCACATGAGTATGTGTTCCGACTAAAACACTGATTCGTCCATCCAGGTGCTGCCCCATTGCCATTTTTTCTGCTGTGGCTTCAGCATGAAAATCAAGAAAAATTACCTTTGTTTCGTTTTGTAATTTTGGAACTATCCAATCTGCACATTTGAATGGACAATCAATTGTAGCCATGAATGTTCTGCCCTGCATATTCAGCACAGCAACTTTCCCCTTTTTAGTTTCAGCAATATGATAACCATTCCCATAGGTGCCTTTAGGATAATTTAATGGACGCAGAGCACGTGGCTCAGCTTTTAAAAAATCTTGTGATTGATATTTATCCCAGGTATGATTTCCTCCAGTAATTACATGTACACCAAGATCAAATAAAATCTTTCCTTCTTTTTCAGTGCATCCTTTTCCGTCAGAAACGTTTTCACCATTTGCGATTACTAAGTCGGGTTTATATTTTTGAATTAAACTTGGAAGCCATGTTTCAACTAAAGTTAATCCGGGCTTTCCTATAATGTCGCCGATAAAAAGTATATTAATTGTGGACATAAAACTCGCTTTTTTGGTTTGAAATATATTTATAAATGAAGTAAATAAAAAGAAAATGCATAATTGGTTCTCTGAAATGATTAGAATTATGGTTGGGTATTAAATTTTTATTTTGATAGTATAAATAGTAAATAATAAATTAACACAATGGATTACGAGAAAATATTTTCTACCCCAATAGACGAAGCAAACTTTTGTGTTTTTGATGTTGAGACTACCGGCTTATCACCTTTCAAAAATAAAATTATAGAAATTGCAATAGTAAAAGTTTCAAAATTAAAAATAACAAAGACATTCCATTCGTTCATTAATCCTGGCAGGCAAATACCATTCTTCATTACAAATTTAACAGGCATAAGTGATGATGATGTTTATGACGCTCCATTCTTTGATGAAATAGCAGATCAAATTGTAGATTTTATAGGAGACGATATTTTAATTGCTCACAATTTAGCCTTTGACCAAAGCTTTATCAAAGCCGAGCTGCGAAATTGTAATAAAGAAAAAATCAGCAATCCAGGCGTTTGTACCGTTAAATTAGCAAGACGGTTATATCCGAATTTAAAAAGCAAATCACTCGGTTCAGTGGTTTCTCATTTAAGATTAAAAAATAAAGGCGCTCACAGAGCAATAAGCGATGCTGAAGTTACAGCAAAAGTATTAATTAAAATGTTAAAGACATTAAAAGAACAACATGAGCTTATAATTGTTGAAGAGCTTATCAGTTTCCAGCACTTCCCTACTCCGCAAATTGAAAAATTAAAATTAAATAAAAAACTTAGTGAAGATATAATTTCATTACCTGATGCTCCAGGTAATTATTATTTTTTAAATTCGAAAAATGAAATAATATACATAGGCAAAGCTAAATCACTTAAGAACAGAGTTAAATCCTACTTCTCTTCCAACGCTCCAAGAAAAGCAAAAAAAATAGTTAAGCAAGCTTCAAGATTAAAAATTGAAATAACAAATACTGAGTTAACAGCCTTACTTTCAGAAGCGGAATCAATAAAATTAAAAAATCCTAAACACAATACTCAATTAAAAGATTATGGAAATAAATACTTTTTAAGAATTAAATCCACAGAAAATTTTCCAACAATAGAAATATGTAATTATTTTGATTTTGATGGCAATGATTATTTTGGACTATTCACAACAAAGAAAAAAGCACTAAAAGTTTTCGAGATGGTGAATAAAGCATTTGCCATTCGTGAATGTGACGACAAAGAATTTGGAAAACACTCGGGCTGCTTTTTAGCCAATATAGAGCGCTGCACCGCACCTTGTTTAAATGATGATAAGCTTTTGTACGCTGAAGAACTTTTAAAAGTATATGAATTTTTATATGGGAAAAATCAATTTGCTTTAACCAGGTTAATAAATAAAATGAAGTATTTCTCAGATCTTGAAAAATATGAACGCGCTGCTGAAATGAAAGAGTTAATTGATTTAATTCTAGCACAAACACATAAATCTTCCTTACTTGCTGAACCTGTAAATTCAGCCAATGTTTTATTTGAAGTAAATGGAGGATTTCAATGCGATTATTTATTAATGATTGAAGGCAAAATTTTTATTAAGAATAATCCGCTAAAGCATCAGGATAATTTTGAAGTTGTTTTGGATGATTATTTTGAAAAAGTGCATCAGTTGAACAAACTTCCCACCGAAGAAGATCTTGAAAAAATGAAAATTACTTTAAATTGGCTTATTAAAAATCGTAATAAAGTAAGAATATTTTATTTAAAGAATTATCAAAGCAAAAGTGAACTGTATTCAAACTTAACACAAAACAGAAATTGGAGCAATTCAAGTTTTCAATCTGAATTTGATATTAAGAATTTTATAGATACCGATGTAATTAAAGAATACTAAATCTAATTTATACTTTGTTTCTTTTTTTGTTCATCTTTAAAAATATTTTTTCTTTTTGGAGCCCACTTTTTCAGAAAAGTCATCACTTTATTTTTATCATGCCCTTTACCTGATTCAAGTTTACCAGTGTCCTGAGAATGAATTAGCTTCCCAGTATTATCCAATACAAACAAATGAGGGTACCCTGGAATTTTTGGAAACTGAGATAATACTTTTTCATTTTTATTTTCAGGACTGTAGTTAACTTTTACAACAACATAATTATCATACATATACTTTGATAGATCAGGGTTATTTGCAAATAAACTGTCCAACCGATGACACCAGATACACCACTCACCGCCAACATCAAGCAATATTCTTTTATTATTTTTTTTAGCTTCAGCAATTGCATTATCTATATCTTTCTGCGCATCTCTATCCGGATCGAATTTATGGGGTTCATGAATTTCATTTTCCTTTAAATTTTCAGCTTCTACTTTTTTATTCTGGGCATTAATGAATACAACGCAGCTTACCAGCAAGGCTATTATAATTAGAAATCTTACAAACATTCAATCTCCGGAATTTATTATATAATTTTTATAAAATTAAGAAAATATACTAAAAATTCAGTGCGAATAAATCTACATAATTTTTTATTTTTAAGCCTAATTTTTTACGCTTTTAATTCGGAGATAAAATGTATTTCTTCAGATATTTAACTGTCATCATTTTATTCTTGTTTTGCATTACTCTCAATGCTAAAGAAATTCCCACATACAATTCCGGGAAATTTATAGATGAGTGGCTAATGATTGGCCCTATAGGTTTAAAACTACCTGCATTGGTTAAAGATACGGCTTCCGCTTTAAAATCATTTTTAAGTTTTGAAAATTTTGATACAGATAAAATCGAACCAAAAGATGGTGATGAATTTAATTGGGATAAAACTTTACATTTAAAATGGAAAAAGATGAAGTCGAATTTTGGAGAAATAAATTTCAAAGCCGATACAAATATCACTTCCCCGCAGGAAGTATATTTAGTTACTTATTTAAATGCTGACAGATGGCTTAAGACGAAGGTTGAGATAAAATCTTGTCAGCCGTTTGAATTATTTTTTGACGGTGAAATGGTTGCTTCTAATGCGACGTTTAAATCAGATCAAAATGATACCGCAAATTGTGAAACAGATAAAAAAACAAATGAGTTAAAAATTGAAAAAGGAAAACACACATTAATTTTAAAATCTTTAAAAGTTAAACCAGATGAAGTTGATTGGAAAATTGAAGCTTCGTTAATAATTGATTCAACTTTTAATGAACAAGATATTAAATCAACTATTTCACCAACAAAAACCACTGCAATTTCTAATCTGCTGGATGATCCCAAGATAAGTTCCGTTTCCATTTCTCCTGACGGCAAATTAGCGGCGGTTCAGATTTCTCAAATCACAAATAACGGCGGTTCAAAAGACGGTTGGTTAGAAATTTTTAATACCGAAAATGTTTCACATTATCAAACATTTAAAGGCGGAACAAATATTTCGTCTGTTTCATGGTATCCAAATGGGGAAAAATTTTCTTACATAACCACCGAGAAAAATAAAACAACTTTATGGTTAGATGATTTAGAAAATGGAAATGTGATAAAATTATTAGATGACGTTGAAAACTTTGGTGAATACAAGTGGTCGCCTACAGGTGATTTTTTGATTTATTCAATTACGCAAAAGCCTAAAGAGAATAAAACAGGCTTAATAAAAGTAAATGAATTAGAAGATAGACTTCCCGGCTCTGCAGATAAATCATTTTTGTATGTTTTAAATTATCCTGATTTGACTAAATACAGATTAACTGCGGGTCCTGCTTCTACTTCAATTAATGATATAAGCAAAGATGGGAAAAAGATATTATTCACGACTTCAGGATATGACTATACCAAACAGCCATATTCTTATTCAAGTTATTTCATTCTTAATCTGGATAACATGAAAGTAGATTCTCTGTTTACTGAATTTTGGAGCCGAACTGCGCAATTTTCTCCTGACGGTTCAAAAATATTAATAACTGGAGATCAAGAATTATTCAATAATGCTGCAGTAACAACTTCGCCCAATCAAATACCAAATCGATATAATACACAAGCTTTCATATATGATTTAACTACCAAAGCAGTTGATCCAATAACTAAAAACTTTAATCCTGAAATAGAATCGGCTTATTGGAATAGTCACGATAATAATATTTACTTTAGAACAAGAGACAAGACATATAAAAATGTTTATCAGTTTAATACTGATTCTAAACAATTTAACAAAATAAATCTGCCGGCTGAAGTAATTACTTCAATTGATTTTTCTTTAGAAAGTTCAAACGCAATTTTCGAAGGTTCAAGTTCCACAACTCCAAATATGGCTTATGTTGTGGATCTGAATAATCAAAAATCAAAACTAATTTATAATCCTAATAAAGAGTCATACAAAAATATTAAACTCGGCAAAACCGAAGAATGGACTTTTAAAAATGACAGAAATGAAAATGTAGATGGATTGATTTATTATCCCCCGGATTTTGATAGTTCTAAAACATATCCATGCATTGTTAATTACTACGGCGGTACGCTGCCGATTGAAAGAAATTTTGAAGGAAGATATCCACAAAACTTATGGGCTGCTAATGGATATATTGTTTACATTTTGCAGCCAAGTGGAGCAGTAGGTTACGGACAAAAATTTGCAGCGTATCATGTAAATGATTGGGGAGAAAAAACAGCAGAAGAAATAATTGAAGGGACTAAAGAATTTCTTAAATCACATACATTTGTGGATTCAACTAAAATTGGATGTATCGGAGCATCTTATGGCGGATTTTTAACAATGAATTTGTTGACTAAAACAAATATGTTCACAACTGCAATTGCTCATGCGGGTATAAGTTCACTTGCTGGATATTGGGGCGAGGGTTACTGGGGATATACTTACAGTGCAGGCGCCACAGCCGGAAGCTTCCCATGGAATCGGAAAGACATTTATGTAGACAGAAGTCCTTTATTTAATGCAGATAAAATTTCAACTCCAATTTTACTGCTGCATGGAACAGCAGATACAAATGTACCAATTGGTCAATCAATTCAAATGTTTACAGCGTTGAAATTACTTGGTAAAAAAGTCGACTTTATTGAAATCGAAGGTCAAAACCATCATATACTTGATTATAAAAAACGTACATTGTGGACTAAAACAATCATAGCATGGTTTGATAAGTATTTAAAAGATCAGCCAGAATGGTATAACGATCTATATCCAAAAGAAGAATGAAAAAAGAAGCATTAAATAATAAACTTAAAAATATTTTAAATGATAATACTTCAGGTTCAATCGAATTGTTAACTAAGCTTAATTATTTATTACTGCTATGTTATAATGATTCAGAAGTAGTTGATAAGATTATTGATGCTTCAGTACATCACTTTGATGATTTCCAAAAAATAAATAAATATTTAGAGCAAGTTAAATTATTAAATAAAACTAAAAATCGAGATAGACTTAAATCATTTTTAAGTGAGTACCCGGAGAAAATAAAAAATCAAAATGAAGCCATATACAATAATGCTAATACAATATTAAATGGTATTAATTCGATTTTAACTATATCAAATAGTAAAACAGTTTTTGAAGTTTTGAAAAGATTTTCCAAGATCAATAAAAAACTAAAATTATTCATTTGTGAAAGCCGCCCTAAAAATGAAGGCAGAATACTTACAAAATTATTTTTAAAAGAAAATGTTAAGTGCGAATTTATATTAGATGCCATGCTTCCCCATTTCATTGCTAAAGTAGATGCGGTTATAATTGGCGCAGATAAAATTTTAAAAAATGGAAATGTCATAAATAAAATCGGAAGTTTAAATGCGGCGCTTCTTTGCCAAGAATATAAAAAACCATTTTATGTAATTACATCAAACGATAAGTTTTCAACTAATAATAATTTTAAATTGAAGCAAAAAGATGCAAATGAAGTTTGGAGTAATTCAAATAAAAATCTAAAAATTAATAATTTCTACTTCGAAATAATTGATAAAAAACTAATTACAAAATTAATAACTAACTAAATTGCAATAAGCTCTCTGCTCTTTCTATTAAATCTGTAAGTAAGAAGCAATGCTGATGAAGTGAGTCCGAGTAATAATCCAATCCATATTCCAAGCACTCCAATTTTAAAATTAAAACCTAATAAATAACCCACCGGTAATCCGATTATCCAGTAAGAAATAAAAGTAATCATTGTTGGAATTTTTACATCTGTTAAGCCTCTTAAAATTCCTAATCCAACTGCTTGAACTCCATCTGAAATTTGAAAAAGTGCAGCAATAATCAATAGTGATGATGCAATTTCAATTACTTTTTGATCTTGAATATACAAGGAAGGAAGTAAATTCCTCATCAAAATAAAAATTATTCCGGCGGTAATCATTATAAAACTTCCAGAAAGTAATGCAGTAAAACCTGCCCGCCTCACTTCTTCAATATTTTGCCTGCCAACAGCATTGCCAACTCTAATACCGCCTGCTGTCGATATTCCTAATACAGCCATGTAGGAAATTGAAGCGAGGTTAATAGCAATCTGATGAGCAGCTAATTGTTTTGCGCCCAGCCAGCCTATCATTATGATAGCAAAAGAAAACGCTCCGATTTCAAAAAAATATTGAAATCCGCTTGGCAAACCCAGCCTTAATATTTTTTTAATGATTGGGAAATTTATATTTCTGAAATGAAAGTTTACATCATATATTTTATATTTTTCTTTCTTCATCACGTAAACCATTAAAGCTAAACCCATAAATACTCTGCAAAATAATGTTGAAATTCCCGCGCCATCCAGACCTAATTCAGGCATTCCAAGTTTACCAAAAATAAAAACCCAGTTTCCAAATACATTAACAATATTCGCAAGCAAAGTAACAACCATTGCAGGTTTAGTATAAGATAACCCTTCAATAAATTGTTTGTATGATTGAAACAGCATTAAAGGGAACACCGAAACTGACAATATTTTCATATAGGCTTCAGCGTAAGCAACAACAGCTATCGGCTGATTTAAATATTTTAATATATCTGCGAACAGATAAATAATAATCACCAATAATACACCTAACGCTAAATTGATTAACAATGATTGTCTGAAATAAATGCCGCACTGCTCAAAACGTTTTGCACCTACTGAAATTGCAACTAATGGGGTAACAACCTGTGAAACACCAAGACCAATGATTATTATTAAAAAAAATAAACTGTTCACCAATGCGGCTGCGGCTAATGGAACTGCGCCTAATTTCCCAACCATCAGGCTGTCAACAACTCCCATCATTATTATGCCCAGTTGGCCTAATAATCACTGGATACGCTAAATGGAATGTTTGTTTTATACTTTCTTTAATGCTTATCATGTTAGATTAAATTGCAATATAAATTTAGATTAGAAATTTAAGGAAAAAGAATGGCAGTAAAGTAAAATTAAATTAATATTTATGTCATAAATAAATGATTCATAAATAATATAAATTTAATTAACTATTCTAGGCTGCACTTAATAAACTTTTTATATGAGGTAACTGTTTACGAGTTGCTTCTGCCCCGCGTTCGATAATTTGAGGAATTTTATGGACGTCAAACATAGATAATGATTCTTCAAACTCAGGAATAATAGTAAATATTTCCGAGTGATGTGCAAGATTGTTAAACGCAAATGAAGATTTCAAAATGTTGTTCATGTAAATTGCTGTCATTTGTTCCTGGACAGCCGTTAAGGAACGAAACCGTTTCCGGTAATCAATTGAAAATCCCATTCCTATAATTATGTCGGCACCATTCTGAATTGCAGTATCAATCGGAAATGGATCAGAGGCGGCCCCATCAACTAGAAGTTTACCATCAATTTCCCATGGCGGAAAAATTAATGGCAATGCAACACTTGCACGAATAGCATCAAATAGTTTTCCACTAGATAGTGAAACTTTTTCGCCATTCATCATATCAGTAGCAACAACGACAAATTGTTTCTTAAGATCTGAAAATGTTTTATTCTGAAAAATATCGGTTAACCTGGAATTTAAAATCGAATCATCAACTAACCCGCTTCTTTCGGTAAATTTAAGAGTACCATCTTTAGATGCTTTTAAATTGATAATATAATCTTGCATTAACTCTGTAGTCCATGTTCTTTCAGACCACATTTTAATTTCTTCAACACTCATACCTAATGCGATGCCGGCACCATATATACTGCCTGCGCTGCAGCCAACAACCATATCGACCTGAATATTTTCTTCAACAAGAATTTGCCACATGCCTATTGATGCGGCACATTTTATTGCGCCAGAGCCGATTACTAATGTAATTCCTTTTTTTGTACCGCTATCTGAAACCATAAATTTTACAGCCTTTATTTTAAATTGAAATTAAATGTCATAAAAAAGTAATTTACTTCATCTCTATTATATATCTAAAATATTTTTAAGAATAACTTTGTACGGCTTCCTCAACATCCGAAAATATTTTCAAAATGTTTGTAAATCCGGTTAGGGCTAATACCTTAAGTACATCTGGTTGAATATTTGCTAAGCGCATGTCGCCTTTTTGTGAGCGAGTTTCCTTCACCGCAGCTAGCAAGACTCTTAATCCTGCACTGCTTGTATAAGGAACATTATTAAAATCTGCAATTAATTTTATATTTCCTTTTGTAATAAGCCGCTTTATATATTCTGTTATTTTAGGTGCAGTAATAGCATCAATATTACCGGTAAAATTAATGATTACAACATCATTAATTTGATTATCCTGAATCTCCATTGTTATTCCTATTAATTAATTTTAACTGTATTTAAATATTTCTCTAAAATAAGTTGATTTCTACCATCTGGAAGTTTTTTATAATCAACTTTATCCATTAAACCATTAACCAAAACTAACCCCAGACCCCCGATCTTCATATCCTCCACATTTCCGTGCATATCGGGAATTTCCACTGCATCAGGTGGAAAATATTTACCGTTATCAAATATTTTAAGTACGGCTTTGTCAATCTTTCGAATAAATTCAATTTCTACAGTGCCTTCATTTTTCCCTTCGTACCCATACTTAATAATATTTGTACATATTTCTTCTGCGGCAAGTTTAAAAGAAAAGGCCAAATCTTTATTTAGTCCACAACTAATTACAACCTCCTCAACAAAATCACGCAACTCTTCCAAATTGCTGTCATTAGCATCGCGAATTATAAAATGTTTATTTTCTTCGCCAAATATTTTTCTTCTTATTGCTAGATGAGTAATGTCATCGTACTGGACTTGAAATCCAATATGCTTTTTTAAGATTGTGTTTAGATTAAAGGACATGCTGAAAGCTGAGTTCCACTGTGCAGCAATTATTTTTGTCAATGCCTCCTCACCGAATAATTCTTGCTTGCTATTTTTCGCATCCGTTGTTCCATCCGTAAAAGCAAATAGTATATCTCCTTCTTTTAATTCAACAGATTTAACTTCAAAATCCATATCTGAAAACATCCCCACCACAGGGCCTGTCGGTTCTAATTTATTAATTATTTTCCCATTATCATTTATTATGAAGGGGGCATCAAGTCCGGCATTAATGTAGCTGATCTTATAATTATCTGTATTTATAATACCAAAAAATATTGATGCGAACATATTCGCGTTGTTATGTGTTTCAGCAATATAATTATTAGTGTTCAGTATGATATTTTTCAAGTAAAGATTTAAATCATTAATATCATTTATATTAGAACTAAATGCCCTTAGCAGACTACGAAACAATACCATAAATAAAGCTGCACCAACTCCTTTATCACAAACATCAGCAATTACAAAAGCAGTATAATTTGATTTATCTATTTGAAATACGTCATAGAAATCTCCGGATACTTGTCGAGCCGGTTTAAAGTAAGTAGAAATTTCCAATCCATCTATTTCTTTAATTTCACTTGGGAAAAAACTTGCTTGTATCTCTCTGCCGATTTCCAAATCATTCGTGGCAATATTTAAAGCTTTTTCTGTTTGAGAAAAATGCATTGCATTTTCAATGGAATTAGCAATTTTCTGTGATACAGCTTTTGCAAGATCAATTTCAGCGTTGTTAAAAACATAAGTTGGCTCAATAGCCGACAAAAGAATTGCTCCAATTGTCTGACTTTTGGAAATGACAGGAATAGCTAAAAGATTATTTAAGCATGTCGATTGATCATGTTTAGTGATTTGATTTTCATTGGATTTTAATGCGACACTCTTAAACTGTAATATTTGATTAGTCTCAATAGCTTCTTTGAATAAAATATTTTCATTTAAATTAATTTCAAAACCAGTTAGATTATTTTCAGATTTATTATTGGCTCGAAATGCCACTATAGACAGCTTTTTTTTATCATCATTAAATAGGGCAATACTGGTATTCTCAACCGGGAAAATTTTTATTAATTCTGTACATGCACGGTTAAATATGTCATTCAAATCAAGAGATGAATTTACTTTTTCTGTGATTTGATTTATACTCCCTAACTCAATTGCTCTGTCCATGAGCATTATATTAATTTTATTGATTTCCTGTGTTCGTTCTTCGACCTTTTCATTTAAATACTTATCTGAATTTTCTAAAGATTCATTAAGTTTATTCTCTACCAAGTAATTTTCTTTTTTCAGATTTCGAACACTATCATAATTATTTGATGATGAAAATATCAGTAAAAAGAAAAATCCAATTTGTAAACTCCAATCAGCTATAAATAGGCTATTAAAAATATTAAAATAACTAAATACAAAAAGGAGTATGCTTATAAAATATAATGCAGAACCTATGAAGTCCTTCAGTTTCAGGCCATGCTTTGAATTCAAATAAACTGCAAGCATGATTGAAACGGGTGTTAGTATACAGCCAAATGCCAAAAGATTTATAGAAATATTCTTTTCAAGAAAAATTGAAATTATCATGAATGCAATAAAAAAATTTCTAACGCTAACTAGGATTGTATTTGAAAATGGATTTGATTTTTTTGGAATGTAAATTAGCCGGATGAGTTCGAGTGAAAAGGCAAATGCCGCAAAACTAAAAAACGGGTAACTAACACTTGACCACCAAATAAGATTAGAGAAATAATATTTGAAAACAATTTTGTTGAATATCCAAATGAATAAACTTATCGATGCTACAATAACTAAAAGAAAATGAATCCCCTTTTCTTTAAATCCAAAGAATGCAAATAAACTGTAAATAGTGTGTATTAAAACTGCACCTAAAAAGAATCCTTCAAAGATTTGTAGATAATTAAGTGAGTTAGTTTCAAACATACATTAGGATGATAATAGAAAATAATTTATAATGACGGAGATTTGATAAATTATAAAAGCCTTATAAAGAAAGCTAAACTGCTATTGCAGCGTCGCAATAATTAAGATATTAAACATGATAAAATGATCTGCTAGAAACTTAATTTAATAGATCAAATAATCCAACTTTGGACCATTATTATCTTGAAAGTAAATTATTAATATACCGGAAAGTTAAATGTTTTTTATGAATTGAATAATTAAAATGTTACGAGAATATAGAATTACAAAGGCTGAATCGAATATATAACTTTAAAAAATTAGATCGAACAATTTTTTGTCAAGCGGAGAGACAGGGATTCGAACCCTGGGTACGTAAAATACGCACAACGGTTTTCGAGACCGCCCCATTCAACCACTCTGGCATCTCTCCAATATTTTTGAACAACAAATATAAAACTTACTTGAATAATTAACATTAAAACCGTAAAAAAAGTTTTTTGATTTATGCCAAATTTATGGATAACTAAATTTATGATACTGTATACCCATAACTTTTGTTAAGACTGATCAAATAATTATATTTGCAACACTTTTTATTGGAAAGGTGCAGGAGTGGTTTAACTGGCACGCCTGGAAAGCGTGTGTACCTTCACGGGTACCGAGGGTTCGAATCCCTCCCTTTCCGCCATACAATACTATTAATTTTATTCTATCGCTGTAAAATTCATTACCCTATCAATATTCTAAGGAAGGAGTTAATGTAAATGCCTGATGGAATGTTTTTTTATGAGTTTATACTTCTTATATTAGGTTCTATACTATTTTTAGCACTCCTTATAATTTTAATTATTTATGCTGTAAAAAGTCGACCTCTAAAAGGGCTTCTGCCATTTTTTATTATTCCAATATTAATGATAGGTTATCCGGGTTATCAAAAAATAAGTTATGATAATGGTGTTGTAACTATAGAAAAACAGTTAAAAGAAGTGGCTAATAATCCTTCAGATAGTACTGCACGAAAAAATTTAGAACAGACTCTTTCGGAGATTCAAGAAAGGCCTACTACTAATACCAAAGTATTAGTCGATGCCGGCAAAGCATCAGCAGTCATAGGTGACACTTTAAAAGCTCTTTCATTTTTAAAAAATGCTCTGCAAATAAAACCAGATTTAATCGAAGCCAATAATCTCAAAAAAAAATATTCAACTCCCAGGGTAAGACTTGAAAAACTTTCAGACGATTTACAAAAAAATCCAACAAATTCTTCAACAAGAAAGGAATTAGAATCAGATTTAAAAACTTTTCAAGATACAACGAAATTAAATGCTGCAGCTTATACAACCATCGCAAATGCTCATTTGCTTTTGGGAGATACAATTAAAGCAAAGAAGTATACTGATTCGGCCTTAATTAAAAATCCAACATATATAAAAGCCAAAGAGCTTAATAAAAAATTAATCATTAAGAATAGATAATGAACTTCTTTTATTATTTATAAGTAAATAGTAAATTGATATTTCAAAAATTAAGGTGGAAATCAAATGCAAGAAAACCGATCATCCTTCCCTCCAGTTTTTTGGATAGCTAATTCAATCGAAATCATAGAAAGATTTGCTTACTACGGAATCTACATGGGCTTTGGAATTTATATGGAGTATCTGGGTTATTCCAAAGGGCAGCTTGGGATTGTACAAAGTATTTTTCTTCTTTTCTCTTACGTAATTCCAGTCTTTTCCGGAACGTTTGCCGATAGATTTGGATTTAAAAAAATGTTGATAGTCGCATACCTCGCTTACCTGCCAGCAATTTTACTTTTATTACTTACAAAATCTTTTAGCGGTATTGCATTGACAATGTTAACAATAGGTTTTGCCGCGGGAATTTTTAAACCGCTTATTTCAGGAACTGTTCGAGCCGTAACAGATAAAACCAATAAAACTTTGGGATTTGGAATTTTTTATGCAATGGTAAACATAGGAGCCTCATTTGGGCCAATAGTTGCGGGTAATTTAAGAGCGATTTCATGGAATTATGCATTTATGGCTTCTGCTATTGGTATTGGAATTATGTTTTTAGTGACCATATTTTTTTACAAAGAACCACCAAGAGAATTAGAAGGAACAACACTTAAGCAAAAATTTAAAGATATGGGTGTCGCACTTTCTGATTACAAATTTCTTCTATTCCTAATACTTTTAGGAATATTTTTTTGGCTTCCATTTTGGGCATTCTTCAATCTGCTAGCCATATATATTGATAAAAATTTAGATACAATAAGTTTATATAATTCATTACAAGGTATATTTGGGACCTGGTTTGCAAGTTTTTTTTCTGAAGCAAACAAGGACGGTTCTAGAAAGATACTTGGCGAAACTATTGCAAATACAGGCTATGTTATAATTTTATTTCAATTGATTATTTCCAGAATCTTTGAAAAACGTAAAGCTCTTCCTTCTTTTTTGTTTGGCCTTTTTGTAGCTGGAGTAAGTTTTTTAGTAATTGCTTTTGCTAGAATAGGACCATCAGAATTAATCTTCCTTGGAATATTTTTATTTGCGATAGGTGAAATGATTTCTTCACCAAGGATACAAGAGTATATTACATGGATAGCTCCAAAAGAAAAAGCTGGCCTTTATATGGGCTCTAATTTTTTAGCAACCGGATTAGGCGGAGTTTTAAGTGGAATTACTTATACATCTTTATATGGTATTTTTAGGGAAATGGGAAATCCCGAGTATGTCTGGTATGTGCTGGCAGCAAATATTTTTTTAGGAATAGCAGCTATAACTATTTTTACTAAAACACTCGGTGAATTTAAAGAATTAGAATCTTAGAAACTTTCAAATAAAATTATAAAATTTTTTTTTCAAATAAGCATCCTGAATAGATTATTCGGGATGCTTTTTCATTTTTAAAATTTTTACTTAAAAAGACCTTTATTAGAGGCCCGTCTATTCTTCACATACATCTCAGGTAATTAAACCAGCCTTTCAGAGAAACCCTGATAAAATCGTACTCATAAAGAAATTAGTTTAGCAATCGAGGATCCAATTTAAAAGTACAAGTGTATTTACTTATTGGAGAATCGTATGAAACTGATTATAAAAATAATTTCCCTTACCGCCTTATTTATAATTTCAATTGCTGCTCAGCCATCATATTTGATGAGCCTGTCAAACCCCCAAATCATCGACGATAAAAATATAGAATTCGATGTTAATATTAAAAGTAACGGACAAGCTTTTGTTTTGACTTCTTACCAATGCGTGTTTGATATTAATTCTGAATTTTTAAATGACTCTTCATTCTGTTTTGAATACATTCCTTCGTCTTCTCAAATGAAGAACAGCCCAATTTATGGAGTAGGTTGTGTTAAAATAGATGGGAGTCGAAAAATTCATTTTGCTTCTGGTGCAGGTAAAGACACAATTGATAATCATTCAGTTAAAATTGGAAGATTTAAAATAAGAAAATCTTCTTACTTATTAATTGATTCATTAAACCTGAAATGGTCGTTTACTGGTATCTATAAAACAATTATCACAGGAGAAAATTTTGAAGAAATTACAAATCCTGCCGAGCACACGAATCTCTCTTTCAAGTATACAGCAGTATCGCCTAAAAATTATTTGCTGCTGAATGCAGAGGATGGAACTATAGATGGCAATATTCATCTTACAAGCAAAAATGGTTCTCTTGCAAAAAATGTAGTCTATTTTTTGAATTCGTACAGCACTTTGACATTTTCTGTTACTATTAATAAATCAGGAGATTGGTATGCTTGGGGAAGAATGTTTTTTGATTCTACAAAGCAATTGAATTCTTTTTATTTCCAAATAGATGGTGGATCGAAATTAACATTTGGGAATAAAGATTATTATAATCAGTGGCACTGGGAAGGTGCCGGATCAAATAAATTACCAATTGGTAATTTAACACAAGGCGAACATACAATTACAATTTACGGCAGAGAGCCAGCTGAAACTGTATTACTGGATCAAATACTCTTGACCTCAGATGAGAATTTGGCCGCTTCAGATGAACTGTTCGAAAACTCAACGCCGGTTGAACTAGTTTCATTCAGTGCTTCTCTAAAAGTAAATAATCAAATTGAACTTCACTGGGTAACTTCTACCGAATTAAATAATTTCGGTTTTTATATCGAACGGTCTACTGATAAAAGTAAATGGGAAAATATAGGATTTATAAAAGGTAACGGCACAACTTCGAATAGCAATACGTATAAATTTTGGGATAATAATATTTCACCACGGATTTATTATAGAATCAAGCAAGTGGATAACGATGGGACCTATTCTTTGTCATCGATAGTTGAGGTTGAAAATAAAGTAAAGGAATTTAATTTATCTCAGAACTATCCCAATCCCTTTAATCCTTCAACACATATTCAGTATAGTATTAACAAGGAAAGTAAAATTCACCTTGTAGTTTGTAATCTTTTAGGAGAACAAGTTCGAGAGTTGAATAATAATACTCAAAGTCCTGGAAATTATAATATAGAATGGAATGCTTCAAATTATGCAAGCGGGGCTTACTTATTAGTTTTAACAGCAAATCCAACTGATGGGTCACAACCATTCAAACAAATTAAAAAGATGTTACTCTTGAAATAACGGCAAATTTCGAGATACTAAATGATGCAATAATTGAACAGAAGGGTTTACTAATTTTCAATCTGTAAACTAACTTATTTGGCCGTGGTTAGTAAATCCTTTGTTTTAAGCTAAAATTTCAAACAAACTAGTTCAGGTATCTAATAACTTTAATTCAGGTACACCCCGATACTCACCCTTTAATTTAAAACTTAATTTGACCCAAGAAATTAGAAGAATAAGCTTCGTAAACTTTGAAAGAGGAACAAATTGAAAGCAATAGTTTTAATAGGGAAGATTTTAGCATTTGTCTTATTTTTAAGCTTTTTTAGCACTATTTATTCGCAAAGTTATACTGTATCTATCGAATATGGAAAACAAATTGATTTAAATAAATTTGAATTTTGCGCTTTTATAACCAGTAAGGAAAGTGAGTTCGTTTTAGAAGCTTACCAAGCTGCATTAAGCTTTAATCAGGAAATTATTGGTGAAGGGAAATTGACATTTGAATACATCTCCGGTTCTTCTAGCCTAAAAAATGTTCCAACTTACGGTATAGGCATATTTTCCACAGATGGTCAAAATGAACTAACATTTGCATCTAATCCTTCAGGATCAGACACTATCAACAATATAAAAAAGTGTATTGGCAAATTTGTATTAACTAATTCAAAACCATTTGGTAAGTCCAAACCCGATATAAAATGGAATTTTGAAGGTTTTATAAATACGATAATAATTGAATCAAATGCTACCGATGTTACGAATTTAGCTACTTATATAGATTTGAACTATGATAATTCATTAACTGCCGTAAGCGATGGTGAGACGAAACCGGAATCCTTTCAATTAAATCAAAATTATCCGAATCCGTTTAACCCAACTACTAGAATTAGCTATTACTTACCAAAAGAAAGTAGTATCAAAATTCAAATTTATACTTTAATTGGTGAACGAATATTCGAAATGGATAATGATATTGAAAATGAAGGCATACATGAGTTCGTATGGGATGCAAAGGAATATGCTTCTGGTATCTATATTTTAGCTATGAATGCAGATGCACTAGATGGGACTCAACAATTTAGTTCTGTAAAAAAAATGTCGCTATTAAAATAGTCACTCGAGACGGTTAGAGATGATGTCTTTTTGGGGAGGTAGATGTCATCTCATAACTTTACCACTACAATCTCTTTAAAACAATAAATTTTAAATTATCGTAAGAATATTTGGTAAAATAAACAAACCATGTTACCACCCCGAATAGTTTGAAACTGGCTTCCAATTCATCTTCCTTGCCAATTACTAAAAGTTTAGCATCACTTAAGAGATCAATAATTACTGCAAAACCTAAAAGTAAAATACTTACAATCAATATTTTGTACTCAGATTTTATTATCACTTCTTTAAAACGATAAACAATAAATATTACAAAAGAAAAATACATCAAATAAACAAACGTGTTTGGAATATGAAAAATTAATCTAATTGCTAAATGGATTTGAAAATAGTCATCTATTAGCAGTAGAAAAGTTAAAATACCGGTATAAAAAATATATTTGGTGTTAGAAGTTGATCCGGAATAAATTTTAATAGTCAAATAACTGAGAAAACTAATGCTCATACTTCCCGACCAAAATATAACTCTTAATTTTTGAAGAAGGCCAGCATAGATTGGAATATTGAATTGTGACTCGGGGTTGTTGCTAAAATATTCAAATGGAATATTAAATGTGTTACCTAAAATTATTATAACAAATAGTAGGAGACCTACCGCAAAATATGAGACTAATAAAAGATTAACAATTGAAACTGAAGGGGGGTTAAATTTATATTTCATTACAATTTATTGGTTGAAAATTCTGAGGGTTTCAAAATAAAGAGGTAAATCTAAATAACATTCTTCTAAATTTAAGTAGATAATATTTTTGCTTAGATTATGATCCACATACTAAGATTATAATTTTTCAGTTTCTTCTTCTTTTTTTTCTATTTCGAGTTTATATATGTTAGTATTTAAATGAAATAATTCTTCAAAATATCTTTTACTCTGAAGCGAAAGAAAGCCAAGACTTAAAAATTGCAAGGCTATAACTAATGTCAAGCCTCCAATAAAAAACGCCTGGGGTCTTTGTCGAAATATTTGCGACACGGCGGTGGAAAATCTATCGTCAAAATAAGAGTTAAAGGAATGAATTTGAGGATAAACATTAAGTGTGTTTATGAATATCCACCCAATAACGTAAAAGGCAACCAATAAAAGCAGCAAGCCAACTATAATAAAAAATATATACGGCCGGAATATAAACCCCGACATAAAACCAGACATTATCCCTCTAATCATCTTTAAACTGGATTTCCTCTTTGCACCTTTCTTTTTATTAAAACTCCAATTAAGATGAGCTGGTATTTCTACTACCCTAGCTCTCAACAATAAAGATTTATAAATTATTTCAGGATTTATTTCAGTATCGCGAGCCTTAAGGTTTAAATATTTTAGATACTTTCTTTCGTATGCTCTTACCATTCCGGTAAAAGTATATATTTTTTCTCTGACAATAATGGATAAAAATTTATTTACAATTTTGCTTAAATGTTTTCTAAAAAAAGGAACATTAGAAACTTTTCCACCCTTCATATAAGGTGATGCAATGACAACTTGAGCTTCAGTTTCTACAATCTCATCTAGTAGTCTTTTTATATGATCTGGAGAATAACTTAGATCAATATCTAAAGGGATTATATAATCCCCTTTTGCATGCTTAAATCCAGTACGTAATGCGTGTCCTAAAAACAAATTTACTTTGTGATTATATACAAAGACTTTTGAATTATTTTTTGCAAAATTTTCTGCAACTTCTTTTGTATTATCTTTACTTCCATCATTTATAAAAATTATTTCCCAATCATATTCAGTTTCAATAGACTTCATGTATTCACATATAATTCCCAAATTTTTATCAATTATTGATGCCTCGTTATAACCTGGGACAACAATTGAAACAGAAGGTTTTTTAGTGCTGATGGTATTATTCATTAATTTTTCCTAATGGTTTAGTCTGTTCAATTAAACAAAATAAATATCCTTTATTACTTTGGATTAAAATTAAACCATTTATTATTAAATTATAGAAAATTTAAATTTTTTTTTTAGATAAGTTATCAGTGCTGAACTTAAAAATCATGATAATTTCAATTAAAAACCAATTAATATATAAATTTCAAAAAAAACAAGAAATTATTTTCAAAATTGATCCAAGATTTTTTATCTATTTTAGTAATCAAATATTTATTAAGACCCGGGAAGAACAATAAACTTTCCCCGATTATGAAGGATTCAATTGTTTTACTTTAACTTTATCTAAATTATCTAATGATTTTGCATATGTGCTCATATTTACCAATGAAAAATTACTAGAGAGTTTTTTTATTACTTGTCGAAAGACTTTAAGTTTACTTTCCGTATTCAAATCCATTCCTGGGAAAAATGTTAATCTTGGGGCTTGATCTCCACCAACCAAATCTAAAGGATGCAATAAAAAACTTGGAGCAGTTTTCGTAATTTTGCACGAAGTGATTGCCAGATCCAAATATGCATTCATAGCCATATCTGAAAATCTACTTAAATACAAAAGATAACTTAAGTGGAATGGAGTTTTTACAAATGGGATTGTACTTACAGGAATTTCCAATAATTTATGATTATTATTTAATGACCAATAATAAGGCTTTATGGATCTGAATCCATCCTTAAAAGAACCGAATAAATTCTTTCTAATTTTTTTTTCTTTTTTTGATAAGTCTGATGTCCAAAAATAATAAGTCCTAGCTAATGGCCCTATGAATGTAGGTAGGGTTGAGGCATCGTATAAATATTTTTTTTCTTGTAATACTTTTAAAACCATGTTACTCCAGCTAAAACCCGGTGCTCTAAATCCCACAGTTTTTTGACCAGTACAATCAAAGATTAATTCTTCCGCACGTTGAATTTCAAACTCTACTTTATCCTTTTCAAAATTATTTAACCATGATTCATGAGAATAAGAATGATTACCAACTTCATGACCTCGATCTACAATGGAACGAATAAATTTTTCATTAGAAGATATCTCTGCATCTTTACCAACAATGAAAAAGGTAATATTAAGATTTAACTTTCCCAATTCGTCCAAAACAAGCGGTAGGAAAATATCAAAATAAGATGGATATTTTTCCCAATCAGAATTTCCATGAATTTTTAAATAAGACCATTCATTATCTAGGTCTAAAGAGATGCTGCTAAGGGGTTTCTGAATATTCATATTTAAAATTTGTTTCTGTATTATTTATATTCCTATTTAGTATTTCCTTCAAGGCTTTCTCGGCTAATTGAATGGTTTCATTCACATTTAAAGTTCCGTTAACAATGTGTGAAGAATTTACTATATAAACGCCATTGATTGATGTATTTATAGGAGCAAGATTTTGTGAATAATCTATAGTGGATAGTGCAAATACATATTTTGCTTTAGCTACTTTAAAGCTAAGAATATCAGTAACGTTAATTGAAGGATACATCTCACAGAGTTTATTTAAAAATATCTCTTCTATATCAGTATCTGAATATTTCAGCCAGTCATCTTCTGGAGTAATATATTTGGGTAAATAAATTAAAGAATTTCCATTAAAATTTTTTTTATCTACTAGTGCTGACATTTCAATAATGCCTGTAAATGGAATATCCATTTCAGTAATGTTTGTAACATAAAAATTAGAGATTGGTTTCTTCAAGATTATAGAGGCACAAATTACTCCAAGATATTGAATGGAATCCATTTTATTTTTCTCATCTGCAGAAAGCTGCGGGCACATTTTTTTTGCAATCGGGGAAGAAGCGGTTAAGATAACTTCATCAAAATATTCCTCTTCGTCATTAGCAAATTGGATTAAGACGTTACCATTTTCGGAAGATTCAATTTTTTTAACAGGTCGTTCAGTTTTAATTTTTACATGGTTATATATTAGAACTTCTTTAAATTTTTCTAATATCCTTGAATAACCACCCGACACATATCCAAACATTTCCTTTTTTAATCCAGATCGTCTGGCAGCATACATTCTCTGAATTGTAGCCCAAATAAAAGCAGCCGAAGCTTTTTTGTAAGTTTCTCCTAATTTAGCTCTAAGTAAAGGCAGCCAAATTTTCTCAAATGTATTGTTTCCTGATAGCTTTCTAAGCCATTTTTCAACTGGTATCTTTTCTAGTTTTTTCCAGTCTTTAATTTTTGAAGCATAGAATATTGTGAAACCGAGTCTAAATTTATCAATTAAAGATAGGGGTGGGAATTTTAAAAATTCCATAGAATTAGACATCGAATACAATTTACCCTCAGTATAAAAACCCGTTTTCGTTTCAACCCAGTTTAATTCACTATCTAATCCAATTTCTTTAAGAATTTTTAATAAATGTTTATCAGATAAAAGAATTACATGATAAAATTTATCCCAAATAAAGTCCTCTAATTTCCAGGCACTTGTCAATCCGCCAATATCTTTACCAGCTTCTATTAAGTGAACTTCGTCATTCCCTTTTGATAACTTTAAGGCTAAGGTCATTCCCAACATTCCGCCGCCTACAATGGCCCATTTTTTTTTTTGGTTCTGCATTAAATAATTTTTTTTAGAGTTTAAATTGTTTGTAGATAGTTTGCATTTTCGGAAAATGTAACCAGAGATGATTTAAAGCCATCATAAGGATTGTATGTCGAAATATTACCAGTTTCAGTGATATCGCAACCAGTACCACAACTTGCTGCTAATTTTTGTACAACTGTAAATTCAATCTCATTAAATTTGCCATCAGCATATTTTGAATTAAGAAAATCTACTAAAAATTGTACTTCATTGGCAGTTCCCTTTTCAACTATCCTAAATTGTGTATATACGGATTTTACAAATTCTTCGTCAGGTATCTCGGTTCCTCGACCTATTCCAGTATATCCTAAATTTTTATCTTTAAAGTAACTGTGTTTATAAATATTACATCCGTCTACTATGCCAAATAAATTTTTATTTGTGTTAATTATTTCTTCTTTCTTCTCAATGTATGTTTTATGAGCAGTACACAAAATTATAATCTCGGCATCTTTAATCGCATCCGATAAATCATTAGTAAAATAACTTTCTAAATTAAACTTTAATAAATTCTGATCGCCACTTTTGACATAAGGATCGTGTATGATGACTTGGCAATCTTTGTCCAATAACAATTTTGCAAGTGAAAGTGTTGGTGAATTTCTAGTATCTTCGGAATTAAATCTGTAAGCTGCTCCGAGTAGGGCAATTTTTTTACCTGAAATATCACCAAATGTTTTTTCAGTTAATTTAATAGTTTCTTTTGGCGAATCTTCATTTATCAATCTTGAATTAATTATTAAGCTCTGTGAAGTATCTGCTCCACTTTCAATTTTTCTCCACCACAAAAGAATTCCATCTTTAGGTAAACAATGTCCGCCAACTCCAATCATAGGAATTAATATTCCACCGCTTGGAACTGCATTTGGGTTATCTGTTGCATTATCAGCCTGAGCCAATTTGAAATTTACTTGTTCTCTAAGTTTGTAAAAATCTATATTATTTTCATCGCAAAATCTCACTACTTCAGTTGAAAATGCAATTCGAACATCACGATATGCATTCTCCAAGGTCTTAACAACTTCTGCTGTTAAACTGTTAGTAGGATGAAGAATTCCTTTAGTTACGATATTTGAATACAAGTGCTCAATCATTTTTGGTGTGTCTGGATGAAGCCCAGCTACAATTTTATCGGAAGTAATAACTCTTTCAACTAATCTTCCCGGCATAACTCGATTAGGACTATTGCCAAGCAAAATATTTTTACCTTCTATCAAGTCATATTTTGCAAAATGATCTTTCATCAAGGTAGCCATAGATGATGGAGCCAGCGTAGATTCAAAAATAATTAGCGGAATATTTTTATTAGGTTTTTTCTGAAGCGAACTTGCTAAATTATTGAGAGCTTCAAACATTGGTCCGTAGTCTGGTTCAAAACCTTTTTTATCGGTTTGAACACAAACCAAAATAACATCGGCATCTGATAAACTTGAATAATCGTGGCTCGCTGATAATATGCCATCATTAACAGCATCCTTAACTATTTTATCGAGGCCTGGTTCTATTCCCCCAATAGTGGATTTACCCTGATTTATTGCATCTACTTTCCATCCTGAATTTTTTGAATTTCTTTGAACAACGATTACTTTTGCGGGCTGGTCGGTTCCAATTTTTATTTTTGCATTTGCTAATAATGCTGCCATAGGCATTCCGACAATTCCTGGACCAATTACTCCTATTTTTTTAACGATCCATGACTTTTCTTCACCATTAACTTTGAACTTCATAAACTTCCTTTTTTTTTATTTTAATATCTTTATCGATGAACTGCTGGAACCAAAGTTCCAAACAAAGAATACCCCAAAGTTTTCTTCCGAATGCACGCTCATTTTGGATTAAATGTTTAATATTTTCAGTATTAAAAATACCCCTTGACTTACTTGAAGATGATAATAAAACATCTTCAAAAAAACCTGAGGCTTTATTTTTTGCCCAAATATGTAATGGAACCGGAAACCCCATTTTGTCTTTTCTTTCCAAAATACTTTTTGGAAGAATATCGCTCGTGGCTCTCTTTAAAATATATTTCATTTCAGCGCCTTTAAATTTCATTGATGGGGGCATACTGGCAATTAAATCTGCAATTCTCCTATCAAGTAAAGGTACTCTTGATTCTATTGAAACTGCCATGCTTACTCGATCTTCAACCTGCAGAAGAGCAGGTAAACTGCTAGTCATATCGAAGTGCGTCATTTTATTATAAAAAGATTTTGTATCCGGATCATTAAACATTTTTTTGAAATGGCTAAATATTTCTTCCTTTTTGTAAGTTGTAAGAAAGTCATTAGTGAATAATTCATTTGATCCATTACGCCTATCTATCAATTTAAAATATCGTTCGTCCATTTCGCCAAAAGCATTTGTCTTCATAAATTCTCGGAGCATTGGCATATAATTATGAAGGTGAGGAAGGTTCGGCAATATACTGTTTAATGATACTATATGTTCCCCTTCTTCGTTTGATTCAAAGATAGCACCTTTAATAGCTTGCTCTAAATAAGCCACAACATATCTTGCATAGCCGCCAAATATTTCATCCCCCCCTTGACCGCCTAAAACAACCTTTACATTTTTAGAAGCAAGTTTCGATACAATATATTGTGGAAATAACCCAGGCCCTGCGACCGGTTCATCTAAATGATATATTAATTTTGGAAGCAAGTTAATAAATTCATCCTCAGTTGGATAAATTTCATGTAATTCAGAATTACTTTGCAGGGCTACTTCTCTAGCATATTTAGTTTCATCAAATTCAATTCCCTCTTTAAAGGCCCTGTAAAAGATTTAAAGTTGCCGTTCAATAATTTTGACGCTAAGATAGTGACAATGCTGGAATCCATTCCGCCGCTCAAATATGATCCTACGGGAACATCACTTCTCAATTGAATATTAATTGTATCTTTCAAAAGACTTTGTAATTCATGAACAAAATATTCTTCAGTATGATGGCTATCAACTTTGAATGAAGGCTCCCAATATTTTTTAGTGGTAATTTCCATCGAATTTAAATCGATAGACATACTATGACCAGGTAAAAGTTTAAAGATCTTTTAAATAATGTTTCAGTTCCAATCACATATTGGAATGTTAAATATTGATTTATAGCCTTATAATTAGGGACTGCTTGGATATCAGGATGTTGAAGAATTGCTTTAATTTCGCTAGCAAATATCAAGAAAGAATCATCATTATGGAAATACAGAGGCTTAATTCCAAAATGATCTCTAGCTACAAATAGTTTGTTTGTATTCTTGTTATAAATTATAAATGCAAACATACCGTTAAATTGCTTAACACAATTTTCACCATACTCTTCATACATTTTTAAAATTACTTCAGTATCTGAGGTAGTTTTAAATTCGTATCCCTTCGATTGAAGGGTTAGCTTTAGTTCCTTGTAATTATATATTTCTCCATTAAAAATTATAGTGTTACTTTTTGATGTCATCGGCTGATGACCAGTTTTAAGATCAATTATTGAAAGTCTTTTATGATAAAAACCAATATTATTATCACTAAAATGTCCTTCATCATCCGGTCCTCGATGATGTATTGCTTCAGCCATCTGCGATAGCAGACTAATGTCAACTGACTGCTTATTCTTATTAATTAAACCAATGATTCCACACATAAGATTTTAAAAGGAAATAATTTAAATTTGTTGAATTCTTAACATTTGACCAAATATTATGCCTTATTATCCATGGTCAATTTCTTAGCTAATGATACTAAAAAAGGCAGATTTCGACAAAATAGTTATTAAAATGAGAAGAATGAATGAATTTTGGTGAGAATGCTACATGGCATGTTTTTTTACGAAGTTGATGTTGGAAAAAAAATTAACAATTTAATTAAATAACTTAAATTTTAGCAAGTCTCAGAAAGTGCAAATGATTAGCAATCAATGAATTATGATGAATAATTTAATTTGAAATTGATGCCTCACTATAAGTTTCATCCGTTTTTTCCCTTCTCCACCATTCAACCATTTCTTTGGGTAAACAATGCCAAATATTTTTCAATGATTTTAAATAAAGCAAAAATTCCTTATATACATTAAAATTTTGTTCATCAATTAAATAATCCGGATGTGTTAGACTTAAGACTGTACCATTATTTTTAATTAACCATTCACATTTACTCTTCCATATGGAAAAATCTTTTTTCTGTAAAACGTAGAATAAGGTATGATCCTGAGGTAAAGTGTAAGGAAGTTCAATAAACTTGCCTACTGTAAAAGGCCATATGCTACCAGTTCCTCCAGGAAACGGTTGATATGGATCATAATCAAAACAAGAAGCATCATATTTTATATCCAATTTTTGCAGCCACAATAGATTTCTATGAACTTGTGGTGAACGAAAACCTACGGCACTATATTTTTTTATTGCTTGATTTATGAGCGGAACTCTCTCGTTAAATATTTTTTCAGAATAATAAAGCTTTCCATCATGATTATAACCATGTATTCCAATCTCATGTCCTGCTTCAAGAATTGTATTGATAATTCCTGAATCTAGAGGGTATTTATAAGGAACAATATTCCAAGACGATTTAAAGCCTAAATTTTGTTCAAGATCAATAATTTTAGGTATATTTTTGAATCCAGTTAATTCTTCAACATCGTGGGTCAGAATAAAAGCTGCAGTATTATTGGCGGGATACAAATTCTTCTTTAGTAAATCAAAATTAGTCTGCGATTTTACTAAATTCACTAACTCATCAAAAATAAAGTTTTCTTTCAAAATTATTGCTGAATTATATTCTTTTTGAAGACGCTGTCGTAGTTTAATTGGTAATATTGGACGAATAATATTATAATAGATTTTTTGTTTTAAAAGAAAAGAAGAAACATTATTATTTTCTAAGAGATATTTATTAATCAATTCATCATTGATTCCTTGAAACGGGGGAATAACTTTAAGTGAAGATAAATTTTGTTCGTTCATTTGTAATTTTTATTAATTAATAAAATATAATTCTTTTCTCCAAATGATAATAACATTTGAATAAATAAAGTATTCTTTGTGATTTAGTGCAAATAATTATTTTAAAAGATTTTTATAAAGATGTAAAATATTTTTTTCTGAATATTTCCATAAATACTCATTCATAACAATCTGATTACCTTTGTGCCCTAATTTCGCAGCTTCGTCAGGATTATCAATTATAAATAATATTTTATTTTTATAATCAATTAAATCTTCAGCATATAATCCACTATCCTTAGCCATATTTTTTGTTTCAAAAAGATCAAATGAAACAAAAGCCTTTTTAGCTTTCATATATTCCAGTATTTTTATTAAGGTTAAATATTCATTCAATCCATTTGGTAAATCTGGAGCTATACAAACATCGGCAAGAAATAAATACTGCATTACTGTCTTGTGATCAACAATTCCTGTAAACGTCATATTTTTTAGAATCCCAAATCCTTCAGCCAATTTTTCCATTTTATGACGGACATCTCCATCACCTAAAAGAATAAAATGACAATCCTCCCTCTTTTCATCGAGGACTATACTTTTTGCAACTTCAATAATAATTTCTATGTTATCAGTTACTGTCATTAATCCAACATATAAAATTATTTTTTTGTTTTTATATTTATCATTCAATTCTTCTGACTTAATGGGCTCAAAATTTTCAGATGGTCCGTTATATGCGACAACACATTTTTCTGGTCGAATGTTATATTTTTTAATCAATCTTTGTTGAAAAGATATGTTAGCTGTGATAATTGAATCAGACAAATAGACAGTCAATCTTTCGTTAAAATTTAAAATCTTAAATAAGAAATTATCACCAAACCTAACTTTAAACATTTCAGGCGAGAGATCATGCTGATCGAATATAAATTTCACTCCCAATATTTTTGATAGTAAAGCAAGAGGCCAAAAAAAATCTGGTGGATTGGAGACATGAATTACATTAATATTTGCTTTAATTATCAAATATATTGTAAGGGAAAAGATATTAACTATGGATAAAAAATATTCCAAAAAAAATCCGATGAAAGAACCATCTGACAAGTGATTTTTATATCTATATATATTCACATCCATCAATATTTTTCCGTTTTTCCTTATCATAAACTGAAGTTGGACTAATGACAAAAACGTTGTATCCGGCTTGATGAAGGCTGCTTGCTTCCTTTGAAACTCTTTTGTCAAAAGGATAAGATGCATTTTGAACAATT
>CAVSWT010000030.1:0-60381 GCA_963731745.1 uncultured Ignavibacteriales bacterium
CATATCTGTAGTTTGCTTCGCTTTCATTTATTGTAGAAAGTAAGTTTAGGAGTTCAATTTTTTGTGACTGCATTTTATCAATTGGATTTTCACTTTCATCTAAATTTTTGAAGTAAGATTCAAAATAATTCGGATAATCTCCTTTAATTGGTTTCTTCATAAAAACCTTTCTCAAATACTTTTTTGAAATAATTATTTTTGTATAATTGACGACTTATTAAACTGAAATTAAACTTTTATGATGAGTGTCAAAAATAATAAATAAAATTATTCATATATAAAAGGAGAAAATAATTTAAAATAAGTCACATAAAAGAAAATGAAAAAATTATTAGTAATATTAAATTCGATAACATTGATAGCTGTAATTATTTTTAATGGGCTAGCTGCTTCCGGTAAAATTTATAGCGCTACTGTGGGAGAAATTAGTCATAAATACAACACACTCTTTGCACCTGCCGATTATGCATTTTCAATTTGGGGCTTAATTTATATTGCACTTATCGCATTTGTTGGATTTCAGTGGTATTCAGTAATAAAAAAAACTAATTTGGATTTAATTGATAGGACTGGAGTTTATTTAATTATAATTAACCTAGCTAATATGCTATGGCTGATTTTATGGTTAAAAGAGCTTATTGGTTTTTCTGTGATTGTCATGCTTTTGCTGCTTCTTACATTAATTATTTTAAGTGTTAAACTAGATTTGGAAATATGGGATGCACCGGTTAGAATAATTATGTTCGTTTGGTGGCCGTTAGCTTTTTACCTTGGATGGATCATTGTTGCAGCGGTCGCAAATATCTCTGCATTTTTTATCTCTGTTGGATGGAACGGATCACCTTTAACTCAGCAGCTATGGACTGAAATTATGATAGTCATAGCAGCAGCAATTTATTTATTCATAACTTTCACTAGAAATTTAAGAGAGTCCGCGGTGGTAGGAATTTGGGCATTAGTAGCGATTGCCGTTAAACAATGGAATTCAAATATCGAAATATCTTATACAGCTTTAGGAGCCGCCGCTATTCTTTTAGCCGCAATAATCTATCATGCAAGTAAAAACATAGAGACCGCACCCATATTGAAATTGAGAAGAGGTGAGTTTTGATAAAATAAGTTATGTGTTTTTGGAGAATTAAAAAATCTATTTTATAATCAGGCCATGTACGAAAGAAATATCATAATTAAAATTGTTTGCTGTACGTTTACAATTTATTAATCATTATTCCCAAATTTTAATCTCAAACTTTCCATCTGAATTAGCAGCTCCTCTAAACATTCCTTCTGTATTAAAGCTCATTACATAATTTCCGTCTTTATCAACGGCAATCAAACCGCCATCACCAGGACTGAGCCGCGTATGAATCATTTCGTCGGCTGCTTTTTTGAGTGAGTAATTTTTATATTCCATTAAAGCAGAGATATTATAAGCAACAGTATTTTTAATAAATAGTTCACCTGTGCCGGTGCATGAAACAGCACAAGTTTTATTATTTGCATACGTACCATCATTTATTAATGGACTATCACCTACTCTGCCTGGCATTTTATTAGTTAATCCGCCGGTAGACGTTCCAGCGGCAAGATTACCATCTATATCTAAAACAACACAGCCAACAGTTCCCTTTTTATCTTTAAGCATTTTCTGCCATTGTTCGTATCTGGTTTGAGTATTAAAATATTCTTCAGGTTCAAATTGAGCATGCATTTCCTTTGCAAATTTTTCTGCGCCTTTACCTACTAACAGTACATGCTTTGTTTTTTCTTTTACTAATCTTGCAGCCGAAATTGGATTTTTAATTCCGGTTACGCACGCGACTGCGCCGGATGATAGATCACTCCCATCCATAATTGATGCATCCATTTCATGTGAACCGTTGGAAGTGTAAACGGCACCTTTCCCGGCGTTAAATTTTGGATCATCTTCAAAATAGTTAATAACTTTTTCAACTACATCTATTCCCTTTTCACCTTTATCTAGAAGGCTTTTCCCGAGTTTCAATGCTTCAGTTAACGCTTTGGTGTATTCCTGTTTAATCGAATCCGGCAAGCCTTTACTAATGGTACCAGCTCCGCCATGAATTACAATTACGTACTTAGGTTTATTAATTAATTCTGCTTCCGAAGAGCGAATGAGTTGGGTCCCGATTATTATCAGAAGAGTGACTGAAATTAGAATTAATCTTTTCAATTTCTGTCCTTATTAATATTTAAGTATTCTTGTAGTCTCTCCAAAAATGGATGCTGTGCTGAATACATTTTACTTTTGGCTTCAGCGATTGTAAAAAATTCGCCTTTATCTACTTCTGGAAATTTTTGTTTTTTCCCTGAATGCGGCGGCCACTCCATTTCAAATGTATTACACGTAATATCTATATAGTCATCACTATCGCATTTAAATGCCCATGCATGCACTTCCTTATTATTCGATTGCACAACTGTGCCTAAGGAAAATAATTCATTGGAAGGTTTTATTCCGGTTTCTTCTTCAAACTCTCTTTTTGCTGCAGAAAGCAGTTCCTCATTTTTTTCAACCAGGCCCTTGGGAATCCCCCAATATCCATCATCTTTTTTTGCAAAGAAAGGTCCGCCTGGATGAACTAAAAATACTTTTAAACCATTTTGTGTCTCGCTGAACATTAATAGTCCGGCACTGGTTTGTCGTGGCATAATACTTCTTTATTACTTTGTTTTTAAATTTTATTTAGAAAGTCAAAGGTCAAAAATCAAAATTTTTAAATTGAATAGAATTACATTTTAGAAAAATGCTTTTATAAACCCAGTTTCTTTGAGAAACCGGGCTTATTTTAATCAGTCATCACTTTGAGTAAATTTTCAGACCTATTATTCCAACTACAATTAAAAAAATAAAAATTAATCTTGCTATCTCTCGTGATTCATTAAATAAGTATATTCCGAGAATTGCTGTACCGACCGCACCGATTCCTGTCCATACAGCATAAGCAGTTCCAACCGGTAAAGATTTAACTGAAATAGAAAGCAGTCCCATACTTAAAATCATACTTGTAATCGTAAAAATACTTGGCCACAGTTTTGTAAATCCAGCAGAATACTTTAGTCCAACTGCCCAGGCAATTTCAAAAAGTCCCGCTATAATAAGAATATACCAGCCCATTTAATTTTTAGTCCAAGTATTGTTTTAAGAATTTTCCAGTCCACGAATTTTCATTTTTAATTATTTCTTCCGGTGTTCCAACCGCAACAACTTCGCCGCCATTTTCTCCAGCTTCAGGGCCAAGATCAATAATATGATCGGCACATTTTATTACATCCATATTATGTTCAATGATCACAACTGAATTTGTTCTTTCAATTAAAAGATTAAAACAATTTAATAATTTTGATATGTCATCAAAATGAAGTCCCGTTGTTGGTTCATCAAAAATAAACAGAGTATGTTTTCTATCCCGCTGTGAAGTTAGATGAGAAGCAAGCTTAATTCTTTGAGCTTCGCCGCCGGATAGAGTATTTGAAGGCTGTCCAAGCTTTAAATAACCCAAACCGACTTCAGCTAATACTATTATATATTTTAGGATCTTATCATTATCTTTAAAAAATTCAACCGCTTCGTCAACAGTCATATTTAAAACATCAACCAGATTTTTTCCGCGATAAGTAATTTCTCTAATCTCCTTTTTGAATCGGGTTCCTTTACAATCTTCGCATTCTAGATAAATGTCTGCTAAAAACTGCATTTCAACTTTTATGAATCCATCTCCGGTGCAAGTTTCGCATCTACCGCCCGGAACATTAAAAGAAAAATAACCTGGTCTATATCCACGTGCTTTTGCTTGATGAGTACTCGCAAAAAGTTCACGTATATGTTCATATGCTTTGATGTAACTTATTGGGTTTGATCTTGGAGATTTGCCAATTGGAGATTGATCTACAATTTCTATTTCATCAATAAATTCTCCCCCGGTTAAATCTTCGTACTTTCCAATTTTAGAAGGATTCATAAGCAAATATTTTGCGAGTCCGCCATAAAGCACATCATGAATTAAAGTGCTTTTACCCGAACCGCTGACACCCGTAATCACAACAAATTTATTTAACGGAATTTCAACATTAATATTTTTAAGATTATGCTCACTTGCTCCAACAATTTTTATTGATTTTGTTTTTTTCTCATTCCTTTTTGCAGGAAGAGGAATTGAAATTTTTCCAGATAAATATTTACCGGTTAGTGAATTTTTATTTTTAATTACTTCATCGTAAGTGCCCATTGCAATTATTTCACCACCGTGTTCCCCTGCTTGCGGACCCATGTCAATTAAAATATCAGCGTGTTTCATCATGTCAGGATCGTGTTCAACAACTAATACTGAATTACCAATGTCCCGCAAATTTTTTAATATTTTGATCAAACGGAAATTGTCTCGCGGGTGAAGCCCAACGCTTGGTTCGTCAAGTACGTACAAAGTTCCGACAAGTGATGATCCGAGTGAAGTAGCTAAATTTATTCTTTGCGTTTCTCCGCCTGACAATGTACTGCTTAACCGGTCGAGTGTTAAGTAGCCGATACCCACATTATTTAGAAAAGTTAATCGTTTTATAATTTCTTTTAATACACGTTCGCCAACCATCATATCATAATCTGATAATTTTAGATCTTCAAAAAACTTTAATGAATGTTCAATAGGAATTTTAACTACATCATAAATAGATTTATCATCAATTTTAACTTGAAGTGCTTCTCTTCTTAAACGCGAACCTTTGCAGGCACTGCAGGTTGAATAGCCTCTGTAACGGCTTAATAAAACCCGAATGTGCATTTTGTAAGTTTTGTTTTCAAGCTTTTCAAAAAAGTTGTCTATACCGATAAAATCTCCAAAACCTTTTCTTAAAAGATTAACCTGCTCATCAGACAAATCTTTAAATGGAGTGTTTAAAGGAATTCCAAATTCTTTTGAATTCTGTACAAGGTCACGTAAATGTGCGCTGTATTTTGCTGAACGGAATGGGGCAATAGCACCTTCAGTTATTGTTAAGCTGGGATTTGGAATTACAAGATTCATATCAATACCGATCGTTTTGCTAAAACCCTGGCAAACCGGGCAGGCACCAAACGGATTATTGAATGAGAAAAATCTTGGTTCAGGCTCTTCGTATCTTATTCCACAGCATTCATAAAATTTATTAAAATGAATCTCTTCATTTGTATCTGCATTTATTAATACTAACCTATTTTCACCCTCTTTAAAAGTAATCTCTATAGCATCAGAAAGTCTTTCACGAACTTTTCCTTTGTTGATTTTAAATCTGTCAATTATAACTCTTATTTCATCTTTCTTTTTAGCATTAACATCTGTTTCATTAAGGTCGTATAATTTCTTATTAAAATAGATTCTAAAAAAACCACGTTTCTTTAGTAAATCTATTTCCTGTTTTACTGTTGTTCCTTCGTGAACATGAAGAGGAAATGAAAGATAAAACTTGGTTCCTTCCGGCTGTTCTTCAAGCCAATCCGAAACTGTACCGGTAGTTGCTTTTTTAACTTCTTTACCGCAATTAAAGCAGATGGTTTTTCCAACGCGTGCAAATAATAATCTCAGGTAGTCATAAACTTCTGTGGTAGTTCCAACAGTTGAGCGGGTATTTTTAGCGCCGGTTTTTTGTTCGATGGCTACTGCTGGGCTGATACCTTGAATAAGGTCTACATCCGGTTTATTCATTCTTTCAAGGAATTGCCGGGCATAAGCTGAAAGGCTTTCAACATATCTTCGCTGCCCTTCTGCATAAATAGTATCGAAAACAAGTGATGATTTTCCGCTTCCGCTTACACCGGTAAAAACAACTAATTTATTTCTTGGAATTTCAAAACTTAAATTTTTTAAATTATGCTCGCGTGCGCCTTTAACAATTATTTTCTTTTCTTTTGAATTATTTTTCGTTGACATAGTCATAGTACTGTTATATTCAGATTTAATAATTTTGGAAAAATGAACTATTAATTTACAACTTTATTTATAATAATGGAGTGTAATTTTGGGTGGTATAGCCGTCTAAAAAGCACACAATAAGAGTAAATGCACCATTACAAGCGATTAATTATTTTTGAAATAAAATGAACAAGTTATTTTGAATTTGTATTTTCCAAAGATTTTAATGTAGAAATTCGTTCATCAATCATTTTGATTTTTTCATTGAGCTGATTGATTTTGTCATCAATTTCGTCTTCATATTTTGCTTTATCCCAATAACCTCTTTCTTCAAAATAACTTTTAAACAACCAATTATGTTTTAGTGCTTCCATGTTTTCAGATAAACTTGACGCTGCATTTCTGGCATCATAAGTGGTTCTTTCTATATTTTTCATAGCGGATGAAAAAGTTGTATCTAATTTACTTCCCTTAACGAATAATTCGCCCATTAAACCTTTACCATCGCGAACCCCAGCTACTATTGTATCAATATCAGTAACAACTGTATTTACATTGTTGACAACTGTCTCAACGCCATTACCTAGCTTATCGAATAAAACTGTTAAACTTTGAACTTCTTCTGTAATTGATTGAAGACTTTGATCAGCTCTTTTGGTAAGCTGAGTTGCATCATTATATAATTGTTCGTCAGCCAGTAACTTGCCGATACTTCCTTCTCCGCGATTTACCCTTCCAATAATTTCCGAAAGATTTTTTGTCATTTCTTTTGTGTATTCCATTACACCTTTTGTTTGCTCAATGATTGCAGAAAAGCCGAGCGGTTCTTTTGATTGAATTGTCCCTTTATTGCCCACGGGTTCGCCATTTTCGCTGCCAATTTGAAGCACAACAACCTTATTGCCAACCAATCCTTCTGTTTCAATGGAAGCTTGTGTATCTGTTTTTATAAATCTTTTAATATCTTCTACCAGGCTCATTGTAACTTGAACTTTGCCGGAATTGTCATTTACAATTTTTACATTACTCACTCTGCCTACATCAATTCCACTGAATCGAACAGTAGCACCGCTTCTTAATCCCTGAATATCTTTAAAGTAAGCATTCACTTCAAAAGTTGAACTGAATAGGGATTTCTTATCACCAATAAGAAATATTGTTAAGACGAGAATTGCTATTCCGATAAAAATAAAAATACCAAGTTGTAAGGCAGATCTTTTTTTCGCCATTAATTTCTCCGGTTATTTTGATTCTTCAATATCACTACTAAAAAAATCAATTAAAAATTCATCATCAGTTGAAGTCAAACTTTTTAAACTGCCTTCGTACATAATTTTTGCATCTCTTAAAACTATTGCCCTATCGGCAACTATTTTTGCACAAGTTAAATCATGAGTAACAACTAATGATGTAACATTTAAATCTTCCTGCAGATCAATTATTAAATGACTAATTTCTTTAGAAGTTATCGGGTCTAGGCCAGTAGTAGGTTCATCATACAAAATTAATTTAGGTTCCGTAATAATAGTTCGCGCCAGCCCAATTCGTTTTTTCATTCCGCCGGATAATTCAGCAGGCATCTTATCAATTGCTTCTTCTAAAGATATTTTCTCTAAAACTCTTTTCACTTTTTCTTTTCTTTCCTTGGCAGAGAATTTAAAATTTCTGATTAAAGGAAATTCCAAATTTTCTCTTACGCTCATTGAATCATACAAAGCAGCACCTTGAAACAAAAAGCCGATGTCTTTCCTAATTTCATTTAAGTCTGCTATTGGAATTTTCAGCACACTTTTCCCACCTATATAAATTTCACCTTCATCCGGTTCCAAAAGCCCAACCATGCATTTCAATAACACGCTTTTTCCTGTTCCACTCTTTCCAAAAACAACTACATTTTCGCCTTCATTTATTTTCATGGAGACATCGTCAAGCACGGTATTGTCTCCAAAAGATTTACTTAAATTTTTAATTTCTACCATTATGTCCATAACCAAACCGTGAGTTTTACAAGAACCATATCAACTAGTAGAATTAATAAAGATGCCATAACTACAGAGCTTGTTGAAGCTTTACCAACGCCAACTGTTCCATTTGTAGTATTGTATCCTTTAAAAGCCCCAACAGATCCGACAATAAAACCGAAAATAAAAGTTTTTGCAAATGCTGGAATCACATCCGTAAATTCTAAAGTTTTTACAACCGCATCAATATATAACTGAAAGCTCGATCCTTGGGAAAGAGCTACTGCAATGTAGCCGCCTAAAATTGCTAAAAAGTTTACGTACATAGTAAGGATAGGAAGAATTAATGAGCAAGCTAAAATTCTTGTCACAACCAAAAATCTATACGGATTTATGGCAGATACTTCCATGGCATCAATCTGTTCAGTTACCCTCATCGAACCTAATTCTGCACCAATTCCGGAACTAACTCTTCCGGCAAAAATTAATGCTGTAATTACAGGGCCTAATTCTCTTATCACCGATAAAGAAACCATTGCGGGCAAAAAAGATTCAGCACCAAATCTCGTCAACGTTGGCTGACTTTGCATCGCTAAAACAAGTCCAATTATGAAGCCCGTCACGCTGACAATCGGAAGAGTCTTCACACCAAGTTCAACCATGTGTTTTCTTACTTCAGCAATTTCATATGGCGGAAGGAAAACTTCTTTAAAGAATCTTAATGAAAAGAAAGTTAGGCCTGCAATAGTTACAAAAAACTGCTGTACAGCCCGTAAAAAATCCGAAGGTGCATCTTTAATTTCGTAATCTAATTTCAAAAGATATCTTTACTTTTTTATGATTGATAAGGGTTGACTTTTCTGTAAGAAACTAGGATAACTGTATTAAATAAATTGATTTAATATCTATCAAAATACTAAAAAAATATTCGTGAAAAAAGAATGTATGATAATCAGCAAATGTATATCACTGGCAAATTAAAAATTGGAAATCTTATTAATTAAATGAATAAATGTATATAATTTGATATTTTAGAATTCAACTTAAACTACTTTCACTAACCTGAGAAAAAAATGAAAAAGATTGTACGAAGAGATTTCATAAAAAATGTTTCTCTTTCCACTATAGCTATATCTTCAGGAGTCATATCAAGCTGCACAAATGAAAGTAAGGAAAACACCTCAGCAGCATTAGATATGGGCAAATCATTCGAGTGGAAATTAGTGACAACCTGGCCGCCTCATTTCCCGATTTTAGGTGAATATGTTGATGAGTTTGCAAAATGGATTGAACAAATGTCAAATGGCAGATTAAAAATTCAAGTATATGGAGGAGGAGAATTAGTTCCTGCGTTAGAAGTATTTGATGCTGTCTCCGGCGGCGTTGCAGAAATGGGCCATGGTTCTGCTTACTATTGGGCTGGCAAATTACCTTCAGCTCAATTTTTTGGAAGTGTACCATTCGGCATGAATGCACAGCAAGTGAATGCCTGGCTTTATTTTGGCGGGGGTTTGGACCTTTGGCGAGAACTTTATTCTGAACATAGTTTGGTTCCCTTTGTATGCGGAAATACAGGCGGACAAATGGGCGGATGGTTTAATAAAGAAATAAATACGATTAAAGATTTTGTGGGATTGAAGATGAGAATACCCGGGTTAGGCGGGAAAGTTATTGCTAAAACCGGTGCGACTTCCGTATTAGCTCCTGGTGGTGAACTTTATACGGATCTGGATCGTGGAGTTATTGATGCTCTTGAATGGATAGGACCTTATCACGATTCAATAATGGGTTTTGATAAAATTGCGAAGTATTATTATTATCCAGGCTGGCAGGAACCAGGTCCTGTCCTTGAGTTAATCATAAACAAAAATGCTTACGAACAATTACCGTTAGATTTGAAAGAAATAATTGAAGTTGCAGCTGCAAAAGTTAATGTAACAATGCTTGCCGCTTTTGAAGCAAAAAACACTGAATATTTTTTTAAAATGAAAAAAGAAGGCAAGGTTCAATTCAGACAATTCTCGGATGAAATTTTACAAACACTTCGTAAGTATACTGATGAAGCTATTTCTGATATTACGTCTTCAAATGAGATGGCAAAAAAAGTTTATGACTCATATATGAGTTTCAAGAAAAATATTTATGAATGGGATTTAATGGCGGAGAAGAATTATAAAGTTTAAATATTAATTGTAACGATATATAAATTATCACACTCCCAAAATCCTTGGCAGCCAAAGAGCTAAATCCGGCCAAAGAATTACGGTAAGAAGCGCAATCAATTGAAGAACAACGTAAGGTATTATTCCTCTATAAAGGTGAGAGGTTGAAACGCCCGCGGGAGCTACACCTTTTAAATAGAAAATTGAGAAACCAAACGGCGGTGTTAAAAAAGAAGTTTGCAAATTCATCGCGATCAATATTCCTATCCACAACAGATCGATGTGCATATGAACAAATATGGGTGCTATAATGGGAACAATAATAAAAGTTATTTCAATAAAGTCTATAAAAAAACCGCAAACAAAAATTACAATCATAACAATTGCTAAAAAATGATGCGGCTCTAAATTAGATGAAAGGATTAATTTTGAAAGATAGACATCACCATGCAAACCCCTAAATACCAAACCGAAAGCAGCCGCGCCAACCAAAATAAAAAACACCATACTTGTTAAAGTGGTAGTTCTAATCATTACTTCTTTAAGCGTCTTTATACTAAAACTACCTCTGAAAATAGCCAAAACCATTGCGCCAAATGCGCCCACTGCAGCGGCTTCGGTTGGTGATGCAATTCCGGCAAAGATAGAACCAAGTACAGACAAAATTAATATGAATGGAAGAAGAAAGGCATTTATAATTTTTTTTAATCTGTAACTGCCTTTAAATTTTTCTAATTCTTCCTGGGGCATTGCCGGTAAAGATTTTGGACGAATAATTGTTAGTACAATTAACCAGACTAAATAAAGAAAAACCAGCATGAATCCAGGTATAACAGCTCCTATAAATAAAGCACCAACTGAAATATTTAATACACTTCCGAGAAGAACTAGAACTATACTTGGAGGAATAATTTGGCCTAATGTACCCGAAGCCATAATAATTCCAGAAGCTGCTCGAGGATGATAACCACGCTTCAACATAATAGGCAAACTAAGCACGCCCATAGTTACCACAGTAGCGCCAACTATACCGGTTGATGCACCCATCATAGCGCCTACAATTAAAACAGAGAAAGCTAATCCTCCTCTTAATTTTCCAAATAGCAGCGCCATTGTTTCCAGCAGCTCTTCCGCAAGCCCGGACTTCTCCAGCATCACTCCCATAAAAACAAAAAGCGGAACTGCAATCAAAACATAGTTATTCATTATTCCCCAAATCCGTAAAGGCAGCAGATTAAAAAAATTCAACCCGAATGTTAAAAGTCCAAAAATTAATGAAACGCCGCCAAGAGTGAATGAAACTGGGAAGCCTAACAAAAGAAAAATTAATACCGTAAGAAAAAATATTATTGGTAAAAAATCTGTCATTTATTTGTTGTTAATCCATTATGATTTTTAATCTGCAGAAATGATTTGAATGCAAGAGATATTCCCTGAAAAAATAAAAATAAAAATGAAATAGGAATAAATGATTTTAGAATATACCTTGCAGGCAGGCCGCCAGCGTCAGGAGAGGTTTCTTTAAATTGAAACGAAGTTATCACAAAATTTTGCGAAGAATAAATAACTAAAATACAGAATGGTATTAAGAATAAAATAGCTCCAAATAAATTTACAAACGCTTTTTGTTTGTCAGAAAATCTTGAATAGAATACATCCACACGAACGTGATCATCAATTATTAAGGTATAAGACGCCGCCATTAAAAAGATTATTGAGAATAAGTGCCATTCAAGTTCCTGCACTGCCACGCTGCTTTCATTTAGAACATATCTTGTGAATACATCGAAGCAGGTAATTAATACCAACGCTAATGTTAACCAGGAAATATAATAGCCTAACCTGGAATTAAGTTTATCGATAAATCGTATATATGCTTCAATGAATTTCATTTTATTTAAAAAGCATTCTCATAATGTTCTATCAAAGGTTTTTTATTCTGCTGAAATAAGATTGCTACTACATCCATCCTAAAATCAATATCTTCTGGAACATTCTCATAAATATATGCTGAGGCAATTCTTCTTAATTGTCCCATTTTGTTTTTTGTAATTGCATATTCCGGTTGGCCAAATTCCAAATTGTTTCTTGTTTTTACTTCAACAAAAACCAAATATTTCTTATCGGGTGTTTTAGCAATTATATCAATTTCACCCTTTCCGAAACGATAGTTCCTTTCAACAATTTCATATCCTTTTTCTTCAAGCAGCTCAGCGGCAATTTCTTCACCTTTGTTGCCAAATTCTTTTGAAGCACTAGACATTATTATTTTTTTAGATTATGGGAAAATATATAAAATAAAAAATAGCAGATTAATCTAAATTATTAACATTTAGCGTTAATCTATATTCTGATTCGTCTGACAAAATATTTCTTAAAAATGTTTTTCTATGAAATCTTGTTGGCCCATAAATTTTTATGGCTTCAATATGCTCACGCGTTGCGTAACCTTTATTTTTAGACCATAAATATTGAGGGAATCTTACACAAAGCCTTGTCATTATTCGATCACGTGCAACTTTTGCAAGTATTGATGCTGCAGCAATTGAAAACGATTTTGCATCGCCTTTTATTATTGGAATGGCTGGGACTCTGTGTGCAAAAGTTTTATTACCATCAACTAAAATAATATCCGGCTGTACCGATAGCCTATTCAGTGATGTTTTCATGGCGAGTAATGAAGCCTGCAGAATATTTATTCTATCAATTTCTTTATGAGAAATTACGGTAACTGCACAAGCAAGCGCTTTATTCATTATGATTGGGACTAACTCCTCCCTTTCATTTTCGTTTAATTGTTTTGAATCATTAACCCCGTCAATAAAAATATCAGGACTAAAAATTACAGCCGCTGCAACTACCGGCCCTGCAAGCGGCCCTCTTCCGGCTTCGTCGGTACCGGCTAATAATTTTATTTCGTTAGTTAAATAGGAATTGTCAAAATTTTTCATTTACCAAGAAAGATAGCAGTTAATCCAAAAATCATATCTAATTTTAAAATAAAACTTAACTTATTCAAGTTTGGTTTGGTATCATCTTCAAATAATGATTTGATAACATAAACTAATATAGGGTTAACGATAATCATCACAAATAAAAAATATTCGATTTTATATTGAGCAGTAATGAATGGATAAAATGTACAAAGCATTAATAGAGACGAAATGATTAATAAGTAATGTTTGGTTTTATGAGTCCCAATTTTAATTGGAAGAGTATTAATATCTAACTGTTCGTCGCCGGAGGATATCTTCCATGTCTTTTACCAGCTCACGGATTAAGTTAATTAAAAAAGCAAACACTGCCGGGATAATCGCATTTGAATAATTATTAACCGCAACTCCTCCAAAAATAAATGCTAAACCCGTAAGGCACGAAACAGTCATATTCCCAACAAAGGCAATTTTTTTTAATTTGAATGAATACAGAAATAACAACGCATGTGTAATTATTACAATTAAAAATGCCGTAAAATTTATTTCAAATGAAATTACAATTGAAATAAACATAAGTGATAAATAATAATTTAATGCTGATTTAACAGATATTTTATTTGAAGCCAAAGGCCGTTCAGGACGATTTATTCTATCAATTTCAATATCATAAAAATCATTTATAATATTTCCTGAAGCAGCCGTTAATCCACCGGTAATAGCGGCGAGCAAAATAATTCCTAAATTATACTCTCCTTCGATAGATATAATGGCAGCAACTACAATTACACAAAATGTAATAATAACATTTAATGGTCTGATTATTTGAATGTATGGATTTATTTTTGACATCTATAAGAACAGTTTAAAATTGCTTAACTTTAAATTCATAATGATTAAAATTCATTGATCAATCCAAAATGTATTTTCCCCTCAGAAAATGAATCCCCTTCGCCTAGAGCAAAACTAACACCCAGTACTCCCAAACCAGTTTGAAGATTTAAACCTAACCCATATCCATACTTGAAATCTTCCTGCTTTAAAATATTTCTTTTCTCATCTGCCGGTCTTAAATAATATCCGGTATCCAAAAATAAAAACGTAAATGTTCTTTGGGTCAATAAAAATCTATATTCCAAATTACTCCAAAAAATTCTTGAACCTAAAAATTGATTCTCTCTATATCCTCGTAAAGTTGTTGTTCCTCCTAATCTAAATAAATCACTCTCTTCAAAAAACGGCCCGCGTAATTCTCTTCCATTTAAACTTAATGCTAAAATTTGTCTATTAAATAATTCATGATAAGAAGATAAACTTATACTTATTCTTTGCAAATTAATTTTAGTTTCCAGGTCTGCGGTTATATACTCGACAGGCCCATAAATTGACTTGCGGCTAAATGAATAAGAATTTACAAAGAGCAAACCTTTTGACGGAGCATAAGGATCATCGCGCGTATCAATTTTCAAATTTACTCCTGTACTTAATGAACTTGAATTATATACTGTAAAAACCGAATTCATATTTTCTGTGGGAATAGTAGATTCTGAAGCAATTGTTAATGCTGCAGAAATATCTTGAGTCGCTAAAAATTCCAAAGCTCCTTCAATGGTTCTCTGCACGTATGCACTATCTTGTTTCCGTTGAAACAGCGAGCCGCTTAAATTAAAAGGATATCCAAATAACCATGGCTCCAAGTACTTCAATTCCAATTCTTGTGAACTGCGGTTTATTTGCTGCCATCTAATAGCCGCCGCTCTCCCTGTTCCAAATAAATTTCTTAAACTGATATTTACTAGTCCGGTGATATATCCTTTTTCACCCTGGATAGCCGGAGGTATATATCCAATTATTCCATCGAAATTATTTGTTTGTTTTTCTTTCACATCAAGTACAAGCACACCTTCATTCTTTGAATTAAAATAAAATTTAGGTGTACCAACAGGTTCAAAAAATCTAAGCTTATTTAATTTAGAAGGTATTTCATCAATCATTTTTTGAGAATATAATTCTCCTTTTTCTAGACGAAGTTCTCGAGTTATAACATAAGATTTTGTGTTTGTATTGCCATTAATTTCAATCTTATCAATTTTACTCATTACAAGCTTATCAAGGTTTAAATGTAAGTCCACATAATTTTCATTATCTGTTGAATCATAATAAAAATAAGCTGAGTTTATAGTAATTCTTGAAAAGGGATAACCTTCATTTTCAAGTCTTGAAAGAATACTGCTAATGTTTTCTTCAATTTCATACTTGTTAAAGATTTCACCTTTCAGTGCTTTAATATTTTTTTCAATTTCATTTGTATTCGAGGAATCATTTTCGATGAAATAGAGATGGTGAATAAAAGTTGGGTTACCTTCATTCAAATCAATTTCCAGGTTGATGTTTTGAGAATCCTTTTTTGAAATAGCTTCACTCAATTCAATCTGACTGCGGAAATAACCATTGTATCCCAGGTTTACTTTTACTCTATTTTTTATTGAATCAACCATCCCTGGAAAGATTGGCATTCCCTGGTTTATATCAGCCCACGAGAGAATATCCCGGTTACTAAATATATTATTTCCATGTATGCTAATGGACTCAATTATTTGTGCTTGTAGAGAAGAAATAATAATGAGAAATAAGAAGGATATTTTTTTAACGAGATGAGACATTGCTTGATTTCATTTTTTTCCCGATTGGAATTACTTCAGCATTGTTTCGAAAATTATTAACTTCTTCAAAATTAATATTGCACACTTCAAATTTCGATGCATTTAGAATTCCTAATTTACTGGCGAATAAAATACTTTCTTCAAAAGTTAAATTATTATGCCAGCCATAAACAATTCCGGCGGTAAATGCGTCCCCGCTTCCAGTCGAGTCTTTAACATTAATTTCAGGGTTTCCAATTTTAAAATGAAAATCAAAATTGGATGCTATTGTTACATTTGCTCCGTCTGTTAGGAATGTTTGCTTAACACCTAAATTATAAAATCTATTCAATAATTCTAATTTGCTTTTTTCCGCATTAAGATTAATTCCGAGTGAATTTTCTAGTTCAGAAATATTATTATGTATTATGGTAGGAGCAGATTCTATGCAGTCATTTCAGATGCTTGCCGTAAGTATCACAGACTGAAATTTTGTCAAGTTTATTTGCGATTTTAATCCCGAAAGGAAAAATAGAATTGGTTTCTTCACAGGGTGAGCTGCCGGAAAAAACGACCATCTCACAAGTTTCGATCATCTTTTCAAGCTTTGTTTTAAATTCTTCAGTCTCATCAATTAATATTTTTGTATTATTTGAAAAATATGTGGTTAAAGAGTTTTTATTTTTTTCTATAATAATTACCGCATCACGCGATTCATCTTTAGTTTTAATAGAACTTAATTTTATGCCTTCATTTTCAATAATATTTTTTAATATTTTTCCGTTTGTTCCACCTAAAAAAGTAAAAGCAAGGTTATCAATATTTAAATGATTTAATTGCCGGCTAACATTTATTCCTTTGCCGCCGGCTTTTAGCTCTTCAAATCCATTTCTATTTTCTTTACCAATATATATCTGATTAAAGGTAAGTCTTCTTTCAAGCAATGGATTTAAGGTTACGGTAAGTATCATCGTAATTAGAATTTAAATGATATAGAAGCAGCTATGAGTGAACAATAATATTTGTTTAAAATTTATTGTCTGTATCTATAAAAATCACCATACATTGGAGTTATTAATCTATAATCGCCAAAACCAGTTTCATCAACAAAAACAAAATCTTTACTTAAATTATAGTATTGCCAAATTTCATATGGTTTGGAATCATATTCAAAAGGATGTCTATCAACATTATCGGGCGGGCCTAAAATTATAAAAACCATTCCTCTATCAGATTTCCAGCCTTCGACATAATGACTGAAATTTTCATTCGCATAAGCCACTCTGCGATAATATTCATCTCTCACTTCATTCTCTTCAGTATTGGGGGTCGGATCTTTCTTCTTCCAAAATTCAATATAGAGTTTAATTTTTTCATCTTTGCTGTCAGCATCTTCCATCTCCGATATCTCGCTGCTGGATGCTATATAAACCAACTGTGCAATTGCCTTATCCAAATCTCTTACGCTGTTTGGAATACCAATCCATCGGGACTGAAATGGTTTAACTGCGGCAGCAATAATATCGCCTTTTTCATTTTCAAGACTCACATCGAGTTCATAGCTGCCTAAGCTTAAATCAATATTTTTTATTCTAGTGAAAACTTGAGTATTTGATGAATCGATATTTTTAGTTTCTGTTGAATCAAACAATACATCTTTTTTGTCTTTAATTATATAAGTAATTTTTAATTTTTCGCTGGAGTCACAATAAACTTCAAAAAAGATTGGCATTCCCTCTTTCGCCACCGTAACATTCCTGGATACATTAGGAAGAATTTTTTTCTTGCCATCTATAACGGTTTCCTTTGAAATTAACATAACATCACTAACTGCCGGCAGTTTGGAAAAGTCTCGTACTTTAACCAAATTTTCAAGCTTGTATTCATTTCTTGAATCCTGATCTTCTACAATTGAACGAATTAAATATTTTCCCGGCAGTAGTTCGAAAGAGCGCAGACTTAAATTATAGCTATCTTTTGAAATGGTTTGTTCAAATTTTTGCGAACGCAATTTTTCACTCCAAGATTTTTCCACCAGCAAAGTATTTTTATCTTCGTCAAAAACAGAAATTGTAACATTGTAGTTTGCCACAAATTCATTTTCGGATTTTACAAATTGAATGATTTTATATGGAACCTGTACAAAAACATCCAGCCTGGTTTTATCATTTTGCTTGCCTTTAAAGTTAAGGAATTCAATGTAGTATTTTGATTCCCCGGCATACGTCCCGGATTGAATTGCATTTTCTACCTGAGATTCAGCTATAGAAATGAAGAAAAACAATATAAGTAGTAAGGTTAGTTTCATTGATGTTCCCTCCCGGGATTAATTATCTTTCCGTAAAGATCATATTCGTTATAATCTGACACCTTTACATTATAGAAATTTCCAATGACAATTTCACTATCTATTTTCGGAATTAAAATTTCACCGTCAACTTCAGGCGCATCTCTGTAAGAACGGCCTATATAATAATCACCTTCTATTCCATCAATTAATACTTTCAAATTTTTATTTAAGAATTGTTCATTCTTCTTTAGAGAAATATTCTTTTGGATTTCCATTAAAGTTTCTTTTCTGTAATTTTTTTCATCTTCTGAAATCGGATCGCCAAGTATAAAACTCGAAGTATTTTCTTCAACAGAGAAAGTAAAAACGCCTATTCGATCGAATTTTATCTCTTCAACAAAATTACATAATTGCTTAAAATGTTCTTCTTTTTCAGCAGGATAGCCGGTTATAAAAGTTGTACGAATTGTAATGTCGGGAATTTTGTTCTTTAATTTATGAATCAATTCATAAGTTCGTTTTGTCGTTACTCCACGCCGCATTGATTTCAAAACGTCATCTGAAATATGCTGCAATGGAATATCAACATATTTACAAATTTTTGGATTCGCAGCAATTGTATTGATTAAGTCATCAGGAAATTTTGATGGATACGCGTACATTAATCTTATCCATTCAATCCCATCAATTTCGCTAAGTCTATTTAATAATTCACTAAGATTTCTTTTGCCGTAAATATCAATACCATAATCTGTTGTATCCTGAGCAATAATTATTAATTCTTTAGTGTTATTTCTTGCCAGAAATTCAGCTTCTCTAACTAATTCATCCATAGGTTTAGAATGATGTTTGCCGCGCATAATTGGAATTGCGCAAAATGAACATGGATGATCGCAGCCTTCGGAAATTTTTAAGTACGCACTGTGAGAAGGTGAAGTCAGTACCCTTTCACCTAGCAATTCGTATTTTAATTCACCACCTAATTCTTTTAAAATTCCTTCATAATTTTCCGTCCCGAAGTAAACATCCACTTCAGGAATTTCTACTTCAAGATCTTTCTTGTATCGTTCAGAAAGGCAGCCTGCAACAATTACTTTCTTAATTTTATTATTCTTTTTCAGTTCCACCGCATTTAATATAGTGTTGATTGATTCTTCTTTTGCGGCTTCAATAAATCCACACGTGTTAATTATAACTGTGTCAGAATTGTTGGGGTCATCAACTAAATTTAAATTATTAATTTTCAGCTGATTCATTAGTCTTTCGGAATCAACCGTGTTTTTGGAACAACCTAGTGTGATTACACTTATTTTTTGTTTCTTTGAATTCATCTAATATTTTTATCAAACCTATACATTTACATTAATCAATTATTCAAGATATAATTCATCTTGCAATAAATTTTAAATACAAAAGAATTATTGGAGCAGTGAACAATAATGAATCGAACCTATCAAATATTCCGCCGTGGCCAGGAATTAGATTGGAAGAATCTTTTACATCAGCATCGCGTTTAAAAAGTGATTCAATTAAATCTCCAATTTGTCCGCCGATTCCAATAATAATTCCGAATGAAATAATTGTTTTCCAATCAAGAAAATCAAGCACTATAATTTTGGCTAAAATCATTGCTGCAATTGCAAAAACAAAACCAAATACTGCGCCTTCCCAACTTTTTTTAGGACTTACTCTCGGAAATAGTTTATGTTTTCCTAATTTAGTTCCTCCATAATATGCTGCTGAATCGCAAAGCCAGATTGACGCCAACATTGAAATTATAATATATCCTCCGCGAGAATACATATCTCCAATATCAGGATAAAATTCTCTTATCCCCACTAAAGCACCAGCCAGGAATCCAATATATAAAGTGGAAAGTAACAGATTGCCGATATTATATAAAGCAGAACCTGAATTTCTAAAAAGTTCAACAACAGTAACTGTTATTAAAAAAATAATTAAGAACGAAAGTACATCACCGATGACAATGTAATTTGAAGTAATTAAAAAAATTACACCTAAATAGCCAAGCAAAGAGCTAGGATTTGAACCTTTATTTTTAATCAGGCCTGAAAATTCATAGAATGAGATTAATCCAATTCCTAAAATCAAAATGAAAAAAAACAGCTTTCCAATAAAACTTGCAGCTAGTATAAAAGGGATTGCAAAAATTGAAACTATAACTCTAGCTGAGTGATTGCTCAGAGCCACTATTCCTCTTCCTCTTCATCATTTTGAGATTTTACCTGCTGAATAAAATTTAAAGCTGAGGCAACATCTGATTTTTTTACCAGCAATTTAACTGTTGATAAATCACCCGGAGTGGGAAAGTTTCTATCTTTTTGTGAAAGGATTGCAGCCTCAATTCCGGCACCTTGAAGATTATCTCTAATCATTTCCACTTCATACTCTTTATCAGAAGTATAAATAACTTCCCAATTTTTTTCAGTCCATTCTTCCGGCTTCCAATAGTATTCATCGTCTACTAGTGCAGTTCCGCAATCTGGGCAGAATGTTACGCCTTCAACATATTCGTATTCGCAATTAGGGCAAACAGGCATTTTACCTCCTACTTAATTTTTTTTGTGAATAATATCTGTTAATATAAACTACTATTCCGATAAACAACGTTAATAACAATACAAAATAAAATATAGAAGAACTTAAATCCACTTCACCATTTATTTTAGAATTTACAAAATCTTCATTACCGATTACAAAAAATAAAATGACTGAAACAAAATTATTGAAGAAATGTAAAATCATAGATACCAAAATTGAATTGGATTTATAAACAGCAAATCCAAAATAAAATCCAAGAGCAACTAAAGGAACAAAAGCATACGGATTAACATGAAATGCACCAAAAAATAATGCAGTTATAAAAGCCGCCCAAACAGGTTTTACTTTAAATTCAAAACTTCTTTGGATTAATCCTCTAAATAAAACTTCTTCACAAATTGCCGGAACAAAAGCGATAACAATTACAATTAAAACTTTATCATAAAAAGTTACTGGAGTAATTAAATTCAAATATGTTTTTTCTACCGATTCATTTAACCCATCAAAAAAAGATTTTATTGAATGAATAATGCTTGATTGTGCTGCTAATTTATTTATAACAAAATCTTGTATATATAAGTAATCTTGAAATAAAAAAAATAACACAACTGATCCGGTTAAAAATAAAAGTACTTCTTTAATTTCAACTTTATGAGCGCGGATAATATTAGTTATGTCTTCATAAACAAACTTTGTAAAAATTAAAGCCGGCAAAAGCATGAATAAAACTTCACCAGCCATAGTTATCAGTCTCATACCATTTGCGGGTGCGTGTTCAAGATCGAGCCCAAAGATCAGCACCATTAATAGCCCGCCTAAAAGCTGGTATTCTACAAACCCGCCAAACAACGAAATGAATGCTGTTGAAATCGGAGAAAGCTTAGGTTGAATATCTCTTTTTAGCGAGAAGCCGAATTCATCTTCGTCTTCATAAATTTGTTCAATCAGCTCTGGATGAGATCCTTTCTCGTAACTATCTACTTCTAAATTTTTATTTTCGTTTTCGTCTGGCATTGGATAATAATTTTTTAATAATGAAAGTTAGTAGCAAAAATACTCAATTTGTATTAAATAAAATGAAGGATTAATTCAATTAATAGATTTTTGTAAGGAAATAATTATTGATTTAAATCTGTTAATAGTTGCGGCAAATAATTATAAATTATTAAAAGATTTATCTTTTTGATTCCAATTCTCCAGCGAGTCCCTCGTACTTTGTTAAGTCAGCATCTATAGAACCAATTACTACTTTAGTTTTAACTTTAACGGGCATTTTAATTTTATCATTTGTAAGCCAGACTAGCACACTTCCTTCGCTCTTAAATAATCCGCCTTCTTGAACTAAAGGTTCAACAATTATGCAATCGAATTTACCGGCGGGAACATCAACAGTTTCTCGTCCAACATATCTTACATCGAGATCATAAACTTTATCTTTATAAAAATTTTGCAGATGAAATCTATCATCAACTTTCATATCAGAATAATCAAATGTTCTAGCTAAATAAAAAGCTGAAACTATATCATTAACATATTTAGGAATATCATATTCACCTTCAGATGTTTTAGCTTTGCCTTTCCGCTGATCAAAAAAAGCTGAAAAATCACGACTGTAGCCGCCTTCTCTAATATGCTGTTCAAATCTCCAAGGGAATAAAGCTTCTTTATCAATGTAGGTTACATATCTATCACGTACCTTATAAATCCAATCAAAACTTGGAACCGTGTTTACTTCAAATGTTACAAAGTAGGCTTCCCTGCCTGAAATTTTTTTCATTTGCGGAATGCTAAATGATGCAATTCCAGCCGTAACAAAACCGTATCTTACATCAAATGTTAATTTCTCGCCGACTTTAAAAGCAACATTATCAATTTTTCTAAATTCATCTTCTTTCTCCTGCGAAATACTTATACTGAACGCCGCATGAATACAGATTATTCCAATTGTTAGTGCTATAAAAACTTTAGATTTCATTAATTATCTCCGTTAGTTACAAGAATTTGATAAAATTTACTAACTTCTAAAAATACATCAGTCACTTCTATGGTATTCATACAACTTAAACGTTCACACTGTTCCCGTGTACAATCGTTACAGCTTAATTTTGGACTAAAAACGACACTTTTTTTATTATATGGCCCCCATCTTTTGGGAGAACATGCTAAAATTTTCGGATAAAACCCGATTATATATTTGTCCAACGATGCAGCAATATGTATTGGCCCGGTTGAATTCGCAATAAATATATCACAAAAGTTAATTAAAGCTATCAGTTCAGCCAAATTAAAAATGCCGGCAAAATTTTTAATACTTTTGTTTATTACCAATGAATCGCAAAGCTGTTTTTCTTCTTTGCTTCCGGTTAAGATTATTTCTACATCTAATTTTGACGAAATCAGAGAAATTAATTCTCCAAATTTTTCAATTGGCAGATCAACTGCGCTTCCGCCGCTGCCCGGATGAATTATAATAATTGGTTTGGTGAAATCAATATTTTCATTAATTAATTGTCCGCGCACTTTCTTTATATCTTCTTCATTGGGATGAAGATTGAAATTAACATTTTGTTTAGTTACTTGTTCATCTATTCCGAATTTTTTAAGCAGACTTACATTAAACTCAAGTTCATGTTTTTCAGCATATTTTCTGTGTTCATAAATCTTATGATTAAATAAAAATGAATACCACCTGTATCCTGTTCCAATCCGGTTTTTAATTTTACTTAAATATATAATCAGCGATGTCTGAAGTGTAGGATAAACGATAACCGCTGAATCAAAATTTTTCTTTGCAATCGGATGAATGTTCTGACGAATTAAAATTTTTCCATTTTCTTCTTTAAGCAGAATTATATCATCAATGTAAGGATGGTTTTGTACTATATCCTTAGTGTAATCTCTTACTAAAAAAGTAATTTTACAATTGGGATAATGTTTTTTAATCAGCTCTGCGAGTGGAAGTGAAAGTACGACGTCTCCAATTCTATCTGTTCTAACAATTAATAAATTTTTTGGTTTAATCATTTTCTGGAAACGTATGGATTGTCTTTAATATAAAATCTCCATGGAAGATCAATTGATTTTTTAATTCCTATTCTTTTAGTAACAACAATTTTACTTGCTGAAATTTTCCGTTTGTTTAAAATAAAAATTTCATCGCCTGTCAAATCTGTTGAATTATATCTTTTATCAATACTAAATGCTTTACACAATTTTCCAGGGCCATTGGTTAAATTAATTTTTTCTTTTTCATTTAACAAATTTCGTCCAAATCGATTAATTGACATTTCTTCAATCCCGATTAATGGTTCAACGGCTCTTAATAAAACAGCCGTTCCAACATCTTTAATTCCAGTTACAACGTTACAGCAAAAGTGAGCCCCGTATGTAAAATAAACGTAGAAAAAACCACCCTCACCGAACATTATTTCATTTCGCTTTGTCTTTCCAATAAATGTATGCGCCGCTTCATCAAAAGTTCCATCATAAGCTTCAACTTCAACTATTTTTCCGGCGAATGTGTTATTACCATTATTCTTCACTAAAATTTTTCCAAGAAGATTTTGGGCAACTGAAATGACATCACGAGTGTAAAAGCCTCTACTAAGTTTTGGAAGGCTTAGTAATGAATCCATGTTTAAATGATAAGAATATAATGAAAGGTGAATTATAAAATAAACAATAAATATTTATTTGGTATTAAAGCTTGGCTTTAAGTTCTTCAATTTTTTGATTGTAGTATTCCAATTTCTCAGGGTTTTTTTGTCTTAGCTGTCCATAAATTTCAATCGCTTCTTTGTATTCGCCTTGGGCTGTATAAATTTTAGCTAAAGTATCTGAAATGATTATATGGCTTTCAGAAATTTTTTTTAACGGCTTATCGTCAACAAATGTTTCGCCCATTTGTTCGGAAATTTTTGCAGAAGAAATTTCTTTAGCTAGCTCTTCAAGTCTTTCATCGATTGGAGAATCTTCAGCACTTTTCAATTCTTCTGCAGGTTTTTCATTGAACAGATCTGATTGATCTTCATGAACATCTTTTTCCTCGGAGGTAAATAAACCTGCTCTTTTGCTGATTTCAAAAAAAGACCTTTGTTTTTTTATCTCCTCAATTTCATTCAAATAATAATCATAAGTTTGCTTAGAATGAATAAGATCGCTTCCGGTTTTAATATTTTTTAAGGCGAGAGAATAATTGCCCAACAGCATATAAGCTCTGCCAAGCAATAAATATGCAGCGGCATATTGAGGAAAATTATCTATCCCTTGGTTCAATATCGCAATAGCTTTTTCAACATTATTATTATTTATCTCTGTATTTGCGACCCTGATAAATAAAGGAGATTTTTTATCATATTCATAAATCAGGTTAACTTTTTCATCGAATTTTTCAAATGTTGATTTATCCAATACTAAACCATTTAGTTATTTGTTGAATATGCATGTTTGATTGAAGTCAATGAAACGAATGCGAACCCTAGGAAAAATAATATCTGGAAAGGAAGAGCAGCGATTTCAAGAAAATATATTGATGATACTATTCCAATCAAACAATAAATTGCCATAATTAATTCTACAACTACTGACATTTCAAGTTTTCTGCTTCTGTATTTTTTCCCAATCCACGAATCTTTATTTCCGTTAACATTAAATTTTGGTGTTCGAACAAATTCGCTTTTTCTATTTAATAATCCCTCGAATACAGCACGAGAATTATTAACTGCAAAGCCCATACTACCAGCCATAAACAATGGGAACAGAACAATTTTTTTACGCCAGTCTGTATGAATATCTTTTTGAGAATACATGTAAAACAAAAATGAACTTACAAATGCCAAAACAAATACAGACATTATTGCAAAATACAATTGGTGCGAACCGCTATTCTTTATAAATATCAATGGAACATTTAATATAGCGGCTAACAGAATAAATGGGAAAACTAAATTATTTGTCAAATGAAAAGTTGATTGTAATTTTACTCTTAACGGAATTTTCGCTTTCCAAACTAAAGGCAGAATTTTTTTAGCGGTTTCAATTGCACCTTTTGTCCATCTGAATTGTTGTGACTTTAGCGCATTAATTTCTGAAGGCAATTCTGCAGGAGAAGTAAAATCCTTCAAGAAAACAAATCGCCATCCATTTAATTGAGCGCGGTAGCTTAAGTCCAAATCTTCGGTTAAAGTATCAGAGTTCCAATTGCCCGCATCTTCTATGCAGCTTTTTCTCCAAATACCGCCTGTTCCATTAAAGTTAATAAAAAAGCCAGCTTTATTTCGTACAGACTGCTCAATAACAAAATGGCCGTCAAGCGCTAACGCCTGTGCTTTTGTAAGAATCGAATAATCCCCGTTTATATGTTCCCAACGGGTTTGAACCATTCCAATTTTGTCATCATTAAAAAATGATAAAGTTTTTTTAAGAAAATCTTTATGAGGAATGAAATCTGCATCAAAGATGGCAACATAATTACCTTTTGCTGACTTTAGGCCTTCTTTCAAAGCACCCGCTTTAAATCCTTCTCTGCTGCCTCTCCGGATATGTTTGATATCAAAACCTTCTTCTTGTTTCAGCTTAACCATTCTTGCAGCTATTTGAACTGTTTCGTCTGTAGAATCATCAAGCACTTGTATTTCAAGCTTATCTTTCGGGAAATCAATTTCACAAACTTTTTCAATTATCCGTTCAACCACATAAAGTTCGTTGTATAGCGGAAGCTGGATCGTAACTTTAGCATTTTCATCAATATCAATTTTAGGGGTGTGAGACACTTCTTTATATTTATTATGATAATAAATCATTATAAAACCATGTAAGCCGAAAATAAAAAGTATGGTGAGAGAAACGAAATAGGAAATTAGAACAATATCGTCCATTTTTTTACCTTTATAAAATTAAAATTACCAACCTGAAACTGTGTCAAGCAAAATATCTTCTGTTATTTTATCTATTGCCTCATCTATAGCAGTTGTTCTCGCAGAAAGACCATCTTCAGGTGAATAATCCGAATATTCAGAAAAAGTCTTATCGAAAACAGTTTTCCTTTTTACCAAGTCTCTGTAGGCAGCTTGAACACTTACTGTTATTCTTCTCTTGGCTACATTTTCCCCGCCGGTTATAACAGCCGGGGCATCTCGTAAAGGAAGAATTGTACAATCAAGAACAGAGTTAGCATTTTGTCTATCTGTTACCTGTAATGTATTATCATCAATAAACTGTTGAGTAAGTTTGTCAGTTAAGGATTGCGCCAAACCAGGCTCTCCGGAACCGCTTCTATCATCACTTATTGGAAGAGCGATTGTTTTAATATGTTCAGGAACAGATGCACCTGTAAAGGAATATGCACAGCACCCGGTAAAATTAACGATGGATAAGATTATAAACAAGAGACTTAAAGCACTAACCAAATAAGAATGTCCCCTTTTTTGTGCAAAAACCGTGTTGAATTTTGAAGTAATATTGAACCAACGAGATGTTCTATTGTAAATCATATTCTTTGATTTTTCTGTAAAGTGTTCTTTCACTTATGTTAAGCATTTTTGCCGCATTTCTTTTGTTGCCTCGAGTATTTTCCAGGGCATTTATGATGGCATTTCTTTCCATTTCTTCTAACGGAATTATTTCATTGTTTTGTTTTATATTATTTAACTTTACTTCATTCTGTGAATGATAAATTAAATCTTTTAATTCCATAATATCTTTTTTTATTTCGAACAAAGCTCTGTATAACAATTCCCTGTCAACTTCTTCAGGTGAGCGATTCAAATATATCGGAAGATTCCTATTTGATTTTTCACTTTCATTTTGAGTAAGCAGCGGCGAAAATGTATATGCTTCAAGTGTATGATTTCTATTTAATGCAACCGCAGTTTCAATTGTATTTTTTAATTCTCTAACATTACCAGGCCAGTTATAATCAAATAACAAATTCAAAGCTTCATCAGAAATTTTAGGCGGTTCAATTTTATGTTCTTTAGCATATTGATTCATGAAATGATAAATCAATACATGAATATCACTTTTACGATTTCTTAACGGTGGAATATTTATGGTTACGGCTTTTATTCTGAAATACAAATCTTCGCGAAACTTTTTTGCATCAACTTCATGCTGAAGATTTTTATTTGTAGCGGCAATAATTCTTACATCAACTTTAGTAAGAATCTCATCCCCGATTCTCATAAATTCTTTATTTTCAATAGCGCGGAGTAATTTAACTTGAGTGGAAATTGGCATTTCTGCTATTTCATCCAAAAAAAGTGTTCCGCCATCAGCAATTTCAAAATAACCTTTACGGTTTTCTATGGCGCTGGTAAAAGAACCTTTTTTATGTCCGAATAATTCACTTTCTAATATTCCTTCAGGGATGGCGCCGCAATTAACAGTAATTAATTTTTTTTCTGCCCTGTTGCTGTAACCATGAATTGCTCTGGCAAAAACTTCTTTACCTACTCCACTTTCTCCATAAATAAGAACTGAAATATCTGATTTGGCGACTTGCATAACAACATCAACCAAATCATTTATTTCTTTGGAAACAGCAATAATTCCAAATTCTTTTTTGAATTGCTCAATGCTCATTTATAAATGTAATTCAAGTAATTTTTGAAAATTAAATATACTTAAATATATTCTTTTTATAGGTTTAATTAAAGAAAGGTAAGTCAGTAATGATTTAAAACACTTGAAATTAATTATGCAAAATTAATTTAAAACTATTAAGATAATATTATTTTCCGTTTTATGTTACTATAAATAGAGTAAAAATTTCACAATTAAAAAAATCAGCAATTCCCAAATGATACTTTGTTAACAAAACAAAATTTTTTATATCTTTACTGCAATTCTTCAATACTTTAATCCGAAGAATAGTAGATTATAAATTAGATTGATGGAGAAAAAATTCTTACACTGTTTTTAATTTCTAAATGGGCGCGTTTTCTAAAAAACGCACTTTCTGTTTTCTTGTTGGCTTCACTTTTTGGCACTTTCGGTTCTCTTGTTCAAGCTCAAAACACAGGAATTTTAAAAGGGACCATATCAGATTCTACTAACGGGGAGGCTCTTCCATTTAGTAATGTATTCATTCAGGAAATAAATAGAGGCGCTTCAACAAACGCCAATGGATATTTTGTAATACCGGGAATTCCCGCACCGCAAGAATATATTCTTATTGTTTCATATGTCGGATACCAAACAAAAAAAATAAATGTAAAAGTTCAACCGAATAAAGTAACAGAAGTCAACATCGGCCTTTCTCAGTCCAGCGTGTCACTACAGACAATTGAAAAAATTGGGGAAAGAACTATTCAGCAAAATGCAACTGATTTAGGACTGCAAAGAATTACTGTTAAAGACTTAGAAATGCTGCCCAAAGGTGTGGAGACAGATATTTTTCGCTCATTGCAATATTTGCCAGGCGTTCAATCTACAGGCGATGTTTCTGCAAGGTATTATGTTCGCGGAAGTCCAAGCAATGAAAATCTTGTTTTAATAAATGGAACAACTATTTATAATCCTTTTCACGCATTTGGAATATTCAGCGTTATAGATCCGGATATGATAAATAGTGTAGAGTTTTATAAAGGCGGTTTTACCACTGAATTTGGTCAAAGACTTTCATCAGTATTGAACATTATTACAAAAGATGGAAATAAAAACAGAATAAGTGCTCAGGCAAGTTCAAGTTTTCTTACAGGCAAAGGTTTAATAGAAGGCCCCATTCCTTACGGTTCTTTTATGGTAACCGGCAGAAAAAGTTTTTCTACTCAGATTTTACAGAAATTTTTAAATGACGAGGCTGCCCCAATTAATTTTTATGATGGTTCTTTCAAATTAAATTATTCTAATCCTAATTTTATCAAAGGATCAAATTTTAGTATAAATGGATTTTTTAGTGGTGATAAGCTTTTAAATGATAATCCAACCATCGAAGATATTGAATGGTATAATAATGTAATCGGATTTAAATGGTCCCAAACAACTGATTCTCCTCTTTATTATGAAATGGGCTTATCTTATAGCAATTTTTCAGGAAGTATTAAGCCAAAATTAAGCGGTGCATATCCGGAAGATAATAGTGTTGATGACATCTCGTATAATCTTGATCTGCATTATATTTACGATAGTAAGGATGAACTTGGTGTTGGTATTGCATTAAAAAATATTAATACTGAATTATATTTAAAAAATTCATCAGGTGCGGTAAGCAATTTATCAGCTCAGGGTACAAGTATAAGTATTTATGCAAAATATAAATTTCTTCGCTTTACAAATTTTGGGGCCGATTTTGGAACAAGACTTGATCCGGTTACTTTATCTTCTTCCGAGGCTTCAACATATCTTTTTGAACCAAGATTAAGTTTAACATATGTAGTTTTCCCGGGAATTACACTAAAGAGCGCATGGGGCCTTTATCAACAAGAGCTTACTACTTTATCAGATGAAAACCAGGTAATATCATTGTTTGAACCATGGATAATTACTCCGTCTTATTTGAAGCCGGGAAATGCAATACATTATACAGTAGGATTAGATGCAAACTTTGCTAATTATTTTAATATCAATATCCAGGGTTACTATAAGGTTTTACAAAATATCGCAACCTTAAATGATCAAAAATTCACTTCCGATCAAAAAGATTTACTTCCAGCTTCCGGCGAATCGTACGGCTGGGAATTCCAATTTAAATATCTTCAAAATCCCATAAGTTTTTCCGGCTCGTATTCATTGGGATGGGCTTACAAAAATCTCGATGGCTGGTTGTATTATCCGAGGTACGATAATCGACATTCTGTAAGTTTACTTTTAGGTGTCGATCTCGGTAAAGGCTGGGATGCTTCTGCCACGTGGATATTTAATTCAGGATTGCCGTTCACACAAAATATGGGCTACTACGATAAATATCATTTTACTGACTTCTATTCTGATTGGAAGATTTATGAAGGCTATATTCCTTATGCGCTTTTAGCAGATAAAAATTTAGGACGGCTCCCTTCGTATCACAGGCTTGATCTCACTTTATCAAAAGATTTTACACTGGACTTTTTGGATGTCAGTGTTGATTTAAGTGTGCTAAACGTCTATGACCGAAAAAATATTTTTTATTTTAAGAGAGACAGCGGGGAAAGAGTTAATATGCTGCCAATATTACCAACAGCGACACTAAAAATAAAAATATGAAGAATGTATTTATAAAAATAATTTTTTTCTTTTTTATTTTATTAGGACTTTCATGTAAAAATGTACTGGATCCAAATGCACCGTTAAAAGAAAGATATGTTCTTACCGGCATTATGAGAAGCGATACTACTCTTCAAATTGTGACTGTTACTCATACTTACCGACCTTCAGGTTCAAATACAGATCCGAATAGTTATACAACTGCGCCTTACATTTTGGGTGCGGAAGTAAATTTATGGTACAAAGAGAAATTATATGAATTCAGAGACACCGTCTTAACTAGAATTGATACTTCCAGATATAATGAGCCTGTGCATTGCTATTACGTAAATAATCTTAAACCTAATTCAAACGAATATATCGACATTGAAGCCCTATTACCTAATGGCTTACTGCTTCAGTCCACAACTAAAACTCCAGCAGCAGATTCATTAACTTTCTTTGACAGTGCAAGCGATAAATTAGTCAGCAATCAGAAATTCGCAAAAAATATTACCATTAAATGGAAGCCGTTTGATAGAGTTTTATACGTTCCAAAAGTTGAAATTACTTATTATAAATCCGGAGATTTGACAAAACATTTTAAGGAAGTGCCGCTTTTATATTTTGACGATAATGGTAAATCAACTCCAGTCTTCCCAAAAGCTACTTCAGCAAGTGCTATGACAATTGATTTTAAAACCATAACCCAGGCTTTAAATGAAATTGCCGCTGGAGACGCCAAAAAAAATTATTCTATTTCGGATATAAAAATTACAGTTATAACCTACGATCCGTTTTTATCAGCTTATTATTCTTCAATACAGCCGGCCGCAAATGGATTTGTAGTAACTCTTGATGAACCTGATTATACTAACATCCTGGGAGGATATGGAATATTCGGCTCATATATTAAAAGATCTTTCAAAGTCAATTTTGATTTACAATTCCTCAAAGATCTTGGATTCTGATCTTATAAATTATTAGAGTTTTAATTGAAGTTTTTGAAAGATATACAATTAAGTTTTTATAATAAATGAAAAGCAGACCTCACATATTAAAAGATATTTTTTCTTTTATAATTTTGATTCTCATTTCACTTCTTTTTCAAAATAGCGGGTGTGATAAATCTGTTTCAGTAAGTCCACCGGATGAACCTCCACCTAACGGTTACATATATATAGATTCTTATCCAAAGGAAGCGCATATATATTTGAATGGTAAAGCGAGAAGAAGGGCAACTCCAGATAGCATTACATGGTTAAAGACAAGTATCGATACATTCACACTTAAAAAAGAATTATACAGAGATACGAGTTTTATAGTAAACATAGTTGAAGGACAAAGGCAAAGTGTATTTATTGATTATACAAAAAATCCATTGATGCGGGGAGAAATTGATTGTGCCAGTAACCCAGCCAAAGCAGACATATTTATAAATGATTCCAGTACTGGATTAAAAACGCCGGCTATTGTTAAGGGGTTGCTGCCAGGATATTATGATGTAACCTACAAATTAGAAAACCATCGCGATAACACAAATCAAGTGACGGTAAGCAGCAGCAATACTTCAAAATTATTTTCAGTTCTGGTTGATACAACAATTTGGACTGATTACAATACCAATAATTCCGAGATTAAGTCAGATAAATTAAATTGCATCACTATAGATAATAATCATAAACTTTGGATTGGATCCACAGGCGAAGGCATCATATTATTTGATGGAAATAAGTGGTCAAATTACAACAGCGGAGGCACACGTCTTCCTGCTAGTAAAATTAATTCGATAATTACTATTCAACAAAATAATAACGTTTTGGCTGGAACTGATGCGGGACTTGCTAAATATTATGGAGATGGGCCGAATGACTTAACTGTTTATGGGCCGCCATTTTTTCCGACATCACCTGTAGGTCCTATTGCAGCTGCATCTGATGAGCTGATTGCTTTGGGAATTAAAACCCACATTATAGTTTTTGTTAGCGATAGATTAGATGAATATTATCCAACCACACTAAGTTCCAGTGATTTTAATATTACTGCAATGATATATGGTAAAGACAATCATATCTTTATAGGTACGCAAAACGGCGGGGCAGCTCAAAGGTTCGGGGATACATGGGTATTTTATACTACATTCAATAAAAGCGTTTATTCAAATCAAATTACTGCAATGGCAATTGATCATTCAGGCACTGTTTGGATCGGCTATAACCTAACTGATAGATTATCTTACTTTGATGGAAGCACATGGCTGCCGGCATTTATTACAACTGGCACTATAAGGTATAAAATCAATTCTATTTATGCAGACGAAAGAAATAGACTATGGGTAGGAACCGATAATGGGCTATTGAAAAAAGATGGTGCATCCGTTATTTTTTATAATTATGATAACACCGGACTTAACATAAAAAATGTCAGCGGAGCTGTAGTGGATCAAAACGGCTTTGTTTGGATAACTACCTATGACGCAGGCTTATTTAGATTTAGAGGTGCTGATTAGCTATTACTTATAGTTTGTAATTTAGGATCCTTTCAAATCGAATCTTACTTATCATTATGAAAAAATTATTAGTATTCTTAAAAAAAATATTTCGGTTTGGAATATTTACTGCATTCATATTTTTGTTCCAAAACGGCGGATGTGAAAAAAGTGTTTCTGTAAGTCCTCCAGATTTACCTCCGCCAAATGGATATTTATTTATTGATTCATATCCCAAAGGCGCGCATATTTATTTAAATGGAAAAGCAAGAAGGCGTGCAACACCTGACAGTATAACCTGGCTTGAAACCGGGATAGACACTATAACTTTAAAAAAAGAACTCTATAGAGACACTACATTTATTGCTGCCGTTGCCGAAAACAAGAAGTATAATGTTTTTATTGATTATACAAAGAATCCTATGATGCGAGGAAAACTATATTGTTCTACCATTCCCGAAGATGCGGAAATATTTATAAATGATTCGAGCACAGGTTTAAAAACACCTTCCACCTTAGCCGGACTGCTGCCCGGATATTACAATGTAACATACAAACTTGATGATCACCGGGATATCACTTCATCTGTGACAGTTAAAAGTAATCAAACATCTAATTTGTACTCAATCCTGGTGGATACAACTGTTTGGACTGATTTTAATACGAACAATTCCTTAATTTCCTCAGATCAATTAAGCTGCATATCAGTGGATAATAATAATAAAGTTTGGATTGGCACATCAGACAATGGTCTTAATATTTATGACGGGAAACTATGGTTGAAATATCAAAGCGGAGGGACAAGACTTCCGAGCAACAAAATATATTCAATTATAACTTCTCCTGCTGATAATACAAAATGGGTGGGGACAGAAAGCGGCTTGGTAGAATATTTTGGTGATGGATCGAACGATTTAAAAATATACAAAGCGCCTTTTTATCCCATTGGTACAGTCCGATCGGTTGCGGTTAAAGCTGATGGGTCTCTGGCGATTGCAACTGATGCATACGTTGTTATTTGGCCTAAAGGCGGATCAATGATAGCTTCATATCCAATCCATTCAAATTCCGAAGATTATTTAATAAATAATATAGCTTACGGCAAAAATGATCATATTTGGTTTGGGACTAAAAAAGCAGGCGTAGCTCAATATTTAGGAGAAGCTTGGGCATATTACATTTCTCCATCAGCAAATATAATTTCTAATCAAATAACTGCAATGACGGCTGATAATACTGGAACTATCTGGATCGGGCATCCTGGAGGATATGCGTTAGCAAATGGATTGAATTATTACGATGGGGCATGGCAGTCACTCTATATACTTCCGAATGCTTCAAGTGTAAATTCATTATTCTTCGATCACAAAAACAGGCTTTGGATTGGAACTAATAAAGGTCTATTATTAAAAGATGGCGGGACTACAACCCTTTATAACTATAACAATTCCGGATTACCCATTGAAAATATCAGCGGCATAGCTGAGGATCATAATGGAAATATTTGGTTCACTACATTTGATTCAGGATTGTTTCGTCTAAAGCAGCCATAGCTCATATCATACTTCAAAAATTAATCCTTCATAAGCAGCAACGATTTTTCCCTTGTTAGATGACACCGAAAGCAGTTTAGGGAAGAGGACTTCATCTTCGTCACTTATGTGAGTAAGATATAGTTTCTTCGCATCAAGTTGATTAAATGCAAGTATTATATCTTCTAAATTGATATGAGTGATTTCACTAATCATATAATCGATTTTAAAATCTTTGAATAAATATAAATCTTGCTTACTAGCAATATCACCGGTATAAAATACAGCTTCTTTATTAAGCTTAAATAGAAAGCTGCTGCTTGAAAAATTTAAATTGTGTTGTTTGTCGTATTTTATATAATCATCAAGATGCGAATTTTGTTTCGAAAGAAAATTGAAGTTATCATTAATGTGAATTACCTCTTCATGAGCGAAACCTACAAAATTTATTTTAAATCCTAATCTCTCTAAAAAGATATATGAACTGGTGAGCAAATTTTTAGTATGATTAATCAGACCTTTGTTCACAAAAACAAATAATTCTTTTTCTCGGTTAAACATCTTCATTTGAGTGATCAGTGACATTAAACCAGAATAGTGGTCAGAGTGAAAATGTGAAATTATTATTCCGTCAATTGAGTTGAAATCTATTTTTTGCGAAACTAACGCCTTTGAAATTCCATCACCGGCATCAACTAATAAATTAAAATTTTCGGTTTTTATAAAGAATGAGGAATGAAATCTTTTAAGTGAAGCTTTAGCAGAACCAGTACCTATAAATATTATTTCCGATGAAAGCATTAATTATCACTGTTTCAGGTTAATCATTATAAGGAATAATTCTACCCGCCAGGCCAAATTTACTATTAATTAAGTTTAGAAAAGATTTGGCTTCATCATCAGTCTTGAACCTGCCGACAATAACAACATGAAAAACTGTTCCGCCAACATTCTTTTGTATTACAGCAGAATCATATCCGGAGTCAATAAAACTTTTATTTAATGAAGCGGCATTTTCTTCTTTGCTAAAAGCTCCTGCTTGAATTTTATATTCATATTTTTCGGTACTCTTTTGATTTTGAACAGGGCCGATTAGCTTTGTAGTTTTTTCGCTATCATTAGTTTGTTTTACCGTTTCTGTTTTCGGTTTTTGAACTTCTGCCACAACCTGATTTTGATGAGGAATATTTTTTTTGGTCAATTTCAAGTAAGGCGAAGAGGGGTAATCTTTTTTTAACTTCTGATAATACAGTCTGGCTTTATCATAAACACCTATAGAATAGTAATAAGAATAAAGTCTAAACGCTGCAGCATCAGCATACTTGCTTTTAGGAGAAAATTCAACAACGCCTCTAAAAATGGCAATCGCCTTATCGCCGTCTTCTTCAAGAATACCTGAAAGATATTTTATAGACGGATCATTAGGGTATCTTTTTTTAAGCTCGGGAATCTCCTGCATGACTTCAATTTTTTTACCTGAATCAATTTTTTGAAGATATGTAGTTATATCTACTTCAGATGAGTATCTGGGTTCCCATTGAGAAAACAGGAAAATGGATGAGCAAAGAAAGAAAAGAAAAATTTTAGATGACAAATTTTTCACAAATATATTTTTACTTGTTATGCAATTAATGAAAGTTCGTTATTTATAGGATCAACAAACTCAATAAAGTCTGCGAACAAAGTTGCCGATGTAGCCTTATTAATCTTTACTTTAACGAAATCACCTTCTTTAATCTTATCATTACAAGGAATAATAACAACCTTATTTGTATCTGTTCTTCCCGAAAAATATTGATTTGATTTTTTACTATATCCTTCAATCAAAATCACTTCTTCAGTGCCAACGGCATTTTGATTTATTTCCAAAGAAATTTCTCTCTGCACATCTATTATTTCCTGAAGTCTTTTTGTTTTAACTTCTTCAGAAACATCGTCCTTCATCTTAAATGACTTGGTTCCTTCTCTTGGAGAATACTTGAACATATAAGCACCATCGTATCTAACTCTTCTCATTACATCGAGTGTCAAAACATGATCTTCATATGTCTCAGTGGGAAAGCCGGAAATTATATCTGTCGAAAAGCTCACACCTGGAATTATTTGCTTGGCTTTTTCAATCAAACTTAAATAATGTTCAATTGTGTAAGTTCTATTCATCAATTCTAAAATTCTGTTGGAACCGGATTGAACCGGTAAATGAATATAATTACAAATATTTTTATTTTCAACAATGGTATATAAAAGTTTATCGGATAAATCTTGAGGATGAGAAGTTGTAAATCTAATTCTTATACTTTTATCAACAACCGCACATGCAGCCAGTAAATCTGAAAAATCATTTCCATTGTCATTATAAGAATTCACATTTTGTCCAAGCAATGTGACTTCTTTAAAACCTCTGTCAGATAATTTCTTTATCTCATCAACCACGGCATTTAATGGCTTGCTTCTTTCTCTGCCCCGGGTAAACGGAACCACACAGAAAGTACAAAATTTATCACAGCCGCGCATAACAGAAATCCATGCTTGTAATCCATCTTCTCTATAGGGAATAATATCATCATAGGTTTCTGTCCGTGAAAGTTTTACTCCAATCCCCTTTCTCTCCATTGAAAGCATTATCAATAAATTCGGGTATTCTTCTATACTCATCAGGGCCGACAACTATATCAACTATTTTCTTATCTTCAATTAAATCTTTTCTTAATCTTTCAGCCATGCATCCTATAATTCCGATAACCAAGTTTGGATTTGATGCTTTTAAACTTTTAAAATTTCCTAATCTGCCATAAATTCTTTGTTCAGCATTATCTCTAATACTGCATGTATTAAGAAGAACTACGTCTGCATTTTTGTAATCATTCGTTGTTCCAAACCCATGATTATTTAAGACTCCCAGCACAATCTCAGTATCTGCAAAATTCATTTGGCAGCCGTAAGTTTCGATATAAATATTTTTCTTATTCATCAAATATTAAAATTGATTAATTGCATTAAAAATAAAATTAAAAATTTTAAAAGTATTATCGAAGCAGAGTTAAATTAAATTTTGGTTAGAGTATAAAGAATCAGATTAAGAATAACAAATGCGATAATGCCAAGCGTTATAAAAATTATGTTTAATCTTCGTTTCTTTTTCCTAATAACTTCGCCGCCTAATGGCCTAGATTTATTTTCTGTTGATTTTACGAAACCGAACATAAACTATACTATCCGAATATTAATTAAACTATTTCCAACTCTAAATATATATAAAATCTCAAACTTATTTAATACAAAACTATTGACCAATTTTTTATGAATGTCCGGCAGGAAGAAATCAAATTCTAGTTTAAATTAATAATAAAAAATATTTTATCTCTATTTAAATAAGAATGATTGGAGAAGTGTAAAAAAAAACCTCCGAAACTTTTTTTGTTTTACATGCTATAAAAAAGTTTCAGAGGTTTAATTAATTATTTTAATAATGTCATTTTAAAAACTAATATAAGCTAATTTATTTTTACATTCTTTAATAAAAGTTCTTCAGGCTCCTTATCATTGCTGCCATGCAGTACAGAAACATCGCCGGTAGTTTCAAAAACTACAGCTTTTACTTCTGAAAAATGTATAATATTGGCCTCTCTAAGTTTTGCCATTAAATCGTCTTCACTTACATTAGCTTTTGCAAGATTTTCATAGAGTATATTTTCCCCCTTCATTAAAAGCAATGGCTTATTTGTCATTTTCTTTTTGAACCATTTTGATTTTCTAAGTAAACTAGAAAAAATAGATTGGAAAAGAAAAACAGCCGCAATTGCTATACTCCCTTTTAAAAGTGACTGCCCTTGATTTAATATGATTGAAGCAAGAATTGATCCTACGGCAATTGTAGTTGCAAAATCAATACTGGACATTTTAGAAAATGTTCTTAGTCCGGAAATCCTAGTTAAAATAATTAGGATTAGAAACAGCAAAAAAACTGAAGCAACAACTTCTAATATTAACGGTGCCGGAGCAGTTATCCAGTTTTCCATTAGTTCCTTTATTATTTATCAATATAAAATTACTTCAGCAGAGTCATCTTTTTAACCTGGTTAAAACCCGAAGTTTCCAATTTATAGAAATAAAGTCCGCTCTGTAAGCCGTCTGCATTAAAGTTTATGGTATGATTTCCGGCTTGTGTAAAACCGTATATTAAAGTTCTAACTTCCTGACCGAGTAAATTGAAAACTTTAAGCGAAACATTTCCGTCTTGCGGAATGCTAAACATAATTGTGGTGGTTGGGTTAAAAGGATTGGGATAATTTTGATCTAATTGAAATTGATCCAGAGAATTGAAATAATTCACTTGCACAGTTTTAGAATATTCATAGTTGCCGTTAAAATCTATTTGCTTTAATCTGTAGTTATAAGTTCCGTTGTTAATAGAATTATCAATAAAAGAATAAACTTTTGTTGAAACAGCTATTTCCATATCCGGCTATAAAACGAATCTTCTTCCAAATTTCATTTGAAGATTTCCTTTCAATATCAAAACCATAATTTTGTATTTCAGTTGCGGTGGTCCAATTTAATTTTATACCATCATTCAATTGGATTGCAGAGAAAGAAGAAAGCTCGACAGGGAGAGCTTGAGTAGTATTAGGTGAACCAGGTGTTGCATTTACAAATGTAGTCCAGGTAAAATCTGAATATTGCGTTCCGGATCCTGTAAGTCCAAGTGATGAGGTTGATAATGTTGCCCCGCTTTCTTCCACACCAATATCTGAACTAGTCAATCCGTTGGCTGGCCCTTCAATTCCATCGATTGTTCCTTCATAACTCAAAAATTGATTAGATATTAAAGCATCCATTATAACTTAAAGCAAAATCCGCTCGTGGACCATTTTGAATACCAGAAATTAAAATTGTAATAAATAGTTATATCCGTTTTGTGTTGTTCACCAACAGTAAATTCTGTCAAATGTCATAATTACTGTCATAAGTTGTGCCATCACCCATCTATACGAATTCAAAACCAAATTGTGTTAAGTCAATGAAATTTGAATTCACTACCACTTCAACAAATTCATTTTCATCTGTCCCTGCATTGTCGTAGTGAATTTCATTTATCCACGCCGCACTTGGTGGTTGGGCAAAGATTGAGAAATGAAAAAGTAAAAAACTGATTATTAAAAGCAATTTTTTCATTACAGCTCCCTTATTTATAAAGAATATTTACCAATTATCATAGGTATCAAGGCGATATTAATTTACTAATATCACCTCAAAATAATTATATCTTCTTAAGATTTACATCTTACTTTAACAAAGTCATTTTTTTTACTTGATTAAAACCCTCTGTTTCAAGCTTGTAAAAATATAGACCACTTTCTAATCCTTGTGCGTTAAAATTAACAGTATGTAATCCTGATTCCATAAATCCATTTATCAAAGTTCTTACCTGCTGACCAAGTACATTATACACTCGTAGCAATACATTTCCCGATTTAGGTATGCTAAAGTTAATTGTTGTATTCGGATTAAAAGGATTCGGATAATTTTGACTTAAATTAAAATTAATAGGTGCATTAGTTGAATTAACTTCAATAGTTTTTGAATAATTATAACTTCCGTCATAATCAATTTGCTTTAGTCTATAATACATTTTTCCGCTTGCACTGTTATCAACATAGCTATAGTTTGAAGCTTCCGATGAAGTACCATGACCGTGGATAAAAGCTATTTTATGAAAGGATCTATTATTGCTGCTTCTTTCTATATCAAATCCAGAATTATTTATTTCAGTTGCAGTATTCCATTTTAATCTAACACCATTTGTTAAATTAATTGCAGAGAATGAAGTGAGCTCAACTGGAAGAGCTTGGGTTCCGTTTGGGGCACCGGGAGTTGCTGTTTCTAAAGTATCCCAGGCAAAACTTGTATATTCTGTACCGCTGCCAGTTAATCCGAGTGATGAACCTATTGGGGAACTTGTTTCCGCTACACCAATATCAATGCTTTCTATTCCATCTGCCGGACCACCCACGCCAGTAAATGTTCCTTCATAGCTCAAAAACTGTCCTGGAATTAAAATATTATTATAGGCAATTGCCATTCCATCCGGCGACCCATTTTGAATACCAGGAATTGAATCAACATAGAAAGTAAAACCATCAGTGGTTGTTCCAATTTGAAATTGATCTAAGCTAAGGCTATCGTAAAACGTACCACTTGAACTGCTACCATTATAAAGATACACTTGAAAATTCGTTAAATCAGAAAAACTTTCATTAACTACAACTTCAATAAATTCGCCAACATCTGACCCAGTATTGTCATAGTGGATTTCATTTATCCAGGCTGCAGTTGGGGCCTGTGCGAATACAGATAGATTAAAGAAAATAATACTAAACAGTATAAAAAGTTTTTTCATAGATACTCCTAATGGGATTTGGGAATCCCCTTTTATATTTGAAAATAGTTTACAGCACTGGAGGATATGCTTTGGCAAAAATAAAAAAATCCAAATTAAAATGGAATCAAATAACAATTAATTAATATTGAATTTTGAGCTAATTTGGAATGGACTTTAATAAAAATCAGCATAATGATATTCACTATTTGGATAATTACTATGACAATTTAACAAACAAATAAACCCGGTTTTATTTAGAAACCGGGTTTATGAGAAAGATTATTTTATCAATGTCATTTTCTTTGTTTGCACAAAGCTGCCTGCTTTAATCTGGTAGAAATAAACCCCACTTGTTAATGAAGCCGCATTAAAATTCGCTTCATAATTTCCGGGGGATTTTTTTTCATTTACAAGGGTGGAAACTTCATTACCCAAAATATCGTAAACCCTTAAGCTAACAAATTCCGATTTTGAAATTTGATAATTGATTTTTGTTGAAGGATTAAATGGATTTGGGAAGTTTTGACTAAGTGCGAAGGCTTTAGGAATTGCATTAATTAATACTTCAGCAGTATTGCTATACTTAAATTGGCCGTCGTTATCAATTTGTTTTAAGCGATATTTATAAGTTCCATTACTGATTGTTTTATCTTCAAACTTATAAGTTTTCTGAGTATTGGAATTTCCATTTCCTTCAACAAACCCAATATTTTTCCAATTAGCAGTCTTAGAATTATCAGTTTTTCTTTCTACTTCAAAACCATTATTATTTACTTCAGTTTTGGTAAGCCAATTTAATACAACATGATTTTCCTTAAAGGAAGCTGTGAATGAAGCGAGTTCAACCGGTAATAAATTGTCTATATCAGTTTCCCACAACCCGCGGCCGAAGGTTCCTGCTCTTAATTTATCTGTACCACCCGTATATAATATTTCTAATTCTGATACAACAACATTAGGAAGCCCGTTATTAAATGCAGCCCAGCTATTTGCACCATCTTTAACATAAACGCCAACATCGGTACCTACGAATAACACATTGCGATCTGCGGCAGTTTTATACTGAACGATACTCATTACCGGTAAATTAGGAAGCCCTGTAGAAATATTTGTCCAGCTTGAACCACCGTCTGTGGATTCAAAAACTTTAGAGCCATCTGTATAGCCACCTAATGTTATCCAAAGAGTGCTTGGATCATTATTTTTAACACAAATGTAAGTTATATAGTTTGATATTGCAGGCAGATTAACTACCGACCAATCTGTTGCACCGCCATCAGTAGTTTTCCACATGTTTGTTTGGTCGGCAGTATAAAGGACACTTGAGTTTGAAGGTGCAATTGCAAGAGATCGTAATTTTGTGCCAGCACTGAGCTGCTGGGAAACGCTATCCCAATTATTACCTCTGTCTGTTGTTTTCCATACTTTATCATATCCGGCAAATAATGTTGAACTACTATTGGGATCAATTACATAAGGAGTTACCCAGGCTCCAGTTGGCTGACCACCAGGAATATTTGCTGAAATAGTTGTAGGGAAAGAAAAACCACCATTAGTGCTCCTGTAGATTTCCCCTCTCACATAAGTAGCATACATATAATTTGCATCAGAGAAATCAACAATGCATTCCATACCATCACCACCTGTCACATCAGTCCAAAATCCGGCATTATACAATTTTGATCCATTATCTTGTAGACCGTTTAATACAATTGATGAATTACTTTGCGAAACTCCAATTCTGTAAACCTGGCTGATTACCATGCCATTCGTTAGGTCGTCCCAGGTTGTACCACCGTCATTTGTGACATAAATACCACCATCATTTCCTTCAAAAAGAGTTGTGTTGTTTTGATATTTAAGAATATGTTTATCTGCGTGGACAACAGGCACTCCAGATGTATTATAATTATATGGTGGTGGCCCTGAGGAACTTGTCCAATTATTATTAGCTTTCCAGGTAACACCGCCGTCGGTTGATTTCCATGTTGTTATGCCACCAATGAATATAGTATTCTCATCGGAAGGATTAACTGCAATACATAAATCGTACGAACCCTGTCCACTTGAATCACCTGAACCGTCTGTATAATATCCTAACATTCCGGGTTCAACTAAAGTATTATTGTTAACTTTAGCAAAAGTTATCCCACTATTTGTAGATTTATATATGCCATTAACTCCACCAATACTGTTCGATGCAAGTAAATAAACAATATTTGCATCATGTGCAGAAACCGCTAACTGTCCACGTCTTCCACTTGGGGCTACTTTAAATGCTCCCCAGTTTTCTCCACTATCACTTGATCTGTTAATATAAGTATCTCCATATCCATAGCTTGATGCATACATGACTGTTGGATCGCCGGGTTTAAATTCTATATCAGTCCATAAATTATTTGTCCTCATCAACCATGATACTCCCGCGTTTGTTGTTTTCCAAATTCCTGAAGTTCCAGGATCTCCATTCCATACAGAAGCAAAAAGAATGGAATTACTTGCTGGGCTTATTAAAAGCCTAGTAATTCTATTGCCTTCGCTTATAGAGAAAGTTAATCCCGTTGTATTCCATGTTACCCCACCATCAGTAGATTTTAAAACACCAATACTAACATTATCAGCGGCTTGTCCTCCGCTAAGCGAACCCATGCTGCCGCCGTCACGATCACCTGTGGCAATATATAGTGTATTGGAAGTTTCATAATCACTAGGGATAGCAATATCGCTTACTCCAAGTACTAACTGGTCATTATTCAAAATAGTCCAGCTTGTTCCGCCGTTCGTGGTTTTCCAAATGCCTCCCGAAGGGCTTCCAACCCAAAAGGTGTTATCATCGGATGGATGAAAAGCAATATAGTTAATCCTACCAATTCCAGCATATCCTCCTGTCGAAGAATTTGTTCCAAGATTACTCCAGTTTTCATTATATGTGGTTTTGTTTAATGCATTGGTTTTTGCTTTGTACTTTTGATATTCAATAACAGAATTAGTTTGGGGAAATTCTCCGGTTTTAGTACTTGCTCTTTGTTCCCAATAATATTCCCATCGTTTGTAGATATTCCACATGGGAATTTCATGTTCCGCACCCTTGTCAAGATAAAATTCATCATCAATGTTTTTTGATTTCCAATAATCATCCATTTTTTTCTGGATTTCATAAAAATTAGTTTTATTGTTTATAGTGGTTTGGTTTAATTTAGCAGTTGGAGCTAACGGCTGTGAAAACATTGGCGAAAATATTGAGAAAACTAAAACAAAAATAAATATTTTCTGCAGGTCAGATCTAAATAAATTTGTATCAATTGTTTTCATAGAATCCTTTCTTCTTATAATGACTAATTATTAAATAACAATTCTTCAACTGAATTGAATATGAGACTGTTTATTCATTCTAAAATGTAGTCTCAAAAAATTATAGATTGATTGCTAATCATAATGAAATTAGATAATCATCTGCCTTATGAAGTACTATATACCCCTGGAAAAATATTTTTTATTAAGAAATGAGTAAATGGATTAAATGGAAAGAATAACTCTATATTTAATGTAAGGAATAGAATTAATAATCACAATTAATTTTATTATGATTTAGTAATTTAGTGAATAAATTTTCATTAAAATGAAATAAAGTTTCGAATTAATTTATTTTCCAATATGTCAAAAAGAATTATTATTACAGGTGCCTCAGGAGTAATAGGAACCAAACTTTCGGAAAGACTTTATTCTAAAGGCTACGATATAACCATTTTTACACGAAACATTTCTCACGCTAAAAGTGAATTTCCAAATGCAAAAGAATATGTTGAGTGGGATTATAACGATGTTAATTCGTTTCAAAATTTTATGGACGGAGCCTATGCTGTAATTCATTTGGCTGGAGCTAATCTCGGTGCTAAAAGATGGAATGCAAGCTACAAAAAAGTAATTTATGATAGCAGAATAAAAAGCTCGCAAAATTTAGTTGAAGCTATCAAAAATGTAAGTAATAAACCGAAAATTTTTATTAATGCATCTGCGGTTGGATACTACTCGGATAACGGCGAAGAATTAATAACTGAAGATACAGCTAGTGGAAATGATTTTTTAGCCAAACTTTGTTTTGATTGGGAAAGATCCGCTGCGAAATCTACTCACTATGGTTGCAGGCATTCATCGGTGCGGACCGGGATAGCATTAACTACTAGAGAAGGATTAGTAAAAAAAATGATGCTTCCATTTAAATTTTTCGTTGGCGGAGCATTAGGTAATGGAAAGCAATGGATTCCATGGATACATTTAGATGATGTAATAAGCATATATGAATTTGTATTGGAAAATGAAATTTATGGACCAGTAAATGCCGCATCACCAAATCCGGTTAGAATGAAATTTTTTGCAGACCAATTAGGGAGTATTTTAAATAGGCCTTCCTACTTTAACGTTCCCAAATTTGCCATCAAACTAGTAGCTGGCGAAATTGCTGATTTTATTTTAGACAGTCAGAAAGTGTTACCTAAAAAATTAATTAACTCCGGATTCAAATTTAAATTTGAACAACTGGAATTGGCATTGAACGATATTATAATTAACAATAAATAATTATACATTTATTTTATTTGTAATAATTAATCTCAAACTTTAGAAGCGGGATGCTATTATTTAAACTCTTTTCTAAATTTGCCTCAATAAATTAATCTACATATGGCACTATCTAATTCAATCAAACAAACCGTCAGAGCTTTACGTTATAGAAATTATCGATTGTTTTTTACTGGGCAAGGAATTTCTTTAATCGGTACTTGGATGGAACGGATTGCACTTGGATGGCTTGTGTATAAATTAACTGACTCAGCTTTTCTTTTAGGACTCGTAAGTTTCTTATCGCAAATTCCAACTTTCCTATTAGCAACTGTTGCAGGGGTGCTGGCAGACAGATATAATAAACATAAAATTGTTATCATCACTCAAACTTTTGCAATGATACAAGCTTTTGTCCTTGCAATTTTAACACTGACTCACGTAATAAACATTTGGCATATTATGATATTATCAGTTATACTCGGACTGATAAATGCCTTTGACATGCCGACAAGACAATCATTTGTAGTTGAATTAGTAGATGATAAAAATGATTTGTCTAACGCAATTGCACTGAATTCCTCAATGTTTAACGCAGCACGACTAATAGGCCCAACCATAGCTGGTCTATTGATTTCTGTAGTTGGAGAAGGGCTGTGTTTTTTAATAAATGCAATAAGTTATATCGCAGTTATAACAGCATTGTTGATGATGAAAATTAATCCATCAGTTATTGCTGCTAAAAAAGAAAAGGTTTTGCGCGGATTTAAAGAAGGGATAAAATATGCTTACAACTTTAAACCAATTAAAGCTCTTTTATTATTTATCGCACTCGTAAGTCTAGCAGGTATGCCTTACACAGTGCTAATGCCAGTTTTTGCAAAAGATATTCTGCATGGAAATGCGAATACACTTGGTTATTTATTAGGAGCAGTTGGTATAGGCGCTCTTTGCGGTGCTTTTTATCTTGCATCAAGAAAAACAGTTTTAGGCCTCGGTAAATGGATTGCAACCGCAGCAACTATTTTTGGAATTGCACTTATCTTTTTTTCATTTTCACAGAATTTAATTTTATCATTAATATTAATGTTATTTGCCGGCTTTGGTATGATGATGCAAATGGCATCGTCCAACACAGTTCTTCAAACAATTGTAGATGACGATAAAAGAGGAAGAGTGATGAGTTTGTATGTAATGGCGTTTATGGGAACAGCGCCATTTGGAAGCCTTATTGCTGGAAGTGTTGCCAGCAAGATTGGAGCTCCCAAAACTATTTTATTAAGCGGAATTATGGTTGTAATCGGTGCGGCAATTTTTGCAAAAAACTTACCTTCACTAAAAGAATATGTACGGCCTATTTATATTAAAATGGGAATTATACCGGAAGTATCAAAAGGATTACAATCGGCAACGCATTTAAATATGCCGCCTAATGATTAGTTGTTATTTAAAATAACAAGAGACGCATGCAATGCGTCTCTTTCAGTAAATTAAAATAAGATTTTTAGTATCTGTAATAATCAGGTTTGAACGGCCCTTCAACTTCGACCCCAATGTATTTTGCCTGTTCAGGAGTTAAAGTATCAAGCTCGCAGCCGAGTTTTTTTAGATGAAGCATAGCAACTTTTTCATCTAAATGTTTTGGAAGCACGTAAACTTCATTTTTATAATTATCGTTGTTCGTCCATAATTCTATTTGAGCTAAAGTTTGGTTTGTGAAAGAGTTTGACATAACGAATGATGGATGCCCGGTTGCGCACCCTAAGTTCACTAATCTGCCTTCAGCTAATACTATTATATCTTTGCCGTCGATTGTGTATTTATCCACTTGAGGCTTTATCACATCTTTTGTGTTTCCATAATTTTTATTCAACCATGCCATATCTATTTCATTATCAAAATGACCTATATTACATACAACAGCATTATGTTTCATCTTTTTGAAATGCTTAGAAGTTACAATATCTTTATTGCCGGTTGCTGTAACAACAATATCAACTTGATCAATTATGTCTTCTAATTTTTTAACCTGGAATCCGCTCATCGCCGCCTGCAGTGCGCAAATAGGATCCACTTCAGTAACAATAACTCTTACGCCTGCATGTGAAAGGGATTCTGCCGAACCTTTTCCAACATCACCATAGCCGCAAACAACAGCAACTTTACCAGCCATCATTAAATCGGTTGCTCTGCGCAAAGCATCAACTAATGACTCGCGGCATCCATATTTATTATCAAATTTTGACTTTGTCACTGAATCATTAACATTAAAAGCCGGAATTGGTAATGTGCCATTTTTTACTCTGTCATATAATCTATGAACACCTGTTGTTGTTTCTTCGGATAAACCTTTAACACCTGAAACCAATTCAGGGAATTTATCCAAAACCATATTTGTTAGATCGCCGCCATCATCTAAAATCATGTTTAGAGGTTTTTTGTCTTCTCCAAAAAATAAAGTCTGTTCAATGCACCAATCGAATTCTTCAGCGTTCATTCCTTTCCATGCATAGACAGAAATACCAGCAGCAGCGATTGCTGCGGCAGCATGATCTTGGGTAGAAAATATATTACATGATGACCAGGTAACTTCGGCACCGAGATGAACCAAAGTTTCTATTAGAACAGCTGTTTGAATTGTCATATGTAAACATCCAGCAATCCTTGCACCTTTTAAAGGTTTACTGTTTCCATACTCTTCTCTTAATGCCATCAGGCCGGGCATTTCAGCTTCAGCCAGCTTAATCTCTTTTCTTCCCCACTCAGCTAAAGAAATATCTTTTACTTTAAATTTAACATACTTGTCTGTTTTTTCTGCTACTTGACCCATTGTATAACCTTTTCTTTTATTTTTATAATATTAAAATCTAATTTAAAATCAAGCGTACTTTTTAAATTTAGGAACCAAATCTAATTGCTCCCATGAGAAGTCTTTTTCGGTTCTACCAAAATGACCATACGCAGCAGTCTGTTGATATATTGGACGTCTTAATTTTAGTCTGCTAATAATTCCTTTAGGAGTAAGGTCTACTTCCTTGTGAAGCATCTTTGAAATTTCACTGTCCGGTATTACACCTGTACCTTTTGTATCAACAAAAATTGAAACCGGCTCAGCAACACCGATAGCGTAAGCAAGCTGTACCAAACATTCTTTTGCAAGTTTGGCAGCTACAACATTTTTTGCAATATGTCTTGCTGCATAAGTAGCGCTTCTATCCACCTTGGATGGATCCTTTCCTGAAAATGCACCCCCGCCATGAGGAGCCCAGCCGCCGTAAGTATCAACGATAATTTTTCTGCCTGTTAAACCGCTGTCACCGTGCGGGCCGCCTATTTCAAATCTTCCTGTAGGATTAACAAAATATTTTGTTTTTTTATCAATCAAATTTTCCGGTATAACTTCTTTAATTACATTCTTAATAACATCATCTTTAATATCTTTTTGTTTAACATCGGCATCATGTTGTGTAGAAATAACAACTGCATCAACTCTTAGCGGATTGTTAGTGTTATCATATTCAATTGTAACTTGAGATTTTGAATCCGGGCGAAGATAAGGCATTAATCCGATTATTTTTTTTCCGAATATCTGCCAGCTTTTTTACTAATTTGTGAGCATACATAATTGGGGCGGGCATAAGTTCTGCAGTCTGATCACAAGCGTAACCGAACATAATTCCCTGGTCACCTGCCCCGCCCTTATCAACTCCCATCGCAATATCAGGAGATTGAGAATGAATCGCATTTAATACTGAACATGATTCTGAATCAAATTTATAATCAGCTTTAGTATATCCTATTTTTTTTATTGTATCTCTAACAATATCCTGGATATCAATATATGCTTTTGTGGTAACTTCGCCGCCGACTAAAACCAATCCCGTAGTTACAAATGTTTCGCATGCTACTCTGGCATTTGGATCTGTTTTATAAATTGCATCTAAAACACCATCGGATATTGCATCACTTACTTTATCCGGATGACCTTCGGAAACTGATTCCGATGTGAAGAAATATGACATCTGTATTTTTTCCTTTTATAAATAATTAACTAATAAAAATCTATTTCTGATGAATCACCAGAATTTAAACGTTTAAATGTTCCTCTGATTGATGAATTATTTCCGATGATTGAATTATCAAGCAATGATTTCAAAACTTGAGCGTTTGATCCAATAATTGAATTTTTAATTATACACTCTTTTATGACACTTCCGTTATCAATCGTAGCATAGGGTCCTATCACTGAATTTGAAATCTGAACGTCATCAGCAATAAATACAGGGTGATTTATTACAACGTCATTACCAAATTTTTTGCTTACACTTTTTTGATCTAAAAGATATTGATTTGTTGATAAAAGTGTTTCTGGTTTGCCGCAATCATACCAGCCATCAACAGGAAAAGTTGTGATTTTTTCACCGTCATCTATCATCATTTGCAGTGCGTCTGTTAATTGAAGCTCACCTTTGGTGCGTATATCTTTTTCCACCAAGGTATTTAGACTTTTGACCAAAGAATCAGAATTAGCAATATAATACAGCCCCACTAACGCTAAATTTGAAACTGGTGTTTGCGGTTTTTCAACAAGTCTTTCAATGAAGCCATTACTCATAACAGCGACTCCAAATCTTCGCGGATCATCAATTTCTTTTACACCAAGCGCCGAATATTTTTTGGTAAATACTTTTTTCAAATCAACATCAAAAACCGTATCTCCAAGAATGATAAAAATCTCTTTATCATCAAAAGTAGGAATTGCAGTGTAGATTGCATGGCCTAAACCTTCCATAGATTCCTGCTCAATAAAATCCGACTGCATTGAAGGATATTCTTTGGTGACATAATCTCTTATCATTTCACCTAAATAACCAATAACAAAAGTGGATTTTTTTATTCCTTCTTCTAATAATTTATCAATGATATGACCAAGGATAGGTTTGCCTCCAACATTTAATAAAACTTTTGGAGTGGTGTGAGTATGTGGTTTTAATCGTGTTCCAATTCCTGCAACAGGAATAATTGCTCGCATAATGTCTCTTTAATTGTTTTTGGATTACAAAATTACTCAATCCCAAAATTAATACCAAATAAACTATTTCCCGTGTGCCTCAATACAAAATTTCATTTTTAACCATTGTAAAGTCTTATCAGGTTTATATTTAATACAATTATATATCAACTTTTTTTATAGCCTTTCCTTTTTACTCACATTTATTTTAGATAATTTTTAATATGAAAATATATAATTTTCATTGTTAAATTTTCTCACTTTCAAAAGGGAATCTTCTTAATGAAAAATAAAATAAAAGTTATTCAATATGGTTTAGGGCCAATAGGAATAAAAGTAACTCAGTACATTTCTGATCGTCAATCAATTGAAATTGTTGGCGCAATTGATATTGATAAAGAAAAAGTCGGCAAGGATTTAGGAATTCTTGCAGGGCTTAATAAAAATTTAGGTGTTGTAATTTCGGATAGTGCAAAAAATGTATTTCAAAATGTTAAAGCTGACGCTGTAATTTTAACTACAACTTCAAGTCTTGAAAAGATTAAGCCGCAAGTTTTAGAAATACTTTCTTATGGATTGAACATAATTTCTACCTGCGAAGAATTAACTCACCCATGGTTAACCAATTCTTCAATTGCAAATGAAATAAATGAAACTGCAATAAAAAATAATGCTTCTGTTTTAGCAACCGGTGTTAATCCAGGATTTCTAATGGACTTTTTGCCAATGGCTTTTACGGCTTTGTGCAAGGACGTTAAAAAAGTTACAGTTGAACGAATTCAAAACGCTCAGTTCAGACGAATACCGTTTCAACAAAAAATAGGCGCTGGATTAACTCCAGAACAATTTCAAAAGAAAAAAGAAGAAGGAACACTTAGACACGTTGGTTTAACTGAATCAGTTAATTTAATTGCATCAAGACTGGGTTGGAAATTGGACAGTACGGAAGACATTATAGAACCCGTTATTGCTAAGGAAGAAGTTTCCGCTGGCGAATTAAAAATCTCCGCAGGCAATGCTCTTGGTGTAAAACAAATTGGAAAAGGAATTATTAATGGTGAAGAAGTAATTTCATTAATTTTTGTTGCTGCGGTTGGACAGCCTGAACCCAGAGATAGAGTTATTATTGAAGGAAATCCAAAAATTGATACGACCATCAAAGACGGGGTTAATGGTGACATTGCTACGTGCGCAATTACAGTTAATTCAATTCCAACTGTAATAAATGCTAAACCAGGTTTACGCACTATGGCAGATATTGAACCTGTAAGCTGCTGGGTTTAAATAAACCAATTATTTATTAATTCAGGATATATAAATTTTATATATCCTGAATTCTCTTTTCAAAATTAAAACTTCCTTAGCCTTCAATCTCATCCAGTTTATCTTTTACTCTTTCATTTCTTGGATTCATTTCAATTGCTTTTTTGTAATTTTTAATGGCTTCCTCTTTATTCTCTAATTTTATATTTGCGTCTCCAAGACTTTCATACGCTCCAGCCCAATCAGGAAAGAGTTCTGCATTTTTTTGGAATATCGTTAAAGCATCTTTACTAGCACCACTTTCTAAAAGATTTTTTCCAAAATTATCCAGTGAATGCTCTTTAAAGTCAAAAGCGAAGCTCCCGAAATATTGATCTTTTAGTTTACTATATCTATCCATAGAAGCCTCCAATCCATCATGCTTATATGTTTTTATAAGCAGATCTGATAATTGGATGGGTTCATGATATCCTCGATGGCAAGTTATACAGCTTACTTGAAGCACATCATCTTTTTTTAGTTTTGCAAGAAATTCATTGTTTATTGATCCCGTCATTTTCATCATTTCCCGAGCTGTTTGTTTTTCTGGTTTTGCATCAGAAGGAAAATCTATGTCTGAAAATTCATTACCCTTTGAATCATCATGGCAAAAAGAACACCTTACGCCAAGGGCTTGCGTAAACCCCATCATTATGTGCCTAAGTGTTTGGCCAGAAGTTGTATCAGGCAGAACTTTTAAATTCATTGGTTTCTTATTCCAGTTGAATTGTGCAAAGCTAGTTGAAACAATAAAAGAACAGATGAAAAGGACAAGCATAAGTTTTTTCATTTTGCTACTCCTAAGATTATACCTAATGGCTTGAGTGATTAAAAACTTTTTTATTGTGAAAGTGTATGAAAGTTAAAATAATAAGAACAAACTTAAAATGTATAATTAATTTTTATTAACAAATTGAAATACAATATTTATCAATTTTAAATTCTGCATCCGAATCATCCCTAAATAATTACTGCAATTATTAAAGAAAGTTTACACTGCTGTTATAATTCTGTGACAATTAATCGTCATTTTAATATTAATTCATTCGACATAAAAGTTCCAATCAAACAAGGAGGTAGATATGAGAAGACATAAACTTTACTACATTTTCTTTTTCGTTGCTATTTTTTATTCAGCCGTATTGGCTCAGGCCGATCCCGACACTGCAAAACGTGTCAGCATAGACCGCTTCAGTGCTGACGCTGGGCATTTGTTTGTTCGTGATGTGAATAATAATCTTCCTGGCCCCAACCAGCCCATTAACTTTGATATGGAACCATTTATTTCAAAAGGCCTAGGCCCAAATGGTGAACATATTTCCTATTATAATTTTGATGTTCAACTTACTGAACCTGCACCTATTTTTGTGTTGTTCAGAGAAGGTGAAGAAATGCCCGTTTCAGGACAATTGAACATTGTTGATGATGTGCCCGGCGATTCTGATTATAACGATTTTTGGGAAGTTCAGAAAGTTACAGTACCTTCAAATTATATAGCTAATACGGTAACCAGCTATCAAGCAATTGTTGATTCTGGCTATCCAGTTGAGGAAACAAATATGCTTGTAAACTGTCCCATAGTGCCCGATAGTTCAACAGCTGTTTTGAGATTGAATGGCGAAAGTAGTGAATTAACAGAAGGCTGGTACAATAATATGATAATATATTATTTTAATTTTTCTGAAAAATCTCTGGTAACGAATCAGTCAGACATGGTGCCGCTTTCTCCAATTTTTGTTTCATTCAACATCAATCCAAATGAAGCTAACGGCGGACCGCCTTCCGGATTTAAAGTTGATACTGCAACCGGCAGAAACCATAATGTTACAGCAACTCTGCCGGAAGATGACGCTTACTCACCATTATGGATGGTTAATATTTATGATAACGCAGATTTTGATAAAGTGCATGACCTAGCTTCTGCTCAGTCTGCAAACATATTAGTTAACGGAGCTGCGAATGTAAATTGTCCGATCGTTTCACTAACTAAAGCCGTAAGTCCGGATACTGTTTCAAAGGTTAGCATCGACAGGTTCAGTGCAGACGCAGGACATTTATTTGTAAGAGATAGCACCAATATGCTGCCGGCACCTAATGCTCCGATAGATTTTGACAAACCGCCATTTATTACAAAAGGTTTTGGTCCAAACGGAGAATTAATTGCCTATTATAATTTTGATGTTCAACCAACTGAACCCGCACCAATATATGTTCTGTTCCGTGAGGGCGATTCGATGCCGGTTGCAGGACAATTAAATATTGTAGACGATGTACCAGGAGATTCTGATTACAATGATTTTTGGGAAGTTCAGAAAGTTACGGTACCAAAAGATTATCTTCCTAATTCAGTTACCAGTCTGCAGGAAATTATGGATGAAAATTATAACATCGAAGAAACCAATATTATAGTTAATTGTCCGATTGTACCAGATGGATCTGTCGCAAGAAAGAGATGGAATGGAAGTGACTTCGGTTTAACAAGAGGCTGGTATAATCATCAGGTTGTATATTATTTTAACTTTGCCGAAAAAGATATAATGACAAATAATATGGATATGATTGATTCATCACCAATTTATGTTTCATTTAATATAAATCCTGGTGATGCAAATGGCGGGCCTCCGTCAGGATTTAAAACCGATACAATTACTAATAGAGCTCACAATGTTGCGGCGACAATACCAACAGATGCAAATTATTCACCACTTTGGTCTGTGAACATTTATGACAATGCAGATTTTGAAATGGTTCATGATTTAACTTCTGCCCAGTCTGCAAATATTTTAGCAACCAATGCCGCACTTGTTAACTGTCCCATTGTTGCACAATATGTTAAAATAGATAGATTTAGTGCAGACGCAGGACATTTATTTATAAGAGATACTACCAATAATTTACCAGGCCCGAACGAACCCGTGAATTTTGATGAAGAACCTTTAATATCGAAAGGCTTGGGCCCAGATGGAGAACACATATCTTATTACAATTTTGACGTACAGCCAACTGAACCGGCACCAATTTATGTATTAGTTAATAGTATGACACTTTCGCCAATAAACGAACAGCATAATATAATTGATGTTATTCCTGGTGATACTTCTTATAATGATTTTTGGGAAGTACAAACAGTTATGGTACCCGGGGATTATGTTCCGAATTCTATTACAAGTTACAAGCAATTAGTTGACTCAGGATACACGATTAACGAAACAACTATGTTAGTCAATTGCCCGGTTGTACCTGAAGGTTCAACTGCAAAAATGCGACTGAATGGAGAAAGTGCTGGTCTTACCTGGGGCTGGTATAAAGGTAAAATTGTTTACTATTTTAATTTTTCCGAAAAAGCATTGATGACAAATCAAAATGATATGGTCCCAATTTCTCCGATATTTGTTTCATTCAATATAAATCCTGGTATGCCGGGAGGTGGACCGCCATCCGGATTTATGACTGAGGATTCAACTGGAAGAACTCATAACGTAACGGCAACACTTCCTGATGATGAAACTTATTCGCCGTTATGGATGGTTAATATATATGACAATGCAGATTTTGAGAAGGTCCACGATTTGACTTCTGCACAATCTGCCAATATACTAGTAAATGGAGCAGCGAATGTCAATTGCCCTATTGTTTCAATTGAACCGGTTACAGCCGTGGATGATAACAATAACAGCTCAATTCCGCTATCATATTCGTTGAAGCAAAACTATCCCAATCCTTTTAATCCTTCAACACAAATAAAATTTTCAGTGATTAAGAATGAGCGGGTTTCATTGAAAGTTTATGATATACTCGGGAAAGAAGTTGCTACATTAGTAAATGATATTAAGCCGGCCGGCAATTATTCTGTGACATTTGATGCTAAAAATTTGGCAAGCGGAGTTTATGTTTATCAAATTAAGGCTGGTAATTTCATTAAGTCAAATAAGATGGTATTGTTGAAATAAGTTATTCTTAATTTATAGAGACGCATATCTTTGCGTCTCTATAATTAATTTTTTAAATCATTTCTCTTAATACATCATCAATATTTTTTGCTTCGGGGAAAAACGATAATATTTTTTTCAGAACCTGATCAACAGTTGCATCAGGGCAGGAAGCTCCGCTGGTTAAAATAATTTTCACGGGTGTATTTCCGTGGAAGAAAATTATTAGTGATCACTTCTTTTTTAGATTTCAAGTTATAATGTTTAATCGATTTTTTCTCTAAAATTTCATTTGCTGATGAAATAAAAAAAGTAGTGAATTTTTCTTCACACAGTTCAACAATGTGGCTAGTGTTTGAACTGTTATAGCCACCAACGACTATTGCTATATCAGCATCACATTCCAGCAGCTTATAAGTCGCTTCTTGATTATCATTTGTTGCGTAGCATAATGTATCTCTTGTGTCGGCAAAATGATTTCGCAAATTTTCATTTCCGTATTTTTTAATCATCGTTTCTTTAAGAAGATCAGCAATAGCCTGGGTTTCTGAAGCAAGCATAGTTGTTTGATTTACTACACCGACTTTTACTAAATCTTTTTCTACATCAAAATTTTCAGAATATTTTCCTTCAAAAAGCGAATAGAATTTATGCTTTCTCAATATTACCCAAAATTATATCGGATAAAATTTTAGTTTCATCAATATCTCTTACGATTACTGAATCAGTTTTTTTAACCGTGTGGGAAAATGTTGCGCGTGTTTCCTCATGATAACTTTTTCCGTGAATGATAATAGTATATTCTTGTTCCCCTAACTGGTTTGAACGGTTCCAAACTTTTTCTACAAAAGGACAAGTAGTATTAAAATTAATCGTATTGATTCCTAGTTCATTCAGCTTTTGTTCAATTTCAATTGTAGTTCCAAAGGCAGGAATAATAACAATATCATCTTTAGATAGCTCCTCCCATTTTACAAGTTGATTTCCGCTGGTATCCATTATAAATTTTACACCGCGGCTTTGCAAATCTTCATTAACAAACGGATTATGAATCATCTCGCTTAAAAGATAAATTCTCTTGTTTGGATTTTCTTCAACGGTTTTATAGGAAATTTCAATTGCATTTTCAACACCGTAACAAAATCCAAAATGTCTCGCTATGTAAAACTTAACAGGCCCAAAATCTAAAACAGTCGGATCAAAATTTTTCTTTCTAGGATCATTTAACTTTCTAGAGTTTTTTATTTTTGATATAAACGAACTTTTATAAAAATCTGGTATTTCGAATTGTTTCATCTAATAAAATTTTAGTTTTAATTAAGCAAATTTAATCATTTATTAAAAAGTTTTCAGTACGTCTAGAATTACACTTTCAATTATTTTAATGAGTGTTGAATATTTATAAATTTAGTTGCCCCAAATACTAAAGATTTCAAAAAAAAGTTATATCTTGCAAAAGAACCCAAGCAATTTATGAGAATTTTATCTAAGAAAGATAACTCCATGCGAAAACCTATGTTAAATAAATTTCTATTTGCGTTAATTTTAATTCCAACAATTCTTTTTCCGCAGCAAAAATTTATTGTTGATTTGAATAATAGAAGTGATGATTTATTTAAAGTCACGGTTTATCCTGAAAAATTATCTGATGAGAATGATATTTTTCAGTTTGCTGCAACAGCCCCGGGAACATATGAAACAATGGATATTGGAAGATACGTGCGATTGTTCAAAGCATATGACAAAAACGGCGATGAAGTTGAAACAGAACAAGTTTCTACTAATCAATGGGAACTGGATGACCCTGAAAATGTTTACAAAATTTATTACGAAATAGCTGAGACGTTTGATACGCCTGTTCCAGATCATCCCATATACGGAATGTCAGGAACTTCAATAGAACACGATCATGTACTGATAAATGGGCAAGCAGTTTTTGGATATATTAAAGGAATGCAGAAAATTCCCATGGATATTAAATTAGAATATCCAAAAGCATGGCTGATAGGAACGGCTTTAACAAAAGATAGCTCCGGTTTTTATGAAGCAACAGATTTTAACCAGGCTGTAGATTCACCAATATTATTAGGTAATCTCAGTAAAGATTCAATTAATATCCAGGGGACGAAAATTGATGTTTATACTTATTCAAAAACCGGGTTAATAACTTCAAAAAATATGTTGTCTTCGTTACAAGATATACTTAAAGCTGAAAGTGATTTTACAAATGGATTGCCGGTTAAACATTACACTTTTTTATTTTTCTTTGAAGATAATCCGGCTGGGGCATGGGAACATTCATACAGCTCAGAATACATTTTGAGAGAAGAACCGCTTACTGAAACCTTTGTTCAAAAAATACGATCAATAGTTGCTCATGAATTTTTCCACGTTGTTACTCCTTTGAATATTCATAGTGAGTTGATTGAACATTTTAATTTTGTAAAACCTGTAATGTCGCAGCATCTTTGGTTTTACGAAGGCGTTACTGAATGGGCTTCCGATATATTACAGTTAAGAGACAGCTTAATTACTATTAGACAGTATTTGGATCAGATTACTGAGAAATTAAATACGAATGATAGATTTGATAGTACAATCAGCCTAACAGAGCTTGGGATTGATGCGGTGAATTTACCAAATCAATATTATAATATTTATGAAAAAGGCGCAGTGGTTGCGGCTTTATTAGATATTAGAATACTTGATTTATCGCATGGTAAAATGGGACTTCGAGAAGTAATAAATCATCTTTCAAAAGAATACGGCCCAAATCGGCCCTTTAGCGAAGATGATTTTTTTGATGTTATCATTAATGAAACTTTTCCGGAAATAGAAGACTTTATTGAAAATTATATTGAAGGCACAAAAAGGCTTCCTGTAAAAGAATATTTCAACAAGATCGGTATAAATTATTATTTAGAAAAAGGTGTGGACAGTTCCGCCGTGGTTATAGATGTGCCCCTCACGTACAAGGATGGTAAAATTGTAGTTTTAAAAGATGTTGATGGTATCTTTCAAAAAGATGACGTTGTAATGGAAATTAATGGCGAAGAAATAAATTTAAAAACCTATCTTAAAATTTTGAGTGAATTTAAATCCATGAAAGTTGGTGACGAATATACAATTACGGTTCAGCGAAACGGTAAAGATATTAAGGATGTGCGTCATCTAAAACCCAAACCACTTAAACATGTATTTGAAGTTAATAATGAAGCTTCTCCTCAACAGCTTCAACTCAGGCATGCGTGGATGATTAATTTGAAAAACTAAAATAAGGATGCTCGTGAAAAGATTAATTATTTTGTTCAGTTTAATTTCATGCTTTTGGAATCTAATTTATGCACAAGCCGGCTGGAAAACTCTTACGGCTGCTCCGGTAACTTCACGACATGATGATGGATATTTTTTAAATGAAAATACGGGATGGGTGGTCGGAAGAGGTAAAATTTGGAAAACTAATGACGGCGGACATTCATGGATAAATCAATTTGACAAAGGCACAATTTATTTTAGATCAATCGGTTTTGTGGATTCATTGACAGGAGTTGCATGTAATCTGGGAACGAATGAATTTGGAGGACAAACCGACACAAATCTTATTTATCGAACAACTAACAGTGGAGGAAGCTGGATTCCGAATCAATAATTTCATCGGAACCAAACCCAGAGGCATTTGCGGATTAAGTGTTGTGAATGATTCAATGATTGTCGGAATTGGAAGAGTTAGAGGCCCGGTTTATTTTCTCAAAAGCACTGACAAGGGTGAGAGCTGGCATTCAAAAAGCATGAGCGATTATGCAATGGATTTAATGGATATTTATTTCACTTCACCTGACTCCGGATTTGCTGTCGGTGGTAATGGCCCATTAAACGAAAGCTCTCACGGAGTTATATTACATACAGTTGACGGCGGCGAAACGTGGCAAAATATTTTTACATCTTCGCAGCTTGGTGAATGGTGCTGGAAAATTAATTTCCCAAGTAAAATGACTGGCTATGTTTCTTTCAGCGTGATACCGGGACAGTTGTAAATATTGTTAAAACAACTGACGGCGGCAAATCCTGGAAAGAAAAATTTTTTACTCCATTTAGATATTACATTCAAGGAATAGGCTTTATAAATGATTCTGTTGGATGGGCTGGAGGAAACAGCTCTTACACAACTTATGAAACAACTGATGGCGGCGATAGCTTGGCACGATGCACATTTCGGTTCAAGAGTAAATAGAATTAGAAAAATAAATGATTCTGTTGCTTACGCAATGGGTGAAACTATTTATAAATACGAAAATAAAAATACAACTGGAGTTGAATCTGCAAAAAATAATTCTCCGACTGGTTTTGAATTAAAACAAAATTATCCTAATCCATTTAACCCTTCAACTACGATAGAGTTTTCAATTCCAGCTAATATTGAAAATAATTCACTTGTGCTTTTAAAAGTTTATGATATTCTTGGAAAAGAAATTCGAACAATATTTGATGAAGTTAAAGAGCCGGGAAATTATAAAGTTTTATTTAATGCAGAAGCACTTCCAAGCGGAGTTTACTTTTATACTT
>CAVSWT010000031.1:0-71894 GCA_963731745.1 uncultured Ignavibacteriales bacterium
CAAACAGAACGACACTTACATATTGTAAACCTTTTTAATACACTTTTTGATAAAAAATACAGATAAATAGCTAATCACTTTAGAAATTTTGGTTTTATATCTTGACAAACAAAAAAAGTGTTTTATATTTGCAGTTACACTTATGAAAAATTTAACTGAATCATATTACAAAACAAAAAAACTCAGCCCAAATTCTTGGTGGTGGTACGGATTATTTTTTAATATGACTCAGTGAACTTGAGAAAATAATTTTTTACCCTAAAACCCTTCTCATCAAACTGAGAAGGGTTTTTTGTTTTATGTAAACAATAATAAATATAAAATTATGACATTTGAAAAATTTTCAGAACTTGCAAAAGAATATAATTTAATCCCGGTTTACGAAGTTATTACTGCTGATCTTCTAACTCCGGTTTTAGCTTATTTAAAGATTCGAGAAAAAGATAAGCAAAGTTTTTTACTGGAGTCTGTTGAAGGTTCCACCAACATGGCTCGTTACTCTTTCATTGGGAAAAACCCGGAAAAGATTTTTGCTAATATTGGATTAGATTTATTTGAATTAAAAAATGGAAACAGCACAAAACATAAAATTTCCATTTTTGAATTTATTCGAAATGAAATTAAATCAAAAAAACAGCCTAAGATTGATGAGCTTCCAAATTTTCACCGGAGGAATTGTAGGATACCTTGGTTATGAAAATATTTCTCTTGTGGAAAGAGTAATAAATTTTAAATCCGAACGATTTGATAATTACGATTCAATCTTTGGAATTTATAACACCATCCTCGCATTTGACCATTACAAACATCAAATAATTTTAATCACAAATATCAGTGTTGACGAAAAAACAAATCTTAATGAAGCTTACCAAAACGCAAAGAATACTTTAGCGCAGCTTAGAGAAGAATTAAAAAAACCGGTTGAATTTATTTCTGATTTTAAGATTGATGGGACAATTAATGAAGATTTTGACGCCAAGGAATTTTTTGAACAAGTTGAATCGGGTAAAAAAAATATTGTTGAAGGAGATATATTTCAAATAGTAATATCAAAAAGATTTTCAACTGAGTTTTCCGGCGATCTTTTAAATGTTTACCGTGCACTTCGAATAATTAATCCTTCTCCGTACATGTATTTCCTTGAATTTAAAGATGATTTTAAAATAATTGGAACATCTCCCGAAGATTTATTAAAAGTGCAAAATGGAAAAGCACAATTGCTTCCAATTGCCGGAACGCGTCGAAGAGGAAGAACGGCTCAAGAAGATAAGGAACTTGAAGAAAATTTAATGAATGATCCAAAAGAGCTTGCCGAACATACTATGCTCGTTGATTTAGGAAGAAATGATCTTGGAAGAATTTGTGAATATGATACTGTTGTCGTTACTGAAAAAATGAAAGTGCAAAGATATTCGCACGTAATGCATATCGTTTCAAAAGTTGAAGGCAAGCTTGCATCGGATAAAGATTCAATTGATGCTTTGATGTCATGCTTCCCCGCTGGGACAGTAACAGGCGCCCCAAAAATTCGCGCCATACAATTGATAGATGATTACGAAAAGAAATCTAGAAATGTTTACGCTGGTGCAGTTGGTTATTTTGATTTTTCCGGAAACCTTGATATGTGCATTGCAATTAGAACTTTGTTTGCCAAACATGATACAGTCTACTGGCAGGCTGGTGCCGGAATCGTCGCCGACAGCAGGCCTGAGCTTGAAGCAAAAGAAGTAAAAAATAAATCGGCAGTTTTGGTTAATGCTTTAAAATATGCAGAGGTGATTGATGAAAATATTGGTAATTGATAATTACGATTCATTCACTTACAATCTTGTTCAGCTGTTAGGCAAAGTATAAAAGCAAGCTAATTGTTAAAGAGAAATGATGAGCTTGATGAAAATCAAATTGATGAAATAAATCCGGATAAAATTTTAATTTCACCGGGACCCGGAAAACCAGAAGCTTCTAATGCATCAATCACTGCAATTAAATATTTTGGTGATAAAATTCCGATTCTTGGTGTTTGCCTTGGCCATCAGACAATGGGAATGGTTTACGGAGGAAAAGTTGTGAAAGCGCCAGTTTTAATGCACGGTAAAACATCTTTTATAAAGCATGATGAAAAAAATATTTATAAAAATATTCCGCAAAATTTTGAAGCTACAAGATATCACTCGTTAATTGTGGAACGAGATTCTTTGCCCGATTGTCTTGAAATTTCTGCTGAGACAGATGATGAAATAATTATGGGAATTAGACACAAAGAATATCCTGTTGAAGGAATTCAATTTCATCCCGAATCAATTTTAACATTAGAAGGTAAAAACATTATTAAAAACTGGTTGGAGCTATGATAAAAAATTATTTAGAAAAAGTTATGGTTGGCGAAAGCTTAACCTTTGACGAAGCTTACAAAATTATGCACTCAATTATGAGCGGTGAAGAAAACAATTCTAAAATTGCATCCTTGCTCACAGCTCTAAAAATAAAGGGTGAAACATCTGAAGAAGTTGCCGGCTTTATAAAAGCAATGCGTGAAAAAGTTATAAATGTGAAATGTGATAATGAGCGAGTAATTGACGTTTGCGGAACCGGTGGCGATGGTTCCGGAACATTTAATATTTCTACCGCAGTTTCTTTTGTTGTTGCCGGGGCAGGCGTTAGCGTTGCCAAACATGGAAATCGATCCATTTCCAGCCGGAGCGGAAGTTCTGATGTACTGCATGAACTTGGTGTTGATGTTCAGCTAAATCCTGAGTTATCCGAAAAAGCTTTAAATGAAATAGGGATTGCATTTTTGTTCGCACCACTATACCATCCGGCGATGAAGCATGTTGCTCCGATCAGAAAAGAATTGGAGTTCCGTTCTATTTTTAATATTCTCGGACCACTTACAAATCCTGCAGGCGTAAAGAGACAATTAATTGGAACGTTCAATGATGAAACTGCCCGGTTAATGAGCGATGCAATAAAATTGTTAGAAATGCAAAAAGTAGCTTTTCTATGCACCAGCAATGCTTATGATGAAATTACTTTAACCGATATAACAAAAGTTTACGAGGTTAATCAAGATCACTCCATGTATTTCTACTCGCTGACAAATGACCATTTCGGTTTCCCTAAAATTACGCTCGACAAACTTCAAGGCGGTTCGGCAAAAGAAAACGCCGAAATTATTTATAATATATTTTCCGGCAAAACTAATGGCGCCGCTTATGAAGTAGTAGTCGCTAACTCTGCAATGGCTTTAAAAACTTCTGGCATTTCTAATGATTTAATTGAATGTAAAAACATTGCAGAAGAATCAATAAAATCCGGTGCTACTTTAAAAAAATTAAATGAGCTAAAGGAATTTGGTGATAAATATAAATGACAATTCTTGAAGAAATAAATAATGTAAAAAAAGACGAAGTTAAATTTCTTAAAATGAATTACACTTTAAATTCATTTAAAGAAATGGAATTCTTCGAGAAGAAATCATTAAGCTTTGCAGAAAATGTAAAACAAAATAAAAACATTTCCATCATCTCTGAAATAAAAAAGGCCAGCCCTTCAAAAGGAATTATAAGAGAAGATTTTAATCACTTAAAAATAGCAGATATTTATTTTGAATGTGAAGTTCAAGCTGTTTCAGTTTTAACTGATAAAAAATTTTTCAAGGGAGATATTTCATTTTTAAAAGACATCGCTAAAATTAAAAATGCTCCATTACTTCGTAAAGATTTTATTATTGATGAATATCAAATCTTTGAAGCAAAAGCCAACGGCGCAGATATGATTTTATTGATCTGCGAATCACTTTCTAAAAATCAAATAAACGAATTAACTCATGCAGCAAAAGAAATTGGCTTGGAGGTTTTACTTGAGCTTCATTCCTTACCGCAGATCGAAAAGATTAATTTTGAATTGAATAATATAATTGGAATCAACAACAGAAATTTACAAGACTTTTCAGTCAGCCTGGAAACGACAAAACTAATATCTGAAAAAATTCCCGACGATATAATCTTAGTTTCCGAAAGCGGCATTCATGAAAAGCAAGATATTGAATTCTTAAAAGACACAAAAACAAACGCAGTTCTTGTTGGAGAACATTTAATGAAACATAAAGATATAAAATTAAAACTGCTTGAGTTGAAAGAATGGTGCGAAGTTGAGAGTTAAGATTTGCGGAATTACAAATATCGAAGATGCGTTTTTAGCTCAACAGCTTGGCACTGATGCAATTGGGTTTATCTTTTACAATAAAAGCAAAAGATATGTTTCTCCGGAGATTGCTGAATCAATTTTAAAGAGTCTCTCCCCCTTTATAATGAAGATTGGAGTATTTGTTAATGAATCTTTTGAAGAGATAAATAATATTTCAGCTAAAGTAAAATTAAATGCTGTTCAGCTTCACGGTGAAGAATCACCTGAAGTAATTGAAAAAATTAATTTACCAGTAATTAAAAGCTTTAGAATAAAAAATAAATTTGATTTTTCAATTTTGAACAAATATAAAGATGTTTCTTTTTTGCTTGACTCATTTTCAAAAGATGAATATGGCGGAACAGGAAAAACTTTTAAGTGGGAATTAATTCCCGACATATACAAAAACAAAATTATTTTATCGGGTGGAATTTCTATTGATAACATTGAAGAAGTAATTAGAAAAATTAATCCTGCTGCAATAGATGTTTCTTCTTCATTGGAAGAATTTCCAGGTAAAAAGGATCATCAAAAGCTTAAACATTTTTTTGAAAAAGTTAACTCACTAAGGAACTGAAAATGCTGATATTAATGAAATTGGACGCTTCGCGTTCAGCCATAGAAAAAGTTAAAGATAAAATAGTCTTTAACAATTGCACTCCTCATGAAATTCCAGGCTCGATAAAATTAGCAATTGGAATCACAGGCCCAAGTGCAAAATTATCCGAAGAAGATTTTTTGAATATGGAATCTGTGGAGGATGTTGTAAGAATAACTAAACCTTACAAGCTTGTCAGCCGGGAAATGAAACCTGACAACACAATCATTCAATTTGACGATGTCGCATTTGGTGGAGATGAATTTGGATTAATTGCAGGGCCATGTTCTGTTGAAAGCAGGCAGCAAATTTTTGACATAGCCTGCGAATTAAAGGAAATGGGAATAAATCTATTGCGTGCCGGAGCCTTCAAACCGCGCTCAAGCCCTTACTCATTTCAAGGGCTAAAAGAAAAAGGTATAGAATACCTAGCCGAAGTTAAAAAAGAATTAAACATGAAAATTGTGACTGAAGCAAAAGATACGGAAACACTTCCATTAATTTCAGAAGTTGCTGATATAATTCAAATCGGCGCAAGAAATATGCAGAATTTTTCTTTGCTTGAAGCAGTTGGGAAATTAAAAAATCCAATATTATTAAAGAGAGGATTGGCAGCAACAATTGAAGATCTTTTAATGAGTGCCGAGTATATTCTTTCACAAGGCAACTACAATGTTATTCTTTGCGAAAGAGGAATTAGAACTTTTGAAACAATGACAAGAAATACATTAGATTTAAATGCTATCCCGGTAATAAAGAAAAACTCGCATCTCCCCATTATTGTTGACCCATCGCATGGTATTGGAATTTGGGATAAAGTTACTCCAATGGCAATGGCAGCAATTGCCTGCGGTGCAGACGGACTAATTATCGAAGTTCATAATCATCCTGAACAGGCTTTATCTGATGGTTTCCAATCTTTAACACCAAAGAACTTTAAAAAACTTTTAGATAAAATTGAACAAATAGCACCAATAGTTAATAAGAGAATTAATACATATGCAAAACACAATTGAATATAATTATCCGGATAAACAAGGACGTTTCGGAAAATACGGCGGCAAGTATGTTCCCGAAACATTAATTACTCCTTTACAGGAACTTGAAGAAATTTATCTTTCGTTGAAAAATGATAAAGAATTTCAAAAAGAACTTTTTGATTTAAATAAAGATTATACAGGGCGCCCAACTCCTTTAACACTTGCTGAAGGATTAACTAAACATTACAACAAAGCTAAAATATATTTAAAGCGTGAAGACCTTTGCCATACAGGAGCACATAAAATTAATAACGCACTTGGGCAAATACTTTTAGCTAAAAAACTTGGAAAGACAAGAATAATTGCTGAAACCGGTGCTGGACAGCATGGGGTTGCAACCGCAACTGTCTGTGCAAAGTTTGGTTTAAAATGTTTTGTTTACATGGGTGAAGTAGATATGGAAAGGCAAAGCCCAAATGTTTTTAGAATGAAATTGCTTGGAGCAGAAGTGATCCCGGTAACATCAGGAAGCAAAACTTTGAAGGATGCAACTAACGAAGCAATACGTGACTGGGTTACTAATGTAAAAGATACTCATTATATAATTGGGTCTGTAGTTGGCCCGCATCCTTATCCAATGCTGGTTAGAGATTTTCAATCAGTAATTGGAAAAGAAACCAAAGAGCAGATTTTAGAAAAAGAAAGTTCTCTTCCGGATTATATTGTAGCTTGTGTCGGCGGCGGAAGCAATTCAATTGGAATTTTTTATCCATTTATAAATGACAATGTAAAATTAATTGGAGTTGAAGCTGCCGGATTTGGAATAAATACAAATAAACATTGTGCAACATTAACTTTAGGTAGAGAAGGAATTTTTCAAGGGATGAAAACTTATTTGCTGCAAAGTAAAGAAGGCCAAGTAGCGGAAGTTCATTCAATTTCAGCCGGACTTGATTATCCCGGAGTCGGGCCCGAACACAGTTTTTTAAAAGATGAAATTAAAGCGGATTATTATTCAATCACTGATGAAGAATCTTTGGAAGCCACAAAACTGATTTCACAAAAGGAAGGAATTATTCCAGCGTTAGAATCTGCACATGCAATTGCATATTTGAATTACTTAATGCCTAATACAAATAAAGCTGAAATTGTTGTTGTAAATGTAAGTGGGCGCGGGGATAAGGATTTGAATACGATTAGAGAGAAAATGAATTTATAATTAATTATCGACCTCACCTAAATCCTCTCCTTATGAAGGAGAGGACTTTTGGCACCGATTGCATTTAATTTTCATCCTAACAATTATTTGATAATTATTAAACATGACGATTCATTATAATAGGAAATCTGAGAAAACTAACAGAAGAAATTCTATGGAAACATTTACGAGGAAGAAAATATTTAGGATTAAAATTTAAAAGACAATATAGTATTGACCAATTTGTTGTTGATTTTTATTATCCCAAATTAAAAGTTGGAATTGAATTAGACGGTGGAATTCATAATGATAAAGATGTAAAAATTCATGATGAGAATCGAGAAGGATTTATAAATTCATTTGGAATAAAAGTATTAAGAATTAAAAATGAAATAGTTGTCAATGAAATTAATAAAGCGTTAGAATTAATTAAAGATTTCATTAATAAAGTTAATAGCGATAACAAAAGTTAACCATATCCTCCCCCTCTCCTTTATAAGGAGAGGGGCTGGGGTGAGGTCAAGATATTAAATAAAATGGAAAAATAAATGTCATATATCTCAAATTACATATCTGAAAAAAATAATAACAACGAAAAAGTTTTGTCAGTCTTTTTAACAAGCGGTTTCCCGGATAAAGATAATTTTTCGGAATTGGCTGTTAGAGTTTTAGATGCTGGTGCGGATATGCTGGAAATAGGCTTCCCTTTCAGTGACCCTTTAGCTGATGGGCCCACAATTCAGCATTCATCTCAGTTATCTTTAGAAGCCGGGATTAATGTTGAGAAGACTTTTGAATATGTTAAGAAGATAAGAAAGAAGACAGACAAGCCAATCATTCTTATGGGTTACGCTAACCCGGTTTTAAGCTACGGTATTGATAAGTTTGCACGTGATTCAAAATCAGTTGGAGTAAATGGAGTTATCATTCCTGATATACCAATTGATGAATATGAAAATTTCTTCAATAATTCATTTGATGGCTTGGAAGTGGTTTTGCTTGTCACTCCTACAACCCCAGCGGAAAGGATAAAGAAAATTGATGAGATGAGTCAAGGATTTGTTTATTATGTTAGCATGACCGGGACAACAGGAAAGCAAGTAAAACATGATGAATCTATTTTAGAACCTCTAAAAAATGCTTCGAAATTAATTACAAAAAATAAAATGTTAGTTGGATTTGGCATTTCAAATGTGGATGACGTAAAAACATTTTCTCCCTACTGCTCTGGCGTGATTGTCGGAAGTGCAGTTATAAAATCATTGATAAAAGATGATAAAGATTTTTCTAACACTTTAAATCTTGTAAAAGAATTGAAAAGCGGCTTGTCACATAATTAAATTCATTTTTTAAATTTACTCGTAAAGGACATAAATTTAAGTCCCCTGCACATAGAATTAAAATGACCACTTAACTCTTGCATAAATCGAGCTTCCATAACCTCCAAATTCAGTAAGCGGTTCTCCATGGAAAAATAATCCAATTAAATACAAATCCCAGTTTGTAAATAACGAATAACTCACGGAAGGGACGATAACTCTTGAGCCATCATTGGGGTTGAACAATCCAAAAATTGAACCTCTAATTAAAGGAGTAATATCATAAGAAAATTCTTGATAGATTGACCATGCGGCAGGAGTAAGCATACCTAGCTTCATAGCTTCAGGGTAATAAAGTCCGGCGTACTTTTCTACTCCATTACTATTGTGTAAAACTTCCGTGTGAATATAAAATGAATTTGTAAGAGTATAATCACCCGAAACTACAAAAGAAACTGTTGGTTTATTGTAAGCCGATAAAGGCTCGCCTCCAACAAGATCATAAGAGTTTTGAAATTCAGGAATTAATTCAGGTTTTTGCGAAACCAGAACTTCACCTCTAAATCCGGCAGTTAAAATATCCCCTGACCATGCTGCCCCGGCAAGCCAGCGGTCTTCTTTTATTCCGGCTATAAAATTAAAATCATAGTTCCATGCATTCGTTGACCAAAGTCCAGCAGCAATCCATCCTTTTTTTGTTTTGCCCGGCCTTACAGATAATTCAAATTTAGAAACGGGACCCGTGTAATACTGAACTCTAACTGCATCAGCGCCGGGACGTTCTTCATAATCAAAATCTAAAACATCCAAAGGATTAAAAATATCTGTAGGGTTCCAAACCCAACTTGTTCCCCAGGCTATTCTTTGTCTTCCGACAGTAATTTCGGTTTTGTCTTTACTCCAATCAAACCAAAGCCTATCAATCTGTCCATACCCAATTGTTTTTTTTGCATTCCACAATGTAGCATCCAATTGTGTAAACTCATGATTACTTTTTATTGAACTAAGAAAATTCGGGATCTTCTCAACACTGCTTCCATAAAAAGCTCTGAAGCGTAATTCTAATGCCCCGGTTATTGATTGAGTTGGATACCACCTTGTATTCAATCTTGCATGCAAAAGATTATCATAATACCTATCATTCGATGAAGGCAATTTGTAAGTGCTCACCAAATCTTTTACATATCCATTATAAGAGAAATCAGATAATTGTGCATTAACGGTTATTGTTGAAATCAGCATTAGAAATAAACAAATTTTAAATTTCATAAAAGAATTATTTTTCAACAAGTTTTTTTTCATGGTTTCGTACTTCATCATTTTTAATCATACCATCCAACAATGTTACTACTCTGTGCGCTCTTTTTATTACACGTCGCATCGTGTGTTGAAAAGACAAATGTCATATCATACTTTTCATTTAATCCTTCCATTAAATCTAAAAGAGCCTCTGCCGTGTGAGAATCAAGATTTGCAGTTGGTTCATCAGCTAAAACAAAAGAAGGTTTGGAAGCTAGCGATCGTGCTACTGCAACACGCTGCTGCTGCCCGCCTGAAAGCTCGGAAGGCCGGCTGTCTAAACGGTCTCCAAGCTCCACAGCTTTTAATAATTCTACAGCCCTTTCTTCCCTTTCTTTTTTATTTACTTTTTGAAGCAGCATTATAAATTCAACATTTTCTTTGGCTGTTAGAACAGGGATTAAATTGTATGCTTGAAAAACAAAACCAATATGGTGTAATCTAAAGTTAATCAGCTCGTCAGGTTTGTATGTTGATATATCTGTTTGATCAACAATTATTTTCCCGGAAGTCGGCATATCCAATCCGCCAATCATATTTAACAAAGTAGTTTTGCCTGAACCCGAAGGCCCTACTATTGCGGTAAACTCTCCTTTTTCAATTTTTAAATCTACTCCTTTTAATGCTTCAACCGGGACAGAAGTTTCTTTATAAATTTTTTTCACGTTAGATAATTCTATTAATGCCATTACTCAAACTCCTAAAAGTATTTTATATTAATAAGTTCTAATTGCTTCTGATGGATTTAATCTTATTGCCTTTATTGCAGGGTAAACTGCAGAAAAGATTGCTGTAAAAATTATCATTAAAGTTAAGGTCGGATAAGTTGAAAACGGCAGCGAAGGATAAAGCATTGAACCGATTCCATAACTTGATAATCCCTGCGCAAATAGCGAAAGATTGATTCCTTTACTTGAGAAATAAATTATCGTCAAAGTTCCAAAAATAATTCCGACTATTCCTCCGGTAATTGATAATAAAATGGTTTCAATGATTATTAGAATAAATAGTCTTATTCTCTTCATCCCTACTGCCATTAAAACTCCTAACTCTCTAACTCTATCCATAACCGACATAAGCATTGTGTTTGTTATTCCGAACAACAATGCAAACAAAATAATACCTAAAAAAATATTTAGTTCAAGTTCGATGGATTTGAATGATAAACTTAATTCCGGCGCAAGTGTTTCCCAACTTTGAACATCAAGGTTTGAGAATTTCTTCTTCAAATTATTAAGTACACCATTCAATGTTTGAATTGATTCTGTTCTAATTGTAATTTCATGTATTATAGGTTTGCTGCCCATAACTTTGAAGAGATCATTTTGTTTTACAAAAACATTTACCGCGTCGAATATTGAAGATTCCGTTTTGAAAATACCGGTTACCCTGAAAGCGGCATAGATTAAATTTCCATCCAATGCCTGAAAGCTTAACACCATCTTTGATTTTAATTTTATTCCAAGCTTGTCTGCAAGTTTTTGACTTATAACGATTTGATTCTTTTTATCATTATCAAAATAATTACCGCCTACAAGCTGCTTATTAATATTTGTCACATCGGCTTCTTCTCCAGGGTTTATTCCGTTTATACTAACACCCCAGGATGTTGCGGCAGATGAAGCCATTCCTTCAATGATGGTCCGGCTGGAAACAGATTTTACTCCAGGTGTTTTCTTAACTTCAGATAAAATATGATTTCCATTTGGAATAAAATTTTCAACCATTTTTTCTTTTTCAAAAGCCTTACTATGAATTTGAATATGCCCAAGATCCCTATCTATCGCAGAGTTAACAGTAGAGTCCCACATTCCATACATTGCTGCTGCTGCAAACAATCCACTCCAGAGTCCTAAGGCAATAGCTGTTAAAATTATAAAACTTCGCTTTTTATTTCTCCAAACATTTTTCCATGCTAATGATAAAAGCATCGTTTTCTCTCCTTTAATTTCTTATAGCTTCAATTGGAACGAGTTTTCTAACAAAGAAGTACGGGTACAGCGCCGATAAAAGAGTAATGGCTAATACAGTCCATATTTGTGCTATGAACATTCCCGCATTTATAGCAAACGGCATAATCGGTTCCAGGCCAAATGCAAGATATGCTTTGGCAATATCCCCTGTTAGATGAATAGGATTATAGTACATATACAGTAAGATTGGAAAGCTGATTACTGCACCTATTAAAACACCGATAAAAGAAATAAAAAGAGTTTCAATTGTGGTTACAAAAACAAGTTTCCATTTTTTCATTCCAACAGAAATTAAAATTCCAAATTCCTTTGCTCTTTCAGCAGTCATCATCATAATAGTTCCAAAAACTCCAAACCCGATTACTATATAAAGAATTCCAAGCATTATTATTCCGCCTGCATTATCTACTTGAATTGACTGCACTAATTCAGGCATCAGTTCTGACCACTTCATCACTTCGTACTCATTGCTATTATTATATATTTTTTTCACATCGTTTGCTACCATATCCAAATTACTTTGCTTGTCAATCATAATTGAAATAGATGTTATTCTATCCGGTGCCGAGAATAGCCATTGAGCATAATTCAAACTGATATAAACCGTGGCTTTGTTTAAATCAGGAATAGGAATTTTTGCTATGCCAATAATCGGAACCTGCGCTGCTGCGGTTACGCCTTGATAGCCTTGCCCGTAAAGTACAACGCTGTCGCCCACTCCCACATTCAATATTTCCGATAAACCTTGAGATAAAATCATTCCCTTTGATGAATCCGTTAAATAAGAACCTTTAATTATTTTTTCTTTCAGCTTTGTCATTCGGTTTTCTTTTTCAGGATCAATTCCAATTACAGGCGTAACTTTTGTACTTTTTCCATAAGAGATTAATGTATATGATTCAAGCCTTGGAAGAACATTTGTAACATGCTGAATATTTTCAATCTCATTGAACTTTTCTTTTGAAAGAATCATGCTTTTATCCAACGACCTTTTATCCCAGAATCCCTTTTCATGAACTTGAACATATCCGGTTGACAAGCCGACAGATGAGTTAATCATATAATTATAAGTGCCTTGCTGCATCGATCTCATAATTAAAGCTAACAGCACAGCAAAGAATACGGAAGCAGCAGCAATTAAAGTCCGTTTTTTATTGCGCCACAAATTTCGCCAAGCTAATTCAAAATAAGTTCCCATAAATATCACCTAACTCTTTTCATGTTTTGTTCAGAGAAGAATGATTCTTTAATGTCTGTGTTAAAATCAATTTTATCATATTGCATTATTGTCTTATGCCCCGGTTCATCATTTGGAACCATTTCCCAATGAGTGAAAACAATTCGGTCATCCATTTTTTTTGGTTCCGAACCGGTAAATGTTTTTACAATATCTCCTGATTCATCATAGTAATCAGCCTTCTTTTCAAGATAATTATCTTTTGTAATCCACATAATGATTTTATCCCAAACAACTCCGGCATCTGGTTTAGGCTTCAATTGAATTTTCCAGCATTCATCATCGCCAAGCTTTTCTTCTCCAAGTAAAGTGTGAATGTAATCTTCAACGATAGATGATTCTTTGACCAGATCATCATTTGTAAAATCAGAACCCATCCACGATTGCAGCATCATTGAAGGAGGTATTTTAATTATCTTTTGCGCAGCCGGAATCCAGTTCCAAACTTCTGTATGCCTCTTTAAAGTGACAGATCCTTTATCACGTGCAGGCTCAGTTATGTAAATTAGAGAATAGTCCGGTTCGAGAGCCCAGATTTTCATCCCCATTGTACGTTCCCATTCAGGCTTTATAATTGTCATTTTCATTTCCGAATAACTGCTATTTGCGCGCATATGCTGATCAGCTTTTTTAACAATCTCTTTTGCATCTTGTGCGAACGCCGCTGATGTTAGTGCTATTGTTAAATACGCTATAAGTTTCATTATGTTTCCTTTCTTCTTTAATAACAGGTAATCTGTTAGCGGTGATCAGTCATCGGTAGTTATTTTATTATTACAAACAATTATTAACATATCACTGGTAACTGATTTTCACCTACCGATGACTGATTACTGTTCACCGATTACCAATTTTTTTGCAGAATAAATTTGATTTACTAATCATACCATTTATCATTTTACCTACAGATTTATATCTTTCTAATAAATCATTAAGAATTTTTTCATTGATATATAAACAATCAAAAGCTGTCTCTAGCCAATGCTGAGTTTCTTGTTGTTCTCCGTCAGCATCCGTTAATTTACTTATGAAATGTTTTTCATATCTTCTCTTAGCCCATGCTTCTGCAATTTGAGCACCAATAGATCGAGAGGAACGTCTAATCTGATCAGTTAAAGAATAAGTTTCTTCTTTAGGAAAACTCTTAGATAGTTGAAATACTTCTATAGCTAATTCTCGAGATAATTTATAAACATCTAAATCTCGAAAACTATTAGCGTGTGCCATTTTTTAATCCTCTATTTTTAAAAATTAATTTGAATTATTTATTTAACTGATTACTATTAACTTATCTCAGTTTACTGACTACCGATTACCGATCACAGATAACTGTTCTCTAAATTATGCAAACTGTTTTATAATAATCTTTTTAACTTCTTCTGCCGGAAAATTTTCAGGATCAATCATTATATGAAGTTGAATACCATCCAGAACCGCTGAAAAATATCTCATCATTGCCACAGGATCTTTTACTCCTTTAGCTGAAAAATATTCTAACATAATATTCATAAGCGGCCCGAAAGCTTCCCACATTTTATCCAAAACTTTAGGCATTACATCGGGCTGTATGAAAACACTTACATACAGTTTCCAGTAATCCGGTTTTTCAAGAGCAAACTCAAATGTTTTATTTATCATAGTTACCATATCTTTTTTAGTCATTTTTTGCCCCGGCTTTGTAGGCATAATTTCCTGCATAAAAGGCACAACCATTTCTATCATCAACGCATTTAAAACTTCTTCTTTGCTTTTGAAATAATTATACATCAGGCCTTTTGCTATTCCAGCTTTTTTTGCAATGCTGCTTACCGATGAATTATGATATCCATTTTTGGCAAAAATCTCTAAAGCTGCGTCAAGTATTTTTTGTTTACTGCTTTGTCTAATTTGTTCAAACTGTTCTTTCGTTCTTGGAGCCATATTATTAGTTTCTATTTTTTGATTGACCGTTCGTTCAAACATAAATATATTTTTTTTTGTTGTCAAATATTTCGTATTAATTTTTTGTAAGATTTTTTAATAGAGTGTGATTCAAAATGTGATATTTGTGGATTAACTTGAAATATTTTAAGTTGAAAATTATTGCTCTTCATTACTTATCAATTTTGATTTTATGAAATTAAACAATAAAATATATTGTTTATTTATGTATAAATATCGATGATTTAAAATTTCAAAAATTGGAATTAAATGGAGTAAAAACATTAGTTAATTGGGCAGAAGCCGAAGGCTGGAATCCAGGCCCTTATGATGCTGATGTTTATTATGCCACTGACCCTGATGGATTCTACGGATATTTTTATAATGAAGATATGATAGGAGGAGGTTCAATTGTTTCTTATAATAAAGAGTTTGGCTTTATGGGATTCTTTATTGTTAAACCCGAATACAGGTCACATGGAATTGGCAAAAAGCTTTGGTATCAAAGAAGAGACACTCTCCTTTCAAGATTAAACAAAGGCGCTTCAATAGGAATGGACGGAGTTATTGCCATGCAGCCATTTTATCAAAAAGGCGGTTTTGAAATTTCATTCAGAGATGAACGTTATGAAAGAATTGGAGAAGAGTTTAATGTTGATAAAAATATTTCTTCAATAAAGGACGAAGATTTTGATACAATTTTAAATTACGATAAACAATGTTTTGGATTTTACCGTCCGCAATTTTTGAAGCCGTGGTTAAAGCTGCCTGGGAACAAAGCCTTTAAATATTTTGAAGATAGCCGCGTTAAGGGATTTGCTATTGTAAGGAAAGCCAATAAAGGCTATAAAGTTTGTCCACTTTTTGCAGACAATGAAATGATTGCGGAAGAATTGTATAAAGCATGTTTAAATTCGGTAATTGGTGAACCTTTGTACCTGGATATTCCTGTAGTAAATAAAAGTGCAGTAAGTATTATAAAAAAATATAATGCAGAGTATATTTTTGAATGTGCAAGAATGTATTACGGCAAACCTCCGGAAGTAGAAATAAACAAAGTATTTGGGATTACTACTTTTGAATTAGGATGATATGTAATTTAAATTTAGTATATAAATAAATTATGCATTTGTTTGAATTAATTTTAAATAAATTATTAAAAATGAAGTGGTTGTAAATGAATACTTTCGAATTTGAGGTAGCTTTTTCATTTTGTAAAGAAGATGAAACATTAGCAATAGAACTAAACAGCTTGCTTACAGATCGATACAACACATATATCTATTTAGAAAAACAAAATGAATTAGCTGGAAAAGACGGGGAAATGGAATTTAAGAATGTTTTTAAAAACAGATCTCGTGTAGTAGTAATATTATATCGTAATAAATGGGGGAACACACCATGGACTCGTATGGAACAAGAAGCGATAAGAGACAGAGCATTTGAAAATGGCTATGATTTTACATTATTTATTCTTACTGAGAAGAATATGCAAATGCCAGAATGGTTACCAAAGCAAAGAATTTGGTATGATTTGGAAAGATATGGGACTAAAGCTGCTGCAAATGTAATTGATCTAAAAATAAAAGAGAATTTTGGCACATTACGAATAGAAAATGCAGAAGAAAAAGCGAAAAGGTTACAAAGAATAATAGAATTTAAAAATAAAAAGAAAAAATTTTAAACTCAATTGAAGGAGTCCAAACTGCTGAAAAAGAAGTTAAGAACTTATTCTCTATAATTGAGCAAATAGCCCAAAATTCTTCAAATAAAGAAATTGGTCTGAATTTTATTGTACATAAAGGAGAAAAATATTGTAATTTTTTTGCAGCTGATACCGAATATTGCATTCAAACTAAATGGGAAAGCTATTCATGGAATAACCTTTCTGATTCTTACTTATTAGTTGAGTTAACAAATCCAGTCAGATTCCGTCGAAGTCCTAATATATATTCAAAATATACATTTCATTTTGATTTAAATGAAGCAACTAATTTTGGTTGGTTGTCATCACATAAAAAATTTTTATCGTCGGAAAACTTAGCCGATCATATTTTCAAAATATTATTAAATAAATTAGAAAATAAATTTAAATAAGATTCTAATACAAAAACACAATAATATTTTTTAACCTTTCTATCTACTATTGTGAGTTACTACCTTCCAATTCTATTTCAATTAAATTATTTTTATTTAAACAATTCTTAAAATAAAAACACGATCAAAGGAGATAAAAATGAAAATAGGTTTTATTGGTTTAGGAATTATGGGACACAATATGGCAATGAACTTAATTAAAAATAATTATGATTTAACAGTTCATAATAGAACAAAATCCAAAGCAGAGCCTTTAATTAAAGCCGGTGCAAAGTGGGCAGACACTCCCGCAGACGCAGCAAAAGATGCAGATATATTATTTACGATGCTTGGAGATCCGGCAGCAGTTAGAGAAACAGCATTAGATGAAAACGGATTTTTATCATCTTTAAAGAAAAATTCAATTTGGGTTGACTGCAGCACAGTTAATCCTTCCTTTTCAAAAGAAATGAACGGCAAAGCAAAAGAAAATGGAATACGATTTATGGATGCGCCGGTAAGCGGGACAAGGACTCCTGCAGAAAAGGGAGAATTAGTTTTTTATGTTGGCGGTGAAGAAAAAGATTTAAAGGAAGTTGAACCTCTCTTAAATGTAATGGGCAAAGCAATTCACCACATGGGTGCCGCTGGAATGGGTACATCAATTAAAATGGTGGTTAACTTAATGCTTGGAGTAAATATGGCTGCTTTTTCAGAAGCCATTAATCTGGGTCAAAAATTAGGATTACAAAAAGAGAAGCTTTTTGAAATTATGATCGGCGGAATTGCAGTCCCTCCTTTTATGTCGTATAAAAGAAGCAAGATGGAAACAGATAAATACGAGCCGGACTTCCCTCTTCGTTGGATGCTTAAAGATTTAACGCTTGATCAAAAAACGGCAGACGAATTTAAAGTTAATATGTCTCTTGCAAAAGCAGCATCTGAAATATATTCTGAAGCGATAAATAAAGGAATGGGTGATTTAGACTTTTCTGCGGTTTATAAGTATGTGAGTGAAAAAGAATAAGTTAAAGTAATAATATTCTGATTGCTTGATAAGATTAATATATAATGCTTATTTTCATTTCGATCTCGATTACGAGATGAAGAAATCTATTTAACATACCATAAAAGATTTCTCACTCGATGACTCGTTCGAAATGACTTCTTTTTATTTACTTCTTAACTTTTACAATCATCTCAATTTCAACGGCAGCATTTAAAGGAAGTCCACTAACCCCTACGGCGCTTCTTGCATGCTTTCCAATTTCACCAAAAATTTGTCCGATTAATTCAGAAGCCCCGTTGGCAACTTTCGGCTGGTCACCGTATCCATCAACACTATTTACAAATACTGATAGCTTTACAATTCTTTCAATTTTATTTAAATCTCCGGTAACTCCTTTTACAGCCGCAAGACAATTTAAAGCGCATATCTCTGCTGCTTTTTGTCCGTCTTCCAATGTTAATTCAGCACCGACTTTTCCTTTATATTTTAATTCACCTTTTACAAAAGGTATTTGCCCTGCTGTAAAAACAAAATCACCAGAAACCAATGCGGGAATGTAAGCCGCAACAGGTTTTGCAACTTCAGGCAATTCAAATCCAAGTTCTTTTATTTTTTCTTCAATCATTTTATTCTCCTTTTTTAACAAGTATCAATTTTGCTATCTTTGTTTTTCAAACGCCGAGGATTTACTCACGCAATTTACAAATAAAGGTTTTAAAATATGATTGAAAATAATTTTAAAGAGTTGGTTGATATTGTGAAAAGACTAAGAGTTGAATGTCCCTGGGATCGCGAACAAACCAATGATTCAATAAAATCGGCCACGATTGAAGAAGCTTATGAAGTGGTAGAAGCAATCGATAATAAAGATTACGAAGAATTAAAAAAAGAATTGGGTGATGTTTTACTGCATGTAGTCTTTCATTCAATTATGGCTGAAGAAAAAAATGAATTCAAATTAGAAGAAGTAATTGAATCAATAAAAGAAAAGCTTATTCGCAGGCACCCTCATGTTTTCGGTAATATACAAGTTTCTGATTCTAATGAAGTAAAAAAGAATTGGGAAGAAATTAAAATGCAGGAAGGCAGAGAGTTTGTATTAGACGGTGTACCTGCAAATCTGCCTGCTCTGCAACGCGCGCATAGGCTTCAGGAAAAAGCTGCAAAGGTTGGCTTCGATTGGGAAAAGAAAGAAGATGTCTGGAAAAAAGTTATTGAAGAAATTGAAGAGATGCACGAGATTGAAGAAATCAAAAGTCAAAAGTCAAACATCAAAAATTTAGATGAGTTAAATGACAAACTGGAAAGTGAAATAGGTGATGTGTTTTTCGCTCTTGTGAATTATGCCAGATTCTTAAATGTTAATCCCGAATATGCTTTACGCAAAACAAATAAAAAATTTGTCGACAGATTTAATTATGTTCAAAAACGCGTGCAGGAAAACGGCAGAAATATAAATGAATCAAACCTTGAAGAGATGGATAGATATTGGAATGAAAGTAAAAAGGTTTTGAACAATTAATCAGGCCGGCACACAGAGCTTGTCGAAGTGAAGATTTAATTTAAATATCAGTCTTCAACAAATTCAAACTGAGAATTTGAGATTCCGGTAAAATAATTTGTGTAAATGGCATTTTGCATTAGAGGAAAGGCTCCAGTCTTTCCTCAAATTAATAGAAAAATTAGAAAGAACAATAGCCCAATTTCTAATAGGCATAGTCCATTTTTTAGAAGATCTCTGTAAGCAAGATAAAGCATTTTTTTAAGAGCATCATCATTCGGGAACAGATGATCTTGCCTTAGTAACTTTTCTGAACTGGCGATGAACGCTTCAACAGCATTGGTAGTGTAAATAACAGTTCTTATTTCTTCCGGGTATTTGAAAAAGGTTGATAAATTATTCCAGTTACCTCTCCAAGATTTTAAAGCTAATGAATATTTTTTAGACCATGTATCTTCGAGTAAATTAAGATTTTCTAAAGCAGCTTCTTCAGTAGGGGCAGAGTAAACAGTCTTAACTGTTTCATAAATTCTTTCTGATCTTTAGAAGCAATATATTTTAGAGTATTACGGATCTGATGTATAACGCAAAGCTGGATTTCTGTTTTAGGGAAAATAGTTTGAATGGCTTCGGGAAAACCTCTCAATCCATCAATGCAAGCAATCAGAATATCTTGAACTCCTCGATTCTTAAGCTCTGTTAAGAACGCTCAGCCAGAAGTTAGCTCCTTCAGCTTCGCCAACCCAAAGACCAGCAGATCTTTTCTGCCGCTAAGCTCTACTCCCAGACAAGTGTAGGCAGCCTTTGAGGTTACTTTCTTGGTTGACTCGTCTCTTACTTTGTAATGGATAGCATCAAAGAAAACTATTGGATAAATCCCTTCGAGAGGACGATTCTGCCACTCTGTTGCAATGTGAACTATCTTATCGGTAATATTGGAAATTAAGGTGGCTGAGACATCTAAACCATACATCTCTTGAACATGTGACTGTATATCTCGGGTAGTCATTCCTTTTGCATACATGGAGATGATCTTATTCTCAATCGGACCTATAGTTCTTTCATATTTTTTAACAATGATAGGATCAAATTCTCCATTACGATCTCGTGGAACAGTAATCTCATTTCTCCATTATCGTTCTTCAGAGTCTTACGGGTTTTTCCGTTTCTGCTATTACCGTTATTCTTTCCGGCTGGTGAATACTTTTCATAACCGAGTTGTTCGGTTAGCTCAGCTTCAAGCATTTGTTCTAAGGATTTTGACATGAGCTTTTTAATAGCTCCATCCTTACCCATTAAATCATTGTAGTTTTTAGCTTTGGCTAGATCGGCTTTTAACTGCTCGATCATTTCATCGGTGAGTTCCATGATGTGTAAACTCCTTTTGGATTTAAGTTAAACATATTATTTATTTTCCCAAAAGCAATACCGCTTTCGAGTGCAGAGGATAAGTGCTGCTCCGCTACGCTCCGCAGCACTTATCCTCTAATCTTTGATTAACCATTTACACAAAATTATTTACACTACAAACAAGTTCGGAATAACATAACATTTACCAACTCACATTTCTTCATTACTTCTAAATTTTTCATACGCATCGATTATATCTTTTACAAGTCTGTGGCGAACAACATCTGATTTATCAAAATAAACAAATCCGACACCTGTAATTCCCTTTAATATTTCTTTAGCCTGAACCAGTCCACTTACACTTTTAGCTGGCAGATCAATCTGTGTAATGTCACCGGTAATAATTGCTTTGGAATTCGCACCTAATCTTGTTAAAAACATTTTCATTTGAGTATCGGTTGCGTTTTGTGCTTCATCTAAAATTACATACGCATTATTTAATGTTCTGCCGCGCATATATGCAAGTGGAACAATCTCCACAACTCTTTTTTCTATGTATCCTTTTAATTTTTCTGAAGGCATCATATCATCTAATGCATCATATAATGGACGAAGATACGGATCTATTTTCTCTCTAAAATCTCCCGGCAAAAAGCCTAAACTTTCTCCCGCTTCAACAGCAGGACGCGCTAGAACAATCCTGCTTACGATTCCCTTTTTTAAAGCCGACACTGCTAATGCAACTGCAAGATATGTTTTACCTGTTCCAGCAGGGCCAATTGCAAAACAGATATCATTCTTCAATGCAGTTTCTATATACTGCTGCTGGCCGGATGTTTTAGCTCTAATGGAATCATTCTTTGTATATAGAATAATAGAATCGATTTCCTTATCACTTACAATTTCCTTTCCTTGTATAGAAAGTTCCAATATAGTTTCAACGTCTGAAGATTTTAAAGAACCTTTGGTATTTAAAACATAAACCATTTCTTTAAAAACTTTTTCGACAGTCTCCACTTCTTCAGGAACACCTTTCATAACAACATTATCTCCCCTTACAGTAATGTTAGCGTTAAATCGATCTTCAATTAATTTTAAATTATTGTCATTGCTGCCCAATAGGCTCAGCATATCTACGTTATCAAGCGTAACTCTTTTTTCAATTGCTGCCATTATCATCCTTATTTAAATAAAAAAACCCTCACCAAATTAAAATGATGAGGGTTAATTGATAATATCAATTCGAACATTTGAACAATTAAAAACACATTATTGAACTGGAGCCGGTTTATAATTAGTTCTCAATTTATCGTATTTAGCTTTTTCTTGTTCAGTTAAGTTAGGAATAGTAAATACTTGTTTAGGATAAATTAAATCCGGGTTTTTAATTTTATCTTTATTTGCTTTGTAAATATTCGGCCATGCAAAACCATTTCCGTAATATTCTTTTTTCTTAGCAATTTTCCAGAGATAATCGCCTTTAACAACTGTGTAATTTTGTTCAGTTGGTTCTTCAACCCATCCATCTAAAGCACTTTGCATTTGATTATGAACTTTATCAAAAAATTCTGGTAAAGCACTAATTTTATTCATTTTTAAAGCGTTAAGATCTTTTTGTCTGTCAGCTTTAGGCCCTTCTTTTCTATTTATTTTCCCATTTAATTCAGCAACTGCTTGTCTAAAATTATCAACATCTGATTTAGTAGCGCCAACCATTGCATAAAGTTCGTTCATGCAATCATCATAGCTTTGCATTTCAGTTGATTTCATTTTATCAATATCATTTTGTAAAGACTGAACTTCAGCTTGCAAAGAACTGTCTTGTTCCTGCAATCGTGTCATTTCAGCCTGCCATTCATCTGTCGTCATTTCTTTTTCTTCTTCCTGTGCCATAATTGCTACTGAAAAAAGAAGCATGAGCGCCAAAATACTAATTAAATATTTTGTTAATTTCATAGAGATTTTCCTCCAAATTCGTGTTAAATAATTTAATTCAATTTTAGAAATTTACTTGGGTAATTTGTCTAAATTAGCCCGTGCTTCTTCTTTGTCCTTATTGCATTGTTGAAGCTTTGCATTTTTTTCAGCCATATCTTTTTCAAGAGATGCTCTTTCATCTTTTAAAGAATTGGCTTGATCCTGCAAAGAACTGACCTTTGATTTTAGATCATTCATTTGCTGCATCATTTCGTCATCTACTCCACCACAACCACTCATGAATGCTACAGCTGCTGTAACTACTGTGATTGCCAGAGTATTTTTTAGTGCTTTTGCTATTTTCATATGGGAACCTCCACTTATATTAGTTAATTTAGGTTGTTAAATATAGTGCTTAAGTTTCTAGTTATCAATGTTATTGTCTCTGTAATCTTCTTTTTTATAATAGCTTATAAATATAGGTACTAATTTAATGCCCTTATATAACAAAATTAGTTAATAAGTTCAAGCAAGTGATGATAAAGTTTATGTCATGTTTGCGCTAAATTACAACCTTTAAAATAGCCTTTTTTCTACAAAACTAGTGTAAACATTCCCTGCAATTATAAGATGATCAAAAACTGGAATATCTAGTATTTTTCCTGCTTCAACTATTTTTTTTGTAATGGAAATGTCCTCGTTGCTTGGATCTGGATTCCCGCTTGGATGATTATGAATTAATATTATACTTGCAGATGAATGTTCTATTGCAGCTTTAAAAATTTCCCTTGGATGAACAACACTGGAATTTAAATTGCCAATTGAAATGGTTTCATATTTAATTATTTTATTTGCTGAATTTAAGCAGACAATAATAAATTTTTCTTTTAGCTCATCCCTTAACAAGGGTATAAATATTTCAGCAATTTCTTGCGGAGATGTAATTTTTTTATTTGAAAACCACCTTTGCTGTGATTGAATTCTTCGGCTTATTTCAAAAGCAGCCATTAAGGTAGCAGCTTTATCTTTTCCGATGCCGGATGTTTTTAATAGATCATTTAAACTTTTTGTTGCCAGCACTGCCAGATTGGTATGGTCTTTTATTACATCCTGAGCCACGGAAATAACTGACTTTCCCTTTTTCCCGGTTCGAAGCAAAATTGCAATCAGTTCCGCATCAGTTAAATTTTGAGGTCCTCTTAAAGTAAGTTTTTCGCGGGGCCTATCATCTAATGGAAGATCTTTTACAGATGAAATGATTACCTCTTATAATTAATTTTCTGATTTGTATTTAGTTATTAAATCAAATAATCCATTGTCATATCTTAAAATATTCAAATAGCAATTTACCCTATCTGCATTGAAGCAAATATTGTTATGATATCCAACAGAAGTAAAACCCGATTCCATTTTTCTAATTATATCTTCCCTCGCCATCGAAGAACCTTTAAGTAGATTAATCAAATATTCTGCAGTATCATATCCGTAACAAATATTTCTATTTATATCTTTTTTAACCTGGTCATAAAATCGTTTACTGAAATCTTGAAATGCAAAACTTTTATAGTCAAAAAAATAATCGGAAGTGAAAACAACACGATTACTTAAATCGGGTGAAGTTTCGTAGCCCTTAGCAAAAAGCCAATCCTGATTTCCGTAAATAGATGTATTAACGCTGTCAACGGCTAATTCTGAAAGAATGGCAGTTGCATCAATTTTATCAGCTAAGGGAATATACATTCCATCGAAAATATTTGTAGTATCATCAATATTTTTTACCTGGTCAGCAAGGTCAAAACTATTGCTTTTATAAGTTTCAGAAATATTAATTTCACCGCCTAATCTTTCGAACTCATTTTTAAATGAAGCACTTAATAAAGGAGAATAACCATCAACGGCATTTAGTACGGCAATGCTTCTTTTGTTTTCGGAATTGAATATATACTGCGCCATTAATTTTCCGCGAAGGCTAAAAGGAGGATTTGCCTGAAAAAAAAGTTGATTCAAGCTGGTGAGCCCGGTATCTGTTGCTGTTGGTGAGATGATTGGAATATTTGTATCTTTAAATATTTTTAAAGCTATTCGTACTTCGTTGCTAAAAATTGGGCCGATGAGTGCTTTTAACTGGGGAATAAATTCTATTTTACTTTTTATCTGAGCTATTTTATCTTCTTTCATTTCAGTATTCAAAATCATTAATCCAATTTCATCTTTGCCGTTTTTATCTTTATTAAATTCTGATACTGCAAATTTTATCCCTTCTAAAATTTCATTTGCAGAGTTCGCAGCTTCATCGCTTACTTTTTCACCCTCTAAAGGAAGCAGTACACCAATAATATTTGATGGCAAACTGCTGGAATGATTGAGCAAAATTTCTTGATTCAGCGAAATCGCTTCTTTACTTTCTTTGGAGGAAGGATAATTACGAACTAACTTTCCAAATGATTTCCTAGCATCTGCAACATTTCCTTCTCTCAAATATGCTTTGCCCAGCACTAATAATAAAAATGATTTTACTTCTTTATTCGCACTGCTGGATGAATCTTCAAACTGACTTATTTGAAAAGAATTTAAATATCCAAATCCAATTTTTTCAGCAGTCTCTTTAGCATAATTGTAATAAGATGAATCGGGATTGCTGGAAATTAATTTTATACATTGATCAAAGGCATTAGAATATTTTTTTCCCAAATAATAAGAATTAGCCAAAGTAAGCCGTGCTTCATTTATATATTTGCTGTCCGGATATAAATTAATAAATTTGTTTAAGGTTTCGGAAGCTTCACTATACCGCGATAATTTTATTAAAATCTTTCCTTTGAACAAATATGAAATGGAAATTTTAGAATTAGCTGGAGATTCTAGAATTGAATTAAACGCCTGCAATGCTTTTTGATATTGCAGAGCATCAAATAGATTAACTGCCTGATTAAATTTTAATTCAATATTTTCATTAGGAATTTCTTGTGCATAAAGTACAGATAGGGATAGAAGAGAAAATAGAAAAATTTTTTTTAACATCTTAAACCATATTATTATTCAGCAATTTAGTAGCATTTTTTTTCCCCTCTATTGCAGAATTATTTGCCGGGTCAAGACTGATTGCAACATCAAAATAATTCATAGCATCTTTTGCTTTAGAAGCTTTTAAGCAGGCTTCACCTAGCTTAGCGTAATCATCGGAAGAAACATCTTCAATTGATTCTATAAATTTCAAAAAATACTTTTCAGCTTTAAGATAATCTCCGTGTTTCAAATAAATTTTACCTGCTAACTTGAAAATCGATATTTCTTTTGGATTTAATTTTATTGCTTTTTCTACAGGATTAACAGCATGAGCATACATGCCTAAATTGTAATAACAATCCGCATAGATAAAATTTAATTCCCAAAAATTCGAATATAATTCTTCAGTTTTTTTTGCATAGGTTAATGCTTTTTCAAAATTTTTCAGCTTCACTTCAATTTTTGCAAGATATAAATTTGCTTCATATAAAAGTTCAGAATGTTTTTGCTTAGGAATAAAATTAAGAAAGTTAAGTCTGGCAATTTCAAACTCTTCAAGCATATAATGCGAGTAACCGAGAAAGAAAGAAACCATTTGTTCCTCTTCGGGTAAAATATAGCTAAGTACTTCAATCGCTTCATTCCATCTTGAATTTCGCAGTAAATATTGTCCTAAAAATAATCTTATGTCCTTATCTTCAGGATTTTTTTCAATTAATGATTCAAGAAGATTTATGCCCGGAGCGATGTTACCCAATGATTCATAAACATCTGCAAGATCAAAATAAGCTTCAACTAAATCCGGATTATCACGAATAATTATATGATAAATTTGTACGGCGTGAAGCAGCTTTCCTTGAGCTTCGAATTCTCTTGCGGTTTTAAGTCTATGCTGTACTTGAAAAATAGATTCCAAAATTTATTCCCATTCAATAGTTGAAGGAGGCTTAGAACTGATATCGTAAACAACTCTATTAACTCCTCGAACTTTATTTATAATTTTATTCGAAACATTCGCTAAGAAATCAGGATCGAAATGAAACCAATCTGCAGTCATGCCATCAACAGAAGTAACTGCTCGAAGCGCCATCACACTTTCATATGTTCTAAAATCTCCCATAACGCCAACTGAATTAACCGGCAGCAGAACAGCGAATGCCTGCCAAATTTTGTTATAAAGATTTGCGTTTTTAATTTCTTGGATAAAAATATCGTCAGCTTCCCGCAAAATGTCAAGCTTACTTTTTGTAATATCACCTAAAATACGAACGGCCAATCCGGGTCCTGGGAATGGATGACGTTCGATAAAACTTTCGGGTATGTTTAATTCTCTGCCTGTATTTCTAACTTCGTCTTTAAATAATTCTCTAAAGGGTTCAATCAATTTAAAATTCATTTTTTCAGGTAAGCCGCCTACATTATGATGAGTTTTAATTGTAGCAGATGCACCTTTTACAGAAACCGATTCAATTACATCAGGATAAAGCGTTCCCTGGACTAAAAATTTCGCATCTTTAAATTTCTTTGCTTCAGTTTCAAATACTTCGATAAATGTATTACCGATTATTTTTCTTTTATGTTCAGGATCGACTATGCCTTTCAAATTTTTCAAGAATTTTTCCGACGCATCTATGTGAATAATTTGAAGATTAAATTTATCTTTAAACATTTCTTCAATTAATTTGCTTTCATTTTTTCTCATCATCCCAGTATCAATATGAATACAAATTAAATTTTTCCCGATTGCTTTTTCCACAAGTACAGCCGCAACTGTGGAATCAACCCCGCCGCTGAGAGCGCAAATAACTTTGCTTGATCCGGCAATTGATTTAATTTTAGAAATGTTTTCTTCAATAAAATTTTGAGATGTCCAATCACCTTTGCAATTGCAGATATCAAACAAAAAATTATGAATTATTTTTGAACCTTCTTCTGTATGATAAACTTCGGGATGAAATTGCACACCAAATAAATTCTCTTTATCATTTTCTATTGCACAAAAAGGTGAATGATCTGAATCGCCGACAACGTTAAATCCGCTTGGAATTTTTGTAACCAAATCTCCATGACTCATCCAGACTGTAGATTCTTTACTTACATCATTAAGTAATTTAGAATTATTTAAAACTTTAAGTGTAGCCTTTCCGTATTCTCTGTCTTTCGCCGGTTCAACATTTCCATCAAGATTTTTGCAGAGCCATTGAAGTCCATAACAAATTGCTAAAATTGGAATTTTAAGATTCAAAATTTCTTTTTCAAGTACAGGCGCATCTTTATCATAAACGCTCATCGGGCCGCCTGAAAGTATTATTCCAACGGGATTAATTTCTTTTATTTTTTGAAGTGAAATAGTGTGCGGATAAATTTCGGAATAAACTTTTGCTTCTCTGATTCTTCGCGTTATTAATTGTGTGAATTGTGAACCGAAATCTATAATTAAAATTGTTTGTCGATGCATTGGATGAGTTTTATTTAAAACAATAACAAAATCTTACAGAAGATTTTGTTATTGTTAATTAATCTAGATTTAGAATCTATGATCTTAAATTTATAAATATTTACTGTCCGATTAATTCCTGGTATTCTTTGCTGTCGACAAGATCACTTAATTCACTTTCATCATTTATTTCAACTTTAACCATCCAGCCAAGTCCATAAGGATCACTGTTTACAAGTTCAGGATTATCTCCAAGTTCTTTGTTTAGCTCTACAATTTTTCCAGTGCATGGAGCATATAAATCACTGACGGTTTTAACTGCCTCGATTGTACCGAATGAATCTCCTTTTTTCATTTCTTTTAAGTTCGGATCGATATCAACAAAAACTACATCACCTAATTCGCCTTGAGCATATTCTGTTATTCCGATCGTGCCTATTTTGCCGTCAACTGAAATCCATTCATGGTCTTTAGTATATTTTATGTTATCAGGAAATCTCATTTATTACCTCGATTAATTTTATTTTCAAAATTACTTTATAAATTTTAATCTTCAAAATTGAAATGATCTAGGAAGCTGGTATCGAAATTACCATTTAAAAATCTTGAATCTTCAAGTACTTTTAAATGAAAAGGTATTGTAGTTTTAACGCCTTCGACTGTAAATTCTTCTAAAGCCCTTCTTGCCCGTTTAATTGCGTGCTGTCGATCTGTTCCCCAAACAATAAGCTTTGCTAAAAGTGAATCGTAATAAGGAGGAATTGTGTACGAATGGTATATATGTGAATCAACTCTTACTCCAAATCCGCCTGGAAAATGCAGTGATTCAATTTTACCGGGCGAAGGCCTAAAACCATTTTTCGGATCTTCGGCATTTATTCGAAATTCTATACTATGGCCTCGCGGCGTTCCGGGCAAAGTTTCAATATTCTCACCTGCTGCAACTAAAATCTGCTGGCGGACTAAATCCACGTTGTAAACGAATTCAGTTACCGGATGTTCAACCTGAATTCGCGTATTCATTTCCATGAAATAGAAATTCCTGTGTTTATCGAACAAAAATTCTACAGTACCTGCTCCTTCATAATTAACAGCTTTGGCTCCTAGAATGGCAGTTTCCCCCATTTTATTTCGTATCTCTGCATTAATAGCAGGCGAAGGAGATTCCTCAATTAACTTTTGATGTCTGCGCTGAACAGAACAATCACGTTCACCATAATGATAAACATTGCCAAACGTATCGCCTAAAACCTGGATTTCAACATGGCGAGGATTTTCAATGTACTTTTCAATATAAACATCGGGATTACCAAAAGCGGATTCAGCTTCGTTACCGGCTGTTTGAAAAGCTTTTTCAAAATCCTTTTCTTCCCAAACAATTCGCATACCTTTTCCCCCACCGCCGGCAGAGGCTTTTATAATTACCGGGAATCCAATCTCTTTAGAAATTTGAATCCCCTCTTCTTTATTTTTTATTACGCCATCGCTGCCCGGAATTACTGGAACACCATTATTCTTCATAGTTTCTTTTGCAAAGGATTTATTTCCCATTGCATTTATCATTTCAGGTGAGGGCCCAATGAATTTAATATTGTGTTCTGAACAAATTTCAGAAAAATTAGCATTCTCGGCAAGAAAACCATAACCAGGATGAATTGCATCGGCTCCCGTAATTTGAGCTGCAGAAATTATCAAAGGAATTTTCAAATAACTTTCTTTACTTGGGGCAGGGCCTATGCAGACAGCTTCGTCGGCAAAGGTAACATGTAATGAATCTCTATCAGCTTCAGAATAGATAGCTACAGTTTTAACCCCAAGTTCTTTACAAGTCCGTATTATTCTGAGGGCAATTTCGCCTCTATTGGCAATTAAAATTTTGTTAAACAATTTTCTCTCACTTTATTAGAAGCACTTAACTCAATTCGACTAAAAATAAAGGCTGGTTATATTCGACCGGTTTGCCATTTTCAACAAGCACTTTTACCACTTTTCCGCTAACATCACTTTCAATCTCGTTCATCAACTTCATTGCTTCAACTATACAGAGCACGCTGCCGGAGGAAATCGTATCTCCTATCTGAATATAAGGATCTGCATCAGGTGCAGGTGCCCGATAAAAAGTTCCTACTATAGGTGAATGAATTTCATGAAGATTATCTTTTTTGTTTTCTTTTTCACTTTTCTCTTGAACGGAATTTTCAGTTGATGCTGAAGGAGGTTGTGGAGCAGAAGAACCTGTAAACTGGGGAGTGGTAATGAACTGGGCATTTCTAATTTTTTTTGCAATCTTTATGCGCAGCCCTTCCTCTTCAATTTCAAGATCAGTGATCTCGGTGGAATCCACAATTTTTACAAGCTTTTTAATAAGATTTAAATCCATTTTACCACCTTCTTTTTAAGATTTTACTCTCTCAACATATGCCCCTGTTCTTGTATCAACTCTTAAAACATCTTCTTCGTTCACGAATAATGGAACATTTATGCTTGCACCTGTTTCCAGCTTTGCGGGTTTATTAGCTCCTGTTGCAGTATCTCCTCTAAAGCCGGGTTCGGTTTCCACTACTTTTAAATTTACAAATATTGGAATTTCAACATTTATTATATTGTCGCCATTAAATAAAATTTCAACTTCTTCACTTTCTTTAAGATAGTTAACACCATCGCCAAAATTTTCAATAGGTACATTTATCTGTTCATAATTGTCATTATCCATGCAGACCAAAAAATCGTTATCGCGATATAAATATTGATATTTTTTTCTTTCTACTCTAACAATTTCAATTCCTTCTCCGGATCTGAAAGTATTATCTAGAACTTTACCTGTTTTTAAATTTTTGAGAGTGGTTCTAACAAAAGCTCCGCCTTTGCCCGGTTTTACATGCTGGAATTCTGTTATAGTATAAAGATCATTTTTAAATTTTATAATCAATCCATTTCTGAAATCTGAAGTGTCGGCCATAAATCCTTAGGAATGTTTGTTAATAAATAGACGGAAAAAATAGATATATACGCCCTGAATGTCAAGAAACGGAAATTGCAAAAATTGAAAAGAATTGATATGTTTTTTAATAAAATCGAGCGGTTTTTATAAAAAAATTATCAATTTTGTTAAATTACATTTTGAAAAAACCTCGCATCAAAAAAAGAAATTCGTAAAATAATTTTACATTTTGTAATTGTCTAAAAAGTAATTCCAAGAGAAATATATTGAATATTATTCAGTCGCCCAAAGTCCTGATAAGCGTAATCAACTTTAAGTTTTACTAGATCCATAATTCTATAATGAAGTCCAACACCCATTGTCAATCCTTTTTCCGAATCTTTTTCGAAAAGCGAATTATAACCTCCGCGGAAATACACCATTTCATTCCATGAATATTCCAAACCGGAATTAAGATATTCTGTATGGTCATTCGGATGAACCGCATCTACAGCAAGTGTGATTCTATTATTTTCTGTTTTTACAATATCACTTGATAATCCGAATCTAAATAGAAGAGGCAAATCAAATTTTTCAAGCTCTAAATTAGTATTTACTAAATTACCACCGCTTGATCCTGAATTCATAATTTTAGTTACATCTCTGCCAGACAATTGCATTTTAGAACCAAAATTTGAAATACTCGCTGCAATTCTTAATTCATTTAAAACATGAATTTTATAAATAGTTCCAATATCAACACCGATTCCGGACGCAGTCATATGCCAAATAGATTCATTAATATATTTAACATTAAAGCCGATTGAAAAATCATCTGTAAGAAACCGTGAATAATTTAAACCAATTACAATTGCTCCGGCGTCAAAAAATTCACCTGTCCCTTCAGGCAGTGCTTCAGTTCTAACTTGCATTTCATTCATAGAGAGAACTGAAACAAAAGCCCCAAGTGTTCCAAAATCTGAAATATGACTTGCTAAAGCGGCATAGTCATAACCAATGTCAGCATAAAGTGTAGAATGATTAAAAAAGGCTTCGTTGGAGTTTATGTTTGCTGTTCCTCCCGGATTCCAATACATCGCTGTTATGTCATCAGCAAGTGCGGTATATGCGCCTCCCATGCCAATTGCTCTGGGACCAACATTAAATTTTAAAACCTGGGCAGCTGTAGTTCCGGTTTTAAGCGTTTGAGAATTAACGCCGAATGACGCAAAAATTATTAAGAATATTATGATATACAATTTGTAAAAAGAATTCATAAAATTTTCTCCTGCTTTTCGATAGGTTATTTAATCAGAGCAAATTTTATAAGTTTATCGCCAAGTCCGGGCGCATCAATATGCGCAAGATAAACGCCATAGGAAACACTAAAACCGTCTCTGTTTAAAAGATTCCAATATTCCCTTCCATTGTCCATGCCTGATTCATGTTCAAGAGTTGTCACCAATTCACCGCTAAGTGTAAAAATTCTGATTGTACATTTTGTTGGAAGATTTTCAAAATAAATTCTTCGCTCCCCTCTATTCTGGTTAGGAAGTTTGTTATCAGGTTCAAGCACACTTGTTGCCACATAAGGATTTGGAACAACATAAATATTGTCAAGTAAAGCTTCTCCTTTTTGCTGATCAACTGTTGCTGCTTCTGTTGAGAATGAAAAAGAATCTTCTTTTGTAAATGGCCTTAGAGTAGAAATTCTTAAGACGTCTCCATCAGATGGTGCAATTCCGGTTGTATCAGAAGTTGTGTCTCTAAGTACAACTCCCCAAGTAAGGTTTTGAGGAATTGGATCAGCATTAGGCTTGAAGAATATTATTTCTTCATTTGAAGATAGAAGACTATCTCTAGTTGCGTTATTTTCATATAAAATGGTTTGTACGTTTTGAATAGAATTATTTGTCGTCTTCACGGAAAATTTAGCTGGTACCTTAACTAATTTTCCTGATACCAGAATATAAGTTGAATCTATATAATTAGAAGAAAAAGTAATTTCATAATCAGCGGGATAAGGCGTTCCTGAGCCGATTGAACCTTTTCTAACCGTAATTCCATAATCAGAATTTCCTTCAACCCACTTTGTTTTACTTGTATCCACTGTCAATGAAGTATAATCTATAACTTTAATTTTCACACCGTCAAATACAGGGTTTGTATCTTCACCTTCCAATGCCTGACTCTGATATACAGCATAATTATGATATGTAATTGTATACTCACTGTTATTAGGGATGCTGCTGTTATCAGCTCTTCTAATTTTGCCGTTTTCATAATCGATTACATACTCGCTGCTATTAACGACGGAACCATTTTTATCTGTAACCTTAATTGTTCCATCAGGAATTAAATACTGCTTAGATAAGCTTGCAAATTTATTGTCAAAAAGATAAAATGATTCAGTAACAGGATTCTGGCCCGCAATTGAAAAATTCTTTCCGGGTTTTTTAGCAGCGCCGTCGTTTATGGAATCACTAAATGTAATTGTATACTGATCATTTTTTACATCCAAGTCATTTAAAACTTCAAATTGAATTTTTCCATTTCCGCTTCCGCTAAGCTGCTGAAAATTTAAATCCGAAACTTTCGGCGGATCGTATCCGGAAACTCTAGGCCCGGGGACAACCATAGCAGTATTATCATCTAAAGTTATATTGGAAGTAATATTATCTACAGTAATTTTTTTTGTAGTTTCCGAAGGAGGAATACCAAGCGAATCACCATGGTCATAAGCCACGACAGCGTAATAATAAGTCTGTCCGTTTATAACATTATTCGAATCAACAAAAGAATGAACGAGACCTGTATTATCACCAAGATAATAATGAACTCCTCTTCCCTGGTAAGGCACCGGATGATAGCCTTTCCATTCATTATTAAGATCCCATTTTGCTTCAAAACCATTCACATCTCTTAAAGGCTCATAAAGAAAACTGGAAGCATGCCCATCAGTAACTAATTGATTATCAGCGAAATCAGGCCTTGTACTTCTATAAATTGTATATCCTTCAAAATCTTTTCCTGTTATTGGATCAACACTTTGTTCAGCTGTATTGTCCCAATAAAGCGTAACTTTTTTGTCATCCGGGACAGCGGTTACTTTTGGAAGAGAAGGAGGTTTGAAGAAATTGTAATTTTTATTATAAATATCTTGCACTGTTTCTGCAGTTACTAGCAGGTCATTAAGGTTTTCACCAAATAGAAATGCCATTGAGATTCTTTTGGTTTCACCTTTCTTTTAAAGAAATATAACCGGAACCGAAAATAAAAACTATATCCGCATTTTGCGTAATATCTCCAAAGTTTTGTGGAACACATCTATTCCAAATATCTTCGTCATTTGCAACTTTTAAATCCGTATTCCAGGTAGAACTATTAAAACTGGTTAAACCAATCTGGTCTGCCTCATCAAGATCAGTATATTCATAATTTGGTTCTCCCGGCGCTAACGGATCTACGGAGCCATCCGCCAATAATCTGCCTGAAGTTGGAACTCCGTCACCTTCACCTTGGTCACCAGTATTAGGAATTCCATCAACACCGACATCATCAGTTTCAAGATTCCAGTCACCGTCATCATCTATTCCGTTGAACTGACTTTCATCTACCAAGCCATCACCGTCATTATCAATTCCATCATCCGGATTGCCGGGACTCTCTAAAAATTTACATCCTAAATAACCAAGAGGTTTTCCAAGGTCGCCTTTCATATCCGGATCAAAGAAATAAACCATACTTCTTGCGTAAACCGGAATATTATCTACAGAATGATTTCCATCATAATCATACGGAGGAATAAAAAGTCCGTTATCGTCTTTGTTATCTTTACCGCCAATATCAGGATCGCCGTAAATTCCAAAGAATACAGAATCAAGATCTTTGTCACTAACATTAGTTAAGCTGTATTGGAAAAAAACCGAATTAGCAGCAAGTGAATTACTCCATTGATAGGCTCTACCCAAAACTTGAATGCCGAGTCCAGAACGGGAAGAATCAGCAACAAAAGGATAATATTGAGCGGACTGATTTTGCTGATTAAACTCATTATTTTCTCTATCATCCATTCCCCAAAATAATTCTAGATCAGCATTATTTTGACCTTGAACTAAATAACCAGGCCATACATATTCTCCCAACGTAGCGTTGTACCAATCTCTCGGCCAGCTATCGGGCTTACCGTCTTTATCCGAATCGAAAGATGGATTTGAGGCTATAAAATCCTGGCTTTCATCTGCAAAACCAGGTAAGGGCTGCCACCAATATTGATGATCAATAGTTGTGTTTTCGTCCCTCAATCCGGTATAGCTAAAATCATAAAGGCCGTCGGTAATGATATGAAATTTTTTTGATGGATCAAGAGCGTTTGGAACAGCCGCACCGACGATTGGAGAAAACGCAAAAATGTAAGGCGAATCATGCCATACCATTCCTAAAATATCTCTTAAAGCATCGCCGGGTAATCCGCCGCCAATCATACCATAATTCCAAACTTCTACACCAACATTATTGCCGTTCATTATATAACTTTTCCAATCAGAGCGTTCTTCAACCGCTGATTTCCACAAACCTCTTTCCTTATATTTATCAACGCCTGATGATGATAAATTTTTGTTAACAGGATTTGTCGGATATACTCTGTTAAAGTAATTTATTACTGCCTGATGCTCTTGTTCTCTTTTTTGTGCGGATGATTCTTGCGAGAATAAATTATAAGGCAGAAGCAGAATCAAAGCTAAAACCATTAATGAATATGAGGATTTATTTTTCAACATGTGTAAACTCCAAAAGACATTTAAATTTCTAATGACAAACCAAATCTCACCTCACGCGGAGCTGAGTAATATTGCGGACGTACAAAATATTCTGTTGCTGAATGAACTCCAGGAACAGTTTCAGCAAGCCTGTTGGTTTCTTGTGCGCCGCCCTTTGATTCTTCTAATGTATAAGTTGCTCTTCCGGTATTTGAATAAACCGAGCGTTCATTTAACGTATCGAAAAGGTTAAACATCTTGGCGAATACTGTTACAACTGCTGTTGACACACTAAAAGATTTTTCAATTAATAGATCAACATTTGTCTGCATCGGCCTGCGCTCGCTGTTAGGATCCAACAAAATTTGGCTGTCGAATAATTCAGGTGTATATGGCAATCCAGTTGATATTGTTCCAACTAAAGTAACAAACCAATCCTTTTGACTGCCGAATGTAACCACACCGTTAAGTGTGTGTGTTTGGTCCCAGCTAAGAGGCACTGGAACTTTTTCACTTTGTCTTCCCGAAGCATAATCAAGAAAAAATGCTTCCGCACCTGTTTCATTTCCTTCTGCTATTTGAAATGTATAATCTATAGAAGCGCCTAATAAATCATCCGGTAATTTTCTTTTCATAAAAGAAAATGTTATGCCTTTTATATTTCCATAATCTTTATTTACGTATTTATCATATGTAACACTAGTACTTATTCGAATCCTCTGAAGCGCAAGAAGATCTCTTACATCTTTATAAAAACCGGTTACGTTAAAAGCGATAGTTTCAGAAAGCTGCTGCTGTAATCCCATTTCGTAAGTAACTGTCTTTTCAGGATTCAGATTTGCATTGCCGTAAGTTGGCGTTCCACCAAAACTTTTAAATAATGGGTTAGCATATAAATATGCATATGGCGGAAGCTGATAAAAATGTCCGTACGAAAAATGAATAATTCCCTCATCGGTTATGGGAAAGGAAATACCCAAACGAGGACTAAAAGTTGTTTTAACATCCGCATTAACCAAATTGCTGTGGGGAGTATTTATATCAGGCGCATATATAGAACGTGAATTAAAATAATCAAATCTTAATCCGGCATTGATTATCATGCTTGTAAATTCCATTTTGTCCTGAATGTAAGCTGAATATTGAATCGGCTTTTTAGTATAAGCATCATGCACGCTTGATTCCACGTTAAGAATAGTTGGAGTTAAGTATGTACTTGAATCACGCTGAATTGTAAAATTTTCAAAATCCATAATGTCATGCTTAGCTTTAACACCAAATTTCAGCTCATGCCTTTCACCAACTTGACTAGTAATATCAAACCTTAGTCCATAAGAATTTGAACGTTGATAATATTGATCGTTAATAGTTCCGCCCGCAACAAAGGTATACGGAGTAACTGTGTTGCCTTTATAGGAAGGCTGGTATCTTGGATCGGCGTGAAGATTTGCGAGGCTCATGCCAGGCCGAAAACTTACTGCATTACCAGATTGGTTTAACAAAGGGAATAGATATCTTTTGTAATCATAAATATTGTATGAACCTAACAAAGTATAAAAAGTACGGTTACTTAGTGCGTGCCTTATTTCCAACGAGTTAATTAATCCCCATTCATAGCGGTGATAATTTGCGTCTGGATTATATTTATAATCATGATTGTATGACTGCCAATTAGTATTAGAATAAATAAGATTGTAATTTATTTTAAGAGTTGAAAATGGTTTAATTGTCAGCTTGCCTGTCAAATTATAATCTTCGGAAGGATTCATTGAAACGATTGAGTTGTCACCGGTTTGAGAAATCCTGATATCATTTGGATTGGTTACGTTCCTGTAAACAGAATCATAAATTGTATGTTCTCTTATCCCGTAAAGATAACCTTTATCATTATTATATCTTCCTGAAAGAAAAAATGTAACCGCGTCGTCAAGAAAAGGAATAGGACCGCCTAGAGTCCCTTCAGCAACCTGATTGTTAACCGGATTGATATCATTAATATTTGTAAAAATATTTTTATGTGAACTTAAATAATCGCCGGTATAGTAAGATAAACTTCCACTGTATTTTTTGTCACCTTCTTTTGTGACAGTATTTATAATTCCGCTTAAAGCATTTCCATATTCAGCATTAAACGTTCCGCTGACTACAGATAATTCCTGAATTGCATTAGTTGATATTTTAACTGTTCGTCCAAAGTCAAAGGGATTTATTGCAGTAACTCCATTTACATTGAATTCAATTTCATTAGTTCTGCCGCCCCTTATATGAATTGCGCCGCCGGCATCTTTTGTAATGCCTGCCTGTAAAGTTAAAATTTGATCCAAGCTTTCAACCGGCAAAGCGGAAATTTGGGTGTTATCAACAATTGTATGTGAAGATGTCAAATCTTTTCTAACTAAAGGAGCCTCTGCTTGAATAGTAACTGTTTCAAGTTCTATTGAAGCAGAAGACAGTGAAATATTTATTTCAGTGGTAAAGTCTGCTGCAATTTTAACATTGCTTACTTGTTTTTTCTGATAACCGATTGCAGAAAAACGTACTGTGTAAGTTCCAGGTGGAATATTATTAATTAAATAAAATCCATCTTCGTTAGTAGCAGCGCCTAAACTGGTTTCCAGCAGAATAACATTTACACCAATTAAAGGTTCATGAGATTCATTGTCGGTTACAGTTCCAGAAATTTTGCCGGTGGTACCAGCGCTTAATTGAATGATGAATAATAAAGAAAGGAGGGTAATAAGTAAATGTTTTATCATTTATACCTCTAACTTTTTCAGTAATATTTAAGGAAAGACTTTTAATAGAGTATCCCGTTGAATCAAAAGTTTTAATAAGACGACATGAAATTACTAATCTGTTTATGTTATGTCAAGAATAGAAAGGCTTGAACAACTTATTTGGTATAAAAAAAAGAAGGCAATCAATGACTGCCTTCTTTTAATTTTAACTTGAATTGAAAGATGCTTATTTCAATAAAGTCATTTTTATAGATTTAGCAAAATTACCATATTTAAGTGTACAAATATATTGCCCGCTTGAAACTTTTTGGCCTGAATTATTCGTTCCATCCCAAACGACCTCATGAGCACCTTTTTGAATTTCTTCATTACTCAATAAAGTTTTAACCTCACTGCCGAGTATATCAAATACTTTTAATGAAATTTGTTTAGTAACCGGAAGTGTAAAACGAATACTTGTAGTTGGGTTAAATGGATTAGGATAATTTTGATCTAGTTGGTAATTATCCGGGGTAATCGCTTTAACATTTATTTCTTTTAAACCTGTGGAACCTGTTGACTCTAGCAAACGAGCAATGTAAATGGCAGGATGGGGTAATTTTGAAGTTGAATCAGTTACAAATTTTGAACTGTCAGCTACATAAGTCTGCCATGTATAAGTTAAACTATCTCTGAGCCCCTGGTAAGGAACCAGCAAGTCTCTTTTTCCATTGCCATTAAAATCCATATTCTTTCCATATATTTTTGAGGCAAAAGGAGTGTTTTTTGTCTTGATTGTATCAATTACGCCAAGGGAATCTTTAATTGTAACTGTAGTATATATATCTTGAATTCCGTTATACGCTATCGAAGATTTCCAATTATTAGGGTCCTTCTTATCACCACCTGTGTATTCCAATTCAATTACATCTGCAGGTGTAGTGGATCCAAAGTAAAGTTCTTTCTGGCCATCATTGTTCATGTCAGCCCAATCTCCTCCAAAAACTATTGCACTAAATTTAGTATTTCCAGCTAATTCTTTTGAAGGTGATCTTGTAAGTAAAACTGCTTTTGATTCATCAATCTGAGAAATATCATCACCTTTATCGTAACTTACCATAAAAATATCTCCATTATCAGCATTATCTTCTGTACTGGATGCGTAGACAGGGAGGTAAACTTCAGCTGCATCATCATTATCAATATCTGTTATTACACCGCCTAATAAAGCAACACCATCAACTCCAGCATTTGCGAGAATTTGTAAATTCTGTTTCCCACTTGCAGTATCAGGATATGAATAATTAGTCCCATTTACACTTACTGGGAAAACATTCAGAAAATTCCATGTGTGTACAAGTATATCAGTTTGTCCATCTCCATTTAAATCGCCAACAAATGCTGCTATAGGTTGACCACCACCAAGAATACCTAAACTTGGAATAGAGTAATCTAAATTGAATCCAGAAAAACCTGGGCTATCAGTATCCCAGTTGCCGGTGGCTTCAAAAACTGCTAAATATAGTCTCGTAGCAGAGGAACCATCATTCCATACCGTCACTAACTCCTGAACACCATCTCCATCAATATCAACTACATCAAAATATTCATTTCTATTAATTGTGTTGGTAAGACCAGAAACGTTTGTCCCATTAAGAATTTGAGAAGGCATTGTTCCGTAATTTCCGCTACCAGTAACTCCATCCCATTCATATATGTAGTATCCATTATTAGTAGGAAAAATAATTTCTTTTAAGCCATCATTATCCAAATCTCCAACTCGGACGCTTCTTGGTGATGCACCGGCGCCTATAGTTGAAGCCTGCTTTGGTGAAGACCAAATCAATTCGACTGTACTGTCGTCAACAGCTTCATACACATGGACTCTACCGCCGCCACTATAATCCGTTGTAATCAATTCAGGTCTTCCATCACCATCAATATCATCTGCAACCCAACAACCTCTGGAGCCAGAACTAATATCAGTATATAATGTTGTATCACCTGCTGATTTAGTAATATTTCCTATTAAATCAACCTGGGAAAACCCAAAACTGCTAAGTAAAATTAATAAAGCTGATAAGTATAAAATTTTTCTCATTACTACTCCTGCATTATTAGTGTTGTAAATATGAATTAGAACATTTAAAAAATAATAAATTATTTATTCCTCTATGTAAAAAATAGAGAAATACTTACGAAAAATGATTTATTAGGATTTTGTATTTAGAATATATCAAAATGTTTTCTCAATTTAAAATAACAAATTATCTTAAATCTGAAGTCAGTTTTATCTTAAATTTAATAAGGCAAGTAATTTTCATTAGTGATTAATGACAAAATTAAACCGAATTAATAATCACTAAATAAAATGGAAAACTAATCTAAAACAATATTAATTTTTGTGCGAATCGAAAATCAGTCTAACTGTGCCAAATACTTATCAACTTCTCTAAATGCTGAAGATGAAGTATAATCCTTTTTGATTTTTTCCAACAGATCTTTAGCTTCGTCTTTTTTTCCTGCTTTAATATAATTAATTCCAGCTTTTAACATATAGTCAGGATTAAGCACATCTTCACCTGAAACTTTTGAGGCTTGCCTATACAAATCGGCAGCTTTATCGAAATCATTTTTATAAGCATAGTAACCTGCTTGTCCGGCTAATGACGCAGCTTTGAAAATAGCAATACTTCCATCATAATCTTCATAATACTTGAAAGCTTCTTCCAGTTTCCCAAGCATAAAATATGAATTAGCTAAATAAATTTTTGCAGTTTCACCATTTTCAGTTCCGCCGTAATCTTCCACAATCTTTTTTAATCCTTCAAGATTTGTTCCTGGCCTGCCCTGAATTGCCTCAAGGTACGAACCTTTATCATATAAACTCATAACATTTGCAAGTTGTGCACTCGCCTTCATATTATTTTTATTTTTATTTTGAATATAGAAGAAGACTGCGGCGACCAAGGCTAAAAACGCAACAACATAAATTATAATTCTATTTTGATTTTCCTGAAAATAGTTTAGCCCTTTATAGTATGTTAAAACCAGTTTATCTTCTTTTATCTGTTTTTTAGATAATTTTTTCTTTTTTGTTAACATTACTTTCCCTGTAAATTATATTAAAATCGAACAGTAAATATATAAAATTTCTCTGTACACTTGAAATGATAAATCAAAGTAAAATACCAACAGAAATAATTACTGCCATTTAAGTTAGTTAGAATGATGAGGATTTGAATTTTAAATTTTGATTTTTGACCTCAAAAAGAGTGCGCCCAGAAGGACTTGAACCCTCAGCCTTTGGAACCGGAATCCAACGTTCTATCCAGTTGAACTATGGGCGCTGATATAATTAACAATTAAAAATGAATAATGAATAATTAAATTTTTTTCTATTTTAATTATCACACAATTTTAATATGGTTTGAAAATATCCATGCCTTATTATTTAGATACACTTCTACTCTATAAGTTCCCGTTTCTTTAGCTGTAAATGCAGCAGATTGGCTTTCAAAAGTTTTGATATTTTTACCATTGTGAATTATTCTTATTTCGGCACTTTTTATGGGAAGTGAAACTTTAAAATCTACCTCATCACCATATTTAATTTCATCACCCATAAAATATTTTTGCTTTCCAGATGTTGCAGTAAAAGTAAATCCCATTGAATTACTATGGTAATCATTTGCAATAAAACATCTTGCATTAGCAAGTGAATTATATATTAAATTTTTATTATGCTTTAAAACTTTAGCACTTTTACCTTTCTGCAATTCTTCTTCTGACAAAATATGAGTTCTTATAGATTTGAATAAGACCTTGTATGGAAAAATTTCAACTTCAATAAATCCGAGAATATTATATTTATGCGCGTGTGCATCTACTCCGCCAATTCCCGTTACTCTTCTTTTTAGATTTAATTCATCCCAAACTTTTAAAGTTTCTTCCGGCGGTGCTTGAATGGATTTTAATGGATGCAAAAAAGATTGATATTTATTTTGTTCAGTTAAATTTTCCATCCACTCAGACATATGATTCCAGATTTCAATTCCGGTAAAATCATCTGTATCCCATTCAGTCCAAGGATAAGGTGGATGTTCTTCCATGTGTCCGCGTTTTTCATGCGGATGAGCCAGAAACCCAATCCCGCCAGCCTGCTTAACTTTTGTTACATATTCTTTTGCTGAAATTCTTGTTGAAAAGGGTTCATCAATATTAAAAGCTAAATAATGATTTTTATTTTGCTTGTCATTTAGTTCACATCCGACTAATAATAATGTGTTTCCATACCAGCCTTCAAATCCTTCATTAAGTGCACGCAAAGTATTATGGTCTGTTAAAAGAATATAATCCAGGCCAACCTCATTTGCATCTTTTGCTATTTCATCAACTTTACCGGAGCCATCCGAAAAAATTGAATGCATGTGTATAGCACCAACATATTCATTCATAAAAAATCGTCTTAATTATTTTTAATGCCTAAAGATAGAAAGAAATTGAATATATGAAAAGTATTAAAAGAATGGCTTAAACAATAAAAAAGCGCCCAATTTTTCAGAGCGCTTTTAAATTAAATATAAATAAAATTAGAAGGCGTAACTTGTAGATAAATAAGCAAAAGTAGCGCCGCCGCCTGCTACATTATTTAATCCCTGACGTAAAACATCGGCATTTACTGTTCCATCCAAAGCAAAATCTCCAAATCGAAGGCCAATGCCAAATGTCATTATGCCCGGAGCATAAAAAGTTTGTGTTACTTCAGTTATAGCATTGGAAGCGATACCGTTTTGAGTAGTTCTGCTCCCTGTCGAAGCTGTATATCCCAATCTTCCAATTAACCAATCAAGAGCGTTCCATTCTGCACCGACATTCCAAACCGGAAAAATAAAATAGGATGTTTTTAGTTCAGGTGGAGTACCGTTTGCTCCTGCAGAAGTTTTTGTACTAATTGAAGATAATCCAGGACCGCCTACAAGCAAAAAGTCGCCTACTGAATATTCAACTCCAACGCCAATACCTAATACTGTATTGGATGGCAAATCTACTGAGGTTGTACCATTATCAGCAGAACCAGATTGTGTAATGAAAGCAACCGAAGGCACGAATCTAACTTTGCTTGAAAATTTAAAGAAAGCCCGGCCATTAATTCCAATTATTGTTTCTGAAACTTTTGCTGTATTTCCGGTAGCTGGTTCAAACTTTGCGCTTGGGAAAATTAGACTGGCTCCAACATCTAATAAAAATCCGTTGCTAATTTCAACCAAAATACCCGGGTTTAATCCAATTTGTGAAGCTGATGAACTGGTAGAGTTTCCAGTTGGAGGACTTGTTTCATTTGATGTTCCAGCAAAGGCAAACCCAAATCCTAATCTCATCTTGCCAATCTTATATGCTGCCAACAATTCAATATTATTATTTAGCGAAATCGCAGCAGCGCCTGGTATTTGATTGTTGAGTGTGTTTACAACACCTAACCCGGATATGCTGAGAGGATCCAATCTTCCGATTGAAATACTATTAAAATCATTTCTAGTTAGCATGCCGCCAATCGTTAATCCGTGGCCTACATCAAAATTACCTCCAAAGAATTGGCCGGCACTTGAATTACCAAATGCACCACCTGTGTTTGAACCTATATCTCCCCAAATAAAATCAGAGTAATCCGACGCCCATGCTGGATTTATTTTTATTCCTTCTGGGTCAACAATATATGGGTTATTTCCTAAACTAAGGATTCGAGCGTAACCCCCTGATCTATCTACCCCTTGAGCAAACGATGTTGAATAGCATAATAAAAGTAGAGTAAAAAAAGTAAAAAACCTCTTCATCATAAATCCTCCAATTATATTTATAAAGCTGATAACTTTATCGACTTCGAAGTGTAACCTAAATTTTAAATTCAATAAAGTCAACGATTTTTTTTATTAAACGAGCTAAATGGAATGAGTTAGAGAAATCATCAAAAGTGATTATATAGATTAGATTATTGAAAAGTATATGATAGTTAGAATTGATAAATTAAAATCTACTTGAAATTCCCATAAGAATTCTACTGCTTGTTGATTGATTTTCAAAAGTACCTTCATATGAAATTGATAATGTTATCTTTCCAATAATTCGGAGATAACTATCAATAGAAAATATATCCTGTTTCAATGCTTCTATTCCACCCTGGAATTCATATATATTTTTCCGATATCCAACCGTCAAATCAATATTATCAAGTATATTATATTTTGAAAAATTTATTCCCCAATTTGATCCGGTTGTATAGTTCGTCTGCAAAGTACTGTATGCGATTGTTGACGATAATTCAACAATAGGAATTCTGGAATAAGTAAGATATCCGCTATAATTATTTGAAGTTCTCACATCACCTTTTTGAAAACGATATCCGGCATTTATTCCAACAAACAAATAATTTATCGGCCGAATGTTGGCATTAAATCGTAATCCCTGCCTTGTTTCATTATCAATTAAGCTATCAATGAAACTTTTGTAAGTTTCGTAATAAATTACATTTCTGCGTGCATCATAACTCGCAGAAAGAGAAACAATTCTATGCGGAGAATATCGCGCGGAGAAAAATAATCCGGTTAAGCTCAAATCAGTAGTAGCTTTTCCCTTACTTTTTTTATACAGATCAAATTCTGAAGATAGAAATAAACTAAGATTGTGAAATAAATTATTGCTGTGTTGAAAATATAAAAAGCGCCTGTCTATTTTAAAATCATTAGTCTGTTGAAAAATTGCAATTGAATTTTCCATATAACCGTCTTTTAAAGAATCAGTTCTCCCAAAAAATCCGCCGAATTCAAAAAGTTTAATATTATAACCTAAGTCGCTAAAATTTGGAGCAGAACCAATAACGACTCCGGAGAAATATTTATCAAATGATTTTTCCAGCTGAACTCCATCAATCGAAGAAATGCTGGAAATTTTATTATTCAGATGCCTGCCCACCCAAATGTTCGTTGTTTTATTAAAATCGTATTTAACAGATAAATCATAAACTCTCATATTCTGACCAAGGTTTGATGAAATAGAATTCCATTGATCAGCTCTATAACTGAAACTCATATAGTTGTAAAAAGAAAAATTAGAACCTGAAATTTTTTGCGCATTAAGTGATAGAGTATATCTCCACCGCTGATAGTCAGTTAAAAAATTATTATTGCTTAAATCAGAATATGATTGAATAGAAAATCTTCCGTCAAAATTTGATCTTTTAGATTTAAAATTTTTCCTGGTTGTTGTTATCTTACTTTCTTCAACAATTGCAGTTTCATTTATTTTTTTTGAAGTGGTATCAGATACTATTATTTCATTCTTAATTTTTGCTATTGCAATAAGTTTATCGCCTACCTTCAAACTTTTATCTTTGATTAATTCACCGGCACAAGAAGTTGACGAAATAAACTTTACAATTATCGAAGGAATCAACTTAGTTTTATTTGTGTATAAGGTATCACCGACTTTAATTCCATCCGTATTATCAAATTGTGTATAAATATTTTGTGAAGACACGTACGTAACTATGCCTGTTTTTTCTTCTTTATGAAATTGCTGCGCAAGCAAAGCACTGCTTTGCGTTAGTAACAGTATTAAAAATAATTTCAAAAATATTTTAGCTTTAATCTTCATAAACATATTTTACTCAATTCGCATCTGGCGTCTTTCTCTCAGCGGCATATTTCCTCTGCCTCTAGGATGACAATCGTAACAAGCTGAACTTTCATATACGTATCCGTTTCTACCGCGGTGCTTACTGTCCATGCTTGTTTTATTGTGTTCATGACAAGTAATACATGAAAATACATTAAAATCATTTTGGTTTGTATGGCAATCGCTGCATAAATTCCACTTGCCTCTATGGCTGCCGCTATAAATTGGGAAATATTGGTTATCATGATCAAATGTTGACGGCTTCCATGCGGTTTGACTATGGCAGCTTTCGCAATCAGTCGAGAAACCATTTGATTTATGATTGGGATTAGTTGTATTGTTAAAATCAGTTTGATGGCATCCAATACATTGATTCGGAGTTGTAGTGTAATTTCCATTATGACAGGTTGCACAATTATTTTTAATATTAGCGTGTGCACCTATAAGTTGAAAGAAACTGTCATGATTAGGAAATGAAGCCGGCTTCCATCCTGCTTGCGTAGTATGACATGTTTTGCAATCCGTTGACAAAGCTAAAGTTTTATGGTTTGGATTATTTGTGTTTTCATAATTTGTTTTATGGCATGCATAACATTGTGTTGATGTACCGGTAAATCCGCTTGAATGACATGAAGAACAATTTGTGTTTATATGCGCACCGGTTAATGGGAAATTAGTTTTTGCATGATCGAATGTTGATTGATCCCATGCAGTTGTATTATGACACATTTCGCAAGTAGCTGGATAATTTTGAGAGACATGCTGCGGCGCAGAATTAAAATCACTTTGATGACACGTTATACATTTTCCATCCAATCCGCTTGTTGTTCCTTTATGACATGATGAGCATTGTACAGTTGCATGTTTGCCTGTTAAACTAAATCCCGTCCCAGCGTGGCTGAAAGTTGAAGGTATCCAAGCAGTTGAATTATGACATTTTGCACAATCAGTTGACATTCCAATTGCCGTATGACTTGGATTTTTAGAATCGTTATATGCCTGTTGATGACAGCTTACACATTTATTGGATGTAGTATTATAATTTCCATTATGGCACTTTGCACAATCATTTGCTATTGAAGCATGTCCACCAGTTAAAGCAAATACAGTTGAATGCTGTGGATATTTTGCTGGTTTCCAGCCTGCATCTGTTGTATGGCATGATTTACAATCAGTTGAAATAGAAATCGATTTATGATTCGGATTTGTTGTATTATTATAATTCGTTTGATGACATCCAACGCATTGATTTGGAGTAGTCGTATAATTTCCGCTATGGCATTTGGCGCAGTCATTTGCAATAGCTGCATGTCCGCCTGTTAATGCAAACACTGTTGAATGCTGCGGATATTTTGCCGGCTTCCATCCGGCGTCTGTTGTATGACAGGTTTTACAGTCTGTTGATATTGACAGTGTTTTATGATTCGGATTTGTTGTGCTGTTATATTTCGATTGATGACAGCTAACGCATGTTGTTGGTGTTCCAGCATATCCATTCTGATGACAGCTTGCACAATCTACGCTCTGATGTGCCCCGGTTAATGGGAAGTTAGATGTTGCATGATTAAATGCTCCCTCTGACTGGCCTCTTGGATGACAGCTAAAACATGCGCTGCTCTCATAAGTATAGCCGTTTACACTCTTGTGCTGCCCGTCTGCGGTAGTTTTACTATGTTCATGACACGTAATGCAAGTAAATAATTTATAATTACTTTGGCTTGAATGGCAATCGTTACACGTATTCCATTTTCCATTATGACTTCCGCTATAAATCGGGAAGTTTTGATTATCATGATCAAATGTGGCGGGCTTCCAGGCTGATTGACTATGACAGCTAAGACAATCCGTAGAGAATCCACCGGCTTTATGCGCGGGATTAGTAGTATTATCATAATCTTTTTGATGACATCCCACACATTGATTTGGCGTATTTGAATAATTTCCAGTATGACAATCTGCGCAATTATTTGCAATTGAAGCATGAGCTCCAATAAGCTGATAGAACGTATTGTGCACAGGGAAGGTAGCAGGTTTCCATCCAGCTTGAGTTGTATGACATGATTTACAGTCTGTAGACAATGCCAAACCCTTGTGGTTCGGGTTAGTTGTATTATTATAATTAGACTGATGGCAGCTTGCGCATTGATTAGGTAATGTTTTATAATTTCCTTTATGGCAGCCTTCGCAATCGCTAGCAACTGAAGCGTGTCCGCCTGTTAATGGAAATACCGTTGAATGCTGTGGATATTTTGCCGGCTTCCAACCTGCATCTGTTGTATGACAGGTTTTACAATCTGTTGATATTGATAATGTTTTATGATTCGGATTTGCTGCATTGTTATAATCCGTTTGATGGCAGCTTATACATTGATTAGATAACGTTTTATAATTTCCATTATGACAGCTTTCGCAATCATTAGCTACAGAAGCGTGTCCGCCTGTCAGTGCAAATACAGTTGAATGCTGTGGATATTTTGCCGGCTTCCAACCGGAAGCTGTTGTATGACAGGATTTGCAATCTGTAGAAAGCGATAAAGTTTTATGATTCGGATTTGTGGTACTATTGTAATCTGATTGATGACAGCTAGCGCATTGATTAGACGTTGTCGAATAATTTCCGTTATGACAGCTTTCGCAATCATTAGCTACAGAAGCATGTCCTCCAGTTAGTGCAAATACAGTTGAATGCTGCGGATATTTTGCCGGTTTCCAACTCGAGGCCGTTGTATGACAGGATTTGCAATCTGTTGAAAGCGATAAGGTCTTATGATTCGGATTTGTCGTACTATTATAATCTGTTTGATGGCAGCTAGCACATTGATTAGATGTAGTTGAATAATTTCCTTTATGACAGCTTTCGCAATCATTAGCTACAGAAGCGTGTCCGCCTGTCAGTGCAAATACAGTTGAATGCTGCGGATATTTTGCCGGCTTCCATCCAGAAGCTGTTGTATGACAGGATTTGCAATCTGTAGAAAGTGATAAGGTTTTATGATTCGGATTTGTTGTATTGTTAAAATCTATTTGATGACAGCTAGCGCATTGATTAGATGTAGTTGAATAATTTCCTTTATGACAGCTTTCGCAATCATTAGCAACCGAAGCATGCCCGCCTGTAAGAGCAAATACTGTTGAATGCTGTGGATATTTTGCCGGTTTCCATCCTGCATCTGTCGTATGACAGGATTTGCAATCTGTAGAAAGTGATAAGGTCTTATGATTCGGGTTTGTTGTAGAATTATATTTAGATTGATGACAGCTCACGCAAGTAGTGGGAGTCCCTGCATAACCATTCTGATGGCATTTCGAACAATCAACATTTTGATGGTCACCTGTTAAAGGGAAACCGGTTGTAGCATGATTAAAAGCGCCGTCTGATCTTCCATTTGGATGACAATTAAAACATGAACTGCTCTCATATGAATAGCCATTTATTCTATTATGTTTGCTATCCATACTTGATTGATTATGTTCATGGCAGGTTATACATGAAAATATTTTATAATCATTTTGATTGGTATGGCAATCTGCGCATGTATTCCATTTGCCCCTATGGCTGCCGCTGTAAACTGGGAAGTATTGATTATCATGATCAAAAGTAGCCGGCTTCCATGAAGTTTGTGTATGACAGCTCGTACAATCCGTTGAAAATCCTCCGGCCTTGTGTGCTGGATTAGTCGTATTATCAAAATCGGTTTGATGACATCCCACACACTGCTTTGGTGTAGTTGTATAATTTCCATTATGGCAGTTTGAACAATCATTGGCTATCGATGCATGAGCTCCTATCAATTCATAAAATTGATTGTGTACCGGAAATGCTGCTGGTTTCCATCCCGGTTCAGTTGTATGGCATGTTTTGCAATCTGTTGATAATGATAAACTTTTATGATTTGGATTCGTTGTATTATTATAGTTTGTCTGATGACAGTTTACACATTGATTTGATGTTGTTGAATAATTTCCTTTATGACAGCTTTCACAGTCATTTGCAACCGAAGCATGTCCGCCTGTTAATGCAAATACAGTTGAATGCTGTGGATATTTTGCCGGCTTCCAGCCCCCATCTGTTGTATGACAAGATTTGCAATCTGTTGAAAGTGATAAGGTTTTATGATTCGGATTTGTGGTACTGTTATAATTTGCCTGATGACAGCTTACACAATCCATAGATGTACCTGCATATCCACTTTTATGACAGCTTGCACAATCTACACTTTGATGAGCGCCAGTTAACGGGAAATTTGATGTTGCATGATTAAATGCTCCATCCGAATTTCCTCTTGGATGACAACTAAAACATGCACCGCTTTCATATACATATCCGCTTATTCCATTATGCTGTTTATCTGTATCTGTCTGATTATGTTCATGACAGGTTATGCATGAAAAGACTGTGAAATTACTTTGATTCGTATGGCAATCCGAACAGACATTCCACTTGCCCTTATGCGCACCACTGTATATCGGGAAGTATTGATTATCATGATCAAAAGTCGCCGGTTTCCAGGCTGCCTGATTATGACAGCTTACACAATCTGTTGAGAACCCGCTTGATTTATGAGGCGGATTTGTGGTGTTATCATAATTTGTTTGATGACATCCCACACATTGATTTGGTGTAGTTGTATAATTTCCATTATGGCAGTTTGAACAATCATTGGCTATCGATGCATGAGCTCCTATCAATTCATAAAATTGATTGTGTACCGGAAATGCTGCTGGTTTCCATCCCGGTTCAGTTGTATGGCATGTTTTGCAATCTGTTGATAATGATAAGCTTTTATGATTTGGATTCGTTGTATTATTATAGTTTGTCTGATGACAGTTTACACATTGATTTGATGTTGTTGAATAATTTCCTTTATGACAGCTTTCACAGTCATTTGCAACCGAAGCATGTCCGCCTGTTAATGCAAATACAGTTGAATGCTGTGGATATTTTGCCGGCTTCCAGCCCCCATCTGTTGTATGACAAGATTTGCAATCTGTTGAAAGTGATAAGGTTTTATGATTCGGATTTGTGGTACTGTTATAATTTGCCTGATGACAGCTTACACAATCCATAGATGTACCTGCATATCCACTTTTATGACAGCTTGCACAATCTACACTTTGATGAGCGCCAGTTAACGGGAAATTTGATGTTGCATGATTAAATGCTCCATCCGAATTTCCTCTTGGATGACAACTAAAACATGCACCGCTTTCATATACATATCCGCTTATTCCATTATGCTGTTTATCTGTATCTGTCTGATTATGTTCATGACAGGTTATGCATGAAAAGACTGTGAAATTACTTTGATTCGTATGGCAATCCGAACAGACATTCCACTTGCCCTTATGCGCACCACTGTATATCGGGAAGTATTGATTATCATGATCAAAAGTCGCCGGTTTCCAGGCTGCCTGATTATGACAGCTTACACAATCTGTTGAGAACCCGCTTGATTTATGAGGCGGATTTGTGGTGTTATCATAATTTGTTTGATGACATCCCACACATTGATTTGGTGTAGTTGTATAATTTCCATTATGGCAGTTTGAACAATCATTGGCTATCGATGCATGCGCTCCTATCAATTCATAAAATTGATTGTGTACCGGAAATGCTGCTGGTTTCCATCCCGGTTCAGTTGTATGGCATGTTTTGCAATCTGTTGATAATGATAAACTTTTATGATTTGGATTCGTTGTATTATTATAGTTTGTCTGATGACAGCTTACACATTCTGTTGAAGTTCCCACATATCCATTTTGATGGCAGTTTTGGCAATCAGTGCTTTGATGCGCACCGGTGAGAGGGAAATTAGTTTTATTGTGATCGAAACTGGATGTTGCCCAGCCGGAAGTTGTATGGCACTGAGTACAGTCAAAAGGGAATTTTCCATTCAGATGATTGGGATCCGTAGTTGCATCATAATCTTTCTTATGACAAGAATAACAGTCAGTTGCAATTGCAGCGTAACCGGAAGTATGACAACTACCGCAAGATACAGTGACATGCTTTCCGGTTAATGGGAAATTAGTGTTGTTATGATTAAATGTAGATGGAATAAATGCTGTAATATTATGACAAGATTTACAATCGATAGAAAATTTTTCTTTGACATGATTTGGACTGGTAGTTGCCTCGAAATCTTTTTTATGACATGAATAGCAATCTGTTGATAATCCCTTAAAGTCGCCGCCCTGAGCATGACAAGAAAAACAATTAGAAATTTTATGTCCGCCAACCAATGGGAAAAAATCGTGAGCAAATGTTCCAGCTGACCAATTGCTTGCTGTTATGCTATGACAATCTTTACATTCAGTTGAAAAGCCAGCGGCAACGTGATTTGGATTTAAAGCATTTTTAAAATCTTTAGCATGACATTCATAACAAGCGATTCCAGTAGGAGTGAAATTTAAAGATGAAAATTGCTTATGGCACGAAATACAATCCGCATTCAGATGCATCCCTAATAAAGGGAACCGGCTCATTTGATGTATTTCATTTATGTTTTTTACCGACCATGATTCGGGAGAATGACACTTTGCGCAATCAAAGCCGACGCTATTTTGATGTACATCTTTATGACATGAAAAGCATGTTGTATTTTTCTTTGCATCTTTAAATACAAGACTTTCATGACATGAACGGCAGTTAACACTTTTATGCTGTCCTGATAATTTAAATCCAGTTTCATTGTGGTCAAATTTTACTTTAAGTAAATCAACTTTCCAGTTATCCTCTTGATGGCAACTAGAACAGTCTAATTCAAAGTCACTTCCATGAGGCGACTGCGCATGTACCAATACGCTGATTGATAAGAATATTATGATGAATGACAAAAAGCGCATTTGAAATCTTCTAATTTAAATTTGATAAATGTATTTCCATTCTTAAGTGCCTGTTTATGGCATGAAGAACATTTTAATTTTTGATGTGCACCCGCTAAAGAAAATCTTGTTTTATCATGATCAAATTTTTCCGGTTTCCAATCATTATAAGCATGGCATTTTCCACAATCGGTTTTTCCATTAACTATAAATTGACCAAAATGAATATCTTTATGACATCCTTCGCAATCAGATTTTAAAGAAACAAATTTGTAAGCATACCTTGAATCTGCCATTTCAGTTTTATCTCTATGACAGTCAGCGCACTTAACATCTTTATGCTTTCCAAGCAACTTGAATTTTGTTTTATCATGATCAAAACTAATGCTGCTCCAGCTTTCAGTTTTATGGCATACAGTGCAATCATCATCAGGCATAAAGTTTTTTGTAATTTCACCTTCATGAATATTTTTATGACAGTCGATACATTTTTCACCGATGTTTTTAAAATGCCAATCTTTGCTTTTATGATGGCATGCTTCACAGGGAATTGCTAAATGTCCTCCACTAAGTTTGAATTGTAATTGATTATGCTTGTCAATTGTAAAAAGAGAAGGATGAAATCCCAATTCATTATGACAATTGTTACAATCCATAATTACATTTTTCACCTTGAACTCGCCTTTATGATAGTCTTCATGGCAATCAGTGCATCTTTTATATTTAAGCTTATATTTAATCCCACGTTTATGGCAATCCTTGCAATTAACGATTCTATGTTTTCCTACCAAAGGGAAATTTGTTTTATCATGATTAAATGATCCCTGGTTAATGCTTTTAAAAGAGGTTGTACTATGACAGCTTTGACAATCCTTCCCGAATTTTCCCTTATGAATATCTTCATGACACGATTCACAGCTTGCAAAATCAATTCCCGTAAATTTTTGAAAATCTTTTCCATTCCTTTTTTCTTTAATGTGGCACTTGATACAATCTACTTTTTGATGTTCGCCTGTAAGCTTAAATTTTGCAGTGTCATGATTAAAATTTACTGCCGGTTTAAAAGAATCATTTCCATGACATGATTTACAGTCTTCACCTAAGGATTTTTGATGTACATCTTCATGACATGAAAAACATGCAGTAACTAATCCTAAATAAGTTCCTTTCCTTTTTTTTAGTTCCGCGTCTTGTATAAATTTTGTTTGATGGCATTCTTCGCATTTTAATTTTGAGTGTTTTCCGTTTAATTCAAATTTTGCTTCTTTATGATCAAAATCTTTTTGTTGAAAATTGACAATTCTAAAATTTCTTCCATTATGTTCGCTATGACAATTCCGGCACTCTTTTATTTGAACTTTTTCCTGGGAGTGAAATCCTCTGTTCAAATTAATAAGTGTTTTAATTTCACTATGACAGTCCAAACATTTAGTATTTTCAACTTTTTCACCGAGCACATGGCACTTTGTACAATTGCTCATTCCTTCCAATTTGGCATGAGCTTTAGTTAAATCACCAGGGGAAATCTGTGCTAAAAGATTAATTGATTGCAAAAGCAAAAACAACAAGATAGATTTAGTACGATAAAACTTGCTCAACAATCTTCCCTGGATGATAATCTTTAAATGAAAAATACCCGGTTAATGTTTTAAAACTACTTCACCAAATTTTTTGGTTATTCTGATTCCAATTTTTTCTAAGAATTGTGTCGGTAATTCACCACCAGCAAAAATATAGACCAAATCATTTTTTATTTCTAACTCATTATTTGAATCATTTTTTTTAAGAATTACTTTGTCATCTTTTATTTCTTTTATACTTGAATTAAAAATGATATTTATTTTTCTGGATAATTTTGCTTCGGTTATTCTTTCTAAATTTTTTGGTTTAAGTCGCGAAAATGAATCGCTTCGGTAGGAAATAGTTACATCGTTATTTTCATCCGCGAGTAAAAGCGCAGATTCAATCGCAGAGTCTCCTCCGCCTACTACAAGTATTTTAAAATCATGTAATAATTCAGGTTCCAATAATTTATAATATACTTTTTCTTTTTCTTCTCCCGGAACATTTAATTTACGCGGTGAACCTCGTCTGCCTATAGATAATAAAACGGCGTCAGATGTATAAGTATCTTTATTGGTTTTTAAAACGAAATAACTATCTATTTTTTCTATTGATTCTACTTTTTCCTGCTCATTGATTGAGATGCTGTTTTTACTTAGGACTTCTGTCCACAATTCAAGTAATTCTGATTTTGAAGTTTCTGCAAGTTTCACCTTGCCATGAAGCGGTAAATCCATTGGCGAAGTCATAACGATTTTAGCTCGCGGAAAATTATATACCGTTCCCCCCAGACTCTCCTGTTCAATAGTTAAAAATTTAAGGTTGTTTTGTGCTGCGGTTAATGTTGCTGAAATACCAGCAGGGCCCGCTCCCACAATAATTAAATCATATTTTGCAGCTTTAGATTTTTGAACTTTTTTTACGATAAACTCAACAGCTTGTTTACCCTGAGCCACTGCATTTTTAATTAATCCCATTCCACCTAATTCACCGGCAATAAAAAGTCCCGGAACATTGGTTTCAAACTCGGGGCTTATATGCGGTAAATCTACACCTCTTTTCTCAGTACCTATTACAAGTGTAATTGCTTCCATCGGGCAAGCATGAAAGCAAGCACCATGGCCTACACACCTGGAAGCATTTATTGTTTTCGCATAGCCGTGAACAATTCCAAGAATGTCATGCTCGGGGCAAGCAGCTACACAAGCTCCGCTCCCTATACATTTTTCAGGATCAATTTCGGGATGCAAAGTAACAGGTTCATAAAAACCAAGTTCAATTGCTTTATTTATTTTTTGAGAAACGGTTTTATAATTTGAACTTTTTTTCCGCAGGTAAAAAAAGAGAATCGAAAGAGGGATACTCAGTACGAAAATGTATGAAATAATATTTTCTAAAAATACTTCCATTTACAGAATGAAATTAAATTGGTCTTTTATTATTAATTGTTGCTAGTTAGCAATAATAAAGCCAACGCATACATCATATTTTTTAGTATTTTTTAAATAACCAATTTTAAATATAAGTAAAAATTGACCAGCACAGCGAAATTAATTCGCCACATAAGTGCTTGTGTAGAAATATTTTACAGTTTTTCTAGTGAAGATTTAGCTTGGCTGGCTGCTTCGGAATTTGGAAATTCTTTGATAATATTTTCCCAAATTTCCCTACCCTTTTGCTTATTCCCTTTAGCTATTTCGATGGCTCCTAAATTATATAGTGCCTGATAATCTTTTGAATTTAAACTAAGTATTTTTTTTGTTAGCTCTTCCGCTTTATTAAAATCTTGCTGTTCATAATAAATAAAGGTTAAGTCAAAATAAATATCTCTTCGCTTTGGATCAATCTTAAGTATTCTTTCGTAATATTGAATTGCATCTTTACCTCTATGTCCGGCAGTAAGGAGATCTGCGTATTGACGTAATTTTAAAGTATCATTTGGATGTTCTTTGATGTCTTTGTCAAGCATTTCAATTTGATGTTTAAATGCATTGTTAACGTTTTCTTTACTAGGTGCTTCTGATCCCGGAGGCTGCATACCTTTATGAATTTCATCACTCGGCATTTTTCCGCTGTCTGTTGAAGAAGTAGTTTTTAGAGATTCGGTTGTTGGGCTATCTTCCTGAGAAACTATCACTAAAAATAAAATTGCAGCTATTGCAATTGCGGAATAAATATATGCAGGTTTAATTTTCATTTAAAAATATCTCCTAAAATATCCACTTATATCCAAAGGTAATGGTAACAATAATGTGAACTAACATAATGACAAACATCGTAATAGCAAATGGCAAATGCACAATGTGCCAATATTTAAAGAGTTTTTGCGTTACTCTAAGTAATCCAATTCTTCGAGTTAATATTAATTTTGATTTTGAAATTTTGATTATCTCTTTCATTTGGGTTTTAGAATAACCTAACAACTTCATATTATTTTTTAAAACTTTTAGAACGGATCTAATTGCAAAAGAGTCTTTAAAAACAACCAGTATGCTTTGAGTCAGTGTTATGTTTTTATATTTTTGGAATGACTGCAATTCACTTAACTTAGAAATAACATTATCACCAACTTTATAGTCTAGTCTCAATTTATTTGTTAAGTCTTCGCTCATCGTATCAAGTTCTTTTATGCTCAATACTTTTCCTTGAATAGTGTGAGGAATTTGTACGTATAAAAATCTTCCTACAACACCGCTGAGCACTACAGCAACCATACTCCAAAAACTGATTGCAACTATTCCACCGAATTTAAAAGCAGTATGATAAAGAACCAGAATAGGGCCGACAGTACACAAAAAAATATGAAACTCAAGCCAGTGTTTTAAGAAACCAAAATTCATAAATTTTGTTCTCTTCCTAATCATGTAAATGGCTACGCCAATAATCATCATTAAAGAGCCGATTACACCAAAACCATGTCCCCAAATTCCGCTTGGCTTTAATGACATATGCTGAGAAAGAAAAACTCTCTCTTCAATCGGCGCATTATAATATTGATAGCCATTGAAAGCAAGCAGTGCGGTTACACCAATGCCGACTACAAAAAATAAAGTTATATAAACACTGTGAAGTGATTTCTTCATTTATAATTAGTAGATATTACTAAAAAGATTTCTTAAAATTCACCAAAGTGAATTCTTCGTGTCATTCGACTGTTTCAATAAGAGTGGTGTATCTTGAAGAATTATCAATCGTCATTTCGCTTATTTTATTGATCAGTATATTCATTCGTTCATTCTGATTGTCATCAAAATTTTCATATGCTTCTTCGGAACTAAACAAGTATACTTCCTGGAAATGATTTTTTTTACCTTTTACTTCGTAGATTGAATAATTTTCCAAACCCTCAGCTTTGAGAAGAGTTTTTAATTCTCGAGCGGTGGAAATAAATTCATTTCTTTTTTCGTCATTTATTTCATATTGAATTGAAAAGATTACTTTAGCCATTTGTTCTCCATTAATTATAGAAACTTGTTTAGTAAAAATTCGCCTTTAAATACTGATTTTGCCGGACCGGTTAATGATATACCAATTATTTCTTTTTCATTTAATTTAAAATTAACTTTTAATTCATCGCCGCCTCGGGTAATTAATTTTATTGGCGGTTTTAAATTGTAATTCAAGAAACTTATTATAGCAGCAGCTACAGAGCCTGTTCCACAGGCAAGTGTTTCATCTTCAACACCTCTTTCATAAGTTCTAATTAAAATTTTATCATCTTGAATTTTAATAAAATTTACATTTGCCCCTTCAGGCGATAAGTCCTGATGATATCTTATTTCATTGCCTAAATTAAATACTGGGAAATCATTTATATCGCTGTACTGTGATGAAATATCATTCGGCTCTTTTAATACATCATCAATTTTAATAATAGCATGAGGTGAACCTGTATTTATAAAAGAAGTATTAATTAATTGTCCACTTGCGTTCATCTTAAAATTTAACTTCAAATTTTTTGGTGTATTCAAACAAAATTTAATTTCTTCTTCTGATAGAACCTCTCCCAGATAATATTCTCCATTAGAAATAAATTTTGCTTTACCCAAATTTAATCTGTCTGTATCATGTGCAAATTTAATTGCGCATCGAGCACCATTTCCGCATAAACTTCCGGTTGAACCATCTGAATTAAAATATTCCATTACAAAATCATATTTATCAGAATCATAAACTGTGATTAATCCATCCGCACCAACGCCATTCCTTCTGTTACATAAGTTTTGGATTATTGCAGGATTGAGTTCTATCTCTTCATTATGATTTCTATCTATTACGATAAAATCATTTCCTGCACCGCTCATCTTTGTAAAATAAATTTTTTTCATCAAGGTGCTAATTTAGATTAATAAAGGCTTGATTTCAATAAAAATAATAAACAAAGATTTTATATTTCATGATAAATATCCATTATTTGGTATTTTGAATCTGTGCAAAGCATAAAAGTAAATCTATTTTATTACATTCATATTCGGTTCAAAAACTCTGTATAACATTAGCATTTCTTCAATTCTTTATATTTTCAGATCAAGAATATCTCAAATATTAAGAGCGTAAATATATTAATATAATTATGATTTCCTTTAATTTTTATATTAAATCTTATTAAATTTGTGATCACGGTTCTTTCAATCATTATTATAAGATTAGATGTTTTCTAACTCAGTTTTAAGACTTTTCTGGATAATAGGGGTGATTATTTTATGCATAATACTTTCACTTCTCATTAAGCTTCCATACGACGTTAATATGCCTGGGAAAAATTTTTGCCTCTTCTGAATGGATTGTCCTCAAAGGAAATAATGGGCAGTTAATAACTCAATTGAACAACAGAGAAAGTGGTGTAGTTAAAAATTATTCAGTTCAAGAATTTGAACGCGGCGACAATGTTTCATTTACCACTCTTCCAATTTATGGCTTGGGTACAGAAGTTAAAACCAATGATACAATCGGGTATGTTTATTCAAATGAAATTCAAAGGCAAATTATTTTACTTAAGGGCCAGATTAAGATAGCAAGAGCAAATCTTCAACTAAACCTTTCCGGTGAAAAGGAATCTATTATAAATGAAGCTCAAGAAAATTTAACTTACCAAAAACGTAAGGCAGAGGAACAGAGAAAAATTCTAGCAAGGAAAAAAGCTTTATTTGAATCCAACCTAATTTCACAACAAGAATATGAAATCGCTGAAGGAACAGCGGCATTAAATGATATTGAAATTTCCATCGCAGAAGCACAGCTTAAATCAGCACTGTCAGGAGCCAAAAATCAGCAAGTTGATTTAATCAAACAAAAAATTAATGCTTACGAAGATGAAATTGCTGTATGGCAAAACAGACTTTCAGATGACAAACTTATTTGTCCTATTTCCGGATTGATTACTCAAATGACTGACGGAGACACTTTATTTGTAATTTCGGATACAAGTGCTTTTGTCATTTTAATTCCTATAAAACTTCAAGAGAAAGAATTTATTAAACCGGATGACATCATAAAAATAGAACTGCCGTTTGGACAGGGATATAGTGAAGCAAAATTGAAAACGATCGGGCATTCAGTCCACTATGTTTCTCGAACTCCAGTGGTTTATGGAACGGCAATTATTAACGATAATGCTAATAGGTTGATGCCGGACATGCTGGTAAAATGTTATATAGAAACCGGATCAGTCACAGTTTTTGAACATCTGAAAAGAATGATGAATCACAATATATTTTAATTATGCGTTTAGAATATAAATATCTAATACCGATTGACCATATTAAAAAGTTTCGATCTGAAATAATACCATTTTTAGAATATGATAAATATGCAGTTGATAGAGCTGAAAAAGAATATACTGTAAGAAGCATTTATTTTGACAACCGCCAGCTGGAATACTATCATGAAAAAATTGATGGTATCAAATCAAGAAAAAAAGTTAGAATTAGGGGATACAATAAATTAGATGGAACCAACATTGTGTTTCTTGAAATAAAAAGAAAAAATGAAAATTTTATATCTAAAAATAGATCGCCAATATATTATAAAAATTTAGAGACGTTGCTAGAGAACGGAAACATAGCTGACTTTGTGTTGTTCAGCAATTTAGATGACGATTACTATAAAGACGGGAAAATATTTTTTTATAATTATTTTCATAAATCACTTAGGCCAACAACATTGGTCGTTTATGAAAGAGAAGCATACATCGGCAAATTTGATGAAAGCCTGCGCATAACATTTGACAAGAATTTGAGATACCTGGCGTTTCCTAAAATTTGCGACTTATTTAATGATTCCGATTTAAAATTAGCAATGACAAATTATATCATACTAGAAATTAAATTTGCTAAAGGTTTTCCCGCTTGGCTGCAGCATGCTGTTACCAAATATGGACTTATCAGGCAGTCAGTATCAAAATATATTATTTGTCTTGATGCTTACGCAAAAATGCATCCATTGAATAACAATATTCGAGAAGCTTTTTCGAAGGCTGTGTTCATCCATAATTAACGCTTAAAGGTAAGTTTGTTATGATATCTGATTTTGAAAATTTTATAAATTACTCACTTACAATTGGAGATGTTTTAACCAATTTGTTAGTTGCGTTAATATGTTCAGTTATTATTTCAATTTTCTATCGAATCACTTATAGGGGGCCTGGTTATTCTGTTTCATTTATAAATTCACTTGTTGTACTTGGGATGATAACTTCTATTGTAATTATGGTGATTGGTAATAATCTTGCAAGAGCATTTGGATTGGTAGGTGCCATGTCAATTATTCGTTTTAGAACAGCAGTAAAAGAAACCATGGACATTGTTTATATATTTTTCTCGCTTGCAATTGGAATGTCGGCTGGTGTAGGACTTCATATCATTTCAATAGCCGGAACTTTATTTGTCGGCACGGTAATTTTTATTCTTTCAAAAACAAATGCCCTTGCTATTGACGGTGAAAAATTTCTTCTTCAATTTACTTACTCAGGTCACGATACAAATGAAAACAGTCCTTTTTATCTTGTATTAAAAAAGTATTGCAGAAAAATTAAACTTCTAAACATAAAATCAATTTTAAATAATGGATCTGAAATTTCATACCATGTAAGCTTGCGGAATAAAAAACTTAATCAAGAGTTTATAAGTGAATTAGGCAAAGCGGAAGGCGTAAAACAAATTAATCTCTATTTTGATGAAGAGGTTTTTTAATCTTAAAGATTATAAACGCTGAGTTGTTTTTTCAGTATGATTTTCACACGTACAGGCTAAATTCCCAGTCTTAACTTTTTCAAATGCTTCCTTCCCTTCTTTAAATGCATAATATGCAATTCCAACAGAACCTAAAATATCAAAGTAACCGATTTTAAAAATTTCATACAGTCCGCTAGAAATTAAAAGAATAAATGAAAGATAGAAGCAAGTTTTAGTACAATTAGCATCAGAAATTATAGCATCGGAATTTAATTCTTTTCCAACTTTCAATTTTGCATTCATTAAAAAGTACATTGTGAAAATTGAAATAAGCGCGACTATAATTCCTACTAAAGTGGTTTCCGGTTTTGTTTTATTAATAATGTTGAGAATTGAACTGACAATCAAACCCGCCGTAAGAATATAGAAACTGACTCCGGTAATTCGTAAAGCGGTTTTTTCAAATTTATCTCGTTCAATAACTTTGGAATTTTTCATTCTTAAAACCATATGAAGAATTCCCAGGCCTGAGATAACTTCCACAAAACTATCAACTCCAAATCCGAACAAAGCAAGCGTTTCATCATTATAACCAAATGTTACTGATATAATCCCTTCCAATAAATTATACCCCACTGTAATTATGGAAAGTATTAAAGCAGTTCTTAATAAGTTTTTCAAAATCTCATTTCTCAATTTTTATATTATTGTTAAATATAATAACGAATATTTAATTAATATAATTTACACCCCATCGGCTGCAGTAAATTTTATAAATCTTAGTTCATAAATTGATCTATTCCGAATCCAAATTTTTTATTTTTTTCAGTCTGTTTTAATAGATAATCTAATCGCTTTCGAAAGAAATCGGGCCTGTTCCTTGAACCATCAACAAACCCTATTCTAATTCTTTGATATGCTTCGGGAAATTTTTGAAAATTTTCCCACGCATTTTTATTTGCTTTCAATTCTTTTAAAATATCCTTGGGAATAACAAACTTTTTATCAAGAATATTCCCTAAAGAGTTTACAACTTCTTTTATTACTTTTTTCTGTTTTATAAGTTTACGTAATCTTTCCTTATTAGCTTGAGAATAGCTGCTCCTAGGATTTCTAGGTGAAAACTTTTGTGCAAATTTTTTATCATCAATTCTTTTTGTTGTACTGTCGATCCATCCAAAACATAATGCTTCTTCAACTGCGTCATTATAAGGAATTCTCGGTTCACCTGAATCTTTTTTATAGTAGATTAGCCAGATTTCTTTTTCGGTTTTATAATTTGATTTCAACCATTTCCGCCAATCTTTCCTGTTAGATACATACAATTTTTTAGTTATTTCCATCGGAAATATACCCTCAAACTTTATGGTAATTAAAAATAAAAAATCTGTCGCAGTTTTTCAGCAACAGCTAATAAATTAAAATGAATTCGCGCGTAAGAGTAATATTTGTTATTAAAAACACACTATTGGTTAAATTTTTCTAGTAACATCAAAACATATTAAAAGCCGATACTAATTTAATTTATAATATATGAGGACAATAATGGATGAATTCATACAAAAATTTAATACCGTATTTAATCCTGAAATAATATTAAAAAAAATTTCCAATGCGTTACCGGAAGTATTGATTGCAATAATAATATTAATATTTTTTTTACTTATTTGGTTTGGACTTAAAAAAGTTCTTACAATTTTTATTAAACGTACACACATGGATTTAACGGCAGCAAGCTTTCTTCAAACCATATTAAAATATTCTTTACTTATAATTGGTGTAATTTCTTCTTTAAATCAAATTGGAGTTAATGTTACATCAATTTTAACAAGTTTAGGAATATTAGGCTTAACGATAGGATTTGCGGCTAAAGATGCTCTTTCAAATATAATCAGCGGCATATTTATTTTTTGGGATAGGCCATTTGTTATAAACGATTTAATTGAAATAGAAGATCAATATGGACGGGTTGATTTAATCACGCTGCGATCGACAAGAATTGTGACTGTAGATGGTAAAATGCTGGCAATCCCTAATACTTATATTGTAAATAAAATTGTCAGCTCATACACAAATTTTCCGCATTTAAGAATCGAAGTTTCGATAGCGGTAAGCATGAATGAAAATATTGCAAAGATAAGAAGTTTGCTTATAGGTCTGGTTGAAAAAGATAAAAATTATATGGACAAGCCCGAACCTGAAGTTGTAGTAGAATCACTAAATGATTACAACATCTTAATTAAATTAAGAGCTTGGATATTTGATGAAAGAAAAAATATTCCACTGCGATATGAGTTAAGAGAAAAAGCATTCAATGTTTTATTTGAAGCGGGCGTAAATATGCCATATGAGACAATTCAGTTAGCGCCATTTAAATCAGAAACAAAAATAGTAGATGAGACAAAAAACTAAAATAGCTTTTATGCTAGACAACCTGATGCTGATAATAAAGAATCGAACAAAATAAATAATTGTGGAGGTGGCGAGAGTCGAACTCTTAATTTGATATCCTACGAAAATCACCCCTTAAAAGTTCTTTAACTGTATATTTTATAATAAGTTAACTATTCACTACAATTAGACTTTTCCAAAGTGCATCGGTCATAAAAATTACGATAAAATGCATATTTAGTGTAAGAATATCGTAAGAACAATTGACTATATCCATTATACTTCATATTTTCATTTCCATGAAAATAAATTTTTATCTAGATAGTAAGACAACAAAAAATTATAAAAGTACAATTTGGTGTTATGTCAGAGAATATGCAAATACATTAACCTTAAATACTGGAGAAAATGTTGATCCGAATCTTTGGGATAAAAATCTTCAACGAGCAAACCCAAGAAAAACAAAAGACAAAGTTATTAAAGGATCGATAAATAGCCTTAATCAATATTTAAATTCATTTGAATCAAAAATATTTGATGTTGTTCGTTCGGTTCGCAGTAAAGAGTTCAATGCTGGTTTTAGTAAAGTTGCTGAAGGTATAAAAAAAGAATTTGATAAAAGAGAAACAGGATTATTTTCTGTGTATGATGAATTTTTAACTGTAAAAAGACATGAAGTAACAAAAGCATCTTTATCAAAATTGCAAAGAGTTAAATCCTTACTAGAAGACTATCAAAAATCACAGAAAGAAAAACTTAACTTCGAAAAAATTACACCAACATTCTTTTCAAAGTTTTATACCTTTTTAATAGATAACAAAAATTTGATTAACAATACCGCAAATAAAAATATTCAATTCCTTAAAGACATTTCTAATTTGGGCCAACAATAACAATTATACAGAGAATAATAGTTATAAAACATTCAGAGGCAAATCTGAACAGAACGATGTAATATTTTTAACTGAAGATGAATTAATGACACTTTATAATCTTCAGATTGAGGATGAACGATTAAAACGAGTTAGAGATTTATTTGTATTTCAATGTTTCACTGGAGTAAGATATTCAGATATTCAAAATATCTCCAGAGAAGATCTTATAGGATCCACATGGAGAGTAAGAACACAAAAGACACATCAACTAATTGAAATTCCATTAAACTCATATGCTCTTTCCATTCTTGCCAAGTATTCAGATTATCCTCAGCCGTTGCCGGTAATTTCAAATCAAAAGATGAATGCTTACTTAAAAGAATTATGTGAGAATGCAAAAATTGATGAGCCGGTTAAAGTTGTTAAATACCAGGGAAACCAGCGAATTGAAACAACACATAAGAAATATGAAATAATCGGGACTCATACTGCTAGAAGAACTTTTATTAGTTTATCACTTCAAAAAGGTATGAAGCCTGATGTTATTATGGCTATAACTGGCCATACAACTTATAGAATGATGCAGAGATATTTAAAAATTGCAGATGAGCATAAACGTGAAGAGATGGATAAAACATGGGGTAGTCCACTGAGATCAATAAAATGAGTATTTAATTAAATCCAAAAACGAACAATGCTTGTACGATCTAAAACACACCATTTTTTAGAGATATATCTTGCCGAATATCTATATAAGTTTAATAAATTGAATGATTTGAAAACTCAAATAGAATATTTAGAAAGACATTTAGAAAAAATATGCCATACAAATCCTAATGCAAAATTGTCGGTTAAATTAGAAATTAGGTGGAGAGAAAAAATTTTAATTGCTGAAGATTATGATCTAGAACGAATTTTAAAATATGTCAATGGGATGAAAACAATTAAAGAAAAAATTGAATACCTCTTATTATTAAAAAAAAATATAAATGGACAAATAAAGGCTCATAAACAAAAGGAAATTTTTGAATATTCTAATGATTCTCTACAAGTTGATGGTTTAAATTCCGAATTAGCAGAATTTATTCTAAACATTCGAGAAAGATTTGATGACAACAACGTATTACTGCAAAGGAATCAATCGAATGATAGATTTACGAGAATAAAAGACATTAGAGGAGCAATTAAAATTGAAATCACAAATTAAAAATGAAATTAAATATTGGGAAAAAAATATAAACTAGAAATAACAATTAAAAAAAAATAGAAACAAAAAAAATACTGATACCGATTGAGTGATAAAATATTAAATATATTCGAAAAAATATTAAGAATTATGATATTAAAGTCAAAAAGCTCAAATGATAGGGTTGTTTTCATAAAGAAACTTCTAACAAGGAAATTGAATTATAGTGATATTACAGATAAACAATTAAAAAACAATGATTCATCAATTCGAAGGTATATGAAAGATGAATTAAATTGATTTAAAAAAATAAATTATAAAATCCCATTAAAAATCCCGCAACATAACATAGTCCAAATATTATATTATTTTACTAAATAATTACAAAATTTTACAGAATTATAATAACTTTTTCAAATTGGGATTAATTTAAAAATCCCCTTTGATCCCACTAAGTTATAGTTATTTACATCCATTAAATAAAAATATTCAGTTGTATTTCTTATTATCTAATATATACTATCAGAATAAAGTGTTCACAATTTAGTATACAGTCAATAGTCTTACAGCAGTATTATCATTATAACAGAAAATTAATCTGGTGTATAAAATGAATAACATTGTACTTATATCAATTCCAATCGATGAACTTAAAAATTTGATTAAAGATGCTGTGCACCAAGAGTTTTCCCAAAAAAAGGAAAAGGAAATACTCAATTTCAAACAGACTTACGAGTTGCTGCAGATTTCCCCAAGTACTTTGAACCAATGGAAAGCAGAGAACAAAATCCCGTTTAAAAAATTAGGTAAAAGGGTATTTTTCAGCCGATCAGATGTTTTGGCAGCATTAAAAGAATCAAATTATCAAAAATTAAAAATCTAAAATAAATATAAGTATGGATTTAGGTTACATATATAAAATCCCAATAAGAGAAGTTGCACTAAAACTAGGGATAAAAGTTGCTTCAAATAAAAGTGCGCATTGTTTCAATCCTCAAAAACATAAGAATAATGATGCAAATCCTTCATTAATTTTTGGGAATAATAATACTTGGAATTGTGCTGTTTGTAGTTTCAATTTTAACGGTAAACCTTATGGAAATAACATTGATTTAGTTAAAGAATATTTAGGAATAGATTTTAAAGAAACATTGAACTGGTTTTCTTCCAATTTTAATTTCTCAAACTCTGAATACAATATCCAAAGCAATAAAGAATATCATCGAAATCATTCGAGATTGACACCACGAGATATTGAAATCTATAACGATTTTATAAGACTAAGTGGTAAAATTGAAGGTGCATATTTACAGTATCTCCTCGATAGAAAATTAAGTAAATTTATTATTGATGAGTATAAAATCACAAATGTTAAAATAAATGTTACTGAAAAGTTAAAACAATTATATGATATCGATGCACTAATTGATTCTGGTATATTTAGTGTTTCTAGAAAAAACAAACAGCCATATTTTACCTTCAAGAATCATCCAATTGTATTTCCTTTCTATTACTCTGATGATGTAATATTTCTTCAAGGAAGGTCTATTAATAATCAAAGAATTAAATACAAAAATTTACCAAAAGAAATACTTTTCCCATATAACGTTAATATACTTCTACCGGACATTACTTATGAAAATGTATTGATAACTGAAGGCGTTATTGACACATTATCTTTGCTTGATAAAAATATAAATGCAGTTGGAATTATAGGTGCAAAAAATTTCAAGAAAGAGTGGATTGATTTATTTAATATTTATGAAGTGAATCCAGTTATTGCTCTTGATGAGGATCAGAGATCTAAGGAAAGTGAAACAAAACTACCCAATATATTTAACAAACCATTAGATCGCATCTACCCTTCTGATTTTGGGGACGGGAAAGATTGGAATGAAATTTTAATACAAGGAAATAAAATGAAGGTATTAAGTCAACAGTCAATGGATGATTTACTGATCTCCAAAAAAAAGATATTTCCACAAAATTCAAATACCTCTGAAATACATTCTAATAAAGATAATGATGAATTCGATATGAATAAAATAAGAAACACACTGGGAACAGGTGCAAAATATCCTTCGTCAATATTAAGCTTAGATGGTTCGCCGCTAATATTTCCTCATACAATAAATTTAATTCAAGGTTCTTATGGAGTCAATAAAAGCTATTTAGCAGCTCATTTTGCTTCAGCTTTTCTAAATCCTCAGCTTAGTTACATTCCATTGAAAATTACTACGAATAATAAATTAAAATACTGTATAAATTATCTTGATACAGAAAGATCCGTTAGAGATCAATTACCTGCAGCGATGAGTGAAATTATAAAAAACGCTGGACTAAATCCGAAAAATCCGCCAACAAATTTTAATTCCGGATCAATAAAAAAATATCGTAGAAATGAGAGGCTGCAAAAGACAGAAGAATTTATAAGACAATTTAAACTTGAAAATCATCATACTGTTTTATTTATAGATGTCATCACTGACTCGATGAGAAGTTTTAATAATTTAGAGGAAACAAATGAACTTGTGGATAGATTAAACTTGATTATCGAAAAAGAGAATATTACAATTATCGGAATAATTCATGAAAATCCGGATGGAAATAAGAAAGCTCGTGGACATATAGGATCAGAATTAGTTAATAAAGCAACTACAGTAATTTCTTTAAACTTTAATAATGCAAATAACAATATTGTTACTCTAAATGTTTTAAAGAATCGATTAGCGGAAAAACAAAAAGAGAGACTGATAAAAAGAGATGAAAAAACTGGATTGCTAACATTTTTAGATATTCAGGAAATCGAAGAGCTAACAAGTAAAAATAAGATAAAACTATCAGAATTATCTAATTATTTAATTAGGCATTTTGGTCATGAAAAGAAGAGCTCAAAAGAAATTCTAAAGCAAATATCAGAACAATTCTCGGTATCAGATAAAACTGCGCGCGAGGCATTAAAAACACTGTATTGTAATCAGCAATTAATTAAAGTTAGGGGGTTTGAACTGATTAGATCATCTGGTAAAAATAACACGCATTACTATTCTCTGCTCTCGAGTAAATAATACTTTCAAATTCTTTAATTATTTAGTTTGGTAAAATCTATTTTACTAAACTAACATTTCTTTTTCAGTGGAGATTAAGGATTACTGTGTTCTAATTTCCAACCTTCCAAACTGATATAAATATATATATAATAATGTGTTAAAGTGTGGAAAGTACTTGTTACCAAACTAAGTTACTTACCAAACTAATTTCTAGTTTGGTAGTTTGGAAAGTAAATATAGTAGTCCCTAATGGTCGATTAATTTTATTTATTTCAAACCTTCACTGTTATTCTCCACTACTCTCCATTAAAACATATTAATCATTTTTTTTGGATAACCTCGTTATTTTTCGATATATTATTATTTGTAACTATTATATATATGGGGAGAAAATGATTACACTCTGCTAGATAATAAATACCAAATGATACTATGCGATATTATGAAATATTAATTAATTTTTTGACTTTTTAATTTAATCGCTCACTCTTTATGGCTAAAAAGAAAAACACTCCGACTGATGAACCTCTTGAAAAACAACTCTGGAAGGCTGCAGATAAGCTCAGAAAGAACATGGACGCCGCTGAGTATAAACATGTGGCTCTCGGCTTAATCTTCCTTAAATACATCTCAGATGCGTTTGAGGAGCTTCATGAGAAGCTAATTAAAGGTGAAGGCGAATATGAAGGCGCAGATCCGGAAGATAAGAATGAATATATCGCTGAGAATGTTTTTTATGTTCCTCCTTCTTCACGATGGAAATGGATACAAGGCAGAGCAAAGCTTCCAACAATTGGAAAAGATATTGATGATGCAATGGATGCCATTGAAAAAGATAATCCAAAATCTCTTAAAGGTGTTCTTCCAAAAGTTTACGCACAAGAAAAGTTGGATAAACAAAGTCTCGGCAGTTTAGTTGATTTATTCAGTACAGCAACTTTAGGAACTAAAGAAGCACAAAGCAAAGATATTTTAGGAAAAGTCTTTGAATATTTTCTCGGACAATTTGCTTTGGCTGAAGGTAAGAAAGGCGGACAATTCTATACTCCTCAAAGTGTTGTAAAGCTGCTGGTAGAAATGCTTGAGCCTTATGAAGGAAGAGTCTTTGATCCTTGCTGCGGCAGCGGCGGAATGTTTGTGCAAAGTGAAAAGTTTATTAAAGCTCATTCCGATCATTATAAAGCGAACAATGGCAAAAAGAATGGAAACGGATTGCAGTTAAATTTAAAAGATAGGATTTCAATCTTTGGCCAGGAAAGCAACCAGACCACCTGGCGGTTGTGTAAAATGAATCTTGCTATCCGCGGGATTGATAGCAGCAATGTTGTATGGAATAATGAAGGCAGCTTTTTAAATGATGCCCACAAAGATTTAAAATCCGATTTTATTTTAGCTAATCCTCCATTCAATGACAGCGATTGGAGCGGCGACTTATTGCAGAATGATGCACGCTGGAGCATTTTAGGTAAAAAATTAATTCCCCCTAGCGGCAATGCCAACTATGCATGGATAATGCATTTTATTTTTCACTTAGCTCCAACCGGACAAGCGGGCTTTGTACTTTCCAAAGGCTCTCTTACTTCTCAAACAAATAATGAAGGAGAAATAAGGAAAGCACTTATTGATGCCGGAATAATTGACTGCATTGTAAACATGCCTACAAAATTATTTTTGAATACTCAGATACCGGCATGTCTCTGGTTTTTATCAAGGAATAAATCTAACGGCGGATATAGGGATAGAAATGATGAGATACTTTTTATAGATGCCCGTAATCTTGGTTTTCTTGTTAACCGGCGTAACCGTGATTTAAGTGAAGAGGATATAAATAAAATTGCCGGCACTTATCATGAATGGAAAAGTAAGGAAGGCAAGTATGAAGATATTCCCGGTTTCTGTAAAAGTGAAAAGCTGGAAAGAGTAAAAGAATTAAATTATGTACTTACTCCCGGCAGATATGTTGGATTACCTGATGATGAAGATGACTTTGATTTCACTGAGCGATTTACAAAACTAAAAGCAGAACTTGAGCAGCAGCTTGCAGAAGAAGAGCAGTTGAATAAAACAATATTAGAAAATCTCTCAAAGATTGAACTGCCTAATGGTAAATGAGTAAACAAAAACTCTATAACACTTTAGAAATCCCCGGATCCTTTTTAGTTCCCGGTTTTTCAATTTATGTTTTAGAGATTAAAAAAGGTAAGAAAAAATATTTTTACATTGGTATGACAGGCGATCCTTATTATCCCTCTGCAAGAGCAGCATTTCATCGAATATCCGGACATCTTGAACTTAACAGACGTTCTACTCAAAACCAATTAATGCTTGCATTAAGAGAGATGGGGATTAAAAATGATAAAGATTTTGAAAAGATAAATATTAAAATGTATCACTATCCGATTAAAGGGTTTAAGAAATATAGTGAAGAACTATTAGACAATGAAACAATGCAGCAATTAAAACAAACACAAGAATATAAAGATTATAAAAAATTACAGCAGCAAGTTTTAGCTTTGGAAAATGCATTGATATTATGAATTAAAAGATAAGCTGTTAAATAAAACAGCTGGAATATCATTTAGAAGAAAATAAAATTCCTTTCCCAAAAATTTATAAAAGTATAATTGAGTTGGTGAATAATGAATGAGTGGAAAGAATATAAACTTGGTGATGTCATTTATTTTGGTAATGGAAAAGTTAGACCTAAATCAAACGGTAGTATACCCGTATTTGGCGGAAATGGTATTTTAGATTATTGT
>CAVSWT010000032.1:0-100831 GCA_963731745.1 uncultured Ignavibacteriales bacterium
ATTCTGAAAATTTAATTACCACAGAAGATTATTCCGGTCTGCAATTGGATGAATCCTCTGCTGCTATGCATAAAAAAGCTTTAACACTCGCTAAGAAAGATAATATCTCTTACGAGTCAGCCATTCTAAAACTTAATAAAAGGACAAATTAAAAATGGGTACTTTACAAAATAAACGGATTGTTGATCCTGTTCTTACCGAAATATCAAGAGGTTATACTAATGCTTCTTTAATCGGCACAAATCTCTTTCCAATTGTTACTGTAACCAAAGAAGGAGGTAAAATTCCTCAATTCAACAAAGAAGCTTTCAAAATCTATAATACTGAGCGCGCTATAAGGGCTAAGTCTAATCGTATTTCTCCCGAAGGCAGAACCACAATTGATTTTGTTCTTGAAGAGCATGATTTAGAATATCCTATGGATTACCGCGAAGTGGAAGAAGATGTAATGCCTCTTAAAATTTATGCTACTCATGTTGTCACAGATGGTATTTCATTACGACTTGAGAAGCTGATTGCAGACTTAGCTCAGAATCTTTCCACTTACCCTTCGGGTAATAAAGTTACTCTTGCATCCGGTGATAAGTTTTCTAATCCGTCCTCTAATCCTTTTGATGTTTTTGATACAGCTAAAGAAGCAGTAAGAGGAAAAATTGCAAAACGTCCTAATGTTTGCGTTCTTGGTGCACTTGCTTATAAAGCATTAAAAAATCATCCCGCTATTTTAGATAGAATTAAATTTACCCAGCATGCTGTTATAACTCCCGAACTTTTGAGAAATCTATTAGACTTTGATCAATTATATATCGGTGATGCAGTTTCAGCAGATGACAGCGGCAACTTCTCTGATATTTGGTCTGATAATGCAGTTAGTAGCTTATGTCCCCAATGCTAAATCAGATTTACCAAGAAGCATTTTTGAACCTTCTTTCGCTTATACTCTTCGTAAAAAATCTAATCCTTTAATAGATGTTTACGATGAAAGTGGAAAAGTTCAGATAGTTCGAAATACAGATATTTTTATTCCTAAAGTAGTTGGTTCTGAAGCTGGGTATTTAATCAATGATACCAATGCTTAATACAAATAAAAGTCTCCTCTTGAGAGGAGTACGGCTTTAGCCAGGAGGTGTGTAAATGAAATACATAATAAAAAACACAGATCTATTTCTTAACGGCAAACTAATTCCCGAAGGAAGAACGGTAGAATTGTCAAGACAAGATGCTGAATTACTTTCAGATTATCTCATAGAAGTTCAAACAGAAACCAATGATAATATCGCAAAGAAAGAAATTTCTAAGAAGAAAAAGTAATCCAAATAAAATTTTTAATTGTTCATTATTCATTTTTAATTTGAAAGGAACTAAATAAATGTTAACCGAACAGCCAATTTTAATTACTTCAATCAAAGCACCAGCCGCAATTACAAAAAATCTATTTGTTGGATTTGACGGCAATCTTTGTTCTGCAAATGCTAAAGCCCTTGGTGTTTCAAATGCTGATACAGATGAAGCAGAACAGCTTCCGGTAACTTCAAATGGTATTGCGCTCGTCTATTCCGGGAATACTATAACACTTGGTGATAAAATTGCCAGTGATGGAAATGGTAAAGCAGTTACATATTCAACTGGTGAATTTAATGGTTGGGCCTTAGATGCAGCTTTATCTGCTGATGTCTTAATCCGTGTACTTTTAACTTAATCGAAAGCTTACAATGAGAAGAAATATTTCATTATCAAATAAGATTGCAGTTGTGGTATATGATAATGCTTTAACTGTTAACGATAATTATTCTCTAAAAAGATCTGCTTCAATTATCTTGGCAGATTCTTTAACGAAGGATATAGTTTTAACGCTTCCATCCGCGGCTGAATATAAAGGCCATAAATACTTAATTAAAAAAATTGATAACTCTGTTTATACTGTTTCTGTTAATGCTTCCGGTTCTGATAAAATTGATGGTGAATCGTCTTTTGTAATTAATACTCAATGGGATTCTCTAAATATTTTTTCAAATGGTTTTAATTGGATTATTATTTCTTAAAAGGTCTGCAATGAAATTATTCAAAATTCTACTTAGTCTCTTTATCTTTTTATCTCTTAACCCTTTAGTCTTTTCACAGCAATATTCAAATGAAAAATACGAACGTTATGTTGGTTGGCAATTCGGTAAATATCCGCCTACACAGCAAGGTATTCAAAATGCAGTTAATTCATTAAAAGATGTTGTAGATGATGAACATACTGGTATTATTCATTTAGCTCAAGGTGTATATGATATTTATTCCCCTATTCAGTTATATCCTTTTATAACAATTTCCGGTGAAGGTAAAATTGATTATGATCAAAATCTAAGAATCCCATCCTTAATATTAAAACCAGATAGCCTTAGTACAATTGATTCAACTAAGAATTTTATTTTTCAATATAATGATACTTTAACAACTGAAGATACATATTTAGGCTTTCGCAGTCTTCTTTTAAATTTGATACAACTGGTTATACAAAAACTTTTTCAAAGTGTGGTTTAGTTTATTTAAAAAATGCTAAATCTGCCGATATAAATTTTAGATCATTTATATATTTCGATAAAATAAAAATTTTTAATAATTCCGTTAAAAACCCTATAATGTTTTATAGTCCTGGTGATTTGAACAATCCGACAACTAAAAGCTTAACAACTTTTTTTCAAATTGAAGATTGTGATATATCTTTAGAATTAGGTTTATCTTCAACTGATGATTACGGAATTTGGTATAAAGACGATGCCGTATATGATCCATCTCCTAATCGCTATTTCACATTTAATATGTTACGTTCTACCGGTTTCCACGGCATATTGTGTAAAGTAAAAAATTGGAATACGTCTACCCCTTGTGCAAGTATAATTCTTCACAATGTTGATCTTGCTAATATAATCATAGATTCAATTTCAGCAATAGTGGATTTTAACAATGTTTATTTATGGGATCATGTTTCTATGATTCTTAAAGGTTTTAATAACTATAATAATATTTTTAATAATTGTTATTTAAATACCTTATCGATTGAACAAGTTGAATCTCAAGGCAATGGTGGGTCTATTCTTTTCTTAGGTTGTCATTGTAGAAATTATGCTTGGACCAGCGGCTTTAAGGTATCTCTGCGTTCTCAATGCAATTTGATTTTTGAAAATTCAGCTTTGTATCAGCAATCCACCGCTGCAAATTTAGGTGCAATAAATATTTATTCCGGTGCTGAAGCTTCAACAATCAATGTAAGAAATTCCACTCTACTATCAAGAAGTTCATCTAATCTATCAATCTATTCAGAAACTTCAACCACCGGGGCAAATTACATTTATAACTCGATATTAAGCGATACAGTCAGCACCAACTTTCACTATACCGGTGCTAACAACAATTTTATTAGTTATTAATTTCAAAATATTTCTTATATTTTAAAAGTTAAAATATCTTCATTAGGGGTTACATGAAAAAATTATTTATTCTAACCTTAATTGTATTTCTATTTTTATTTTATCAATGTACAGAAATAATTGAAACATATCCGCCTCCAATAGCTGGCGTAGTTACTTTAGATTCACGTCTTGATGGTATTAAATATAAAGGTTTTTCATTTTCACAAGGTTCTGTAAATATTTATCCCAATTCTGCAAATACTTTACCAGATTTTAGTTTGTTAGTACAAATTAATCAAGATGATAAAATAGTTGGCGTATTTTTTTCAGCACCTAAACTTTCAGATTCATTTTTTTTCATCAAACAATTACCCGATGCAGATTCGGCTGCTAAATATTTTGCAAGCCTAAAAACTGTTCCGGATTCAATGTATGGATGGTCAGCATTAGGTATTCGTGCAAATCAAATTTGGGCAGTTAAAACTCAAGAAAATAAATATGGCAAAATTCTAATACTTGATTCAAAGGCCTATTTAGATACTGTTAATTACAGTTTACCCACTCCCTACGGCGAAGCAACTTTTCAATGGCAATATCAACCGGATGGTACTCCTCATTTTTAACTGTATGTTCCAATCTTGGTTTTATTTCTCCGCCCAGTTTCGTTACAACGCTTCGCTGCATTCAACTCGCTTTGCAAAACTAAAGTTTCATTACGCTCTGCTTATTTCACTCAACACGGCTCTCATTTAGCTTCACCTGTGGCGTCTTTTTTTAGTGTAGCTGTGTTTCACCAACTACTAATAAAATCTTTATGCTGCCTTTTATTGTGTTCCACTTTTTTGCGCACTAGCGTGCTTGATGTCGTTCCACACAATCAAAAGTCATTTAGAAAAAAGGTTTTTGCCCCTCTTATTCAATTTGCGGTTTAGTGTCTTAACTCTCCCTTAACATTCTTCGTTTGTTTTCATGTTTAATTAACCTGCAAAGGCAAAAAATACCACCAACCGTTTCACTAACGGCGGTCTTTTTCGCCTTGCTCTTTTCATCATGTCAAACGCATTTGTTTTGTAAGGGGCAAAAATGTTTTTTTTTGGGGCATTGTGTCCAGTTCTATCAATCAAATGAAAGGTTAAACATGAAAAGAAAAAAAGTTCTTATGGTTTGTCATACTTTGCTAATAAAGCAAGGTTTGTTTTTCATTGCATCTGCTTTGCTGCAATACTTAAACGGAAATAAAAATAATATTTCTATTGCCGCTCTGGTTCTTCGCCGTTATTCTTTCCAGCTTCAAAAATTAAATTTATTATAAGGGGTTTAAAATGGATAATTCAACTCAAATAAATATTGATTGGAATAAAATAATTCCACCGCATAAATGTAAACTTCACATAAAAATTTTAGAAGAGAAGCATTCAGTTAATTCACTTCACAATATTGTAATCTATCGTAAAAGTATTTGTAAAATTTGTAATAAAATTTTTGAAGTTTACGATGAGGATGGTATAAAATGAAAGTGTATGAAAGTTGCCATCGAACAAATAAAGATTTTAAAAAAGTACCTCAAATAAAAATCAAAAATGAAAATTTGCGAAATACTGGGTTTGAAGTAGGTAAAGAATTTGCCGTAATTTATCAGCCTGGTAAAATTACTCTTGTTCTTGTTGCAAGAAAAGAAAACAATATTTAAGTTTATATAAACAATGCTTAAATTCACTAACAATATTAATCAATCAAAAATAAAATTGGAAAGTAACTACAAAAAGTCGGTACAAAGTCGGTACATAGTAGACATTAATCAGCGGGATTTTCAAAACTGCTTTAAAATAAAAAATGCGAAAATTAAATTTTTTCGCATCTTTTTAGAGCTGGTGATGGGACTCGAACCCGCAACCTGCTGATTACAAATCAGCTGCTCTGCCAATTGAGCTACACCAGCAATTTTTGAATTCGAAAATTAACATATTTTAATTTGCGAAGCAAGAATTAGTTTATTGCAATTCCCCATTTAAAGATTGGCTGTCTAATATTTCTATTGACTCAACCCAAAAAAGCTCACAGGCACCACCGCCGGTATCATCTCTTGATAATGAACTCTTCCAATGCCAGCCATCATCTTTGTGAATCTCTACAAGATATCCCTTCATTTCTATCAAACAGCCTTTGTAAATTTCATCTAGCATATCTTTCACGGAATCATCTTTTGGAATAATGTGTACATTTGCGCTACTCTTAGATATTACTGATGAAGGTATTGGGAAAGATTCAGTCTTCCAGTGATACCATCTATTGCTTTGTGAAATTTCAATTTGATCAAGTATGGATTGGTCCGACATTTGTCCCCAGCCCAAAGCTAAATCAACTGGCGAAAGTTTACTTTCTTCACCCAAGGAATAAAAATTCATACTTAAAACTCTTGCCTTTATATCATAGTTTGCGAGTGCCTTAAATTTATAATCATCAACCTGCCAATTTTTTTCAATTGACAAATTTATTTGTGCTGGAATTTCTTGAATTAAAACTCCAGGCGGGTATTCTATACTTTTTTCCGGCCAAAATTTATAAGCAAAAAATATTAGTAACGGTATTAATATTATTAATTTTTTCATTCAACTCATTGCATTGTTATTTTTCATTTTACAATTTCAAAATAAATGCCATTCGTTAAAATGTAATTTCACTTTAATTATAGATTTAATATCTAATGAAAATTAATTTTTACCGCTTGATTAAATTTTTACCTATTTGAACTATCTTCTTTCGGCTTTTCAATAAATGATCCTTCGGTTGCATAAACTTTAAATTGAACCATTTTTTGTCTAATCTTTTTTATTAATTCAAAGTGAAGATTTTCAAATTCAAATATTTCCCCTGTATTTAAAATCTTACCGGTCTTTTCTGAAATGAATCCGGCAATAGTATTATACTCATCAGATTTTGGAAGCTCTATATTAAATACCTCATTAAAGTCATCAATAAAAACAGATCCTAAAATATAAAATTTACCATCCGGTAATCGATAAAATTCTTTTACTTCAACTTCGTTACTGTCCTTAATTTCTCCTACTATTTCTTCCAAAATATCTTCCATGGTGATAAGGCCTTCTGTACCGCCGTATTCATCCGTTACAATTGCCAGACGTTCTCCCCTATTTTGCATCTCTTTTAATATTTCCGAGATTAGTTTTGTTTCAGGAATAAAATATACCGGCCTCAATAAACTTTTTAATTTTACCTTCTGATTTTGTATAATAGTTTTCATCACATCTTTAGTATGCAGAACGCCAATAATATTGTCAATTGATTCTTCGTAAACAGGTATTAATGAATGGCCAGTTTTAATAACTTCTTCTGTAATTTCTTGTTCATTTTCTTTGAACTCTAACGCAACCATATCAATTCTAGGTACCATAACTTCATTTGCTCTCAAGTCATTAAAGGCAAATATATTTTCAATTATTTTTTGTTCTGTTTCATTGAGTTCACCAGCTTCAACACTATCGGAAATAATTAATCTGATTTCATCTTCCGAAAAACGTGTTTGGGTAAAACTTGTTTTTTCCTTGAATGGAGTAAGCAAGAAATTACTGATCTTGGTAATAAAATTTACAGGATATTTTAAAGTAGATGTTAAAACGATTAAGATGCGAACCGATTTTCTTCCAATTGATTCTGCGTATTTAAAACCGACAACTTTTGGAATTAGAATACAAAAAATCAATATGAATAACGATACGACTACCACAGAAAATATAAATGTAAAAATATCAGCGTTGCTTGAAACAAGAACATAATTCAATTGAGTCAAGGGAAGAATAAACAATTTGGATGAAAACTTATATGCCAAAATTGCTGAAGACATTAATGAGATTGTTGAGATGATTTGGATTGTTCCAAAAAATGAGTCGGGATTTTTATTAATCTTTTCAAAAACAGACGCCATCGGGTCTTCTTTTTCTTTCAATTCTTCAATCTTATTCTGCCCAAACGAGGCTATAGCAATTTCCGCTGCAGCTAAAAATGCGGCAATAAATATAAGTAGTGTAAATAAAATTATTTCAAGAAGAAAATTGTCCATTTTGTATCAATGTTTTTAGAGATTAATTTCCAAGTATCAGTTTAAAACTAAATTAAAATCAATATAAATATGTTTTAGAAAATATTTATTGCTGCTTACTTATTCAAATTAATATACTTGAGAATTAAAATTTGATTATAAAAAATTTTTAGTTAAAATTATTGGTATAAATATATTATTAATCTAAGGATTATATGAATGCTAAACAGATTAAAATTAAAGATAAATCCAAACTATATATTAAGTGGGATGATGAAAGTGAATCAGAAATTACACTAAAGTATCTTCGAGATGAATGTCCATGTGCAAATTGTAAGGGTGAAACTATTTTACTGAAAACTTACAGGCCCGCAAAACAAAACACTGATAATCCTGAAAGTTACAAAATCCAAAATATCGAAGCGGTTGGCGGATATGCAATTCAGGTTACCTGGAAAGATGGCCATAATACCGGAATTTATTCGTGGGAATATTTAAAGAAGCTTGAAGAAAGTGAAAAGTCCGGCGGGACACAAAATTACACCTCAATATTATGACCATTACCAAAAACGAATTAAATTATTATGCATCACTATTAATCAAAAAAGATCGTGACAACGAGAGAAAATTTATTGTAGAAGGACAGAAAATTTTTGAAGAAGGAATAAAAAGTAATTTAAAACCGGAACATGTATTTTTAATTAACGAGATTGCTGAGAGCAATAAAAAATTTCTTGATCAGATAATTTCAAAAAAAATAAAATTTTCAATACTTAGTAATAAAGAATTTAAGAAAATAACAGACACAAAAAACCCACAGGGAATTGCTTCAATATTTCTAAAACCAGATGAATACCAAATTGAATCTTTAAATGGAGATCTAATAGTTTGTTTGGACAATGTATCTGATCCTGGTAATGTTGGAACAATAATCAGAAATTGTGATTGGTTCGGCGTTAAAGAAATTATTTTGAGTGAAGGTAGCGCAGATGTTTACAATCCAAAAACTATTCGTGCAAGCATGGGTTCAATTTTTCATTGCAGCTTTTTGGAAGGTAAAGATCTAAAAAGTATACTTCCAAAACTAAAAATGAATGGGTATACAATTTTTTGCTCTGACTTAAACGGAACTAATATTATCGACTTAAATGTATCAAATAAAAATATTATAATTTTTTCAAATGAGGCCAACGGTCCTAGCCAAGATGTTCTTGACATCGCTGATGACAAAATTACAATACCTAAATATGGAAATGCGGAATCACTTAACGTGGCAAGTGCTTCGGCAATTATTTTAGCTGAACTTAAAAATCATTTCTCCTAGAATCTTATAATTTGTCTAAACTAATCGAGCTTAATTATTTTAATAATATCATCTTTCTAGTTTGAATTAAATCTTCACCTTTTCCAGAGCGACTGAATACTCGTAATTGATAAAAATAAAAACCCGAGGCTAAATTCTTATTTATTGATGTGGAGTTAAATTCAACTTCATAACTTCCGGCTGGTTGATTTTCATTTACTAATAATGCAACTTCATTTCCTAATATGTCATAAACTTTAAGCTGAACAGCGGGCAATGTATTCGCCTGGATTAAAGGTACATTATACTTAATCTTAGTTGTTGGATTAAATGGATTCGGGTAATTCTGCTCAAGAGAAAATTCTTTAAGAATAACATTCTCCACTTTTACTTCACTGCTCAACGAAAAACTGCCGTCAAAATCTATTTGCTTCAATCTATAATATTGGACATTGTCCGCACTTGCTTTATCGAGGAAAGTGTAATGGTTAACGTCGTTTGAATTACCTTTTCCATTAACAAACCCAATTTTAATCCAACCGTTTGCAGTTTGTGACTTTCGCTCAACTTCAAATCCCAGATTATTTAATTCAGATTGAGTTACCCATTTTAGAGTTGCATGATTATTATTTATGTATGCTGTGAAGGAAGATAGTTCAACAGGCAATGGATTTTCAGCGGCACTAATATCATCAATCCCTAAGGAAGCTGCATACGAATCGCCGTTATATCCGCCTGCCACGCTATGTATAATTCTCAATTGTGTAACACTTGACAAAGTTGCGTTTATATTTGCTCCACTTCCAGCAAAATGAAGGCTGTCAATTTCAAACTTAGCTATTACCCAACCGCTTCCGGCTGGAACAGAAACCGGGTTTAACGACCAAATATTTCCTCCGCTTCCAGCAAAGGCTAGTCTTAAAGATAAAGCAGTTGAACCAAAATTATTTACATACATGCTTATTGTGGTAATACCTGCGGAAATATAATCGCCTGTCCATTGTGAATTATTAAATATCACAAGTTTTCCTCCAGCCCCGGCTATCCCGGTTGCAGTCGCCATCAGATAAAAATCATCAATTCCTGCAGGCCCATCATGCGTAATTATGGTGGGTGGATTAGGATTAGGAATTCCGCTCTCCCAATTTTGAGTGGTGCTGTCCTGAAATGTATCTACCTGATTATTATTTAACCCAAAAACCGACGAATATAGAATGCATGAAAATAGGATGGTTGCTAGGAATCTGTAAGAATTTATCATTAAAGCCTCCATTAAATTAAATGCTAACAAATATTTTTGAACCAGAGAATAGTATTTTATTAATAGATAGTAGGTCTATTTAAATATTAGGGACATGTGAAATCAAAATTTCCGAGAATTATTAGTTGCTGAAATGCGGAGAGTTTTTTTTGAGTAATGGTTTGTAATCAATTCTTTATGGATAATATTTTATAATTGATTTTTAAACTCACTATTTAAGTAAAACCATTTTTTTTGTGCTTATGAATGTTCCAACTCTAATTGTGTAGAAATAAATTCCGCTTGAAAGATTAGTTCCTTTAAAAGTTACTTCATAATTACCAGGCTGCTGTTGATTGTTTACAAGAGTGGTAATTTCATTTCCGAGAATATCATATACTTTTAATTGAACTTTTTCAGTATTATATAAACCAGCTGGAATTGAATATTTAATCTTCGTTGTTGGATTAAATGGATTCGGATAGTTTTGTGAAAGTGAAAAATTTTTATTGTTCAAAGTTTTTTCTTGTACATCTGTGTTAGAAGAAAGTTTTAATGCAAAAAATTCATTCAATCCCACAGAATCTTCACTTTGGCCAGCTGAATAAACATCCCCAATATCATCTACTTTAAGTCCAACTGAATTTGATGAAAAATTGCTATTAAAATTGTATAAATAATCCCAAATAAATTCGCCATTGGGATTATATTTTAACACTAAAAAACGACTGAGTGGATTATAGCTTGCACCACTAACGTAAATATTTTTTTCGTTATCAAGATATATTGCTGCAGGTCTATCATCTCTTTTCCCAGCTCCAGTATAGAAGGAATTCCACTGGAGTTCACCAGAATTGTTATATTTTAAAATAGCAATATCAATATATAAGCTGCCATACTCTCTTACACTTCCAGTTACAAAAATATTTCCTTGTTCATCAATTACCATATCTTCAGCGTTATCTTTATAAGCGAAAACATCATAGCTTGTTGACCATATTTTTTCACCTAAACTATTAAATTTATATAAACCAAAGTCTAATGAAGTAGAATCATTTTGAATCTTTCCTAATACAACTATATTGTTAGAATTGTCTAAATCTATATCAACAGAAGTTTCATTATAACTTTCACTCGTTCCATTAATGTGAGCGGTCCACAAAGTATCTAAATCACTATTATACTTTATTAAAACGATTTCTCTTTCAAAATTTAAATTTGCAATACTGATGCCTGCTACATAAATATTACCGTTTTCAGCCATTGCTATATTGAGCCCTTCATCATATCCTGATAATACCTTCCCATAAGTCTTATATTGTAATATTTCACCATTTTCTGCATTTATTTTTAAAGTTATAATTTCATAATCATCATTTTCATTAAATGAATATCGGCCAGTTAAATAAATATTTCCATTATTATCACCAGTAATAGTATTTGCCCTGCCATCAGACATACTGGTTGAATCAAACACAGATTCCCATAGTAAATCACCATAGGAAGAATATTTTATAGTTAAAATCTTAAAAAGATCATTGTACTTTATCATACCTGTTATATAAATATTTCCGGAATTATCAATAAATATTGCTAAGGGATAATCATCATGATTTGTTGGTCCATTATATATTTTTGACCATAGTTCATTCCCATTGATGTCACATTTTACAGTTAGAATTTTTTTTGAATAGGTAGGTGGAAAACCTCCATTACCGGTGAAATATGCATTACAAGAATCATCAAATGCACAATTTAGATTAAGTAAATTGTTAGTTAAACCACCATTAAAAAAGCTTGTCCAAACAGGACTTACCTGGGGATAAATGATCGCTTGAAAAACAATGAGGTAAAAAATAAATATTTTCATATTGGGATCCCCTTTTTAAAGGAATATTTTATAATTACCAATTAAATTAATAAATTACTTTAGCAGTATCATTTTATTTGTTTGATGAAAGCTGCCTGCACGCATTGAATAAAAATATATTCCGCTTGAAATCTGGCGGTTGCCGTAAGCCGCATCAAAACTTACTGTGTAAGTTCCCGCTGGCTTTTCTTCATTTACAAGTGATGCAACTTCTTTCCCTAAAATATCATATACTTTAAGAGAAATGAATTGATGGCTACTGACTGAATACCGGATAATGGTGCTGGGGTTAAATGGATTCGGATAGTTTTGTTCCAATGAAAAAGCTGTTGGAATAATTTTATTTTGATTTTCTGTTAAGACAATTCCTGTTAAAATTCCCGCATCCGGAGTTGGCAATTTAACAGTTGTATAAATATGAAATTCTCCCGGCTGAAGAGAAATGGCAGCAGTTGGGTTACTAACCGTTAGACTTTCTCCAGAAAAATAATCATACCATTCTCCGGTTCTACTGAAGTTCGAATTTGCATCTTGTTGAACGACACTAAAATTTCCTATGATGGCAACGTCCATCGTGGAATCATAGAGGTTTATTCTCTTTACTGAATTTACTAAATCACCTGATGCGCTATCAGATTTGAATGCATCATATTTTCGAAGCGCAATTAGTGCTTGAAAAGTTTTATACAGATTTAATCTTGCTGGATCTTTATAATAATCCCAGCGAATTGGTTTGTTCCCTAGCCTTCCATTATAGTCGATGGAATAATCATATCCTAACTCTTCAAACTGCCATATCATTTTTGGGCCAGGGACAGTAAAGAAAAATGCACCAGCCAGTTTAATTCTATTTAAAGCAGTTCCTAAATTTTTTATGTTATAACTTCCCGAAGAATTTCCATATTGCAAATTTTTATACATTAATCTTTCTTCATCATGACTTTCCATATAATGAACATGATGGGGAATTGTCCATCCTGTGTTTTTATAATAAATGTATGACAAATCAGAATTATAGCCCATTGTGGCTTCATTATATTTAGGATTCATATTGAACCAAAGCAGCATCCCATAGTTACCAAGTATATCTTCTTCCCCAGTCTGTTGTGTAAAATGTTCTAAAATAACATAAGCGGATGAATCAACATCCCAAATTTTATCAGCCATTCTTTCAAGTATATTTATACGCGATTGATCAAATGCACTTCCATCGCCGGCTGTATTTGTAAAACCTTTTGTGAAATCAAACCTATATCCATCGATATTATAATTTGTTAACCAAAAGCTTGTAACTCTATCCACGTAAATTTTTGTGGCATTACTTTCATGGTTAAAATCATAGCCAAATGAAAAAACGGGATTGGGAGATACAGTGTTAAAGTATGGACTATTGGCTGCAGGCCGATTGTTTACTGCATCCCACCACAGTCTTACTAAAGGAGATTGGCCGTATTGATGATTTAAAACAATATCTAAAATAACCGCCAAACCCATATCATGAGCTTCATCAATAAATTTTTTAAGATCGTTTTTTGTTCCGTAATATTTATCAGGTGCAAATAAAAAATCGGAATTATATCCCCAGCTTTCATTTCCTTCAAATTCCATTACGGGCATTAATTCTATTGCATTAATTCCTAACTTCTTTAAATAATTTAAAGTATCTGTTAGTGTTTTGTAATCATGTTCGGTTGTAAAATCTCTTATTAGAAGTTCATAAATAACCAAATCCTCCTTAGCTGGACGAATAAAATTTGTATTCTGCCACTGATAGGGTTCTTGATCAGTCTGAATCACTGAAGCAATTTGAGATGTTTTTCCTGAAGGATATTGAATTAAATTGGGATAAGTTGAATTACTGATATAACTATCATTAGGATCACTGATTTTTTCTGAATATGGGTCCGCTATTTTTAAATTTTCATCTACAAAATATTGGAAAATATATTCCTTCTTTGGTGTCAAACTATCGATCTTAATCCAATAAGTAAAATGATCCGGAGTTAGTTTCATTTTAAATTTGGGATCAACTTCCCAATTTGTAAAATCACCAATTACATATACACTTTGATGTTCAGGAGCAAATAATGAAAGTGTTACCGAAGTATTGCTAGTATAATTGATCCCATTTTTTATTCCTATTGGTTGTGCAGCAATTACATTCGGTGATCTTACAATAACATAAGTCGAATCAAGAGCATGTAATGCTTCCAGAACAGCTTCGGCCTTAATTCTTTTTTTAGAATAATCATCAGCTTTTAAATAATACTCAAGCGTATCATTCATTACAGAAGAAACAAGCGAGTCATTTACAAATAAATTTAAATCTATAGCACCAGAAGAAACCGCAAGGATTTTTACGCTATCTCCTAAATCAACAAATAAAGGTTCAACCGAAGGCTGAAGAATTGAAATATTTATGCCAGCATCTGATAAAGGAACAAAAATATCTGGCCTGGTTTGTTTGGAACGGTCAGAACTTCTAAATACAAAATCTAGTTTCAAAATTTTAACATTTGGATTTTGAACGTTATAAAATTCCCTTGGAAAGCCTATAGTAAATTTGTAAAGATTGGCTGATATTCTAACTAATGCGGCTTTTGAGATGTTTGTATTCCAATCGGCAATTACGTATTGCCAATCTTTAATTGTTCCCAAGGAATCAAGAGTAACACCTGTATGCGCATAAATAATTCCTGAATAATTTAATATTTCTTCAGCTCCGGGCTGACTTGCGTCGAGAATGATTGTTATGGAATCATTTTCAGTAGCAAATGTGGGCTGCAGTCGAACTACTTGTGAAAATGCAATTTGAATAAATCCCAAAGCAAACAGTAAAAAATATTTCTTCATATAATCCCCGGTAAATTTTCAAAAACTAATTAAACATTTTATAATTTGGTTTACCAGCATCAACCCATGCTGTATATAATAATGAGGCAACATCTTCGGAAGCTTTTGTAATTTGGATTGAAGTAATGTATTTGGTTTTAAACCAAAGCAGTCTATAATATTCATCATCTTCATGACTTTTTGCTGAATTGAATGCCGAGCTGTCAGCATTCAGTATAATGCTGCAAACTGAGTTTGCATTTGACACATATTCAAATACGAAACTTAATGGATCACTTATATATTTAATATTCTCAGGTGCGACGATTGTTAAAATCTGATCGTAGTATTTTTCAATCATGCTAATTTCGTATCTGCCATGAATACCCTTTTGATTAGTAAGCTGGCCATTAAAATTCATAACAGTATGAAAAGGCTGATGTCCGTCGGCAACATAATGCGCTAAATCCGATGCATAAATTAAAGCTTTGTCACGGTTCTTTTCTTTAAACGCTTCAACCAAATTTTTAAATGCATCCATAGTAGACCAAGGCAAAGTACCAATAGATTTTACTGTACTGTCTCCATATATCGTATCTAATTGCTGCTCATCATAAATCATTCGCCCGCTATCAAACTCTTTATAAAAATCAATATCTATATAATGTTTGGGAGGTTCGGTTTTATCAAACTTTCTTCTATCATCGGCATCAACCGCATGTTCAACTAAATAGTCTTGCCAATTTTTAAAAGCAATCATTTCTGGTGGAAGAATGTCGATGGCTTCTTTATTAATAAGTTTATGCCCTGTTTTTCCCCAAGGATAATTATTTGGAGACAAAAATAAGATTGTTAAAAAAGTAAAGATTAGAATTGATGAAAATTTCATACTATTATTATTCCTTCATTCCGGTTAGTTGAACTGTAATTTTTCGTTTTCTCGATCTATTATCAAAATCTAGGAGAATAATTTGCTGCCAGGTTCCCAATAACAATGTTTTATCTTTGAACGGCACTGTAAATGAGGCCCCTTGCAAGGCGGCTCTTACATGTGCATGGCCATTTCCGTCATGCCATGTTTCGTTGTGATGATAAGATGCATTTGCAGGAATAATTTTTTCAAAAAAGGCAGGATAGTCATAAAGCAATCCAGGTTCATATTCAATTGTTGTTATTCCAGCTGTAGCTCCTCCTACAAAAACCAATGCACTTCCTTCTATAAATTTAGATGAAGAAATGATTGTTCTAACTTCATCTGTAATATCAATAATATCATTATTCCCTTTTGAATTTGTAGAAAAAAAATGGGTTTCAACGTCAAATTTGGTCATTTTTTATAATAGATATTTATTTCCTAAACGAAAATTAAACTTAAGCAAGGCTTAAGGAATATTCAAGAGAATTGTTAAGCTTAGTTGTTACTCTTGAATTGAAAATTTGATAAATTAGCATCCAAAAAATTTAAGCACAATAATTTAAGAGGAATATATGTCAGCTAAGGAATTTATAGAATTAGAAAGTAAATATGGTGCTCATAATTATCATCCTTTGGATGTAGTTATAAATGAAGCCAAAGGTGTTTGGGTTTATGACGTTGAAGGGAATAAATATCTCGATTGTCTAGCAGCTTATTCTGCTGTAAATCAGGGTCATTGTCATCCAAGGATCGTCAATGCACTAAAACAACAGGCTGATAAAGTTACATTAACATCGCGCGCTTTTCGAAATGATCAGCTTCCGCTTTTGTATAAAGAATTATGTGAATTAACCGGGTATGAAATGATGCTCCCGATGAATTCCGGCGCGGAAGCAGTTGAAACGGCTTTAAAGGCAGCACGCAAATGGGGTTACAAAGTTAAAGGAATTGAAAATAATTCTGCAGAGATAATTGCATGTTCAAATAATTTTGCTGGTAGAACTATCAGTATTATAAGTTTTTCTACTGAGCAGCAATATAAAGAAGGTTTCGGTCCTTTAACTCCAGGATTTAAAATAATTCCTTATGGCGATGCTGACGCATTAGAAAAAGCTATTACAAAAAACACTGCAGCATTTATAGTTGAACCTATTCAAGGTGAAGGCGGAGTAATAGTTCCGCCAGAAGGATTTTTGAAAAAAGCTTATGAATTATGCAAGAAAAATAATGTGCTTTTTATTGCAGATGAAATTCAATCAGGTTTAGGAAGAAGCGGTAAATTATTTGCTTATGAATATGAAGATATAAAACCTGATGCGGTTATAATTGGTAAAGCTCTTTCAGGGGGCTGTTATCCGGTTTCGGCTGTTTTATCCAATAAAGAAATATTAGGTGTATTCAATCCGGGAGATCATGGGTCAACCTTCGGCGGAAATCCTTTAGCTGCAGCTATTGCGCGTGAAAGTATAAAAGTATTGGTTGAAGAAAATTTAGTTGAAAAATCCTTCGAGCTTGGAAATTATTTCAGGGAGAAATTAAAAAATATAAATTCATCTCACGTTAAAGAAGTAAGAGGAAAAGGACTTTTTATTGGAGTTGAATTAAAACAGGAAGCAAAAGGTGCAAGAAGATTTTGTGAAGCATTAATGAAAGAAGGCATTTTATGTAAAGAAACTCATGAAAACGTTATAAGATTTGCACCACCATTAGTTATAAAAAAAGAAGAAATTGACTGGGCAATTGAAAGGATTGACAAGGTTTTAAAAATGAGTTAGGAAATTAAATTATTTTTTTTGGTGATTATAAAAAAAACCTCCGTTATTATAAATTCGGAGGTTTCTTTTTTGCAGGGAGAATTAATTAGTTAATTCTTTTGATTCTGTTAAATATTCCTTCAAAAGTTTTTTAGTTTCCTCAACAGCTTGATTCAGCTTTACTAGCCTAATTATAGCATTATCCAAATCATGATGTTTGCCGGATATTTCAATGCCTAAGGCTTCGTCACCCACTTTTGTTGCCCCAACAGAGTAACTTGCACCTTTTATGGTGTGTGCTTCCTTAACAATTTTGGTTAGATTTCTTTCGGCAACATAAACTTCAAGCTTATTAAATCTATCGGTAACGTCTTCCACGTAACTGAGTATTAAATCAGTTTGGAATGAAACATCACCAAGACTCATTTTCTGTAAATGTGAAAAATCAAATAAAGTATCTTGTTGATTAGAATTTCCGTCTTCATTATCATCTGAATAATTTGCAATCGGCTGAATTGCTAAGTATTCATCCAAGGTTCTAATTAAAGTATCTGTGTTAACCGGTTTGCTGATATAATCATTCATGCCTGAATTTAAACATTTTTCCTTGTCGCCTTTTAATGCATGTGCAGTAATTGCTATAATTGGAATATCTTTTTTAGAATTGCCCAGCGCTCTAATTTTTTCTGTTGCAGTTAGCCCATCCATTTCAGGCATTTGAACATCCATTAAGATTAGGCTATAATGATTTAACTTAACACAGGTATACGCTTCCAAACCATTGCCGACGGCATCATATTCGTACCCAGCTTCTTTTAATGTACGCAGTATTACTTTTTGATTAATCAAATTATCTTCTGCTAAAAGTATTTTGTGCTGGTGGCGGGAGAGCCTTAAATTTTCATTTCCAAAAGGTGTATTGTTATTTTTATCATCAGGAAAGTCGTATGATTTTTTTAGCAATTCATGCGGAGCATTTTTTTGACGTCCAACTTGTGGCTTTAATTTAATGGTGAAATAAAATTTACTTCCTAAACCTTCTTCACTAATCACACCAATATCACCGCCCATCATATTTACAAATTCTTTACAAATTACTAAACCCAATCCTGTTCCGCCAAAACGGCTGGAATGTGAAGCATCGATTTGACTAAAATGCCTAAATAAATATTCTTGTCTTTCTTTAGGTATGCCTATACCAGTGTCTTTAACAGAAATGTAAAGCACTACTGATTTTGGGTCAATGGTTACGGGTTTTACTTCAATTTTAATTTCACCTTTTTCTGTAAATTTAACAGCATTGCTTATAAGGTTAACTATAATTTGTCTAACTCTTGTGGCATCTCCGTTTAGGTATAATGGAGTATCTCTCCAAATTTCTTTAGTAACCCGGATCTCCTTTTCTTTTATTTTAGCAGAAAGTATTGAAATAGATTCATCCATTGTTTCATCGAGATTGAAATCTGCTGAATCCAATTCCATTTTACCTGATTCTATTTTAGAAATATCAAGTATATCATTGATTATATCTAAAAGTGATTCCGCAGATTGCTTTGCAGATAAGGATAACTGTTTCATCTCTTCCTGATCTCTATACGCTCCTTTTTCAATTAAAGATAAAAACCCGATTACTCCATTCATTGGAGTTCTAATTTCGTGACTCATGTTTGCCAAAAATTGACTTTTATTTAAATTAAGATGATTAGCTTCTTCGGCAAGTTTATCAGATTTTGCTTTTTCTATTTTCAATTCTTCTAGAACTTTAAGTTTTTCCTTATCAGCTCTAACTTTTTCACTGATATCCTGAATGCTGCCTTCCAGATAATACTTTTCAGTAATAGTATCCTCAACCATAATAATATTTAAACGGACATCAACTTCTGTTGAATCCTTCTTAAGCAACACTGTTTCATAATCTTCAATTTTTCTTTTTAATCTTAATTCCTTAAAAACCTTTTCTCTTTCAATTAGATCTTTGAAAAATAATTTTCCTTTGGCGGAGCTAAGTAATTCATCTGTACTTTCATAACCCATAATTTTTAATAAAGCCGAATTAACAGTAGTAAAATTACCATCCAAATTTGATTGAAATATTCCAATAATCGCATTATCAACTATTGAACGATATTTCCTTTCGGATTCTTCAACGTCAAATGTTTTTTCGATTAATTCTAGTCTAAGTTTAAAATTAACAGCACTTCCAATTACGGAAATCAAACTTAAGAATATTACAAAGATTACCGATTCATAAACATTCGGCATAAAATAAATTTTTGAATCGCTGAACAACACCGCTGCGGCGAAAACCAGGTTGTAATAAATAGCAACTATTATTTGATTCTTAACTTCCCAACTGAAAAATAATGCTGTAAGAAAAATCATTAAACCAACTATCTGAGCATTAACCACTAATGTTGTCGGCATTAAATAAATCATAATACCGGAGGAGGCAATTATGGTCAGCAAAAGAGAGTGGATTAGAACTATTGGATGTTTTGTACCGATTTTATGTGTGCTTAAGACAAGTATAATAAATGCAATTAATATTGCTGATAAGCGGGTGAAATAAACTTCTTTAGCAAAATCGCTAAAATATTTCACTTCAAAATACATAGCAAATAATCCGGACAATGCGATTAAAAGTGATAAAACTTTTAAAGGCGTTACCAAGATCCTATTCGAAGCTGAAATCAGGAAGTCATAGTGGCTTTTTGAGAAACTGAAATTATTATTAAAAATATTGGCCAGGGTAAGATTTTTAGATTTTGACATTTTTCTTTACATGTTAATCAAATTTAAATTAAATTATTAAACTTTTTAGAGCACTTAAAATTAGGTTAAAATATCCATTAATTTTAGATGATTTTATTGTTTAAATTTTATGATACTTTTCAAATAAGTCTGATTCTGTAATTATATCTTTATCTAAATCGTAATCATTTGGTTTAATAAATAATAATAATGTAAAACTAATCATCATTAAAATGATCGACCCTACTCCAATCCAAGCTAAAGTATTCCAAATAATTTCTGACATTGAATTTACCTTTAAAGTGATAATAAAAATGAACTTCAATAGTCAACCTAACGGTTAAGAAAAGTTTAGATTGACTTATATGTTAAATTTTCTAAGTATAGTCCTGACATCGGATATAAATTGGCTGTTTGAGTTTTAGCAAAAACCGTGCAAAGTATTTCGGTATTTTTTTCATTTCAAAACATTTGAAAAATGGTTAATAATTATTTTTTTTTTAGATTAGCAGAACATTTTACCTTTTACATTACGGAATTATGGTAGATTTTTTATACTCCATAGATCTTTCAATTTTTTATTTTTTCAACCATACTTTATCTAATGGAGTCTTTGATAAATTCTTTACTATCATAACCAGCGTTAACAATTGGTATATCGCTTATGTGATCTTGTTGCTTATCAGTTTTATTAAAGGAGGCACAAAAGGTAAATTAGCCGTGGCTGGAGTTATTCTTTTGATTGTTGTTACCGATCAGACAGGTTATAAAATTTTGAAGGAATTTTTTGAAAGAATCCGCCCATGTAATGCTCTATCGGATGTTATAACTCCATTAGGCTGTACTGGTTCTTATTCTTTTCCCTCAAATCATGCAGTAAATAATTTTGCTGCTGCAGTGTTCTATTTCAAATTGTTTCCTAACTTGAAGTATCCTCTTTTTATAACAGCCTCGCTGGTAGCTATATCGAGAGTTTATCTTGGACTTCACTACCCTTCTGATATTTTAGGAGGTGCAATTATAGGAATAGCTTTTGGATATTTATTTGCAGTACTAGTTTTAAAAATCGATTCAAAAGTAAATTCCATGAAAAATATTAAAACAAAACAAGAATAAAAAAATAAGGCAGTAATAAGCATGTCAACAAATTCGATTACCGTAAGGAAAGCTGTTGAGGATGATGTTCCAAAAATATTAACTCTAATCAAAGAATTAGCTGAATACGAAAAACTTTCAAATCAAGTTTTAGCAGATGAAAATAAATTAAAAAATACACTATTCGGCAAAACAAAATTTGCCGAAGTCTTAATTGCAGAATATAATGGAAAGCCGGCTGGACAAGCATTATTTTTTTATAACTATTCTACTTTTTTAGCTAAACCTGGAATTTATTTAGAAGATTTATTTGTCAAACCTGAATTTCGAGGTAAAGGAATCGGCAAAAAACTACTGAAATCATTAATCAATATCGCAAAAGAAAATAATTGTGGAAGAGTTGAATGGGCAGTATTAGATTGGAATGAACCGGCAATTAATTTTTACAAAAAATTAGGTGCCGTTATAATGAAAGATTGGAAAACCTTTAGACTTACCGAAGATAAATTTTAGTGTAAAAGAAGATTAATTAAATAAAAATTTATTAAGATATTTTGATAAAAATTTTTATCTTACAATCTACTTTTTATTTAATACTTATTCTGAAATTAATAACCGAATTCAAAATTAGATAAGGATGAAAATGAGTAAAAATGAAAATAGAAGAGTTGTTGTAACGGGAATAGGCGCTGTTACTCCAATTGGGCTTTCTGTAGATGAATTTTGGCAAAGTATGATGGAAGGTAAAAGCGGCGCAGCAGAAATAAAATCATTCGACACATCCAAATTGGATACAAAATTTGCTTGCGAATTAAAAGGATTTGATGCAACAAAATATATTGATAAGAAAACTGTTAGAAGATTGGATCCTTATGCACAGTATGCTTTAGCTGCGGCTAGTCAAGCAATTGAAGATAGCAATTTAAATCCTTCAGGTATGAGCGACTATGAAAAATCCCGCGTTGGTGTAATTTTCGGAAGTGGTATTGGAGGCATTCAGACATTCTATACACAGTCTGTAGTAAATCATACCGAAGGCCCTAAACGAGTTTCTCCATTTTTTATTCCAATGCTGATCCCCGACATGGCTTCGGGATATATTTCAATTAATTATGGATTCAGAGGTCCAAACTATTGTATAGTTTCTGCTTGTGCAACGGCAAATAATAATATGATTGATGCTTACATGCTTATTAAAAACGGGCTCTCTGATGTTATTGTTTCTGGAGGAAGTGAAGCTTCCATCAACGAAATAGGAGTGGCTGGCTTTAATGCATCAAGAGCATTGTCAACTAGAAATGATTCACCGGAAACAGCAAGTCGACCTTTTGACGCAACAAGAGACGGATTTGTTATGGGAGAAGGTGGCGGCACGGTTATACTTGAAGATTTAGAACATGCCAAACAAAGAGGTGCAAAAATTTATGTTGAAGTAATTGGAATGGGTTTATCTGCTGACGCATATCATATTACAGCTCCGCATCCTGAAGGAACAGGTGCAATTCTTTCTATGGAAATGGCATTGAATAATGCTGGTATTAAACCAGAAAATATTGATTATATAAATATGCATGGTACGTCCACTGGATTAGGCGATATTGCCGAAACAAAAGCAATCAAAAAAGTATTTGGTGATTATGCTTATAAATTGAATGTTTCATCTACCAAAAGTATGACTGGACATTTACTCGGTGCAGCAGGCGCTGTTGAGGCAATAGCATCAATCCTAGCAATTAAAAATGATACAATTCCACCAACTATAAATTTTGAAAACCCGGATCCGGAATGCGATTTGAATTATACATTTAACAAACCTCAAAAGCGAACTGTAAATATTGCATTGAGCAATGCATTTGGTTTTGGAGGACATAATACTTCAGTAATATTCAAGAAGTTTGAAGAATGAGACAACAAATTCTGCTTCAAGAATATGATCTAAATATTTAGAGATTTTTTTTGTAAAAAATTATCTTTCAATATTTCTTTTCCAATATTAAAAATCATCTTTAATATTTAATATCAAATTCTATATATCAAAATATAGTTTTTTCACAGATTAGTGCATTTGTTCTATTGCGACTGGTCATCTAAAAAAATAGATTTCCATTGTCTTAGTTAAATAATGTATCTGCTAACAAGATTAGGGATTATAGTTATGGCATGTATTATTTTTAAGGACATAAGTTTTAACTGCGAATCATTTAATACCGACATTTACAAAAATATTTCATTAACAATTTCTTCTAACTGGAAAACTGGAATTACAGGCGGTTCAAAATCACTTCGAACATCATTCCTCAAATTATTAAATAAAGAAATTGAACCATTAAACGGTAGTATTACTTATTTTGAAAATATCTCTTATTTTCCAAGTTTTCCTTCAAATGGAAATATTAAAACCATAGATTTAATCAAAAATTTAATCGCTCCATTTGACGAATGGAAAAATGAAATGCATGAAATAATTTCTGATGGAGATAAGTCAAATCGAAGAAGATATTTTGAGCTTGTATTTAAATATGAAGAAGCTGACGGATACACCATCGAGGAAGATATAACTGAAGAAGCCTTAAAACTTGGATTCCGCAAAGAAACACTTTATAAAAATTTCAAATATCTTTCGAAAAGTGAGAAAGCTTTAGCATTGATTATTCCTATGTTTTTAAAGAGAGATTCTTTACCAATAATAAATGATCCAACTGAATATTTGGATTTTAAAAGCAAAAATTTATTGATAAAATATCTTTCAACAACCACACAAGGTTTTATAGTTTCATCAGATGATCAAAATTTTTTAGATTCATGTATAAACCACGTTTTATATTTTGATGAAAATGAAATTCATCTAAGCAGAGGCAATTTTTCCGTTCTAAGACTTCAGAGAAGATTGGAAGAAAATTACACTAAAGGTGTAAATCAAATTAAGAGTTCAAATATTTTCTTTAATAAAGAAGTCATTTATGCGAATAATGAATTTGACGATTAGTTAATTTTTTATCTACAATCTTTTACAAGCAACTTTTTTGTAACCATTCATACTAAGTTAAAGACTCCTAAATATGGAGGTCACATCTTCAATTTTAAAAATTGCATTTTTCACTGATTAAATTTAGTTTGAATCACTTTCCATTTAATTTTAAGTGAGCGTATTTTGAAAGAACAAAATGTTTCCGATAAATCGATATTGAGAAGTCATTTAATCACCTTAATTTCAGCCGAACAGGCGCATATAAATCTTGAGGGAGCTTTAGCAGGATTAAAAAAAGAGAACCGAAATAAACCGCCTGCTAAAAACGTACACACCATTTGGGATGAAATTGAACATATCAGAATATCTCAAGAAGATATTTTGAAATATATAGTTGATCCGAAGTGGGTTTCTCCTGAATGGCCTGCAAAATATTGGCCCGGAAAAACAAACCATGTTTCAGATGACGTTTGGCAAGCTTCAGTCGATCAAATTTTTTCTGACCAAGAAGAATTAATAGATATTATTAAAGATGAATCAATTGACTTAACATCAATTATTCCGCATACAAAATCACATACTTACTTAAGGGAAATTCTTCTAGCTGCCGATCATAATACTTATCATCTTGGACAAGTTGTGATTATTAGAAAATTGCTTGGTGATTGGAAAGATTAATAACTATATCTGAATCAAAAGCTAAATGAATCCTTAATAAAATTTTTTCATCTTACTGACAATAAACCAATTGAATTTAATAGGATGAAAAAAAATAAATCGTTTAAAAGAAACCTGATTGAATGGGGAATCATTTTAAGTATAGCGGCATTTTTATATATCACTGGTTTGTATACTGAAGTTTTAGGGGGAGCTCAAAAATTAGTCCTCAGCACCGGCTTGATGAAGCCAAATATACTTACCAAAGAAAATCAAACAAACGCCGATTACAATTTTTTACTGAACTCTTTTAATGGAGAAGAAATTTATTTTGGTGATTTGCGGGGTAAAACTATTCTTTTAAATTTGTGGGCATCCTGGTGCCCGCCTTGCAGAGCAGAAATGCCGACAATCCAAAATTTATATGAAGAAGTTAAAAATGACACAAATATAGTTTTCATTCTTATTTCTTTAGATGAAGATCAATCAAAAGCCAAACAATTTGTTGAAGATAAAAATTATGATTTGCCTTTTTACTTTTTAGCAGATGGAATTCCTTCATCTTTTTCGACGAATACAATTCCAACCACATTCGTAATTTCCTCAAACGGCAAAATTATTTCGAGAGAAACTGGAATGGCAAAGTATGATTCTGATGATTTTCGCAATTTTTTGGTTAATTCTTCAAAAGATTCATTTTAGACTTTTTGTCCATTCAAAAAAAAATATATGTCTTTATTTTTGAAACTTTCGTATGTTTAAAAGGTTATAGCTAAATTATTCACTAATAACTGAGCCTTTTACACTTTGACAAAATATTTTAATAAAAAAAGTACTTGCTTAATTTTCCTTTTTTTTCTTTGTTATTCTTTATCATTTGCTCAGATTAAAACGCACCCCTATTCCGGCAAACTGGTTTTATCGCTAGAAGGTGTGGCATCAAATTCTAAAACGGATTATGCGAATTCAGGAACTGGCTTTGGTGCGCGCGGACTCGCCGAATATTTCTTTCCTACAACTTCTAAAAGTAATTTTGCTGTTAGATTAAACGGCTCTGTTTTTAATATACTTGGTAACGATACGAAAAAAGATTTAAAAGAATTTAAAACAGATATGTATTTAGTAGGCGGTGGAGTATTATATGCATACTCAGTTGAAGATAGATTCTTCCCTTATATTTATGGCGGTCCGGCACTTTTATTATTTTATCCGCGGGATAATTTAGGCAAAACTGCCCCGAATGCTTCTAAGAAATTGTACGCTTCAAATACTGTGGAATTAAATGGAGAGATCGGATTTCGTTTAAATCTTCAAAACAATATAAATTTAAATGCTGGCATAGGCTACCATTTATCTCCAACAGATTATTTAGATGACGTTGCAATTGGCGGCAGCAACGATGGATATTTGACAGCTTCATTTGGCATTTCAGTTTCCCTATTCGGAAAATCCGATTCAGATGGCGATGGTATAGAAGATTCAAAAGATAAGTGTCCTAATGAACCTGAAGACTTTGATGGATTTCAAGACGAAGATGGCTGCCCGGATCCGGATAATGACAACGACGGTATTTTAGATGTTAATGATAAATGTCCTAATGTTGCCGAAGATATTGATGGTTTTGAAGATGAAGATGGCTGCCCTGACCCAGATAACGATCATGACGGAATACTTGATATTCATGATAAATGCCCCAATGTAGCAGAAGATTTGGATGGATTCCAGGATGATGACGGCTGTCCTGACGTGGATAATGACAGAGATGGAATATTAGATGTAAACGATAAATGCCCTAATGCGCCGGAAGATTTTGATGGATTCCAGGATGATGATGGTTGTCCCGATGTGGATAATGATAGAGATGGAATATTAGATATCAATGATAAATGCCCAAATGAACCCGAAGATTTTGATGGATTTGAAGATGGTGACGGTTGTCCTGATATTGATAATGATGCAGATGGCATTCCCGATTCACTTGACAAATGTCCTAATGATCCTGAAACCATAAATGGCTATATGGACGATGACGGCTGCCCGGATGTAGCACCGAATGATAGAGTAAAAAACACTCGTACAAAGTCTAATACAAATGTAAACACTCCTCCTGTTAAAATTCCGGATGTAAAAACGAATACATCATCAAAGCAGAACAATAATAATTCTAGCGAAAATCCGCCTTCATTAAAAAATTTACCTGATAAATTTTTGCTGTATGGCGTACTAACTTTTGAGGACGAGGAATCACAAATAAAATCTAGCGGATATAAAGAATTAGATAGAATAGTAAGTATACTTAAGCAGTATCCCGATACAAAATGGCGGATAGAAGGTTATATGGATAATGAAGGATCGGAATACAGGATTAAAACATTATCTACGAACAGAGCAAAGGCAGTTTTAAATTATTTTGTATCCAAAGGTTTGCCTTTCAAACAATTTGAAGCCATTGGTATGGGTGATAAAAATCCAATTGAAAGTAATGATAAACCTTTTGGCAGATCTAAAAACAGAAGAGTAGAAATTAAGCGGATTAAATAATTATTTAATTTTAATTAAGCTTCAAATGAACCGGTTTTTTCAAAAAGCCGGTTTATTTTTTATCCTCGAAGATTTTATCGGAAATTCCTTTATTAACCTTATAATCTGAATAAGTAATAAAAACTTTACCGATTGTGTTTTTTGGTTTCTTCTCTTTATCCGGACTACTTTCAATTTCACCACTAATTCCCCTTGGAATGTTCATCCTATCTACATTAAAAGAAAAAATCATTTCTGAAGGTAAAGGATACTTAAAATCATTATCGTATTTTAATTCAATTGTAAACGTGCCATTAAGCTTAGTTGTTGATTCTGCTTTTCGAATGATATTTTTACTTTGATCAATCCATAAGGTAGTAAGAATGATGTCGCTTTTTTCGTCTAAAGGAATCACTTTTATTACAATAGTCTTTATGCCATTAACTGAATCTTCTTTCTGATAGATTGCAGTATATTTATCTTTTAATAAACCAACAGGGGTAACATCCAATCCCTCTTTAGGCAGAAGTGCAAATCTTTCAGATTGAAAATGTATTTTATCCGGCTGCTTAAAAAATATTTTTGCACTTGTTTCCGGAACCTTTAAAAAATCAACATCAACTCTAATATTCACCTTCACTTCATAATCTTTTACTAAGTCAAATTCCTTTTTAACATTCTCTAAAATTTTATCAGGGTCCTTCGACTGTGAATAAATGGAAACAAAACCTAAAATAATTAATGATAAGATTTTAATCATCAAATGTCCTCATTCAACTTCGTTAACTATGTGAGTATATCTTTTTTCTTAAAAATAAATAATGCGGCTCCATAAAAAACAAGAATATGTGCTGCAAGAATTATAGTGGATTTTAGCACTTCACCAAAATCAACAGGTTTATCAAAAAACAATCTCCATGACTGCATATAAGTTGTAAATAAATATGGTTTTACATTTTGGAAGAAATCAATGTTGATTGCTGAAATTATTATAAACACAATAATAATTGCCATTGTAGTGACGATAGGCCCAATTGCATTTTCAACTAAAGAAGAAAATAAAAATGCCAGCGAAGTTACAACCAGCATGCTTAATGCAGCGAATCCATATCCCAACAAAAATCTCCAAAATACATCATCGCGGGAAAAAATAATAATTGTGCTACTTTTGATTACTATCAATTCGCCCACTCCGAATATTATTAAACCTAAAACGATACTTATAATTGCTAACCAAAGAACAAGCAGGTTTGTATAAATAACTCCGGCAATCAATTTTGAAGTAACTATTTTAAAACGGGAAACAGGCCTTGTGACAAGCATGCGATAAGTCCCGGCTGTGGCTTCTCCTGCTAATAAATCACCGGCAACTAAAGCAATTAAAAACGGAATATGTATGGTCAATGCATTTAAAATAATATAAGAAACTAAATACCCATTTAACAAGTTTCCCACAAACACAAATGATTGCTGAAGATTTCGAGTCATAAAATTTAATGAACGTTCACCCTCAATCAGCATTGCAACTTGAATTATTGGAACGAGGACAGCGATTGCTATAAAACCAATATAGGTTCGCCACTTTTTAAATATTTTGTATAATTCAATATTTACAAGAGTTAACATTAATGTTCCTTCTCAGTAATTTGCAGAAAATATTCTTCAAGTGAGCGCAATGGAACAACAGAACTTACCGCAATATTATTCTCAACTAGTAACTTGTTCAACGCGGCAATTTCCTCTGATCTTAGAGAAAAAATTAAATTATTTTTTGCCGTTCCTTCTAATTTCTTTTCCCATTGTGTTTCTGAAATCACCCTTTTAGCATTTTCCGCACTGTCAACTTCAAAAGTAACTTTTAAGTTATTTGCATTCAGCAGATCGTTTACGTAGCCTTCGACTTGTGTTGTCCCTTTATTTATAATAATCATTCTGTTTGCAACTAATTCAACTTCAGACAGAATATGACTAGAAAGAAAAATAGTTTTATTTTTCTCTTTACTTAGATAGAGAATCAACTCTCTTATTTCTTTCATACCTTGCGGATCAAGCCCGGTGGTGGGTTCATCAAGAATAATTAATTCCGGGTCATGCAGAAGCGCTTGAGCAAGTCCAAGCCGTTGTTTCATACCGTGCGAAAAAGTTTTTACTTTACTTTTATATCTTTTATCCAAACCAACAAGTTCAAGAACTTCCATTATTCTTTTCCGGGAAACATCGGTCATAGAAATCTTACCTAAGATTTCCAAATTTTTATATGCCGACATATATCCGTAGAAATCCGGCTTCTCAACAATTGCCCCAATTTCTTTTAGGATTTCTATTCTATATTCCTTAAGAGATTTATCAAATATTTTTATATCGCCGTTTGAAGGAGCAATGAGTGACAAAAGCATTCTGATAGTGGTACTTTTACCTGCTCCGTTTGGGCCTAAGAATCCGAAAACGTCTCCACGAAAAACATTTAAGCTAAGATTATTAACAGCTCTTAATTCCTTAAAATTTTTCGTGAGATTTTTTATCTCAATAATTTTTTCTTCAGTCAATTCTTTTCCGAAATATTATTATAATGAAAAGATTATTCTTCCCCGTCTTCATCTGCCCTATCAAGCAATGATGATGGCAATTGCTTTGCCGTTTTTGCTCCAAGCTCTTTAATTTTTTCGGCACTACGTATAAGGTTTCCTCTGCCGTCAGTCAATTTTCGCATTGCTGATGAATAATTATTTTTTGCTTCATCCATTTTCTTTCCAACGCTAATCAAGTCTTCAGTAAAACCAACAAACTTGTCATAAAGTGCTCCACTTTGTCTTGCTATTTCCAATGCATTTTTATTTTGACTTTCCTGTCTCCAAATACTGGCTATTGTTCTTAAAGTTGCAAGTAATGTGGAGGGACTAACAATTACAATATTCATTTCAAAAGCGTCACTAAATATTGAAGCATCCATTTGAACTGCTAATGCGAACGCGGGTTCTATTGGCATAAACATTAGCACAAAATCAAGACTTTCGAGCTGGTAAAGATTCTGATAATTTTTACCGCTAAGATTTTTAATATGGCCGCGAATTGAATTTATATGTTCTCGCAAAGCCAGTTGTTTCTCCTTTTCCATTTCTTCGGAAACATATTTCTCATATCCAATTAATGATACTTTTGAATCAATAATAATGCTTTTATTTTCCGGCAGCTTAATAATAATATCAGGCTGAAATCTTCTGCCTGATTCAGTTGTTAAACTTTCCTGAACAACATACTCTCGATTTTTTACCAAACCGGATTTTTCAAGAATACTTTCAAGTATAAATTCACCCCAATTGCCTTGTGTTTTTGTTTGGCCTTTTAATGCTTGAGTTAAATTTTTTGCTTCTTGTGTAACCTGCTGATTCAAATCTTTAAGCATTTGAAGCTGCTCTCTTAAAGAAGCATGTCCTTTAATGCTTTCTTTATTTGTTTCCTCAACTTTCTTTTCAAAATCAGAAATTTTTTCTCTTAAAGGATTTAATATTTCGCTTAATTTTTCTTTATTCTGCTCAGTGAATTTATTTCCCTTTTCTTCGAATATTCTATTTGCAAGATTTTCAAATTCTGTCGTGAACTTTTTTTGAAGATTTTCTAAGTCATCTTTTTGTTCAGATAATTTTTCTTGAAGATTCTTATAATCTGCGTTTAATGTAGAAAGTTCTTTCGTCTGTTCAATTACCTTTATCTCTTTCTATTATTTAAATCATCAGAAATCAGCTTTATAATTTTCTTCAAGACTCTTATTTCTTTCTTCAATTTTACCTTTTTCAATTGAGAGAGAATCAATTTTATTTTCTAATTCTTCTGCTTCTGATTTTGTAATTCCACCAGATTGATTTTTTGATTTAGAATAAAACCAAGCAATTGCAAATCCTATTAAAAGCCCTATGAACAGATATAATAATTCCATAAAAAAAATAATGATTTATTGAATGACAAATTTAATTAGAAAAAAACACAATTAGTTAAGTGGTTAATTATTATTGGACATCAATTTTCTTCTCAACTTCAGCAAGTAATTCATTCGTTTTAATCAATCTCAAAACATTAGCAATATCATTATATAAAACTCTATCGGTTTTAAGCGGCTCAACTACTTCTCTAATTTTATTGTAAATTATTGAAGTTCCTTCGCCGCATTTTAATGGTTTTAAAAATTCGAGAGCTTGCGATGCAGTTAGAAATTCTATTGCTAAAACATTCTGAAGATTCTGCATAATCTTATAACATTTCTGAGCAGCAATTGAACCCATTGAATTATGGTCTTCCTGGTTTGCCGAAGTCGGAATTGAATCAACACTAGCGGGATGTGCTAAAACTTTATTTTCTGAAACCAGGCTTGCTGCTGTGTATTGCGCAATCATTAATCCGGAATTTAATCCTCCTTCAACTGCGAGAAATCTTGGCAGTCCGCTTAAGGCGCCATTTACCATTCGCTCAATTCTTCTTTCGGAAACATTCGCTAATTCTGATAAAGCAATAGACATGAAATCCATTGCCAACGCCATCGACTGTCCATGAAAATTTCCACCTTCAATATGTTCTTCGGTGTCAGGGAATATAATTGGATTATCATTTACTGAATTTATTTCTATCTCAACTCTTGAAACAACATAATCGATAGCGTCTCGCGAGGCACCATGAATTTGAGGTACACATCGAATCGAATAAGCATCCTGCACCCGCGGATCATTTTTCATATGAGAATTTCTTATTTCACTGTTATGAATTAATTTTAAAATATTTTTAGCTGTGGCAATTTGTCCAGGGAATGGTTTTAATTCATGAATTCTGTTATCAAATGCTTTATCCGTTGCTCTTAATGCTTCATGCGATATCGATGCAGACATGTCAGCTAACTTAATTAATTTTTTTGCTTGAATAGAAATGAAAGCTGCAAATGAAGTCATCATTTGAGTTCCGTTTATTAAAGCAATTCCTTCTTTTGCTTCCAATACGATTGGCTTTAATCCAAATTTCTTTAATCCATCTTTGGAAGAAATCATTTTTTCAGAAGAAGAGTCTTGGTCATCAACCTCTTTTATGATTTGAACTCTTCCCTTCCCTATCATTGCTAAAACTAAATGAGATAGTTGAACCAAATCTCCGCTTGAACCGACTGAGCCCTGTGAGGGAACAACCGGAATAATATTGTTATTCATCATATCAATAAGCAGTTGAAGTGTCTGCAATTTAATTCCCGAATATCCGCGCGCTAAAGCATTTAAACGCAGAAGCATCATAATTTTTACAATCATCGGCGGAAGATTTTCACCGCAGCCGACCGCATGACTCAAGATTAAATTCTCCTGTAATTTGAGAATATCTTTTTTACTAATATTTACATTGGAAAACTCCCCAAAGCCGGTAGTAACGCCATATATCACCTCATTATTTTCTACCCATTTTTCAATTAGAGCACGCGACTTCTTGATTTTGGATTTTGCTTTGGAGGATAATTCTACTTGTAGTTTATCAATTATAAATTTTTCAATTTCATCTAAGGTAAGCGAGGAGCCGTCTACAATAAGTTTTTTATTTGCCATAAATTATTTTTTTAATTTTTTTTGAATTTTCTTTATTCGTTTTGTAAGTAAGATGAATAATATTTTCATCATATTTTGTATCCAATACTTCTGCAAGTGAATGAATTTTTGCAGCTATTTTTGAATCTTTCATTTTAATATCAACTTTCTCTTCAACGAATTCTTCTTCAATTATATTTAAGATTTTTTCTTTTAAAGCATGAAATATTTATTCCGCGATGAGCTGAAATCACAACAGAGTTATCATATTTATTTAAAACATAATTTATTTTAGATTTATCAATTACCAAATCCACTTTATTGAATACTTTAATTATAGTTTTTTTATTTCCGCCAAATTCTTTTAGAGTTTCTTCAACCACTTGAATATGATCTTCATAATATTGATGAGATAAATCAATTACATGTAAAATTATATCTGCATCTCTTACTTCATTTAATGTGCTTTTAAATGATGCAACTAAATTTGGAGGGAGTTTTCTGATAAAGCCAACTGTATCACTTAATAATATTTTTTGATTTTTATTAAGCTCTAGTGACCGGGTAGTTGAATCCAAAGTAGCAAAAAGTTTATCTTCAGCAAAAACATCGGCTGAAGTCAGCAAGTTAAAAAGAGTAGATTTGCCGGCATTGGTGTAACCAACCAATGAAATTTTTATTAAATCTTTTCTACTCAAACTTTGAGTTTCTCTTTGTGATTCGATCTTAATCAATTTTTCTTTTAAATGACTGATGCGAGTACGAATCATTCGACGGTCAGTTTCAATCTGTGTTTCGCCAGGACCTTTTGTTCCGATACCGCCAAGCTGTTTCGAAAGATGTGTCCATGCTCTTGTCAATCTTGGCAGCATATATTGAAGCTGTGCAAGCTCAACTTGAGTTTTTGCTTCTTTAGTTTTAGCACGCGAAGCAAAAATATCCAGGATCAATCCGCTTCTGTCAACAATTTTTTTATTAACAAGTTTTTCCAAATTCCTGACCTGAACGGGAGTTAAATCATCATCAAAAATCACTAGATCAATATTATTCAACTCAGTAAGCTGTGCAATTTCTTCTGCTTTACCTTTACCAATATAAAATGCAGGATCCATTGCATATCTATCCTGAATTAATTTTATTACAGTTTCTGCTCCTGCAGTAATAGCTAATTCTTCGAGTTCCGATAAATGTTCTTCAACGGTTTCTCTACTTAAATACTTAGTATTTAAAGCAACGAGAATGGCTCGCTCGATATTTTTTTTTGTAATTTCAATCATTAGAATAAGTGTTCCTTAGATTTTCCTGATGGTGTTCATAATATCTTTACAATTTTTTGATGCAAGTTTAAATTCAAGAAATTATTCATTTATAACTAATTCTTTTTTAGAATTTCTTGCAATTGTCATTTCAAATAAAGCTAAAATTATTGCTGCCAACAAAAAATACTTCCAGAGTTCAGAACCAAATCTTGACTGCAGCACAACTTCAGATGGATTCTGATTTTTTTCAATTAAAATATGCTTTCCCTTAAAATTTATTTTTTTCAAATAGTCTTCAAATTCTTTCTTATTAAGATATTCAGTTGATGATTCAAGTGGATTATTATTTACCGAAAAGTCTTCAACTATTTTTTGATTATTATAAATTTTATAATTCCCAATTAAATCTGTTTTATTATAAGATAAAAAATTTAAGTTTGCTGAGTCTTCAAGGTTCAGAAATTCTTCTGTTTTATCCGGCCTTTCAATTTTTAATTGTGAAGAGCTAATTTCCGGCAATCGGATGTTAACTGTCTGCCCCGCAATAAAATCACTTTCACTCCTGTCTTTTGATGAAAGGTAATAAATTGATTTATTCATCAAAGGAACAAAAACACTTTTAAGTGGAAAGTTTGACCAGCTTAATACCGGAGCTGTATTCAATAATAAGACTTTGCCTTTATCGATTTTGTATTCACTTAAAAATGATGATCCGTCAATTAAAGATATTATTTCATTAGCCTTTAATCCTGCTTTTTGATCAAAGTGAAAATATATTTCAGGAGATTCAATCTTTTTCTTGTCACTACTTGTAAATATATCCTGAAATATAGGATGATTGAATTCTATTTTATCAAAACGTACTGAGTTTTCTGTCGCATTTAATTTGCCAATTGATTTTGTTGGAGAAGAAATGCCTAAAGATTCAGTGATCTTTTTAAAGTTTTCCAATGATGAATTTTCTCCAGGCATTAAAAATAATCCGCCACCGCTTTCCACATAAGGTTTTAACCTTTCAATATTATTTTCAACTTCAGAACCTATTATTATGACAGCATCATAAGCAGAAAGATTATACGATGATAATTGGTTCAAATTTTTCTCTGTTATTTTAATTGGCCGGTCATTTCCTGAAGCAGTTAACGCTAATTTTACAAATTTAGTATCACTAGTTTTATTTGAAAATATTAAAACCGGAATTTCGTTTGGAATGAAAAGATTTGTATATCTTCTATTGTCATAATTTATGTCATCATCTTCAATTTCAGCCAACACATCAACAAAGCCTGTTGCCTTAACATCTGTTTCCATTGTTAACACTTTAGTCTCTTTTGGATTGAGAGAAATACTTTGCTGTCCGCTTCTTTCACCATTAATGAATAATGATACCACTAAGTTTTCTACATTTTTTGAAGAATAATTTGTAACCGTAATATTAAAACTTACAGGTTTGTTCTTTTCAAAAATCTGAGTATTGGTTTTTAATTCATCAATACCAACATTAAATATTTCTTTGCCTGAATAGTTGAATGTATAAAGATTTATTTTGTCATTAAGTAGTCCGCTCAAATCAGAAAGTGATTTTTCGTCTGCGAATAACCTGGATTGAAAATCAGAAAAAATATAAATTTCTTTATTAAAATTTTGAGAAGTTGAAAGTATTTGTCCTGCATTTACAATTGCATTATGAAGCATTCCGCTTGAATAAGAAATTTGAGCTTCTTCTACTTTTTTTTCCAAATCATTTAAATTTGAGGTAAGCTTTATTTGTTCATCCGGATTTGAAACTAAAACCAAAGCTGCGTCATCGCCTTCCTGCAGATGTTGAATTAAATTTTTAATTGCTTCTTTAGCCTGATTAAAGTACGAACCTTTCTGATCAATAATAGACATGCTGAACGTATTATCTAATATAAAAACGGAAGTCGTTTTTGCCGCTGATGTTGTTCCGCCAATTGCAACACCTCTTAAAGTTGGACGTGCAAATGCTGTAACTAAAAAAAGTATAATCAAAACTCTTAATGCAAGTAATAACCATTGCTTCACTTTAATTTTTCTAATTTTATTTTTCTGCAGTTCCTTTAAAAACCTTAAAGTGCTAAATTCAACTTTTTTTAATTTTCGAAGATTAAATAGATGAATTAAGATTGGAATTGATGCAGCTAAAAGTCCAAATAAAACAGCGGGATTTAAAAAAATCATAAATAACAGAGTTCTTAAATAAATAAAATTTTGTTTGTTTTGATTACAATTCTCGCTTAAATCGAAATCAAATAACAATAAGATTCAATCAATAATAAAATAAATAAGCGAGAAGAAAAAATTAAATTGAAATATTAATAATTAACCTATAATTTGAGGTGCAAATTAATTATTAAAGGCATTAAAATGAATAGCAGATATTTATACCTCAAAATCCTGATTTCATTATTAATTATTTTATTTATGGTTGGCTGTGGAAATTCTCCTGAATATACAATTGTGAAAGGAAAAGTTTTAGCAAGCGACAATCAACCGCTTTTAAAAGCAGATGTCAGCTTAAATTATACAACCGGCGGCAAACCCATTAAAACTGTAGAAGTCGGTAAAGACGGCAATTATCAAATTCAAATTAAAGAAGAAGGAATTTTTGCACTAACTTTTTCAGGAGTTAATCACACCTCTTTGTCTGTCCCAATTTTGAATGACAAAAAAGAAGTGATAGAACTAAATGTAAAATTACAAAAATACAATTACACAGATAAATTTGAAGATGTAAATATCATTGGGGACTTTAATAATTTTAATTTCAGAACTGCAAAAAGAATGACTAAACAGGACAATGGAACATTTACTGCAGAAATTAATACTGATAAAGATTCATTAGCGTATCAATTACTTGGTGCAGAAAAAACCGGAAGAAGCATAAATGGAACACAAACAGATGAATATGTTTACGACGGCGGAGGCGATTACAGATCAGTAGTTGCTGTAAAAGGAGGAAAAGTAAAAATTGTTTTTGATCCTTCTAAAATAACAAAAGATGATTCTAAACCAGAAACTGTATTTAAGAATGATGAAAGGCAGGCTAAATTATATTCACTAAAAAAAGAACTCGATTCAAGAGAACAAACTTATAGGCAGGAATCTGCTAAAAATCCTGGAGTAAAACCGAATATAGATTTCACAAATAAATTTTCAGAGATTAAAAGGCAAATCGAATCAGCCACAGATCATTTTGAAAGAAATCTTCAATTTATAAATTATCTTCATCTTGCAAATTTAACCGGCAATATTCCTGAGAAGGAAATTATTTCAAAAGCTTTTATCGAAATTGAACCCTCATCATATCTTTGGAGTATAGATCCAACAGTTTTGGATTTAACACTACAGCAAAACGAAAAGAACAAATATGATTTTGTTGATAAAGTAATAAATCAAAATAAAGACGATGGAGTTGTTGCCTATCTGCTTTATATTAAAATGGATGAAGCACAGAGTACAGGTAATATACAAGATGCAAAATTATATCATGGCAAACTGATAAATAAATTTGCCGACACTCCATTTGGTAAATATGCAAAGAAAGTTGTTATTGATGATAAAATAATTGCGGGAAAACCAATCCCAAGTTTTGCAGTAAAATCCTTGACTGATCCAAAACAAATTTTCAGTGATAAAAACATGAAGGGCAAGGTTTACTTAGTAGATTTTTGGGCCACCTGGTGTCATCCATGCATTGGTGAAATGCCATATCTTCATGAAGCATATAAAAAATATCACGATAAAGGATTTGATATTCTCAGTCTTTCTTTCGATCAGCAGCAGACAGACATTAATAAATTCCGAAATAATAAATGGAAGATGCCGTGGGAACATAGTTTTGTAGTCAATGGATTTAACAGTGATTTAGCAAAAGAATTTCAAGTTGACGGCATTCCAAAACCGATTTTAGTTGATAAAAACGGAAATATTATAGCCACGCAAAATCAAGTTAGAGGTCAAAATTTATTAGATGAACTGGATAGAATATTTGCCAATTAAAAAATCATTAAATTAATATATTTACAAAATAACAGGGGCTGAAATTTTTTAATTTAAAAATAATTTTTTGTTATAAAATAATATAAATAGCGGTATGGGCGAAGTACTTAAAAATAGAATAAAGCAATCAAAATTTGAAAGTGAAGCTCAGGAAGTTACACTAAACCTATTAGTCGCTGCCAACTATGTTCGTACAAAACATGAAGAGATTTGTTATAAGTATAAAATTACTTTGTCTCAATATAATGTTTTAAGAATATTAAAAGGCGCTTATCCGGATGGTTATCCAAGATTCGATATCATACAAAGAATGTTAGACCCAAGCCCTGATGTTACAAGACTAATAGATAAATTGGATAAAGAAAAATTGGTTGAAAGATTCACTTCAAATGAAGATAGAAGGCTTTCAATTTCCAAAATAACAAAAAAAGGGATTCAACTCTTAGAAGATATGAAACCAGCTATTACTGCTATGGACAATCTTATTGCCTCAAAATTATCTATGGAAGATTGTAAAAAATTATCCGCATTATGTGAAAATTTGTACAAAGAAGATTAAAAATAAATTTTGCATCATTAATTTTTTATGATACAAACTTCATATTCAACTGACCAAGGGATATGAATTACATTTATAAGTATGGCAAAATAAATTGATCTACTCGTAAATGAAAAAGGCTGTTCAATAAAATATTGAACAGCCTTTTTTGTAAATGAAGTAATATTAATCTTTATTTTTTTGAGCGATAAGATTCAATGCACTGCCTGCTTTAAACCATTCGATTTGTGCGGAATTAAAGGTATGATTTAATAAAATTTCCTCTTTTGAACCATCATTATGCTTTACAGTCATTTTAACTTGTTTTTCAGGCGCAATAGAAGATACATGTAAATCAATTTTATCATCTTCTTTAATTTTGTCATAATCGGCAGGATTAGCAAAAGTTAATGGAAGCATGCCTTGCTTCTTCAAATTGGTTTCATGAATTCTTGCAAAACTTTTAACAATGATTGCTCTTCCACCTAAGAATCTCGGTTCCATTGCAGCATGTTCGCGGCTGGAACCTTCACCATAATTTTCATCACCAATTACAACCCAATCATGTCCGTGTTTTTTATATGATCGCGCAACTTCAGGCACGGATTTATAATCACCTGTATAAATGTTTTTAACTTTTCCAGCATCATTAGTATAAGCGTTTATAGCACCGATAAACATATTATTCGAAATATTATCCAAGTGCCCTCTAAATCTTAACCAAGGTCCAGCCATAGAAATATGATCGGTAGTGCATTTACCTTTGGCTTTTAGCAGCACAGGCAAATCAACTAAATCCTTTCCGCTCCATTTCTTAAAAGGCTGTAATAATTGAAGTCTTTCACTCTCAGGTTTTACAACAACTTCTATCTTCGATCCATCTTTAGCCGGGGCAACGAATCCATCTTCACCTTTATCAAAACCCGTAGGAGGTAATTCTTCACCTGTTGGAGGTTCTAATTTTACTTTTTCACCTTTTTCATTTTCTAATTCATCAGTCAACGGATTGAATGAAAGTTTTCCGGCGATGGCTAATGCAGTAGTTATTTCGGGACTTGCTACAAATGCCAGGGTTTCAGGATTTCCATCATTTCTTTTTGCAAAATTTCTATTGAAAGAAGTTACAATTGTATTTTTTTCACCCGTTTTAATATCCACTCTTTTCCACATTCCTATACATGGTCCGCAAGCATTAGCTAAAACAAGTCCTCCAAAATCACTCAAAGTTTTTAATTGACCATCACGTTCGATGGTTGCTCTAACTTGTTCTGAACCCGGTGTTATAGTAAACTGAGACTTTGCTTTTAAACCTTTTGACAACGCCTGTTTAGCAATATTTGTCGAACGGTCAATATCTTCGTAAGATGAATTAGTACAGCTTCCTATTAATGCAACCCTTATGTTATCAGGAAAATCCATTTCTTTTACAGCATCTTTCATTTTAGAAATAGGGATTGCTTTATCTGGAGTAAACGGTCCATTTAAATGCGGTTCTAATTCGCTTAAATTTATTTCAATTACTTGATCATAATATTTATTAGGATCGGCAAAAACTTCTTTATCAGCGACTAATTCATCTGCCAAACCCTCCGCCAATGCAGCGACATCTGCCCTTCCAGTAATTCTTAAATATGCTGACATTTTTTCATCGAATGGGAAAATTGAAGTGGTAGCACCAATCTCGGCGCCCATATTACAAATTGTTCCTTTACCCGTACATGAAATTGTTGTGGTTCCTTCTCCAAAGTATTCGACTATTGCACCAGTACCGCCTTTAACAGTTAATATTCCGGCCAGCTTTAATATTATATCTTTGGCTGAAGTCCAGCCAGACATTTTTCCTGTCAGTTTAATACCAATCAATTTTGGCCATTTCAATTCCCATGGCATTCCAGCCATAACATCAACTGCATCAGCTCCTCCAACACCAATTGCAATCATTCCTAATCCTCCGGCGTTTGGAGTGTGCGAATCTGTTCCAATCATCATCCCGCCTGGAAATGCATAATTTTCCAGTACAACTTGGTGAATAATTCCAGCACCAGGTTTCCAGAAACCAATTCCATATTTTCGGGAAATACTTTCTAAAAAATCATAAACTTCCCTATTCTCTTCTGTTGCTCTAAGTAAATCATCTTTAGCACCAACTTGAGCTTGAATTAAATGATCACAATGTACAGTAGATGGTACCGCCGTTTCTTTTTTGTTTGCTGACATAAATTGCAGCAAAGCCATTTGAGCAGTTGCGTCCTGCATTGCAACACGATCTGGAGCTAAATCAGCATAATCTTTTCCTTTTTTCATTTCAGATTTAACTGGATCCCATAGATGTGTGTACAATACTTTTTCAGCATAAGTTAACGGTCTATTTAAGGTTTTTCTTATAGCTATAAGTTTTTCTCTGAATTCAGAATAATTCTTTTTTATCATTTCGATGTTTGCGGCCATGATTTATCCTTAATTTTAAAAATTTATTTTTTAATGAATGTTCTTAAAATACTAAAATAAGAATAAATTTGCGTAACCAATTTTTATATCTTAAATAAGATTTTATTATGTTTATTTTAATTTTAATTTACCTTTTAAATTGAATTTGGTTGTGGAGATTAATTAATGAAAAAAACATCCATCTTAGTTGTAGATGATGAAGAAAATTATTTAATGATTTTAAAAGAATTATTGCATGAAGAAGGATACGATGAAGTAATCACTGAAAATAGATCAAGAAATGTATTATCAATTTTAAAGAATAACGATATTGATCTTATTTTATGTGATATAAATATGCCTGAAATGGATGGCTTAGAACTGCTTGAAGAGGTGTCACAGTCCTTTCCCAAGATTCCAATGATTATGATAACAGGAATGGATGATGTGGAAACAGCTTTAAAAGCCATTAAACTGGGAGCTTATTATTACATCACAAAACCACCGGATACTGATAAATTATTTCTTACTATTAAAAGAGCTTTAGAACAGAGATTGCTTGAACTTGAAAGAGATTCGCTTAGATCTTCGTCGATAAATTCAGATAACAAAAAATTAATTTTTCAAGATATTATTACTGATTCACCTGTGATGTTTAAAGTTTTTGAACTTGTAGAAATTTTTGCTCCTACAAATGAGACTGTTTTAATTATGGGTGAAACCGGAACCGGCAAAGATTTGATAGCAAATAAAATTCATGAACTTTCACCCAGAAAGGACAAACAATTTGTTGTTGTAAATTTAGCCTCAATAAGCTCTTCTCTATTTGAAAGTGAATTGTTTGGCCATAAAAAAGGCTCATTTACAGGGGCCTTAAATGAAAAAATTGGTTATTTCGAAGAAGCAAATGGAGGAACTATTTTTTTAGATGAAATAGGAGAGCTTCCTTTCGAATTACAAGGTAAATTATTGAGAGCAATACAATACAGTGAGATATACAGAATTGGAAACCCTAAGCCAATTAAATTAGATATTCGAATAATCGCTGCTACTAACAGGGACCTCGCTGAAGATGTAAATAATAAAAAATTTAGAGCGGATCTATATTACAGGCTAAATAGAGGATTTATAAAATTACCACCACTTAGAAAAAGAGGTGACGATGTTATACTTCTAGCGAAATTTTTCTTAGAAATTGGAAATACCACATACTCTAAAAATATACCGGGCTTTACCGATACATTATTAAATTCACTCAAAAAATATAGCTATCCGGGCAATGTTCGAGAACTTGAAAATCTCATTCTAAATTCAGTTGCAAAAAGTGATGATTTTAAACCTATAGATAAGATAAACTTTGATTCCAATAATTTGAAAATTAATCTTAATGAAGCAGATGCAGATGAATTTCAAACCGGTGAAATTAATTTATTATCAATAGAAGATGCGGTAAAAAAGCATATTAAAAATATAATGAAATATGCAGATGGAAATGTTCAAAAAGCTGCTGTGATTTTAGGTGTAAGTGAACGAACATTGCAAAGAAGATTACAACAAATGAGAAATGAGTCTACCGCCTAAAAAGCATATTTTGTCATTAGCGCCAAAAATGACGTCATTTTTGACGTTTGACACTTTCTAATTATAAAACTCCCTCTAAAACCTTATAAAATTAAACCTTCTACCGATTTACCGTACGGCATATTAGTTGCGAATATTAACATAAAGTTTATATAGGAGTCAAAAATGTCATTTATTCTTCTCTATGTTTTATTTGGAATTTTAGTCGGTGCCGTAAGTCTGTATTTCTTAAAATCTTCACCTAATGGATGGGAAGATAGTGAAGGATTTCACTATGGGAACCTGGGTGAAAATGAAATACAGCAAACTCAAATTGTTAAAGCTAAACCAGTTAGTGAATTAGGATACAAACTAAGACAAGTTTAGCATTTATTCTAAAATCTAATCTACTTGATAATAAATGAAACAGTTAAGTTATATTGATAGAAATCAGGAAGAATGGTCAATTGAAAAGGGAGACTGGCTAGGCTTTCAATATGAAGATGACAAAATTCAAAAAAACAAAGAAATGAAGAGGAAAATATTTGTTGTTCTTCTACTATTACCGGTTCTAATTCTACTAACCACGATTACTCTTTAAATTCGTTCGTTTTTAGTTCTAACAAAATAAAGTAAGTAATTATTAAGAATAAATTATACTAGATATAATTTAGGAGATAATTTATATGCAAAATATAACTCCAATTTCCAAAGAGGAACTATACAATGAATGTTTGGACTTCTGCTTGCCAGTTAATCGTTCAGACAACGTAAACACACTTAAGAATTATCTTACGGCTGCTTATGATGAAGTAAAAGTATTTGATGATACAATTCAGAATCCGACTCCTGACGCTTTTAACCTAGATGAAGAACCCATTTATATAGGAAAGAAAAGAATAAATTTTGGATATTTATTAAGCAGAATCTTCTCACTTTTTTGATCTATAAAGAAATATCATCGTTTCTAATAAATAATAGAATCGATGAATGCGGAACGATTAAAAACTTCTCTTTTTCAAATTCAATTTCAAAAGCTTCCTTCCTTAAAAAAATTGCCAAATCTCCTACTTTAGCCTGTAACGGAATATATTTTACTGGTTCTTTAGTTTCTTTCCAAGGTTCATCCTCGATATTTACAGCAGTAGCATATCCAGGACCAACTTTAATTACATAACCACTTTGAATTTTTTCTTTCTCCACAACCCCGGGAGGAAGGAATAAACCAGTATCGGTTTTGTTTACTTGTTCCTCAGGCCTAATGAGTACTTTATCGCCAACTACTATAAATTTTTCGATGTTATTCAATTGTAATTCCAAATTGATTCTCTTTAGTAAAAATTATTTTAAAACTATATTAAAAATATAAAATATTTTGTGAAATGTTAATTCATAGATTATGACTTACAATTAACATTCATATTGAATTCATTTAATGGTTTTCTAAAAGCATTTAACTATTTTTATTATCGGAATTCAAAAAAGCATTTATAAAAAAATGAAAAAAGTATTATTCATAACATATTTTTGGCCGCCTTCCGGCAAGGCATCTGTTCACTGGCCTTTAAATATGATAAAATATTTACCTGAATTTGATTGTGATCCATCTGTATTAACTGTCGAAATGGACAATTTTTCTCATCCAGATGAAAGCCTCTTAAAAGAAATCAACCAAAATTTAAAAGTAAAAAAGTCTAAATCATCTGAACCCTTTAATCTTTATAGAAGATTTATTGGGAAAAAAAAGGACGAACCATTAATTGCATCAGAGACAATTTCTTTAGTAAATAAAAAATTCAGTCATCGGTTATCAATCTGGATAAGGATGAATTTATTTATCCCGGATGCACGAATAGGTTGGTATTTTTCAGCAATTAAAGAAGGAAAAAAATTCTTAAATGGTTACAAGCATGACGCAATCATTACTATAGGCCCTCCCCACTCTGCTCATTTAATCGGGAAAAAATTAAGTAAGATTTTTAAAATTCCCCATGTCCCTGTATTTATTGATCCCTGGACAAATATAATTTACTATAAAGATTTTAAGAGAAGTAAATTAACTTTAAAAATAGATAATTACTTAGAAAAAAAAGTCTTAGGAAATGCCGATAAAGTTGTTTTTGTAACCAAAACAATGAAGAAGGATTATGATGAAAAATACCCTAATATTAAAACTAAATCTCACGTACTTTATTGGGGTTATAATGAGGAAAAGTTTATAAAAAAAGAAAAAACTTTTTTTGGCGACGAAAAGATAATCCTACATGCGGGGAATATTTTTGATTATCAAAATCCAAAAAAATTTTGGGAACAAATAAAATTAGAAATACAAAAAGGTAACAATCTTAAGTTAAGATTTATAGGAACGGTTAGTCCTGAGATTAAACAATCGATACATATGGCTGGTTTGGATGATGTTACTAATTATTTGGGATTTCTACTATATGATCAATTGATCGATGAACTGTTGAATGCTTCTTATTTATTAGTTTGTGCTACTGAACCTCGACATGTTCCTGGTAAAATATTTGAATATTTAAGAACCGGCAATCCAATTATAGCTTTTGGAGATGACAATAAAGAAGTAGAACAAATCTTAAGGGAATCAAATGCAGGAATGATTTTCAAATACTCGGATGATGCCCATGAATTTTTTATAACTGCTAAAAATTTCAAAACAGATTTAGATTTTGTGAAGCAATTTGATAGAAAAAATATAGCAAAAGAATTAAGTGAAATATTAAAGAGTTAAGACTTATATAAATCTTAACTCTTCTTAAAATAAAAAGAAGGACACTTTTAGATTAAAACTTATTAAAAGTTAAAAATCCTATCTTCGTAGGATATGCTGAACTATTATAATACACCCGATAATTATTATCTGTTTTTATCAAGCAAGGGGAAATTGGACGTGAAGTCCAGTTATTTGCTGAATTTTTACCAGTAAAAAAAGGATTGTCATTATCTTTTTTCCAATGAATACCATCTATAGAAGTAGCTTTGCCAAACCCCATATCATAATCTGAATAGTTCATGTATATCATTTTAAATATACCAGATTCATAAATTACTGAAACTGAAAAAGTTCCTGTCCCCTCCCAATTTTCTGTGGCATAAAGAATTGGATTTCCTTGGTATTTATTCCAACGTATTCCATCTACAGAAGTTGCTAAACCTTCACGGAAGCCACTTGATATTGAATATCCATGGTAATACATGTAATAAATACTGTCTCTTTTGACTAAAGAATTTGAATTGATACTATTTTCCCATCCACTTCCGTAGCTAATAACAGGTGAAGGATATCTCTCCCAATGTATACCATCTGTTGAAGTCGCTAAACCAATTTGTCCTTGTTGATGAGCCTCGATAGCTCCACTATAATACATTTTATATACACCATTTTCCTTGATTACAGGTCCAGACGATACATATCCCTCATCCCAACTTCCTTCAATATAACTTGGTTCAAGAACTGGTTCTTCGCTTATTTTCTTCCATGAAATTCCATCATTGGACTCTGCATATCCTACTGATCCCACTCCACTATTCTCCAGATTTTTGTACCACATTTTGTAGGTACCATTCTCAATTAATAATCTGGGATATTGTACGCCTTGAATTCCATAATTTGATCCAGAATTTGTGAGCACAGGATTATTTATATAATCTGTCCAGGTATAACTAGGTGACTCTCCCCAGGAAACAAAAATATAGACACTGCCAGTTCCATTTGCTGTCGGCACTAAAGTTAAATTAATTTCTGTTAAAATATTAGCTTTGACATTTACATCACTCTCTCCTGTATAAATTACGATGCTATCTTTATTTATTGCATCTACCTTTAAATGCCATGCCCCGGCAGCAATTGATTGAAAAGAGATATCGGCAGTTGAATCTGAAAGTAAATTCAGGGAACTAATTAAAGTTTCGAAATTGTCTCTGGTTAAATAAGCTATTACGGCAACTACATCGGATGGTGCATTTAATTTGTCAATCTTAAATAAAATACTTCCACTTGAAGAATCAGATGAAGTTACGATGGTATCTTTTGAGCAGCCAAATGATAATAATATTAAAATAATATATAATACGATCGAAACTTTCATTATTCTACCCCACAAAATGTTTATTTTTAGTTATAATTTTAATTTTTTATCAAATTATAATTCTGTTTATTATTCTAATATTATCAACAAAAAATCTAATTTAATTTTCTAGTCACACAGATCGACCAATTTGAATTATTGAAATCAATTCCGGTATAATAAATCCTGCTTTCATTATCAATTTTAATAAAGGATGGAAAGGAAATCTTTAACCAATTATTATTACAATCCGCTGTGCTAAAAAATGGATTACTTGAATTTTTTACCCAATTAAAGCCATCTTTAGAAAAAGCAAACCCAAATCCTGTATTTGATTGAGTTTGTTGCACTGAACCTTGATAAACCATCTCAAACTGATCATTCTCATAAATTACAGAAGGAAAGCCAACACCACTTCCCTCCCAAGTTTTATCATAAGTCATAATAGGGTTACCTGAATATCTTTCCCAATTATATCCATCTTGAGAAGTTGCTACTCCGATTTTACAGTTGTACCCTAAACCGCCTGTATAGAATAAATAATAAATTCCATTTCTCTTCACGATAGATTGAGGCCTTATAGCATAATCCCAATCCTTACCACTCAAAACTGGATTGCCATTATATTTTTCCCAATGAATTCCATCAGAAGATGTAGCTAATCCAACTGGCCAAATTCCGTATTGATCTTTCCATCCTGAATAATACATTTTATAAATGCCATTTTCCTTTATCACTGGTCCTGGAGCAACATGATGGGAATCCCACTCACTTTGAGTATCAGGATATAAAATAGGATATTCACTATATTTTATCCACGTTAATCCATCTGCAGAATAAGCATAATATCCGTAAGCTGAACCATTTGCACCTATGCCAGCATACCACATTTTATATTCATTGTCTTCCATTAGTATAAAACTTGATCCAACTCCATATTCGTCATAAGTTGAACTATCTTTAGTAACAATGGGATTATTTATGAAGTCAGTCCAATTAGATTTTTGATCCTCCCAAGAGACATAAATATATACACTGCCGGTGCCGCTACCTGTTGGTGTTAATATCAAGTGCACCTCTTTTAATACATTCTCTTCGATATTTATGTCGCTCTCTCCAGTATAAAGTGTAATACTATCTTTATTTATTGCATCAACTTTTAAATGCCATGCTCCTATTGGAATTGATTGAAACGAAATATCTGCTGTTGAATCCGATAATAAATTTAAATAGCCTGTAAACGTTTCATAATTTTCTCTCGATAAATAAGCAATTACTGCAACCACATCAGCAGGTGCATTTGTTTTGTCAATTTTAAATGAAACGCTACCATTTGAAGAATCAGTATTTGAAGAAACAACATTAGTTTTGGAACAACCAACTACCAAAAGTAATAGTAGAATATTGTAGATTATAATTGATGATTTCATAGGTTTATGCCTTATTTAATTGGCTTAAAAAATCTAATAAAATTATAAAAATAAACATGCTTATTTATATATCATACCTATTGCTTGATCATAACCATTCATGTTACCGGTGTAATAAATTCTGTACTGCCCATTAATCTTTCTCCAGTTGGGATAAGCAATTTTGTTACACCAATTATTATGTACATTTCCTAATACAAAAATTGGATTTTTAGAATCTTTGGACCAATGAATGCCATCTGCTGAATAGGCTATACCAAATCCGTTTGCTAAGGCATTCATAAAAACCATTTTGTATTGATTGTCATCATAAATTACCGACGCGTTCGCCACTCCCATTGACTCCCAAATTTTATCAGCCTTTAAAATTGGATTTCCCTCAAATTTAAAAAAATGAACTCCATCCTCAGAAATTGCTAACCTAATATCATATACCGGATAATTTCTTGAACTATAATAAAGTAAATATTTGTTATTAACTTTAATAATATCTGTTGGACCAATCTGATATTCAGAGGAGTCAGCATACAAAACAGGAGTAGAATATTTTTCCCATTTTATTCCATCTTGTGAAGTAGCTAATCCAATGTTCCACTTACCATATTGATCGGAGAATCCCAAATAATACATTTTATATTCATTAGCATCTTTAATTATGGCACCGCTTTGAACATGAAGAAAATCCCACGAATTATTCAATCCATATTCAATTGAAGGAATATTATAATTGGCTTTCCAATATATACCGTTTGAAGATTCAGCGTACCAAATATCTGAAATTGCGGAATTATATAAATTTGTATACCACATTTTGTATTTGCCATTTTCAAATAATACTTTGGAATGAAGTATACTGTTAGCTGAATTAGGACTTTGGGAAACAGTAAAAATTGGATTTCCAGGATAATCAGTCCATGAAATATTTTGTGAATTTCCCCAAGTAACGTAAATGTATACGTTTCCGGTATTGCTGCCATTATTCGTGGGAATTAAAGCTAAACTTATTTGAGTTAAAATATTTTCCTGAACTAATACATCGCTCTCTCCAGAATAAATCACAACACTATCTTTATCGATAGCATCAACTTTTAAATACCATGTGCCGATCGGAATGGATTGAAATGAAATATCTGCTGTTGAATCTGATAATAAATTTAAATAGCCATGTAAACGTTTCATAATTTTCTCTATTGAAGATAGGCAATAACTGCAACTACATCAGAAGGTGCATTTGCTTTATCTATACTAAATGATATGCTCCCATGGGAATTATCAGTATTGGATGAGATAATATTATCCTTAGAACAACCCATTGCTAATATTAACATTAGGAAAAAGGATAGAACAATTGAAGATTTCATAGATGAGCCTCCCTTTTGAAAGAATTGCTTTTAATCAATAACCTTTAAAAAAATTACTAATAATTAAGAACCAGAAAATATTTTTTCAGCCACTTTGAGTTAACTTTTGGAAATTATTTTGATAATTCATTTATTGCATTTGATATTATTTTAGAAGTAACATTTTTTTAACGGTGCTATATGATTCTGAACCATCTGTTGGATTAGCGAGCAATGAATAAAAATAAATTCCAGAAGCCAAATTACTTCCATCCCATTTAAATTGATGAGTCCCTTTTACTTGAGCATTAAGATTGAAACTATTAATTACCTGTCCCAAAACGTTAAAAATTGTAATCTTAACTCTGCTTTCTTTTAATAACGAAAATGAAATCATTGTTGTAGGATTAAATGGATTGGGATAATTTTGAAACAATTCAAAATGATTTATAGTCTTCTCATTTTTTTTGATTCCTGTAATCACTGTTTGTTGATCACCGGTTCTTTGATTGTTTCCTAAATAAGTTGGCCATTCTAAATTGATAGTTGAAGTCTTTTCATCAGTAGTATTTGATATAATTTTCATGACATAGACAGATCCGTAAGTAGTACTGGCAAGCAATAAATTATTTTTTGTTACCAAAGTCGGAGCTGATACGGGACCGTCTGTTTTCAAATACCATTTTACAGAACCCTCAGTACTGAATGCAAAAATATATCCGGCATCATTCCCAACAAATATTGAAGAGCCATCTGGTGAAATTGAAGCTGTGCTTTTTATTGATGCCTTGGTATTATACTTCCAAATTAAATCTCCAGTCTTAGAGATTGAATAAAAATATCCATCACTTGAACCAATAAAAATTTGACCATTCTCACCAATTATCGGCGCTGAATAAACTCCACCGTTCGTATCAAATTTCCATAGGAATTCGCCATCTTCATTTAATTTATAAATTGTCCCATCTTTCGATCCAATTACAACATTATGATCCGTACCAATAGCAGGAGAAGCTACTATTTCATCTGAAGTCAAATATTTCCAAAGTGAATCGCCATCAACTGAAACACAGTAAATCCTTTTATCTTTACTTCCAAAGTATACCCTGCCATTATTGCTAATAACCGGCGACGCCACCAACTCATCACCTGTCTGAAAACTCCATTTAATTTTACCATCATAGGTTAATGCAAAGAGTCTTCCAGTAGTTAATCCAACTAGAATTTCATTGTTTTTATAAAATGTAGGGGAAGATACAACAACACCGCCCATTGCTATATCCCAGTTAGGCTCACCATGACTATTAAATGAATATAATCTGGTATCTGAAGAAGTAACAAATATATTGTTTCCATCACTTACGGTTACTGTGGACTGAATATCTCCTCCGGTTAAAAAAGTCCACTTAATATTTCCTAAAGAATCGAATTGATAAACTCTATCATCAGCTGAACTAATAAAAAAAGTATTTTCATCTAATTCACTTATTGCAGAATATATTGGTCCCTTTGTATAAAGTTTTGCTGCGTAAACTGAGATTAAACTAGAGTCAGTGCTAACAGCGCCAGAATCATTTCTAACAGTCAAAGTAAGATATTGACTACCAGTTGGCAGACTAACTGTTGGGTTAATTCCACTAGCCAAAGTATCTAGTCCAACAGACCAAGTATAAGATAAATTTTCACCAGTGCTTAAGCTAGCATCAACTTGATTGGTTGCAATTCCAGAAAATGAATCATCTATCCAAACACTCTGAGCATTTATAATTGCATGAACTGTATTATTTGGAAACCATTCGGCTCCATATATAATCCCGTTATTTCCATTACCACTAATATCGTGGATAATGTTTCCTTCGCCTTCAGTCATTGGCCAATACGCAACTAAACCCTGTTCATTTTGCGGGAAAAGAGTTTTATTCATTTTTTCCTGAATTTCTGCTTGACTTAATGCCCTATTCCAAAGTTGGAAGTCCTCTAAGTATCCAAAAAAGGTAAATGGATTAGACCAAGGATAAGTCCCAATCAATAGGCTATTATTATCTGGTTTAATATATCCAGTTGCAGTTAAAGCACTTTCTAAATTTCCATTTATATAAAGTTTAAAGTTGCTATCTGGAAGATTACTTTCGTAAGTGAGCGCAATATGATACCATTTATTGATTTCTATACTGCTTTGAGAGTATATATGAGTATAATCATCTAAAAATAATGTCCCTCTAATTTTATTATCCTCAGTTGTTTTTATTCCATAATAGTTTTGCCAAACGTCACCGCGCCATAAAACAGTCTGGCCTCCTATCTCTTTTGTTTTCATCCAAATTTGAATTGTAATCGAAGTTTCGGGTGTGAATAAAATACTATTTTTGCAATCGACTCTACTATCTATACCATTAAAAAAGAGACAAGTTTTTGAAGGCTGTGCAAAAGATGATACGCTCAATAAAAAATTTGTAATAAGAATTATTATAAAGCTAATTAAAGGTTTGCTCCCATTTGCTTTCATTTTAGCCCCTAAAATTTTATTGAACAACAACAATTTAATTCATTTAGTAATTTACAGCAAGAAAAATTTATTTATTTATTTTAGAATTACTTAGCGCAATGTTGTAAAGATCCAAATAACTTTCACCAATAATTTCCGGAGAGTTATTTTTTATTATATTATTTCTAGCGTTCGTAGATAAATCATTCCACTTTCCCTTATTATCAATCATCCATTTAATGCCGGTCATCAGAAGCTCAGAGTTCTTAGATTCAACTAAGTATCCATTCGTTAAATGATTTATCATATCTGGCATTCCACCAATATTAAAAGCAATAACTGGTAATCCACAAGCAAGCGATTCCATAACCGTATTTGGATAATTATCTTCTAGTGAAGAAGAAACAAAAAAATCTGCAGCATTGTAAAATGCAACCATTTTTGCATCTGATTCTATTCTTCCGCAAAAATTAAATTTAATAGGAATTCCGGATTGCATTGATTCATCTGCACGCCCAAATACAACGATTTCAGACATATCTTTATACTCAGGATGATTAGAAATTAGTTTAATTATACTTTCCTTAAAATATTTAAATCCTTTCCGTTCGTCTTTAATGTTCATTGAACCAAAAAGGATTAACAGTTTATCTAATGGTAAATTTAATCTATTTCTTGATTCAGTTTTATCCAATTGTTTAAATAGACTTAAATCTATTGAATAAGGAATTACATTAATATTTAAATCATTAAATAATGCACTATTTTTTGCACAATTTTTAAGCCAGTGGCTTGGGGAAACGATATTTAACTTTAATTTATCAAATATGCGTTTTTTACTTTTCCAAATTTTAAAGGAGTTATCATTAGGAGAAGAATTTTTCAAGTATGGACAACAATTACATTGGGTTATATATCTTTTACAATCATTTGCGTAATGGCATCCGCCAGTAAATGGCCACATATCATGAAGCGTCCAAAATATTGGTTTATTCAACACACTCAATTGTTCTATACTTTTTAAGGATAAAAAGCCTTCATTTATCCAATGGAAATGAAGTAAATCTGCATCTTCAATTAAATTATAACTGGATATGTCAATTCCTACCTTTCCAAAAGAGAACCTTCCCAATTTCGTATTAGTGAATAAATACATCGGCAGTAAATCATAATAAATTCTTCTATTCGTTAAAGCATTTGAAAGCCAAGAATCAGAAATACCAAAAACATTTTTATCTAACCCAAATTTTCTCTGAACAAGCATCTTAGCTTCCACATCTACAGTATCTAATGATTTAAATATCCCATACCCAGCCCGGGCAGCTCCGCCTCTAATATCCGTATGGCTAACATGCACAACTTTCATAAAACTTTTTTTGTAAATATTATATTATCGTTATAAAGATTTTTATTATTCGGTAAAATTGCGGAAACAATCAAACCGATGATTGTAAAAGGTGAAATAAAAATAAAATTAATTAACAAATTTAAATACTTATTTTTTGTATATAATTTATAAAAGAGGTATAGATTCCAAAACTGAAAAACTGTTTCGAGAAATTTTGTGCTTTTTTCTATTTCAATTACTTTGAATCCATTTTTTTCTAATAGATATTTTATACCGAAACTTGAGTATCTTCCAAAATCAAAAGGCTGCTCATGTTCGTCCCAGGCAAATGGAACAGCAAACAATGCATTACCACCTTTTTTCATTACTCTATTTATTTCTGTTAAAATTTTTTCTAATTCAAAAATGTGCTCAAAAACTTCACTGCTAAAAACTGAATCAAATGATTCATCTTTAAAAGGTAAAATTTTACCATCATAGTAAATGTCTATTTCTTCCTTTTCATGCGGATGTCCGTGATCAATTACATCAACGCCTATATATTTTTCAACATCAAATAAATTTTTATACGGCTTTGAACCACTGCCAAAATCCAGCAAAGTTCCGCTTAACCTATTCGAAAATTTATTTATTCCTTTGAACAATCCTCTTCTTATAAAGAAGAAAGGATTAATAAAAACACCTATGAATCCAGGATTAAAAGTTTGCTTTATATATATGGAGAGAAATTTATTTAACAAATTCTTTATCTTCTTTGTATGCGAAAATATTAAGTTGTAAATCCATTGAAGGTGTAATTGCGCTGGATCTATTTATGAAAGGTTTTGTTTTGTGATCATCTGATTTTATGAAATATCTAAAGTCATTTAAAGTTAAAACCTTCAGAATCTTATCAAGATGTTGCTTTGCGTTGATAAATGAATGATATTCAATAAAAATATTATCTGCTTTTTTTAGACTAGCTCCGCAATCTTCTATTACTTCAACTTCCGCACCTTCGATATCCATTTTTAGAAAATCTATTTTAGCTTCCTTGTCCAATAATTCTTTCAGTCTTACTGATTCTACTTTGGTTTTATTAGTGTTGCTATAAATGGATCCGGAGTCAGCACCTTCTGCGCCAAATTGAATTCCATCTTTATTAATCCAGATTGCTTTTGAAAATACCTCAATGTTATTAATTGAATTACTTTTCAAATTATTTTTTAAAATTTCTGCAATTGATGCATCAGCTTCGAAAGCTTTAATCCTTGCATGCGGAAAATATTTATTAAAAAAGATACAACTTGTGCCAACATTTGCACCGCAATCATAAATTATTGGTGAATTCGAAATCGTTTCAAACATGTAATACTGTTTAACAAAAATTTCTTTAAACTGAAATATGAAAGAAAGACAATCTTGAACTTCTATATTATATTGTAGAAATTTAATTGTCTGTTTCTTATTGCGAACAGTTCGTCCATATTTAAAAAGAAGACGTACAAATTCTCTATAATATTTAATAAAACTTTTTTTGTAAATATTATATTATCGTTATAAAGATTTTTATTATTCGGTAAAATTGCGGAAACAATCAAACCGATGATTGTAAAAGGTGAAATAAAAATAAAATTAATTAACAAATTTAAATACTTATTTTTTGTATATAATTTATAAAAGAGGTATAGATTCCAAAACTGAAAAACTGTTTCGAGAAATTTTGTGCTTTTTTCTATTTCAATTACTTTGAATCCATTTTTTTCTAATAGATATTTTATACCGAAACTTGAGTATCTTCCAAAATCAAAAGGCTGCTCATGTTCGTCCCAGGCAAATGGAACAGCAAACAATGCATTACCACCTTTTTTCATTACTCTATTTATTTCTGTTAAAATTTTTTCTAATTCAAAAATGTGCTCAAAAACTTCACTGCTAAAAACTGAATCAAATGATTCATCTTTAAAAGGTAAAATTTTACCATCATAGTAAATGTCTATTTCTTCCTTTTCATGCGGATGTCCGTGATCAATTACATCAACGCCTATATATTTTTCAACATCAAATAAATTTTTATACGGCTTTGAACCACTGCCAAAATCCAGCAAAGTTCCGCTTAACCTATTCGAAAATTTATTTATTCCTTTGAACAATCCTCTTCTTATAAAGAAGAAAGGATTAATAAAAACACCTATGAATCCAGGATTAAAAGTTTGCTTTATATATATGGAGAGAAATTTATTTAACAAATTCTTTATCTTCTTTGTATGCGAAAATATTAAGTTGTAAATCCATTGAAGGTGTAATTGCGCTGGATCTATTTATGAAAGGTTTTGTTTTGTGATCATCTGATTTTATGAAATATCTAAAGTCATTTAAAGTTAAAACCTTCAGAATCTTATCAAGATGTTGCTTTGCGTTGATAAATGAATGATATTCAATAAAAATATTATCTGCTTTTTTTAGACTAGCTCCGCAATCTTCTATTACTTCAACTTCCGCACCTTCGATATCCATTTTTAGAAAATCTATTTTAGCTTCCTTGTCCAATAATTCTTTCAGTCTTATTGATTCTACTTTGGTTTTATTAGTGTTGCTATAAATGGATCCGGAGTCAGCACCTTCTGCGCCAAATTGAATTCCATCTTTATTAATCCAGACTGCTTTTGAAAATACCTCAACGTTATTAATTGAATTACTTTTCAAATTATTTTTTAAAATTTCTGCAATTGATGCATCAGCTTCGAAAGCTTTAATCCTTGCATGCGGAAAATATTTATTAAAAAAGATACAACTTGTGCCAACATTTGCACCGCAATCATAAATTATTGGTGAATTCGAAATCGTTTCAAACATGTAATACTGTTTAACAAAAATTTCTTTAAACTGAAATATGAAAGAAAGACAATCTTGAACTTCTATATTATATTGTAGAAATTTAATTGTCTGTTTCTTATTGCGAACAGTTCGTCCATATTTAAAAAGAAGACGTACAAATTCTCTATAATATTTATTGGTCAAAAATAACGAAAGATTGCCTGACTTTTTCTTTAAAATATTCATTGACTAATGTCCGCATACATAATTAAAAGCCTCATTGTAACCATTAACAACGGTATTAATATTTATTTTCTCCAATATAATTTTTTCAGAATTTTCGCCCATAATTTTTAATTTGTTTGGATTTGCCAATAAATAATTTATTTTATCTGCGAGATCATTTTCATTATCCTCTTGAAAATACTTACCATTAAATTCATCAAAAACTAAATGTTTTTCAGTTCCATCACATACGGAACAAATTATTGGTTTCGAAAAACACATCGCTTCATTAATTGAAAGCCCTCCCATTCCTGCTAAAACATAGATTGAAGATGCCTGTAAATATTTGCCTAATTGCTTATCGTCATAAACACCGCCGACAAAAACAACGTTATTTTTTAATTCCAACTCACTTGCTAAATTTTCCAATGATTTTTTCTCAGGGCCTGAGCCTATTACAATCAATTCTGCTTGATTAAATTCAGCGTTCACTTTTTTAAAAGCCTTAATGAGAAGATCCACTTTTTTCCACTTTACGAGTCTTCCTACATGTATAATCCGAAATGGGTTTTCTGAAAGAATCGGTTCTGAATTTTGAATTTCGTTTTTAACAGAAAGTAATTTTAAAGTATCGGGGGAATTATAGGTTATAAAAATTTTTTCCTTGGACACACCATAACTTCCTAAAACATCATACGCAGCTTCTACATAATTTACATGAGCATCAACAAGATTTAATAAATATTTCCTAAGCAGTGTTACAAAAAAAGAACCAAGGTTGTACAAAATATAATTTGCAGATTTCAAATTTTCATCCGGTTCGGGCCTAACGTTAAAACTTATTCCATCCCAAAATTTAGGAAGCCTAAAAGGAATATCTTTATAAATCAATTTAATATTTTTTTTCCTGATTTTACTTAAAAGAAAAATGTTAAAAACAAAAGCCAGTATATATGGCCAGGAAATCACAATAATATCCGGATTTTCCTGTTCAATAATTTTAAAAAAATCTTTAAAAAAGTATTTTTTGTAAAAAGTTTTATATTCTTCAAGTTCAATCAGTTTGAATTCGATTCCCTGATTATCCTCATGAACACCTTCACCCATTGTTTTGCTTTTTAAAACAGGGACAACAACTGTTACATTTATTCCTTCTAAACGATTTAGCTGATTTAAAACATAATTATAATAATGCGGAAGTCCGCCGAATGTAAATAAAACCTTCATGCTAAATGTTTAAGCAATTATTTTTTCTATAAAAAACAGAAGTATAATTATTATGACTAGTAATTGGCGACATTCCAATAAAATCAATTCTTTTAAATTCGTGTTGAATTAAATATTCTATTGCTTCTTTATATGCAGGCCGATCGGTGTTATCAAAAATTAGAACGCCATTATCAGTTAATTTATTAATACTATACTTAGTAGAATTGACTCTATCTCTCCCATCGATTATTATCATATGAAAATTAATTTCTGAATTATTTACTTCATTTGCGTACTCACCTTCTTTTGTTAAACTTTTATGTGTGAGTGTAACATTGTCCGGAAGTTTTTTCGAAATATAATCAATCCAATTTTTATCATGCTCGACTGCTCGGATAGAATTTACTCTTGGTGCATACCATAAAGTAGAATTACCGCAACCATATTCAAAAAGATTGAATTCTTTTTTTAGCCTTTTTTCGATAAACTTAATATATGGATAAGTGCACCAAGGAATTGGTTTTCTATCTTTATCAATTGAAGTTTTAGAATTATAGCTGTTATACCAGCCGTCTTCAATTAACGCCCCATTAAGCATTAACTGAATCGGACCTCCGATTTTTAGCGCAATTAGAATTTTCCAAACTAAATTTTTTATTTTTCTAATCATATATCATCGTCAATTACTTTTTAGATTTATTAATTTCCATATTTATATTTTCTTTCCATTTGAGTGGAGATTTCCACTTATTATAAAAGCCCTTAATACTCTCAATTTCAATAGGATCATAAAATTTAAATAACATTAGTATAAACGGAAAAATTATTAATAAAAATATTTTTAAGGATAATCTTATTAATAAATAACTTTCATTAGATAATGTTGAAATAAAATAAAAGCCAAGTCCTAAAATAAACAACTTCGCTAATTTTATATCCTCAAAAGGAATTTTATAAAATTTATTTGAGAAGTAATACGAACCTAGATAAAGTATTATAAATGAAAACAATGTAGTATAAGCCGCCGCTATCATTCCTATTTTTGGTATTAATATAAAATTAAGTCCGATGTTAATAATAGCAGCGGAGGTTGTTGTAATAGCGACATATTTCGTTTCTTTTGTTAGAAACATTCCAAGGGAAGAAATGATTCTCATCCCAAAAAAGACATAAGCTAGTGTCACTAACGGGACTATTTTATAAGCCGGCCAATAACTCGGATTTAAAGCGAATACTTTAATTATTTCCATGCTGAAAACCGAAATTGCTAACCCAACCCATACAAGTAAAAATGTAAGATAGGTCATTATCTTGCTGTAATATCTTTTATCTCCCTCTTTCTTGTACATCTTATATGCTTGCGGCATCAACGTTAAGCTAATAGGCATTATTATAAACATATTCAAAGCACCAGCAAATCTATAACCAAGATCATATAAACCAACCATTTCATTGTTGGTAAAATATTTAATTATGTATCTATCACTTACATTAAGAAGCATCATTGCGAGAGAGCCGAATATTAGCGGAATGCCAAATGAAATTGAAGCAAACATAATTTTTTTATCAAATTTAAATCTCATCGATTTAAAAAGCATCGGCAGAAGTAATATTAAAATGGCTATTTCTGAAATAAGATATGAATAAAGAATTCCCAAAATTTTTAGATGAGCAAATGCGACAAAATAAGCAGTAAGGGAAATAGTTAATACTAACTTTAATATGCTGAAACTTGTGTAAGAAATTGATCTTTCATCAGCGCGCAATTTATTTAATAAAACATTAGTTATAATCCTAGCTGAAATAATGAACAAGCTAAGTTTTAAATAAAGATAAAATTTATCCGAGATTACAATTAAACCGGAAATTTGAGGCAATATTACTTCACCTAGTAAGATAAAAATAATACAAACGCCTATAGATGAAGAAAGAATGGTAAAAAAAACTTCTTTCTTTTTGTCTGTGTATTCATCAGAATTGTTTAGCATTACCAATGCTTGACTTTGTCCAAGGTTTATCAGTTCAACAAGAATTAAGATAGTAACATCTAAAATTCCAAGTTCACCAAATTCACCTAAAGTAATGTAAGTTGTGTAAATGGGAAGTAGGATTAATCCGCTGGCTTTGGTCGCAAAATTTCCAATACTATAAATTGCAGAATGTTTTAAAAAATACTTGATGTTTTCTAACATTTTTAAAACGCATTTTGACGAATTGAATTTAAGTAATTCAGGTGATGATCCTTAAATGATAAAGATAATATTACACGATAACTTTTTTCCGCCGGCTGAAAATAAGAGTCAGTATTAATCCAATAACAACTAAGGAGCTTAAAACCAAAGCAACATATTTACTGATATAAAAACTTGTCGGCGCATAACTAACTTTAACATCATGCTTTCCTTGGGGAATAACCATTCCCAAATAGCCGTGATTTGTTTTATATATTTTCGTTTCATTTCCATCTACAAATGCTTTCCATCCTTTAACAAAGGTATTACCGACAAAAAGGAAATTATTTCCAATGGTCTGAACATTAAGCTCTAAATTTTCATCATTATAATTAGTAACATGCGCATAAACTGTTGAATCAATTGAATCAACTTTTAAATTTTGGTCTTCCAAATAAGCTATGTTTTTAGGGTCAAAAGAATTTGCTTTCATCGAGTTTAGAACTTCCAAACCTGGTTTTTGTTCTACGTTATTAACAAAATAAGCTCTTGGCAATGAATTTTCATTTTGATAGACATAGCTTTTCCCATTGTCACTCAATTGCTTAAAATTAGGAAATTGAGCTGGCGGTACAGGACTTCCGGTAATTACGTATTTGACATTAAGCATTCGCCATACAGTTTCATTAACAGGACCAACTACATCTATAATATCTTGATAAGCTCTAGGTTTAATGCCTGAATAGCCATAAAAATCTTCTGTCAGAAAATAGGCATTAAAGTTTGAGTTGTTAGTAAACGAACCTGGTGATTGATCCTGCTTTAAATTTAAAATTCTGTATGGATTTTTATCATTTTGCGCTTTAATTGTTTTAATATAATCCGGTTCCTGAAAGTAATTATCTTTTGAAAGCGGCTCGTTATATTTTGCTCCCCGACTATCGATTCGCCATAAATCAATCAACGTCAGTAAAATTGCCGTAACGACAAACATATCTCTGCTTAAACTTTTGTTTACGTATCCAAACGCTGCCCAAAATGCGATTCCCAAAAATGCAAATGCAAACAGCAAATCACTAACAAACATTTGACTAATATATCCTGCTAAAGCCTGAAATTGCTGTGCTAATTGCTTTTGTGAACCAGCTATAGTTTGGGAATAATCGTTGACACGTGAAGTGAACCAGTCGGTTATTGAGCCGCTAAATAAAAGAGAAATTACAAATAAGGCTGAAAAAATCAGAGCTAAATTTTTTATAGTTTTGCCCAACTTTAAATTATTTTCTTCTCTTGCAGAAAAGATACCGAGTATTCCATATCCCGCTAAAATTGGAAAACTAAGTTGAACCAGCACTAAAATCATGGATGGAACTCTGAACTTATTGAAGAACGGCAAATAATAAAATAATAAATCAAAAAGGATAGGAAATGTTTTTCCAAAAGAAATAAGTAAAGCTATTCCCGAAAGTATAGTTAAAAATTGTACGAAAGGTTCTTTCCATTTTGTAAAAATTCCTAAAAGCCCCAACGCAAAAACTAATATTCCCATATAACCTACAGCTACATCCACAAATGGCATTTGTCCAAAATATGTATTTACTTCAACAGGCTGGTTTTTTGTTAATTCGCCTTTGTAAGTAGATTTTCCAAATCCATAATATGAAGGAACGATCATAGTTAAAATTTCGCCAGGTGAAAATGACCAGCTTGTATGATATTCATAATAATTAGATGTATTTTCTTGCTGCTTTCCACTAGCCTTATCAACTATGCTTTCAGTGCCGCGAGTAGAATATGGTGTATACTCATAGATTTGTGTGATGTTATCCATCTGAATTAAAAGAGCGATTATAACTGCCACAACAAATACAGCAGCCGATTTGATAGTCTTGGTTCTTAATTCTGATTCCTTTTTTAAAACTGAACGTAAGAAATAGTAAATATAAAATATGCCTGCAGCAAAAAATGTATAGAAAATTATTTGTGCATGAAAGCTTTGGACAAATAGCTGCAGTGCAATTATTAAAATTAAAAAGTCCAGTAATCTAATTTTATCTTTAAATCTTAATAAGATGAGAAAAATTAAAGGATACATGCATATCGCGGTTAATTTTGTAACGTGTCCGATAAAAAGAAATACTATCAACCCTGTGCTGAAAGATGTTGCAATGGCTGCAAATAAACTAATCAAAGTATTTTTGGTTAAATGCTTCATTAAGAAGAATGAAGTCACCGCAAGTACAATTAAATAAAAGCTCCACATTGCATAACCGACCGCAAAAAAAGATGCAAATAATGAACGTATGCTTGTAACCACAACATAGATTAAATTGAACCATTTAAAAGCTGTTCCTATTGCATAAGCGGGCATGCCGCAAAATATTAACGGATTCCATAGAGTATAGCCTTCTCCATGATTTTCGATATATGTATGCATAGCATTAGTTGCGATGATATCGCCCGACTGAAAAGTCTTGTTGCCGAAATAGAGAGGATTTAAAAAGATTAAAAAGAGAATGATTAAAGTTAAAATCACAACCCAAACATGATGTTTTTGCGGAATAAGTTCTTCCAAATTAAATTTAGAAAGAAAGTTATCCTTGGTATTTTTTTGTGCGGCTGTTCTCTTTTTAACTTTTGTCATTTAATTGCACCTAAATTGAAATTTGCTTTCTTGCTATGAAATTTATTCCAGAACCTATTTTATTTTCAGATGTATAATCTAAATACATCATTAATAAGGTAAAAGGCAATGTAACTAAGTAATAAAATGGTAGAAGTATCAAAAACAATTTGGATATATTTAACAACTGCATTGGAAATTTTATTCCAAGTCTCCAAGCCTTATCACCCCAAAAACCATAAGTATATATTGATTGAAAAATTTTAAATCCAATAGGTTCAAGCTTTGATTTTAAATCTTCAAACGAATATCCATCCCTGGCATGTTCTCCAATAAAACTCTCTTCGTCATCTTCATGAACATCACTTCCGCCGTAAATTGAGGGAGTGTTAATCAGTAAAAATCCATCATTCTTTAATGCGTTGTAATAATTTTGAAATACTTTTACATCATCTTCAATATGTTCCATTACATCGACGCAAACAATTAGATCAAATTTATTTTTATAATTAATTTGCGTAAGGTCTTCCACTCCAAACTTTACATTTTTAATTGCCCGCTGCTTAAAAAAATCCTCAGCATCGGCAATCCATTCTTTTTTTACATCCACTGAATAAATATTATTAGGTTGTAATTTTTTTGCCATGAAGTAGGAATATTGTGCATAACCGGTACCGGCATCGTAAATACTGATATTCTTATCTTTAAAAATGTTCCTAATATTTTTAAGTTCTCTTCTAACATACCAGGAACGTAAAAACATTAAATTTAATATTTTATAAAAAAGAATTCTTAAAACGGGAATTTTTTTTATTACGGAAGCAAATACTTCTTTAATTGGATCGTAATACATAACCTCAATATATCGGAAAGAGTTTTGAATTGATTTTGTAGTTCAGGGTATAAATAATTTTCAGCCCTTATCTTTTATGTTGTATTCTTTTTCATTCAGAAAATTATTTACAAGCATTTCTCCAAGTAAACCCACAGAGAAAAATTGAACACCCACGATTATTAAAAGTATACCCAAAAATAACATTGGCCTGTTGCTTAAAGGTTGTCCCGATATCCAAAGAAATGTTAAATATCCATTTACAAAAATACCAATGACAAATGATAAAGCTCCTAAAAAGCCAAACAAGTGCATTGGCCGTTTTATGTAGCGGGTAGCAAATATTACGGTAATTAGGTCTAAAAATCCTTTGAAAAATCTGGAAATGCCAAATTTAGTTTTTCCATATCTTCTTGCATGATGTTTAACTGCTATTTCGGAAATTTTAAAACCTTGCCAATCAGCTAAAATGGGAATATAACGATGCAGCTCGCCGTAAACTTTTATATTTTCAACAACTTCTTTTCTGTAAGCTTTTAATCCGCAATTAAAATCATGAATATTAATACCGCTTAAAAGTCTGGTAACAAAATTAAAAAACTTTGACGAATGCTTTTTTATAAATGGATCATGCCTCAATTTTTTCCATCCGCTTACAACATCGTAACCTTCTTCAAGTTTCTTTATAAGATTTGGAATTTCATTCGGATCATCCTGAAGATCAGCATCCATTGTAATTACAACATCGCCCGTGGTTTCCTTAAATCCCATATGCAATGCGGCTGATTTACCATAATTTTTTCTAAAACTTATATATTTAAATCGCTTATCCTGACGGCAAATATCTTTAATATTTTTTAACGAATTATCAGTACTGCCATCATCAACAAAAATAACTTCGAGTCCGCTGCTTAAATTTTTTACAGATTTTTTAATTTCCATTGCCAGAGGGTAAATTGATTCTTCTTCATTTAATAAAGGAACTACTACTGAGATTTTTTTAAATGAAGAACTTTCTCGTTGCTGTTGAGAATATGACGGCTTATTATAATATCTACGCCTTCTATTATAATATGGCCTTTTTGAAGAAGATGATTTCTCAGAAGAATCATTTTTCCCTTCGTTTGGTGTCGTTTCAGATCTTATTTCCTGATCTCCTTGATTCCCGTGTTTAATATTATCTTCCAAATGATACTCTTTTAAAAAATGTATGCCAAATTAATTGAATAATCGATTAAAAACAATTTAAGCTATTAATACATTTTATCATTTAATAACAAATTTTAATAAAAATTCAGCAATTAATTTATGACCATAATTCGAAAAGTGAATTCCGTCCGAATAAAGATATAATAATTTAGAATCGATATTTTTGTTAAAATATTTGTTTGACAAATTATATGCTTTAATTCGTTCTGAAGTTAATTTATTTACAATTAACTGTTGAGGATTTTGTGAATTTGTTTTTCTTCGCAGCTGATACTCATATGGCAAAGCTGTAAAAATAAAATCGACACCGGATTTTTCACATAATGAATTAATTTCTGTAATAGATTTAATAGCTTTTACAAATACAGTATTAGTCGTATTATAGAATTGTTTGTCGTATTCAAAATAAGCTTTTGGCCTATCAGAAAAGATATTTTTAATAAAAATAAAAAGTCTGCTATTAAGCCTTATAGTTCTTAAAAAATCACCAAAAAATTTTCGAAATTCACCTCCTGGCATTTTCTTGTTTATTTCAGAATCATAAAGGTCATTCAAACAATAAAATATGAATACCTTTTTTATCCTAAATTTGCTCGCTTTATTCGCCAAAAAATATTTCACGACATTTTCATAATCATAAACCGACCAGCCTATTGTTGAAGGATTTAGAATATTTATTTCAGGAAGTTTTTTGTTTATAATTGCAGCAAATGTTGAGTCATTTTCTACGCCTATTCCCATCGTTACAGAATCCCCTAAAAATAACCAGCTATCTTTAGATGTATCCACTTCGATGCTGGATTTTCGAAATCCATTTTTATCAACATTTACTATTTTTCCATTTGAAATTCCCACTGCGCCCGGAGATAAACCAAATGAACTATAATATTCATTATCTTTAATTAAATCTTCTGAAGTTCCTTGCGGCTGTATTTTATCATCAAATAACCTTATTAATCCCTCTGAGATTAACAGCAGAAATAGAACTACAAGTATATTATATAAGATAATGAACGAAATTTTTTTGAATTTCATAATGATTTTAAAATTAAATTCTTGTAAAAATAGAAAAAAAATATCATCATTTAGCAATCTTGACTTTTTTGTATAGATTGTTTACGTTTGAAAAGAGAAAATAAATCAATATTTGTAAGAATTCTCAAATAATGTTTGTTAGGAGAATTAATGAGTACAACTGAAACTTCCACCATTGAACAATTAGCGAATAAAGAATATAAGTATGGTTTTGTAACTGAAATTGAAGCAGATAGTTTTGCTAAAGGTTTAAGTGAAAATATAATCCGTCAGCTTTCGGCAATAAAAAACGAGCCGGAATGGATGCTTGAGTGGAGATTAAAATCATATAAACACTGGCTGACGATGAAAGAACCGCATTGGCCGAATGTAAAGTATAATAAAATAAATTATCAAGATATCTCCTACTACTCCGCTCCTAAAAAGAAACCGAAATTAAACAGTCTTGATGAAGTTGATCCTGAAATGCTGGAGACATTTAAAAAGTTAGGAATATCATTAGACGAACAAAAAAGATTAAGCAATGTAGCTGTTGATGCTGTATTTGATTCAGTTTCTGTTGCAACTACGTTCAAAGAAACACTTGCTAAAGAAGGAATAATTTTTTGTTCAATTTCGGAAGCAATCAAAAATCATCCGGAATTGGTAAAACAATATTTGGGAAGTGTGGTTCCCTATACAGATAACTTTTTTGCAACATTAAATTCTGCGGTATTCAGTGATGGTTCTTTCGTTTATATTCCTAAAGGAGTTCGCTGCCCGATGGAGCTTTCCACTTACTTTAGAATTAACGCTGCTAATACAGGACAGTTTGAAAGAACATTAATTATTGCTGATGAAGGAGCTTATGTAAGTTATCTTGAAGGCTGCACAGCTCCAATGAGAGACGAGAATCAGCTTCACGCTGCGGTAGTGGAATTGGTTGCGCTAGATAATGCACAAATTAAATATTCAACCGTTCAAAATTGGTATGCAGGTGATAAAGAAGGCAAAGGCGGAATTTATAATTTTGTAACCAAACGTGGAGCTTGTCGCGGAATAAACTCAAAAATTTCATGGACTCAAGTTGAAACTGGATCCGCTATTACCTGGAAATATCCAAGCTGTATTCTTCAAGGTGATAATTCAATCGGTGAATTTTATTCTGTTGCGATGACAAATAATTATCAGCAGGCGGATACTGGTACAAAAATGATTCATATTGGAAAAAACACTAAGAGCACAATTATCTCTAAAGGAATATCAGCCGGTAAAAGTCAAAATAGTTATCGCGGCCTAGTTAGAATTATTAAGCGCGCAGATAATGCTAGGAATTTTTCACAGTGTGATTCTTTATTAATCGGAGATAGATGCGGTGCACATACTTTCCCCTATTTAGAAATTAATAATCCTTCTGCGCAGATAGAGCATGAAGCAACAACTTCAAAAATTGGTGAAGATCAAATTTTCTATTTAAATCAGCGCGGCATTTCTACTGAAGACGCGATAGGATTAATTGTCAACGGTTACTGTAAAGAAGTTTTTAAAGAACTGCCGATGGAGTTTGCTGTTGAAGCTCAAAAACTGTTAAGCATAAGTCTTGAAGGCAGTGTTGGATAGTTATGTTTTGTCGTTCCAAATTTTAATTGAAAACTATTTAATTCATAAGATGCTGAATCAAGTTCAGCATGACGGAATAAGAAAATAATTTAAGGAATAAAATGTTAGAAGTTAAAAATCTATTCGTAAAAATTGAGGGAAAAGAAATATTAAAAGGTATTAATCTAAAAATAAATGCCGGCGAAGTTCATGCAATTATGGGACCGAATGGTTCAGGTAAAAGCACTTTAGCTTCCGTGCTTGCGGGAAAAGAAGAATATGAAGTAACCAAAGGTGAAGTAATATTTAACGGCAAAAATTTATTCGATCTTTCTACCGAAGATAGAGCAAGAGAAGGTATATTTTTAGCTTTTCAATATCCTGTTGAGATTCCTGGAGTGAGCAATACAAATCTTTTAAAAACAGCTCTAAATGAAATAAGAAAGTACAGAGGTGAAGAAGAATTAGATACAATGGATTTTCTTACCTTAATAAAAGATAGAATGAAATTAGTTGAATTAGACCAATCTCTGCTTAGCCGTTCTGTTAACGAAGGATTTTCCGGCGGTGAGAAAAAAAGAAATGAAATTTTTCAGATGGCAGTGTTAGAGCCGAAGCTTTCAATTCTTGATGAAACAGATTCGGGACTTGATATTGACGCATTGAGAATTGTTGCAAACGGTGTGAATAAATTGAAGACAAAAGATACTGCAACTATAGTGGTTACGCATTATCAGCGATTGCTTAATTACATTGTGCCGGATTTTGTTCATGTGCTTTATAATGGAAGAATAGTAAAATCAGGCGGCAAGGAATTAGCTTTTGAGCTTGAAGAAAAAGGTTATGATTGGATAAAAGAGGATAAGAACGAATTAGTTGAATCTAATAATTAATGTTAAGATAAGTGTTGTACATAAACTCAATTTCTTAAAGAAATAGGTTTATAAAAAACTACTAATTTTTGTTAACAAAAAAGATTTTGGAGCTAAAATAAGAAGATGAGTAATGCAGTAGAATTTAAAAATTGGTTTTTAAAAAACTTTGAGGCTTTTGAAAACAGTCTTAATGGCGAAAGTAAAAAACCAATTCACAAAATTAGAAAAGAAGCTATCAGTGAGTTTAGTGAATTAAACTTCCCCACTCTTAAAGATGAAGAATGGAAGTACACAAATATTTCTCCTTTACTAAATCATAATTTTGTTCCTTCAAAAGGCGAAGCAAAATTATCGCAAAAAGATATCAGCAAATTTTTATTCGATAACATAAAAGACAATCATTTAGTATTTGTGAATGGTTTTTATTCAGAAGAATTATCAAATCTTGATAAAATTACAAAAGGAGTGGTAGTTAAAAATTTATCTTCCGCAATGGAAGAGAATTCAGAAATTGTTCAAAAACATTTTGGTAAATACGCTGTTTCTAAAGGACAAATTTTTACATCTCTTAGTACGGCATTTACAAATGACGGTGCTTTTATTTATGTACCCGATGGTAAAATTGTTGAAGAACCAATTCACATAATGTTTATTACTGATTCAACGAATAAAAAAGTATTATCACAACCGCGTAATTTATTTATTGCTGGCAGGAATTCTCAAGTAACAATTATTGAACATTATTTTTCATTAGATGATTCAATTTATTTTACAAATTCTGTCACTGAATTTGTTGCAGATGAAAATGCAATTATTGATCACATAAAACTGCAGGAAGAAAGTAAAAACGCATTTCATATTGCAAGAATGGAAGTGGGTCAAGAACGTTCAAGTAATTTTACTTCACATTCAATATCACTCGGAGCTTCAATCGCTCGAAATGATTTTAATTCTAAGTTTAATGATGTTGGCGGCGAGTGTATGATGAACGGTTTATTCTTAACCGAAGACTCCCAGCTTTTTGATACGCATACTTTAATTGATCATGCAAAACCTCATTGCAATAGTCACGAACATTATAAAGGTATTTTAGATGATAAATCTCGCGGAGTTTTTAACGGGAAAGTAATTGTAAGGCAGGATGCACAAAAGACAAATGCTTTTCAGGAAAATAATAATATAATTTTATCAAACGAGGCGCTTGTAAATACCAAGCCCCAATTAGAAATTTTTGCCGACGATGTTAAATGTTCGCATGGCGCAACCATTGGTCAAATTGATGAAGAAGCAATGTTCTATTTGAATACACGAGGAATTGGAAAAGATGCGGCCAAAGCAATGTTAATTCATGCATTTGCAAGTGATGTTTTAACTTCAATAAAAGTTAAAGAAGTTCGCGAATATCTTGAGGTAATATTAAATAAAAAATTTGATAGCTAATTCATTAAATGGTAATTATTGTCAGTCTGAATTTGTCTACGACTGATGATTTATAATCAAGTCACGTTTTGACAAACTTAATGTGACGACATCATTCTTAAATTATAAATATTTTTAAAAAATGAGTATAGAAACTTCTTCAATAAATAGAATTGCTTTTGATGTAGAAAGAATCAGAAATGATTTTCCGATTTTGAAACAAAAAGTTCACAGTAAGCCATTGGTTTATTTTGACAATGCCGCAACTACTCAAAAACCACAGGCGGTTATTGATTCACTGACGAATTATTATTCAACAATAAATTCAAATATACATAGAGGAGTTCATGCTTTAAGTGAAGCGGCTACTGAGGCATTTGAAAATTCAAGAATCAAAATTCAAAGGTATATAAATGCTAAAAGCGAAAAAGAAATAATTTTTACTCGTGGTACAACTGAAGGAATAAATTTAGTTGCAAATTCTTTTGGTAAAAGTCATTTGAATGAAGGTGACGAAATTATTATTTCCGCAATGGAACATCATTCAAATATAGTCCCCTGGCAATTGCTTGCATCAGAGAAAAAATTAAATTTAAAAATAATTCCCATTAATGATGATGGTGAAATAATATTTGAAGAATTTGAAAAATTAATTTCAAATAAAACAAAATTAATTTCAGTAGTATATGTTTCAAATTCTTTAGGCACAATAAATCCAATTGAACGGATTATTCAAACTGCTCATGCAAATAATATCCCGGTTTTAATTGATGCTGCTCAAGCTGTCAGCCACTTCCCTATAGATGTTCAAAAATTAGATTGTGACTTCCTTGCTTTTTCAGGACACAAGCTTTATGGCCCAACAGGGATTGGAGTACTTTACGGCAAACAAGATTTATTAGAATCGATGCCTCCATTTATGGGCGGCGGAGATATGATTTCAAAAGTAACTTTTGAAAAAACTACTTTCAACGAATTGCCTTATAAATTTGAAGCCGGCACATCGAATATTGCAGATGCAATTGGATTAGGTGCGGCGATTGATTATGTACAGAATATCGGCTTGGAAAATATTTATCATCATGAGAAAGATATTCTCGATTACGCAACAAAAGAAATTTTAAATTTAGGCAAAGTTAAATTGATTGGAACTGCAAAAAATAAAAGCGGAGTTTTATCCTTTATTATTGAGGACATTCATCCGCATGATGTGGGTACATTTGTCGATTTTGAAGGAATTGCAATTAGAACCGGACATCATTGCACACAGCCGGTAATGGATAGGTATAATATTCCAGCCACTTCGCGTGCATCATTTGCAATATATAATACAAGAGAAGAAGTTGATCTTTTTATTAAAGCGTTAAAAAAAGTTTCAGAGGTTTTTAATTAATGGATGCGGAATTAAGAGAGTTGTATCAGCAAGTAATTTTAGATCATAATAAAAGTCCAAGAAATTTTAGGAAGTTAGAAAACGCAAATCATTTTGCTGAGGGCTATAATCCGTTATGCGGAGATAAAATTGATATTTATTTGTTTGTCGAAGATGATAAAGTAAAGGATATTTCTTTTCAAGGAAATGGGTGCGCTATTTCAAAAGCATCCGCATCATTGATGAGTTCAATTGTAAAAGGCAAAACAGTTAGTGAAACAAAAGAGTTGTTTGAAAAATTTCATGATTTAATTACAGGAAAAATAGATAACGATTCTGCATTTGATACTCTTGGAAAATTGTCTGTATTCGCCGGAGTAAAAGAATTTCCATCAAGAGTAAAATGCGCTTCGCTTGCTTGGCACACAATGAATGCAGCATTGAAAAATGAAGAACAAAATGTTACGACTGAATAAATTTTTAAAATGAATGAATATTTAAATGGAAAATGAAACAAAAGTTATGGCTGAAATAAACAAACAAGCTTTAGAAGATAGAATTATTCAGGTTTTAAAATCCTGTTACGATCCTGAAATTCCTGTAGATATTTTTGAGCTTGGTTTAATTTATGAAATTAGAATAGACAACGAAGCAAATGTTATATTAAAAATGACTTTAACATCTCCTGCTTGTCCTGTTGCCGGTTCATTGCCTGGAGAAGTCGAAAGCAAAGTTGCTTCAATTCCGGAAGTGAATAGCTGCAAGATTGAATTAGTTTGGAATCCGCCGTGGGATAAAGATATGATGTCCGAAGTCGCAAAGGTGGAATTAGGATTTATGTGAAATTAAAGTCAAAAATCAAATTTCAAAAGTCAAAATAAATTTAAAAACTTTTTTGAATTTTGACCTTTGACTTTTGAATTCATTATAGAAGTAAAAAATTAATCGATTAATAAATATAAAAGGAGTACCCATGTTCAACATACTTTCTCGTCAGCCTATGTATGATCAAGATGCTGTACAGCCAATGAGAGACGAATTGGTTGCAGTTGGATTTGAAGAATTGCTAACACCCGAAAAAGTTGACGAAGCATTACAGGTAAAAGATGATAAGACTGCTTTGGTAATGATAAACTCAGTGTGCGGATGTGCTGCGGGAAGTGCACGTCCAGGAGTTTCACTTGCACTACAAAATAATATTATCCCTGACAAACTTTATACAGTTTTTGCGGGTCAGGAAAAAGATGCAGTTGATAGAGTTCGACAAATGGTTAAAGAATATCCGCCTTCATCACCAAGTGTAGCATTATTTAAAAATGGAGTTTTGATTTATTTCATGCAAAGATTAGATATTGAAGGCTACAATGCTCAACATATTGCAAACGAATTGATAAATGTTTTTAATGAACATTGTTCTGCAAATGGCCCTTCAATTCCTGCTGAAGCATTTGCTGAAGTACAATACGCAAAACAGTGCGGATCAAAAATTCCGCTTTATAAAGCTTAATGGTTTAAAGAATAAGCGAATGATTGGATGAGTTAAACTTATTCAATCATTCATTTTCTAAAAATAAGATTAGATTTTTTGATTTAAAAAAGTTAAAAAAAATGAAATTCAGTTCACAAGAAGAATTTGGCTTAAGATGCTTGTTAAGAATTGGTAATGCGCCTAACGGATTAACAATTCCTGAAATAAGTGAGATGGAAGGAATTTCAACTGCTCTTGCAGGCAAGCTTTTAAGGTTACTTCGATTAGGCGGATTTATTGATAGTTCCAGGGGTCAAAGCGGCGGTTACAAATTATCACGTCCCGCAGATGAAATAATTATTGGCGAAGTTCTCGAAGTATTAGGAGGAAAGTTATTTGAATCTGGTTTTTGTGATGATCACGCCGGCACTGAAATGATTTGCACTCACACAGTTGACTGTTCAATAAGATCATTGTGGCGAACTGTTCAAAATTTATTAGACAGTGTTTTGAGTAAAACTACTCTCCAAAATTTACTTGGAAGTGAAAACGAAGTGAAAGTTTTAGTAAATACTTTAATATCAAATGAAGAATTATCAAATTAAAAATTATTTTTTCTTCTTACCGGTTTTGTCACTTTCATCTTCAGGTTTTAAATATCCCTCTTTTATTAAAGCCTCATTTGATTTGTAAACCGTAATTTTAACTTCGTTAGAAAAATTAAATCCCGTTGATTCAACTTTAACTCCGTCAATTACTTTTTCCAATTTTACTGAAGCATACATTTTATCATCAGCAACTAGATCCTCATCTAATTTAGATTTCCGATCTGAGATATTTGCTAATGCCCAATACACACCTTTCTTTGCATTTTGATATGCGGTATTTATATCATCTTCCATTTTTGATTGAGAAAATGATAAAGTTGAAAAGAAGGACAAATATATTATTGAAATAATTATTAATCTCATATTACAGCCTTTCCATTAATTAAATCTAACTGAAATTTAGTATCTTAAAAATAGTCAATTCAAATTCTTTCAAATAACTTTTTAAAATAATCTAATGAAAAAAATAAATATAATTTTTGTATTCGCTAATATTTTATTATTTGCAATTTCCGGCTTTCCTCAGCAAGCTTCTGAAACGAATAAGAAGACGCAATTTATAAAAATTGCTGAAAACTTAAATTTTCCTGAAGGGCCTGCCTGGGATGGGAAAAACAATTTGTTTGTCTCAAGCTGTTATGGAGGTTTTATATATGAAATATCCGGCGACTCATCGTTTAAGTTTATTGATTCAACACAAAAGCCGTTTAGATTGAAACAAACAAATGGGTTAACATTTGATGAAGATGGTAATATATTCGCTTGTGACTATGGAATAGGAGCAATCTTAAAAATTTCGCCAACTGGTAAAACTGAAATTTATGCCAATGGCTACGAAGGTAAAAAATTTAATCGTCCAAATGATTTGGCATTTGACCCGAATGGAAACCTTTATTTTACAGATCCGAAATCATACGGAAAAGATAAACCAGATGGCGTGGTTTATATGATAAATATATAAAACAAAAAATGTAATTCCTGTTGCGGAAGAACTCTGTTTTCCAAATGGGATTGCATTTTCGTTGGATGCTAAAAATTTATTTGTTTGTGAATCAGCTCAATAATAGAATTTTAAAATTTGCTGTTGACAAAAATGGAAGACTTTCGAATAAAAATGTTTTTATCGAATTACCCGGCGGCGATCCTGACGGTATTGCATTTGATGAAAATGGAAATTTGTATGCTGCTCACTTTGGCGGCGGACATATTTTTGTTATCTCTCCAAATGGACAAATAGTTGATTCGATTCAAACTCCTGGTAAAAAACCAAGTAATGTAGAATTCGGCGGAAAAGATTTTAAGACTTTATTCATAACTGAAGATGAAACAAATTCTGTTTACAAAGCGAATATTGAAATTCCTGGTGCAAAGTTATTTTATTCACCCGAAGACTAAAATTTAATTTATTGCTTAACAAAGAAGTTCAATTCAAACCGACTTTTTGCATTCAGATAAATCTATAATTATTTTTGTTTCAACATTTTGATATTTTTCAGAATAATATTCTTAGCAAAGGAGAATTAAATGCACAAATTAGTTTTATTACGTCACGGTGAAAGTGTTTGGAATAAAGAAAATTTATTTACTGGTTGGACAGATGTTGATTTATCCGAACAAGGATTAAAAGAAGCAAAAAGGGCCGGCCAGCAGCTTAAAAAAGATGGATATGTTTTTGATATTGCTTTTACTTCAGTATTAAAAAGAGCAATAAGAACTTTATGGATATCGCTTGATGAACTTGATATGATGTGGATTCCTGTCTACAGGAATTGGCGATTGAATGAAAGACATTACGGCGCATTACAGGGATTGAACAAAGCTCAAACTGCGGAAAAATATGGCGATGATCAGGTTAAGATTTGGCGACGAAGTTATGATACTCCCCCACCGGTTTTAGAAAAGAATGATGAAAGATATCCTGGTAATGATAGAAGATACAAAGAACTAAGTGAAAATGAGTTACCTCTTACTGAATGTTTGAAAGATACCGTGGCAAGGTTTCTCCCGCTTTGGAAAGAAACTATTGCTCCAACTATCAAAAGCGGGAAACGTGTAATTATAGCTGCACACGGAAACAGTTTACGAGCCCTGGTTAAATACCTTGATAATATATCGGAAGATGAAATTGTTAATTTAAATATTCCTACCGGCGTTCCACTTGTTTATGAATTAGACGATGATTTAAAACCAATTAAACATTATTATTTAGGCGATCCGGAAGAAATTGCAAAAGCGGCTAATGCAGTTGCAAATCAAGGTAAAGCAAAATAGCTGTTTCATTTATTGATCTTACAATTTTTAAAGATTGGCAATTAACCGTCAGAACATAAAATTAGCCTTGACTTTCAAACCCAATTTGCCAATCTTTTTTCAGCTTTTTTATAAAATAAAGTTTATGGTGGAATTTTAATACATGCCGAAAAAATTCTTATTCATTCCGACATTTTTAATATTTTTCTTATTTAATATTAATACAAATGCACAAACTGTAATCGCAAAATATGCCGGTGAATTTATGGCATTGGGTGTCGGCGGAAGGCCATCGGGAATGGGCGGCGCTTTTACTGCAATTGCAAATGATGCAACAGCAGGATATTATAATCCGGCGGGTTTAGCACGTTTGAACTATCCGGAAATATCGCTAATGCATTCCGAACAATTCGGCAGCTTGGTTAATTATGATTATGCGGCAGTTGCAATTCCTTTCGGCAAAGATTTAACTTTTAGCGTTAGTGGAATTAGATTAGCCGTAGATGGAATACCGGACACTAGAAATGCAATTTATGATGTGAATGGTGATGGAATTGCTGACATAAATGATGTTAATGATCCCAACTTTAGGCCTCAGACTGATTTGATTACGTATTTTAGTAATCAAGATTATGCTTTTTATTTTTCCTTTGCAAAAAGACAATCAGATAATTTTTCTTATGGCGGTAATGTGAAAATTATCAGAAGAGATATTGGTGATGCGGGAGCTACCGGAATTGGAATTGATGTAGCAGCCTTGTATTCGCCATTAAAAGATTTTTTTGTCGGCGCAAATTTACAAGACGTAACTACAACCTTAGTTGCATGGAGCACTGGTCGAAATGAACTTATAACACCAACGTTGAAATTAGGTGCAGCTTACGGCATTGATTTTTTAGGCGGCAAAATTACTCCAGCTTTAGATTTTGATATAAGATTTGAAAACAGACAATTCGCTTCGCAATTTAATATCGGCCCGGTTAGTTTCGATGCACATTCAGGACTTGAATTTAATTATAAAAACATCTTCGCAATTCGCGGCGGATATTCAGATGTTAAACAGTTTACAATCGGGGCAGGTGTAAAACTTCCCAAATTGAATATCGATTATTCATTTGCACGCTTCAATGCTTCTTCATTAGACAGGTTAGATGACACTCATCGAATTTCCTTGATACTTACTTTAGAAGAGCCTAAATTTTTAAGGGATGGAATTTAGCACTTATTAAGGAGATGGATAATGTTTCCTGAACTCCAACCTTTAGGTAAAATATTAATTGTAGTTGGACTATTTATAGTTGTAGTAGGGATATTTTTGTTATTTGGAGATAAGATTCCATTTCTCGGCAAGCTTCCTGGCGACATAATTATCAAAAAGAAAAATTTTACACTCTACTTCCCTATTGTTACTTCAATCATTCTTAGCATAATAATCAGTTTGATAATTTATCTATTTAGAAAATGATACTATTGCAGTAAACTAAAGTATGCTTTTTTTAAGATTTAGATTTTAAATCTTCAATTTGTTTTACAAAGGTTTCTTTATCAACTAATCCAACATACTTCGCAACAATTTCTCCATTTTGATCAATTACAATGGTAGTCGGAATTGCTTCAATTCCACCATAATCGTTTGTAACCTTTTCATCTCCATAAACAATGGGATAATTAATATTAAACTTTTCTGCAAAGGGTATGACGTCATTTTTTGTACTTGTGTCTAACGAAATGCCAATAACTCTTAAATCATTTTTGTATTTATCCTGTAAAGAAACTAAATCTGGAATCCCTCTTCTGCAGGGTCCGCACCAAGTAGCCCAAAAATCAAGAATAACTATTTTCCCATTATAATCTTTTAAGCTTACAGTTTTTCCATCAGTACTTTCCAAAGAAAAATCCGGTGCAGTTTTATCATTTTTATTAACATTGATTTGAGATGTTCTTGAATTAGATTCTGCATTATCATTTTCAGCTTTTGAATTTTTAGAACAGCCAAATACAAACAACAGCGTTACTAAAAAGATTACAAATAATATATTATATCTTAACTTTTGCACATTGCATCCTTTCATTAGGTTACTTCTTTTTATCAATTTGAAGATTGGGACTTATGGTTGTATCCACTTTGCTTTTTTCAGATTGTTTGTAATACGGGGGATACGGGCCAGCAGCAGGAACATCTCTCGTGTTATTAACTATAAAGAATATTAATAGAATCACAAAAATTATAATCGTCCAAATTGTATTTTTATATTTTGGATCTATCAAATGCTTCTTTTCAATCTTTGTTTTCCCAATTTGTCTTTCTCTTGGTTTGTTATTTTTTTGAGCCATAACTTGTTAAGTGTTCCTTAAATTGTTTTTATCTAATCGTTAAACTTAATAAATAATGTATTATTATTCTAAACTAATGCTAATTAAAAAGCTTAAGCTGATTGTTGTATGAATTGATAAAATTCTTAACTTCAATACCAATTCTTTGTTTATTTAAACCATATTTCTCACAGCTCAAATAAAAAAGATTATGAATCGCTTCAGCCTGCTCGCCTTTTGCGGAAAACCTTTCACCAAATTCAGATGAATTTAATTTACCATCTCTCATTTCTTTTATTTTATTAATTATTTTTTTCGCTCTATCGGGAAATTCTCTTTCAATCCAATCAGTAAATAAATCTTTAACTTGGTATGGAAGCCTTAACATGATGTGTCCCGCGTATAGCGCACCTCTTTCCGAGGCTGATTTTAAAATATCAGGAATCTCTTTGTCATTTAATCCGGGAATTATAGGAGCGATATTTACCCCAGTTGGTATATTATTTTTAGCCATCAGTTCAATTGTTTCAAGTCTTTTAATTGGTGATGCCGTGCGTGGTTCCATTTTTCTGCAAAGCTTTGGGTCCAAACTTGTTATAGATAATGTAACGGAAACTAATTTTTCTTTTGCCATTTCTTTTAGTATGTCAACATCTCTTTGCACTAAAAGATTTTTTGTAATGATTGAAGCGGGATTTTTGTATCTCAAACAAACTTTAAGCGCTTCACGAGTTATTTTTAATTTCCTTTCCAATGGCTGATAACAATCCGTATTACCCGAAAACATTATCATTTTAGGAACATAATTCTTCTTTTGAAATTCTTTTTCTAAGAGGTGCGGCGCATCTAGCTTAACCATTATTTTAGTTTCAAAATCTAGTCCGGATGAGAAACCTAAAAATTCATGCGTGGGTCTGGCATAACAATAAATGCATCCATGTTCACAACCACGATAAGGATTAAAAGAGTAATCAAATCCAACATCGGGACTGTCATTTTTTGAAATAATGCTTTTTGACTCATCCTTTAGATAAGTTGTGGGAATTTTCCTTTCAACATCTTCATCATAGAAATTATCTATTTCATCCGATTTAAAATCATCAATAGAAAATTGTTCAAATCGATTTTTGGGATTTAAACGAGATGCTCTGCCTAATGGTTTTTGTTCAAACATATTAATTTTTGGGAAATTTAACCCGAATATAATTATTAAAAATTAATTTTAGTGTGTTAAAAAGAATCTCTCAATTCTACTTATTATCAGCTAATTTATTATAATTGGAGTGATTCTTAACTAAAGTTAAAAAATAAAATGATTTTTGAAAAAGAAACTATCGAAATTTTAAAAAGAGCTTTAACTAAACTAGAGCATGAATTTAAATTGCCGGAAATTCCTGAAGCTGCTGATTTAGATTATGAAAAAATTGAGTCTATACTATCCGAAACTGCTGATAAATTAAAGGATAATTTTCCGTATTTTCATCCGCTTTACGCAGGCCAAATGTTGAAACCGCCGCATCCGATTGCTCGAGCAGCATATATGCTTAGCATGTGGATAAATCCAAATAATCATGCTTTGGATGGAGGGAAAGCAAGCTCGCAAATGGAAAAAGAAGCTGTTTCAGAAATTGCAAAAATGTTTGGCTGGGAAGAACACCTTGGACATTTAACCGGAGGCGGAACTATGGCCAATTTGGAAGCCTTATGGATTTCGGGTAAACTTCATCCAAATAAAATTATAGTTGGTTCTGATCAAGCGCATTACACACATCAAAGAATATCAGATGTTTTAAAATTGCCATTTAAAAAAATCAAATCAACTAATTGTGGGCAGATGGATATAAATGATTTAGAAAATATTTTACGAGAAGAAAAAGTTGGAACTGTCGTCGTTACAATCGGAACAACGGGAACCGGCAGTGTTGATCCTCTTTATCAAATAATTGAATTACAAAAAAAATATAAATTTAGGATTCATGCTGATGCTGCTTACGGCGGATACTTTACACTTGCCGATAATTTGCAGAAAGAAACATCTAAAAATTATGAACTATTAAGTGAAGTTGACAGTATAGTAATTGATCCTCATAAACACGGCCTTCAACCATACGGCTGCGGTTGTATTCTATTTAAAGATCCGTCAGTGAGTAAATTTTATTACCATGATTCCCCTTACACTTATTATAGCTCGGAAGAAATTCATTTAGGAGAAATCAGCTTAGAATGTTCCCGTCCCGGCGCCTCCGCAGTTGGGCTTTGGGCTACACAAAAATTGCTTCCTTTAGAAAAGAACGGCGAGTTTGCAAAAGAAATTTCCAAATGCAGAGATGCGGCAAAACAAATTGTCCAAAAAATTAATAATGATGACAGATTTAAATTAATTTTAGAACCCGAATTGGATATTGTAGTTTGGTATATACGGGCAAAAAGCACTCAAAAAATATCGGATCTGTCAAGAAAGTTTTTTAAAAAAGCAGAAAAAAATAATTTGTTTCTTTCTCTGTTGAATATTCCATCTTCAAAAATTAATTTGGATAATGTTTTAATCAATAGCGAGAATGTAACATGCTTAAGGTCATGCTTGATGAAACCCGAACATTTAAATTGGGTTGAAGAATTATGGAATCGAATTCAAAAAACAATGGATGAGATGTGATTATTTTTCTAACGAGGCATTAATTTTTTATTTTCGAAATAACTTTCACAAGGCTATTTTCATTATCTGTTTTATTCTTATCATACCAGTTCAATAAATCTTCTATAACGTCTATATCATTTAGCTTATCTATCGTCTCAAAGTTTAAATTATTTAATTCAATTTTTTCGATTGTATTTTTGAATACCGAATCATTTCCCCAATTAATTCCTTCAAAAACTTTATTGAAATATTTATTCATTCCAATTAAATAGTAACCGCCGTCCTTAGAAGGTCCAATAACAATTTCATTTTTGTCCAATACTTTAAATGATTTTGTTAAAATTGTTTCTGATATATCAGGAATATCAGTTCCGATTAGAATAATTTTTTCAAAACCTAGGGTAAATACAGATTCAAAAGCATTTGCCATCTTCTCGCCAAGATCCGCTCCCAGCTGCGAATAAATTAAAAATCTTATGTCAAGCCAATCTCGCCATAACTTTTCTTCACCTTCATTTAAATAGAAAACAAAAAGTGTATATTCATTTTCATCTAGCTTTAAACATTCCCTGATTGTATGCTCGGCTAAAAGTTTATGAATATTATATGCCGATTCATTTCCGACCGATGCGGCCAATCTTGTTTTTACTTTTCCGAATTCAGGATATCTGGTAAAAATGATTACCGCATTTTTGTTTTTTTTATGATTCATTTTTGATTTGAGAGAAAATCGTTTTCAAAATAATTATGCTCGCCATAAAAGTTCCTTTTAAGGTTCCTGTAACTTTTGATTTTCCTATTCTTTTTCTATAGCCCACAGGTATTTCTAAAATTTTATATTTTTTCTTGGCCGCCTTAATTTGCATTTCAACGGTCCAGCCATACCATTTATCTTTCATATTTAACGATAAAAGTTTGTCAAACTTTATGGCCCTAAACGGACCGAGATCCGTATATTTAACTTTCCAAAACGCATTAATTAAAAATCCAGCAATTATGCTTCCCACTTGCGATTGAAAAGGCAAAGAACCTTTTTCTCTTTTACCTAGAATTCTACTGCCAATTACAAAATCAAAATTGTCATTAATAATTGGATTTAAAAGAAATGAAATTTCTTTTGGATAATCGCTATAGTCACCATCTAAAAAAACAACTATCTCACATTTTTTGGATTTGGCATATTCAATTCCTTTCAAACACGCAGCCCCGTATCCTTGAAAAGCTTCATATAAAACTGTTGCGCCGGCTTCCCTTGCCACGAAGGCTGTATTGTCAGTGGAATTATTATCAACAACTATAATTTCATTTACAATATCCGAGGGAATTTCATTTATGACTTTGGCAATTGATTTCTCTTCGTTAAAGGCCGGTATGATAGCAAAAATATTCATTTGTCAAACAAAATCTTTACTGCTTTTTAATAATTATTTTGGAAATTATAGGGATTGTTATTTAGGATTAAATGCAAAAATATGACTGCCATAACTTCTTAATTCAACATAAAGCCCTTGAGTAATGATATCAGAAACGGAGCGTTTATATTTTTGATTGTCTAATAAATCTACCAATTCAATTTCAGGGTTTGTATTACTTGGATCAAATTTTACTCTGCATTGAGAAGTATTTTCTGAAAAATTAATAATAGTTAATCGATAATTATTTTCCAGTCTCCATAAAAAGACAAATATATTTTCGTAACTATGGTTGTCGGGTGAAACCGGGAATGCTTTTAGTTGTAAAAATTCACCGTCGATAAAGATTCTATCTTTGGTAATCTTTAATATTTTATCATAAAATTCTTTTATCCTTTCGGATTCCTTTTCTTTTGGTTCTCTGCCAAGCTGAACCGGAAGTTTAATTTTTTTGCCTTCAAACTGACCATCATAATAAAGTTTCATTCCAGGCACCGAGCTTATTAAAATTGCTGCTGCCATGGAAGCTTGTTTTCCAAATTTTTCTATCGCTCTTTTCTCATCATGGTTTTCAATAAATCTAACAGACTTTAATTGAAAAGATAAATCAGCGTGTAAATGATTTCTTACACCTGTTAAATCGTGTGATGATAATCTATCCAATAATCTTTTATCATATGTATAGTCGAATCCTAATTGCTGCAATTGCCATTCTAAATCCCAATATGCTTCGGCAATAAAAATAAATTCTTTGTTTTTATTTTTAACTTTTCTTATAGCATATTGCCAAAATTCTTCAGTTGGTTTATGAATATCATGTTTGTTAATCACTCCTAGCCATGTATTTTTAAAGACGTTATTTAGCTGAAGCATTGCCATATCGCATCGAACTCCATCGCAGACTTCAGTTAACTTTAACAGTGTGTTGGTTAAAAACTCTCTAGCATTTTCATTGAAAAGATTCAACTGAATTGTATCTGTCCAGGCGGGAAATAACGGATCTCGGCCATGCGCAAAAATTTTATCTGGCTGAAGATCAGATTTGAAAAAAGTGTGTGGATCATTTTTAAATATTTCTTCATCTGCTTGAAGAAATATTTCTGGATTAGTTTGAATTAATTTAGTCCCACCACTTAAATGATTGGGAATAAAATCAAGAATTAATTTTAATCCCTCTTTATTTAAATCTGCTTTGAATTTTTTCAAATCTTCCCAGGAGCCATAATCGGGATTAACTTCATAGCTGCTTATTGAAAAAGGAGAGCCTATTACGTCTTCCTCTTTCCAATCTTTAAGTGCTTTGTTGTACGCGGAAATTAATCCAGACTCAAAGCAGCATTCTTTAATGATGTTTTCGTCACTCGTTTTCCACATACCCATAAGCCAAAAAAAACTGATGCCTTTTTCAGCAAGAGTACGAAAATAATTCGTCGGGATGCCTGAAATTTTTGCCTGCTCACCAAAATTTTTAATCCATAATCTAAAGTTTATTTCATAAATTTTAGGATTTATAGTACCCAATTTTTGCCTAATTTTTTTTGAAGGTGTTGTAAAAGTTACGTAATATTTAAGTATTTTCAACTATTAGTTTTTAAAGAATTTTAAAATCACTGCTAAACCAACTTTTTTCACAAATTATGTTCTATTATTTCTAAAAAGATAAAATTAGAAAGATAGTTGCTATGTGGAATAATAATTGTTAAGCAATTATGATTTCATGCTTTTCATCGTTACCTAATTAATAATTTGTGATTTAGTTATCAGATTTAAAAGTGATTAAGTTATAACTTGTTTACTTAAATTAAGAAAATTTGAGGCGTTAATGATTGAAACTAAAAAAACAGTTGAGCCAGCAATTGCTACAAAGTCGACTGGCAATGGTACCAACGGGCTAGAGGGAAAAGTAAATTATTACAAAGATGCTGCCCTTAACAAAATAAACTTTTCTGTGATTCTAAAGCCTTTGTCAATTTCTTTCGGTGCTCTTATAATATCATTTTTTCTCGACCTATCCTCCGTTCCAATTCTTGGAAATGTAACTGTTAATATTGCTAAATATTTATTCCCCACCTGGGAACCAGTGCAAGAATCTTTTGCCCCATATAGTTTTTGGTGGCTGCCTGTATTAGTATTTGTATTTTTTGTTTTCATGGCATTTTTAGCTTATAATAAACTTAAGGTTGAAATTAGCAGAACTCCCGTATCAGAAACTATAGATAGAATTATAAATTCTTACACAAGTATAGTTGACGGGCTTGCTACAGCGCTTCCATTAATTGGTGCGGCAATACTTTTAATAAGCATTAAACTTGGGGAAGAAGTCTTTCTCGGTTTGTCTGTTCCGTTTGAAATTAAAGCCTTAATAGTTTTAGCAATTGGTAAATTATTCGAACCGGTTTTAGATCAACTCGGCGTGGAGTTCCAAAATGTAGTTACTCATGTTCATGATATCAGAGAAAAATATTATTCAGAAACTAGATATGAAGATGAACGAAGTAATATTTCTAATTTACCGGAAATATCTCTTCAAGATCTTGAACGATACAAAACCGTCTTACAACAGTCTTCAACTTTAAGCGAAAGCATGGTGAAAAATTTTAATGCTGTAAGTGTTATTCTTCAAAAAATTAATGAAAGCCAAAGTATCACTTCTGAGAAAATTGATAAGTTGAATCAATTAACTCAATCAATAACTAACGCCGCAAAGTCACTAAGTGACGAAAAAACTATATCCGGCTTAAAATCATTAGAATCAATCGTAAAAAAATAAAACACAACTATGATTAAAAAAGAAAGAGATAGTAAATTTATTATTTACCAGGTTCTTTACATTTTCGTGATAACCGTTCTGGCGTTAAAGGGAGCTGATTTGGATTTAAGCAGAGTAGTTTCAAAAGATAAGGCTGTAGATAAAAGTGTGCGCGATTCACTTGTTGTAATGATTGATTCTCTAAACGCTCTAGGACTTAAATTCGATATTAAAATTCAAGAAAATACTCTCGAAGAAAATCAGGAATTGAAAGAGAAGATCGCATCGATGAATATGAAAATGAAAGATCTTACACAAAAAATTAAAGAAATTCCACCGGAAGTAAAAAAGGAAGAACCAAAGCCTCCTGAAAAAGAACAAACCAGGTTGCAATTGCCAATATCAAAAAGCGAAACTTTTATTCAATATACTTGGAACGTTGCAAGAAATACAGGTAATGTACAAACAGCACTTTATGATCCAGATAATATGAATTCACCTTTAGTAGTAATTCCACCAAACTCCGAAAAGAAGTTTAATTTAACTGACCAAACTGAAGTTATTGCAAAATTTGGAAGTCAGGAGTCTAAAATTCAGGTTGTTCCAAATAAGCCGCCTGAAATAAAAATTGAGAGAGTTACAACTAAGATGAACGCCTCGGATATTTATGTTCGGGATTTGCAGAGAATAACTGTATTTAAAGTTACTATAGTGGATGAAAGACCGGATCAGCTTAAAATTGTTAATTCAGGACCTATATCAGTTTCTGGCCCAACAAAAGATAACAAAGGAAATTTAGTTTATAACGTTTCATTAAAAATTGCCTCTACTCAAACAAAATATGATGAGTGGATTGATCGATATGGAAACCTTCGAGAACCTGATGGAAGATATAAAGTAAACTTTTTCTTCACTGCCACTGACCAAATATCAAAGGATCGTGTTCAAGTTGGTGACTCATTTTATTTTACTGACTTTTCTAAATAAATTATTGCGGAAATCAAATTATGAAAAATAAAGTACTGCTGCTCTTTACATTACTTGTTCTTATAGTTGCTGTAAAAACTAATGCTCAAGAGGATGAAGAAAAAATAGTTTATTATCAAATGGAACCTCTTGATGACAGTTTATTCATTCATATACAAAATGAAGTTTTCATCGATCCGCCTGATCCAAAAGCTGAAATTATCGTTGACTTAAGAGATCCAAATGACCAGACTATTTCCATTAAAGGATCACTCTACCCTTTCCTAGCTTTAACTCCTGAAACAAGAGCAAAGATTATAACTTATCCTTTTAAAATTAATTTAGAAGAAAGTGTAAACTACGGAAGTGTTTTTACTCGTGTAGTCGACAAACTGAGTCTTAAAAAAGTGTTTTCTCCACCAACATTAACACAGATTTCTTCAACTCGTTATTTCGTCAATCCTTTCTTGCAATTATTTGGCGGCGAAAGATTTGGATTGCCGTTAAAGAATGATATAGGAATTTCATTAGGTTTGGGAACCCCCTATTCCGGTCCGCTTGAAACAAATTTTATGGAAGCTAATTTTCATATACTAGGTTTTAAAGCCGGTGCTTTTACACGAATTGACGGCTTTGTGACAATAAAAGATGTAAACAACCACAACAATTTATATGTAACGGGTGGATATCAATTCAGTTATGTGCTTCCATTCGGGAACTTTTTTGAGGTCGGATTTCAAGGTCCTTTCGACACTCCATCAGATGCAGATTATAAGAATTTTCAGCAGTATGATACATTGGGATATCATGCAAAAATTGTAGATAAAGAATATCTAGACTGGGAATTGAGATATCCAATCAGTTTACTTGGATCTACCAGAGGAAAATTTTATGTAGCAAAATATTTAGGCGAATGGCATGCCGGTTATACAGGCCGGGAGTTATCTTTGGCTGGCAGCACTTTTGATTTTCGCTTTGATGCAATGCCCAAAAGTGATGTAAGACAGCCTCAATATGTTGTTGATTTGTTAGTTCAAAAAGTTTTCGAAACCTGGGCATTTAGTGCTTTCGCAATTGGCCCTTCAGCTATATTTTCCAGACAAGATGATGGTAATTTTGGAATCACTTCCATATTTGTAAATTTTCGTCTAAAAGTGGGGACATCATTTTAATATAATTTTTAAGCTACAATTCGATACATTTAAAAAAGTTTGGATAAATTATTTTATCACTTAATATGGTGACACCTTGCAATTTAAATTTTTACAGAATTATCATTACAAAAGAATTTTTTGGATAATTTTCTTTTCACTAATTATAATAACTAATATTACTGCTCAAGAACAAGAAAAAAATCCTGCGCTTATAAAATATTTTCAAATGGAACCATTTGATGACAGTTTATTCGTCAAAATTCAGAATGAAGTATTTATTGATCCTCCCGATCCCAAGGCCGAAATAATTGTTGACTTACGTGACCCTAATGATCAATCAGTTGCTATTAAAGGTGCATTGTATCCTTTTTTAGCATTTACACCCGAAACACGCGCGAGAATAATAACATATCCATATAAAATAGATTTGGAAGAGGATATAAATTATGGAAGTGTATTCACACGTGTTCTTGAAAAAATGAAATTAAGCAAAGTGATTGCACCGCCAAGCAAGGCTCAAATAAGTCCTGGACTGCAATACATCAACCCATTTTTACAAGCTTATGGCGGTGAAAGATTTGGTTTCCCAATAAAAGATGATATAGGATTTTCAGTCGGAATTGGAACTCCTTACTCAGGAATATTGGAAACAAATTTTGTTGAAGCAAATTTTCATATCGTGGGATTTAAAGGAGGAATATTTAGCTCAGTTGACGGACTTACTGAACTTAGAACAAAGAACAACCATAATAATTTATATACAACTTTTGGAATACAGCTTGGATACGTAGTTCCATTTGGTAATTTTTTAGAATTCAGTCTTCAAGACGTAACAAATGAACCATCTAAAAATCAACTGAATAAGTATAGTAAAAATGATACGCTTGGATATAAAGCAAAAGTTTTACAAGATACTTACTTAAGTTGGGAATTCCGTTACCCCATACAAGTATTAGGTTCAACCAGATCAAAATTCTATGTTGCTAATTATCTTAGTGAATGGCATGTCGGATATACCGGACGCGAACTTTCCTTAGGAGGAAGTACTTTTGATTTGCGTTTAGATTATATGCCGAAAAGTGATGTTCGCCAGCCTCAGTTAGTTTTTGAAGTGCTTACACAAAAACTTTTTGGAAGCTGGGCTTTTAGTGCTATCTCATTAGGGCCTTCGGCTGTATTTGCAAATACGGATTCAGGGAATTTTGGTTTGCTGACAATTTTTGTTAATGCAAGAATAAAAGTAGGAACCTCTTTCTAATTTTTTATTTAAGAAATTTCGCCGCACTTTTATCAAGATACCAATCGGATTTTTCGTCTAACGAATGAACCATTGCAGCAGGATATTTATTTCCAGATGCATGATCTGTAAATATTTCCTTTATTTTATCCGCTTTTTCTTCGCCTGAAATAAAAAATGTAACTCGCGAAGAATTATTAATTAATTCTTCCGTCATACTTATTCGTTTCTGCCCGCTCTGAGGATGAGTCGCAACCCCAAATAAATTCTCTGCAATATGTTCAAGTTTTTGATTAGGAAATAAAGATGCCGTATGCCCATCTGCTCCCATTCCCAATAATACCCAATCAAATTGAGGATAGTTATTTTCACTAGCAGGTAAAATCTGATTCACCAATTTTGCATATCGCGCTGCTTCGTTTACAGGATTACTTTCGCCTTTAATTCTATGAATATTATCCCGGGGTATTTTTACATTTTCAAATAATAATTGTTCTGTCATTCCAAAATTACTTTCGGGATCATCCGGGGCAACACATCTTTCATCCACCCAAAAAATCATTAACTTATTCCAAATAATTTTTTCGGAATAAGCTGTTGTTGCCAATAACTTGAACAAAGCTTTAGGAGTACTCCCGCCAGAAATTGCTAAATAGAAATTTTCTTTTTGAGTATTTTTAAGAGCGCTTATTAATTCATCTGCAACATGAATTGCCATCGCTTGGGGGCTATCAAATATTACTAAATTTCTTTTTATTACCATTTCTTTATTTTTATTCACAATTCGCAATAAAGATCTTCGTCAGTGAGATTTTTACATGGATATCGCCATTCAATATTCGGCTCATCAAATAAATCAAAAGATTCCTTTGGCCCCCAAGTGCCGGCAGGATATCCGTAAACTTTTATGTTAGGATTTTCATTCCATGCTTCAATAATTGGATCTACAAATTTCCAACATTCTTCTACAGCATCACCACGCGTATAAAGAGTTGAATCGTTTAATAAAGCATCAAGTAAAAGTCTTTCATAAGCCGCTGGTAATTCAACTTCGGTTATATCGGAATAATGAAAATCCATATTAACTTTTTGAATTTTAAATCCGGCTCCGGGAGTTTTTAATCCAAACTTCAATAATATACCTTCATCCGGTTGGATTCTTATTACAAGCTGATTTGTAAATTCATAATGATTATCTCTTGCGAAAAGAAAATGGGGAGTATTTTTAAAATGAATTACTACCTCAGTCACTTTTGTTGGCAGCCTTTTACCTGCACGAATGTAAAAAGGAACTCCGCCCCATCTCCAGTTATCAATATATAATTTTACAGCAGCAAACGTTTCAGTTTTTGAATTAGGAGATACGCCTTTTTCTCCTCTATAACCTAATAATTTTTTACCTTTAACATTGGATTCTACATACTGGCCTCGAACAGTAAATTTATCAACTTCCTCTTTTTTTATTGGCCGCAATGCTTGAAAAACTTTTAAGGTTTCATTTCTAATAGAATTTGCATCAAAGTTTGCAGGCGGTTCCATTGCTATAAAAGCCGCAACCTGAAGCATATGATTTTGAATCATATCTCTTAAGGCTCCAATTCCCTCATAATAACCGCCGCGGCTTTCAACGCCTATATTTTCTGCTGATGTTATTTCTACCCGTTCAATATAGTTTCTATTCCAAAGCGGTTCGAAAATTCCATTTGCGAATCTTAATACCAAAACATTTTGAACTGTTTCTTTGCCAAGATAATGATCGATTCGATAAACCTGATCTTCATCGAAAACAGAGTGAAGTTTTCTATTTAGCTCTTCAGCAGATTGGAGATTAAAACCAAAAGGTTTTTCAACAATAATTTTTTTCTCATTGCTTTCACCATTTTTGTGAAGATTTGATTTTCGCAGTCCATCAATAATTGTATCGTATAATTTAGGCGGTGTGGATAAATAAAATATATGTTTCCCATCTATTTTAAATTTCGAATCTAATTCTGAAAGTTTTTGTTTTAATTTTGAATAATCATCCGGATTCTCAGTTTCAATGGAAATATAAAATATACTTTTAACAAAATTCTCAATTGTATTTTTATCTATATTTTTTCTATCTGAATATTGAATTATACTATCTAACATTTTCTTTCGAAAGTCTTCATCAGAATATTCACTTCTACTCACACCAAGAATTGCAAATCCGCTGCAGAACAACTTCTGGTTATAAAGTTCGAATAAGGCAGGTATTAATTTTTTTTTAGTAAGATCTCCCGAAGCACCAAAAATTACTATAATGCTATTTTCCGGAGTGTGCATATTACTGTTTTTTAATCCCATATTTTTTCCTTAGTTAGATTTTACTGCATGGCCGCCAAATTCATTTCTTAACGCAGCAAGTACTTTCATTGCAAAAGATTCTTGTTCTCTTGAACGAAATCTATTGAACAATGAAGCAGAAATTGTATGAGCAGGTACTTCAAGTTCCATAGCGGTCTCAACTGTCCAACGGCCTTCCCCGCTGTCTTCCACGTATCCTTTAATTTTAGAAAGGCCAGGATCATTTGAAAGAGCGAGAGATGCTAATTCAAGCAGCCAGGAATTTACTACGCTGCCATGCTGCCACACTTTTGAAACACCTGTTAAATTAATATTAAATTTTGACTTTTCCATTATTTCAAATCCTTCTGCAATAGACTGCATCATGCCGTATTCTATTCCGTTATGAACCATCTTTACAAAATGCCCGGCACCATTTTCACCGCAATGGAAATAACCTTCAACAGGAGCGAGAGTTTTAAAAATTGGTTCAACATAATCTACAATTTCTTTTTCACCACCATACATCAAACAGTAACCATTTTTTAGTCCCCAAATTCCTCCGCTAACTCCGCAATCAATAAAATGAATTGCTTTTTCATTTAATAATTTTGCTCTTCGAACAGAATCTTTATAAAATGAATTTCCGCCATCAATAATTATATCATCCTTATTCAATAAAGGTATCAATGAATCAATTAAGTCGTCTATGATTTTACCCGAAGGAACCATTAACCAAATTATTTTTCTTCCTTTTAATTTAGAAGTTAACTCCTCTAACGAGTTTGAGGCTTCTGCTCCCTTTTTTGCTACTAAATCTATTTGTTCTTTTGATTTATCAAACACAGCTACTTGATGATCTTTTAATAATCTTTCTACCATGTTGCTTCCCATTTTACCGAGACCAATCAATGCTAATTCCATTTTCTATCTCCATTTTTAATTTTTTTAACTCATAAGTGTTAATGACACAAAAGTTTAATTAAAAAGTTAATTATAATAATCAATGCAAGGTTTGCTATTTAACACATTTAGTAATCTCTTAAGAATTATTTAATTTAACGATAACAACTGTCAGCAATATTTTAATTTGAACATGAAACAAATAATTATTCTTTGGTCAAGTGCAATCTTAATAACTTTTTTGGCTGGCTTTATTCAAAGCGGTCTTAGTGAGTATTATCCTATAACAGGAACTTTTGGTATTGAAGGTAAAAAGGTTTCTTACAAGTTGGAAAAATTATATAGAGGTAATGAAAATTACCACATTCAAATCTTAACAGACATAGAAGGTTTATCCGGGAAAATTTATTGGCGAGTAAAAAATTCCGGAAAATCATGGCAAGAAATTGATATGACCTCCTCAAAAAAAATATTAGAAGGTTATCTGCCCGTTTTGAAGCCCGAAAAGCAAACAGAATATTTCATTAAAATATTTTTTAAAGGTAAAGAATATAAAATACCTGGAGACAGAATCATTTCTATAAAATTTTTAGGCAATGTACCGCCAACAATAATGAATCTTTATACATTTTTCCTTTTATTTGGAATAGTACTAAGTACGCGAACCGGCCTGGAATACTTCAACATAAATGCTAAAACTAAAAAGTTATCTTTAATTACTTTCTTTTTCTTTTTTTCACTTGCAATAGTTATCACTCCATTTAAGTCAACTTATGAATTAAATGCCATCAATCATAGTATACCAACTATATCCAGGCTTTATGATTTTAAATCTTTATTTATGTTAGGAATCTGGACAGTGGCTGTATTGTTTATTTTTAAATCAAAATTTTCGAAGCTGTACGCATTGATTTTTGCTTCAGTTATAATATTAGTTTTTGTCTTATTAAAAAATTAAGACATTTAAGTATTTAATATTTTAATTACTTCTTGAAAAATACTAGGCGTACATGCAATTATACTATTCCCTTTCAGAGCATCATTGCCATGATAATCAGTTATAATTCCACCAGCGCCTTTTAAAATTGGAATCAATGCCATCTTATCCCAAACCGACATTTGGGGATCGATCATTATATCAGCAAATCCGGTGGCTACAAGATAGTATCCATAACAGTCACCCCAATTTCTGTATAATTTAACTTTCCTTATCAGCTGATCAAAGGATTTACTATTTTGATATTTTTCAATGTTCAAATGATCAGTCGTTAACAATACCGCCTCTGATAATTTATTAGTTTGTCTCACTTCTACTTTTGTATCATTTAGCTGAGCTGATAAATTATCTCCGATTAAAAATTCATTTAATATTGGCTGGTTTATGACACCGATTAATGGTTTACCATTTTTCAGCAATGCAATCAGCGTTCCGAAAGTGACACTACCATAGATAAAACTTTTAGTTCCATCGATGGGATCTAGTATCCATTCATATTCAGCGCCAGTATTGTGCTTTCCAAATTCCTCGCCTAATATTCCATGATCCGGAAATTTTTTCATGATTTCTTCCCGCATCAATTCTTCGGCATTTTTATCAGCTATAGTGACAGGAGATAGATCATTTTTGGATTCAACAGAAATTTGTTTTCTAAAATAACTCTTAATAATTTCGCCGCTTATATTTGCAAGATGCTTTGCGAACAATTTGTATTCAGATAAGTTTTCCATTTATATAAATAATTATGGATGAAAAGTTTAATAACTAAAATGATAATTAATTAGCATAAAGTCATTTGTCGTAAATTAAATTATTGTTATCAAAATAAAACTTGAAGTGCGTTTTTAAAATAGAAAAATTGGCCAACATATGAGAACGATAATTCTAATAACAATATCAAATATTTTTATGAACATTGCATGGTACGGCCATTTAAAATTTAAAAGTGCCCGCTTTGGATTGTAATCTTAATTAGTTGGGGAATTGCATTTTTCGAATATATATTTCAAGTTCCTGCGAATAGAATTGGCTATGGGGAATTTAATGCTGCGCAACTAAAAACTATTCAAGAAGTTATTACTTTAATTATTTTTAGTATTTTTTCAATATTTTATTTGAATGAACAATTCCGGTGGAACTACGCCGTAGGATTCTTATTTATTGTATTAGCTGTATTTTTTATTTTTTACAAATGGTAGATATTTTTTTTATAAACAATTTAAATAGTCTTTGGGTGATTTAATAAACATTATTATATTTGTGTCTTAAATTTTGAAATAAAACTCGGAGAGTTGGCAGAGTGGTTGAATGCGGCGGTCTTGAAAACCGTTAAGGATGCAAGTCCTTCCGGGGTTCGAATCCCTGACTCTCCGCGACTAAAAAAAGACTCAAAATACAACATGCAAATTGTGTTTTTGAGCCTTTTTCGTATAGTCTCGTCTCTCAGATACACTCAAATACCCCCTTTTAAAACTAGGTTTGGAGACTTTTTGGAGACCTTTTTAATATCGTACTTTTATATATTATGACAATTATAAACTGACTAGGTAAAAAATCTTTTATTTAATATTTACTATTATGGAAGTAAATTCTTTAAGCTACTTACCTCTTGATGAAGCAGTTCAGCCTTGTGGTGAGCATATATTTCAGTTTGAACAACAGACCAGTGTCCTAATAATTCTTTAACAGAATGAATAGGAACTCCATTCTGCACGAGCATTGATGCAAAAGTATGTCTGAACTTATGCAGGTAGGCGTTCGTATTTATACCTGCTGCTTTTGCAACTTTTTTACAAACTGTAAGCAGATTTCTTTCTCGCAATTTTTTTCCAGATGGTGAACAAAATGGAAATTCAAATGCATTCGGTTTTTTATGTTCTTCAAGCAATAATTCATAAAGCAGATTATGCATTGGTATATTTCTTTCAGAATTAAATGATTTGGTCTTAAAATTTTCACTTGATCGTATATGGATCAATCGATTTTTGAAATCAATGTCATCCCAGGTTAAATTAGCCAATTCCCCAAACCTTGCGCCGGTAAACAATAATCCTAGAAACGCTTTTCTATAAGCCGAGTTCATCTGCTGCTGAAAAAATAATTTAATCTCTTCTGGAGAATAATAATCGGGTTTTTTCTTATCCACCTTTAAGTTTTTGATATGCATCATTGGACTTTGTTTGATATGTCCTTTAATAACTTCCTGATTAAATACTGCCTTAACAGTTTGAATAAAGAAATTGATGGTTTTTGGTTTAGGCATTGCCATTTTTGAATTGTTTTTACCTCGTTCTGGTTTTTCACGAACAAGTTCATTATAAAGCTTTGTAGCATGATCTGGGGTGAACTCATCAACATAAGTTACATTAAATACTTTTGCAACTAATTTCATTTGAGTTATAACATATTTATTTTTTTTAATTGAGGCAGGACGCAAATGTATTTTACTTGCAAGAAAATCATCAAGCGCTTGATTCATTGGATATCTTGCGGTTAACAGTTTTGCTGAAATTAGTTTCTCATCATATTTGGATTTTTCATTAGCACCATCGAATGCCTTTGCTTCAGCTTTAGTTCGAAATGTTTTTTGAATCCTGTTCCCATATTTATCTCGGGTGTCTACTTGGAATTTTCCGTTGGGTTTAGTTTTAATTGCCATTTAGGTTACTCCTTCTATTGTTAATCTTGCAATTTCTGTTAAATGAATTTTTGGTTTGTCTCCCAAATTGATTGTTCTAATTGATCCGGATTTTATTCGGCGACGAATGAACTCCTCCCCTACTCCAAGTATTTTTGCTGTTTCATTTGCCGTAAATAATATTTTATCAGGGTGGTTATGAACCAGTATTTGAATGGTAGTCTTTAAATTCTCAGCATCGTTAACATTAGACAAATTTTCATTTGCCGGACAAATAATTTGAGTCCCGTCCTTTGCAAGTAAAGTTTTTGTAGAACTTAAATGCGATATTTCTATTAACGATGCCATAGCTTATTATAATTATCTTATACCTTTTTCAAAATAAAAGCCGCTGAACTTTCAGCGGCATTTTATGAAATTATTTAAGTCTATTCATTTAATCTTCGTCATTACTATCTTGAATGGTATTTTCATCCTCAATGCTATCCTCCAAGTTTTCATCAACTTCAGGATCGGCATTTCTAGTATTAGAATCATTAAAATATTTGTCATCTTCGTACTCAATTAGATGTAAAATTTTAACTGCTAAAGGAGTTAACATTTCATAAATTCTAAGAACCACTTGTACAAATGTAAATTCTTCAACTTCAAATTTGTAATAATAATTAGTATCAAAATAAAATTTGTATTCACCATTCTTTATAAAAGATAAATTGAGTAAATCCGCCATTCCTTTACTTTGTTTATAGACAAAGTTTCTGCTTTTATATAAACTGTTGATTATACCGTAGTTATCATTATGATCATAAATAGTATACAAAAATTCTACTTCATACTTTTTATTACCTTTAAATTTTACCTTCACATTAAATCTTTTTGGAACTTCTTGTGGTCCAATTGGCAATTCAAATTCAATTGTCTCATTAACATTCATTTTATAGGCAACTACTTTTAAGGTTGCTTCTGCGATTTCATCCTTTTTGAATGTACTGACTTCAGGATTTGTGGTGTCGCCATCGTCTGTTTGAGAATTATTTGTTACTTCTTTGTTTAATATATTTTCCATAACTTTTCCTTTAAATATTAGGACTGGATAAATCCAGCCCCGGTTAATGTTTAGTTATTTATTTTTCTCCCAGCCAAAAGTTTCTCTGATTGATCTGTAGATCTGAGTTTTCACTTGCGGATATTTATTCAATAATGAATAAGTATCTTTAAGCTCGTTTCTTAGGATCACATTCAACTGACTATTAAAGTCTTTCCCATTAATCATTGCGACGTCCTTTAACATTGCAATGCGATGATCTTTTTTCTCTTTCAACTTTCCCAGCTTAGCTAGTATATCTTTTTGGAATCCTTCAGCATTCTTCTTTATTTCTCTCTTTAAAGCAATTTGAGAATTGATAGTTTTCATTCTCCCCTTAGCAGCCCGTGAATTAGTTGTACATGCGCTGCTATACTTTTTACCCCAACTATTCAACGCAAGTTTAGTTTTCTTTTGTTGAAGTTTGGTTAGAGTAAGCTTAGCTTTAAATGCTTTGACTTCGGGGCTTGTAAGATTTTTGATGGTAGGATCTTCTCCTTCCTTTTCGGAAGGAATTTCGATTTGTTTAGAGCTAATGATTTTCTCCAAAACTATTATTGAATCAGAGAGTTCATAATTTTGATTGAGATGGTATGAATAACTCTTCTCAATTCCATTGAATCTTTTAGGAGATAATGTTCTGTAATTATTATTATCTCCTTTCGGATCAGCTAACTTTATTTTTGGCATCTTTGCCTCCAAATTGATTTAACTTCTGTTATTTAGATTGAAGTTATTTTTAACTTCGACACAATGAGGCAATAGATATACCGCAGAAATGATTTAAAATTTTTAGTTTTGTAACTTATTTTTGGAATTGTACTTGAAGTATTTCAAGTAAACTTGAAGATGTTAGAGTTGGCGCAAATTATCAGAGGTTTAATTTCTTTTTGATCTCTCCATATTTATTATAAGCTTTGTTAAGTTTTGATTTACTGAACTGTGTTCCGTCCATGCCAACAATAACCGATGCCGATTCTTTTTTTAGAGTTTTGTTCCAATGCATATTGAAGTCATCTAAGTATAATTTCGCGATTATTGGTTCAACAAAATTATCAAGAAATTTTCCGTCTTTATCCGGCGACCAGTTATTTAAAAATAATAGTAGTAATTCATTTAATCTTTCAAAATCTTCTTCATGATATATCGGCGTGTTCTCAATTGGTTCCTTTTTAATTTGCTCAACTTTAATTCTAGTTTGATTTTCCGACAGACAATTAAAATATAAAATTTTCAAATACTGATTTAGCTGTCTAATATTCCCCGGCCAGTTTAGAGATTGCAAGTATTCTACAGCGACCTCATCAATAGTGATATATCGATCTCTCTTTCGATTCAATTCCGACAGAAAAGAGTCAATCATTATTCTTATGTCTTCTGATCTTTCACGCAGTGCCGGAATCTTTATTATTCTTCCCGTGATTCTATAATAAAGATCGTCTTCAAATTCCCCCTCTTTAAATAGTTTTTTTAAATCCTTATTTGAACCAAAAATAAGCCTTACATTAGCTTGAGTTGATTTGCCTTCACCTAAAACTTCAAATTTCTTTGTACCTATAAAAGTAATTAATCCATCACGCGTTTCCTTAGTTGTTCTGTCAATCTCATCAAGAAATAAAGTACCTCCTTCAGCTCGTTTTATTTTCCCGTCATAATCTTTTATTGCTCCAGTGAAAGCTCCTTTTTTCCAGCCGAATAATTTTTGATCTAGTTTATCACTGGACAAATTACCACAATTTTGTTCTTCATAATTTTTATTATGTCGATCGCTTTCATTATGAATTATATTAGCCAACCATGATTTTCCAACACCGGTTTCACCTAAAAGCAAAATAGGAATATCGTCTTCATTTATTACTGAAAGAACGGAGCGCAATTGTTGCTTATAATTATTATCGTTTGTTAATACTTTCTTACTTAATGATTCTAACTGCTCATCGATGGTTTTTGTTGGACTCAAAATTTTTTCTTCTGGTTGATTTAATCTGATAACTGTCTTTTCGAATAAATTTTGTTCTTGAATGGTATCGAATAAAAATGAAAATAAAGGTTTTAGTTCTGAAGTATTATATATTGAAATCCAATATATTAGCTGGGAGACAATTAAATAAAAATAGATTTTTAATTGTTCAGTATTATTTGAATCAGTGAGAATAATTTTAAATAAATTGTTTTTACTTTCTTGTTCATAAATAGTTATCACTACCTTTCTCAATGCAACCAACAATTTATCTATCTTATTTTCATTACCTTCGGAATTATCAAAGATAATATATATTGGTGTATCGTTATCCTTTATACCTTGGAAAAAATTTCCCGGTGGGAAATTCTTAAACATGTTAGCATTAATTCCCTCATCTTTCAAAATATTAGGAATGGTTGTTGAATTTATTAAGTAAATGAATGATTGAAAATTGTTCGTATCTTTATTGTTGATTATACTGATTTGTTCAAAAGCTTTAATAAAACTTTCATCTAATTTTTTTTTACCTTCTTTCAGATTTATTTTAACTTGTGTGGATTGCTCATTGTCCCCACTCGATGTAAATGACCTTAAATTATCTGCCTTAAATTCTTTGTCATTGTTGACCGTTTCAAATATTGAATCAAGCGCTTTGTTTTTGAGCTGGTTTAATTCATCAAAAACTTGTCTTTCCTCAATTGACGATATATTGAATGACTTCTTTAATTCAGTTTCAACCTCTTGAATTAGATCAAAATATCTACCTTCAGATAGTAGTTTTTGAATTTTTTCCATATAAGTCTATGTGTTTTAGTTAATAAATTGGTTAACAGCTTTGAAGATTCATTGAATTTTTGCAAGGGTGCTTAAATATTGATATAAAAGTTTAATTTTATTTGTAAAAATTCTCAAAAATAAAATAAGGTATACGAATTAATTAGTCGATTATCATAGAAAACTGATAAAAAAATCTCAATTAATTAAGTAGAATTACACAATTAATCATTTTTTATTTTATTCAACTATTGTTAAAGCTTTATTTTTCATTAAGTTATAAGCAAATCTCTTTCAATTAGCATAAAGCTAGCCCAATAAAAAGGATTAGGGTACATTTGCTTAAGAATTAATTGTGCTTCTCTAAATGACTCAAATTTATTATCATTGATTAACCATTTAGAATAAAATTCTGTTATAAATTCTTTAGAAATTTTGTCATCAATTTCCCACAGACTGATAATAATAGATTTTGCTCCAGCCTTGTAAAAAGCTCTTTGTAAACTTAAATAATCTCCAGATTCTAGTTCAAAACCTAAACCCGATTGACATACACTTAATACCACCAGTTCGCAACTTTGCAGATTCATACTTCTAATTTCGTCGGGTGTTACAACTCCATTAAAATTGATATATTCTTTTCCGTCGATGTCCACAGAACATCCGGACAGTAATATTCCAGACATTGTATATGAATCATCTATCTTTTCAATTTGTTTTAAATTGGGTAAGAAATATCCATGCGTTGCTACATGCAAAATTGTAGGAGAATTAACATCCATAAAATTATTTTTTGAAGCATCATCGTGGATATATAATTGCACTTTCCAATTATGTCCGTTCAATAATGAAGCGACTTCATTTACTTCATTCTTGCTTTCGGGTAATGGTTTGATTTCATAATCATTTAATTCATATACAGAATTGTATTCATTTGGAATTTTATATCCACTTTCTAAACTAACTGCTCTGTAGGCTGGGGATCCAAATAAACATGCAGTTTTTTCTAAATTATTATTTGGGATAATTCTCATGTTTATCAAATTGTTTGTATATCTGATTTTTTTATTTAATATTAAATACTCGCCACCAGAAGACAATAATGAATCGAAATTTATAAATCTTAATGCTCCATCTGAAGATAAAAAGATTTCATCTTTTGATTCTATGTATGGTAAGATGGGTTTCCAAAAAACTTTATACGAAGTTAAATCGATAGATTTATTTTGAATACAATTCCAATAATTCTTCAAATAGTTATTTTCGATATCAGTACCATTTTCAAGAATCAGATAATCCGGACTAGTAGTATTTTCCTTGGTTATAATAAAAATCAGATAATTTAATTGATTATTATTCGTATTCACAAATTTCATTATTTCAATAATTGCTGCATTATCCGAAATACTTTTTATCAAACTTTCGTATGGGTCTTGGTTATCATTCCATTTTGGAATATCCAATGATATTATCTCTTTGGTTAGAATTCTATAATTAAATATTGTTTTGATGAAATCTCTGTCGGATGGGAATATTTTGATTGCAAAACTCAATAAATTAGAATTTGCAGTCCAAATCGTTTTAACAAATTGCAATCTCTGAGATTCATTTAATGAATGAAAGATTTCTTTAATAATTTTATAATAAAGTTTTAAATATCTTAAATAAATATCTTTCGCTCTTTCAAGGTATTCATTTTTAGAATATACTTCTGCTAATACAATTAAGAGCACTAAGTTACCATATGTTAATTCTTCATTTTTATTGATAAGTGCGTGATAAACTTCCTCTAAATTTTTTAATCCTTCAGCAATGTTCCCGTGTTTTATTAGGATATTTCCTAGTAGCTGCTTAAAGCTAAAATAGTCATCGCTGGTAATGTTTACTTTTTCGTAATAATCTAAGCCGATTAGACAATAATATTCTGCCAAGTCTAATTTACTACTCATTAAATAAACGCTTGCAAGATTATATATGATATTATAATAAGCTTCCTCACTCTCTAAATTATTTCTCTTAAACAGATCTATTGCTTGAAGTGAATATTTTTCAGCAAGCTCATAATCATTTTTCTCAGAATATAAATTGCTTAGATGAAGTAAAATATGATAATATTTTTTATTATTACTTAATTCATTTTCTCCCAATAGATTCTTTAATTTTAAAAGTAATTCCTCAGCATCATTGATTAAATTTAGATCCAGGTATAATTGAGCCAAGTTAGTATTCGCAGTTATAAAATAACTATGAACTTCTGTAAATTCATTAATACCAAAAAGTTTATTATAATATTCTAAAGACAGGGAAAACCTATCTAGCTGCTGAGTGGTATAAGAAAGCTTAAAATACAAATCAATTTTTTCTTCAACATCTGAATCAAAATACTTATGAATCAATTCTAAGCAAAATTCTAATTCTCTGAGTGCATCTGGCAACGAGTTAGAATTATAGTAAATATCGCTTAGGAGTTTTTGTGCTTTATAATAGTAGATGTTATTGGTACCAAATTTTCTTTCGATGTAGGCTATTAATTCAACTAATTGTTTTATAGCTAATTGGGTCTGATTATTTTGTCCGTTTGTAAATGCTTCGTTATATCTTTTACGAATAATTCGGAG